>NZ_PYLQ01000003.1 GCF_003024685.1 Faecalibacillus intestinalis | reverse complement strand
AATGATATCTTTAGTCACTTCTTTACCATTTTCATCATAAACTTTATGCCAATGGAAATGGTTTAATCCAGCAAATTTATAAGTTAATTGATCTAATGTTTTACCAATTGTTTTTGGTTCATCAAGCATTGCTCCAACAGGAACATTACATAAACCAATGACTTTATCCCATTTACCAAATCTCATAACTGCTTCTGTAACCATTCCTGATGGATTTGTAAAGTTAACAAGCCAAGCATCTGGGCATAATTCTTTCATATCTTCAACGATTGATAAAATAACTGGAATCGTTCTTAAAGCTTTAAACATACCTCCAGCACCATTTGTTTCTTGACCTAACATACCATAGCTAAATGGAATTCTTTCGTCTTTAATACGAGCATTTAATAAACCAACTCTAAATTGAGTTGTAACGAAATCTGCATCTTTTAATGCTTCTCGACGATCTAATGTTAGATGAACTTTAACATCATAAGGAGAAGCATCCCACATACGTTGTGCCATTTTACCAACGATTTCTAATTTTTCTTTCCCATCTTCAATATCGACAAGCCAAATTTCCTTGATTGGAAGTTCATCATATCTTTTAATAAATCCTTCCATTAACTCTGGTGTATAACTACTTCCTCCACCAATTGTTACAATTTTTACGGGTTTTTTACTCATTTTTATATCCTCCATTTTTTGATATATTCATTATAACATAGAGGTCTATACAAGAAAGCTTATTTCATTTTATGAAAAAAAAATAGAAGCGTGAGCTTCTATTTTAAATTATCTAATACTTTATAGATTTCTTCAGCAACTTCATCCATTGATTGATTCCCGTCAACATTAGTAAGTTCACCTAACATTGTGTAGTAATCAATTAAAGGTTTTGTTTGTTTATTGTAAGTATCAATACGTACTTGAACTGCTTCTTCACTTTCGTCAGAACGTTGTGTTAATTCTCCACCGCATGCGTCACAAACACCTTCTTTTTTAGGTGGATTGTAAACGATATGATATGATTTACCACAATCAGCACAAGTTCTTCTTCCTGATAAACGTTTAACTAATACATCTTCAGGAATATCTAAGTTGATTACAGCATCAATTTTAAAATTGAACATTGAACAAATATCAGCTAATTTTCTAGCTTGAATGATTGTTCTTGGGAAACCATCTAAGATGAAACCATTTTTAAATTCTTCAGTGTTAATATTTTCTTCTAAATATTCTTGAATCATTTGAATTGTAAAATCATCTGGTACTAAATAACCAAAAGAAATAAAATATTTAGCAATAACACCAAATTTTGTTTCTTCTTTAATTGCTTTTCTAAATAAATCCCCTGTAGAAATTTGTTTTAAACCATATTTTTCCACCAATTTAGCAGCTTGAGTTCCTTTACCAGCACCTGGTGGACCCATTAAAATTATATTCATTACTATCTCTCCTTTAAGCAATGACTATTATATGCTTTTTTTTCATTAAATGGAACTAATTTATGAAAAAAAGAAGACTTTTTTAACGATTCTATAACTCTTTTAAAAAGAAAGGGTTTTCATTTATTTTTTCCATCTAAAATAAAACTCTACACCGCCTTGTAAATTATAAACTCCATAACTCATTTCATGAAGTTCTAAAATATTTCTAACGATTGCAAGACCTAAACCTGTCCCTTTTTGATCATCACTGACAAAAGATTCCCAAATAGTGTCTATTCTATTTTCATCAATTTGTTTTCCCTTATTTTCAATCGAAAATTCATTTTCTTTGATTTTAATTTTGATCTTACTATTAATAAATGCATGTTTGATTGCATTTGATAAATAATTTTGAATAACCATTTCTATTCGTTTTCTATCACCTACAATTAAAACACCTTCTCCTTGTATTTCTATCTTTAATTTTTTATCCATTAATAATTGTTCATAATCATCAATAATATCTTCACTTAGCTCTCTTAAATCAATTTCTTTTTTATCTAAAGTAATCGCCTTTGCTTCAAGTTTTGATAAATCTAACATTTGTAATACTAAATCATTAATAACAGCAATTTCTTTATTGATAACCTCTATATACTTATCTTTTTTATCTATATTCTCGACATTTTCTAATAAATCAATATTTCCATTAATAATAGCAAGAGGTGTTTTAATCTCATGAGTAAATTGAGCAATAAATTCTTTCTTTAATTGTTCCATCTTCTTCACTTGATCTATTTCTAAATTCAATGCATCTATATTTCTTTTCAAGTTAGAAGACATTGTATTAATATGACTTGAAAGACTTGATAACTCATCACTCCCTTTTGTATCTAAAATGCCTTCAAAATTATTATTTGTGATTTCCATTGCAACACGATCAATTTCTTTAATACGTTTTGTTGTCATATAAGAAATCAAATATGAAAATAAAACGATAAATAAGAAACCACCTAAAAGTAATGGAAAGTTATCTTTAAACAAATCATTTCTTAATTGATTTCTCCCTCCACTTTGAAAATCATAGAAAACTGCAATAAAAGCCTCTGGTGTATGTTCTTGCCCCTCAGTATAGCCTTGATATTTATATAAAGGCATAAGTAATACTTGATAAGAATAATCATCTAAAAGTTTAGTAAACGTTGCATACGTTAATGTTCCTTCTTTAATAGATGTGGCAATTTCATTTGTCATTTTTCTATTTTCTTTTGAAGTAATAGTATCTTTATCTAAAAATGAAGCAAGTCTTACATAAATATTAGAAAAATGATTATCGATAGCATCTTTTGTCAACTGGTTCATTTTCAATGTTGAAACTTTTTTTATGTCATTGACTACTTCTCCATGCCACGATAAATGATAATCTCCATCATCAACATATGCATATAACGTCGCACTAATTGAGTTTCCTTGCTTCATTCCAAAAATATCCGTATTATAATGAATAAAGCTTGGTGTGACTTTAAAATAGCGGCTCTTGGCATTATACATTAATGTCGATGTTTTTTTAAAATTTTGTAATTCTTCTATTTGACCTTCAAAACTTAAATTAATATCATCATAACCTTTTTCATCAACATCTTTTATTGTGTCTTTTAAGAGTTTATATTGTTTATCTGATAATTCTGATAAGTCAATATAGTAATTTATATCATAATAATCGTTTGAATTATCACCTTCTGAACATAAATCAGAGGTAATAAGTAATCGATCTTTTTTATTATATCCGTATTGATTGATAAGTTTTCCTTTAGCATCTAAAAGACAGATTTCAGTCATATTATCTTTAGGTAAATTACTTAATTCTTTTTTTATTTTTTCTAAATCTAATTCTACTTGATGAGGTCCTCTACTATCTATAGTATTGCAAAAATTAATATAATCATCTGAAGCCGTGTAATCAGTATTGTAAACCAGTTCATTAAAACTTTGATCATATTTAGTCTTTACAATATATCCAAATACCACCATAAAAGAAATAAACAAACAAATAAACACCTTAAACTGAATGCTTCTTATTCTTTTCATAATTCTTCTCCTTTCCACACATATCCAGTTTTAACAATAGTTTGAATATAATAAGAATATTTTCCCAATCGTTTCCTTAAACGTTTGATATACGTATCTACTGCTCGTCCATCACCATAATAATCATAGCCCCATAAAGCATCTAAAATTTTTTCTCTTGATAAAACAATTCCCTGATTTTCCATTAAGTATCGAAGAAGTTTAAATTCTTTATCTGTTAAAGCAATATTATTTTCTTCAATCACTAAAATATGTTTATCTAAATCCAAAATCACTTTTCCTGATTGAAGTTGATTCGTTTTAATTTTTTTATTTCTTTTTAAAAGCGCTAAACATTTAGCATATAACAAAGAAGGTTTAAATGGTTTAGTAATATAATCATCTGCCCCATATTCATAAGCCTTTAATTGGTTTTCATCTTCTGATAAAGCACTTATAAAAACGATGAGCGTATTATATTGACTTCTAATTTGTTTACAAACTTCATAGCCATCAATTCCTGGCATCATGATGTCAAGTAAAATGATATCGATTGTATCATCTAATATTGCTAATCCTTCATAACCATTTTGAGCTTCTATAACTTCTATTTCTTTATGATCAAAATACTCTTTAACAAAGTCTCTTACTTCTTTATGATCTTCAATCATCAACGCTTTATACATTACTACCACCTCTTTAACTTTATTGTAGCATGATAATGTGTAAAAGATGTGAAAAAAAGATGACAGTTAGTCATCTAGTGCTTTCGTATAATTATAATGTAATTTTTCATAGCCTTGTCTTTCGTAAAAGCGATGCGCACCTTTACGATAAGTGGAAGTAGAAAGTTCAATTTGTTCAAGATTTTTATTCCTTGCAATTTCTTCAATTTTTTCAATCAATTGTTTACCAATTTTCAAATTTCTTTTTTCTGGAAAAACAACCAGTTCTACAATTTCACCTGTATCATGGTCATGATGTAAATAATGATGTATTTTAAAGCTTAGAAATCCTTCAATTTTTTTATCTCGATAAACTAAAAAAATAATATCTTCATCTTTTAAAGAATTTTCAAAAACACAATCAAAGTGTTCTTTATTAATTTCTTTATTTTCTAAAATACAAATCAAATTATAGATTTCTTCTTTATCTTCTGACTTAGCGTTTTCAATCATATTCCTCTTCCTTTATAAGTTTTTGTAAATCACTTTGATAATCAATATCATAAAGTTCTTTTTCATTTTCAATTATAAAATAAAAACATTCTTGAGGATATTTATTAACAATCGTTCGTCCTCCTTGATCTTCTTTTAAAGAATATAACTCATTGAAATAGTCTTTAGAAAAAATTACCGGATTTCCAACTCTATCTTTAAACATTAAAGAACATATAGAATAAGATGATTGATTAAATATATCAATCATCTTATTGAGTGTTTGATAAGAAAGATAAGGTTGATCTGCAACCATAAACATCATTTGATAGTCATCTTTTTGATTGATATGGTTTAAAGCAGCTTTAATAGAATAAGAAATTCCTCTTTCACTTAAAGGACTTTTATAGCTATAGATACATTCTTCTTGTATATCAATTGTATTAGAGACAATAATAATTTCTATATCATTACGATATTTTAATAATTGTTTCAAAGTATCAATTCCATAAAGATAAAGCTCTTTTCCTTTAAAAAGCGCATGTAACTTATCTTCCTTAAAACGACGACTATTTCCAGCCGCTAAATAAATAATATATGTTTTCATTACTCATCAATTGCCATTAAGATTTTTTCAGGAGTCATTGGAAGATCCTTTAGATATTTACCTGTTGCTCGATAGATAGCATTGGCAATTGCAGGAGATGGTGTATTAATAACAATTTCACCTATCGATTTTGCACCAAATGGACCAGTTGGTTCATAGCTACTTTCAAATTCAACTCTAATTTTTCCCATATCCAAACGTGTAGGAATTTTATATTGCATAAAAGAGTTTTCAGGAATAGCTCCACGTTTTGTATATTGAACATCTTCATAAAGAGCCATACCAATTCCTTGAACTAAGCCACCTTCTGTTTGAACACGTGCTAAATTTGTATTAATAACAGTACCGCAATCGACAACAGCAACATAATCAAGAATATCAACTTGTCCTGTTTCTTTATCAAGTTCAATTTCAACCATCCCTACCATATAAGGTGGTGGTGAAACTGGAGATGAATGTGTAACTGTAACTTGTGTTTCAATATTATTTCCACACATTGCTTTTAAAGCAATCTCCTTTAAAGTTAAAAGTTCGTTTGTCTTTAAATTTTTAACACCTTGTGAGGTGAATTCAACATCTTCTTTTTCACAATGGAATGTTTGTAAAGCAAGATCACATAAATTATTTTTTAATTTTTCACAAGCTTGCTCTACTGCCTTTCCTGTTACATAAGTTGTTGAAGAAGCATAAGAACCTGAATCATAAGGTGAAATATCTGTATCTGCCCCAAAGACAACAATATGATCAACATCACAGTCTAAACACTCAGCTGCCATTTGTGCAAGAATGGTGTCACAACCTGTTCCCATATCGGCTGCGCCTATATGAAGTGTATAATAACCATCGTCTTCAAGTTTTAATGTAGCAGAACCCACATCAACCCCTGAAATACCAGATCCTTGCATGGCCATGGCTACTCCAGCACTTCTAATTTTACCGTTTTCTAAGACGCGTACCTTTGATTTGTTTTCCCAATCAAAAAGTTTTTTAGCATGATCCATACATTTGTCTAGTGTACATGCTTGAGCAACCTCATTATAATAAGCCCCCATTGTTTGACCTTGTCTAACCATATTCTTTTCTCGAATAGCCACAGGATCAATACCTAAAATGCCTGCCATTTCGCTAACAATCGATTCTACCGCAAAAAGTCCTTGCGTAGCGCCATAGCCACGATAGGCACCAGCCGCTTGACAATTGGTATAAACAACATCATAAGAAAATTTAAAGGCTTCTAGATTATTTGTATAAAGTGGAATCGATTTATGTCCCGATAACCCTACTGTTGTTGGTCCATGTTCACCAAAAGCACCACTATTTGAAAGAGTATAAACGTCCATTGCTCGAATTGTTCCATCATTCATTGCTCCTAATTTAACAGTCACTTGCATTTCATGACGCGGTGTAGAAGCAATTTGTGATTCTTTACGACTATAAATCATTTTAGAAGGTTTCTTTGTCATCCATGTTACAAAAGCAGGATAAACTTCAGCTACAACAGTTTGTTTAGCCCCAAATCCTCCTCCAATTCTTGGTTTTTCAACACGAATTTTCGATTGAGGAATATCTAATGCGTTAGCAAGAATTCTTCGACAATGGAAAACAATTTGAGTGGAAGAAATAACATGAAGTCTTCCATAAGGATCAATTTCACAATACGTTCTAAAAGTTTCCATCATTGCTTGTTGGTTTGCTCTTGTATGATAGGTTCTTTCAATGACTTGATCACAAGAAGCAAACACTTTTTCTAAATCACCTTGACTTGAAGAATCTGTTGCCACAAGATTTCTTTGATTATCAGCGCCTACTGGACATAAAGCTTTCCAATTTTCTTCAGGATGAACTAAGATGCTATTATCTTTTGCTTTCGTAAAATCAAGAACAGGTGTTAAAACTTGATATTTTACTTTAATAATTTTTAAAGCACGATCAACAACCTTTTCATTAATACCAGCAACAATAGCAACAGCATCTCCTACAAAACGAACTCTTTGATCTAAAATTAAACGATCATAAGGACTTGGTTCTGGAGACGTTTGACCTGCCATGGTAAAACGTTTTTGAGGAACATCTTTATACGTATAAACAGCTTCAATACCTGGGATTTTTTGAGCTTTAGAAACATCAATTTCTTCAATCAAAGCATGAGCATGTGGTGATCTTAACACTTTAACAACTAAACAGTCTTGACTTGTTATGTCATCTACATAAACAGGTTTACCAAGCAAAAGATTCATCGCATCTTTTTTCATGACCGGTTTTTCAATATGTTTATAAGCCATTATTCATTCCCCTTTTCTTCAAGATAGTTTAGGTAATTTTTTATTCCTCTAAGTTGTCCTTCATAACCTGAACAACGACATAAATTTCCAGCTAAAAATTCTTTAATATCATCATCACTTGGATGAGGATTTTCTTTTAATAAAGCAAGTGTATTCATCATAAATCCAGGATTACAAAAACCACATTGTTCAGCTCCTTGACTAGCAATAAATGTTGCAAGTGGCTTTGCTTCTTCCTGCAATCCTTCTAAAGTAACTACTTTTGCACCATTTGCACGCATTGCAAGAACACTGCATGAAAGCACTGGTTTATCATTTAATAAAACCGTACATAATCCACAATTACTTGTATCACAACCACGTTTAACACTATAGCAACCATTTTTTCTCACAAAATCAATAAGTAATAAATCAGGTTCTATATCTTGTACAATTCTTTCTCCATTTAAAGTTAATTTAATTTCCATATACATCCTCCTTTAATTGAAGAAAAGCTCTTTTTATTAAAACTTTTGCAATCTTTTGACGATATTCTTTAGATGCTCTTGAGTTGCTTCCTAATTTTAATTCTGATAAAACACATTTTGTAAAATTTTGAATATTTTCTTCAGTAATACCTGTTTCAAAATAACTATTTCCATTAAATGCTACAGCATGTAAAGGTCTAGCTCCAATGATACATGTATAATGTTGATCAATACAACTTACAGCACAGGTTAAAACAGGAAAATCTGTTGAAATATTTCTTTGTGATAAATAAACCACATTTGTTGGTACTTTTTTAATAATAACTTTTGTAAGAATATCTTTTGTAAATTTCATATTTGCAAATTCTTTGATAGAAACCCGCCCAGTTGGATAAAATTCTACCTCACAATCAAGCGCCATAAAAAGTGTTAAAACATCAGAAAAACCAAACCTTCCGTAAATAGATCCACCAATTGTCGCTAAGTTTCTAAATTGAACACCGACAATATGACGTACGCTTTCTTTAATAGCTCCTTGTGTAAAATGGTTTAATTGTTCATTTGTTTCAAGCTCTCTTAAAGTAACCATCGCACCAATATGTATTTCATCATCTACTTCTTCAATTTGATCTAAATGTAAATCAGATAAATCAATAGCAAAATTAACATTTCTATTTTGCATTTTAAGCCATAACATACCACCTAAAACAACACTCAGCGGTTTTTTTGCATATTCATAAGCTTCCTCAATTGTTTGAGGTCGCACATAATTTCTAATCGATAACAAAGAAAGCCCTCCTTTATTGTTTTTCTTTTGGTAATAAAATATTTAAAATAATTGCTACAAAAGCAGCAGGTACAATTCCTGATTCTCCACAAATCATTTGAATAGCTTGTGGAAGTTGCACTAAAATTGCACTATTTGCACCTATACCATAACCTAATCCTAAAGCAACTGAGACAATTGTCATTGAACGAGCAGTAAGGGGTTCTTTGGTAATCAATTGAACACCAGACATAACAATCGATGAAAACATGATGACTGCTGCTCCACCTAATACTGATTGAGGCATAATTGAAACAAGTGCCGCCAATTTAGGAAATAACCCACAAATAATTAGGAAAATCGCACCACACGCTAAAGCAAAACGATTGACAATTTTAGTCATTGTTACTAACCCAACATTTTGTGAAAAAGATGTATTTGGTAAAACACCAAATAAAGCAGCAATAGATGAACCAATACCATCACAGATAACACCACCTGATAATTCTTGGTCTGTAGCTTCTCTTGACATTCCACCTTCCATAACACCAGAAATATCACCAACTGTTTCAACAGCTGTAACAACAAACATAATTAAAACTGGTAGGATTGCTCTTAAATCAAAAACCGGTTTTACTGGCATGAGTTTTGGTAAAGCAAACCATTTTGCTTGAGCCACCTTATCCCAATTTAAAACCCATGATTTAACAAACTCTGTTCCATCACTGGCAACACCTGTTGTTGAAATAAACAATGGTAAAATCATACATAAAACATAACCACAAACAATTCCAATTAAAACAGCCGAATTACTTAGCATTCCTTTTGTACCATGTTTAAAAGCTAAAATAACAACTAAAACAAATAAACCAATTAAAAGATTTTCTACAGATCCATAATCTTTAGCACTACTTCCTCCCCCGAAAGAAGCAACACCAACACCAATTAAAGATAAACCAATCGATAAAACAACTGTTCCTGTAACAACAGATGGAAAGAAACGACGTAATGGTTTTAAAAGAAAACCTAAAACCGTTTCAAATAAACCACCAATAATACTTGCTCCCATAATGGCACCATAACCTAAAACACCACCACCCATAACATGAGCTACACTTTGGAAAACGCCAATAAATCCTGAACTTGTTCCCATGATAATTGGGACTTTCCCACCAATAGGACCTATTGAAAATAATTGCACTAAAGTAACGACACCGGCAATAAGCATTGCATTTTGTAAAAGTGAAACTTGAATTGCAGCAAATACATCTGCATCATGCGTTGCAGCACAAGCTCCCGTAATAATAAGTACGGGTGTTAAGTTACCAACGAACATTGCTAGAACGTGTTGTAAACCTAAAATAATTGCCTGTTTTAAAGGAATTTTCCCTTCAAAATCATAAGGACTTGTATACTCTTTTTTCTCCATATTCTCTCCCTCATATTTAAATTAACCTTCTAAAAACAAGAAAATTGTAGCATAACTCTATTTTTTCATCAAGATAATACAAAAAAATAGATTTATAGACATAAAAAAAGCAGCTAATGCTGCTTTATAGGAAGAAATAACACATCATTACTTCCTCCACAAATCATTCCTAAATTAGCACTTTCGCTATTATTTAATTCATAATGTTTCATCATTACCTCATGACAATTCTTAGCATCTAAAATAGCTTGATATTCTTCTCTTCCCCCACCAATAGAACCAATAATTCCTTTTTCATTTATAAACATCATACTACCAACTGTACGTGGTGTTGATCCTTTTTTATCGATAATAATACATAAAACACCATCACCTTGTACTTCTAATAAGTCACTTGTCATGCTTGAATATTGATGTTCATTTTTAATAGCTATAATTTCAGACATGATACTGACAGCAATCTCTGCAGGAGTTATCGCTTTTATTGAAAGTCCAATAGGGGCATGTACTTTATCAAGTTCAACTTGTTGATACCCTTCTTCTAATAAAGCATCATAGGTTTGTCTAACTTTCTTCTTGCTTCCAATCATTCCTACATAAAGACTTTGTCGAAAAAGTGTCTTTTTTAAACACAAACGATCATCTTTATGTCCTCTTGTCACAATGACATAACATGTATTTGCTTCCTTAGGAAAATAGGAATCAGCTTTATCAAAAGAAACACAATGAATTTCATTTGCTTCTGGAAATAATTCTTTACATGCAAATTCTTTTCTTTCATCAATAACAATCGTATAGAAATCCAACATAGAAGCAAGTTTACTTACATATTGGCTCACATGTCCTGCACCCAAAATAACAAGTTTCGGTTGTGGCAAAAACCATTCTTCATTAATAAGTGTTACTTCCTTTTGATTTTCTAATAACGAAGCTAGTGCTTTTTCATAAAGTGAACTTGCTCCGTTTACTTGAATTTTAATAGGAACATTATATTTTTTAATTTTTTCTAAATAGATGTTGATAAGTTGTTGAATAAAAAGACTATCTACTCTTTGATTTCCATCAACTTTCATTTCTTGATAACCATGAACAACATCTTGAACAGGTTTCCCAAGTCCCTTTAAAGAAGTAATTAAAATAATTTCATTACTATCTTTGTCTACAACAGGTTCATTATTTCTTGGATATTTTAAAGGTAATCCATGAGAACCATCAGCTTCAATTAAAATTACATCTATTTCTTTTTTTAATCTTTCTAACACTTCATCATCTAAAGCTTTAATTTTTTGATTTTTGGCTTTACTACCTGCATGTACGTAACCATGCTTTTTAATTTCATTTATAATTTCTTCATAACTCGGATCGACTAGTGTATTTTCTTCAATTTTCATATGAGTAGAAGTTGTCATTAAAACAGTCTTACCTTCTTTTAAGTATTGATCTTTTAACTGTTTTATTTTTGTTGTCTTTCCACCTGAACCAATAACACTAATTATCATAATTACCCTCACTAATTTCTTTAATTGCTTTGATGAAAAATTGTATTTCTTCTTTTGTATTCATAAATGAAAGTGATACTCTTACGATTCCACTTTTCACTGTATTGAGATGTTGATGCATCAAAGGTGCACAATGAGTACCGCAACGAATTGCAATATCATATTTATTATTTAAAAGATCGGCCGCTTGAAAACTATCCATTCCTTGTATATTAAATGCAAGAATTGGTGTTCTTTCTTTAAAATCGCCATACAAAACAACTTGTGGAATATTTTTTAAACCATCATATAAAAGTTCAACTAATTCATTTGTGTATTTTGATTTTTCATCTTGATATTTCATTAAATAAAAAACACCTGCCTTTAAAGAAGCAATTCCTGTTATATTACGTGTCCCCGCTTCAACATGTTCAGGGTAGTAACCACTTTGAAAATGATTAAAAGAGTCCATTCCTGTTCCACCACTTATTAAAGGTTCTACTTCTATAGATTGAGCCAAACAAAAACCACCAACTCCACTATTTCCAAGCAACCCTTTATGACCACTAAAACATAAAATATCTAAATTCATCTTTTCCATATCAATGAGAAGATGTCCCGCACTTTGGGCAATATCACTCATCATTAAAATACCATGCTCGTGTGCTAACTTTCCAATTTCAGCAATTGGATAAATTTCACCCGTCACATTGGAACTATGTGTTACAATAATCATTTTTGTATTTTTTTGAAGATTTTTTTTAATACCCTCTACTGTAGGTGAGGTAATAGATAAGGTAATAATATTTGCTTTTTCTAATTGATAAAGCGGTCTTAAAACACTGTTATGTTCAGCGTAGGTCGTAATCACGTGATCACCTTTTTTGAGAATACCTTTAATACATGTATTGAGACTTTCTGTATTTCCACTATTTAAGACCACGCATCCATCTTGAGGTACATGAAAATATTCTTTAATAAGTTTGCGTGTTTGATAAATCAAACGACTCGCATTTAAACTTGTCGTACTGGTAGAACGATTCGCATTGGTACAATGATTCATACAATCAATTACTGCATCTTGAACTTCTTTAATTTTAGGAAAACTGGTTGCTGCTTGATCAAGATAAATCATTTCTATGTCCTTTTAAATAAAAGATAGCCTCAATGACTCCACCAGCAATGCAGCGTGCTTTATCAGAAATAGTAAAACAATTTTCATATTCATCTTCACGTGGATCAATATCTGCCATTTTAAAACCTTGAGTGACTACAAAACCTTCTTTAATTAAGCCACGAAGTAATCCATCCATTGTCGCATAAATCGGTGTTTGATCAACGTAAGCAATCACTTCACCTTTTTTAACAATATCCGTTAAATGCCTTACATATTTTACAGTTCCTGCATTAGGAGAATGGATAACACGTTCTTTTCCATAGCCTTTAATGACTCCTGGTACACCTGTATTTTTTAAAGCAGTTCCTTGATAAATCGTTCTTCCAAGTTTATGCCCTCGCATCGTTTCAATAACAACATCAACATCTTTACCTGCCATAAATCCCGGACCTAAAGCAATGGTAATTGGAGCCATCTCTTTTGTTGTTCCTAAATTCTTTTTGGCAAGAATGGCATCAACAACAACCTCTGGCTTGAAATAATCAATGGCTTTAGCCTCTGGATCAATCAATAACGTCACTTTATTTTCCGTTAAAAATTGTTTTGCTTCATTATAGTCATGTGCTAGATAACAAGTGACGTCTTCTACTTGTTTTTGCGTATCGTAAATAGCTTCACAAAAAGCAACATTTCTTCGGATGGCACTAGGTTTTTCAATTTCTAAAATCAAGACTTTAAATCCACATTTAAAAAGTTTATAAATGGTCCCTGTAGCAATATCGCCACCACCTCTTACAATAACTAAATCTTTCATTTATCTTTTATGGCTTAATAATTTTTTCAGCCTTCTCCATTCTTTCAACAATATCATACATATTTGTAACAGTTCCTACTTGTAATAACTCTTTACGTTTAAAGAAATCGAGACATGTTCCACAACTTACAATATCAACACCTTGACTTTCAAGATATTTTAAATCATTTAAAATATCTCCCTCATTTGTAGTAAGAAAAATACCTTCATTATAAAAAATCATTCCTTTAGGTAACTGATCTTGTTTTGTAAGTGCAAAAATAAATGATTTCATTAAAATAGCACCAAGTTCTTCATTATTTCCCATTGTTTCACTTGAAATAACAACAACATCTCCACTTTTTTCATTAAAATCTAATTCTTCATCAATACCTTCTTTAGCAATAATTGCATAAAAAGCATCTCCGTCATCACCTGTAACAATTTGATAATGTCTTACTCCTGCAAATTTTGTTAAATTTTCAATCGCAATCTCATTATCAACAAGTACTTTTACTTTATCAATTTCTTTTAATAATTCCTTTGTTTTAACAACTGGTAATGGACATTCAAGTCCTCGAGCATCTAAAATTTCCATAATAATCTCCTAACGTACATAAATATTAAATTGATCTTTTTCAACAATTTTACCAATCACATAACAAGCAAGTCCTGCTTGGTTAAAATCATTTAAAATATTTTCTATATCTTTACTTGCAACACTGGCAAGAAGTCCTCCACTTGTTTGTGGATCATAAAGAATTTCTTCTAAAACAAAGTTTTCCTCGTCAAAACAAACTTTATTTTTCATAGCATTACGATTATGCTGTCCGCCTCCACTTAAATAAAATTCATTAACATAATAAGGGCAATCCTTAAAATAGGGAATACTTTCCTTGTTTAAAAATGCACTTGCCTTTTCATCTAGCATTTCATCTAAATGAACAAGTAAACCAAAACCTGTGACATCTGTTAAAGCATGAAGTGAATATTTGTTTAAAACATCGAATGCATATTTATTAAGTGTTGTCATACTCTTAAAAACCTCATCAAGTATTTCTTGACGCGCATCATTTAAACGATAAGCATTTAATGCCAAACCTACTCCTAGTTTTTTAGTAAGAATTAATGTATCTCCCACTTGTACGCCATTATTTTGAATCATTTTATTTGGATCTACTATTCCTGTAACACTTAAGCCATATTTTGTTGATTCATCTTTGATGGAATGTCCTCCTGATAAAACAACTTTTGCTTCTTTTAGTTTATCATTTCCACCTTCAATGATTTTTCCTAAAATATTTAAATCATCTTGATCGTTAAAACAAACAATATTTAAAGCTGTCAAAGGAGTTCCACCCATAGCATAAACATCACTTAAAGCATTCGTTGCTGCAATTTGTCCAAATAAATAAGGATCTTCTACCATTGGTGGAAAGAAATCAAGTGTTGAAACAATGGCTTGATGTTCATTTACTTGATAAACAGAGGCATCATCATGACTATCAAAGCCAACAAGTAAATTAGAATTGGGATATTTATCGATTTTTTCTAAAATATGAGTTAATTTTTTAGCGCCTAATTTAGCACTACAGCCACCACTTTTACAATAAAGTTTTTCTTTCATTTAAAACACAACCTTTACTATTTTTTCATAATGAATTTGATTTTCTTCAAGAAAAATCTTCCACTTTTCCATTTCTTTATTTTGACAAGAAAAACACATGCCACATCCTGCATCAATAACAGATGGTTTAGGAATTAAGCGTCCTTTCATAGAAGATGTTTGTTTAGCATCTAAATCCATTGCATCATCTAATGAATGAAAAGTAATAATTAAATATTCCTGTTTATTCATCTTCAAAAATCTCCTTAAACCGAGCACCTGCATATTCATTCATTTCTTGAATAAATTTTTCATACTTTTCTAACAATTCTTCGCCTTCTTGAGTAAGTTTACTACCACCACCATCTTTACCACCACTAATACGTTCAATAAGAGGCATGTCTAAATCCTCTTCCGCTCTTTTTAAAATTTTCCATGCCTTTGAATTTGACATTTTCATAGCTTTGTAAGCTCCTGTTAAGGAACCAAAACTTTGTGTTTTTTTCATCAGTTCATAAACACCTTTACCAAAGCTTTTTTCTTGGTTATAAAGACGAATCTTTAAATCAAATTTCTGTGGATTTTTATAAGTCATTTTTATCCTTTTGAAAGTCCACAATTTGGAAAAGTGCAAATAGGACAATTTAAACAAAGTCCTCCTTCACCAAGCAAGGCAAGTTCATCACTGGTAATTAAATCTTTAGCAAGAAGTCTTGGTAAAACAACATCAAAAATTGTTCGACGTGAATACATGACACATCCTGGTAATCCCACAATTGGAACATCTCCTTTATAACTTAATAAAAACATTGCTCCAGGAAGAACAGGTGCCCCATAGCTTATAATTTTTGCACCTGTATTTTTTATCGCCAGTGGCGTTTTATCATCAGGATCAACAGACATTCCTCCTGTGCATAAAACAAGATCCACTCCTTGTTTTAAGGCTTCATTGATTTTACTAGTTGTCATTTCATGATCATCTAATGATAAACTATGGTAAGTAACTTCTACCCCGTATTCTTTTAATTTTTCTACGATGACTGGCGTAAATGTATCTTTAATTCTCCCTTTATAAACCTCTGAACCTGTGGTAATAATTCCTGCTGTTTTTATTTGATAAGGCATGATTTTTAAAATAGGTTTTTGAACTATTTCTTGGATTTGTTGCATCTTTTCTTTTTCAATAACAAGTGGAATAATACGCATGCCTGCAAGTTTATCCCCTTTTTTTACAGGTACATTACCTTGTCTTGTCGCAATCATCATTTGTCCAAAAGAATTGACCTTAAAAAGTTCTTCTCGATTTACTTTAAACAATCCATCAATCGTACTTGTAATTTCAATCTTTCCTTCACTAATAGCGCTTTTTTTCATATATTCATTGAAACAAAGATTACATAATATTTCAGCTGCATCATTTTCATGCATCATTGTTTCATCTTTTTCAAAAACATATAGGTGTTCTTTTCCTAAATTCAATAATACTTCAATATCTTCTTCTTTAATAATATGGCCTTTCTTAAAACGAGGGCCTTTTCTTTTATCTTTTACAATTTCTGTGATGTCATGGCAGAGAACACTGCCAATAGCATCTTCTGTTTTAATTTCTTTCATATTATTTATTAACAGTAAACCCGTAATTTTCAAATTGTTTTAAAGAAGATTTCTTTTGAATGAATTTTATGAATTTTTCAGTTTCATCACTATGTTTTGTTTGAGCAAGTTTTGCAACTGGGTAAATAACAGGTTCATCTAATAAACTATTTTCACATGTTGCAAGAACTTTTACATCTTTACTGCTTTTAGCATCCGTTGAATAAACAATACCTACTTCACTTGAAGAAGAAGCAACCCAGTTTAACACTTCAGTAACGTTTCCCCCTAAACTATATTTTGAAGTTAAAGCATCATATAATCCTAAATGAGTTAATGCCATTTTTGCATATTGACCAGCAGGTACAACTTCAGGATCACCAATAGCAATTGTTTCTGCTTTTGCAATATCAGCAAAATCTTTTACTTCTGTTGTTGTTTGTTTACCAGTAATTAAAACAAGTTTATTTTCTAATAAATCAACAACATCCTTTTTATTGATGTATTTTTCATCAACTAGAGCATCCATTTGTTTTGTTGCTGCTGAAAAGAAAACATCTACTTTTAAACCTTGTTCAATTTGAATTTGTAATTTACCACTTGAATCATAAACTCCTTGAACTTTGATACTTGGATTTTCTTTTTCAAATTCAGGAATAAGTTTATCTTCAAACACATTTTCCAAACTTGCTGCAGCAGCAAGTGTTAATGTTACTTCTTCTTGTTGATCTTGAGTTGAGGAACAACCACATAAAGTAACAATTATTAATAAACTACACATTAAACTTAATAACTTTTTCATTTTTCCAATCTCCCCCTTTTTATTTTTAATTTATTACCACACATCATTTCTATTTCCTTTGGACTATGTGTTACAAACAGACATTTTTTTTGATACTCAATAAGTTTTTTCTTTGTTTCATTAAGTAACTGTTCTTTCAATGTTTCGTCTAAAGCACTAAAAGGTTCATCTAATAAAACAAGCTTTGTATCATAAACAAGTAACCGTGCTAAAGCTACACGTTGCTTTTGTCCCCCACTTAATTGACGAGGATATCTTTTTTGTAAATCATCTATTTGAAAGTCTTCCATGATTTGTTGCACTTTTTCTTTAATCACTTGTTTATCTTCATGATGTGCTTTTAAAGGCGCAGCAATGTTTTGATAAACATTCATATGATCAAATAATGCGTAATTTTGAAACATATATCCTATTTTTCTTTTTTGTGGGGAAATATTAATTTTTAAATTGCTGTCAAATAAAACTTCATCATCTAAAACAATACGTCCTGCATCAGGTGTTATAATTCCAGCAATACATTTTAAAACCATACTCTTACCGCTTCCACTTGGTCCCATTAAGCCAAGTCGGTCTTCATGACTTTCAAAACATACATCTAAGTCGTATTCTGCCAACTTTTTAAAAATTACAACTTCTAATTTCATCTAAAAACTCCTTTTTTTCTTAAGAGAGTATTGATAAATATTGACACCAACAACAGCTATTAAGCAAATAACAGCGATAATAAAAACATAAACACCTGCATTATCGTAATTTCCTGACATAACTTCACTATAGACCGCTAAAGGTAAAGTTCTTGTTTTTCCAACTATATTTCCTGCAAGCATAGCCGTTGCTCCAAATTCCCCTAAACCTCTTGCAAAAGATAGAACACCCCCACTAATAATACCTGGCATAGCTTCAGGTAAAATGACTGTAAAGAAAATGCGCTTTTCTGACATTCCCAGTGTTCTTCCTGCATCAATCAAATCATGATTTACTTGTTCCATGGCGGCTTTGGCACTACGATACATTAGAGGAAAAGAAATCACGACAGCAGCAATAACTGTTGCTGAAAAACTAAAAGCAATTTTATAATGAAAAACATAGAAGAAAAGTTTTCCAATCGGTTGATTAACCCCAAAGATCATTAGTAAGAAAAATCCCATAACGGTTGGTGGTAAAACAAGAGGCATGGTAAAAATACCATCTAAAATAATTTTCGTTAAATCATGTTTTCGATTCAATGTCCATTTTGCAAGAAATAAACCTAAAAAGAAAGTAATGATAATTGTAATAATTGCTGTTTTTAAAGAAACATAAAGAGGTGATAAATCAACCATCGTTTCGAGCACAATCATGTGCCTCTCCTTTTAAAATTTCTAACCCATGTTTTAAAGGATCAATAATAATATCTAAACTTTCTTTAACAGCTTTTAAACTTCCTGGCAAATTAATAATCAATGTTTGATTTCTTAAAATAGATACGCCTCTTGAAAGCATGGCACGATTAGTATATTTCATTGATTCATAGCGAATTGCTTCACTAATACCCGGTACATTTCGTGTTGCTACTTTTAGTGTGGCTTCTGGTGTGACATCTCGCATACTTAACCCTGTTCCACCAGTAGTAATAATCAAATCATTATGACAACGATCTGACAAATTAATCAATGCTTGTTCAATTAAAGCTTGTTCGTCAGGAAGGATTTCATAAGAAGTGACATAATAGCCTCTTTCTTTAAAATAATCTTGGATGTACGGTCCACTTAAATCTTCTCTTAAGCCCTGACTGCCTTTATCAGAAAGTGTTAAAATTGCCACACGTAAACGTTTGTCTTTTTCTTTTAAAACTTCAACTGAATCATTCAATTGAATCGTTCCTCCTTTTAAAACACGTGAAAATAAGCCGTTTGTGGGCATAATACATTTTCCTACTTGATGATAAATGGCACAGTGATTATGACAGCTTTTTCCAAGTTGAGTAATTTCAAGGATAACATCACCTATTTTAAGACAGGTTCCTACTTCAATTGCATTAAAATCAATTCCTGAAATAAGTAAATTTTCACCAAAAGAACCATCTTCAACAGTAGAACCCATTTGTTTAAATGCTTCTCTTGTTTCATAAGATAACAAGGAAACCTGACGATGCCAAGAACCCGCATGTGCATCATTTTTAAAACCATAATTTTCAATAACTTCGATTTTTTCAACAGGTATTTTTGCTGTACCTTTTTTTTTACTTAAACAGATTGCTTTTACTTTTCCTGCCACTTAAAATCACCACTCTTTCCACCACTTTTACTAACTAAATGAATATTTTTAATTTCCATTTCTTTACTAACAGCCTTCGACATATCATAAACCGTAAGTAAGGTTGCACTCACGCCATGAAGTGCTTCCATTTCAACCCCAGTCTTTCCTAGACATGTAACTTTACAATAAGTCTCAATCACTTCTTTTTCATGATTAATATTAAAGTCCACTGTAATCTTGCTTAAAAGTAAAGGATGACATAAAGGAATAATCTCACTCGTTTTCTTTACTGCCATAATTCCAGCAATTCTTGCCACTGAAAGAACATCACCTTTTTTCATTTGATGATTTTCAATTTTCTCAAGTATTTTTTTACCAACATATATTTCACCATAAGCAATAGCACTTCTTTGAGTGGTGTCTTTGGAAGACACATCCACCATAATAGCATTTCCATTTTCATCAAAGTGTGTAAAATCCATATTATCCTCCTATTTCATTCATTCTTGTATAAGAAATATTTTCTTCGAAATGATGTTCTTTTGGTTTTAATTTAATTGCTTTTTCAAGATGTAAACGCAATTGTTTTTCATTATTAAGATATGGCTTCAAATCATACATTTCTTCATAGAACAAACATGGCTTGATCTTTCCTGTACTTGTTAAACGAAGACGATTACATTGGTGGCAAAACTTATAATGTAATGCTTCAATAAAACCAATATAACCAGCATAACCTTCTATCGTATAATAATGTGCTGGGCCATTTCCTAATTTATCTAGATATTCTTGAATTGGATATTCCTTTAAATACTTTATAACATCTTTTATTTTTTGATTTCGTTGTTCTCTATTTAAAGGCATGAGTTCAATAAAACGCACTGCAATTTTTTTATCTTTAATCAAATCCATTAGATCATTCAAACGCTTTAAATGAAAAGTATCATCCATCACACAATTAATTTTTACAGGAATTTTAAGTTGATAAGCATAAAACAAATTATCTAAAACTGTTTCCAAACAATCTTGTTGCGTCAATAAAAAATATTCTCTTAAATCTAGTGTATCTATTGAAAAATTAATACCATCTATTCCTATTTCTTTCAAACAATCTAAATCTTTTTTAGTAAATAAAGAACCATTCGTCGTTAAAGTTACTTCTACCTCTCTTTTCTTTAATTCTTTAATAAAGAAAAGATAATCTTTTCTAATTGTTGGTTCCCCACCTGTAATTTTAAATTTATTAATTCCTAATTGGATAGCTTGGTCGACAATGAGTAATAATTGTTCATAAGATAAAATATCTTGATGTTTTAATTTTTGTGGATGATCACTTTTACAATAAGCACATTGAAAATGACAACGATCTGTAATGGAAATACGCATATAATCTATTTTTCTTTGATACGAATCTAACATAAGCCCTCCGTTATTTTCAAATGAGAATAACCCTATAAATAATTTAATAGATTATCTTACAAATTTCAACAAAATATTTTAGACAAAATAAAAAAACTAGAATTATTTCTAACCCTAGTTTTTGATAACTAATGTGTATGCCCTTCAATAGCAACAATATCTTCTGTATTTTCAGCAATTGCTTTACAAGCAGCTTCAATTCCTTTAACAATTGTATCAAGTGATAAACTTGGTGTATTCGTTGGACGATTAACAACTTGGCTTGTAATAAATGGTACATGCATAAATCCACCACACATTGATGGATATTTTTTAGCAATTGTATAAAGAACGCCATACATTAGATGATTACATACAAAAGTTCCTGCCGAATTGGAAACACTTGCAGGAATATCTGCTTTTCTAATTTCAGCAACCATCGCTTTGATTGGTAAAGATGAAAAATAAGCATTTTCTCCATCTTCAAAGATTGGTCCACTTAATGGTTGATTGCCTTCATTATCAGGAATTCGTGCATCATTAATATTGATAGCAACTCTTTCTGGTGTTATGTCAAATCTTCCACCTGCTTGTCCAATACATAAAACGACATCAGGATGTTCTTTTTCAATAGCATTTGTAACTGTATCAATTGATTTATAGAAAACAGTTGGTACTTCTAATTTAACGATTTCAAGATCACCAATTTTGTCTTGAACACGTTTAACAGCTTCTAAAGCTGGATTGATTTTTTCTCCTCCAAAAGGATCAAATGCAGTTAATAATAATTTCATTTCATTTCCTCCTAGAAAGCTAATACATACATTAAAACAATGTGTATTGCTAACATAATTAATGCAACTGGTAATTGTGAAATTATTATAGCATATTTACTTTTTGTTTCCAATAAAGCCGCTGGCATAATATTGAAATTTGCTGCCATTGGTGTCATTAATGTACCACAATATCCTGCAGTTAAACCTAAAGCACCAACAACAACCGGATTAGCACCTTGAGCGATTAAGAATGGATAACCAATACCCACTGTAATAACCGCAAAGGCAGCAAAACCATTACCCATAATCATTGTAAATAAAGCCATTCCAATACAATAAACAGCAACGGCAATAAAATGATTTCCTTCAGGAATAATAGCACCTACTCCTGCAGCAATAACAGCACCTACTCCTGCAGCTGTAAATAATGAACCTAATGCAGCTAAAACTTGAGGTAAAATACCTGTAGTTCCTACATTATCAGTTAAACGAATACCATCTTTAAATGGTAAAGAAAATTTAGGTTTGAAAATAAAGTAAGCAACAATTAAACCAATAGCAGCACTAATACCAATGGCATTGTTTGCTCCTAAATCTGTAAAGAATGTAGCCACAACTACTGCTGATAAAGCTAAAACAACAGGTGGAATAAATGATTTATATCCATATTTATCTGCATTTTCTCTTGTTTCTTTAGCAGTAGGAATATGCATTGCTGCTGGTTGTACTAAACCAACAGCAGTTAAGATAGCTAAAACAATAATACATGCTCCTGTAATCCATGTAGGAATATAAGGCCCAGCAATGAAAGTAATAGCTAAAATAAACCAAAAGATTGCTGTTGTTGTTCGTTTTTCAACTTCTTTATTTTTTAAAGCATTGACTCCAGTAAAAGCAAAAATAAGTCCAATAATACAATAGAAAACTTCTGCTAAAATTGTACTTGTATTCCAATCTATTTCTAACATACTATTTTTCTCCTCCTTGCTTTTTACCAAAACGTTTTTTTAATTTACGATCATACCATAAAGCATAACCAATACCCACAATAACTGAAATAACAGCAATTGGAATTGAATTTAAAGCAATTTGATTAGCAGTTACTTCTTGAGCAATATTGTTTGATTTGAAGATTTCATTTAAAGTCGAAACAATTAATAAAGTTCCTGATGAGCCCATAAAACAGTTTTGAGCAAAGAAATTTCCATAGTTTTCTGTTCCTGCAGCCATCCCTTTAATTTCATCTTCAGTTTTTTCATCAATTTCCCCATATTTAGCAATTGCACATGCTTGTGCCATTGGATTAATTAAAGGACGAATGAATTGTGGATGTCCTCCAATACGTAATGAAAATGCAGAAGCAATAGTACGAATAACTTGCCAAATAGATAATAATCTACCTGTAGTCGCACTTTTAATGCCACTGATAAAATCAACGGCCTTATCACGTAGACCCATACGTTCACATAATCCAATAACTGGCAATGTTAAAATAAATAATGTTGCTGTTCTATTTGTTAAAAAGGCAGAGCCAAGTGTTGATAAAATATCCATAATAGACATTCCACCAACTAAACCTGTAACAATACCAGCAACAACTACGGTAGCTAATGTATCAAATTTTAAAGCAAAACCAATGATAACAATAACTATCCCGATTAATTTGATAGCGTCTCCCATTATATTTTTCCTCCTTAGTGACTTGCAAATTATATACTGAATTACATTTTTTTGCAAATAATCACAAAATAAGAAAAAAATGACATATTCTGCCATTTTTCAACTCTTATTTAATTGGATATTTCTTTTCATTCATTACCATTTTCATTTGAACAATTTCATCTACATCTAGATTTAATCAATCCAATAAATCTTGACAATAAATAATCACATCTGCTAATTCTTTTTTTATCTGCTGTAAATCGTAATTATTATCATCCCATTGGTAGCATTCTTAAAGTTTGCTTGTCTCTATAGATATAGATTTAGCCAAATTAGCTAGTGAATGAAAGACAATCTTCTGTAAACTTTCTAAACGTATTAGTGTTTCACCTTTCATTAAAGCTATCTCCTACTATTTCTTGTTCTAACTTGACATTATTTTTTAACATGTAAGTAATAACTTCATTATTTTTCATAGATTTTAATCTTTTTCTATCATTTTTAGTTAATTTCTTTGTATATATATAATATTTTTTTAACGTATCTACATCCATATGGTACGTTTGAAAAGGAATATGTGTCTTTTTACACAAATCGTTATATATATGAAAACCACCAGCATCAATATCACCAAAATGAAGAT
Source organism: Faecalibacillus intestinalis (assembly GCF_003024685.1). Classification (GTDB taxonomy): domain Bacteria; phylum Bacillota_I; class Bacilli_A; order Erysipelotrichales; family Coprobacillaceae; genus Faecalibacillus; species Faecalibacillus intestinalis. The sequence goes on along the minus strand of NZ_PYLQ01000003.1, from coordinate 185,471 downwards.
AATTCACTTCATCACCTAAAAAATCATAAAGTTTTATTAAAAATTGTTGAATCGCATGATTATGAAAACCATTTGTATAAATATAAAAATTATCATTTAAAGAAAGATCATGAAAAGATGTTAAATTCTCAATTGTCATTACTTGTTTTGCATCAATATTTTGAATTGTTAAATCTTTAATACATAAACTTGGTAAAACAAAATATTGCTTCATTTGTTTTAAATCAATCAGTTGATTATTAATTTTAAAAATAGCATTTCCTCTAATGTAAACATAAGCTGGATTCTTTCTAATGTAAAAAGTTTCAAAGACCTCATCTTCATTTTCTAAAGAATCATCATAAAAATCATGTACAATATGTAATATTCTTTTTTTATACTTTATTAATTTCTTAGTATCATTTAATATTTTCTCAGAAAATTTTCTAAATGAAATTTCTTCATCTTGATAATACATTCCATTAAGTATTTTTATAACAGAATCTAAATCTTCTAAATCATAACTTTTTAAATAAGGAGAAAGACTTTGATCATGCATGATTTTCTTTTTCATTTCATCTATAAAGTCTTTCACAAATCCTTCTACATGATATTCATCAAGCTGATGTAGATAATTCATTATTTTTTCTTTAATTGAGACTCTTTTAAGTTCCTGATATATTTTTTTAATACTGCTTTCTTCTTGATTTAAAATTATTTCTCTATTTCCTGGAATACTTTTCTTAGAAAAAGTAACTATTCCTTCTTCTTTTAATTGAAAAGATATATTTTCTAGTTCTTCAGTAATTTCATAAAAGAAGCTTTGTCCATATTCTGGAAATCTTTTATGCAATACAATAGATATTTTCCTTGGACCATCGCTTTTACCTTTATAGTAACTACTATTTTCATAACGATTAATAAACTCTATTAAGATCAATTGACGATAATCATTCATCTCTAAATCCTTCGACAAAAGATTGTTGTCCCTGTTTAATGACAAGCAATCTTGTATTAACATAAGGAATAATTGTACCTGCTCTTGAAGGTGGTACAGCAATAAATGTTTGTATTTCACGTTCATTATAGAACTTAATCATTTCTTGTATTCTTTGTTCATCCATATTATTGAATGCTTCATCAAAAATAACGACACAACCAAAATCTTCATTTTGATTTCTATTACGAATAACTTGTTCAAAACTTGCTGCCATAATGACATAGAATGGTGTTTGTGTTTCTCCACCAGATTTTTCTTTATTAACTTTAGAAAAATATGCATAATCTCCACTTGCATATTTGATTTTAATATCATAATCTAAATAATTTCGATAATCTGTATATTCCATGAGCATTTGTTCAGTTTCTTGATCATTTTCTACAGATGATAATTTTACAAATAAATCATCCATAATTCTTCTTTGACTTTCACTTAATGTTTCAGATAAAAGATTATTCACCATATATTCTTTTCCTGATTGGATGATCTTATAGTATTCTTTAAAATCATCTCTTGAAGTTGGTGAAACACAGAATTCATAGGTTTCACCATTAAAATCTCTTTGTGCTAATCCTTTATTTAATTCAGCAATATCTTTTTTAGCATTTTCAATTTTTTCATTTAATCCAGAAATAAAAGATGTTTTAAAAGATTCCTCGCATTTAAGTTTTGCTTGTCTTGTTTTTTCTTCTTTAGAAACAATATCCATCTCCTTTAATTGATGGTATCTTTGTTTATAACTTTCAATATCTGTTAAAGCATTTTCAAAACCAATATTATAATCATCATTATAATCTTTCATTTTCATGACTATTTGATTTTCAATTTGGTTTGCCTTTCGTTGATAACCATTTCCTTGTTGTTCAATATCATTTTTCATACCATTAAAATCTTTAGAAAAACGTTTTAAATAAATAACGACTTGTTGATCAGCTACTTGAGTAACATCAACATGCTCCATTTCAAATTGAACTATTTTTTCATGTAATAATTGATATTCTTCTTGCGTTTGTTCAAGTTGTTCTTTAAATGTTTCTAGATTATTTTCAAGACTTCCTTTTTTCATAAGTGAGTCTTCTTTTTCTCTTTTTGTTTTTTCAAGTTGTTTTTTTACTGCATCACATTCTTCTTGTAAAGAAATAAGTGAATCATCTAAAATTAATTTTTCATAGCGATCATTAATTTCTTGATATTCTTTTAGTAAATTATGATATTCATCAATTAAATCTAAGCGATAGAAGATATGATCTGCTTTGGATTGATTTAATAATGCTTGACCATTTTTTAAATCTTCATAATTTGCTTTTTGTAATTTGATTTCTTGTTTTAGGTTTTCCAATTCTTGTTCAATTGTCGCTAATTGAATTTTAATAGCACCTAATCCAATGTATGGTTTATTGTAAATACGTGGATTGATTGCACGTGCTGTATAATTTTTATAAAGCATACATGTTGGCGTAATCGCTGTAGCATAATTTCTAAGTTGTGTAACATCATCGACACATTGTACTTTAGAAAGCAACATGTTGACATACCATCTAGCATATGTATTTTTACAATCTAATTGACTTGCAAGTGTGTCTTTAACATCCACATCTTCATATCTTGACATTTTCGCAACATCAACAATTCCTACACCATATATACCTCTTTTATTTTTATATTCTTCATAAACAAGTAATGCATATTCAAAATATTCTGGTTCAATAATTAAATCAAATCTTTGACTATTAAGATATCCTTCTAATGCATTTCGCCATTTTTCATCTTTAACTTCAATATATTCACATAATGGTTTAACTTCAATTATTTTTCCATAATGACTTGTAAGTTTTTCATTTAATAATTGAATTAATTCTTGAATTTCTTTTCTATAATAAAGTTGATTTTCTTTAAGAGAATCATATTCTTTACAATATTCATTAAAACGATCAACTGTTTGTGTCATTTCAATTTTTAAATGTGATATTTTTTCAGTAACATCCTTTGTTCTTTTAGAAACTTCTTCTACAATATTTCTAAATGCATGTGTCAATGTTTCTGTTTGATAATCTTGATTTTGAAGAATTTGGATATAACTATTTGGTATTTTTACTTTCTTTAATAATTGTATTTCTTGTTTAATTTCTGTTATAAGAGTTTGATAACTGTTTTCTTTTTTTTCTTTTTCTTTTTTGAGTTGTTCACTTTCTTTTTGTAATTCATTTTTTAAGTTATAGGTTTCGTTTTCTCTTAATGATTCATCTAAACGATGATATCTTTCTTGATAAGTTTCTTCATCTTGATTTAATTGTGTAAGTTTTTGTTGTACAAAATTGAGTTGATCATTTATTTTTTGATATTTCTTTTGACTATTATCAATAATAGCTTGTAATTGCTTTTCTTGTAATTTCTCTTTTAAACATTCTAAAACATCCATTTGAAAGTGCGTATCTAAATAAGTGTCATATTGACTTACAACACCTTCTAATGATTCACATTCTTTTTTAGATATTTTTAATTTTTCTTCAAGAACTTTATAGTGTTTGATACTGTCTCTTAAATTTTGAATATCAACAAAGTCTTCTTTTAATAAAAAGTCAACAATGAATTGATAAACATTATCAATCGCTTTAAAAGCAAGTGCTCTCGTTACTAAATCAAAATATTTACTTTTAACACCTAAAGCATTTCCAAATAAACTTTCTCCTTCTTTAATTGTATCTTTAAAAATACCTGTTTGTTGATGATCAATTAAAGCTTTTTTAAATTCTTTTCTCGTCAAAACTCTTCTTTCTTCAATAAATGCTACATCGCTGATTTTACAATCAATAATTTGAAAAAAATCTCTATTTAATCTTCCGCCAGCTGGTAAATCAATAACAGTTCCAATAATTTGATATTTTTCTGTTTTTTCATCATAAAACTCTAATGCAATATAGGTTGTCACATCACCATTTCTAGCATATTCATGCCCTTCAATTCCTGTTTTACAACGAATATAAGACTCTAATGTACGATTTCCAATATCACTTGCTGCTTTATTAAATTTACATTTACCAGCAGTTAAAACATATTGAATCGCATCTAAAATTGTAGATTTCCCTGTTCCATTTTCTCCAGTAATTAAGGCATTTTTATAGATTTCAAATTCTTCATTAGAAAAAGTATGCCAATTAATCAGTTTCACTTTCGTTAATGTTTTCATCGTGATCTCCTTTTTTATATTGTTGAATACGTTGATTGATTTCATCAATTTTTTGAATTGGTAAAATATAATTAATTGTTGGATAAATAATTAAACGTGTATCATCTTCGTTTAAATCACCAATACGTTCACATATATTATACCTTGACAAGAAATGATAGATATTTTTTAAATCTGTCTTTTTTAGACGTTCGTTATAAATACCAGTTGCTTCTATTTCACTATGAAGTTCCCCAAGGGAAATATGAATAAATTCAGTATCTTGTAACTCTTGTGATTTTTGAAAATAAAGTTTTCTAAGTAACAATAAAACAATTGTTTGCATTTGATTAAGATTTAAATGATTGTAATTATTTAAATTATGGATATAGATTACACGGTCTGCTTTATATAAATGAAAATCATAATCAAGCATCATTAAAAAATCTTTAAATAGTTGTTCATTTTCACTAATAAAATAATAATCTTCGCGATCTCTTTTTCTTCCACCACAAATAAAATTAACCGCTAATAACCGATTTAAAATACGTGAAAATTCTTCTTTTCTTTTTTCAGATAATAACAAATATGCCTGTGACATATTTTTCATCAGTTCATTTTTATTCATCTTCAACTCTCCTTATTATAAATTCTCTAAATTGATAATGATCTTTCTTTATAATATTTTCTTGTGGTTCTATTTTATATAGAGCATTTTGACTATAACCATAAAGCCATGTCAAAATAAATAAAGATAAATCTTTATTTTGATCATAATAATTTGAACCCAATATTGTTTCTTGTTGATCCAAACATTGTAAAACATTTTTTTCAATGGCTGTTTTTGTATATTTTTCATTTTGTTTTAGTTTTTCAATCGCCATTAAACGTGTTTGTTCATCTAATTGTGTATCTAAAATCAAATCCGTATTTTTAACTTTTTTTATTTGTCGTGGTAAATATAAAGAATTTTGATCTAAGTATTTATTAATTGAAATCGTTGCTACTTGATCAAACACTTCTGGACATTCTTGCCCTTCTTTAATGATGTCATTGATTTTTCCACCAATATCTTCTTTTACATTCATTAAAAACATAATACGATTTGTTGCTGAAGCAACAAACTTTTCATTTTTACGATTGATTTCATTAATTAAATCTAAAATACTTTCAAAGGCATCAATAATATAAGATGTTTGTTTATAAAACAAATCCATTGCCTCTTGATAAGTTAAATCTTTAGAAAGCATGATATTTCCTATAATTGTTTCAGATGTTGCTTGATCATCTTGTATTCTTTGAATTTGAGAAATGATACTATTACGATATTTTAAAGGATGATCTTTAGTTGTTAGATTATAAAAAGCACGATCTACTATCTTTAATTGATAATCACTTAATAAAGAATCTAAAATTTGATTTAAATCATTTTTCATATTATCTTGAACAAGACGTTTGATATAACGCTTAATATTTGTATTCAAATTTTTTAATTTTGTCATTAAACTTTTTGTCATACTATATTGTGCATCAAGAATCTTATGTCCATTTTCAATATCAAAATTTTTAAACTGCGAATAAATACTATAAACCATACTTGAGTATTCTATGTCTCTGTCTTCTTCTAAATTCATTAAAGTTTCAATAATACTAATAGCATAATCTTCAAAACTAGCATACACATGATAGTTTTCCCCTACTTCTTCACTCAACCAACCACATTCTTTTAATCTTCGATAAACATAAAAAGCACGTTCTCTTGGCGATTGACTTTGAAGTTCTTCAAGTTCAATTAAGTGACTACTAAAATATTTTGTTAACTCATAAATCAAGTTTTCTTTTAAAGATGCAAAGGATGCATCATCCTTAATATACTCATAAAGAACACAAATACATTCACTGATAACAACACGATCAGCTGTATTAAATATATTAAAAAAGTTTCTTGGTAATGTATCAAATATATTAACCATGGTTACCTCCAATCATTAAAAACTCTTTTTTATTTATAAATAGCTTTGCAATTATAACATTTTTTAATAACTTAAAAAAGATGCTTTCGCATCTTTATCCTTTTAATCCTCTTGATTGTCGATCCATATCTTCAATAAGAATATCATAGATTTCACCAAGTGTTGAACAATATTCTAAAACCTTCTATAGTTCATTTGTATGAAAATGAATTTTAATCAATTCATCATCTCCAACAGCTAATAAGCAATCTCCCTTAAAATGTGTTGTAAAGTATTCACTAATTTCATCTTCATTTAAATTTTTTCCTTCAATTAATAATTGTGTATCAGATTTAAATTCTAAAATAATTATCTTCTTTATTTTAATAATGTATAAGCAATAGACGCCATGATTCGTGGTCCTTTATTAAGTACTTCTTCATTGAAATTAAATGATGTGTTATGAGGTGAAGCTGTAATATCTGTCAATAATTTCATATAAGTAGCTTTACCCCCATGAACTTGGACATATTCCATCATATAAGAAAAATCATCACTACCTCCTAATGGATTTAAATTTTCTGGAGGTAATTTTAAATCGGGCATTTCTTTAACACAAATATTTCGTATTTGATTCATAAAATCTTCATCACAATTTAAAGCAAATGCTTTCCCCATTTGTTTAATTTCAACAACAGTATCATGCATCAAAGCACAGGCGTTAATAATATCTCTTGCATAAATTTCCATATAACGATTTAATTCTGTCGTTACACCACGTACTTCTATTTCAAGTTTTGCTGTATCAGGAACAACATTTCTACCTGTTCCTGCATGAACCGTTCCTACATTGACACGTGTTTGTCCATCACTGTTTCGAGGAATCGAATGCAAATTAATAATACAGTTAGCTGCTGAAAGCAATGCATTCTTACCGAATTGTGGAGATTCTGCCGCATGTGTTGAAACTCCATGATAAATGACATCTAATTTCGTTGTTGCAAATGATTCATTCATTCCAAAATAAAGATCGTAATCTTTAACACGAGGCATAATATGCGCTGCAAAAATATAATCGACATCATCTAAAAAACCACTTTCACAAATGGATTTTGCTCCTCTTACACCTTCTTCAGCCGGTTGAAAAATAATTTTCAAAGTCCCATGTAAGTGTTCTTTAAGCTCCATCAATATTTTAGCAGTTGTTAAACCAATAGATGCATGACCATCATGTCCACAAGCATGCATCGCTCCTAAATGACAAGAAGAAAAACCTTCTTGTTTTGGATAATGCCCATCTGTTGAATCTTCAACAAGCCCTAAAGCATCAATATCAAAACGAATAGCTACAACAGGCCCTACACCGTTTTTTAAGATACCTGCAACAGCTGTCATTCCATTTTTAACTTGTTCTAAATATTTAGGATTTGCCCCTTCTTTTTTAGCACGTAAATAATTAATATTAAAAATCGCTTCTGGCGGTAATCCCATACGCGCATCTTTATCCATAATTTCTTTTCCTACTAAAACCTCATAACCTAAGTTTTCTAAAGTAGTTGCAATTTGACATGCTGTACGTATTTCTAACCAGCCTCTTTCAGCAAAGTGGTGAAAATCTCGGCGCTGATTAATTGTTTCTTGATGGTATTTTTTTGCAAGTTGTTTGATTGCCTCATACATTTTTATCACTTCCTTGTTGATTTTATTATATCTCAAAATAAAAAATGATGATAGCTTTTTACACTATCATCAATAAGTAATACGATGTTTTCCATCTCTTTTTGAAATATACATTCTTTGATCACATTTATTTAATAAATCTTGTATTGTTTCTTCATCGCGAATACCAGCAACACCAATACTTAATCTTACGATATCATGATAAGCCCCAGCATGTAAAATAACATGATCAAAGGCATCTTTAATATCTCTGGCAATTGAAACTGCCCCATCTTTTTGATAAGCTGGTAGAATAACTAAAAATTCGTCTCCGCCATAACGACATGGCTCCATAGTTGGATATTTTTGATGTTTAATATTATTTAAAACAGTTCCAACATGTTTAATAACCTCATCTCCAATATGATGTCCATAATTATCATTAACACTTTTAAAGTTATCTAAATCTAATAACAAAATAGAAAATGGTGTATTATTTTCTAAATATTCTTTATGCAATGTATCTAATTCTGCATGAATAAAACGTCGATTATAAAGTTGTGTTAAAGCATCTGTAGCGTTTTCTTGTGAAAGTTCAACATTAAGCTTTGTTAAAATTTTGGCTTTTTCTTGATTTTCTCTAAGTGCCTTTACATCACTTGTCATATCTTCTGTAATAACAAAAACACCGATTGTTTCTCCTTGACTATCATATAACGGATATTTTCTTGTATGTGCAATAAGCGTATAGCCATCATGATTTTTTCCTTCAGTTTCTACAACATTAATTGCTTGTCCTGTTTCCATGACACGTTGTTCATCTTCAAAAGCTTGTTTAGCGTGTTCTTGTGAGTCCGGAAACAAATCAAAATCAGTTTTACCAATAACTGCTTCCTTATTATTTTTAAACTGTGGATGTTTTTGATAAAACTGATCATTAACATATAAGATTTCACTTTTTCTATTTTTAAACAAAATAACTGATGATCCACCAGCATGAACAATTGACTCAATGAGTTTTAATGGATTCACCTTTAATTTTATAAATAATTCATCAAATTCCATTTTCCATCACCATTACTATTTTATCTTTGACATAGCGAAATGTAAAGCCTTTCATCGTGTAATGTTTGTTAGAAATTTTTGATTTGGGCAGTATATATAGATTTATTTCCATTAACTAAATAAGAAAAAATACATATAATAAGAAATGCTATCATTTGATGCCCACCAAAGACTTCTAAACCTATCATCATTGGTGCTAAAAGTGTATTTGTTGCTGAAGCAAAAACTCCCGTATATCCTAAAGCTACACATAATTCAATAGGCAAATGAAAAATTGGGGCAAGTATAAATCCTAGAGTTGCTCCTATTGAAAATAAGGGTGTTACTTCTCCACCTTGAAATCCAATTGCAAGAGTTACAACAGTAAAAATAAGTTTTAAAAACCAATCATAATAAGTCACATTTCCATAAAATGATAAATCAATTAAATTTGTGCCTAAGCCACTGTATCTTCCTTTAAAAATCATTAGCCCTATCACCAATAAAATAGAAATATAACCTATTCTTTTATAGGGATTTTCTATTTTATTTTTAAAAAATGTTTTTAAAGCACTCAACGACGTTGAAAATATTCTTCCAACAATTCCCAAAATAATTCCTACTAGAATCATTAACATCATATTTTTAAATCATTCATATTAATACTTTGTTGAATATTTACACTAAACTTTTCCAATCCTAAAAAATGTGACGTATAAGAAGCAGTAAAAGATGCTATAACCCCTGGAAGTAAAGCTTCATACTCTATTTTACCTATAACCATAACTTCCATAGCAAAAAACAAAGCAGTAAGTGGTGTTTGAAATAATCCAGCAAATCCAGCTGCCATTCCGGTAATCAACAAAACTTTTCCATTCTTAGGAAAATGAAAATATTTTGTAAAATAATGAGAGAGCGTCGCTCCAATTTGTACAGCCACCCCTTCTCTACCTGCACTTCCTCCAAATAAATGAGTTAACCATGTTCCAATCATAACTAAAGGAATAAGTGCTAAAGGAATCCCTTTTCTTTTTTGTTGACCTGTTTCAAAGACAAGTGTCATTCCTTTTAAACTCAGTTCATTAAAGTGATAGTAAAGCCAAGTAATCACTATTCCTGCAATTGGTAAAAAAGGAATTAAATACCAAAAATATTTATTTCGTATCTCACCTATTAAAATAAGTCCTTTACCAAAAACAGTATCAATACCTCCTACAACGATTCCCATAACACCTGCAAATATCATATACTTTAATAATTCTTTTTTATTTTCCATGTTTCCTCCTACAAAAAAAGCTAATCACCCTGTGTATTACACAGAAGTCATTAGCCAAATAGCGGTTTCGATATAAATCGAGGGAGAACCTCATTCCCATGGATTAAACTTATCATATTTTTTAAGATAAAACAATAATTATAATAAATTTTTATCTCTTAAAATACGTCCATTTGTATAATCAATATCATCAACATGATCGATCATTCCTTGATGATATCTCTTTTGATTAATATTATGATAACTTACAATATTAAAATGAACTTCTTGATCTACTGCAACAACGATTAAGTTTTGTCTTTTTTGATGCTCATTCTTTTCTTGTGCTTTAAAGACATAAATATATTTAAAACATTGTTTGAGTGTTTTTATAACATTCTTTATATTTTGACTATATTTACCACTTAATGAACCAATGATATTTGTTATATAAATTCCTTGTGGGTTTAAAGATTCTTTTATTCTTTTGATTGCTTCCAATGAATGAAGTTCTAATACTAAATTTTCACCAATAAAGACATCATTTAAAATAGCATCATATTTCTTTTTGTTCCTTTTTATATAATCTCTTCCATTTTCAAAATAACAATGAAATCTATTTTTATTCTTATCAAATTTATTAATAGTTTCTTCTAAATAGAAGTATTTATTAGAAATATCATAAAGAACTTTGTTAATTTCAACAACATCAATATTTCCTTGATGATGTGCTAAAAAATATTTGGGATAATGAAAAACACCACCACCAATTAATAAAACATCATTAATTTGTCTATCTTCTAAATAATTTTCATCAAACATTAAATCAAATAAATACATATATTCAAAAAGTAATTCATTTTGTAATTCTTCTTCTATATAAGTTGCTGATTCCATACCACCATCTATATCAAGAACTCTTACTCGATGCTTATCATGTCGACCATAGCTAATGGTAATATGTCCATAAGGGCTTTCTATTTCAATCTTATCGTTATACAATTCTTATTACCCTACCTTTAAAATTTAAATGGATCCCAATTTGGTTTTCCACTATCATAGTAATCACATGATTCTTGCCAAGATTTCATTTCATCTTTAATGGTATCGCATAAACATTTATAGTCATCTTTTTTAAATTTATCATGATTCATCATTGATTTATAAAACTTTTTAAAACTAGCTGCTGTTTCTTTTATAGAATTTGGTGAAGACCACATACATTTTCTAATAAAGAAATCTCTAAAGAACAAATCAACTTCATTATTAACTTCTTCATAATTTGCATTATTACGATTTAATAAATATTCATTGATAAAAAAATCAACATTTTGTACATGTTTCTTAATTGTTTTATCAGATAGATTTGAGAGATCTTCTTTAAAAATATTTAATAATTCTTCATGTTGTTTTTCAATTTTTTCTTTGTCAAACGGTTCTTTAAAATACATAGACATATCTCCTTTGGTTTTAAACTATTATAATCAACTTTCTTTTATCTAATTTTATCATATTTAATAATTGTTCCATACTAATTCTAAAAATAATTTAAAAACAGGAATATTACAACAGAATTGTTGTTCATCCTGTTTTATTATTATTTATTAATATCTAATACTGCATAACATGCATCTCTAAACGCATCAAAGCAAAATTTGCTTTTTTACAATCACCAATAATATGAGTTGATATGTCAAGTTTTTCATAATCACTTGTGTCATTTGATTTAAAACAACTACCATAATAACACCATCTTATAAATATTCTTTTCCACTTGCAATAACAACTTTTTTAGGATGTAAAGTCATAGAGAGACTATCTGTTGCTTCTTCTAATAATCCTGGATTTCTTATTCACGTAATATGTTTGATACTTGGATTATACAAAGAATTACAAAAGTAATCATAACAGCCTTGATTACATCCAATACAATAACGAATTTGATTCACTTGACCATTTTTAGCTTTATTACAAAAATTTGCATCGACAAGTTGCGCACGCGCCATTACAATTAAATCTGCTTTATCATCTTCTAATATCTTTTCAGCAACTTCAGGAGTATTGATACGTCCACAAGGCATTGTAAACTTTCCTGTTTCTTTACGAATACGTTCACCATCTTCTACATTGAATCCATTTTTAATATCTACAGGAGCTACTTCATAAAGAGTTACAGCTGTTATAATATTTCCACGTGATATATTTAAAACATTGACACCATATTCTTTGGCATCTTTACAAAAGTCAATCACTTCTTTAAGAATTAATCCACTTTCAAGCATATCATCATGACAATCTATTTTCAAAAATAGAGGCATGTCTTCTGGTATATTTTGACGAATAGCTTTAATACATTAAAGTGGAAATTTCTATTGATTTTCAAAACTCCCACCCCATTCATTACTTCGATGATTGATTCCACTAGAAAGCATTGAGTGTGGTAAATAATTATGAGCACAATGAAATTCTAAAAAATCAAATCCAGCTTCAACTGAACATTTAGCTACCTCACCAAACTTATTAATGACATCTAATAATCTCTCAAAAGTAATTTCTTGCATAGTATATTCTGCATTTACTGGTATATCATTTGGAACTAGAATTTTTGCTTTTTAATCTAAAGCAACAGCTAAACCTCCTTGCCAAAGTTGAATACATGTTTTATCACCAGCATCATGTACTACATCATTTAATTTTTTTAAGCCATTAGTATACTTATCTTCAGCTATAAATAAAAATCCAAAATGTGCACTTGCTTTGTCAACAGCAGTAACCTCAACCGTATTTAAACCATTGCCACCCTTAGCACGTGCTACATGATAAGCAATCAACTTATCTATAACACTTTTTCTGCCTTCACTTTCCACACTTTCATGCGTACCTATCGCAGACATCATAATACGATTTTTTAATTCCATGCCACGAATCTGTATCGGTTCAAATAATTTCAAATATTCCTTTTTCCTCCTAAGCGTTTGCTTTTTTTCTCTTAATCATAGCATTATGCAAAAGTGGTATCAAATGAAATGAAGTTTACACATAAGCTAATAAGCGGAAGAAAATAAAATATCATTATAAATAATTCTATTTTCTTTTTCGATTTTTTGTATTAATTGTAGCAATAGCACCAGGCTTTTTTAGATATTTTCTATTTTTGTTGAGATCATTTTTTATAACATTATTAGCTTTGTTTATTCCAAAATTAAAATACTTTGCCATTTTAATAAATTCTTCTTCAGAATTATCTAACAATGCTGTGAATTTTGTGGATTCCTCCTCCAAAGAAGGATAAATAGTACTCTTATTTATTCCTAGAATGTCTAATTCTTTTTTTATCTTTTTTAGTGCAGCTTTTTCTATAGAAATTTCTTCTATCCTGAAATTTTCTATAGAATGAATATCTTCTTCTTCAAAAAAAAGAATAAAATCACCTTTTTGATTCTTAATTCTGTCAGATAACACACTTCCATTGACCATTACAACTTTGTCTTTGACTTTTTCTTCATAATAAAAATCATTCAGCATTTGATTTGTAAAATATCCAGAATAACATTTATTACTTTTAATAAGATAAACAACCGGATTGTCAGTAGGTTCAATATTTTCTAAAGCAAAATATAATGCCACTAATGGATTATTTGTCACATCCAATACTCTTGTAGGAAAACCATAATGTTGTAAAATATTTAATATACTTATAATATCACTAAAATCAATATTATTAAAATAATCTACATTTTTTTCAACAAATTTATATATACTATTCAATTCCTCGTTTAAATCATTATAGAACGGTATTCTCTCATGTGTTTTCTTTTTTCTATAAAATGATGGTATTAATTTCCAATTTTGTTTGAGTCCGTTGTGTTGTCCTCGATAATAAATTTGCCCTAAAAGATTTTTAGACTGAAATTGCTCAATTATTTCAATAAAGTTTGAAACACTAGTAATCTTTTTTTTATCCATTTTTCATACTTGCCATTAATAAATCTTTCAAATCATCATTAGACATACCCAATTCCTTCATTAAATTAATCGCTTCAGAAGCAGACATTTCATTTCCCGAATCAATTTGTTGAATATATTCTATTAATTCCACAAAAGAATTCCATAATTCTAAATACTTTTCGTCTATATCCATCTCACAATATTTATCATACACTTCCTTTATTTTTTCTTCAAAATCATCACTTTTTCTTTTAGTATTAATACTATCTAACATTTTATATCTCCTTTACATATTCATAATTTATTATTGTAATATCCTTGTAAAAAATAAACCGCCTGCCTATTCCACCCCCAATGCTTTAAAAACAGCATCTTCTGCATCATTAAAGAAAATCAAATTAAAGCATCCAACAAGTTCAGGAGGAACTGAACCCAAATCACCAGCTGATGTAATAGGTAACAAAACCCTTTTTGCTCCTGAATCCAAGCATACTTGTAATGTATTAGCTAAATTATCAACTTTTGAGACAGTTCCACTAACACTAATATCACCTAATATTGCTAATGAACTAAGTGTTGGTCTTGTTAAAGCAATTGAACATATTGCAATCAATGTTGGTAAAGATAATTTATTTGTCATACCAATACCTTGTAAGTCTTGATACTGAATAATATAATCCTTAGTTGTTGTACTTATTGATTGACTTATTCTATTACTATTTGCTTTTAAATAATTAAAAGCATTTTGAGTACTTTCTCTGGCTTCTCTATCATTACCAATTCCGTTGCATGTCAATTTACCATTGCCAGGTAATATTTGTGTTTCTAATCTAAATAAACCAATCATGCCTGATTTACCACTTGAAACAGTATAAATATGTCCTGGATTACAAATTCCCTCAGGAATTAAAGTACTAGAACCTTGTTCTGGTACTGATACATACTTTTCTTCAAATGTATCATTATCAATATATGAAAAATTAACATCGTAGAATTCCATTCCGCCTATCTTCTTTAATTGTTCCTTAACACGTCTTCTCATTTCTAAAGCAATTCGGATAATTTCTTCTAATTCTTCTTTGTCATATTTACCATTAGGATAAATCAATTTAACTAATCCTGATACTGTTTTTCTAACTGAAATCGTATCTCTTTGATTTAAGTTTTTACCTAATTTAAAATACTTATCTAAGGCATCGCTTTCTTGAGTCTTTCTTAATTCTCTAATAAATTCAGCAAAATAATCAGTAATAAATCCATAATCATCAGTAAAATGATCAGGTCTAAATTTAGGCACTTCCCAACCAGGTAAATAACAATGAATACGATCTAAAAAAGCTGTATCCATTCCCATTTCAGGAGGAAATGGATCAAATAGCGAAGAAGTTTGCAATAATATATCAACATCTTGATTAATATTGCCAACAAAAACCATTGAAGCACTAGCTGATTTTTCTTCTTTTCCTCTTGCAAAGGATCCTGATGCCATATAATCTTTCATAATTTGAATACCGTCTTTATCTTTAAACCTAATTCCTGCAACTTCATCAAAAGCTACACAATCCCATAATCCAACTAAACCAATTGTTCTTTTACCCATATTATAGAAAAGATTTGCTACTGTCGTTTGACCACCAGAAACTAAGATACTATTTGGCGATATTTCTTTATAAATATGTGATTTACCAGTACTTCTAGGACCTAATTCACACAAATTATAATTATTTTCTACTAATGGTACTAAACGAAGTAATAATAACCATTTTTCTCTTTCTGTTAATTCATCTGGTTCCATACCAATAGAACGGAGAAGTATGTCTATCCATTCTTCTTTGGTAAAAGCTTTTCGTCCTTCTTTTAATTCATTAATATCAACATGCGGCATTTGAATTGGATTCAATTTAGCAATCTTAATAGGACTTGATTTTTTATCTTCTTCATTATAATCATATTCAAGTTGAACCATACACCAAATACCACCTGATAATAATCGATCATACTTTTCAGGATATTCGGCTGAAATTGGTATATTTTTAATACCTAAATTTGAAAACTCTGCTTCATATGTATCAGTTTTGATATTTAAATTGATTGTGATTTTATCAATAACTGAATAAAATCCTTTTGAGCGCAAAATCGATAAAGTCTTTTGTGCTTCATCGGAACGTACAAAATTTTTTTCTAATATTTTCTTCACTTTACTAATTCCTCGCTCAATGATATCTTCATCATCTGATACACAATATTTACCAAGAAGAAATTCCAACACATAGACGGGAACATTAGCTCCTTCTTTGATTTTTTTAGTTAAATCTTTTCTTACTATCTTACCAGCAAAATTATCACGTAGTTTTTGTTTTAATTCTTCTCTATCTGTCATATATCCTCCTTACATTTTTGTAAAATATACTATGATGAAATGGTTAGGAGTTGAACCTAACATTAAAACCCATCATTTCATATAAAGAGCATGATGCTCTTTAATTTTAATCAAAGAACTCAAAATCATCAATTGCCATCGCAATATCAATTTGCATTTCTTCTTTAATAGGAACTTGAATTCCTTCTTCATCAGCAATAACTAAATAATACGTTTCAGTATTATCAAATTTTTGAGATTTTAAATTAAATATGCATTTAAATTCTCTATCTTTAGGTATAGTACTTGTTTTATCCGCAATAATTTTTTGTCTATCACTTACTTCATTACCAACCGAATCTGTAATATAAGTCATATAATTACATGCAATATAGTTATCTTTTACTGCTTCTTTTTGGTAAAAACTTAAGTTAAATATCATATTGCTTATCTTTCTATTTGAAGATAGTAATGAAATTGTAACTGGTTTAATATCATATTTGTCTTTATTAATTTTGTATGACTTATTCGTAGATCTCAATGACTTGTATTTTATGATGGGAACGCATATTTCTTGTAAACTTGTACCTCCATGAACAAATTTTAAGCCACCCCTTCCTTTAATACGTATATTTTCCCTTGGAGAAAATCCTAATAAATTAGAATTATTATAAATACCTTTAATTGGCATTAGAAAGTCTGGTTTAGCTTGTTCAGTGGTAATAACATAACGTCGACTTTGTTCAACGATATCTTTTTTAAATGATGATTTATCCATTTTATCTTCTTCATTTAATTCTTGATATGTATATAAAAAACCATGGTCAGATGTAATAATTGCGTTAATCCCATGCAAATCAGCATCTATAATACTTATTAGATTCATTATCTCATTAACTGCTTTATCGCACGCTTCGAACACAAATGATTCATCATTATGACTATATGCATCAATTATATCATGATAAATATAAATGACATCTTTTCCTTTAAAAGCTTTTCTCCTATCAACACGTTTCATAGAAATAACATCTTTATATTTTAAAACAATACTATTTTCAACATATCTTTTTAATATATTTTCTCGATTACTCATTTCACTTATTTGACCATCAATCAAAACTTTTAACGAATCATTTTTGTTAACCACTTCGAGTTTTCTATGTGGTAGTAATGCAGCCATACCAAATTTAGTAATGGTTGGATAAATAGCTTGCTGAGCACTTATTTCAACATCAGCTCTTTTTTCAATTTCTAATTGTTTAGCAAGTGTATAAGCAACATCATATCGCATAGCATCCGATATAATCACAAATACTTTCCCATCTACATTTTTAACAACATCTTGAAAGAAATCAATTTGTTGTGGTATTCCTTTAATTTTACCTGTAGCACCTAAATCATCTTCAATGATTTTATTCCAATTAGATGCGAGTTTATCTAAATACCAATTTTTATATTCTTTTTCTACATAATCAGCTAAATCCTTAAACCCATCATCCAATGAAGGATGAAGTGTTTGTAAACACATCGAAAAAGCAATATGAAATTCTTTATACAAACTATCCATTTGATAATAATCACTTATATAAGCTTCCCACATTTCTTTAGCATTCACATGATGGAAACTATTTACATGATCTAGGTAAAACTTATTCATTAATGCTACTTGGTAAATACCATCATAGAAGTAAGAATAATCTTCATACCAAGAAGATGTTCTTCTCTTTTCAACAATACTAATAATAGAATCACTATCAATTGTTCTAGTAAAAATTAAATACATAAGCTTTGATAAAATGATTTCATCAATAATTGGTAAAACATCTGTATCTTCTAAATCTTTAATTTCAAATTGATTAAAACGATCAATCAAATGAAGATTACTTGTAACATACTCACCGACATGCTTAAATAAATCCTTATCACTACTATGCAACCAATTAAAAATTAAATCGTAACAAAAACCACTATATTTATCAGAATATTTATCTTCTAAGCCATCTAATACATTACTAGATATCGTTCTAGAAATTGCACTCAATACAACATGATTTGTTAAATCATCAATATTTTCTGATTTATTGAATCCTGTTGTTCTATGTACCATAGACCAAAATAATCCTGTAGCACCATATTTTAATAAATCTAATTTAATTGGATTTTCTAAATCCGTTCCTGATGACATTACTGATTTTATAATATAATCTGGTTTTCTATCTTTAACAGATGCAATAGCCGATAATATAGACATATATAATGTAGATTTACTGTCAATTGATCCTTCAAAAGAAGAAATCAATTTACGCCTACTGGTAGCCTTAAAGAAACCTTTAAATTTTCTTACTTCTTTTCTTAACTCAGGAATATTTAAAATATTCATTTCTTGCATTAATCTTGAAGTTTTATCAGCACGATATTCATCACTATATAACTTTATATCCAAAAACCAATCATGTTCTTGATTTACATTTAAAGAATTGTAAACTAAATAGTTATTTTCTAAATCATCATTAGATAATAACTTTTTTGAAATAAATTGATTAGAATCATCTAATATTAATACCTTAGCATTAGATAATTCTAAATCTTTAACTTCATCAATAAACTCGCTATCTTCATCATTCCAAAAGATAATTCGTCTTTTATAGAATTCATCTAAAGGTTCAGCAAACCTTTGTTCCAATTCTTTTTTTATATCTTCGATAGCCATACCGAACCTCCTACTTATTTTTCTATTCTTGCTACCAGCTTTCAACTACCAACCCATAGTAGTAATCTGTTAAGCACTTTAAATCTCCATTAATCTGTGTAGCAAATTTTTTTATAACTTCTAAATCTACTGTTACATTGTCAAATTGATTGACAAAAAAATGATATTCATCTCTATTATTTACAGGATAACGACTAAAATCTATATTATGATGATAATCATTTATGTTATCTTTTTTTAAATAATTGGCAAGTTCATTTAGATAAGGTTCAATATTCTTGACCATTTTATTAAAAGAATCTTCAGGTCTCTCTTCATTGAATCCAAATTCGTTAATTTTATTTTTTACTAAAAACCAAATATTTCTTATATCATGATTCTTTCCATATTTTGACTTGTAATTTAATAAAATGTTCAAAGACCAGCAAATAGATTTTAAATATAATTCAATACCTTGATTAAGTGAAAAAAACATAGGAAAAATTAAGATGTCAGCTGTTTTATCAAAAGTATTTTCTAAACATGATTTTGCATTTACTATAACACTTGTCATGTATCCATCAGCCATAACTATCATATTTTGAATTGGTTCATGATGATTTAATCTCCAATTCATGTACGCATTTTTATCAACGTCATCGTTGAAAGTGTTAATTATAACCTTTTTCACAAACAATATACCTCCTCACTTTATCTTAGCTAACAATTCTTGAAATTTAGCATAGTTTACTTTAACACCATCATCTAAATCCATTGGTTCCATTTTATCTGCCCAATGGTGAATAACTTCTTCATACTTATTCAATTCTAATAATTGCTCATTAATTTTCTTAAATTGTTTAGATAACTTGACCTTTTCACTTGAATTAGAAGCATCATGAATTTGTCCTTGTAACATTTCAATTTGAGTTCTATAACGAGCTTGTTGGGGATGTATATACCCCGTTCTCATTCTTGCAATTAGATCAGGTGTATATCTATGTATATAAACTAATGCTTTAAAACCATTTTTCTTTCCACTATCAAACAACCAATAAATAGGTCGTTTACCAGATCCTGTTACTTGATATGTATTACAATGATCCTTAAAGAAATCATTCAAAAAGTAATTGCGTAATACTTCTCTAGGTGTTCCTTTACCACCTAAAGCATTCGCAATTAATTGCAAGTTTTCTTCTAATGTATCAGAATCATACACAACTTTTACAAATTCAATGAACATTGTTAAGATATCATCTTCAAAATAATCCTCATCACAAATTGGAATAATATCATCATTATCTGGTATAAAAGTTGAATACTTATTATTATCCCATTCACCACCAGCATATGCCAATCCTTCAACATCTAATGAATAACGTCCAAACATACAACCAACAGCATAAGATATGAATGATTTAATATCTCTAGCTAAGTCAGCTTTTCGAACAGTTACATCCTTATCTTCTACATAAGGATCTAATTCACCCTGTAATCCATAGATTTCAATAAAGATTCTATTTAATTCTTTTTCATTACTCTTTAATGTATTGAATCTATCTTCACATTCTTTTGACCAAAGATTATATGCCTCACCAATAGTAGAAGCATGATTCTTTACAAGTGGATGTACTTTAAAGTCCCACGAAGTTTCAAAAGAATCCCAATCCTTTTTACTATAATTAATGCATTGTTTTACGTTAGTTAAAAAAGATTTTTGGGACAAATGATTACTAAATGGTAGCATAGAAATGTCTCCAACCTTATAATCCATTGTAGGTGCTAATACTTTTAAATATTCCATTGTTACTGAACTATTTAGAAAGGCTAATATACCATATAGGATATTATCATTTGCTGCAAACCCTTTTGCTCCTTTAGAATCAAATAAAAATCCTTCTCCGCACCATCTGACAGATATATTTCCAGCGCTAATAGAAGACCATGTTAATCCTTTTCTAAACGCATATTCACCATTATAATTGTGGGACCTAACTCTCCCGGTTTTCATGTCTTTATTATTCTTTATAGCCAAACCATCTTCAAGCCAATAAACAATATAATAATTATTACCATACCACTTTCTAAAATCACCGCCTTTATTGTAAGGAACCCATTTTGTATTTGTATTATAAATATATGGCATACATTTAAAATTAATATCCAAAAAAGAAACTTCATACCATAATCTTAAAAAAATATCATTACCTGCAGTAGCCATACCTTCTCTAGTAGTGAAAACGTTTTTCAATATTCCATTTTTATAGGAATCAACCATCTGCCTCGTCATTGAATAAGCAAATGGAATTCCAGGAACATCTAAAAAATAATTTTGACACGCATCATAACAAATTTTATCTCCCGTATTTAGATTTGTTTTATTAATTTCTAAAGCCGTATCATATGTTGAAAAATCAAATCTAACATTATTATCTCTTCTAGCATTTAAAAATAATTCTTTTATACTGTCACTCGTAATATATTGGAAAGTTCTGTTATATAATTTAAAATATTTACCTATATAGGCATCGATTTTATCATTGCAAATACAAAATGCTAAAGAGCCGAAATCTATTCCAAAAATTCCTCTTCCCATATGTAAAACAGATAAAAATAACTTTTTAGAGAACAAATATTTTCTTAATTTTTCGAATGATACTAATGAAGTTAATGAAGGCTGTGTAATCATAGAAATGTAACCTTTATTTTTAGAAAAATTAATATTTCTATCAATAAAAACTGCAAATAAATCAGTCTTTGAATTTGGATAATGCTTTTGAACAAATGGTTTTTGTTTTGGCGAAGGTGCCATATATGGTGGATTTGTTATAACAACATCATATTTTTGAACTAACAATTTAGCTTGTTTTAATAATGGATTAAATATATCAATCAATTTAATTAAATCCGCTTGATCTATCAATGATCCATAATTAGAAATTTTATTAACTTCATCTAGTTTATTAACTAGTTCATTTAATTGTTCTATTGAACAATCAAGATTTAATATAGACCCAAATTCTTTTGCTTCTTTAAACGTGTTTAACAAGTAATATCCTAAATTTTTACATTCACCTAAATGTTCTATTACGTCATCATCGACATCATAATTTGATTCTCTAATTTCTACTAAATTAACTTCTGTATTACAAGATAAAATACGTCTATTATAAAATCTTGCTTTCATCATTATAGCAAAGTATGCTAAATGATAAGCACGTTCATCTATTTCTAGACCATATAAATTATTTTCTAATATTGACTTTGATGCATCTCGATCTGACCATCCTGCATCTCTATAAATATCCATTAATACATCAAAAGCATAAACAAGAATATGACCTGAACCCATACATGGATCGATGACTCTAATTTCCTCTGGTTTTAATTTCGAATGTTCTTCTTTTATTTTGTTTAATTGTTCTAAAACGTCTTGATTTTGCTTTGCTTCTTCTAAATAATACTTCCAATTAGAATGATCAAAATTTGGATGTCCATCAATCCACAATCTACCTAATGAATTTTCAGTCATATAACGTACAATCCAATCAGGTGTGAATAATTGAGTTGCAGCGGGAATATCATCCTTAGTATAGTTTTTCTTTTTCATGACGGTATCTTTTAGTTCGGAATTATAATACTGATATAACCAACCAATAATTTGAACTTGGTCACTCCAAGTATCCTCATCCATATCATTAACCAATCTAAATAAGACACCCTCATGTTCTAATAGATTATCAGGCAGTAATAAAGTTTTATAGTCACTAATAGATGAAAACATCTCAGGTAAATATCTGTTCATATCATTACATAATGTAAGTAAAAGATATTTATATAATTCATCTTTATTATTATCTTCTAATAATTTAAATACTTTTTGTTTATCCAACCCATCTAGTTCAATATGCATAGCATCCGTTAAGATTTCAGGTTGTAATTCATTACTTTCATTTGTAAATACTCTTACCCTTTGTGGAAGATAATTATTAACTTCCATATAACGCAATGCAATAAATCTATTAAACCAAGTATAAGCAACTTCTTCAATGACATGCATATAGCCATGTTTTTTTACTTGAATAATTAATTCATTTAATTGTTGTTTTTGTTCATTAGAAAGAAGATTGCCATGAACAGAATCAGTATTATATTCTGGTAAGCTTGTTTCAGTTACTTCAAATTGGTAGGCTTTTTGTGCAATTTTTTTTATTAATTCAGTACGAGCCCATGTGGCATAATTTTTAATTGCTGTTTTATTCATAGTAAGTCTCCTTTCTATCTGATTTCAATTTCTTCGTCATCATTGATATAACTTAGTAATCTATTTTTTATATTTGCTAGATATCGATTGACATCAGCTTCAGTTTTTAAATTAACTTGACTAAATATGACTGTACGTTGTAATTGACGAACACTTCTTCTTGGTTGAACAAGTATATCAGTTGGTATATTATCCGTATCATCATTATTATTAAGAATATTATCCATTTGATTAATGATTGTATCTTTTAAAGAAGTAATCGTATTCTTTTTAGCATCTAATGCTACTATATTATTAAGCCTTGCTACATCTTGTTTTTTTGCATCAAATTTATGTTTTACATTTTGTAATTCAAATTGTAATTTATCTTCATTAGTTGCTTTTAATTCTAGTTCATGTAAACATGAGTCAATAAAATCATTTAATTCATGCTTTTTAGCTTGAATTACTTTATTTCTTTGATCATTAATGATTGAAATACAATCATTTAATTCAGGAATACGATTGTATTTAAATGGTGTTGTTACTCTTGTGATATCATCGATTTTTTCTATTGCTTTTTTTATATCTTCATTATCTAATAAATAATCCTTTTCATGATTTATGACTGCATTTCTGATATCAATTGCATTATCAAACAGTTTAATTTGTGTATCATAGAAATTTTCTACAGCACGTATATCATCTTTACTATCTAATAGATCACCTTCCAAATCACAGAGAGTATTAACAAGTACAAGATTGTCACTTTGAGCTGATAATATTTTATTAACATATCCTAACAAATTTTGAATTTCTTGAGCACCAGGATGCAATAAAGTATTATTTTGATTTGCCATATATTCTAATTTATTTTTTTCAGTTTTATATTCTTTAGTAATATAAGCGACTAAACCATCTTCATCACTTGGTACATCCATAACATCAAAATAATCTTTTAATATGTCTCTTACTGTTTTTATTTTTTGAGCAGGGATAGATTCACGAATTGAAATGTTTGTAAAACCTATTTCTGTTTTTTTTCTTAAAAATTCAACTAACCGATAATCATTAGGTCGAATCGTTTCTCCTGAATGTTTAATCGTTACTTTTTGTTCTTGAACTAATCTTGCCACAACAGCTGCAATATCTATTTCTTTCCATCCATATGGAATACCTTGATAACGTGATTGAATATCATTCATGGATGTTGGCATCTTCTTCATATGAAGAGCGTATAGATATCTATAAACATCATCACATGCTTTTTTGTTAGGTTCTAATCCATCAAAACCAATATTATTACCATTTAATATATCTCTAATATCTGCATCTGTACTTACAGGTGTATCAACTAGTGTAATACTTGAATAAGTATGATCTACTAATGTTTCAAGTGCTTTATCTAATACGACTTTTACATTTGTTCCAGCAATTGTTGATACATCCCCATCAATATAGAATTTACCATTAACAATAGCATCAGTGATTTTACCTTTTACTCCATTTAATAAACGACGTGCTTCTTTTTGTTTATTAGTGATAATTATTTGTACTGATTCAGGTAATTGACTGACATTTTTTTGTCTAATATATTTATTAATTTTTAAGGCATTTTCAATGTCAGCAAAGATTTCATATTGATTTGATAGCTTACAAATAGCTGCATAATCTTTTGAGTCAGTAATCAATTTTAATTCATTATTTACATCATCATTTACTTCAGTGACAAACTTTAATTTCATGCCACCTGTTGTATTTCCATGATTTTGTCCATCTACCGATTTATCAAATTCAAAGTCATAATTATAACCATTTTTAGTATATCTATATTTTTTAGTTGTGTAAATGTCATCAAAGATTGTTTTACATACTTGTGAAATAACATTTGCAGCATCAATATTTTGATTATTGATTTCTCTAGTAATATCTTGTTCTTCATCAGTTAAGAATTGATAAATATCCCCATTGCGAGCAATATAATTTTGTTTTTGTAGATGATCTAATGATTCTGTCACTTGCTTTCTTAATTCTAACTTATCCACATTGATTGAATCAGCCATTAAGATTGTTAAGTTTTCAATATTAGATTTAATATCATCAATATAGCGTACTAAATATAATAATTTTAATAAATTAACATCTTCATTTATTAAACCATTATTATTAATTGCTGCTTTTTCAGCTCTTTCAATAACTAAACGAACAGATGTATCTAAGAAACTATGCAATGTATCATAGAATGCAAACATTGGAACCAATGTTAATTCATTTTTATCTCCGATACGCTGTGCTGATTCTTGGAACCCATTAAGCATTGATCTTTCTCCACTTGATTGATGTTTACCAGCATGACCATGTTTACGAATTTCATTAAATACTTTTTGCATAATGGTAAATTGATAAGGTACAAATGGATAAATACGAACAAACTCATCTTCAGATGAATATCCTTTTAAATCCTTTAGTTCAGTATCAAAAGCATATAGATTACTTAATACATTTTCATTGTTTTCATAAACATGACTCAAGACTTTATTTGCTTCATCTGTTTTAGTAAGTAAACGTTTTTCAATAACTTCACCTACTGAAGAAGATGTTAAGCTCAAACGAATTGCAAAACGAGCCATGATGCGTGAGAATTCATCTGTACGTACTTTAATCATTTCATCTAATGCTTCTTGTCCAGTTGCAACAATCCATACTTGGCCACGACATACAGAACCTAATTTTTCAATTAACGATTGCAAGTTTAATAACATACTTGTATTAGTACCAATATATTGACCAGCTTCATCAATCATAAATAATAAACGAAAACCTTTAGGTTTTGTATCAACATAGGCTTTAATTTCATCAACTAATTGAGCAATAGAAATATCAGCAGTTTCTGTTCCATCAAACCAATGTTGAGCAGTTACTTCATTCATGATATTCGCTTGTACTAATGCATCAATGACATCCTGTTCAAAAAATTGATATTCTGCTCTTGATTCAATCCAAGATTCTCCATTGATTTCTTCATAAGCATCTTTAAAAGCTTCCATTTTCCCTTGTTTAGAAATGAATTGCTCTAATTTTGCTAGTTTTAAATCATTACCATAAAAACCAAGATGATCATAAAATACCTTTGCAAATACTTTCAATACAGCTGTATCATCTTTATGCATCGATCCTTCAACATCGATATTAAACAAAATTGTTTCAGTTGGTACTTGGACACATTTTTGAATATTCATGAACGATAATTGATCATCAAATTTTTCTTCAAAATAATCTACTATTTTTTTGTCCTTGATTTCTTTGTTTTCTAATAAATAAGAAAGCATTTTTAAAAAGTGTGATTTCCCACTTCCAAAGAAACCCGTAATCCATACTCCAACATTATCAGTTGGTGTATCAAATGATTCACTATATTCATTAAAAAATTTAGTAAAGTGTTTCTTTAATTCGGTTGTAACTACGTATTCTTTGACTTCTTGTTCTACAACTTCTTCCTTTTCTTGTTCTACTTGAACAACCCCATTTATTGTACGATCAATATCGTCCTTAAACATCTTTTTGATTTCCATTATCCTTATCTCCTTATATCATATTGAATGCTCTATAATATTCATTAGATTTGAGTCTATTAAATAGCTTTACATAATGGCCATCGAATGCTCCTGGATATAAAACAACGATTGGCTTTTCATTAAAATCTTCTTGTAAAGCATTGAGTAATGCATGCACTCTCATGAACGGAAATGCTTTACCAACTCCTGTAATCATTAATAAGTCATTATTACCATCAAAACTATCTATTACCTTTTTAGCGAATGTTTTTGCATCACATGTTTTTTCAAATTGCTTTTCTAAGAATTCTTTACCTCGTTTTTCTTCTAGTTGAGGAATACGATTTAAAATACGTTTATCCTCGCATATAGATAGGAAAGTTTCATATAAATCTACAATTTGTACATTGCTTTTTAAATCCATACTACTTAGTTGTTCTACAAAGTAACGAACAACCATTTCATTTTTAGGATCATAACAAAATATTCGTATATTAACTTCATTACTCAATCCTTTTCCTTTTAGAAAATCTTCTTCTTGTATTCTTTTTCTAAGTTCATCTAATCTTTCTGTAATACTTGACATGACAATTCTCCTTACAAACAGCAAAATGCAATCAACGCATCTTTATGATTTATATTTTCTATTACTTCTTTTACATCAAAATCTATTAAAATAGGATTTAATATTTGTGATCTAACGTTATCTAAATAACCATTTTCGACTAATATTTTCTTTAAAACTTGTTTGCATTTAATAATCGTTGTATCACTCCAAGAAGCGACTGTTTCATTTTGCTCTTGTAGCCTTGTAAAAAACGAATTGAAATCAACTTTAGTTAAAGTAGTATCTTTTGTTCTAAATTTTTCGCCAATAACAGTAGTCATAAAATCCCAAACGAGTCGATAATAATTCATCATTAAAAATAAACATGCTTGTTTTGCTGCATCAGCTGATGCATTTGCTACAATATTAATAAGTTCATTGCTATTTGTTTCATGAAATCTCGCTAAGCAAACTTTTGTTATATTATTTAATGATTTTTCTGTAGGGTATTGAAATAAGTTTTTCGAAACAACCTCATCTATAATTTGTTTGTCATTCTTCCCTGCAATTAATAATTTTGCAACAATTCGCATTTCATGAAATAAAAATTGTTCTCTTGTAATTGTTCGATATGATGTATGAATATTCACTAATTTTCCCCTCTGCTTTCTTCAGGTAACACTTCTAAGATATCATCCATTTTACAATTAAGTGTTCGACAAATTTTCGATAATACATCTAAAGACACATTTTCGTTTTTAGAAAGCTTTGCCATCGTATTAGCACTTATTCCTGCCATCTTAGCAAATTCCATTTTTTTCAAGCCTTTATCAATTAACAGTTTAAAGAATTTATTATAATTCACATCCATTTTTCATTCCTCTGCCTTCTTTAAGATTTATAATTTAATTATACAATTATTTTATTTAAATATGAACAATCTTCCTTGCAGAAGTACAATATTTTTTTTATTTATGAAATTTATTTTTACAAATTAATAATTTTCGTTATTATTTCTAGTCAAATCAAATATCAATATTGTGTCATTTTAATAAGAAATAATTTCTATTTGTTGACCAACTTTCGACATATACCTTACACCTTTATTTAAATGTAATATTTTCAATATCTTCTTTCCATTTCACAACTGCATCTTTATTAGAGTTTTTCTTCCCATTATAATGAATCAAATATTGAATATGTGAAATAACGTGTGCTTTTGTCATAATATTTTTATCTATAATGAATGAAAGAATTTGGTATCTTTTTGCTGAAGATAATCCCTTTTGCTTAGAAACACTATATCCATATTTAGTAAGTATAGATTTAACATTTAAGGAGTTTACTTGTAAAGTCAAATTCGTATTATTTTCATCATAAAATTTTCCAAGAAAGTCATTTAGTGTAAGTCCAAGCCGTTTTAATTCTGCTAAAAATTGTTCATAATAGCAAAAATACATACCACAATTTCGACAATAAAACGCTATAATTTTTATTGTGCTATATTTTTCGAATTTCTTATCAAAATAAACCATTTGTATCTCATTTTCTATTACATTATGATGTTTGGTTGCATGATTATTTGATGATTTGATAAGTTGTAGCTTTTCTTTTGTTTCTTTTGAATTAAAAAACGCAAAATAATCATACGAATAATTATATTGTTTTATAAGTATTGGTTTCTTTTCTATATCATCATTATGTAATTGAAAATGAACAAGTCCATCTCTTAGTGTCGATTTACAATGAATCGCTTCTAATTCTGGATAGCTGATAACAGTTTTGACATTTTCTAAATATCGACTAGAGATTAGGTTATGTTTATATTTTATAAGATTCAATTCGGTAATTTCTCCATTTTTTATAGCGTGGAAAAAAGAAGGAGCTTTGCAACGAATAAATAGAACATCTCCCACATATTTGACAGAACAATTATTTTCTATTGCCGTTTTTCTTTTAGAAGTTTTATTATGCTTAGATTTTATATTGGTTTTATAATTATTCACTTCACTTTTAGAATTTTTGTCCGTTTTAAATTTATTATCCGATGTTTGTAATTGTGCTGTATAACAATCAGACATTTTTATTAGTTTAAAAACTATAAAATCAGTTTTGTTAAGAAAATCAGCAGCTGTAGTTTTTTCTAAATTCAATCGAATATAATTATTTAAAAATTGAACATTTTGCAATTTATAATAGTATGATTTACTTGCTGAGGTAAAACATATATTTTGTATTTTTGGAATAAGTGTTATTAATTTACTATTATATTTGATATTAATATTTTTTTGACAAAGCACTTTATCGATGACTTCTTTGTCACAGAAAAAATCTACTGAAGTTAAATTATTCTGTTCTTTTTGAATGGAATTCTTTAAATTCAAAAACAAATAACGTGTGCCACTATACAAGCTTGATATAGGAAAAAAGATTAAATGATTTGATTTAAATGCTATATTTTTTTTGAATGTAATTTTTTTTAATATTTTTCCAACTATGCAATTTTTTTTAGTAAAGCATTTTATTTTAATATCATTAACATAATAGATATCATTTTTATTAATAAGGTACTTAATGGTTTTTAAATTATCTTTTAATGTGTTTTTTTTTATATTTTTTGGTAATTCTATAAGAAAAACATCATTCATTATTTCTACATGAGAAGATATTAATTTATCACTATTTTCAAAATTAATATAAGATAAGTCTGTACTATTATGTTTGTTATCTTCTACTCTTTCAGAAAATTTTTCTTTATTCTTGAAAAATACTTCTTTCTCTTTTTCTAGAGATTTTTCCCATTCCTTTTTGGGCATAACATATTTTATACTTCTTGTGTACCCTTTTTCAGATTTCATAAATTTTGATTTAAACATGCAATAAACAGGATCTTTATCATCACAGGTAAATATCACCTCATTTTCATTAGCTAATTCATTAATATTAATCTCATAATACTCAGTTAATTCTTTTCTTTTATAAGTAGGTAATAAATCAATTAATTTTTTATTACACACATTTCCTTTTGAATCTATATATCCAAGTAAAACAAAAATTACAATTTTTGAATTTAATATTTCGTTATAAACCTTTTCAGATATTTCAAACTCTTTCATAATTTCACCTAAATTCTATTTAACTAATATCAATTATATCATTAAATTCTTCATTTTCATCATATCTTAGTAATTTCGTTTAAAGCTCTTTTTTAATAAATCAATAATTTCTTTAAATCAAAACACACCAATTATACTTGTTTTCTATCTCTTATACATTCCACACAGTGACATCAACAAACACCATATTGCTCTTAATGGCAAAATAATGATGTAAAAAAACAATTTAAATATTGTCCACATAGTCTATCACTTCTTTATTCTATATTCCAAATAACTGTTACTGTGTCTGTAACATCTATATCATCTATTTCTACATCTATTACATAATCAGATTCATCATTATCTTCTTCAAAGAACCATTTCTTGTTTTCAAATGGTGATGACGATATTCTAAGTTCACTCCACGAATAATCTATTGATAGAATATTTCCTAATTTAACACCTGAAGCATTTGCTAGAACAATTGCTTTTTCCTTAGAATTATTAATGGCGTTTTCTAATAATTTATTTTTATATTTTTCTGGATTTGATACTGTATATGATATAGAAAATGATGGATAAGACGTACTTTTAGATAATGTATATAAAACACGGCCTAGCATTTTATTATTTGCTTCAAATTCTATTTTCATCTTATGAATAAAACTATACCCTTTAAATTCTTCAACCCATTTATCATTTTTATCTCTATAACTATCATATTCTATATTGATATCAAAACTTTTTGTTTTGATATTTTTTCGTTCAAAGCCAATTTTTTCAAGTAATTCTTTTACTTCATTTGTCGCACTTGACGATCTTTTTAGTAGCTCATCGTATTCTTTTTTTATATCTTTTATTGATAAAGTTAACTCTATTAAATCTGGTTTGACTGCAAGTTTTCCTTTACCTGTTACTCTTATTGTTCTTTCCATAATATTTTTTCCTAACTAACATATTCTTTATAAACAAAATGTCCTTGTTCCTTTCCTAAATGATTAATTAAACATTCTTCTAATGGTAGATTTTGTATTGATGCTTCTTCAATATAATGTCTAATATGAAGATGTCTTGATTTTAGAAATCTTTCATGAGATTCATATTTATCATAAATATGATGAATTTTTGCAATACATTGGTGATATTCATAGAAAGCATCTTCTTTATTTTCAAAAGATCCAACATGTGTTCCAGAATAATAAAGTTCGTAACTCATTTGATAAATATCAAATTCAATAAATGTTTTAACCATACCAATTGTATTAATATATTCTTCTACAACAAATAATTTCTTTTCATTTTTACTTAAAGCATTTTTCAAAGAATCCATACATGTATAACTTAATATTTTCTTTCTTAAAGAATCATTTGTCTTTGACATAATAGAAAGGTAATCCTCATTTCCTTCATTATAATAATAACAAAATGATCCTGGATGTCTTGAAACTAATTGTTTTGGATATTTTTCTTTTAAATATAAGATACTTGCATCATAACCTCTATCTTTTGAACAAATGACAATTCTTGTTTTCTTTGAAACATAAGAAAGTAAATTTGTAAGTTCTGCAACAATACAAAAATCCATAATATTTTTCGTTATACATTCTTTTCTGATATTTGAAATATTGATAAGTTTTATATGTTTATTATTTTTATAGTCTTCATCAATATACGGATCACTAATAAAAAGATAAACTAATGTATGCTTGGGTATTTCTTCTGGTATTTGATAACCAATATTTTCACTATCCACTAAAACAATTTCTTTAATCAAATGATATTTGATTTTATTTATGATTCTTTTTAACATGCAAATCCCCCTTTTCTTTGAATCTATTATATAATGATAAAAAAGCTAATACCGTCTTATATAAGCAGGTATTAGCGAATGTTTTCGTTTATGATATTGATACGAGGTGATTTAAATGAATAGAAATAAAGATCATGATTCATATATTAAATATATATCTGTGATTGATTTAATTATTAAAAATAGTGATGAAAAAAATCCAATCACGATTAATCAAATTCAAGATTTGATTTATGATAAAGGCTATGATTTTAAAATAGACTTTAGAATCGTTAAAAAATTTGTAGAAAACTATAATAATTATTATGAAGATACAATCATTAAAACTTATAAAGAAGGAAGAAATAATTACTTTTATTATGAAAATCCAAATCTAGACTTAATGGAAGCCAAAGCGATTATTGATCTTGTTTATAGTTCTCATTTCTTTACTTTAAAAACAAAAGAAAACTATAAAAAAAGAATGCAAGATCTATTTAGTATTCATAACCAAGCTTATTTTCAAAAAAGACTAAATCTGCATGTTGTTAAAAATGAAAATGAACAAGTTTTCTATCAAGAATTAGAAGTCATTACCAAAGCTATCAAAGAAAAGAAAAAAATTCGCTTTGAATATCAAAAACCTTCTTTAACATTTAATGAAAAACATAAATTAACCGAATTAGCTCCTATCGATACTGTCTTTTCTAACAATGAATATTATCTTTTATGTCAAGGTGCAAAAGATCCAAATACATGCATTCAATATCGTTTAGACTATGTAAAAAATGTTGAGATCGTTAAAGATAGTGATGTAAAGTTTGATGATTATCAATTAAACTCATTTGAAAAGAAGCTCAATAATATGACGTACATGTATGGTGAAGGAAAAATCGAAGTTATTGAACTTGAATTTACACCAAATGTCTATTCCAATATGATTGATAAATTTGGTAAAAATATTCATCCAAAAAAAATAAATGAAAATCTTTATTGTGTCCAAGTAAGACACATTATAAATAGTACATTTTATTCATGGATCATCGGTTTTGGTGGACGTATTCAAATTGCAGATAATGATGTACATAAAAAACAATTTAGAGATTTTTTAATGGAAAATTTTATAAATAAAAATAATGCTGATTAAAACGTATTCAGCATTTTTTCATCTAATATACTTATAACAGGTGTTTTACAATTACACTGAAAATCCATTATTTTTCAGTGTAATTGTAAAGATAGAGCAATAAAATATTCATCAATATTTATAGCTTCTTCAATTGCAACAGCAATGGCAACAGTAGCTCCAACACAAAAAATTCTTCTTATTAAAAAAGAAGTGTTTTTCACACTTCCTAAGCATTTTCTTTTTTCATTTTTTTACTTAAATAAATATAGAAACATACATTTAGTATAATACCAACAATTGTCGCAATTGGTGCAGCTAAACCAATATTTGTTAAATTTGCATGAGGTTGAATTGACATATAGTAAGAAAGTGGTAAACGTACAAGAAGTGTTTGAATAAGTCCTTGTACCATGACCCATACCGTTTGATAATGACCGTTAAAATAACCAACCATACTAAATAATACTGCTGTTACAATTGTTTCAATAGCAAATCCTTTTAAATAAGCATACCCTTGTAAAATAACGGCTTTTTCTGTTGTAAAAATACTTGTAAGTAAATCTCCTTTAAATAAAACTGAGATAAAAACAACAACACCAATTATTAAGCCAATACCCATTCCTGTAAACATTGCATGTTTTGCTCTTTTTTCATCACCAGCACCCACATTTTGGGCAACAAAAGAAGCCATTGATTGCATTAATGAACTTGGTACTAACATGGCAAAGTTAACGATTTTACAAGCAACACCATAACCGGATGATGCTTCTAATCCTAAACGGTTAATAAAAGCACATAAAGCTAAAAATGAAATTTGTGTTAAACATTCTTGAAGCGCTAATGGTAATCCAATTTTTAAAGCTTGAACACAATGTGGATTGATTTTAAAATCATGCTTTGTAATTTTAAATGGTAATTTTCTTTTAAATAATAACATTAAAGCAAACACAACACTGATTGCTTGGGCAAAGACAGTGGCCATGGCGGCTCCTGCTGCATCTAAGTGTAATCCTGCAACAAGAACTAAATCACCAATAATATTAATAACACAGGCAACTGCCACAAATAAAAGAGGTGATTTACTATCGCCTAAACCTCTAAAGATTGCTGATAATAGATTATAAGCAACAATAAAGAAAATACCTGCCCCACAAATTCTTACATAAGTAGCAGTTAAACCAAGTGCTTCTTTAGGTGCTTGCATTAAAGTTGAAATTGGTGATGCTAACGTAATCATAACTACAAATATAATTGCAGAAATAATTGCAAAAACTACCGTTGCTCCTCCTATTAAAGCACCAATCGAATTCATTTTCTTTTCACCAATATATCTTGCAATTAAAACTGTAATTCCCATCGCAAATTGTGTTACCACAAATGTTATCAAGTTTAAAACTTGACTTCCTGTAGAAACTGCTGAAAGTCCTGCTGTTGTTCCAAACCTTCCAACAACAAGTAAATCAACCGCTCCATAAGCCGCTTGTAAAATAAGCGCACCTAAAACAGGAATCATAAACAACGTTAATTTTTTTAAAATACTTCCCTGTGTAAAATCCGATTTAGAGTGATCCATTATTTTTCTCTCCCTTCACACATAATTTCATAAAACTTTTCAATAGTTTGAATCATACAATCTGCTTCATCATTAGAAACATGATTCAAACACAAGGCTAATTTTTGAAAATAATCTTTATTGTATTTTTCAAAAATCATTTTTCCTTCTTTTGTAACGGTCACATAAGTGACACGTCCATCATGTTTAGCTGTTTCTTTTTTTAAATATCCTTTTTCTTCCATTGCATTAATTGTACGTGTAACTCCCGGACGAGGAAGATTTAAAACTTCACTCACATCTGAAACCTTCACTTTTTGATTTTTTTCTTCAAGTTCGATAATCGTTTCTAAATAACGTACATAGGATGGTAAAACTCCTTCAGGAAGTTTAGGCAACATATCTAAAATCCTTTTAGCCATGTAACAGCTATCTAACATTTCTTTTACTTTTTCGCTTTTCATTAATTTCTCCTATTAATTACCAATGTTAATTATCATTGGTAATTATATAATTATAAAAAAGATTGTCAAGAAAAAAGATACTAACAAATTGTCAATATCTTTTAATCGTTACGCTCTATAGAAAACCCAAATAACATCACTTTTTAATCTTCATCTAAAATAGAAGTATTAGTAGCTAGACCATCAATAAAATCCATGTGTTCTGCACGAAATTCTTCATATAAAATTTCACAAATTACTTTTAACTTTCCTTCCTTATAAACATCTTCTAAAGCTTTACAAGCAATTTTATTTCCTTCTAGATAACGATCATCGCTTTGATTGACTTTCTCCTAAGGTTAAGCTCTATGAATAATCATCCTATCTAAATAACCTAGTCCCGTTGTTTCAATGGTTTGGACAATACTTTCTTTGGTTACTTGACATGTTTACGGATATCTTTGCCTATACCTTTTTCATTACCATATGATTGTCCTATATCAAAATGATGATAACCTAACTTTATATTTTAATTTCAATGTGAATAAAATGTGCATAATGTGCACAACTTGTGAAAATCTATTTTATTATATGTGCCGTAATAATGGTATAGCTTGTTGCATTAATTGTTATTTTTATAGCACCATTTTCAATATACCAGTTTTTCCCTTTACGATATATCAAACTCTTTTTATCTAAAACTTTATTCTTACAAAATTCTACAACATCTTCTTCAATTCCTAAATTTCTTTTAATTCTTGATATACCTAAATATGTTGTGTGAATTTTGTAAATATTTATTAACAATTCATTCTTTTCCATTTTTATTACTTGTCCTTTTTAAAATAGTATCCTATTGCTTCCCATTAACATTCCTAAACTTAAATAACGATCTTTTGATATTTGTTTCTTTGTATTCATCAAAATAACAATGACAACAATTAATAGAAATTCTTTCATACACTCACCCAATCTTTTGTTTTCTTTTACTAATCATTAAGGTAATCAAAACAAAGCTTAAGGTAAATCCTAAAACAATAATACCATTAATAATTATTGGTTGTAATGTTTCTAATTTAAAATATTCTAATGTTTTAATAAGTTCATTATTTTGTACAAAATAATACGTTGGTAAAATATGAGCAATCTTTAAAACATAACTTGGCATAAATGACATTGGCACAAAGCATCCACAAAGAAACGATGTTCCTAAAGCAACAACATTGACAATACCTCCAATAGCTTGCTTATTATGGGTAATAGTTCCAATTAAGAATCCTACGGCCAAACTACATATTGAAAAAACAAATGAATTTGAAATATAAGCAATCCCATTCCCACTTAACATAATTTCTTTAAATAAGATAAAACTAATAATCATATAGGCTAACCATACAATAAAAGAAGCAAGACCTAATGAAGCAAAAACAATCCAATTATATTTACGATATGAAAAACTGCTCATAATTGTTCTTTTACGTACACCCTCTTGATTTAAACTTGCAAGAATCATTGTCATACAATAAACTCCCCCAGCAAGTAAGGCATAGTTTAAGAAATTAAAATAAACATTCACTTGATTCAATTTAGAACTATCTAAGGATGTGTTGAGGTTTACTTTTGTTTTTTGGTTAATCACTTGTTTGACTTTTTGATTTAAAGCTTTACCTTGATAATGCTCTTTATAAAGATTTACTGTCTTTATATATTTTTCAATTAACATTTGGGTAAAAGATGCATTTTCATTACCATTTGATTTATATTCAATCGTTGGATTTTTATCATTTACAAGATCATCACCAAAGTTTTCAGGAATATACACAACATAACTTATATCACGATAAAACAATACATCGTCTACTTTTTCTTGATCATTGATGTCAATATCTTTTAATGTCGCTTGTTCTTTTAAATACGAAACAAATCCTTTGGTTATTTCATTGTTTTGATCCTTATTTACAATCAAAATATCTGGTTTTGTTGCCTCATAATGATTCATATTACCAGAAGTTGTATTAAATAATGTAATTGCAAGTAAGATCACTGTATAAAGAATTAAGTTTCCTTTTAATTTATTTAAGATTTTAAAAACGGTACTAAATATAATCATATCGTTCCCTCCTTAAAGCCCTAAAAGAAATAAATAAACATACAATAATAAATACTCCTAAACAACAAATATCTCTGATATATCGATTAAATGTATTGTAATAATATAAAGCATAAAAACCATCGGTAATCAAATTATTAGGATTGATAAGATTAACAATAGGTATATTTTTATCAATAACATATTTTAAAGTAACACCCATCATTCCAGATAGAACCGAGAAAAACATAGAAATCGCAATATTAATTCCTGTTTTTGCTTGTTCAGAAACTCTAAAAACAGAAGCAATAAATATTCCCATCGAAATACCTGCTAAATCACCAACTAAAGAAAGAATGATTATATAAAGCCATTGACTACCAAATTCTACATTTAAACCAAATTTTAAAAAGATTAAAAGAATTGCTAAACCAACAAGGCTTACTAAATAAGAACCTAGTGCTGAAGATAAGACAAGTATTCCTTTTTTATTTGGTGAAACAGAAACTCTTTTCCCTTTAGCGGACATATTCGCCAATTGATTATTAATAGCTGTTAAACCTAACATCCCACCATACATACAAGCCATGGCAATTAAGGTATAATATTCAATTTGCATATAACTTAAATGACTACTTGATGTGTCTTTTAAAGATACTTCTTGGTTATTGAGCTTTTGAAGAATATCATGTACAATTTGTTGAACATTAAAATTATAGTTTCCTTGTTGTATTTCATCTTCAATTTGTTTCTTTGTTAAATCTTCTATCATCCTCTTATTTTGTTTAATTTCATCCATAACAAATTGCAAGATTGTTTGTTCCATACCATTTTCTTTAATCACAATTTGTGGTTCTTGTTTATTAAAGAGAACATATCCTTCTATTTCATTATCTTCTAAAAGCTGATTCGCTTCTTTTTTATTTACAAAATGAATATGAAATAACTGATCCTTATTTTTTTTATCAGAAAGCTCTTTAAAGGTTTCTTGATAAATTGTTTGGTTTTGATATTCCTTATTGTCAATAACTGCAATATCAAAAACTTGTAAAGCTTCGTCTTTTTCAATATTTTCAAAAGCCATGTGAAAGAAAATACCTAAAATAATAGGAAAAGCAAACATCCAAAAAATAAGAACTTTATTTTTAAAAAGTATTTTAACTGTATACTTTAGATTATGAATAAACATCAATCCCTCAATTCCTTTCCTGTTAATTTTAGGAAAACGTCATTAAGAGTTGGACCTACACGTTCAATCTTTTCCTCAATATTTGCTTCTTTCTTTAATTCATCACTTGTTCCTTGAGCAATAATCTTTCCTTTATCTAAAATAATAATACGATCACAAAGTATTTCTACTTCTTCCATATAATGTGTTGTATAAACAATTGTAGCCCCTTGATCTCTTAATTTTTTTATACCATCTAAAATATGATTACGACTTTGTGGATCAACTGCAACTGTTGGTTCATCTAAAAAAATCAGTTTAGGCTTATGGGCAATCCCACAAGCAATATTTAATCTTCGAAGTAAACCTCCGGAAAGTTGTTTAGGTAAGAACTTTTTAAAATCATTTAATCCTACTAAGTTAATTGCATCATCAACATATTGTTTTCTTTGTTTTTTATCTCGAATATATAAACCACAAAAATAATTAATATTATCATAAACATTCAATTCATCAAAAACAGCTACTTCTTGAAAAATAACTCCTATCTTTGCTTTTAAATCATAAGAATCAGGTTTCATCTCTTTACCAAAAACCTTAATAAATCCTTCTTGATATTTAAGTAATGATAAAATAGAGTTAATAGTTGTACTTTTTCCACAACCATTAGGTCCTAATAATCCTAAAATTTCTCCTTGATAAACATTAAAGGATAAATCATCAATTGCTTTTAAATTTTTATACTCTTTTGTAAGATGTGAAACCTCTATTACTTTTTCCATCATTCTTTTCCTTCCTTATTCTTTTTTGCAAGTTGTACCAAAATTTCTTCTTTTACATTTCCTTTTTTTACTTCATAAAGAAGCATTGAAACATATTGATCCTTCAACAAATCTATAATTTCTTCATCATTAAATTCAACGGTCTGATTGGCTGCTAAACTAGCAATCCCATTGACATATAACCACATTCTTAAATGGAATTGTTTGGCATCTTCATTTGACATACCCGTTTGTTTAGAGATTGTTTCAAGGATTGTCTTTGCTGATCCTGTTAAATCAATAAAATCAAATGCTCCTTCATTTATTTTTCGGTTAAACATAATTTTAAATAATTCATGCTCTTCCTTAGCAAAACGAATATAATTGATTCCAATATCCTTGTATTCTAATTGACCTGTTTCACTTTTTAAAACTTCTCGATCAAAAATCTTTACAATTTCATCTATCACATCTTTTTTTAAAACATCCATATTCTCATAAATATAAAAAAGTGGTTGTGTTGAACAGCCCAATTTCTTTGCAATCTTTCTGGCATTTAAAGCATTGAGTCCTTCATGGCTAATAATCGAAATACTTGCTTTTAAAATATCTTCTTTTTGTATTTTTCTTTTTGCTGGCATAAAAGCCTCCTTTCTATAACTAACGTTATATATAACTCTTGTTATAATTATAACAATATCTTCTTGTCATTGTAAAGAAAAAAGGATATTTCAAAATATCCTAACCATTTAAATAAGCTGCTTTTAATAAGTTTTGTACAACTTCATTTTCACTTTTATATAATTGTTGTATTGTTCCTTTTTCTATGATTTTTCCATCATTTAAAACAAGAACCTGATGGCAAAACTCATGAACCAATGAGAGATCATGACTAACGAAAAGAATAGCCATATGATATTTATAAACACATTGTTTTAATAATTCGATAATATCTCTTTGAATCACTTGATCGAGACTGCTGGTAATTTCATCACAAATAAGTAATTGGGGTTGTATAATCAATGCTCTAGCAATTGATATTCTTTGTAACTGTCCTCCACTTAATTCATGAGGATATTTTCCCAAACAAGTCTCATCCATACCTACTTGTTCTAATATCTTTTTAATAGCAGTCATCGCTTCTTTTTTATTTAAATGATAAAAATAATGATAAGGTTCATAAAGAAACTGTTTGATTTTCATTCGTGGCGAAAAGCTTTCAATTGGATTTTGAAGAATAAGTTGTATATCTTTACGACTCTTTTTAAAATCAACTGTTTTTCCTTGATATAATAAAGAACCTGAAGAAGGTTTTTCAATACCTGAAACAAGTCTTGCAAGGGTACTTTTTCCACATCCACTAACACCAATAATACCAACAACTTCACCTTCATCAATGCTAAAATCAAGATGATTTAAAACAGTCTTATCGTATTTTTTTGTAAGATCTTTAGCTTCAAATAAACGCATTATTCTTTTCCTTTCATAATAGTGACTTTGTATAGGGATGCTTAGGAGCATTAAAAAGAGTCTCTACATTTCCTTTTTCTACAATCATTCCATCTTTAATAACAACTATTTGATCTGCAATATAACGTGCTACTTGAATATTATGTGTTACAAACACAAAAGTTGTTTGTTTTTTTAAATTTAAAAGATAATCTAAAATTTGTTTTTGAATAACGACATCTAAACTGCTTGTCGGTTCATCAGCCAAAACAAGTGAAGGTTGTAAACATAATACTAAAGCAATCATCACTCTTTGAGCCATTCCTCCTGATAATTCAAAAGGATACTTGTTTAAAATAGTTTTTTCTAGCCCCATTTGTTTTAAATAATGAATAGCTATTTCTCTTGACTGTTTTTTAGAATATTTAAAATGAGTATGTAAACTTTCATAGAAATGTTCTTCAATATTTTGATAATCATCAAAATAAGTTAAAGGATTTTGAAAAATCATGCCTATTTTTTTCCCTCTATAACAATCTAAATCCTTTTCTAATAAATTATCTTCTTCAAATAAAATTTTACCCTCTATAATTTTTGCATCATCACTTAACAATCCCATTGTTGCTTTAAGTAATGTTGATTTCCCACTACCACTTTGACCGACAATAACTGTAATTTGATTTTTAGGAATCATTAAATCTATATGATGTAAAATTTCTTGTTCATTATAAGTCAATGTTAAATTTTGATAATTTAATATACTCATTTAAGATCAATATCCTTTGTAATCATATAATAATCAACCGGATGGCAAATAGCTCCTTTGACCTTAGAAGAAGTTACCGTATTTAAAGGAACATAAGAAACATAAATATTGGCAGCATCATCTAAAATCATTTCACTTGCTTGAATAGCAAGTTGTTGTCTTTGTTTTAAATCATAAGTTGTGGAAAATTGTTGAATCAAATTATCAAGATTTGAGTTTTTATAACGTCCTGTATTACTTGAACCCGTTGATAAATAACGTTGTTGAATAAAGATTTCTGGATCACCTGTAGGTGCACTTGAATCATTAGCCGAACATAAATCAAAAGTTCCTGCTGCTTTAATATCATTCACATTTTCAACTTGATTAAGTTTAATTTTAATACCAATCTTTTTTGCTTCACTTTGCATAGATTGCGCAATAATATTTGCATCTGCTGAACCATGATCCGCGCTTTCATAATAATTTAAAATGATTTCTTGTCCATCTTTTTCTCTGATACCATCATTATTCGTATCAACATAGCCCGCTTCATCTAAAAGACGATTGGCTTCTTTTAAATTAAGACTATAGCCATTAGAAACATCTCCATAAGGTAATGCACTTGAATAAAGACCAGTTGCTTCTTTTCCCCCAATCAATTTAACAATACTTTTACGATTTACACTATAAGATAAAGCTTTTCTAATCGTTAAATCACTTAAAAATGTTGTTTCATTATTCATATAAATAACATTTGTACGTGGCCCTAAAACTTCTAAAACCTGATAATCTTTATTATTTCTAAATAATTTTAAACTTGAATAATCAATCGTATTAGCAAGATCAACTTCACCCGATTGTAACGCTAAAACACGTGCATCAGAATCTGCCACTTGACTAAAATGAACATGATCAAGTTTTGCTTTACCATCGTAATATTTTTTATTTTTGCTTGTATCGATTGTTTTTTCTGAAACAAAATCATCCACCACAAAAGGGCCGGTACAAATTGGATG
Source organism: Faecalibacillus intestinalis (assembly GCF_003024685.1). Classification (GTDB taxonomy): domain Bacteria; phylum Bacillota_I; class Bacilli_A; order Erysipelotrichales; family Coprobacillaceae; genus Faecalibacillus; species Faecalibacillus intestinalis. The sequence continues at coordinate 142,831 of NZ_PYLQ01000003.1, read as the reverse complement.
ACTCGCAATATCTTCTTCACTTTGACTTGCATCATAAATAGTAAAGAGTGGTTCACAAAGATTATTTAAGATTGCCCCACTTGATTTATTTAAATAAAGATAAATATCTTGCCCCTTTGCTTCAACATGATTTAAATCAAAATAATCAATCGCTCTTGTATTTTTTTCAAAAGCTCTTTCTAAACATGATTTGACATTTTCTCCTGTTACTTTTTTACCATTTGAAAAAGTAATAGAATCTTTTAAAGTCAATTTCCAAGTTGTATCATCAATTTGTTCATAGGATTTTGCAAGATATGGTTCCACTTCATATTTTTCATTAAGTTTTAACAATGTTTCTCCTACCCCAATACGACTTAAAACCCAACCATCATAATTATTTGTAGGATCTAAAGATGTTGAAATCCAAAACATAGCAGCATTAAGTGTTTTACTTGATTCATTTTTGTTTGAATTAGAACATCCACATAAAGTTGTTAACATAAATAAACAAAGTAATAATTTTATTTTCTTCATAACTTCTCCTCATAATGTTTAGGATCTAAATAATCCCTTATATCTTCTGATAATAAATTAAAAATAAGCACACAAATAAATAAAACAAGCCCTGGAAAAAACATCATCCAAGGAGCCACTTGCATAAATTGTTTACTTTCATAAAGCATCGCTCCCCATTCAGGTTGTGGTGGCTGACTAGCAAGTCCTAAAAAGCTTAAACCTGCAAGTGAAATCATCATATTTCCAATATCTAAAAAAGCTGTTACAAGTATTTGTGATAAAATATTAGGTAATAGATAACGAATGATTCTTTGCAGTGGTGGGACACCCGACATTTTAGATATCACTAAATAATTCTTTTTCTTTTCTTGTTTGACAAGAGCAAGAGTCAATCTTGCATATTTTGTCCACCAAATAAGTGCTAAAGCAAATACTGTATTAAAGAGACCTGCCCCGACGATTCCTACTATTGCAATGGCAAAAATCGTATCAGGAAAAGCAAGTAATCCATTAATTATATTATTAAAAAAAGATTCAACTTTATCATTAGACAAGCCTGCAATTAAGCCAACAATCATTCCAATAAAAACAATTAAAAACAACATCAAAAAAGTCAAACCAAAAGAAGTTTTTGCACCACAAAGAATACGACTAAAAACATCTCTTCCTAATTTATCTGTACCAAAAATATGTAAGAAACTTGGTGGTTGTAAAGAGAAATCATAATTAACTTTTAAAGGATCATAAGGCGCTAAAAAAGAACCAAATAGAGCAATAAGTAATAATAAAACAGCAAGACCAATCTCAATTTTTAACTTTCTTTTCATTGAAACGCCTCCTTAATCGTGGATTTAATACTTGTTGAAAAATATCAACAAATAGATTAACAAAAACATAGATCAATGCCATATAAATTGCATAAGCTTGAATAATTGGATAATCACGATAACGAATAGCTTCTACAACCATGTTACCTAAACCTTGATATGAAAAAATCGTTTCAATAATTGCCGTTCCACCAAGTAAATGTCCAATAGAAAGACCTAATAAAGAAGAAAGTGTCGTAAAAACATGAGGTAAAACATGCTTTAATAAAATTTCTGATTGTTTCATTCCTCTTGCTTTGAGTCCAATAATATAATCTTGATTTAATTGTTCTAAAATAGCATTTTGAATCATTCTTGTATAAGAACAAATCAGCGGAAAACTTAAACAACAAACAGGTAAAACAAGACCTTTTAAACTACTTCCACTAATAACAGGAAACAATTGAATCTTTACTGAAAAAAGCAGAATTAAAAGAAGCGCTAACCAAAAATTAGGTAAAGATAAACCTAAAAAAGAGATATTTTTTAAAATAGAATTAATCAAACTATGACGATGAGTAGCACTATAAATTCCTAAAGGAATCGAAAAAGCTAAAACAACAACAAATGAAAACATCGCTAATTTTAAAGTATTTGGTAACTTTGATAACATTTGTTGATTCACATCTTGTCCATAATGATAAGAATAACCTAAATCACCATGAACAAAATCATTCAACCAGTCAACATAGCGAACAACAATATTTTTATCGAGACCCATTTCATGTCGTGTTTCATTTAAAACTTCCTCGCTAGGTGTAATTCCTTTAGATAAATAATACATTTCAGCACTATCACTTGGTGCCAAATTTGTCATAATAAAGGTAACAAGTGTCACCAAGAAAAGAACTGAAAATAATGATAAAATTCTTTTCATTATTTAATCGCATGTATTAAGAATTGACGAATCAATTCTTTTCCTTCCTTTGTTTTTTCTTTTGAAAGTATTTCACTTTCAATTTGTTGAAAACCGATTTCCTTTAGAATTTTTATATCATATTGAGGTCGTAAAACATAAGATAACTTTAATTCTTTAGCAATATTATCAATAATAGAAACATCAATTCCTTCCATATGTTGATGATCACTATGCCCTGACCTATTATAATCTCGATCTTGATAGTGATAATAATGATTACCATCAACATTTAAAAGATGCCCTTTATTTTTCAAGACTCTCAATATTTCCTTATAAGCTTGTACTGGCTTTTCTAAATTCCATGTCACATTACGTGTGATAACCAAATCAAAAGTTTCATCCTGAAAAGCTAAATTTTGAACATCCATTTTTTGAAATTCGACATTCGCTTTAAATTTACCTGCATTATTTCTTGCTTCCTCCAACATTTTGTCACTGTAATCAATACCGATAACTTGACATCCATAATTTGTAAGCATAACAGAAAAAAATCCTGGGCCACACCCTAAATCTAACACTTTCATTCCTTTATTTATTTTTAGATAACGATTTATTAATTCTATCCATTTTTCTTGATCATGTAAAAGTTCTTCTTGGTTATCCAAAGAATAACCAAAAGAACGTTGATTCCAATAATCTGCAATTTTATTTAACTGACTTGTCATAAATTCTCCTTTATTTAACAAGATGATATATTTCCTGTAAAGAACATTGATGTTTTAACGCTAATTTTTTAGCACTTTCATATTCTGGATAACATCTTTTTTCACCATCAATTTCTACTTCTTTTACTTGAAGTTTTCCAAGAGGTGTTTCGATTTCTTTAATTTGTCTTTTTAAAACAGTTCTTTGTTCCTTACGATACCGAATACCAATAGTTGTTGTTTGCGTAAAAATCACTTTTTGTAAGAGACCCATCTTTTCTTCATTACAAACGACCGTCAAGCGATAAGCTGGTCTATTTTTTTTCATAAAGATAGAAGTAAAGAAAACATCTAAAGCTCCCTGATCTAAAAGCTGTTCCATTACAAAACCTAGCATTTCTCCACTACAATCATCAATGTTGGTTTCCATGACTATAATTTCGTTTTTTTTTTAATTTCTCCAAGGGATACTTTTAAAACATTTGGAATTACCAAATCTTTTGTACCCGTTCCCCAACCTACTTTTTGAACATTCATAGCAGGCATTGTAGTAAATTCACTCGCAATTTCTGCGATGATTGCAGCACCTGTTGGTGTAACAAGTTCTGTATCTACATCAATTTGTCGAGTGATAGCATTACTTGCTGCAAAGATTTCAGATGTTGCAGGTACAGGGACAGAAATCATTCCATGAGCACATTCAATAAATCCATAACCATCATTAACGACACTACTATAAATAACATCCGGATTAATTTTACATAATAAAATCGCTGTTCCAATAATATCAACAATAGAGTCAATGGCTCCTACTTCATGAAAATGAACATTTTCTAATGTTTCATTATGAACTTTGCTTTCAGCTTTGGCAACTCTTAAAAAGATACGTTTAGCCAAATCTTTTGCTTTTTCGTCAATTTCACTTTCATCAATAATTTTATTAACATCGAATAAATTACGATGTTCATGATGATGGTGATGAGCGTGTTCATGATGTAAGTGTTCATGCTCATGTTCATGATGATGTTCGTGTTCTAAATGAACATCAACATAAGTTCCTGTAATCCCATTTTTCTTTTCTTTAGAAATATGGATATGATACCCATCTACATTTAATTTTTTTAATTCATTAACTAAATAATGAGGGTCATCAATCAATTCAGATAACGCTCCTAAAGTCATATTTCCACTAATTCCACTACTACAATCAAAATATAATACTTTCACTATTTCTTTCCTCCTAAACAATTAATGGTATGAGCCATAAATCCTGCCCCAAATCCATTATCAATATTAACAACACTAACCCCACTCGCACAGCTATTAAGCATCGCAAGAAGAGCTGATAATCCTTCAAAATTAGCACCATAACCAATGGATGTCGGTACAGCAATAACTGGTTTATCCACAAGTCCTCCAACAACGGAAGCAAGGGCCCCTTCCATTCCTGCACATACAACTAAAACATTTGCACTTTGAATGATATCTAAACGATGAAACAAACGATGAATACCGGCAACACCCACATCACTGACAAGTTCAACTTCGTTACCTAAAAATTGAGCTGTAAGCATAGCTTCACGAGCAACTGGCAAGTCTGATGTTCCCGCACAAACAACAACAATTTTTCCTTTATTGATTTCTTTTTGATCTTCATCGATATAACAAATGTGCGATAAAGAATCATAAATCATTTGTGGAAATTCTTTTAAGATAGCTTCACTTTTTTCTTGGTCGACACGTGTAATTAAAATAGAATGGATATCATGGTCTAACATATTTTTTACAATCCCAATAATTTGTTCTTTGGTTTTACCAGCACCATAGATTACTTCATTATTTCCTGTTCTTTTTTTTCGATTATAATCAATCGTTGCATAATCTAAGGGTTGTTCAATCAGTTTTTGAGCTTGTTCAATTGTTAGTTCATTATTTTTAACCTTTTGTAGAATTTCTAGTGTTTTCAATATCATAACCTCCACTTCTAATTCCTTCTAAATCAAGTGTTACAAATCTAAATCCAAGATTTTTAATATTTTGAATCAATTCTTTATTTTCAATGATTTTCATAAAATCTTGTGGTTCAACTTCAAGACGTGCCACATCTCCATGTACTCTTAAACGTACATGAAGCATTCCTAAATCATGTAAATATTTTTCACCTGTTTCAACAAGTTTTAATTTTTCTAAAGTAAGCTCTGTATTGTAGTCAAAACGAGAAGCCAGACAGGCATTGGATGGTTTATTATAAGTAACAATACCAAGCTGTTTAGAATAATCTCTAATTTCTTGTTTTGCTAAATCATTGTTCGCTAGAGGTGAAATAATACCTAATTCTTCACAAGCTTTTAATCCTGGTCGATACACTTTTTCATCATCTTTATTTTTCCCATCTAAAACATAAGCAAAGTCATGTTCTTTAGCAACGGCAATAACTTTTGACATAATGCTTCTTTTACAATGAAAACAACGATCTTTATGATTAAAATGAAAAGCTTCTACGTCTAATGGATTGACTGATAAAACCACATGATTTGAATCTTTTAATTGTTCAAGAGCACCTTCAATGTCTTCTTTTGACATCATTGCTCCTCGACATAAAACAGGTAAAACATTTTCTTTTCCTAATGTTTCAAGAGCTACATGGAATAAAAAGTTGGAATCAACACCCCCACTATAAGCAATCGCAACTTTTCCATAATTTCTTAATTCTTCTTGTAATAATTCTAATTTATTCATATAAATCTCCCTAAACTCCTCTATGACTTCTACTTAAAGGCTTCATTTAACATTGAAAAAAGTTATATTTATTATTTTACTCAAAAAAATATCGTATACATAAGTAGTTTATAGTTTCAACTATAATCGATACTTCATGTATACGATATCCTCTATTTTTCTAATTTTTCAATCATAACAACAAGGTCATCAATATATTCAGATATTGATTTTGATGCAACACCTACGACTTGAGCACTGCATTTAGAAACAGGAATAAAATATTTACGCGCTTCACTTTCTCCAATAGCTTTTGCCATAGCTGGTGTAATTTCACCATACATTGAATTTGCAAAAGCAACTCCAATCGGACCAACAACAATAGAGGCATGTTTAACATTATAAACAACAGCATTTTCCCCCGTTGCAATAATATCAGCACCACCCTTTTTTAGCTGTGTTGTTGCCATACTATTGGTTCCAACACCAATGATGGTATATTCTGGATGCTTTTCTTTTAAAACTTGTATAATATTTTTTCCAATTCCGCCACCTTGTCCATCAATAACAACAATTTCCATTTTCCCTCCTGATATATAATAAACTTCTTGTTTATTTTCGATTTCGTATCTCTATATCTTATTTATGAGAATAATCAGTAATTTCTTGCATATGTTTACTCTGTTGAACATGAAATGGACATCGTTTATCACAATGGTGACAAACAATACAATCACTTGCTTTTAAAGCTAAATGATGATAATGATCTGTAGCAAGTTCATCTTTTAAACGAGCAAGATCATAATATTATTAATCAAGGTAGTGTCTAACCCTTTTGAACAAGGATGACAATGTTTATAATAAACAAATTAATTACAATTTTCTAATATTGGAAATATTTTTAAAATTGAATAATCTTTTTCTACATCAGATACTTCTAAATAATGAAGAATACGTGTTAAATCATCATTTCTAATTCCTGGCAAAACTGTTAAAATAGACAGTTTATCTAAAGCATACTGCATATATTGAGTTTCTGTCAAGGCTTAATGAAATGGTGACTCATCTTCTTCTCAAAGTTTTCCTCCACAAAAGGCTTTCATTACAGTAATACCTACGCCTTCTTTTTTAAGACAACGATATAAATCCATACGTTCATCAATGGCGAAGTCTTCAAACTTCAAATCATAAGTTGAATCAATACTAAACATGTCAATATCTAAAACTTGATGAACAAGTTTTAGCGAATGTGATGATAAATCAATATGATAAATAATTGCTTTTTTTAATCTAATATATAATCTAAAGCACCATAATAGGTTTTAAATTCGTTGTCCAACCGTACTCTTCTGATGAATATTCAACACTAAAATGAATTTGTAAGTAAATTTGATTACTTCTTGACTTACTTATTCTAAAGAACCTACCCCTAAACTAATAATATTTATTTCTTCATTTCTATGTAGCAATTTTCTATATTCCGTTATTTTTCAAAATGACCTGCAACATCTTTTAAATATTGAATAATTGATAAATGTTGTGGACATACGCCTTCGCATTGACCACATTCAACACAGTCACTGGCTTTACCAAATGTTTTTGTTAAGTTGTTGTAGTATTCTCCTTGTGGTGTCCATCCTTTTTCTTCTACTTCTTGTAAATCTGCATTATATAATGAGAAGTATTTTGGAATGGCAATATTCATAGGACAACCATCAACACAATAAGCACATCCTGTACATGGGACAGTAATTGTTGAATTAATGGCAGTAACCGCTTTTTTAATTAAAGCATATTCTTCTTCATTTAATGGTTTAAAATTTTCCATATAACCTAAGTTATCTTCTAATTGTTCCATATTAGACATACCACTTAAAACCATCATAACGTTTTCTTGACTTGCTGCAAAACGAATAGCCCAAGAAGGAATTGACATATCCGGATGATATTCTTTAAACATCTTTTCAACTTCTTCTGGTACTTTCGCAAGTGTTCCACCTTTTACAGGTTCCATAACGATAACAGGTTTATGATGTTTTGTAGCTACTTCATAACATTTTCTTGATTGAACGCCAACACTGTCCCAATCAAGATAGTTGATTTGTAGTTGTACAAATTCAAATTCTGGGTGTTCTGTTAAAACTTGATCAAGCAATTCAGGACCATCATGATAAGAAAAACCAATAGTTTTAACTAAACCTTTTGCTTTTTTATCTTGTATCCAGTTAAAGCAATCTAATTCATTATAAACTTCAATACTATGGGTATTGATATCATGTAATAAATAGTAATCAAAATAATCAACACCTGTTTTTGCACATTGTTCATTAAAAATACGATCACGATCTTCTTTTGTTTTAATAAACCCTGAATGTAATTTTGTAGCAAGTGTATAAGCATCTCTTGGATAACGTGAAACTAATGCTTCTTTAGTCGCATTTTCGCTATTAAATCCACAATACATCCATGCTGTATCAAAATATGTAAAACCTCTTTCAATAAATGTATCAACCATCTTTTTGGTTTGTTCAATATCAATTTTTGAAGCATCATTTGGATCTAACGATGGTAAACGCATTAAACCAAAACCTAATTTCTTTTGACTCATTTCCTTTTTCCTCCTATTTATTTTCCTTAAATTAGCCTTCAAGTAAGTATTCTTACCTTTTATTATTTTATCATTCTTGCATAGTTGAGGCAAATACCTCTTTTAAATAGCGCACTATGTCTTTTAAGCATGGAACAGATTAATCATCAATTTCAATAAGTTCATATTCTCTTGAACCATAACCAAGTTTTGCTGCTGCTTCAATGGTATGAACACCATTACGTGATTCAATTCTTTCAATCAAATGATCTCTTCCTTTATCATTTGAAGCATAAACAAGATCAATACATGCTTGATCGATTGCTATTGGATCAGTAGAAATTAAAATACCAATATCATCCATACATGGATCTTCTGCCACTGCACAACAATCACAGTCAACAGACATATTTTTCATCACATTGATATAAACAATATTATCTTTAAAATATTTATGAACTGATTTAGCCGCATCGGCCATCGATTCTAAAAATAAATCATGCTCTGCTGTCCAAATTTTTTCAGGTTCACCAGCTCCATGGATATACGCTTTTCCATAAGATGATGCACAACCAATTGAAAGTTGTTTTAAAGCACCACCATAACCACCCATAGGATGTCCTTTAAAATGAGATAAAACAATCATTCCATCATATTTAACCATATCTTTTCCCACATAGTTTTTTTGAATCACTTTTCCTTCAGGAATATCTAAAACCATATCAGGACCTTCAGCATCCATTAAATCAACATTAAAATATTTAGACCATCCATGTTTTTCAATAGTCTTTAAATGTTTTTCTGTTGTATTTCTAGACCCTTCATAAGCCGTATTACATTCAACAACTGTTCCATTTAACTTATCAATAATTGGTCTCCAAAAATCAGGTTTTAAAAAGTTTTGATTTCCTTCTTCCCCTGAATGAAGTTTTACTGCAATATTACCTTTTAATTCTTTACCTAAAACTTCATACATTTCTAAAACTTTTTCCGGTGTTATTGTTTTTGTAAAATATACTTTTGATTTCATAAAAATCCTCCTATCTCTATTTCACTATAAACCTAAAGTCCACTTTAGGAGCAAGAATTATTTTCATATTTTTAAATATTCCTTTAATAAGTTTTACTTATTACATCTATTAAGAAAAGATTGTTTCTTCAGTTATCTTTCTTTTTAATAGTCGTTAAAGGAGAAAGGAAAAATGAATACATATTTTAACGAAGTAAAGAAAAATTTTGGTTTTGGCTGCATGCGACTTCCAATGAATAGTGAAGAAGTCGATTATGAATTAACTTCAAAAATGGTTGATTACTTTATCCAACAAGGATTTAATTATTTTGATACAGCCCATGGTTATTTAGGAGGAAAAAGTGAAATTGCCTTAAAAGAATGTTTAACTTCACGTTATCCTAGAAATCAGTATATTCTTACAAACAAACTTTCAACACATCATTTCAATAAACAAGAAGAAATTTTTCCTTTATTTGAAAGTCAATTAGAAGCTTGTGGTGTTGATTATTTTGATTTTTATTTAATGTATGCTCAAAGCGATGAAATCTATGCAAAATATAAAAAATTACACGCTTATGATGAAGCAAGTAAATTAAAAGAAGAAGGAAAAATTAAACACTTTGAAATTTCCTTTCATGATAACGCTGATGTTTTAGACATGATTCTAACTGAAAATCCTGATATTGAAGTAGTTCAAATTCAATTTAATTATGTTGATTATGAAGATCCTGCCATCCAAAGAAAGGCATGTTATGAAGTATGTCGTAAACACAATAAACCTGTTATTGTAATGGAACCTGTTAAAGGTGGTAACCTTGTAAATCTTCCAAAAGAAGAAAAAGTTGTTTATGATAAATGAGGAACAATGTCTTATGCAAGTTATGCTTTACGCTTTGCGGTTGGATTTGATGGTATGATGATGGTTTTATCGGGAATGAGTGATATGAATCAAATGAAAGATAACTTAAGTTTTATGAAAGATTTTCAACCATTATCTTTAAAAGAACAAGAAGCTGTTAAACAAGTAACAGATTTCTCTATACGCTCTACGTTCAGATTTCATATTAAATTTTTGCGTCTTGTGAATCATTTACCAGTCCTTCTAGCTCTTTTTCATTTTTTTCATCTTCAACAGGTTTCTTTCCGGTAATATCCTTATATGCTTCTTTCACACCATTCTTCACAGCCCACTTAATGACAAAATATAGTGCTATCAAAATAACAATTGCGGTTCCTCCGCTTATGCCTAATTCATTCCACATAATTCAATCCTCCAAATTCAAATTCCTCAGTTTCAAAAACTGGAATTTCTATTTGTGTTGCCATGTCATTACATAATCTTTTTCTCCGGTAGCCTCATCTAAGCCACTATGCTGAATCTCAAATTCTTCTCTCTTATAAAAAGATATTGCACGTGCGTTCTTTTGGTATACGTTCAAGTACAACTTATTCCTTTTATCCTTTGCATAATTCAGCAGAATTTTACCTAGACCCTGCGATTGCATTTCACCAGAAACAAAAATGCCCTCAACATATTCATCATTTAACCCTAGGGTTAAACTTAACTACTATTTTTTCTTTGCGATATAAAATACATAACTGTAATAATCTACTACTAATCTAAAATAAAGCGATTATAAGCTATCCTTTTTCCTGTGTTTGTTTTAAAGTTTTCATCTATACACTTTTTTATCTTTTCCTGTTCTTTTTCTTTATCCATAACCGTTAAATTTTCAAGCAAATCAGCTTCCCATTGTATTTGAAAATCAAGTCCATCAATTTTAGATGGAGTATGATGGTTGCCTATTATAAAGCATATTCTATCAATATTTTTGTTATAGCCTACCTTTTTTAATATTTCTTTCGCTACTTCTGGTCCTTCCTTTTCTTGATAGACACCATCAATAGAACCGTATTTTTTTTGTGCTTCAACCGCACCAATATCATGTAGTATAGCAATAATACTGATGAATTCTTTTTCTTCCTCTCCGATATTTTCTCCTTTCATTATATCTTCTGCATTTTTCAAAACTTTGAGAGTATGCTCTATGCCAAAAGGAATTTCTTTGAATACTTCTTTCATCTCTATAATAATTTTTTCTTTAAACATAAATTACCTCCATTTATACCTTATAGGTGTTTTAGTTCTATCTATCCACTTTTTTGTTCGCCGATACAATCAGCATCATGGGACGGCGCATTTCATCCTGCATCCCCGGAATATCCATCATGTATTCCGGCGGCTGTGGCTCCACAATATGATTTATTATAAAACCATTTGAAAGCAGTGTATTTAGATATGTGGTCAGTGTTCTATGATATTTTGTAACCTTTTCTTCCAAAAACACAGCTGTCCGTTTGCCCTCATAATAATAATTATCCACCGGAAAATGCAGTATTTCTCCTTTTTCGTTATAATGCCAGTCTTGTGTTCCATAGGCAGTAAAAACAGGATCTATGTTTTACCTTCCCAACTTCTAATTTTTTACATCATATCCCAAAAGCCTTGTCGTACTCAATAACTCCATTTAATTTGTTTTGACTTCCGTTAAGATTAAGTGCCATAAAACTTTCATCGTCAACTTCAAATGGCGCTTTTATTCCACACACACTTGCCGGAATATATCCTGCCTTTGGATAGTATTTGGAATGTCCCAAAACAACTGAATATTCATATCCCAATTTATGTGCTATACTGTGTCCTTCTTTCATCAAAGATAATCCGATTCCCCTGTTCTGATAATCGGGTAATACAGAAAGAGGGGCAAGCGCAAGAACCTCAACCCCTTGAACAACTGCTTTTGTAAAAAGAATATGTCCTACAATTTTTTCGCCCTCGACAGCAACAAGAGAAAGTTCCGGAATAAACGATTTGCTTTTTCTTAACGCAGCAACTAAGTTCTGTTCATTTCCATCTGTATATTCAGCATTTTCAAATGCTTCTTTTACAACATGATATACCGTATCATAATCTTCTGGTCTTTCTTGTCTTATAATCAAAATAGATACCTACATAGTTTTAAGCTTTTTACAATTACAGGAAATGGCAAATCTACTATCTACCTCTCAATTTTTATGGCTCTGACAATGATAATATCCGGGATTTCTTTATTAAAATAGCATTCTTCGTAAAATCCGTCTATGACAAATCCGGTATCAAAACACAGATTAAAAATATCCTGTAAAGAACGATGATAATAACATTGTTTTTGCGGCTGTCCTTCAATCGCAATATCGTAATAGCTGTGCGGCGTCATATATTTTTCTGTAAGCGTTACAAAACAGGGGTGCTGTGTCGCAAATACAAATACTCCGTTATCCTCAAGCAATTTATAAACAGAGGTAAAAAGCGGCTTAATATTGGTAATATCCATGATCGCCATATTGGAGACTGCTTTTGTAAACGGCTTATTTCTTTTTAATGCCATCAGACTTGTTTCATTCGTGGCGTCTGCTACACAAAACTCAATGTGATCAGCATACCGTTTTTGGCGCTTTTTTGCCAGTTCCACCATTTTCTCACTATAATCAAAAGCCAAAACAGAGACAGCTTTTTCTGCAAGATATGCAGAATAATTTCCATTTCCACAGGCAATATCTAAAATATAGTCTGTTGAATCAGGATTTAGAAGCTCTGTTACTTTGGGGCGGACAACTTCTCTGTGAAAATCATTTGATTCATCCCCCATTGCACAATCCCAAAATTCAGCGTTTTGATTCCAGATTGCTTTACTTTCTTCCTTTGAATACTGCATAATATCCCCTTTCTGCAAAATTACTTTTTCTCCTTCGCCCCATGGCTCCTGAAATGCGTGATAATGATGTTCCAATATTTCATCTGTTATCACAAACGGCGAATTGGCATTTAAGACCTGATTTCTTTTATATAGTCTTTTTTTCAAAAGCTCCTTACTGGCTTTCATATAGACAAGTTCCGTTTCAGCGCCTGCTTTTTGGATCAGCTCTTTATAAAAATTCCGATTTCTATTTTGTTTCCATAGCATGGTGTATTCTTTTTCACCAGTGGCTTCATCCAAACCTTCACCTTCAATAATGAACCCTTCTCTTTGGTAAAAAGAAATTGCTCTGGCATTCTTCTGGTATACATTTAATTGTAATCTTTCTTTTTTATCCTTAATATAATCCAATAAAAGCTTCCCTATGCCACATGACTGCATTTCATCAGAGATAAAAATACCTTCGATATATTCATCATTTAGTCCTACAACTCCTTGTATCATTTTATCCACTTCAAACACATAGACTTCGGATTGTAACATCATTTCTTTCACTAATTCATAATTACTTTTCCAGTATTGATTGGAAATAAAATAATGTGCTTTCAGATTTGTCTTTAACCATATGTCAGCGACTCTATCGATATCTCCGTTCGGCAACTTTCTAATCATAACAAAAATTCTCCACAACTACATCCTTTATGCTTTTCTCTTTTTTCTATTCTATCACAAGCTCACCATTAATCATCATTTTTTTGATATTTTTTCTTTTCCCCCACTGTAAAACAGCCTCTGAGCGTTTCGTTATATAGAGGGGTACACATACAGAGCAAGATCCACCCATGTTTAACGGTATTGCCATTTAGCCTCCCGTCAACCTATGGGTTTTATCTTGATGGGGATCTCCCCATACTCTCTTCATAACAGACGTTTCACTTGTCTGTTGGTTCCACCTAAAGGTGTTCACAGCACTATTTCTAATATCGGAAGGGACAGCCGATACTAAAATACGTGGACTCCCGGTGGGAGGAATAGTCACAGCGAAAGGAGGAATATGAGAACAGAAAACAAAGATAAAGAACTAAATCACAGACATTTTATAGGATTACGTCTTACAGATAAGACACTGAAAGGATACTGTTTTATGAGCTGTAAGACGGTCTATGTCATGATCAGCAGTTTCCCTTCAGAAGAAGAGAAGATGATCGTTGCCGCCCATGAATTAGGGCGCATCATCCTGCATCGTTCCCAGCTGAAAATGGCTCCGATGCAAGATGATACACTCTACAATATGACGGATAATACAGAATACCAGGCCAATCTGTTTGCTGCCGATCTGCTGATTGAAGATGAGGAAATCGAAGATATGGTTCAGAACGAGGACCTGGATTATTTCGGACTCTGCAGTTCATTGAATGCGACTCCGGAACTAATGAGCTTTAAATTATACAGCCTGACAAAACGAGGCCAGGCTTATCATATGCCGATGGAGATTCAGAGCAATTTCCTGGCGAAATAAAGTAAATGAAGATCCTATTCTATATATCATAGTATGAACAGGATCTTTTTATAATGATTTATTTTCTATCTAAAATTTTATTAAACCGACTAAATACTCCATAGTTTGTGTGTTTGACTTACTGTTTATATCTATCTTCTCCTAAATATTTTTCTAGTCATTGCAATATAAAATTGCTTATACAGTCTCTCCCTTAAGAGTCCTGGTATTCTGGATAATATACAGAGCGACCGATATGACCATCATTATAGCGCACAAACCAATCAACAGATCTGATACCATCGGTGTAATGTGGAACCATATAATATGCACCGCTGCAGTTCCATATAATAAAAAGGTTACTATCTTTCCATGCCAGTCTGCACCATGTACTTTTCCTGTCTTTCGTATCACAAGACATCCACTGACTACCATATACAGCTCCTTACCTGCCATTATTACGATTAAAAGAAGCACATGCGGAAAACGAGTAAACAGACAGATTAACATCGCTGCCTGTGTCAGCTTATCAGCCACCGGATCAAGTATTTTTCCTAAATTACTAATCCTATGGAATCTTCTTGCGATATATCCATCAGCAAGATCCGTAAGACCAGACAGCAATAAGATTTCACCAGCTAACAGAGGATTTTTCTTTACACAATAACTCCATATAATTACCGGAATCAGACAAAGCCGAAAAAAAGAAAGAAGATTAGGAACCGTAATAATTCTATTCAAATTTTCTTCCTGATTCACTTCACTCTGCATGTACGGTCACCTCACTTTCCTTTTTTTAGACATAAACCAATAAAATATAACACAAAATGCTAAAGCAAACACAACACCAAAAACATTTTGAATCACTCTAAGACTAACCGCTCCTTGTAGTCCATAACTCTCTGTAGCAATGGCCAAAGCACCAAATGTGTTAAATACTGCCTGCCAGCCATATTTTGCAGAAAGTCCTACACCAATTCCGCCAAGGATTCCTATATATGCATAGATTGACGAAGGAAGCAGAAAATATAATACTGTAAAACATATAACACCTGAAATATTTCCGACAATCCTTTTACGGACTCTGTAGTGCATATCTTCCATAAACGGCAAAATTACGGACATGGCCGCAATACCAGCCCACATTGCACGTGGCATATTACAAAGTTCTGCAATGCAAAGGACAATCGGTACGCATAAAATCTGACATATCTGCCATTTTGTTCTGGAAGAAGTGATATCAAATTCTTGTATCAGATCTTTCAGATTTCTTTTATAAGTTCTGTTTTTATGATTTCGATAAAATACAAAGCAGGTAAGTGCTGCACCTAAAGCCATTCCGGTTAATCGCATCTGATAGCTTTTTCCCGTAACATCATAACCATATAGCAGCAGATACCCAAGAACCAATGTAGATTGATTAAACATGAATGGATTATGGCATCCGAACAGAATCAACACAGCCAGTGCCGCAATATTTAACAGCATTCCCAATACCGGTGAAAACTGATTTGCTAAATGCGGACATACAGTCATAATTACAAAGAACAAAGCCAAAAGCATCGTAGATTGTCCGGTGTGGATCCCCAGATCCGCATTTCTAAACACCATGAGATATAATAAGACTACTACACCTACAATGCTGTTCTCATTTCCAAATAGGATGCTGAAAATACTAACAAAGAAAAAACAAAATGCCATTGTAACAGCTATCTTCACCAGATATACCCACATATGATATAATTTTTCTTTTAGTGTTTCACTCTTTTTCAACAGGTTTTTAGAACCCGCCTGATTTAACTGCAACTCCTGATAAAATGTCATATAAATCTCCCATCTTCTAATTTATCTTAAAACTATATAATCTCATCTTTCTGCTTTGGCAGCTCTATAACAAATCTGCATCCACCATATTCACGGTTTTCTGCTTTGATTGTTCCTCCGGCACTATCTACAATCCGTTTTACAAGTGCAAGACCTAGGCCATTTCCTTCTGCTTTATGAGATCCATCTACCTGATAGAACTTGTCAAATATTCTGGATTTTACATCATCCTCTATTCCTGGTCCTTCATCTTCCAGAATGAACTTAACAAAATCCTGTTCTTGTTTCAGAAACATCGTAATTGTCCCCTTTGAAGGGCTGAACTTAATCGCATTATCCAAAAGATTTATCCAGATATGCATAAAAAGTCCTTCATTCCCAGTATATTTAACTTCCTCCAATTCTACCTGAAAACCAATTTCTTTTTCTGTCCATTTTGTTTCCAATGAAAGAAATGCCTGACGGATCTGTTCATCCAGACGATATTCTGTTTTTTTCATTGGTATATTCTGATTCTCTAACTTGGATAACAGCAAAATATTACCAACCAATCCGGAAAGTCTTTGGGTGTTAAATAAGATTTTTTCTACATATTCCTCTTGATCCGGAGACAGTTCTTCTCCCTGAAGCAGCATTGTATATCCTTCAATGGCATTAATCGGGGTCTTAAACTCATGAGAAACATTAGATACAAAATCCATCTGCAGCACCTCTGTTGCACGAAGTTCTTTTGTCATAACGTTAAAACTTTGATAAGATTCTCCAACTTCTGCTATACGGCTGTTCGTTTCCAAATGCTGTTCAAAATCTCCCTGAGAAACTTCCTTCACTGCTTTACTAAGTCTGGCAATTGGTTCCAGTAACTTTGCATTGATAAAGGAAGTGATCAGCCCTGCAATCAATGTATTGAAAATCAAAAGCCAGCCAAGCACAGGTATGCTGCCCGGCAGATTAAAAAAATGATTCAAAAAAACAAATAATAAAGCAGATATGACTGTTGAAAATACAAGTGCCAGCCAGATTGCACCAGTCAGACAGGATCGGATCCGCAATCCTTTTTTTTTCTTTTGTTCCATTATTTTTTCACCACCTTGTATCCAATTCCACGCATTGTTACGATTTCAAAATCCGGGTTATCTTTAAAACGCTCTCTGAGTCTTCCTATATGTACCTCTATTGTATGTGGGTCTGCCTCCGTCTCGTATCCCCATACTTCATCCATCAACTGTTGTTTTGTAAATGTTCTGCCTGGCGAAGCTGCAAGCTTATATAAAAGCAGGAATTGTTTTTTAGGTAAAACAAGACTTTCCTTATCAGTTGTAACCGTCATTGCATCATAATCAAACTCTGTTGAACCGATCACAATTTTGTGTTCACTCAATATCTGTGCACGGCGAAGCAGTGCTCCGACTCTTAAAACCATTTCATTCACATTTACCGGTTTTACCATATAATCATCACTTCCCGAAAAAAATCCCTGACGCATATCATCAAAGGAACCTTTCGCAGTGATCATAAGCACTGGTATCTGATATCCTGCTGAACGAAGTTCTGACACCAGTTCATAGCCATCCATAACCGGCATCATAATATCAGAAATGATCAGATCAATATATTCCTTATCCAATACTTCTAATGCCTGTACTCCATCCGATGCACTTTTGACTTGATATCCATTCTTCTCAAGCACTTTTTGGAATAGCTGGCTTAATTCTTTATCATCTTCTACAATCAATATTTGAAACACGTTTTCCTTCCTCCTTATTAAAACAGACACCTTGCCCATCCAAGCAGATGCTGTACCAAAAATATTTTTCTCTGACGTTTCTTTGTTAATTCGATCGGCTCTACATGATATGGATCATTATAAGTTCCGCCTTCTAATATCTGGCGGGATACTTTTTCATATTCCATCATGCCCTCTTCCAACTGTTTATTAATATCTTTACTGCGTATTACAAGCATCAGTTCCGTATCCAGATATGCACTTCTCATGTCCATATTAAGGGAACCGATTACAGACAGATCATCGTCAATCAGAATACTTTTTCCGTGGTATGAATAACCGCCTTCATATTCTCAGATATTAATTCCTGTACTTAAGATTCTATTTTTGTTTTTCGCATAATCGGCAGACCCAAATGGATTCCCATTATTCGCAACTGAATTTGTCATGATAGAAAAATCTGAAACGTTCTCTGCAATCTCCTCCCATGTATTATACATCATATCATTACAGATAATATATGGCGTGTGGATCTTCACACGATTTTGTGCATTTTTCATCAATTCTCCTAACTGATACCACACTACTGGTTCTTTGGAACCTGTGTGAATAGGATTTGACACTAATGTAATCTTTTCTGTCTCAAAAGTTTCGTCCGTATAATCGGTCTCGCAGATTCTTTCCTTATTCTCTTCAAAATATTTCTGATAGCTGTTCTGCAGCTCTAAAACTGCGTTCTTTACAGATTTTCTATTTGCCAGTTTTTTATTGTTATGAAAATAACCACTGTCTTCCTGATTCCATATGATTTCAAAATGCTCTGACAACTGGTTAACTGAATTTTCTTTCTCAGGTTCATCGCAAACCACTAACACGTCTCTGTCATAGTTCTTATGTCCCGGAAAATCACCCAAGAAATAATTGTATGTATTTCTTCCCCCAAGAATATATCTCTTTCCATCTGCAATCAAATATTTATCATGCATTCTACCCATCATTTTCCACGATTTCAACGGATTGGCCTTATTATACAGTTTAATTTCAACATTCTCATGGGAAGATAATCCATAGAAATACGGATTTCCTTCCATATCAATCCAGCTCTCCATTCCATCTACTAACAGACGAATATGTACACCTCTGTCTGCCGCATCATGTAGTGCTCCTAAAATCAATTTTCCACTTTCATCGGATTGAAATGCAAAAGTAGAAAGAATAATTTCCTTTTTTGCATTCTTGATCAAACGCACTCTTTGTAAAAGCGCTTCTGGATTCTTTTCTATGATTACTGCCCGTTCTGTATTTTCACTGCATTCGTTCCATGACCCATTTTTTGTTTCTTTTTTGGTTGTATTGGACACTTCCGGCTGCTTTTTATATGCAACGCAGATTCCGAGCAATTCATAAAAAGCCACACATAAAAAAATTGCCAGTATAACAAGAAGGTTTTTACATATTTTATGCTTTTTCATTGTACATTACCTGATTCCTTTTTATTTCATACTTATACAATACAAAGTCAATCTCAATTTAACCTCAACAAGGTTTGTTTTTTCATCCATGCAAAATCTTCTTTGTACAACAGATTGTTAGATATAGCAATCCAGCAAATAATCTCATAAATAATTGTCCCAGTCGCAAATATGCACTTCATCCGATTTGATATTGGTCTGTCACACTCATTTTCGCATGACCGAAACCAGGAGTCCACTCATAAACACGAACACCATGTTTAACTAATCCATGATAAAAAGAACGAGTTATATTATAAATGAATTTTTTATCAGGGATACCAGGTGTGATAATTCTTACGTCTACCCCTCGCTTAGCAGCCAGACATAACGCATGCTTAAAATGGAATCATCTTCACTTAATACCCGGATAATCACCGGTACTTTTCGGTATCCCAGTTTCTCCGCAGCACATTTTCTTCTGTGGCCGGATATGATCTCATAGTATCCATCCAGTACCGGTCTGACAATCAGCGAATTTAAAATACCATACTTCTCAATGCTTTCCTGCAGAAGAAACATTTCCTTATCATCTTTTATCTGAAACGGGGGGAGCTCTTTGAACGGCCGAAGACGCTCAATCTCAATTTCTATGATTCTTTCTTCGTTTTCTCCTGATTGTCTGTTTGGTTCAGTCATCTTGACTCCTTTCCTCCAGGATTCAGGATACTAAAAAATGCCTGCCTGGAACTTTTATAAATAGTAAAGTTCCAAACAGACATTGCTGTTTGACCATTAGCTGTAGCTAATAGAATTGAATACTGTTTCAGCTAATTTATGTTTGCAGATTTGGGAGAGATTGTTTCTTTTCCCGCCTTTTCTCTGATTTACATCCCCGAATAAGGGGTGACAACGGAGCGGAACCCAAATGTTGTAAGTGCAAAATATTGCTACGTTACTCATGAATTACGCTTGCACCAAAATGATAGATGCAAGCGTTTTACTTTATTTTAGTTTTGACAGTTCACTTTTGCAGTCTCGCTCCATGGAGCAAGTTGTTCCAGCTGTTCATCTGACATTTTATCGTTTGGCCGTTGTGATAAGAGATATGTCAGATATTTATAGATATTCAGATCATTCGCTTTTGCCATCTCAACCATTGTATACACAATAGCACTAGCAGTAGCTCCTTTCGGACTGGCTGTTTTCAACTTCTACTAAAGGAGCTGAAGCAAGTGCTGCAGTCTTCAGCTTGATTGAAACAGCTAAATCCAATAAACTTAATCCATATGATTATATTGAATTCATTCTGGATTATTTACCTCAACAAGATCTGGTTGAAGATCCAAAGAAATTGGATTGGTTCTTACCATGGAGTGAAGAAATAAAAGAAGAATTTGAAATAAAAGCCGACTAAATTGATTATTATATCAATTCAATCGACTTCTTTAAATACACTATTTTATTTGGCGCTTACTTTTCCTCTACATAATATTAAAAATTTTAATGTTTAATATTTTCCCTATTAAACATTATAAATATTATAATAGACATAATCATAAGTAATAACCAATATTCAGGATTATAATAATCTCCTGTTTTTAATTTTTGATTATCCTTGTAATTAGATGTTTGACTGAAATTTTTTTCTTTCTTAAAATTCTCATCATTACTAGGAATTTTATCATCTGGTTCTTCATCAATTCCAGGTCTCATTCTTGAATACTTCGGTTCAACATCTACATCATAATCCTTTTCATATGATCCGTCATCTTCTTTTTCAAGAAGTGGGATTGAAATAATAAAAGGTTCCATCTTATATGCAAATTCACTTTCATTATGTTCATAGATTATATATATTCCATAGTCTAAATCTCTAAAAGTAGCTTCTCCTCTTTGATTGGTTATTAATTCTTCATCATAATCAATATTATTTTTTTTAATATAATCCATCAATTTAGTAGTAACTCCATTTTGTTCAGAAGCTGACATATCTTTTTTAATTGTAACAAGTTTAGAGTATTTATCTAAAACTTGATAGTCATTACCATCATAATCAGCTATTTTTATCAACGCAATATGATCTTGACTAATATTAAAAATATGGTTGTGTACATCTAAATAATGACAGTGAATCGTTAAAGAACCATGATTTTGAGCATAAACATTATTAATTGAAAGAGACAATAAGCATGTAAATACAATAATAAATATTCTTTTTGCATTTATCATGTTATCGCCTCCTCCAAATAAATATAATAATTCCTATAATAATAAAACTTAAAAATGCTAATTTTACCTCATAAGGAATTTGTATACCATTATTGACCTTATTCGGTGTTTTCTTTATTGCTTCTTTGTAATCCGTTCTTTTTCCTCTTACAAGCAATCTATGAGTATTAACGGAATAAGGTGTGCATGTAACAAGCGTAACATAATCTTCTCCATCTACAATTTCTATATCATCCGTTTGAGAAGGCAATACTGTTTTAATTTGATCTACTTCATAAGCTAACGTATCACCTAGAACAGAAATATAGAAAATATCTCCTACCTTTATTTTATCAAGATCTGTAAACAGCTTTGAATTTGGCAATCCTCTATGTCCAGATAAAACTGCATGAGTACTAGTTCCACCTATAGGCAAAGAAGAACCTTCCATATGCCCCACACCTTTTTGTAAAACACCATTATTTGTTGAATGATATATAGGCAATTTCACATCTATCTTAGGTATTTGAAGATATCTTAGGTATTTGAAGATATGCCATCATGCCATCTTTAGAAACATTGAGCAGATTCATATACTCTTTACTCGGTTTACCTGTTGTAGAAAATGGATCATATAATTTCGTGGTATTGACCAATGACTGATTATATTCCTGTGCTTCTTCCAACATTTGTTTTTTTGTAGCTTCATCTATTCCTTTTACTTCATTATTATAAGAAGAAACTGCTTGTGAGCTGTGAATTCTTCCCAGGTAATCACTTACTGTTGGATAAAGCAATATTCCTAGGAAAAAAACTAATAAAACAGCTCTAATAACATCAAATAATTTAATTTTGTTTAATATATCTTTCATACATTTAATATCTATGAGAGATCTTAATTAATATTTCAATTAAGCTTCTTCTCTTTTTTTACCTTTTTTAAAGTAAGTTGAAAGAATAGCTAACACACCAACAACCCCTACTACTGTAAAGATAACTGTACCCATACCACCAGTTTCTGGTAACCATGATTCTGTTTTATTTGTAACTTTTTCTTCAACATTTACTGTTTGTGGAGCATTTCCATCTACACTAATTGTTTTATTAATTGTATTTTTTAATTTTGCATAACCATCAGGTGCTTTTGTTTCTTCAATAACGTAATCTCCTTCTGATAATCCTTTTACAGTAATAACTCCTTCTTCAGGAGAAACTAATGTATCAGTAGTAGTTTCATCATCTATTGTAGCAATTCTATAAGTTCCATTTCCTTCATCAACAAATTTTAATTTACCACTATCAACATTATTTCTATATAAAGCAAATTCAGCGCCAGATAATGGTTTATTTTGTTCATCAACTTTATTGATTTTTAATGTATGAGTTAACACTTTAACTTCACTTGGGGCTCCTGTTGTTAAATGATCTGGGTCATTACCATAACTAACTTCTGCTTTGTTGGTAGATGTATTTGTATCATTGATTGCTTTTTCATTAACAACTGCTGAATATGTAAATGTTAATGATTCATTTGCGTCTTTAGCATGATTAGTATAGAAATTTTTGAATTCAACTGTAAATATTCTATTTGTTTTATCAACTGTTAAAGTATATTCACTAGTGTCTACTACAGTACCACCAATTTTAACTACTAAATTTAATGTGTCTTTTGATACTGTTAGACCTTCAGTCATAGTATCTTTAAAAATATAATAATATTGATTATATCCTGTCATGTTTGGAACCATTGATTCAACCTTGAAATCTACAGTATCGCCAACTTGTGCAGAATCATATTTTTTATTATTGATTGTTTTTTCTGGATCAGGTGTTTTACCTTTTAAATAAACATCAACTGCATTACTTGATTTTACTGTTGTAAAAGAAGGAGTATATCCTTCACCAGAAGGAATAACTGCATAATAACCATATGCCAATCCAGCAATTGTATATTCTTTTGTATCTGTTGTTCCTGTTGCTGCACCATCAGCACTTATTTGATTTGTTGCAATATATGTTTTTAACTTATTTTGAAAGTTTGTTGTAGAAACATTCGCTTTAATATAATTATAAGCTTTGATATCTATATCATCACCAGTTGTCCCATTAAGTAATTCTTCTGTGAAAAATCCTGTAAAATTAGAACTAATTGAATAACTTACTTTATTTCCTGATACAGTTGCATCCATTAATCTGTAAGCATTGAAATTAACACCATTTACATCATGTTTACCAGTATGAACAGTTATACTGCCTGTACTTGCTGCAGATACTGAACTGATATTCATTGCTGACATAGTAAATAACATCATGAACGAAAGTACATATGCTATTACTTTTTTTAATTTGTTTTTCATTTTCATATTCCTCTATTCTTTAATATTATTCGCTTTTTTACTTTTTTTGTACGATAACAAAACTGCTAATACACCTACTATACCTACTAAAACAAATAACATTGTTCCTTTTCCACCTAAGTTTGGTAAAAGAGGCATATCTTTATTTGTTATCGTAAACGTATATCCATCATCAGATTCTTCAATAGACGTTATATAATTTTCTACTTCGGACTCTGTAACTGAATAAGTATAATAAGCTTTACTTCCATCATCTAATGTTGTATAGGCATCTAATCCTTTAATAATTGTTTGCCAAGTGTTTTTAGAATCAGTTACATCATTAGTTGATAAAGTATAATCCCCTACTTTCTCTGATATTTCATCACTTCCTTTCATATATGTTCTTGTTAACGTCACTGTAATCGTATCTGGACGTTCTTTTTGTTTATCACTTAAATCTTTCCATAGCTTATTGATAGTAATGTTTACTTTTTCATTGCAAGGATCTTGTGTATCTGAAGGGACAGGTGTCGTACCTTCTTCGTTATCAGATACTTCTGTATCATCCATCAATACAGCTTTTGCTGGAGAGACATAGGCATTTAAATCAACGGTTTCACTTTCTGTTTCATTTGCTAATTTGGCATCTTTTAAGTCATCATATTTTTGTACCTTATCATAATGGCTTATTTTGAAGACATTCCAATTATCAAAATCTGAATCCTTTTTACTATACAAAGATGAATTTTTTATAATATCAATCAAGGAATCACTCCTTGTTCTATAAATCCTGTACGTATTATCTTTACCTTCAATATTCTTCTTTGTATTAAAGTCATAACTAGAATTTAAAGACGTTGTTCCAGAAAAAGGTCCTATTTGATTACTTGTTCCTCTAATCGTATCAGCTAAATACATTTCATTGTTTTCAATCAATCCTTCATTGTTATAACCAATAAATCCACCTGCTTGACCATTTTCTTCACTTCCATCATGTGAATCATTTGCTTTTCCACCAAAAACATCATATCCATCATGAATACCTGTTATCGAGCATCCATCTACTTTTGTTCTGTTTGATTTGATAAGTCCTACTTTAATATTTTCTTTCTCACTGTCAGCAATATGATTTCCATCAATATTTGAACATGGGATTTCTATATAAGAATCACCAATTGTTATTTTTGCCAGGTCACTTGTTCCATCTCCTCTATCTTTATCAAGTGCTACTGAAATAGTTAATCCTAACAAAGTAACTGATAAAGCATTTCCTTTAGCTAAAACTTGTAATTTTAATAGTGAACCTAAATTGATATCTATAAGGCCAACATTTTCTAAATCTCCCACATATAGAATATCTAGAAGTTTATTGACGATTGAAAGTATCGGATCCAATAAATAGCTAGAACCTAAGTCAATATTAGCTAAATATTCAAAACTTGTTTTACCAACAAAGCCTCCTGCTATTTGATCACTAGCCACTTTCTTTATGTTTTCTACATTGCAATTGCTCATTCTTCCTAAATCAGCATAACCAACAAAACCACCAGAAATAGGTTCCTTACCACTTTCACTTGAAATAGTAAATCCAACTGGAATACCAATAACTGAACAGTTGTCACTATGAGAACCAAAAATATCTAAGACACCAGCTGTGGCATTTAATAATTTTCCTGTACCAACACCAGCTTCATCTAGATCAACCACACCACTCTTTCCCATGTGACCAACAAAACCACCGGCATAGTTTTTAGCTTTGACTTTATTTAATCCAGTAACACTCGAATTTTTTATTGAACCATCTAGCAAGCTTCCACCAAATCCACCTGCATTTCCTGTCTGTACTTTACTGTCCAATGTTCCTTCCTGACTTTCATCATTTGCACATACTGAAAGTCCATTATCATTTGATCCAGTTACTTTTGCTTGATAAACATAAGTTCTAAAGGCATCTAATACATCAATATTTCCTAATTTAATCAGATTTAGAATTTGATCAGAATCATCATTTCCAACTTGAGCAACAGAAGAAACATCCGCCAATCCAAAGAACCCACCAACATCTCTTCCACCAACAACATTTCTAATATTATTTACCTCAACTCTCACTGAAGTTGCATCTTTATCACCAAAAATTGCTCCTCCCGCATTACCTACAAAACCACCTACTTGTTTTGCATACTTTGTAGTTTCATCGTTTTCTAATGTATATGAACCGTTAACACTTAATCCATAATCATTCCATGCATCCACCTTAGCATAGTCAACTATTGAAAGAGTTGCATTCAATACTTTGGCAAGATCTCCTGCATTGCCTAATAAATACTTAAGCAGTTTTGATAATAATCCTGTATTGGATGAAGTATTCAAAGTCACAGCACTTCCTGGTTGAATATTACCAGCAAAGCCACCGACATTTTGACTACCGTTGATTACTTTTAATTGATCAGCCAAACAATATTGATCTTGTGTTCCTTCTATTTTTCCACCAACAACTTTTCCAACAAATCCACCACTGTTTCCTTCATCATTATCAAAATCAGTTCCAGTAGTAGATATTGTTGCTCCTGATTGATAACCTATAACAGACGAAGTTTTTACCACAGGAATGAAACTTTGCAATATTGGAAGTGAGCCTACCACATTTAATTTCTTTTCTAAGTTTACATCTCCAACATTCGCAACTCCGGCTGAAATCATTTCACCAGCAAAACCTCCACTGCTTTTTAAAGCTGTAACATCTTTTAAATCTCTAGCATTAGCAAAAGTTACTTCTCCTCCATTCATTTGACCAACATAACCACCAGCAATGCCGCCTTGATAATCGTTTGAACCAGCATTTGTTCTTCCAGCTTTTACTTCATAGCCATAGGCATATTGATCAATAATTTTATCTAACTCGTCTTGATTATCAACTTCTCCAAGTTCTTGGAATTTTTTACCATAAGCACCATTTACTCCTACTGCTTTTACCCAAGAATTCCATACTTCAGTTGTTAAACCTCGAAGTGGTCCATAAGTTGCTGTATTCGTTTCAGTTGGATAAACAGCACTCAAAGCTGATAATGGATTATCTAAATTAATGAGTCCATAAAGAACACTGATATTTCCCGTATCAACTGTATTGGCACAATCCGTTCTGCCACTAAATCCTCCAGCATATTCATATCCATAAACAGCTCTTAATCTATAGACTGCACATTCTTTTTGAACTGTAGGTATTTCACCATTCCATTTTCTTGTAGAATTACCTTCAATACGCCCACCAAGGTTATATCCTACATAACCACCTGCACATCCTCTTAATGATTCATTGCTTATGGCATCTGCACGAACTGCTCCACCACAAGGAATACAAGTAGTTTGAGAGTTATAAATCATAGGAATAAATGATTGTAGAACACTTGTTAAACTATCTACTGAAATTAATCCTTTTAAGATTTCCGTTTTACCTAATACATCTGCAACACTTCCTGGTTGAATATTTCCTGCATAACCACCAGCAGTTTCTTGACCTATGATGTAAGAGAAATTATTGACATTACTATTTTGAATTTGTGAACCATAATCAGTTCCAACAAAGCCACCTGCATTACCAATTGTTTTATTTTCAGCCAAACCATTTGCTTTAACAGAAAAACCACCAACCGCACCAGTTACATCTGAATTTTCAATTTTAGAAGCTGTTACATCTAACGCAGATAAAATATTTGCCAAATTTATATTTGTTCCCAATGCCTTCAATCCACCACCAACAGATGCCGTAGAACCTATATCTAATTTTCCTACATAGCCTCCAGCATTTTTAGGTGCTGAAATGGCATAACTTGAAGACTCTCCAAAATAAGAAGAACTGTCTGTATCATTAATATTTGCATTAGGTGTTTTTACTGTTGTATGTTTTAACTTAGTTACACTACTATTAGAAACTCTTACAGCACTACCATAACCTATATATCCGCCAGCACTACCTGAATTTAAATCCGTTGACTTATATGTATCACAGCTAACGACCAATCCATTAGATTGAACACCAGCATTTTTAATAATAGGAATATAAACCTGTATTAAACTCAATAAATCAGAGATTTGAATATTCAAATCTGCTAAACCGCCTAAAATACTTATTCCTTTTGTTGAATCTGCTAAAGCTCCAGAATAAACCTTTCCACCGAAGCCCCCTGCATAAGTTTTTCCTTTAACATATGAAATATTTTGTATTGCATAAGCATTATTTTCATCATTTTCTACAATACCACTTTGGAAATCTCCAACAAATCCTCCTGCAATATCTCCTCGTACACCACCATTATCTACATAACTTACATAACATTGTTGATATGACGGAATTAAATATCCTACAGCATTTAATAATCCATTAGCCGAAATCAATTTTTTTATTTCCGTTTCATCTCCAACTTCAGCTAAACCGCCTGTTTTTGAAATACCAATAAATCCGCCAGAGTAACCTCCATCATCTGTAGAAGTTACTGTTTTCAAATTATTAACTTTTGCATCATTTATTTTTGTACTATTACTTTTAGCAACAAATCCAGCTGCTACATAATCAGTTGTTGAATTATCTTCTCTTGATCCCGTAGCTTCTACAGTAAATCCAGAATTAATACCACTTACAGACGAAGAATCTATATTGACTTCAACTGCTTGTCCCAAAGAAAGAAGATTGCTTAATTTTAAAATATAATTTAATCCTAAAAGATTTACTGTCAAACCATTATCAGTTCCTGCAAGATCACCTGGACCAGATACGCCTATAAATCCACCTACAATATTTTCTCCTGAAATATTATTTAAATTTGTTACTGTAACCGAACTAATAGAACCACCGATTGCTTCACCAAAAGCACCACCAACTCTTTTTCCTTTACCACCAATAGTTATACCTTCTGTAGAACCAGTAAGTGAAATAGAATTAGCATTAAATCCTAAATATTCTGCAACACCTAAAGTTGTATTTAAAAGTCCTGCTACACTTGCTGTTCCCACTGAGCCAGAAATACCACCAACACAATTTTCACCATCCACGGATTTCAAACCATTAATAATGATATTTTTTTCTTCGATTCCATCCATTGAAAAGATATTATTTTTAAAATATGAAACCTTATTTAAATTATCGGTATTAGATTTTGTAAGATAAACACCATCACCTCTGCCTATCAATCCACCTGTGTAATTTTTTCCTTCAACACTGCATGGAGCATTTATTTGACATCCTAATATATGAGAAGGACTCACACCAGCAAGAGAAAGTAATGATGATGTTGCATTTTGATTACTGCTTAAAAGTTTCACAACTAAGTCAACAACTCCACCTAATAAGTTATCTTTCGTATCACCTTTTCCTAAATCAGCAACCCATCCAATTGTTGCGATTCCAGCAAAGCCACCAGAATTATCTCCACCGGAAGATACCGTTAATTTATCACTAACATTAACATTACAATTTATAGCCGACGTGTTGGCCATTGCTCCAGCAAAACCACCTTGATATCCATTGCCCGAAATTGTCAAATCACTCGCAGATACTGAACAATTTAAAAACAAATTTTCAGGATTCATTTTAGGCAATTGAGTTTCTATATCTAAAGCACCCGATAAGGTACCTTCTATGACATCATCTCTAGCTAATCCTACAAATCCGCCACTATAATTATTAGCTTTGACATTGAAGTTGCTGTTTGTAATTTGGCAATCTTTTACGACAGTTCCTTTTTGTTGACCGATAAATCCACCAGAATTTTCAATCTTATCATTATTTGTTCCTATATTTCCTGTTAAATTATTGATTGAACAATTTTCAACATAGGCATTGATATACTTTGTAGGAATCAATTTATCTACTGGAATAGCGTTTCCTAAAAGAATAGTAATCAAATCACCTAAGCCAAGACCAGGAATCACATTTAAAATTTTTGCCAATAGAGTAGCCGTTCCACCTAATCCTTTTGATAAACCATCATACTCCGTCTTTCCTGAAATATATCCAATAAATCCACCTGTATTACTATTGACATTTGTTACTTTCACATCATCCAGTTCACAGTCAGATATTGCTACATCCCCCACTACACGACCTGCAAAACATCCCGTAGCTAAAGCTGTTGGGTCATTCTTACGAGCATTTAAAATACTGCTGAGTGTTTTTGTTAATCCAGCATCAACACTTCCAAAAGTAAGTAACCATGTTAATCCATCTAATAGTGCTCCTAATGTTGATCCTAAAGTTCTAATTAATCCATTTATTAACGTTTGATCAAATTTTGTTTTTGTTGTTTCATTATCAACAGTTATATTATTGAATTTAAGATTTTTTACAGTTACAGTTCCTTTACTTAATCCCAAATCACTACTACTTGCTTCGTTTGATAATGTAGCAAAGAAACCAACTCCCATTTGCTTTCCAACATCCAACTCAGATGTTTGACTAACATTCACATTAGAAATAACAGGCTTTTCTCCTATATTTAAATCAGTCGCTTTGCTATAATCGATAACGCTAGTATCATTATTCCATAACGTTGATTTACCATCGCCCTTTGAACCAATCATTGTTCCTTGAAACATCAACGGTGTCCAATTATCACTAGATAAATCAATATTTCTAAAGATAATGTAATTAGCATTTGTTGAATATTTTTGATTGGTAGCTTTATCTATATCCAATGTTGGATCAATTTCACCAGTAGATTGATTGACTCCACATCTTCCCCATACATATGGATACAAACTATATTTACTTTGTTTTTTATCCTTATCATGTATATTATTTTTTCCAAATTCAAAATTTGCATTACCATTTTGAGATTTTTTTAAATCAGCATCTCCACCATATAGCATTATCGGATTACCATTTTCATCTTCATCTACATACCAATTGGCAGCATGTAAATAAACTTGATAAACTGCACCATAAACAGTTTCATCAGATCCTATTTTTCGTAACTGTTCTTCATTGCCTATAAGAATATAAGTTTTGTCACCAATCGTTTTAACAACTTGACCATTAAAATCTCGTCCTTCACAATTTTCAGTACTTATATTTGATATTTGATTTGCTTTAGTTTCTGGCATCTCACCTGTAAAGTTTTTCGATAACACATAGTTATGTGATTTGCTATAAGTTAGATAATTAGAACTATTATCTGAATAAACAGGTTGTCCCATCCCAACACACTCTGGTAACATATCTTGAGACATGACAGGTTCATTTTCAGAATTATCCGATTGAATAATTTTTAATTGATAATCATTATAAATATAGATTGTATCTGTTGATGAATCATACAATGTTGAATTTTCATCTACAGTTCCATGATTAAATGTGCCTGTAAAGTTGCTTGGTAAAGTCCATATGTCATTTCCATTTAATGAAATATCTTTCATAAGTTGATACTTGGAAGAAAGAGAATATGTTATATATTCATCATTTACTGAAATTTGTTGACCAGTACCGTAATTACTTTCATCATTATCTGTAGATGTAACAATTGAATTTGAGCCAATTGCTTGAAGCTGTTTTGTATTATAAATTTTTATTACATTATTTTCATAAATATCACTGATATCTATTGAATCATCTGATTGTGAGCTTGTGTTATTTTCAACAATAGTTTCCTTTGAAATTGAATCATCAGATGAATTTAACGCATAGACAACAACAGTTTGTAAAAACAAAGAGATAACACATACCCAAACCATTATGTCTATACAAATTATTTTTTTAATTTTGTTTAACAAACAAATCACCTTACTTCCTGAAACTAGAAAACTTTTAAAATTTTAGATATCTTCGTTTTTCTACAATAAAGTGATTGATGATTTAGTTATACGCTACCTCTTATATCGACTTTTTTATAAAATTGCAAAATTTATCTTAAATAATAATTATTTCTGAATATTATTCTAATATATTCACAATCTTTCTATAATGCACAGAATAGGAAAAGAATTCATGCATTTTTTGTAAACTATGTGTAAAAAGCAATGTAATAAAAAAAGCAATCATAATTTACAAAATTAGATTACTCTTTAATATTTAAATTATTTACTTACTTTTTCAATCCACGTTTTATTCATAGAAGCAATAATAAACGAAAGAATAACTTTTGGTGAAAAACTTCCACACTCACCATTAACAATCATTCTCACAGCCTCACCATGATTAATTTTTCTTTTATATGGACGTTCACTGATTAATGCATCATAGGCATCAGCTAGTCCAACTACTTGTGCACAAAGAGGAATTTCATCACCAATAAGTCCTTTAGGATATCCTTGGCCGTCATATCTTTCATGATGATACAAACAAATATTATATGCATATTGGACAAGTTTACTTGCTTTTCCGCATTTAGGAAGTTTTAATGCCATGTTTGCACCGTTTAAAGGATGCTTTTTTATAATATCCATTTCATCTTTTGTTAGTTTACCTTTTTTATTAAGAATTTCATATGGTGTGAAAAGTTTACCAATATCATGAATAGTTGCTAGTTTAGAAACATTTTCTATTTCTTCATCTGATATATTTAATTTGGGATAATTTAATTGCACCTCTTTATAAATCTGTTCAGTGAAATAAGAAATATTATGAATACTTTGAGGTTCTTCCAGTTTATTATGAGCCAACACTAGTTCCAACAATGAAATCATATTCCAAAATTCATTTTCAATCATATCATTTTGTTCTGAAGAAGACCTATTAATTCTAGTATCAATTGTTGTAAAAATATTTGCTATTTTAAACGTAAGAAACATAATATTTTGGTTGATGTGTTTATTGATATTCATACATGAATTATTATTTGTTTTAAATCTGATATCAATATCTTGATAATCAAAATTATCGTTTATTGATTTTAGTAAAAAATCTTTAACTAAAAATTTATCTTCTCTACAAACACATTGCTTAAGAAATTCAGTCACGAACTCTGTATATATTTTAATATCGTCAAGAAAATCATAATCGATGTTATTTCTATTAATAATTTCTATTTTTTCTGTATTTAAATCAATTTTTAACAAAAGATACTGATTTTGTTTACTTTCATCATTTAATATATTTCTAAATGTTATACTTTGAAGTTTATAATTAAATGATGTTTGTAAATTAAATAGTATTTTTCTTATTCGACATGTACCAATACAATTTCTTGAACACACACCATTGGTTTCTAAACATTTATTTATTGCCATTGTCACCTCTGTCGAAGATATGACATCATATAAACTGATTTCATCGGAAGATTTTGCTAATGAATAACCTCCCTTCATGCCTTCTGTTGCATTAATCAAATGATTATTTTTTAAATTTTTTATTATTTTTGGAATATAACTATTTGGTATATTAAGTTCATCCGATAATTCATTAGCTGAAGCACTTCCGTTTTTTTCAGTAAGATAACTTATAATTCGAATAGCATAATCTGTTGTACTTGTTAATTGCATAATTTTTACCTTAAATTAAGAATTTATTTTCTTAATTACATTTTCTTTCTTTTTACATTTTTTAAATAGAACAACATAACAAAACATAAAACTAAACCTACAATCATCATAGCTAAATATTCTTTTTCATTAGATGAAATTCCTGTTTCTGGTGGTGCGATTGTTGAAGTATTAATAAACTCAACCGTCATCTTACCTGTATTATCCATAATGCAATCTACAGTTTTTCCTTCGGATTTTGAACTATCATTAAGCTTATAATAAACTTTAAAATTAGAGCCAGGATCTGATTCAGTAATTGTATAAGTCCACTTTATTGGTAAACAGTTTAAATTAATTGATTCATCTTTTTTCAAAGCAAATGTTGCTTGATTGTTTGTAAAAGTAATTTTTTTATCTTGACCTATATAAATATCTGCAGAATCTAAGCTTTTTCCTGAATCATTTGAGGGAGGAGTAGCTTTTATAATAAAGTTGTAGGATTTATTTTCATCTAAAATATATCCTTCAACTGATTTTTTTATCGTCAATGTAGTAGGCTTATAATAAAGATTCAATTTAATCGTTTCAGTTGAGTCATCATTAGTAACTTCTTTTTCTAATTCATTTCGAGTATCATCCTTATCAAAGACATAGCCCGGAAAAGTTCCATCATTTTCAGGAATAGAAATTGCCGTTACTGTTTCATTATCTTCAGCAAATGTAATTGACCCCTCTGTTGTCTTTTTGAGTTTTTCATTTCCATCAGGTGTCTTCAAATAATGATTAACAATAACATTCCTGCTTCCTATTTTCTTCCATTGTGCAACGAATTGATAACCTTTCTCATTATTTCTTGAACAAAAAGGAAGATTTATATTATCGGCAAATTCAATATTATCCAACGAAACCGTAAATACATCTTTATTTTGATAAGTTTCATTACTTAGCGTTCCATCTTTTTTCTGTAATTTCCATCCTAAAAACTCATATCCACTACAAGTCGGTTCCTCATTGCCTTCTCCTACTGTAAAGGATACACCTATTTTTCTTCCTCCTTTGGCTGTTGACGGATTATTGCCATAGGAATGCATTGGTATTTTATGGTATAATTCCTGGTTATCCGGAATATTACTAACATCTAAATCATCTTCCAGTCCTGATTTATAATGTACATAATAATCTATTCCAGCCGTTGTAAAACTCACTACATACATTTCCCAATCCGTATTGAGTGTCTTTTCTCCTGCAAATGCTACATATTCCGTATATCCTGCAGCCTGTGCAGCATTTTTTGCCTCTTGCCATATCTTATCATAAATTTCAAGAGTACCTGTTTCCCCCATTGTGGTAGCTGATAACTGAGCAACCTTTCCTGTTTCCGCAATTACTTTTCCACCTGTTGAGCCCTCATTCGCAAATGCCTTATAAGCTCCAATAGGAGATGAATATCCGTTTTTACTTTTCGCGAAAAAAATTCTTACTTGTCTTTTATGAAGTGTTTCAGCGCCACTTCCAACAGAATCCATATTTACTGTGTCACTGTCTTGAATCGGATCCAGTTTTTTAGTGTCAGGATTCCACATTGCCACATCTAGTCCATCACCACTTCTATGTCCATCTGTATATAGTTTTGCAGTTAATACTTGTTCCCCTATTGCATACGGAACCAGATTTAAATTTATATCCTGCCAGCTTCCTCTTCTAGGTTTCACTTTAATAGAGTATGCGTAAGAACAATTTTTTTCATCACCAAAATTCGTAGTATAACTATTCTCCATCACCACGGTTACAAGATAAGACGTGTTACCACAATTTGCATCCATTGTTATCCCATGACCAATCCCTTTTTCAGTTGGAATTTCTCTATGGTTGTCTGTTGTTTCTGCTAAAGTTGTACCATTTATCGCCATATTTATTAAACGATATCCTCTTTTTGTATGAATAACTGGTATTCTAATTGCACCGTCAGCATCCAAATCCTTTTCTGTAAAAGTAAAATTCAGTGCATCCTTGCTATGTTCTTCATTTAGATATTTTGTTCCATCATTTGCTGTTTTATTTATCGTTACACGATAGACTCCTTCTCTACTATAAGCAATTGTTATTACATCATCTTTTTGAAATTGAATTGTATATGCTGCTCCATATTCATCTCCAGAACTTCTATTGATTGTTGAATTATTTTGTGATTCAACCGAAGAAATTTTATATCTTATTTTATTTACTACTGCCGGTGTAACCGTAATATTCAAATCATCTCCAGCATTTACACGTACGGTTTTTGAAGTATCCAATGTTCCTTCTTTTGTAGTAATCGTTCCAGCAACTCCACCTTCTGGGATATCTTCTTTAACTGTAATATTATAGTATTCCTGATAGGTCATGATAAGTTTTTGATCATCTTCGAGTTTAATAGCAATATTTCCATCTGTACTGTAATAAATTGTGTTTTCATATTTTCCTATGTAAACGCAATCCTTATCATTTACTTTTGCACTTTTGAATTCATAATTCTTTCCTGTGATTTTTAAATCTTTATGGTCGGAAATCGTTCCAAATGGAATTGTTGTCGGTGCATTTTCAATAGGATTTCCTTTTACATCGACATATTTTACTCGATCTGTATTTGTTTCGTTTGTTGCTGTTTTAAGTTCATTTTCTAAAGTTTGAACACTGACAGTCTCTGGAGCATTCAAAACATCAACATTATCTGCATAAACTGTTTTAAACATAGAAAAAACGAGTGTAAAAGTCAAAAAGAAGATGCAAATCACTTTTAAATGTTTTTGTTGTATCTTATTCAACATTATTTAACATCTCCTTTCTTCTTATTTGAAAACTTTATTATAAATAGAATCAAAATAACACTTGAAACAAGAAACATACACATATAACTTCCTGTCAAATAAGAATCTCCTGTTTTTATTTTATTTTTTAACATATATAATTCTTTATTTTGTGTATCTGTATCAAATGATTTAAATTGATTTTTAAAAGTAACATTTTCCACTTTCTCACCATTTTCATTTGTTACGGTTGTAATCGTAATCAAATCATTGTTATCATTATTTGCTTTAATACATAATGAATAAATATGATGATCAATAACATAACTATTTATGTCTTTTGTTTCTTGATATATTTTATAGTTGAATGATCCCTCTTGATTGACATTTATGGTTAAATTAACATGAGAATCATTTCTCATTATCCATTTATATTCCTTACCCTCACTATTTGCTGGCATAGGACTTCCACTTTTTTCCGCCTTCAGAACATATGTAAACTCCACACTATTATCTTTGTCATTTGTATCAAGTACTTGTTTTATGGGTATTAAAACAGTATGGTCATTTTGCAAAGCATATATAGGATTTTGATTATTTAATATCATAATCATAAATCCAAAAATTGCGAAAAATAGTAAAATTACTTTTTTATAATGAGTTGAACACATTATTTTTTTCATACTATCCTTCCTTTCCATTATTTTTTCTTTTCTTAACAAAAACAGCAATTATCAAAGCAATTAGTATTAATATCAATTCTAAATAAGTATTATTATTTAAAATATCAATTCCAATTCCTTT
The DNA here is from genome assembly GCF_003024685.1 of Faecalibacillus intestinalis. Classification (GTDB taxonomy): domain Bacteria; phylum Bacillota_I; class Bacilli_A; order Erysipelotrichales; family Coprobacillaceae; genus Faecalibacillus; species Faecalibacillus intestinalis. The sequence goes on along the minus strand of NZ_PYLQ01000003.1, from coordinate 105,761 downwards.
GTTCTTTTTTATTTTTTCTGGATATGTCTTATTTGTTATCTTTCCTACCAAAACATTTCGTCCATTTGTCATATCAGAAGTACAAGTTGTCAAAATAACAAGATGATCATTTGGACTTATTTGTACATTTCTTTTATAAAGTGAATTACTATCAATCAATTTGATATATTCCTGTTTTGCTTCTTCACTTATACAGACATTAAATGCTCTTTCGTTATATGCATCCAATTGCATAATCGCAATAAATTCAATACCATGATTTATGCCATCATAATAAAGATTTCCGTAATGATGTTTATTAAAAAAATTTTGATTAGTAAATTCTCCAATGTCTCCAAACATCATATGTTTTTCCATATGGTGTCCATAAATAATATTATTGAAATCTGTAAAATGCGGATTGTTTTCTGCATGTAAAAAAATAGATCCACTTAATGAATAATTGCCTTCTACATCCGTATTCATATATTTATCGTCATTTTCACATTGAACGAGCGGATAATTAATATGCGTATTATTTACCTTTAGCCACCCAATGACATCATTATTAATTTGTTGTAGTTCTTTAAAAGATTTACTATGATTTCTTGTTGGCATGTAAGGTTCATAAACTTTTGCATCAGCTTTTTCATATATCTGATTTGAGTCCCATAACATGTACCCAGATAAAGACATCATTGAAAGAATAAGAATCAAAGCGATAAGATCTACGAGATGATCAGTTATTTGGATAAAATTTTTAATCATTTTTTTTAATTTATCCATTGCTTATCTTCCTTTCCTAATTGTATATATTGAAAAGAGGGATGCAGTTAAATAAACTGTCATCCCTTCATTTTATTTAATCGCTATATTTTTTATTTTTTAAATAAATATATCCTAATAATGCAACTCCGCCTAAAGCAATCATCATAACATATGGTAAAGTATTCATGATGATACCTGTAGTTGGTACATTATTATATGTATTTGTTACATCTACAGTATTTTTCTTTTGTCCTAATTTTTCATTTTCTACCTCAAAAGATTCATTATATTTTGAAGCTGTTTTACTTTGGGACTCACCACCATTAATAACGTAGCTGGCACTTCCTTTGTAATTTGGAGTATTAGATTCTGATACTGTCATAGTAGTTCCAACAGGTAATCCAGTAAACGTCATGCTTTCACCATGTTTCAAATTAAATCCATATTTTCCATTTTCTAATTCAATTGCAATATCATTACCTTTGACTTTACCTAAAGTATTAGCGTCAGTTCCTTTAGGAAAATCAAATTTTGCGGTGAATCTAAATGATGCACTTGTGTTAATAGTACCTCCATTAGGATTTACTGTTTTTGTTACTTTTAAAGAACCATAATTTTCATAGTCTTCACCTGGATTAGTAGGATCAGTACCAGTACCTGCTTCTTGAACATAAGTATTAGTAAAACTAAATCCATTTGTATCACTATTACCTATATCAACTTTACCAGTTTCATTATCAATAACACCCTTATCGTCTTTTGTTTTGTTTACAATTATTTTTCTAATTTCATATTTATTATTAATATTTGAAACATAAACGTCCATCTTATACTCAGCTTGTGACATGATCATTTTTTCATGTTCATTATTTGTTACAGCTGGATTAGCAGTTTGTGATTCAGTCACTGTATATTCATATTTACCTTCTTGACTAAAAGCAGGAAATGTAATTTTATCTCTCTTTGTTTTTGTTCCAGTTTCATCAGCAGTAAATGAAATACTTGGCATTGTAGGATTTAGTGAATCACTTACAAGTCCTTCCCCAGTTACTTGTGTTGCTGTAAAACTAAATGTTTCAGCTTTTCCTACTTCAGTATTATAAGTTTTACTGATATACGCTTCTTTAGCATTATTTGTAGTATCATCTGCAAAAGCAGTTGGCATCGTTAAGCATAATGTCATTGCACTTGCCGTTGCACAGGCAAGTATTTTCTTAATCGATTGTTTGATATTCATTTTTTTGTCCTCCCTGTTTTTCGATTAATGATTAAAGAACTTTTATTTATATACCTCTAGTTCTAATAACCGCTATGGCTTTGCCTTTAATATCATTGATGTTAAGGCACCCATAGATTCGACTGTCCGAAGCAACAGTCCTGTTGTCACCTAATACAAAAACCTGTCCTTGTCCTACTGTAAGAGGAAAATCAGTTCCATCTTTAAACTGAGTAGTATCAGAATAAATATCTTGAGATATTTGAACAGCTCCATTAATCATCAGACCATCTTTAGTGATATCAACCTGATCACCTGCAACTGCAACTACCCTTGACATCATTATTCGATTATTCTTTTTAAAAACGACCACATCTCCAGAAACAAAGTTTTTATCAAGTCGATAGTATAAAACTAAATCACTATCTTTAATTGCTGGTTTCATCGATATATCATTCGTTCTAGCAATGCCATAAACAAATGAAAATATCAAAAACATTACACAAATTATTAATAAAATTTTAAGGAGTAAAAAAATTAAATCTTTTTTGAATGAATATTTATTTACCTTTTTTATTTCTTGAATCTTATTCATTTCTTGTTTTGTTTCATTCATAGCAACCTTTCTTTCTAATAAACTTGGATATGTAAGGTTTTATTTCTTTGACACTATTATTGTATGTCCATACAAGAAAAAAAAGTAATGCACTAAATAGGCAAACCTTTTACTGCTATTTTGTCAATTTAGTGTAATAAAAAACAACGAACAATATTTTTGTCCATTGTTTTTTATTACATGTTATGTATTATATCAAAAATGATTAATCCATTCCGTAATGAAAGTAATTCTATGTTGTCATCAAAATTAATATTTGTAATCTCTTTTATCTTTTTAATGCGATAAGAAGCTGATCGATATTGAATCATTAAATCTAGAGATGTCTTTTTGACACTTAAATTATTTCTTATGTATGAATTTAAAGTATGTAATAACTCTGTATTATGTTTTCTATCATAATTATCAAGTTTAGTAATTGTGCATGGTACATATTTTTTTAATTTATTTATGTCATCCAATTCAATAAAGGATTGGAATATTCCTAATTTTGAATAATAAACAATTGATTTATTTATATCTCCAGTAATCCTTCTAGCTATTTTCATAAATTTCATTGCTATTCTTGATTGTTTATATGAGTTTTTTAAATTTCTATATCCTTTAACGATTTCTCCTACACCAACATTAAAATTTGTGTTTTGATCTCTTTTGCTGATACTTTTTTTTACAATATCTATCAGTTCATTTAAACATCTTATACTAGCATCATCCTCTTTATCAGAATCCATTTTTTGTAACATAACAATTTGAGATACATTTTTATAGATGTGCTCTTTAGGATAAAACATTGATATTTCATTAGCAATAATGTCAACTTCATCTAATTGTTCCAAAGAATACTTTTCCTTTTGATCTTCTGAAATAGAATGAAATGATACAATTCGATAATAAGCATCCTCTTTAAGATTTAACATATTGGCTGCTTCAGTAGTATCATCATAATTTAACTGACTATTTACTAAATTAAAGAAAATATCTCGATGATACTTTTTATGGATTTCGTTTTTTGCAAAGTCAAATGTGAATGAATACCTTAATGCATCAATCGCATTTTCAATCGCAACAAAATCAAAATTTGTTAACTTTCTATTTTTTTCATCAATCACAATTTTAATAGGTATATTTCCTATAAAAGTAATAGGTATAATATATTGATTATATTTTCCAGCATCTTGTTTTAAATAATTATACCTCAATCTTATCTCTGGACTATATTCTTTAATGTTATCTAATAAATCAAAACTACTTTTTTCTTCATATGTTGTAGCAAGACAACTCAAATTTTCATAATACATTGAAATTGGATTATCAATTATTGTATAAAGAAGCTCTATAATATTTTTAGGTGTTGCCTCCTTGTGGAAAATATATTCTTTAAGGTTATCATTTGTAACTTTGTGATACTTTAATAATGCCATTTCTTGATCAAAAACATTATCTAATATATATCTAATAATATCCCAATAATAATTTTGTCGAAGTAATTCAAACAGGGCAACCTCATTTTCAATACATAATCTTTTAAGTATATCTAGTTTGATATTAAAATTTTTTATGTTTCCACTATTTTTTATAATAAATCCAGATACACCTTTATCTATCAAATTTTGTATATGTGTTTCATACTGAGAAATTGTACAACTTTCATATATGAAAAAACTTGTAAGAAGTATTTCTCCTCCTTCTATGTACTTTTCCATATTTTCAACTTCTATGATTTTAATACCTTTTATTTCATTATCCAATCCTTTTTGTTCACTTAACAGTTTTAAATGGAATTTTCTTTGTAAATCTTTCATTTCTTGTACCAATAATACCATCTATTCTCTCCCCCCCCCCCCCACGAATTTTATGATATTCTTTTCATCATTAATATTGCGTTATTTAATAATTGTATTTATAGACCATGCATAATGTAAATAATTTTTTTATGATTTATATAAAAAATGCATTTTTTCATTAATAACATGATACTCTATAACAGACAGATTAAATTCACAATATAGTAATATAATAACATATTACTAAAAGTAATTATAATTATTTTTAATAACTGAAAAAAATTTCTCATAAACAACTACTGTGTTCAAAAAATAGATTTTTGTTGATATTAAAAAAATAAGCAATCTTTTTCAGATTACTTACTTAATATGATGTTTTTCATTATAATCTTTTAAAATAAAATTACTAATTAATAAAGTCAAAAGTCCAAATAATTCTTAAGAATAAAAATCCAATTTCATCTTTTGTAAAACCTAAAGAATCAGTCTAGATTATATTTATTATAAATATGAATAGGAAGATAGTTTTTTCCTTTTGGAAGTTCTGTTCCATAAATCAAATGTTCGCATACTTTATGTACACATTCATAACTTTGCATATAAGCACTTTGATCAATGATATAAGTAACTTTCCCCTGTTTTAATGCTTCTTTATTTTGTGGCATTAAGTCAAATCCTAAAATATTGATATCATCATAACCTGTTTGTGCTATAACTTCTCCCGCATTTGCAAGCCATGAATCTACCATGACAATTGTCTTATAGTATTTCTTTGAAAGCATTTCTTTTAAAAGTTTATTTGATATTTCAAGTTTATCTTCTGTATAAATTACATTACTTAATAGAATTTCTGGATATTGTTTCATTGTATCAAGAAATCCATTGATTCTTTGTGATTGTGAATGAATTGTTTTTGAACCAGAAAGAATCGACACATTTTCTCCTGATCTTGTCAGATTATGCGCAAGTCCTGCAAGACAAGTTCCTGCTTTATAATCATCAATTCCAATAAAACCTATTCTATAAGAATCTTCTAAATCAATATTTAAAGTCATAACAGAAATTTTTTTGCAATTTGATTTACTTTTTCTACAATACGTTTTGTTTGTAACCCCGCTATAATTAAAGCATTTACGTTATTTTCTAATTCATCAAGTACATTTAAATATTCTTCTTCGCCTACACCATTAATATGTCTAAAATAAACTAAAATTGGATAATCTCTAAATTGAGAGATTGCTTCTTTCATTCCTGAATGAATCAATTGAAAAAATGGATTTCCTTTTTCAATCATAATCATTCCTATTGTAAGTGGTGTTTTAGAAACAGCTAAAGCTCTTCCTAACATATTTGGATGATAATCATTTTCATCCATAATATCACGTATTCTCTTTTCTACTTCGGGAGCAACGCGTCCTCGTTGATGAATAACACGATCAACGGTTCCTCTAGAAACACCTGCAAGTTTTGCGATTTGTGTAATTGTAATACTCATAGAATTTTTTCTTTTTAGTGAATATAAAATAGTGGGATTGTTTCAATAACAACCCCAACTATCTCACTTCAATTATTCAAACTCAATTGTTCCTGGTGGCTTACTTGTAATATCATACATTACTCTGTTTACCCCACGAACTTCGTTTATAATACGTGACATGACTTTATTTAATACTTCATAAGGAATTTCTGCAGCTTCTGCTGTCATGAAATCGATAGTATTAACCGCACGTAAGGCGATTGCATAATCATAAGTTCTTTCATCACCCATAACTCCTACAGAACGCATATTTGTAAGAGCAGCAAAGTATTGACCAATAGAACGATCAAGTCCAGCATTTGCAATTTCTTCTCTATAGATTGCATCTGCATCTTGTACGATTTTTACTTTTTCAGCATTGACTTCACCAATGATACGAATACCAAGACCTGGTCCTGGAAATGGTTGTCTAAATACTAAGTATTCAGGAATTCCTAATTCTAAACCAACTTTACGTACTTCATCTTTGAATAAATCACGTAATGGTTCGATGATTTCTTTAAAGTCAACATGATCTGGTAATCCACCAACATTATGATGTGATTTGATAACGGCAGATTCTCCACCAAGACCACTTTCAACAACATCTGGATAAATTGTTCCTTGTACTAAGAAATCAACTGCTCCAATTTTCTTTGCTTCTTCTTCAAAAACACGAATAAATTCTTCACCAATGATTTTACGTTTAGCTTCTGGTTCAGTCACACCTTTTAACTTTTCATAATATCTTTCTTGTGCATTTACTCTAATGAAATTTAATTCATAATTTCCATCAGGCCCAAAGACAGCTTCTACTTCATCCCCTTCGTTTTTACGAAGTAAACCATGATCTACAAAGACACAAGTTAATTGATTACCAATGGCTTTAGAAAGTAAAACGGCTGCAACAGATGAGTCAACACCACCTGATAAAGCACATAATACTTTACCATTACCAACTTTTTCTTTGATCGCTTTGATTTGTTCTTCAACGAAAGAATCCATGCGCCAATCACCAGCACAGTTACATACATCTAAAACAAAGTTAGAAAGCATTGTTTTACCATATTCGCTATGTAAAACTTCTGGATGGAATTGAATCGCATATAAATCTTTTTCTTTATTTTCACAAGATGCTACTGGACAATCTTTTGTATGTGTTGTAATTTCAAAACCAGGTGCAATTTTTGAAATATAATCAAAATGTGACATCCAAACTGTAGATGTTTCAGGAACATCTTTTAAAATTTTAGATTGTGGTTGATCAACTAATAAAATTGATTTACCATATTCTCTTACATTTGCTCTTTCAACTTTTCCACCTAAAACATGTTGCATTAATTGAGCACCATAACATAAACCTAATACAGGAATACCTAATTCAAATAATTCTTTAGAATAAGTTGGTGAATCTTCTAAATAACAACTATTTGGTCCACCTGTTAAAATGATTCCTTTAGGATTCATTTCTTTAATTTTTTCTAAAGGTGTTTTATAAGAATAGATTTCACAATAAACATTACATTCACGAACACGACGCGCAACTAATTGATTATATTGCCCACCGAAATCCATGACAATGACTAATTCTCTTTTCATGAAAGACCTCCTTTATTAAAATTTAATATCTTTTAAAACAACTGTTTGTTCTCTATCTGGTCCAACACTGAACATTCTTACTGGACAATGAACAAGTTCTTCGATTTTATGAATATAATTTTGACAATTTACTGGTAATTCTTCAAAAGATTTTACATGTGTAATATCTTCTTTCCATCCTGGTAATTCTTCATAAACAGGTTCACATCTTTCAATATCTTTAACAGTTGCAGGTAAACCATAAATTTCTTTACCATCTAATTTATAAGCTTTACAGATTTTAATTGTATCAAATCCACTCATAACATCTAATAACATTAATGAAATACCTGTTAAAGAAGACATTCTTCTTGATTGATTAACAACTACAGCATCAAACCATCCAGTTCTTCTTGGACGTTCAGTTACAGTACCATATTCATGTCCTCTTTCTCTAATTAAATCACCTGTAGCATCATTTAATTCAGTTGGGAATGGTCCTGATCCAACACGAGTTGTATAAGCTTTAATAATTCCAATTGCTTCTTTGATATATAAAGGTCCAATACCAGCCCCTTCAGATACCCCATTAGCTCCTGGATGTGATGATGTAACAAATGGATAAGTACCATAATCAATATCTAACATTGCTCCTTGAGCCCCTTCAAATAAAACCTTTTTATCTTCTTGTAAATATTGATCTAATAACATTCCTGTATCACAAACTAAAGGCTTAATAATTTTAGCGTATTCTTTGTATTCTTCAAAAATTTCTTCTACAGTAAACATGTCTTTTAATTCAGGATATTCTGCAACTTTCATTGGGAAAGTTTCTTTTAATCTTTCTAAGAATAATTCTTCATCAACGAATTCTCCCATACGAATACCAATACGACTATATTTATCTACATAAGCAGGTCCAATACCTCTTTTTGTGGTTCCAATACTTTTATCACCTTTTCTCTTTTCTTGTAATTCATCAATTTCAAGATGATAAGGTAAAATCACATGACAACGATCAGAAATTCTGATTTTGCTTGTATCAATACCACCGTCATTTAAATATTTCACTTCTTCTAAAAATGCTTTAGGATTAACAACCATCCCATTTCCCATAATTACTTCATGCCCAGAGAAAATACCTGATGGTATTAATTTCAAAGCAAATTTCTTACCACCATAAACAATGGTATGACCTGCATTGTTACCTCCAGCATAACGACATACAACATCTGCTTTTTGTGCAAGATAATCGGTAACTTTTCCTTTACCTTCATCTCCCCACATACTTCCTACAACAACTACACCAGCCATAATTCATTTCCACCTTTCTATCATTGGCTTTTTCATACATTTTTATTATATGCTATATTTTAATATAAGTAAAATTAATATATAATATATTTGATATAAGGAGTACTAATATGATAAAACTAGAACAATATAAGATATTTAACGAAGCGGCTTCTACCCTATCTTTTTCAAAAGCAGCCAAAAATTTATTCATTTCCCAATCCGCTGTTTCTCAAACAATTCATGCTTTAGAAAAAGAACTCAACACTCAACTCTTCATTCGTTTAAACAAAGGTGTTACTCTTACTAAAGAAGGTATGCTCCTTCATAAAAACATTACTGAAGCCCTTGCTTTAATTACCAGTGTTGAAAATGAACTTTCTCATTATAATGAATTACTTTCAGGACAGTTAAATATTGGTGCTGGTGATTCAATTTGTGAAAATTACTTAATTGACCTATTAAAACAATTTCATCATCTTTATCCAACAATCAAAATCAATGTTGTCAATGGAACTTCTATTGAAACAGTTGAACATTTAAAAAATGGAACGATTGATCTTGCCTTTATCAATCTTCCCTATGATGATGAAAGTTTAGTTTTAAAAGAATGTTTGACCATACATGATATCTTTATTTCCAAAAAAAAAGATGAACATTTGTATACCTATCAAGAAATCTCAAAAAAGAATCTTATTCTTTTAGAAAAATCAAGTAATTCTAGAAATTATATTGATAAATATTTTGCGAAACATGGTATTTTATTAAAACCCGAAATGGAACTCGGAGCACATCATCTTTTATTAGAATTTACCCATGCTAATTTAGGAAATGCTTGTGTTGTCAAAGAGTTTTCTCATGATTTTTTAGATAAAAATAAAGTTTATGAGTTAAAACTCAAAAAGCCTCTTCCTTCAAGAAGCATCGGTTATGGCTATCTTAAAAGAAGAAGCTTATCACAAGCTACTTTAAAATTTATCGAATTAATTGATCAATTTGATAAATCAATTTAGATTCAAGTTTAGATAAAGAAAGACTTGCTTTAACAAGTAAAGGAATATCGAAAGATATTTCTTTTTCTTTGTATTTTAATAACACATGAACAATTTCTCCAAGAGCATGTTCTTTTAACGTTAAATGAATAAAAACAGGTCCTCCATTATTAATAAAATAATCACTTAAAGAAAAATCACATTCATTTAAAATCGTAAAACCATTAATCTTTTTCATCACTTCTTCAAATAAATTAGGATTTTCAACAAGATAATCCTTTAATCTTTCTTCAATCAATTCTTTTGTTTCTTTCACTAAAACATCTGCTTCATCTTGATGTTTTGCTTTAACTCCTAAACGAATTCTTACATACTCTTCAGAAGCATACAAAGCAATAGAAATATCTTTTTGACTTTGAACAATATCATCAATCAAAGTAGCTGCTGCCGATTCACCAACACCTTGAGTTAAAATATCATACGTATAGATTTTAGCTTGACGATATTTTTCTAAATAAGGTTGAAGTTGATGATCAACAACATATGTCATTTCTTTTGGTGGTCCAGGAAGATTAACAATCATTTTTTTATCTTTAGACATCACACAACCATTGGCTGTTCCAATAGGATTATCTAAAACATAACAATCTTTTGGAAAATAAGCTTGTTTAAAGTTATTATCCGTAACTTGATCTAGTTGTGATACAAAGCAACATTTATCATTCACTTTTTTGGCTTCTGCTTCATTAAAAATCATTTCTAATCCTAAATATTTTGCAGATAATTCTTTTGTAAGATCATCTTCAGTTGGTCCTAGCCCACCTGTAGTAATAACACAATCACATCCTCTATTAAAAGCAATATTTAAACAATCTAAAAATCTTTGTGGATTATCACCTACCACCGTTTGAAAGAAAACATTAAAACCTAATTCCTTACACATTTTTTGTAAATAAGTTGCATTTGTATTGACAATTTCTCCAAGTAATAACTCTGTTCCAACGTTAATAATTTCTACATTCATAACCGTCCTCCTTTACAAAAAAAGAAGCGTAAAACACTTCTAAATTAATGAAAATCCTAAAAAACTAACCACCATCATAATTACACCAGCAAGTAAAACTCCTAGCATAACAGCAATCGTTGTTGATTTAAAATCCATATCTAAAATACTAGCTGCAAGTGTTCCTGTCCATGCACCTGTCCCTGGAAGTGGAATTCCTACAAATAATAATAAAGCAACAAAAGTACTTCTTCCTACTTTTTCTTGAAGTTTTTTTCCACCTCTTTCACCTTTGTCTAAACACCAAGTGAAAAATTTACCAATAACTGGTTTATCGCAACCCCATACTAAAACCTTTCTAGCAAATAAGTAAATAAAAGGTACAGGTACCATATTTGCTAAAATACAAACAATATAAGATGGAATAATTGGTAATCCTAATCCTTGAGAAACAGGAATTGCTCCTCTAAGTTCAATTAAAGGTACCATTGATATTAATGCAATATATAAATAATTCATCTAAAATCTCCTTTTTAACATTCTCATTATAACAAACCAAACGGATTTGACAACATCCTTTTATTTTCTACGATATGCAACTTGGTTAAAAGTATACTTGTCTACACGATAATAAGTATACCCATATTCAATACATTTACCATTATGTAAGCATGTAATCGATAAAACTCTGAGCAAAGGTGTCACTGGATCGACTTGTAAATATTTTCCTAGTTCTTCACCCGCTAAAACCGCATCAATTTGTTGATCGGAAAAAGCAATATGTAAATTGAGATCATTTTCAAAATGATTAAATAAAGATGTACTGGATACTTCTAAAGGAATATCTCCTGTTAAATCATAATTACAGTAATCATCTTCAAAACATAAAGGCTCTCCGTTTACAAGTCTTACACGTTTAACGTGCCATACTTTATTATCTTCTAAAGCCATTTCTTTTTTCATTAAATCTGTAGCTTCTTCAAGTTCATTTAAAACAACATGACTTGTACAATCTTCTTTTTTCTTAGCACAGTCTTCTGTAACACTGTTTAATCCATCAAAACTTTTAAATCTGGATTTTTTACAAACAAATGAGCCAACTTTAGGAACAGAATAGATTATGTTTTCATTGATTAAATCTGTTAAAGCTTGGCGCACTGTCATTCGGGTAACACCAAAAAGTTCACACAAAGCATGTTCACTTTCAATTTGTTCATTTTCATTATATTTTTCATCTTCAATATTTTGAATAATATATTCTTTAATTTTGACATATTGTGGTTTTCTTTTCACCATAACATCATCCCCTCGGCTTGTACTATACCATATATAAACATGTTTTGAAAAGAAAAAGAAGCAAATTTCTTTGCTTCTAAATTTCGCTACCTTCAAATTGTGATTGATAAAGTGAGGCATAGAATCCACCTTTTTCTAACAATTCATCATGATTACCAATTTCTACAATATCGCCATCTTTCATGACAATGATTGTATTAGCATCACGAATCGTTGATAGACGGTGTGCAATAACAAAGCTTGTACGTCCTTCCATTAATTTTTCCATACCTTTTTGAATAAGCACTTCTGTACGTGTATCAACTGAAGAAGTTGCTTCATCTAAAATAAGAATTTTAGGATCTTTTAGAAACGCTCTAGCAATCGTCAATAATTGTTTTTGTCCTTGTGAAATATTTGATGTTTCTTCATCAAGAACCGTATCATAACCATCTTCTAAGGTATTGACAAAATGATCTACATACGCCATTTCACAGGCATTTTTTACTTCTTCATCACTGGCATCTAATTTACCATACATCAAGTTTTCCTTAATTGTTCCATTAAAAAGCCATGTATCTTGTAAAACCATTCCAAACAAACTTCTTAAATCATGTCTTGAAAAATCTTTAATATCATGACCATCAATCATAATTGAACCTTTATTTAATTCATAAAAGCGCATTAATAATTTAACAATCGTTGTTTTTCCTGCACCGGTTGGACCAACAATAGCAACTGTTTGTCCAGCATGAACATGCATATTGAAATCATGAATAATTGTTTTTTCTGATAAATAACCAAAATTAACTTGATTGAAAGTAACTGAACCATGTAATTTTTCAACTTCATCTGTTTCAATTTTAACGGTTTCAGCTTCTAATTCTTCTTCCTCTAAGAATTCAAAAACACGTTCAGCTGCGGCAGCTGTACTTTGTAACATATTCATTGTTTGCGCAAGTTGGGCAATTGGTTGATTGAATTGGCGTACATATTGAATAAACGCTTGAATATCACCAATTGTAATCGTATTACCCCCTGCTAAAAAACCACCTAATAAACAAACACTTACATATCCTAAGTTTCCTACAAAGTTACTTAAAGGTTGCATTAAACCTGATAAAAATTGAGATTTCCATGCTGAATCATAAAGTGCATCATTATATTCATTAAAAGTTTTAACAGAATCTTCTTCCCCATTAAAGGCTTTAACAACATCATGAGCACCATACATTTCTTCAATATGACCATTGACATCTCCTAAGCTTTTTTGTTGTCTACTAAAATACTTTTGTGAATGTTTCATAACAAACATAATAAGTAACATCGAAAGTGGTAAAACAAGTACCGCAATCAATGTCATTTTTACAGAAATGGTAAGCATCATAATAAAGATTCCAACAACTGTAACAGAAGATGTAATCACTTGTGATAAACTTTGATTAAGTGATTGGGCAATTGTATCAATATCATTTGTTACCCTACTTAAAGTATCTCCACTAGAATGTTTATCAAAATAACTCAAAGGCATTCTTGACATCTTCTTAGATAAAGAACTTCTTAAATCATAAGCAACTTTTTGTGAAATCGAAGATGTAATAAATCCTTGAATAAAACTAAAAAGTGCACTGACAAGATAGAAACCAACAAGAATCAAACAGATCATACCAATATAATCAAAATCAATTTCTCCTGTATTACTTACCTTCGCCATAATTCCTTCAGATAATTTATCTGTTGCTTTTGCTAGGATCTTTGGTCCTACAATCGTAAATACTGTTGAACAAGCTGCAAAAATAATAACAACCGCTAATTTAAAATAATAAGGTTTTAAATAAACAAATAATTTCTTTAATGTTCCTTTAAAATTCTTGGCTTTTTCACCATTACCTCTCATTCCATGATCCATTGGTCCACGAGGCCCTTGTCTTCTTCTTTCATTACTCATGACTTAGTTCCTCCTTAGATAATTGAGAATAGGCAATTTCTTGATAAACCTGACATGATTTCATTAATTCCTCATGTGTTCCTTTACCAACAATTCTTCCTTCATCAAGGACAATGATTTGGTCTGCATCCATAATAGAAGCAATACGTTGTCCTACTAATAAAACTGTACTTTTTGTCTTTTTAACAAGTTGATTTAATTCTTGACGAAGTTTAGCATCTGTTTTGAAATCAAGTGCTGAAAAACTATCATCAAAAATATAAATATCTGGATTTTTCGCAATAGCACGAGCAATCGCAAGTCTTTGTTTTTGACCACCAGAAACGTTTGTTCCACCTTGTGAAATTTCCATATCAAAACGTTCTTCTTTTTGATCAATAAATTCTTTTGCTTGAGCAATTCGAATCACTTCTTCTAATTCTTCATCTGTTGCCTCTGGTGCACCATATTTTAAATTAGAACGAATTGTTCCAGAAAATAAGTTTCCTTTTTGAGGAACAAGTCCAATACGATCACGTAATTCATGTTGTGTCATCTCACGAACATCAACCCCTGCAACCTTAATATTTCCTTCACTGACTTCATAAAAACGAGGTACTAAATTAATAAGTGTTGATTTTCCTGAACCAGTAGAGCCAATAAAAGCTGTTGTTTGTCCTGGTTTAGCAACAAAATCAATATCTTTTAAAACCGGTTCACTCGCCCCTGGATAAGCAAATGAAACATGATTAAATTCAACAAGTCCTTTTTTACTTTCATCTAAAGCAACTGGATTTGTTGGATCTTGAATTGTTGGATTAGTTTCAATAATTTCATAAACACGATTAGCAGCAACACTAGCTCGAGGTAACATAATAGCAATCATTGCAATCATTAAAAAGGCCATAATAATTTGCATTGCATATTGCATAAAGGCCATCATTTGTCCAATTGCTAAATTACCTAAATCGATTTGTTTAGAACCATAATAGACAATGACTAAAGTAACGACATTAAAGATAAACATCATAATTGGCATAATAGAAGCCATTGATCTATTAACAAATAAGTTTAAATTTGTAACATCTTTATTGGCTTTATCAAAACGATCTTCGCTATGTTTTTCGTTACCAAAAGCACGAATAACAAGCATTCCTGATAAATTTTCACGCATTGTGAGATTTAAACGGTCAATTAAATTTTGAATAATTTTGAATTTTGGCATAACTACAGCAAACGCAACCGCCATCACACCAAAAATAACAAGAATAACAACTGCAATGATCCATGTCATTGATGGTGATTCTTTTAAAACTTTAATTAAAGCCCCAATACCAATAATTGGTGCAAAACATACAATACGTAAAAGCATCATTGTCACCATTTGTACTTGAGTAATATCATTTGTTGTACGGGTAATTAATGAAGCTGTAGAAAAATGATTGAATTCTTCATTGGAAAAACTTTCAACTTTTTCAAAGACATCTTTTCTTAAAGCACGAGCAACTCCAGCCCCAACTTTTGTCGCAAAGAAAGCAACTGAAATTGCAGCCACTGTTCCAAGTAAAGCAATTCCTAACATCTTTAAACCTGTTTTAAAAATATAATCGGTTTGTACTTTGTCAATGTCAGCACCTAATTTTTTATATTCTGCTTTAACACCATTACCAGCAGCAATTTTTAAAGTACTTTCTCCCATGGTATCCATCTTTTTATCAATGTCTTCAAACATCTTTGCTTTTTGACTTTCATCCATAAAAGAAATAGCGTCATAAATCGTCATATTTGGAGGTAATTGTCCAAATTTTTCTTGATACTCTTTACTAGAAGTATCCATACTATCAAGCGAAGTAATAATTAACATCGGTTTCATTAAAATACTTTCTAACTTACTTTCTTCATCACTTGATAAATCTTTCAATTGATATACTGTTTTGCCTTTAGCCTTAGGAAATGTATCAATGATATCTTGATTGACTTTACTAATTTTTTTATAATCTTTTTTTACTGTTTTTTGATCTTTTTGATCAACAAACAATAATAAATGTTGATAAGTTTCTTCCGTTAAAACATCTGAAACAGGTGAAGCAAATCCTCCCGCTTGAATTCCTACTGAAATAATATCACTCATATAATCTGGTAAAGTTAATTCTGTTTGCGCTTGTACAAACAACAAACAAATACAAGCTAAAATCAAGTACCAGAATTTCTTTAAATATCCTTTAATCTTGAACATCTAACTCCTCCTTCATTAAACGAATATTCTTTTCAAAGATTTGACAATACGTTTTCATTCTATCTAAATCTTCTTTATTTATTCCTCCAAATAAGCGTGTTGTAAACATTTTCATATCATCTTTACAACTTTTAATTTCTTCTTTTCCCTTTTCCGTAATATGTAATGAGACATTTCTTTTATCATGTCTACTTACAACTTTTTCAATAAAACCTGCTTTTTCTAAACGTTGTAATCTTACTGATAAAGTAGCTGGTGTAATTTTTAAACGTTCTGCAAGAATTTTTTGATTAGGATGACCAAAATGATCAATAAGACCTAACAAATAACACTGATCAGCAGATAATCCTTCCCTATTGCTTTTTTTACTAGTAAGTTCTTGAATATTTTTATGGAGAGATTTAAATTGTAAAAAGATTTCTTTAATATCCTCAAATTCCAATAGTTCCATAAGACACCTCCTATTAGTTAGTATACTAAACATTATAGTTAGCGCACTAATCAATGTCAATATATTTAGTACACTAATTATTTTTTTATAAAAAAAGAAGGAGTCTTAACTCCTTACTTGTCCATTTCCATAAATCATATATTTTGTAGAAGTAATTTCCTGTAAACCAAGTGGGCCTCTGGCATGAAGCTTTTGCGTTGAAATACCAACTTCTGCCCCAAAACCAAACTCTCCCCCATCACTAAAACGTGTAGAAGCATTATGATAAACACAAGCTGAATCTAAAGAATCCATAAAATATTTTGCTGTTTCTTTATTTCCGGTAATAATCGATTCTGAATGTTTTGTTGAATAGTTATAAATATGTTCAATCGCTTCTTCAATATCATCTACAACTTTTATATTACAAATATAATCATCATATTCTGTAGCATAACTTTTTTCAGCAGCTTCTAAACAATCAATGATTTTTCTTGTTTTTTCATCACCATAGATTTGTACATTTTTAAATATTTCTTGAAGTTTTGGTAAAAATTCTTGAGCTACTTTTTGATGAACAAGAATCGTTTCAATTGCATTACATACAGATGGTCTTTGGATCTTTGCATTTTTTGCAATTTCTAAAGCCATATCAAGACTAGCATCTTGATCAACATAAAGATGACAAATTCCTGCTCCTGTTTCAATTACTGGAACAGTTGCATTTTTAACAACATATTGAATAAGCCCTGCACTTCCACGAGGAATAATGACATCTACATAATCATGGGCTTGAATTAAATCTAAAGTTTCTTCACGCTTTTTTGTTTCAATAAGAGTAACCGTATGTGTTGGTAAAACATCTTGAATAGCCTCATTTATAATTTGAACTAAGATGCGATTTGAATGAATGGCTTCTTTACCACCTTTTAAAACACAAACATTGTTTGTTTTAATACATAAACTGGCAATATCTACTGTTACATTAGGTCTTGATTCATAAATTACCCCAATCACTCCTAAAGGAATTCTGATTTGTTGAATCACTAAACCATTGGGTCTTTTAATTTCTCTTACAAGAGTTCCAATAGGATCTTGTAAATCAATTACTTTTAAAATATCTTTTGCCATCGCTTCAATACGTTCTTTATTTAATAATAAACGATCAACCATCGATTCTTTAATACCATTATTTTTAGCTTCTGCAATATCTTTTTGATTTTCTTGAATGATCAATTCACTTTTTTGAATTAATGCCTCAGAAATATTTTTTAAAGCTTTATTTTTTACTTTCGGTTTAACATTTTGCATAAAACGACATGCTTTTTTAGCTTCTTTAAGTTGTTCCTTAATCATAATTTCACCCCTTATTAATGACTAGATTATCTGCATGAATCACTTCATCATAATCTTTATAATGTAAAATACTTTCTATTTCATTACTATGATGATCTTTAATCAATTTTAACTCATCACTTGAATAATTCGTAATACCTCTAGCAATGAGTTGTCCTTTAAAAGAAAGAACATCAATGATACTACCTTGCATAAATGAACCTTCAACTTCTTTGATTCCTTTAGGTAGTAAACTTGTATGTGTTTTTAAAGCCTCACATGCACCATCATCAACAATGACTTTTCCCTTAGGAGAACTACGATACATGATCCAATGATCTCTAGCACTTAAAGTACGCCCCGCTTTTCCACTAAAATATGTTCCAATTTGTTTTCCTTCTAATAAATCAATAAGAGCTGTTTCATTATTGCCATTAACGATGGCCATATCTCCTCCATAATCATTAACGATTTTTGCAGCACGTAATTTTGTCACCATCCCACCTGTACCAAATTGACTACTTGAATCTTTCGCATAGTTCATAATTTTATCATCCACAAGTTCAATATCACTTAATAATTTTGCATTGGAATTGGTATGAGGATTATCATTATAAAGTCCATCAATATCTGAAACTAAAACAAGTAATTGTGCATCCACAATAGGTAATAGTAAGGCAGATAATGTATCATTATCTCCTACTTTGATTTCATCTACCGCTAATGTATCATTTTCATTAATAATAGGAATCACATCATAATCTAAAATAGAAGATAAAGCATAGCTTAAATTCATCAAACGTTTACGATGATCAAAATCATCATGATTTAATAAAATCTGTGCACATTTTAAATGAAACAATGAAAATAAATCTTCATAAATTTGCATCAAATGAGCTTGTCCAATAGCCGCAAGTGCTTGTTTTTTAGAAATTTCTTTAGGTTTTTCACTTAAATTTAAAACACCCATTCCTGAAGAAATCGCTCCTGATGAAACAAGTGTTACTTTTAACCCTTTACGTTTTAAAATAGCTATTTGTTGGATGAGTTTTAAAATTCTTTCTTTATCTAGTTGTCCATCTTCATTACACAAAGAAGTCGAACCAATCTTTATAATAACATGTTTGACATGTTCTAAATTTCTCATGTTTACACCTACTTTTCATTTTTTCTTATTATACAGAAAAGAAAGGCAATTGACAACAAGTGAATACATTTGAAACACTTTTATAGCTATTATAATTTTTTATTATTATCTTTCATATATCTAGATAAATGATAAAATAGAACATATTATTAAGGGGGAAAAAATTAAAATGAATCTCATTATTCCAGAAAAATATGATCCTGTGTTATCTTTAAGACAAACACAAGAAGCAATTAAATACATAAGGGATACATTTCAAAAAGAATTTGGAAGAGCTTTAATGTTAGAAAGAATTTCAGCACCTCTTTTTGTCCAAAAAAGCAGTGGTTTAAATGATAACTTAAATGGTGTTGAAAAACCTGTTTCTTTCCAAATCAGTTGTTTTGAAAACGATGATATTGAAGTCGTTCATTCTCTTGCTAAATGGAAAAGAATGGCACTTAAAAAATATGGTTTTGGTGTTCGTGAAGGACTTTATACAAATATGAACGCTATTAGAAAAGATGAAGAAGTTGATAACCTACATTCTTACTATGTTGATCAATGGGATTGGGAACGTGTCATCGAAAAAGAAGATCGCAATATTACAACATTAAAAAATCATGTTAAAAAGATTTTTAAAGTCATTAAACATATGGAACATGAAGTTTGGTATAAATACCCTCATGTTGTTAATCGTTTACCAGATCGTGTCCATTTCATTACTGCACAAGAATTAGAAAATCAATATCCTGATTTAGCAGCTAAAGAAAGAGAAAATAAAATTTGCAAAGAATTCGGGTGTGTCTTTGTTATGCAAATCGGTAATGTTTTACAAAGTGGACAAAAGCATGATGGACGTGCACCAGACTATGATGATTGGAAACTCAATGGTGACTTGTTATTCTGGTACGAACCATTACAATGTGCCTTAGAAATCTCATCAATGGGTATCCGTGTGGATGAAAATTCTTTAGTTGAACAATTAAAGAAAGAAAACTGTGAAGATCGTTTAAATCTTCCATATCATCAAGCCATCGTGAATAAAGAATTACCTTACACTATCGGTGGTGGTATTGGTCAATCAAGACTTTGTATGTTACTTTTAAATCGTGCTCATATTGGTGAAGTACAAGCAAGTATTTGGCCTCAAGAAATGATTGATGAATGTGAAAAAAATAATATTCATTTATTATAAAAAAAATCTATCCATGCGATAGATTTTTTATGTCTAAATAAATAATAAAGGATTCCTACAAAAATAAGGAATCCTAAAATAAAGAAAGCAAATAACCCACTTATAACTCCACAAAGTAAGACTGTCATCAATAATATGATTATAATATAAACTAAAAGAAATATTTTTTAAATTTCCTACCATTTCCTTTAGGAAATGTACTCTTTGTTTCTTTTTTTATCTCTTGTTTAAAATCATCAACAACTTGTTTGTTTTGTTTTTGTTGTTTCATCTTCAAAATGAATAATTACTTTTTCTTCTTTCATAGTTTTTCTCAAAAAAAAGAATTATAGCTTAAAGCTATAATTCTAATGTATCACTCTTTTTATATCATAAATTCCTTGAATACGTTCAAGATTAGCAATTGCACGATTTAAATGTTCAGCATCATCAACACCAATCTTTAATTTAATTAAAGCTCTACCATCATCTGATGCATCCGCATGAATATTTAAAATATTGATTTTCATTTGTCCTAAAACCGTAATAATATCATTTAATAAATTTGTACGATCTAAGCCATCAATTTGTAAATCAGCATCAAATTTCAAATTAGAAAGTGATGCAAAATCCCAATAAACATCAATTAAACGGCTTTGAATTTCTTTTTGTTTAATATTTGGACAATCCACACGATGAACTTTGATTCCTTGTCCTTGAGAAACATAACCAGTAATTTGATCTCCAGGAATTGGATTACAACATTTAGAAAGTTGAATCTTTAATCCTGAAACACCTTTAACAACAACTCCATTATTAGATGTCGTTTTTTCTAATTTTTCTCTTTGTTCATTATTTCTTTGTAAGATTTTAGATAAGTTATCAAAGAAACCTGTTTTCTTTGGATTTACTTTTTCTAAAAGTGTTGCTACTGAAAGATT
The DNA here is from genome assembly GCF_003024685.1 of Faecalibacillus intestinalis. GTDB lineage: Bacteria > Bacillota_I > Bacilli_A > Erysipelotrichales > Coprobacillaceae > Faecalibacillus > Faecalibacillus intestinalis. The sequence continues at coordinate 84,569 of NZ_PYLQ01000003.1, read as the reverse complement.
TTTCTTTCCAATAAAATAGAAAATATCATCTAAACTTCTTGCTCCAAAAGCACCTAAATATGTTTTGTAAGTTTCTGGATCCAAGAATTTCTTTTCATCAAGTCCACGTTTTTTGATTTCATCTTTTAAGATTTTCTTACCATCTTCAATCGTATCTTTCTTAGTTTCAGCTTCTTTTTTAGCGAGGAAAGTACGAATTTTATTACGAGCTCCTGCGGTTCTTACAAATTTCAACCAATCTTCACTTGGTCCAGCGGATTGTTTGTTGGTTTTGATTTCACAAACATCCCCTGTATTTAATTTTGTATCGATAGGCACCATGACATTATTGACAATCGCACCAACTGTATGATGTCCTACTTCTGTATGAATACGATAAGCAAAATCAACTGGTGTTGAACCGTTAGGAAGTTCAACAATTTTTCCTTGTGGCGTTAAAACATAAACATTGGCTTCAAAAATATCACGAGAAATGGAGTCATAATATTCTTTGGCATCGCCATCTTTGATATCATCTGACAAAGAAATAAATTCTCGTAACCATTGAAGTTTTTCTCCAATTTCTTTTTGTTCCGCTTTGGCAGAATAACCTTTGCCTTCTTTATAACGCCAATGAGCAGCAACCCCAAGTTCAGCAAGCTCATCCATTTCTTCAGTACGAATTTGGATTTCAAAAGTATTACCATCTTCACCAATAACAGAAGTATGAAGTGATTGATACATATTTGGTTTAGGCATAGCAATATAATCTTTAAAACGTCCTGGAATTGGACGATAATGATCATGAATCAATCCTAAAACACTATAACAATCAAGTTTATTTTGTAAAATAATACGGAGTGCATAAAGATCATAAAGTTCATCAAAACGTTTATGTTTTTTAAACATCTTCTTATAAATACTATAGATAGATTTCGCACGACCTAAAATACGATATTGATAATGATTTTCCTTTAATAAGTTTTCAACTTCTTCCATCATCTTCGCCACAGATTCTTTCCGCTCATCTTGTTTTGTTTGAAGAAGTCTCGCAATATCATGATAAGCAATTGGATCTAAATAAGATAAAGAAAGATCTTCCAATTCTGTTTTAATATCGCTCAACCCTAAACGATGAGCAATCGGTGTATAGACTTCTAAAGTTTCTCGAGAAATACGTTTTTGTTTTTCTGGGGGCATGAATTGTAATGTACGCATATTGTGTAAACGATCGGCAAATTTGATCAAGATAACACGTATATCTTTAGCCATCGCAATATAGATTTTACGATGATTTTCAGCATATACATCTGCTTCATCTTTAAATGGCATTTTAGAAATCTTCGTAACACCTTCAACAAGGGTCGTTACTTCTTCTCCAAATTCTTTCACCATTTCTTCACGTGATACATCACAATCTTCCATGACATCGTGTAAAAGACCCGCTGTAATGGTAAGTGGTCCTGTTTGTAATGTTGATAAAATATAAGCAACCCAAATCAAATGAATTGTATAAGGTTCTCCACTTTTACGTTTTTGTCCTTCGTGTTTAACCATGATATAATCATAAGCTTTTTTAATAAGCTTCATATCATCTTCATTGGTAATATAGCGTCTACATGATTCATAGACATCTTCTATAGTGACTTTATCTCCAGCTTTTTTAAACTCTTTCATATTATAACCCCCTCATATGATAAAAGAGAGTTTCCTCTCTTTTATTTAATAAGTTAATACTGAATAGACATTATAGTCTTTTAATTTTTCTCTACCTTTTAGAGCTTCAAGTTCAATTAAAAAGGCAATTCCTACAACTTTACCACCAAGTTGTTCAACAAGTTGAATAGTTGCTTCAACTGTTCCACCTGTAGCAAGTAAATCATCAATAATAACAACATTTTCACCAGGTTTGATACTATCGGCATGAATATGAACTTCATTTTTTCCATATTCTAAATCATAACTTGCTGAAACTGTTTCTCTTGGTAATTTTCCTGGTTTTCTAACAGGTACAAACCCTGCATTTACTTTGTAAGCAACAGGACATCCAAATAAAAAACCTCTTGCTTCAGGACCAGCAACAACATCTACTTGAACTCCAAGTCCATCGATCCATTTAGCGAATGTGTCAATTGATTCTTTATAAGCTTCTTTATCTTTTAATAAAGGTGTTACATCTCTAAAGATAATTCCTTCTTCAGGGAAATCTTTAATATCTTCAATATATTTTTTAAAGTCCATTTTATGTACTCCTCCTATTTCTATTATAACAAACTTTTATTATCAAGGAAACTATTTCATATCCTCTATAATCATATTTATTGATTCTGTATTTAAATATTTATTAATTTTTAAAGTTCCTATTAAAGAAATTGTCTTTTTTTGTTGTAATTGCTCAATTTCATTCGAACAATTAAAATAAAGTGCTTGTAAATTACCTTTATTTAAAGGAATATCGAAACGTAAATGTTTCCCATCAGATAATACACGACTGGTAAAATTCGTAATATCTTTTAAAACAAATTTCATTTCTTCATTACATTGACCATACGGCTCTAACAACTCTAATTCTTTAACAGCTGGTAAAGTAAGCTCATTTAATTCAATTTGAATCCCTTCAAGAACTTTTTCATTAGAAAAAGTATGTGTTGTTAAGTAGGTATGCAATGTTTCTTTTAAAGTTAACACTTCATCTTTAGCTACTTGAAAGCCACCCGCTAAAGCATGTCCACCATATTGTACAAAATAATCTTTTAAATCATCAAAGATTTGATTTAAAGGAATACTTTCAATACTTCTGGCACTTCCTCGATACACTTCATTTTTTTCATCGTATTTCATCACAAAACTCGGCTTTTGAAATTCATGAGTATACTTTCCCGCAATTAAACCTACGATTCCTTCATGAACTTCTTGATCATAGCTGTATAAAAATTCATCTTTTTGGCTATTTTCTAAAATGTTTTTGTATTGTTCATTTGTAAGAGATTGTCTTTTACTATTGATTTTTTTAGCGTATTGAGAAATTTGGATTGCAAATTTTTGATCGACATCCTTTAAAAAATAACGTACTAAATGATTTGGATTAACAAGTTCTGGTAGTCTTCCAAAGGAATTGATTTTAGGTGCAATATTAAAACCTAAAGTTGTTGTATTATATTTTTGATTTTCACCAATTAAAAGTTCTAATTGAAGATATTTTTCTTCATTCATAAATTGCAGACCTCGCGAAACAAGCGATTTATTTTCATCAACTAAAGGCATCATATCTGAAATGGTCGTAATAGCTGCTAAAGAAAATAAATATTTATCATGTTTTCCAAGCAAACTACTGGCAAGTTTATACGCTAAAAAACCTCCACATATTTCTTTAAATGGATAATCCGGTGACATTTTTGTATGAATGATTGCACATGCATCCGGCAATTCGTCATAATCATGATGATCAATAACAATAACATCAATACCAAGTTCATTCGCTAAATCAATAGCTTCATACGCTTTAATACCATTATCTACTGTAATTAACAAAGAATACCCTTTTTCATACATTTGTTGAACTCTTTCTTTATTTAGTCCATAACCATCTTCAAAACGATTAGGAATATGATACCCTACTTTTTTCCCTAATTCTAAAAAAGCTTGAACAAGAATGGCTGTTGACAAGATTCCATCACAATCATAATCTCCATAAATACATATTTTTTCATCATTTTCCAAAGCTTCTTGTATACGATCTAAAACTAAATCCGCATCTAAAAACAATGAAAAATCATGATAAATCAATCTTTTTGAAGTATGTCCTTGAACATCTTGTTCATTATATTTTCTTTGTGCAAAAATCTTTGCAAGTAAAGAATGTATTGAATACTTTTGCATATATTCATTATAGTTATGTATTTCTTTTATATCCCAGTTCATAAAATCTCCTTAAATAAAAAATAGTTGTTACCAACTATTTTGAAATGAATTCTTGAAATGCTGCTAAATCGAGTGTACTTGCTTCTTTAACTGCTTGTATACTTAAATAATCAAAAATTTCCGAAAATTGTAAATTCATTACATTATCAATAATATCACACATTGGTAGACTCTTTTGAGATTTCCATTTAATATTGAATAAATAATCTCTTATTTCTTTTTCGGATATATTATCTATTTTTTGCTTACGAAACTCATGAGCTTTTAATTTGATTAGAAAATCTAAATCATATTTACCAAATTTATAATCCAGTTTTTCATTCATGATAAACCAACTCCCACTTCGTCTATTATAGATGAAAATTCGACATAAAGGAAGTCTTTTATGAAAAGAAAACTTATCAATTCATTCATTATTCTTTCCGCTAGTTCAGCTATCTCTAAAATATTTAGTATTTTAAATAGAATGTTGCTTTCCAGGCTTCTTCCTTTAGAAGCTATGTCATTATATCTTGTCATTATGCCAACACTTTCTTTGTGTTTAACACTTGGACAGGTTGGGATTCCTTCTGCTGTTTTTCGTCTTATATTACATCCAAAATATAAAAACTACAAAGTCATTATTACCGCAATTATTCTATCCTTTTTTTCTGTCATTGTTATTTGTGGAACCCTCTTTATTTTAAGTCCTTTCATTGCTCATTCTTTATTAAAAAACGATTATACTCTTTATCCCATTTTATCCTTTTTAATTTTTATTCCATTGATTGCTATCAGTGGTATTATTAAAAACTATTATTTAGCCAAAGGGCATGTCTATGTCATTGCTAAAAGCCAAATTGTCGAAGAAACTTCACGCTTATTATTTACCTATTTATTTTTAGAAACTCCTTTAAGTTCATCCTTACCTTTTTTAGTAACAATCGCTTATTTATCAATGAGTTTTGGTGAATTGATGTCAATTATCTATCTACTCCTTTTAAGTCGTAAAAGATATTCTTTTACTCCTTTAAAAAACATAAACAAGCAAAACTTGATTATGAAAGATCTTTTAAACATTTCTTTACCTTTGACAGGTTCACGTCTTTACCATTGTTTTATGAATTTTTTAGAGCCCATTCTTTTAATTCATGTTTTAACTCGACTTGGTTTAACTCAAAACTTTATCCAAGACCAATATGCCATCCTTTCTGGCTATGTCGTCTCGATGCTTGTCACGCCTACTTTTTTTTGTACGATCATCTATCGCCTCTATTTGCCTATTGCTACAGATGATCTTTATTATCATAAAAGTAATACTTTTTTACATCTTCTTTATGCTTTACTTATTTGTTTTCTTATCGGTCTTCCTTTTACTTTAATTTTCTATTTTTTTCCAAAACGATCCCTTATGATTCTTTACAATACAACAAGTGGCTATCAACAATTAAAATACATGTCTTTTCCTTTTTTACTCTTTTATTTACAAACGCCCCTTTCAACTATCCTACAAGCTAAAAATAAAAATAAAGTGATGTTTATCATCTCTATGATTGAATGTACTTTAGAAATTATCTTAACTTATACTTTATCTCATTATCTTTATGTTAACGCTATTTTGATTAGTTTATTTACAGGATTGATTACAACCTTAACTTTAAGTGCAATTTATTGTTTTAAAATAATAACAGACACTTCTTTATCTTGAAGTGTCTAATTTTTTTAACCAATTTGAAAATACTTCTAAACCTTCTTTAACAATTTGTGGATCATTTGCAAGTCCAAAACGCAAATGATTTTCCACATCAAAACAACATCCCGGTACAAAGAAGACCCCTGTTTCTTCTTGTAACTTTTCACAGAAAGTATTTGAATCTATTTGATAATCGTATTTTAGGAAACAAACTGTTCCATATTTTGGAATAACACAAGAAAGATGAGGATGAGCTTTTAACCATTCTTTCAAGTAACACTTATTTTCTTCTAAAATCTCACGATTTCTTTTTAAAATCTCTTTACTATATTTTAAAGTAAGTGCCCCTAAATAATCATTGATTGGTCCACTACTAATAATTGAATAATCACGTCTTTCATTGATTAAACGAATAAGTTCTTTATCTTTTGTTTTGATCCAACCAATACGAAGTCCAGGAGTTGATAAAACTTTAGAAAGTCCTGAGGTTGCTATTCCTTTTTCATAAAGATCACTAATGGATTCTTCTTGATAAAGTCCTCGATAGATTTCATCCACAAGAACATAGAGATCATGCTTTTTACATATTTGAATCAGTTGTTGCATTTCTTCATGATTTAAAGTTGTTCCAGTAGGATTGTTTGGTAAATTCAAACAAATCATTTTTGTATTTTCTCTAATATTTTTTTCTAATTCTTCAAAATCGATTTTCCATTCATTTTCTTCTTTTAAATGAATAAAATCAACTTCTACCCCTAAAGATTCAGGAAAACTATAAAGTTGTTGATACGTTGGTAAAAATGATAAAATATGATCATTTGTTGAAAGTAATGTCATTAAAACAAGTTCATTGGCATTGACACCACCATGGCAAATAGCAATTTCTTCATCATCACCACTTTGATATAAACTTAAAATACCTTTTTTTAATTCATGAGAACCTTCAATAGCACCATAATCTAAAGAAAGATTCATTAAATCTTCTAATGAATCTTTTTTATCATACGCTAATAATTCCTTTAAAGTTAAAGATTTAGCAACTGTATCTGCCAAGTTATAGCGACAGTTATTTTCATGCAAAGTCATATAAGACTCTACTTCAAAACGTTGTAGTTTCATTAGTGCATAACCTTCTTTAAGAAATCTTGAGCACGTTCAGTTTTAGGATTTTCATAGAAAGCTTTTGCATCATTTTCTTCAACGATTTTACCATTTTCTAAGAAAATAACACGATCTGCAACTGTTTTAGCAAAGCCCATTTCATGAGTAACAACAATCATTGTCATTCCTTCTTTAGCAAGTTGTTGCATAACTTCTAATACTTCAATAACCATTTCTGGATCCAAGGCACTTGTTGGTTCATCAAAAAGCATGATTTCAGGGCTTGTACATAAGCTTCTCGCAATCGCTACCCTTTGTTTTTGTCCACCTGAAAGTTTATTTGGATACTCATCTTTTTTATCTAATAAACCAACTCTTGTAAGATAGTTACAAGCTATTTCATTGGCTTTTTCTTCCTCCATGTGACGTACTTTTGTAAGTGAAAGTGTTAAGTTTTCTAAGACTGTCATATGTGGAAATAAATTGAAATGTTGGAAAACAAATCCCATTTTATTTCTTAATTCTTGATAATTAGATTTCTTTGGATCTAATACTTCCCCATTAAGGTATACATGTCCTGTTTCTGGTACTTCTAAACCATGAATACATCTTAAAACTGTACTCTTACCTGAACCAGAAGGTCCAATTAAACACACAATTTCTCCTTTTTTTACTTCAAGAGAAACATCATCAACTGCTTTTACTTTTTTAAATTGTTTTGATATATGTTCAACTTTAATCACTTTCAGCTAACCTCTTTTCTACATATCTACCTAAATAAGAAATACTAATTGTCATAATTAAATAATAAACTGCAACAATACAATAAGGTGACATAACATCATAATATTGTGCCCCCACTACTTGAGCTGATTTTAATAATTCAACGGCACCAATACAACTGATCAATGAAGAATCTTTAATCAATGTAATAAATTCACTGATCATTGGTGGAATAATTCTTTTAAACGCTTGTGGTAAGATAACAAGTCTCATTGTTTGTTTATGAGAAAGTCCTAAAGTTTCACAAGCTTCCCATTGTCCTTTATCAACTCCATTAATTCCACTACGAATAAGTTCTGTCGAATAAGCCCCACTGTTAATAGAAATAGCAACAGCACCAATTAAAAAGACATTAATTCTTAAAACATTTCCTGTAAACGCTGTATAAATAGATGGAATAACTGAGAATAAAATCAAGATTTGAAGTAACATTGGTGTCCCACGAATGACTTCAACATACACATTTCCAATAATTCTAAAAATTTTATATTTAGATCTTTTTGCTGAAGATCCTAAAATCCCAAAAACAATACCAAATAAAAGGGATACAGCAGCGAGTAAAAGTGATACTACTGCACCCTTAGCAAAGTAAAGTAAGTTTTCAGGAGTAAACACTTTTGAAAAAGCTACAAACATTTCTATACCCCTTTTCTATAATTTTTTATTTTTCTAATGGTGATAAATCATATTTTTTACATAATTTATCGTAATCTTTTGAAGCTACGAATTTTTTAATACATTTATTCATTAATTTGATCATTTTTGTATTACCTTTTTTAGCGATAACATAGTTCTTTTCATCCATTAATGAACCATTTAATTGTGTAAAGTTTCCACTAGATACATATTGTTGAGCAACACCTAAATCAACGATTGCTGCATCATATTGATTACTTGCTAAACCATTGAAAATATCTTGTACGTTTTTCATTGAAACAACATCAGCATTTTCAACTTCTTTGGCAGCTTGTTCACCAGTAGCTCCAGTTTGAGCAGCTAATTTTTTACCAACCAATTGATCATTTGAAGTAATTGAAGAACCATTTGGTACAACAGCAACTTGTTGAGTTCCTAAATATGGATCAGACCATTCAACAACTCTATCTTCACTATAAGTAAAACCAGAAATACCCAAATCAATTTGATCCCCTTGAATTTGAGTAACAATGTTATCAAAATCCATTTGTTTGAATTCTAAAGAATAAGTTTTACCTTCCATATCAGATAAATAACCTTCAAATAATTTGGCCATATCCACGTCAAAACCAACGATTTCACCTTTTTTGTTTAATGATTCATAAGGTGCATAATCAGGTGATGTCCCAATTGTAATTGTCACATCGGCATCATTTTTACTGCTTGATGAACATCCAGCAATAGCACAAGTCATCACAAGTGCTAACATTAATTTTAATACTTTTTTCATATTCTTTTCCCCTTTTCTACCCAATAAAAAACGTCTCCTAGCGATTGCTAAGAGACGAAAGATTCCGCGGTACCACTCTTGTTGATATGATAAACATATCCACCTCACCGTTAAAGCTGGTTAGCTTGTTATCCTATGTATTCAGATAACCCCCTCCAAAGTGCGCTTCATTTTATTTTCAATATCTAATTTCCACCAACATAGACTCTCTAACATATCCAATAAAACTACTCTCTTTTTCATTGAGTTTATTTATATACCTGTATTATAGATAATATTTAAGCTTTGTCAACATTCCTCGATTATTTTTTTGATAAAACTTTTTCATTAAAAGAACGTACTGCCTTCATTGCTTTTTCTAAAGGAGCATTCATTTCTTGTAATTGTTCTAAAACATCATCGAGTTGTTGATTGGTTTCTTGAATACTGTCTCTTGTATCTTGAACTGTTTGCTTGGTTTTCTTTTTGGCATCACCACTATGAAGTAAAAAGAAAATACCTAAAGACATACATACAAAAATACCAATAATGATTAAAAAATCTTTAATTAGTTCCATAATCTCACCCATCTTTAGTATAGCCTATTTTGTTTAATCAATCCAGCCAAAATGACGACAAGCATATTCAATACCGTCATCATCATTTCTTTTGGTTATAAAATTTGCGACTGCTTTGACTTCATCGATTGCATTACCCATAGCAATACCTAAAGGAGCTTGGTCAATCATAGAAATATCATTTAAGCCATCCCCAAAGACCACAATATCCTTTTCGTTTCCCTTTAATAAATGAACCATTTCTAAAATACCTTTATATTTATCTGCTGGTTCGATGATGATTTGTCCTTTAAAATAACGCATATATTCCAAAGTTCCTAAATCCAATAATTTTTCTTCTTGTTCACTACATTCAATAAAAACCTTATAAATTTCCTTTACTTGATGAAAATCTATACTTTCATCAACAACTAATTTTACCGGAAGTTTTTGATCTTTTTGATCACTTTGATTCGTATACAAAACAGCTTCATTTCCTAAAGCAACTGCAAATGGGAAATGATGTTCAATACATTGATCAATGACACGATTGGCTTGAACAAAATCTATCGGTTTAATATATTGAAGTTCATTATGTAAAGTAATACCATTTCCCCCATCTGTTACTAAACAATCAATATGGGCTTCTTTAGCAGCATCCATCGCCATATATTGTGCTCTTCCTGTCGCAATAGCAACAAAATGCCCATTTTCTTTTAACTTATCTAACGTACGATATGTGCTTTCTAAAATCTTTCCTCCTGGATTATCATCTAAAAGTGTTCCATCAATATCAAAAAAAATATATTTTCTTTCCATGTTACTTTTCTCCTTTAAATTGCATATTATATAATCTTGCATAATTTCCATTTAATTTCATCAATTCTTCATGGTTTCCTTGTTCTTCGATGCCATTTTCCGTTAAAACACAAATATGTTTGGCATTTTTAATCGTTGATAAACGATGCGCAATAACAAAAGTTGTACGATCTTGAGATAATTTTTCTAAAGATTCTTGTACAATACTTTCACTTTCATTATCTAATGCACTTGTTGCTTCATCAAAAATAAGAATTGGTGGATTCTTTAAGAAAACACGTGCAATCGAGATACGTTGTTTTTGTCCACCTGAAAGTTTGACTCCACGTTGTCCACAATCCGTATCGTAACCTTCTTCTAATTCCATAATAAAATCATGAGCATTCGCTTTTTTAGCGGCTTCAATGACTTCTTCATCACTCGCTTCTAAATTTCCATAACGAATATTATCCATGATGGTTCCTGTAAATAAGTAAACATCTTGTTGAACAATCCCAATATTTTCTCTTAAAGATTGTTGTTTGATTTCTTTGACATTGATTCCATCAATCAAGACATTTCCTTTCGTTGCTTCGTAAAAACGAGGAATCAAAGAACAAATCGTTGTTTTACCAACTCCTGATGAACCAACAAAAGCAATATACTCTCCTGGTTTTACATCCAAGTTAATATTATTTAACACATAAGGTGTTTGTTCATTATAGCGAAATGAAACATGATCAAACATGACATTCCCTTCAACATGTTGTAATACAACTGCATTTTTTGTATCTTGAATATCTGGTTCAATTTCTAATATTTCCATAAAACGTTCAAAACCAGTAACACCTTCTTGAAATTGTTCAGTAAAGTTTAAAAGTTTTTTTACAGGATCTATTAAGTTCGTGACATAAAGTAAAAAGGCAATTAAATCTGCAACATTAATACTTCCATAAGAAATAAATAAGGTTCCAAAAAAGATAACCGATACTGTAATTAAACTTGTAAAAGAAGTAAGTCCTGCATTGTATCTTCCCATATAATAATAACTATTTTTCTTAGCACTTACATAATGTCCATTTTGTTTATCAAAACGTTCTAACTCTTGATCTTCATTCGCAAAACTTTTAACAACACGAATTCCTGATAAATTGTCTTCAATGCGTTCATTGATATCACCAATTCTCTCTTTATTTCTTTTAAAAGCTGTTTTCATCTTTTTATTATAATACCAAGCAAATAAAAACATAAATGGTAAGATTGCAAATAAAATTAAAGTCAGCTTAACATTAATATAGGAAAGTAAAATAAAGGCCCCTATAAACTTAATAATTGAAATGACAATATCTTCTGGTCCATGATGATAAAGTTCAGTTAAAGAAAATAAATCATTCGTTAGACGTGACATCAATTGTCCTGTGTTTTGTTCATCATAAAAGCGAAAAGATAATTTTTGATAATGACTAAATAACTCATTACGTAAATCTCTTTCCATATAGACACCCATGACATGTCCTAGATAACCTATAAAATAATTACAAAAATATTCAACAACGATCAAACAAAGCATAAAAAGTCCTAATAAATAAATTTTAGAATAATCAATTTTTGGTTGATTTAAAATCGTTCCTGTAATATAGCGTGTAATCATAGGATAAACAAGTGTGATAGCTGCCGAAACCATCGCACAAAACATATCTTTAAAAAACAAAACCTTATAGTTTGTATAATAAGATAAAAATTTCTTCCATCTTCCTTTCATATTAAAACACCTCCTTCATATATTTTTACAAAGAATGATTATTTTTTCTAGTTAAAAATGATTATTTTTAAAATATGAAAAAGGAGGCTTTTTCATGAACCAAGTTTCTTGGACTTCTATTCTAATCGGTCTGGCACTTTTTTTATTTGGTATCGACTATCTTTCTCTTTCTTTACAAGAACTTTCACCAACCCGTTTAAAAAATCTTCTTGCTAAATGTACTTCTTCTACTTTTAAGGCTATTCTAATTGGTTGTTTTATAACTTGTATCATTCAATCAAGTTCTGCCACAACTGCTTTAACAGTGAGTTTAATCAATGCAAACCTCTTGACCTTTTCGCAAAGTATTGGCATTATTATGGGAGCCAATATTGGCACAACCATAACAGCGATTATTGTAGGTTTTGATCTTTTTCAATATGCTTCTTTCTTTTTGATTATTGGTGCTTTTTGTTTATTATTTTCTAATCATCCTAAAATAAAAGGCCTTGCACAAATTCTTTTTGGGCTTGGTTGTTTATTTTATGGATTAGAACTTATGTCAATGCATCTTGAAGCTATTACTAAACTTCCTGAATTTATGAAATTAGTAACACTTTTTACAAATCATCCAATTCTAGCCATGTTTGGTGGAGCCATCACAACTGCTCTTATTCAATCATCAAGTGCCATGATTGCTATTGTCCAACAAATGTATCATTTAAAAGCTATTTCCCTTTATGTTTCTATTCCTTATATCTTTGGTTGTAATATCGGTACAACCATTACCGCTTTTCTTTCTGCCCTTAAAACCAATTCATCTGCCAAAAAAGCCGCCCTCTTTCATTTTCTCTTCAATGTAATTGGAACTACTTTTTTTATGATTTTCCTGACTCCTTTTTATCATCTTTTTTTAACATTTCGCTTTTATATTCCTATTTCACCTCGTCTGCAACTCGCTTTTATTCATGGCTTCTTCAATATTGTTACTACACTCCTTATTTTTCCTTTTTATAAGCCTATAATTACATTGATTGAAAGTTGTTTCAAAAAGAATTGTTAAGGTTTTGTAAAGAAACTTAACATAATCTTTACACAAATTTAACATTCCTTTAAAATGAGACGTATAGGAGTGTGATTTTATGACATTAGCAGATATCAATTGGCCTTTAATTCTGGCAGGGCTTGGCTTATTTTTATTTGGTATCGATTATATGGGTGATGGTTTAAAAAGTTATGCCGGAGATAAATTAAAGGACATTATTGATAAATACACCTCAAGTCCTGTAAAAGGAATTTTAATTGGGGCTTTAGTTACGTGTTTAATTCAATCAAGTTCAGGAACAACAGCCCTTACAATTGGATTGATTCGTTCTGGTTTAATGAATTTAAATCAAGCAGTAGGAATTATCATGGGGGCCAATATTGGAACAGTTATTACTTCTGTTTTAGTTGGTTTAAAGATTTCTAAATATGCGGTTTATTTCATTATTATTGGTGCGTTTGTTTCTATGTTTTCTAAAAATAAAAAGTCAAAATACTTATCACAAATTATTTTTGGATTTGGTTGTTTATTCTATGGATTAGATTTAATGGGTAACAATTTATCAATGATTTCTGAAGTTCCAGAATTTACACAAATTACAGAATTCTTAATGAAAAGTCCTTGGCTTGGTTTACTTGGTGGAACAATTCTTACATGTGCGATTCAATCATCAGCTGCAACGATTGCCATTGTTCAACAAATGTATGGTGCCGGCGCTATTGGTTTAAATATTGCTTTACCATTTTTATTTGGATCAAATATTGGAACAACGATTACAGCGGTTCTTGCCTCTATTGGGGGATCTATTCCCGCTAAAAGAGCAGCGTTCTTCCACGTTTTATTTAACGTCATTGGTTCTGTTTTATTTATGATTGTTTTATCACCATTTACAATGTTGATTCAATATATTAATTCAGTAAGTACCATGTCTCCTGAATTACAACTTGCAGTAGCTCATGGTATCTTTAACATAGTAACAACCATCTTGTTCTTTCCATTTATTAATAAGATTGTTGTTATTATTAAAAAAATCATTCCAAATCATTCAAAAGAATTACAAATGGATTTATCAGAATTAGATCCTCATGTGGTTCAATTGTTCCCTTCTCATGCTTTAGCTATCGCTAAAAACAAGATTTTAGAAATGGGTGCTATTACTGTTGAAGCTTGTGAAAATGTTAAAGAATACTTTATTTCTAAAAGTTCTACTGCAAAAGAAACAGTTGAAGAATTAGAAAATGCAATCAACTTATTAGATAAAAAGATTTCAGAATACTTATTACTTATTTCACACGAACAATTAAACGATCATGATTCAAAAGAATATTTTGCTGATATGAAATCAATTAAAGATCTAGAACGTGTCGGTGATTTATGTATTAACTTAACTCAATTCTTTGAAGCTGTTTATGATGAAAAAGATGATTTTTCATCAGAAGCTAAAGATGACATTATCGCCATGATCAATATGGATATTGAAATGTTGAATCATGCAATGGTTGCTTTTGATAAACATGATTTAGATGATATTATTTATGTTGATGATCATGAAAGTAATTTAGATTATTATAATAAAAAAGCAAAACAAAGACATATTCAACGTGTTACTAATAAAACTGAAAAATCAGTTATTGTCAATTCTACATACGTTGATATCTTATCTAACTTAGAGCGTATTGGTGATCATTGCCAAAACATTGCTGAATCATATATGTTAGAAGAAGAAAACTTCAAACCAGATTATGAAGTTGATTCTGCATTTAATCAATAGTCATGGATTTCCATGACTATTTTTGTTATGATGTAACAGTCAAAGGAGTCACATATGTATAAATTATTAGATTATGATATAACTGAATATAAACAATTAGAAAATACTTTAAATGAGTTATCTAAACAAGGTTACAATCCTACTTCTTTAGGTAAAATCAGCCGTTTTGAAAAAAATGAGAAACACTACTACTTCCATGTAGGTTTACTAATCAAAAAACCGGCAACTCCTAAAAGAAAAGCATTACATGATTTTATTAATGAATATGAAAAACAAATGTTTGATTATTATGGTAAAATAGGAAAATTTATTATTTTTACAACAGATAATAAACGTGCTTTACCTAAAGAAAGACAAAAAGAAATTGATGAATACTTAAGTACTCGTAAAATCTCTGTAACCACTTATTTTGTTTTATGGATTTTCTTTTCTTTTTTTGTCGCACAGCTTGTTTTACAAAAAAATCAAATTCAAGAATTTCTTACAAATGGAAGTATTTTAATTCATTACTTACCTCTTCTTCTCTTTGCGACAATTCTTATTCGTTGCCTTTATAAAATTGTTTTAGCCTGTCAAAAAAGCTTTGGAAAGATTATTAAACATATCTTCTACGCTATGACTATAGTTACTTGTGTAGTTGCTATACTTGGATGTATTTTAGATATTACTGATAGAAAAGATATTCCTTTAAATCAAAATATTTTAACATTGCAAACATTTGATAAAGAAACAAATTTAAAAAAATATCCAAACTACAAATATACTAAAAGTTTTATTGTTGAATCTACTTCTTATTTTGAAGAAAACAACCAAGGTAATCTCATGTATAGTAAAGATTATTGTTTTAAATCAACTGACAAAACAAACACTTTCTTTAAACGTTATTTAAAAACGTATGATGATGTTCCTGTTATTAAAATTGATAAAAACACTTATCTCTTTAAACTTGATACATCGTATGATACTTTACTGTATAAAAAAGAAAATCATTTCTATTTTGTTTCTGCAAACTTCAGTTTAAAAAATGATTATCAAAATATTATTGAGTTTTATAAATAAACAAAAAATCCACTCCAAAGTGGATTTTTTATTTACCTGTAATAATAAGATAGATAAGAAGTAAAGCAATAATAATCATTGTTGAAATAAGGACACGTCTTTCAAATTCGCTATAATCATCATGATAAAGATAGTGTGCTAAATAGTTAAGAACTAACGCTATAAGCAAAAAGATTCTTCCAACCATAAAATAAGACGTATTCATCACCACCGGTTCAATAAGCAATAAAACATCAACCAAATTGATTTTATATTTATGATGTGGTTTGCAAATTTTATACAGTAATTTCTTCATTAATAAAACGTACTCACTTCTTCTATTGTTTTTCTTTTTGGCATACTTGGTTCAATATCTGGATAACCCACACCTATGACAGAAACAATTGTTTCTTGTACAGGTATTTCTAAAAGATCACGGATCGCTCTTTCATCCCTGATTCCCATAACAAGTGTTCCTAAACCAAGTTCAGTTGCTTTAAGAATTAAGTTTTGATTAGCTAGTCCACAATCATAAACACCCCAACCATTTTGTAATTCGTTGTCAGGACTTCCGTTTCTTTGAAAACCTGCTCGATCTTTAACAAATGTTGTCACAATTAAAACAGGCGCATCAGCTATATTTTTTTGATTAAATTCAGGTAAACATTTTTTCTTAAATTGTTCCAACATTTCTTTTGATTGAATAACATGATATCGTGGTGTTTGACTATTTTTCCAACTTTCTGAATAGATAGCTGCTTGAATCATTTCTTCAATTTTTTCTTTTTCCACAGGTTGTTGTTTATATTTACGAATACTTCTTCTTTGTTGTAAAACATTTTGTAACTCCATAATTTTCACTCTCCTACTTTTATTATAAAAGAAAAGACTATCGAATGATAGCCTTACTTATTTAATTCAATCATAAGCTCACAAATCTTATTTGAAAAAGCTACTGGATCTTCAATAGATAATCCTTCAATCAATAATGCTTGATCGAATAACAATGAAGCATAATCATTGATCTTATCTGCATTATTTTGATAAACATTTTGAATTGCCTTGAAAATATCATGATTTGGATTGATTTCAAGAATTCTACCTGCTTTAACATCTTGACCATCAGGCATTGCATTTAATACTTTTTCCATTTCAAAAGATACACCTTGATCAGATACTAAACATACTGGATGAGATTTTAATCTATTTGATACTTTAACATCCACTACTTTATCTTTTAAAGATTCTTTTAATGATTCTAATAATGATTTATTATCTTCATTGATTTTTTCTAATTCTTTCTTTTCTTCTTCACTATCTAAGTTTAAATCACCTTGAGCAACGTTTTTGAAAGCTTTAGAATCATAATCTCTCATCATTTGAATCATAAATTCATCAACATTATCCATCATGTATAAAACATCACAGTCACGATCTCTAACAGCTTCTACTTGAGGTAAATGAGAAATCTTTTCTTTTGTTTCACCACTTGCAAAGTAGATTTCTGTTTGTCCTTCTTTCATGTTTTCAACATATTCTTTTAAAGTAATCATTTTTTCTTCTTTACCAGAGTAGAATAAAAGTAAATCTTGTAATTTATCTTTTAACATTCCATAGCTTTGATAAATACCAAATTTTAATTGTAACCCAAAGTTTTTAAAGAATTTTTCATATGTTTCACGATCTTTTTTCAACATATTTGTAAGTTCACTTTGGATTTTCTTTTCAATACGATCAGCGATGACTTTTAATTGACGGTCATGTTGTAACATTTCTCTTGAAATATTTAATGATAAATCTTGTGAATCAACTAACCCTTTAACAAATCTAAAGTGTTCTGGAATTAAATCACTTGCTTTATCCATGATAAAGACACCTCGACTATAAAGTTGTAAACCTTTTTCATAATCATTTGAATAGAAATTCATCGGTGGTTGACTTGGAATAAATAACAATGCATCATAAGAAACATTTCCTTCTACTGATGTATGAATAACTTTCATTGGATCAGAGAAATCATTGAATTTATCTTTATAGAATTCATTATATTCTTCATCTTTAATATCTTTTTTATTTCTTTTCCATAAAGGAACCATTGAATTTAATGTTTTATTTTCAACGACATCTTCATATTCATCACTATCTTCTTTTTTCTTAGATGTTGTCACATCCATTTTAATTGGATAATGTACATAATCAGAATATTTTTTAACAAGAGATTCAATATGGTATTGATCTAAATAATCATCATAATTTTCTTCTTCTGTATTATCTTTTAAATAAAGTTTAATTGTTGTTCCTGTTGGTAAGTTATCTGTTTCAAAGATTTCATAACCATCACTTGCTTCAGATACCCAAGTATATCCTTGATCACTACCATAAGCTCTTGATGAAACTTCAACTTTTTTAGCTACCATAAATGCTGAATAGAAACCAACTCCAAATTGCCCAATGATATCAATATCATCACTTTCAGTTTCATTTTTAAATTTGAAAGAACCGCTATTAGCAATCGTACCTAAATGTTCTTCTAGTTCTTCTTTATTCATTCCAATACCATGATCAGTAACAGTCAATGTTCTATTTTCTTTATCAAAAGCTAAATCAATTGTAAGATCACTTTTATTGATTTCAGAAATATTTTCTGTTAACGCTTTATAATAAAGTTTATCTGTTGCATCACTTGCATTAGAAATCAATTCTCTTAAAAAGATTTCCTTATGTGTATATATAGAATTAATCATTAAGTCTAATAATCTTTTCGATTCTGCTTTAAATTGTTTTTTTTCTGCCATAATATATCCTCCTTTAGCACTCCTGTCGTTTAAATGCTAAAGATAGTATATTACTTTGTTTTAGCATAGTCAAGCACAGAGTGCTAATTTTTTAAGAAAATAAAATGATTGACTTACAATCATTTATTTCGACTACATTTTTGAGCATCTATCGCAAGAACAATCATTAAAACATAAAAAGCATCTTCGTCATGTTCTATTGTTAAAGAATATGTATCACTCATATGAAAGATTTCTTTATTAATTAAACCAATAATATTTCCTGAATAATCCACGATCTGATAATCCCATTCCCAAAAATTTCCTTCTATTTGCCAATCTTTATAATCTAAAATAAATTTAGGTTTAAAGAAAGTAAACTCTTTGGTAATTTTACCAATATATTCATCATTTTCATATAAAGCAAAACGTGGTAAAAACGTTAATATTTCTTCTTTGATCGTACCAAGATGTTCACCATACTTATTATAAATAAAAAGTTTATGTCCAAAACTGAGTTGTCCTTTCACTGTATAGACAGTTTCCCCCTTTTCATCATATATATCATAACTGTCTAGCCATGAAAAAATACGCTGTTTAAATAATAGTTTCATAAGATTCCCTCCAATTTTTAATAATGTCTATTTCTTCTTGCTTTTTCAATATCTATTACAGTTGTTAAAATGACGAAATTTAAAATATCTTCCTTTAAATCAACTGAAATATCATATGTATCTAAAATATTTCATAATCTTTTTTCAATTCTTCCAATAAGATAATCATTTTCATCTTTTACTTCATAATTATATTCAACATATTCTCCACCAACATTCCATTTTCGATAATCCACTAAAAAATAAGGAATAAAATAAGAAAACTCTTTTTCTACAGCACTAATATATTCCTCATTTTTATAAATAAAAAAACAGCTGATCTAGGATTTTCTTCAATCTTAGCAACAATATTTTCATGAGCATCATATATATAAAGTTGATACATAATTGCCATTTTTCTTTTTATAATATAAAACAATTCATTATTTTGATTTGTTACATAAAAGCGAAAAATAAAAGATGGTTGTTGTCTAAATAACAACTTCATAGAACTCACCTCTTATCCATATTGTAGCAAAAAAACAACAAAACAAGCAAAGCTTATTTTGTTATAAAAATTATAAGTATTTAACTGTTTCAGCCAATTCTTTTTTTAAATGATGATTAGGAAGTGGTTCTTTTTGATTTCCATATCCTAAATCCAACATCATAACAACTTCTTCATTTTCAGGTAAATCTAAAGCTTTTTTCATTTCTTGAGGATCAAAGAAATTGATCCAACAACTATCAATTCCTGCATTATAAGCAGCCAACATTAAATGAGTGGCTACAATGGTAGCATCTTCAATTCCTGAATTTCTTTCATTACCTGGATAATCAAAAAACATTGTTTTTATCATAAGCTACAACTAAAACAGTAGGTGCATGATAACGACAAGGTGTACATGCATCTATTTTATCTAAATATTCTTTTGATTGAACAACATAGATTTTTTGTTCTTGCAAGTTTTTAGCCGTTGGAGCAACTCTTCCTGCTTCCAATATTTCCATTAATTTTTCTTTTTCTATTTGTTGTGTAGAAAAATCTTTACATGAATATCTGTTTTGAATAACATCTTTAAATTCCATAATATATCTCCTTTTTTATTTTCTAATAAATATATTAAATATTTGAGTACATTTGGTAAAGAAAAATTATCAAATACTTGATGTTCTCTATAGAAAAAAGTTTACTAAATAACTTTAAAAATTTTTCTTACTTTCAAACTCTCCTCTTATCATGTTCTTACTTTTTATTGGTTTAATTTCTATATAAAAAGCCGTGGAGCTTCAAATTTTACGTAATTGGAACGAAGTCATCCACGACATATATATAATAGTATATATTTCAACTTAACAAAAGAAAAAACTGTTGATTTTTTATTTTTTTCAACAGTCTAAACAAATCATTTTATTTGATTTGCTTTTTTACTTATATATTAACTTATTAATTAATGATTTTTAAAACATCTTCTTCATTTGTAATATTAAATATATTACGTGTTAATATATTTAGTTTTTCTAATGTTGCATTGGTTAGTTGTAATTCTAGATTATTTGAAATAGTTCCTAGTTTGATTTCTAATTGTTCTTTTAGTGTACTTCTCTTTTCTTCAAGTTTTCCTTCACTTCTACCTTCATTTCTAAATTCTTCTGCCATTCTTTCCATTCCTTCACACATATCGATTTCATCTCCTTCTGGTAAGTCTCTAATTAAATCTAAACTTCCTGTAATGATGGCTGCATAAATAAAGTTATCTCTATTCATCTTTATTCTTCGATGTAATCCTTCATAGTTTCCTTTATACATTTCTTGGATAGCTTCTATAAAATATCTTGTTTGTTCATCTTTGATCTTACTGGCATCTATTTCTTTGACATCGACAACTTTGATTTTCCAATCATTAACATATTCTTTTAATTCTTCTGGTATATCAAAGTAATCATTTAATTCTAAAGGGGTATTCTATTTTTTATCTCCTGTATAAAAACAATCATAACTTGAGGAACTAATCTTTTAAGCTTTTTGTTTTTTAACTGTTTTAAATACTCCAACATTTCATAGTTGCCACATCGTATCACCATATTCTTATCGATCGTACTTTGATGTTCAATACTGAAGAGACAACAGACACCATCAACATCTGTTTTTACGACAATGTCCCTTCTTCTTTTTTTATCTTCTGCACTCTTTGTATCATCGATAATAAGTGACATATTATTTTCATAACGAACAAGTCTTTCAGGATGAATGACCTGTTTGCCATCAAACAAGATGGCATTAGAAAAAGAAGTAAAATAGGTATCATTACTGAAGAAGGAACGACAGGCACTATCGGGTGTTAAGTTATTTGTTAGGATCAATTATTATTACCTACTTTCTTTTTTATTTGAGGTAACTTATCTAGATTGGTTACAAATAAATTGTATCATATGTCCTTCTCTATTTCGTCTCGAATTTGTTTCGTATTTGTCTCAGTTTTGTCTCAAATTTAATTCACAAATATTTCTTTTTTTATTATTTTATCTTTCCTTTTTCCTTCTTTCAATGGACGGATAGTCCAATGAATAATTGTTTCTTATATAATAAAAGCCTGTCAACAAATTATTTTGTCAACAGGCTAAATACATATTATTAATCTAAATCAGCACCGTTTGATTCGAATGCTTTTTTGATCCATTGATATGATTTTTTAGGAATACGTTTCATATCTCTTAAATCTTTATTTGTTCTATTTACATAAACAAATCCATAACGTTTATCCATATTACACATACTTGCTAGAATATCAATTGGTCCCCAAGTAATATATCCTAAACAATCAACACCATCTTCAAAGATTGCATTTTCCATTTCTTTGATATGATCTCTATGATAATTAATACGATAATCATCTTCAATTGTACGACCTTCAGCTAACATTTGATCTACTTCTTCTTGACTCATATCTTCACGCCAACCAATACCATTTTCAAGAACGAATACTGGAAGACCTGTTCTATGATGTAAATCATTTAATGTCCATCTAAATCCAACTGGATCGATTTCCCAATCCCATTCATTTGCTTCACAATGAGGATTTTTAATTTGTTTTTCATTTACACATTCATGAGCTGGTCTTTCATAATCAAATTCACCTGTTTTAACAGTGTTTGAACGATAATAAGAGAAAGCAATATAATCAACAGTGTATTTTAATAATTCTTCGTCACCTTCTTCAAAAGTAGGCATCCATCCTCTGTTTTCAAGATAAGCATTCCAATAATCAGGATATTTACCTTGAGCAAATGTATCAACTAAGAAACCATTTAATAAATTATATCCTTTAGTAGCAAAGAAATTATTTTCTGGACTATTTTCATAAGCATAAATATTAGTAATAGCACCCATACCACAGAATTTAGCATCTGGTTGCATTTGTCTTAAAGCACGTACTGCTTTACAGTGAGCCATCATAACATTGTGGTTTACTTGATATAAGTGTTTTGGATAGCTAACTCCTTCAGGAATAACTTCAGCATTAGAAACACGTAACATCATACTGTGTAAGTTTTGTTCATTGAATGACATCCAATGTTTAACACGATCTCCAAATCTTTCAATACAAACTTTAGCATATCTTTCAAAACAATCTACAACATAACGAGATGCAAATCCATTATATTCTTTTACTAAATGATAAGGCATATCAAAATGAACTAATGTAATCATTGGTTCAATACCAGCAGCTAATAATTTATCAATTAAATCACTATAAAATTTAACTCCTTCTTCATTTACTGGTTCATCTAATGTTCCATTAGGAATAATACGAGACCAACAAATAGAGAAACGATAAAAGTTGAATCCCATTCCTTTCATTAATGCAATATCTTCATCATAACGAGTATATTCATCAATAGCATCGTTCCAATCAGAAAATTCAGGATTCATAGGTCTTACATCATAAACACATAAACCTTTTCCTCCTTCATTTCTATGTCCTTCTGTTTGGAATGATGAAACTGATCCACCCCAATAAAAATCTTTTGGTAATTTTCTTTCCATAAAATGTTCTCCTTTTTTATATCCACCTAACATTTTAATCATCTCATCTTGAAAGTAAATATCTTCGATATTCCTTTTTATAATGTTTCATATTTAATTAAAATAAAACCCATTTCATGAAACTTTGTTCCATGTTATACTATAAATGGTGATATAAAATGAGTATAATGACACAATTAGAATTTGAGTTAGATTTCTCTCATTCAGAAAAAGAAATCGCCCATTATATATTAAACGAGGGAGAAAAAGTTTTAAATCTTTCTATCAAAGAACTCGCTAAAAAAACATATACTTCTCCAGCTACTATCGTAAGACTTTGTCATAAATTAGGTTTGGAAGGTTATGGTGATTTTAAAATCAAATATTCTGCTGAATTACAATTTGATTTAGCTCATACAGATCGTATAGATGTTAATTTTCCCTTTAATGAAGAAGATAATGATTCCATGGTTGCTTATAAACTAGCTAGTTTAAATCAAGAAGTCATCGCGGAAACCATCCAATTGATTGATTTTGAACAACTTCATCAAATAGTTGAACTACTTGATCAAAACAAAGATATCGATATCTATGGAACAGGAAATTCATTACTTGCAGCTATGTCTTTCCAACATAAAATGATGCGAATACAAAGAAACGTTAATCTCAAAATGCTCGCTGGAGAACAAGTCTTTATGTCTTATAATTCCAATGAAAACAAAATAGCAATGATTATTTCTTATTCAGGGGAAACCAATGAACTTATTAAAATAGCAAAAATATTAAAAGAAAAGAAAACACCTATCATTGTTTTAACTTCAATTGGTGATAATCGACTTTCCCATTATGCAAGCTATATTTTAAATATTGGATCACGGGAAAAGATTTTTACCAAGATAGCCCCTTTTGCTTCACAAACATCGATTGAATATATTTTAAATGTGATCTTTTCTTGTTTATTCAAAAAGAATTATCAAAAAAACATCCAAAATAAAATAAGCTATGATAAAGAAAATGACGTTCGTCATCCTTTACATAGCCCTGTTAATGATATCATAGAATAAAAAAGGGACAAAATAAATTTTGTCCACATGGTAATAATCTTTGAAGATTATTACCTTTTTCCTTAAAATGTTAGTTGGTGATTTTATGATTGATGATACTAACTATGCTGACTGCCTTGCTTTATACAATTTTGATCATGTCGATAAGATCAAAGGCAAGGAATCTTTTTCCTATATCTTTAATGACAATATCAACTATATCCGCTCTCTTTATAATAGAGGTAAGATCAGAAACGTTACCTATGATACCATCCAGAAAACTATTCTTTGTGGTTTCATCTATCTTGGCTATGATCTTTTTGTCTGCCCTCATTGCGGTAACGAATCTATCGTCCCTCACAAATGTCACTCCAAGCTCTGTACTTCTTGTGGTACCAAAGAGGCTAAATTACGTGCTGTTCATATTTCCTCTATCGCTCTTGATGCCAGGCATCGTCATATCGTCTTTACTATCCCAAAACACTATTTATAAAGAAAATATGAAATATTAAATAATGCACTTTCTAGTTCATTATCTTGTATTTCATTATCGACATACTTTTGAAAAAGTTTCTTTTCAGAATCCAATAAAATGTCACTGTTAAGTAATTCAAGAAAATTTTTAGCACATAAACAAATAACTTCTTTAAAGCGGTTCATTTGTTTTTCATAAGAACTTTTTGTCATATCTTTCAAAGAAATAAATATTGTTGGATACTTATTTTGATCTTTTAAAGCATTTTTATTTTTTGAAATATTTAAATAATCAAATAAATAAGCATTTTCTTTTTCTTTAATAGAAAAGAAATAATACAGCATCGACATATTAAGTGTCTTACTAAATCTTCGCGGTCTTGTACAAAAGACAACTTGTTCATTTAATACATCTATAATTAGATTTGTTTTATCTACATAATATGCATTTTTATCAATCATTTCTTTAAAGTTTTCTATTCCTGTAGGTATTAGCTTCATATAATCAACTCATTTCTTTATTTACATATTATATATGATATAAACCCTGATTTATATTGGATTATTTGTCCAATAAAAAAGAAGTCTCATCAAGAAACTTCTTTTTACTATTATTATTCATCACCAAATGAAATACCAATTGCTTTAGCTGCTTTAACAAGTTCACCATTTGGATCAACATGTTTTTGTTGACCAATCTTCGCAGCACCAATTACTTCTTCTAATGAAGTATATCCCATCTTATCACCATTAATTGTAACAACATTACCAAACTTACCTTCATTAATAAGTTCAACTGCAGCCACGCCATAACGAATAGATAAAATACGATCATATGCTGTAATATCTCCACCACGAATAATATGTCCTGGATTAACTGAACGTACTTCATGATTTGGAATTACTTTTTCAAGATCATCAGCTACTTTAGCAGCAAGTCCTGAATATCGTACTGGATCTGGACTATCTTCTACGATTTTACCAATGACTTTTGTTCCGTCTGCATATTTAGCTCCTTCAGCAACAGCAACAACAGTATAAGGTAATCCCATTTCATCACGTTTTTTAATTGCTTTAGCAACATTTTCAATTGTAAATGGAATTTCAGGAATCAAACATACACCAGCATTTCCTGCAAGACCTGCATATAATGTAATCCATCCAGCATCTCTACCCATTAACTCACAACAAATAACACGATGATGTGATTTTGCTGTTGTTTGTAAACGATCAATAAATTCTGTACCTACTGACATGGCTGATATAAAGCCATATGTAACATCTGTACTTGCTAAATCATTATCCATTGTTTTAGGTACACCAATAACATTGACACCTTTTCTTGAAAAATCACGTGCACTTGTAAGCGTTCCATCTCCACCTAAAATAACTAAAACATCAACACCATCTTTTTTCAAATTTTCAACAGCCACATCAGAAACATCTTTCTTTACTTTTCCACCATGACCATCATCTACTAAATAATCAAATAAATTATCTTTATTAGAACTATATAAAATAGTTCCTCCTTCTTTATAAATATCTTCTACCGATTCTTCAGTAAGTTCTACATAATTATTATGGTATAAACCTCTATAACCATAAACAAATCCAATCACTTCATAACCATATTTAGAGATTGCAGTTTTAGTAATTGTACGAATAACAGCGTTTAACCCTGGACAATCACCTCCACCAGATAATAATGCAATTTTTTTGACAGTACTTCCCATAATTTTCTTCCTCCATACTATATAATTATAAATTCACCTAGAGGAAAAAACAATACTTTTTTGTAAGCGTTTACAGTTATTTTATTATTTGCTTTGTTTTTGCATCATTTGGTAGATACCTTCTAAAGAAATAACTTGTTGAACAGGTTTAATATTTGCTCTTTCTTCTACTGTATTTCCATAATCAACTTCCATCAAAACACCTGAAGCATAAGTTGCCATTTCACTATTCAAAAACACTATAGGACCAGCCATTTCTTTTGAATATGCTAAACGATTAGCATATCCACAATGTGATAATAGTCCTTCTTCACCATGCGCCATTTCTGTAAATTCACTTTTCATACCTGTATCTGTCGATCCAGGTAATACAGCATTCACTCTGATTTTCTTACTAGCAAAAGATTTTTGTAAATATGCTGTATAATAGTTCATTGCTAATTTAGAATAAGGATAGCCTAACGTACCTGGTAAATATTGGAATCCGGTTTTCATAATCGCCTCTACTGTTGCATTCCAACCTGATGCTAAAATAGCATCTATATAATATTTTTTATTTTCTTCCTTTTCCCAACCATTTCCACCAGTTGAAGTCATAAATGCAATTGTACCATTTTCACTCATACTATGAATAAGATATTCTTCACAAATATATTTATTAGCAATAAAATCTATACTGACCGTTGTCATAAAATCATTTTTCATACCTGATACTCCTGCAATTCCAAAATATGAATCTATATGGCTAGGCAACTCTTTCATCGCTTGATCGATAGATTCTTTCTTTGATAAATCTACATGTACATATTGTTTTATTCCTTTTACATCACATTCATTCCAATCAAGTGCATATACTTTCGCACCTAAATCTACTAACATTTCTGCTGTTGCCTTTCCCATTCCTGAACTTGCTCCTGTTACAACAACATTTTTGTTTTGATAACCAAAATAATCTTTCATTTAATCATTCCTCCTTAACTTCATTATATTTTTTTGTAGATTTTCTACAAATAAATATGAACATATTTAGACATTATGTAAGGATTATGTTATAAAAAAGATAGGTGATATCATGAATAAATCAATTAAGACAAAAAAACAAGTATCAAAAACACTTATTAAACTATTAAATTATAAACCGCTTGATTTAATTACAATAAAAGAACTTACAGAAAAAGCAAATGTGAGTCGAACAGCTTTTTATAACAACTTTCATACATTAGAGGATGTTCTTAAATATATTTACCAAAACGCTCATAAACAAGTCTTCAAAGACAAATATTCTCATCTTAGTTATGTCTATAGTGATGAACATATTAAAGATATGATTCACTTTTTTGATAAAAACAGTAAATTACTCCTTGTTCTTATAAAATGGAATCTTATAGAATTTATTGCAAAATATAATACCGAAATCGTGCTTAGTTATACTCAACACTATAAAAATAAATTCATACGTGAACATGCTTTTTATTTTATAAGTTATTATCATGGTTCATTGTTCAATATTTGTACCTATTGGATTGCAAGTGGTAAGCAAGAATCTTCAGATACACTCTTTAAAATGATTAAAGAATTCGAAAAAATAAAATTTGTATATAATCAAAAAGGATAATCCATATACAATTACATATATGGATTTCTTTCTTATTGAATAGGTAATTCATAAGTAGCTTTTGTTCCTGAATAATCCAATTCTACAATCAACTTAATCTTAGAACTTTGTTGCTTTAAACCATAAGCCTCTTCCCCTTCACTTTTTGTCCCTATAGGTGCTGTTTGGGGATAAGTATTTATAGAAGCTGGATAAGTTTCACAAACATTTCCACCTTCATCAATCACTTTAAAGTTAATACTTGAAAAATAAATATCATCTTCATTTGCTATATTTTCATAAGAATAATGTATGATAATGACTTGTTCTGGTTGACTATCTGCAAATTCATTACGATCATCTGTATTTCTTACTGAATCAACTGTAAAATGAATCAAATCTTTACTATTTTTAGTATATGTTACAGTTTCACCTATCGTATATATTTTTTCTTCTTTCTTTTCTTCTGTTTTTGTAGGTTTATTTGTATCTTTTTCTTCACTACTTCCACATGCTCCTAATGTAAGTGTTACAAACAAAACTAAAACTATCTTGATTATTTTCTTCATTGTTGTACTCCTTTATTTTGTTTAAAAATTGAAATAATTGCTAGAACAGCATTTATTAAACACCATCCTGCCCAAACATTTAAATCACTAAAACTTCCAGCAAGTCCTATACCTAAAAAACTTGCTAGTAAAAATAAAATAACAACTGCAATATTTCCTCCATTTTTTTGACTATTTCTTACAGCAATTGAAACAATTCCTCCTGCTAACATAAAAATAGAGACAAAAACACCAGCACTTCCTCCTACTTCTCCATTAGCTGACATTGTATTAGCAGTCCCTACTAATACAGATTGAAAAAAGACAATCACACTAAAAATAATTGATAAAATTCCTGCTACTAATTTCCAAATTTTCATATTTCCCCTTCCTTTCTTTTTTGTCTATTCCTTTTCTAATACCTCATATAAAATATATAATTCATGAATACCTAATTCTAAATCATTTAAAATCGTAAATATTTGTGATTCAACTTGATTAAACTCTTCTCTTTCATTTAATACATCCAAATGATCTTTTATCCCCTTAAACAATGATGCTAAATAAAGAATCTTCCCAGCTATATCTTTACTTTGGTATTCTTCTATATCCATACATAACCTCCTTATCTTAGAAATAGACTACATCTATAATGTATCTTATAAGACAAAAAAAAAGGTGCCCCCTCGGGGCACAATCAAAGATACATTAAAAGAGTTCCAATAATAAGAGAAATAAATAATAAAATAAGCCAAGAAATAATCGTTGTTAAAACTTTTACAGCAATCCCATGATTTTTATAATAAGGTAAATAGTCCCTAACAGATAAATAGTTTGTAGAAAATAAAAGTGTTATAATAAACCAAGAAATTAAAATCAAGCGATAAACAAAATACTGATACTGACTTATTGGTTGATTTTCAATCTTAAAACTTATTAAAATCCATATAAATAAAAGATAACCCATAATCGCTACAATCATCTTCCAAAGCTTACCACTTCTAAATCCCGGTAAAGCTTTAGGATGTTTGATTTTCTTTTTTTTCTTTTTTTCAATATGAAATAATTGATCTAAATCTTTAATAATTTCTTTTACATCTTGATATCTGCCTTGAGGATCAATAGCAATCATCTTATCAATTATTCTCTTTTCTATTCCTTGTAAGTCATAATCTCTAGGCAACTTATTAGTAAGTAAAACATGATATAAAACTCCCAAAGAATAAATATCACTTCTTATGTCTGTTTGATAAAAACCAAATTGTTCAGGAGCTGCATAACCTTGACTTCCTAACACCGTAGTATCTCTTTTTTGATTTTCACTATAATTTCTAGCTATATCAAAATCAAAAAGATAGACTTGTTTTCCATCATAAAAGATATTTTCGGGTTTAATATCACGATGAATAATTTGTGGATCTTGTTGATGCAATACATCTAAAATAATACATAATTGTCTTATAATTTGATAAGCTTCTAAATTTGAAAAAGTATGTTCATCTAAAATATCAGATAATGTTTGACAAGCTAAATATTCTTCGATGATTTCTAAACCGTCTTCATTTTCTTCTATTGAATAAATATGTGGTATTCCTTCTATATCTAATTGTTTTAACTTTTCCCAAATTGTTTTATTATATGTTTTCAATTCTTTTTTTATATAAATATTTCTTTTATCTAATTCTCTTACTAATGTAATTCTTTTTTGGGGTGTTTCTTTAATAACTTCTAATTCTAAAACTATCATATCTTGTCTCTCCGTAAAATATAGTATATCATATTTTTAGGTGATGATATGATTTTAACAGAAGAAATAGAAAACTCTTTAAAAAACGAAGCAGATATTGATGATCTTTTAAAACAAATTCATGATATGGATTTTTCTGAATATATCCATCATTTGTTTAAAAAGTATCGTTTAAAAGAAGCAGATATTATACGAAAATCAGGATTAGAAAGAACTTATGCTTATAAAATTATCCGTGGCGAAAAAGGAAAAAATGCAAAGGATAAAATCTATCGCTTAGCTCTTGCTATGAATTTAACCCAAAAAGAGACAAATCATTTATTATCTTTAAATAATGCAGGTGACTTATATCCTCATAATGCCAGAGATCTTATTTTATTAAATGGCTTGTTAAAAAAACAAACCGTAGAAGAAGTCAACATTGAACTTTATAATCATGATTTAGAGCCTCTAAAAGACT
The DNA here is from genome assembly GCF_003024685.1 of Faecalibacillus intestinalis. Taxonomy (GTDB): domain Bacteria; phylum Bacillota_I; class Bacilli_A; order Erysipelotrichales; family Coprobacillaceae; genus Faecalibacillus; species Faecalibacillus intestinalis. Next base: position 53,765 of record NZ_PYLQ01000003.1, on the reverse strand, counting down.
AATAGGACTTCTAAGGAAGTCCTATTAGTCTTCATTATAACGATCTAAAATATATTCAGCATTTTCTGCCCATAAGCCATTTTCAACTTGAGTAAGTGTTTTATACGTTTGAAAACGATAAAATTTCCTACTGCTTCTTCAAAATCAATTTTTTCTTGTTCCTGAATAAGATTAATAACTCTATGAATTTGAATACATATATTCATCGTAATATCTTGCCCATTAAAATAGTAAATATCATGCATAGAACTTTCTCCTTTAAATTATTTTCAATTTAAAAGATAAAACCACATTAATAAGCTTTTCATTTTTTACTATTTAATAAGTTGACAATCATGTCATAACATAGATAATTAATTAACAGGTGATGAAAAATGTATAATATTTTATTAATTGAAGATGATAGACCTTTAAATAAAGCAATCTCTGTTTATTTTAAAAAAGAAAAATTTTATGTATTATCTTCTTTTAGCGGTCAAGAAGCACTTGACATACTCTTTCAAAATAATCTTGATCTTATTATTTTAGATATCAATCTCCCTGATTTATCTGGTTTTGATCTTATTGAACAAATAAAAATTATTAATTCAAATATTCCTATTCTTATTTTATCTGCCTGTGATTTGGATTCAGCTATTTTACATGGTTTTAATTTAGGTGCAGAAGATTATGTAACAAAACCATTTAATATTGAAATTCTTCACAAGAAAATAAATGTTATTTTAAAAAGAAATACAAAAAACACTTTCTACAAAGATGACCATCTATTTTTTGATAAGAATACATCTAAATTAGTAATCGATAATAAAGAAATCAAATTAACACCTCTAGAATTCAAATTATTATCTTTATTTTTAGAAAATCAAAATCAAATAATTTTAAAAGAAACAATCATTGAAAAAATATGGGATTCAAATGAAAATTATGTTGATGAGCATACATTGCTTGTTAATATATCTCGATTAAGAAATAAGATAGAAGATGATAAACACCATTATATTAAAACTGTTTATGGCCTAGGTTACAGGTGGTGTCATGATGAATAAAATCATTGCAACTCTTTATGTTTTATTTTTATTTTCTATTTCAATAATCATTTTTATTTCAACAAATTCTATCTTAATAAAATGCTTAATCATCTTAAATTCATTAGTAAGTATTCTTATGTACTGTCTAAACATCTTTTCTTTCAAATCAAGAATAAATCATTTGACACATTATATTTTTAATACTTTTGATAAAACAGCAACTCAAAGCAATAAAGAATATGAAGAAACGATTGACTCAAAATTATTACATCAAATTAATAAATATAAACAAGAATTGGATATCGAAAAAGAAGAAACAATCCATTCTAAACAAGAAATTCAGTCATTAGTCACTCATATTTCTCATCAAGTAAAAACACCTTTAGCTAACATTAAAATATACAACGATTTGTTAGCACGTAATGACTTATCTAAAGAAGAAGCTATTGACTTTCATATAATGCTTAATCAACAAATTAATAAACTTGATTTCCTAATGGAATCTCTTATTAAAATGTCTCGATTAGAAACAGATATCATTCAATTAAATATTGAAAAAAATGATCTTTATTCTACTCTAATTGAAGTAATTAATCATGTTTTCTTACTTGCTGAAAAAAAACATATTAATATCGAACTATCCAAAAATACACATATCTCTGCCCTATATGATGAAAAGTGGACTCAAGAAGCTATTTTTAATGTTTTAGAAAATTGCATAAAATATTCAAATAAAAATACAACCATAACAATTCAAATATCAAAAAATACTTTCTTTTCTAAAATTACAATTACTGATCAAGGAATTGGTATAAAAAAAGAAAACTATAATAATATTTTCCAAAGATTTTATAGAGCACAAGAAGTGCAAGATGAAGATGGTATTGGGATTGGACTCTATTTGACAAGAGAAATCTTATCTAGAGAAGAAGGCTATATCACTGTTCAATCCGAATATGGAAAAGGTTCGACTTTTACAATCTATTTAAAAAGATAATGGATTTTTTTAATTCATTATCTTTTTTGTAACAAGTTTGTGATATTTATTTTGTAGAATATAGATAATCTAAGGAGAGTGCTTATGGAAATCGTAAAAACAATAAACTTAAAAAAATATTATAAAATGGATAACTATACTGTAAAAGCTGTGGATAACATTAACTTGAATATTAACAATCATGAATTTATTGCAATTGTTGGAAGTTCTGGTAGTGGAAAATCTACTCTTTTAAATTTACTTGGTGGATTAGATAAACCTACCAGTGGAAAAGTATTTATTAATAATATTGATATTACATCAATGGATGAAGATGAACTGGCTATTTTTAGAAGAAGAAACATTGGTTTCATTTTTCAAAATTATAATCTTATTGGTAATCTCACTGTTTTAGAAAATATCACTTTACCTATTGAACTTGATGGTAATGAGATTCCATATGATTTTATAAACGAAATACTTCATGTTTTAAAACTAGAAGATAAAAAAAATATATATCCCAATAAACTATCAGGTGGTCAACAGCAACGTGTTGCTATCGCTAGAGCGCTGGCAACAAGACCATCTATTATTCTTGCAGACGAGCCCACTGGAAATCTTGACTCAAAAACTACTCAGGAAGTTATAGGATTAATTAAAAGAACAAGTCATTTATTTAAACAAACAATCGTCATGATTACTCATAATGAGGATATTGCTCAATTAGCTGATCGTATTATAAAAATTGAAGACGGAAAGTTGCGTGAAAACAATGATGAATAATAATAAAAAAGCAATCAATAAACTCACATTATCAACATTAAAAAATAAAACAAAAACACTTTTTATGTTTGTCTCTATCATTCTTGTTACTTTTATGATTTATAGTATTTTTTCAATTGGATTCAGTTACTATGACAATTATCAAACCTATAATCTACGAAGTGCAGGGACAACAAGTCAAATCATGATGACGAATCTTACTAAAAAACAAAAAAACAAATTAAATGATTTAGATTATATTAAAAATATTGGTAATCAACACTATTATGGTCGTATTAATTTTGAAAATTCCTATTCAGATAGTCAAATCGTTCTTTCTAATTATGATGATATTGAATGGAAAGAAGACATCTTGCCTACAATTGCTTCATTTGAAGGAAATTATCCTACAAAGAAAAATGAAATTGCTTTGTCAAGATGGACATTAAATAAATTAGGTTATAAAAACAAAAAAATTGGTGATTATATTACTTTAAATATAAATCATCAAAAACAAAGATTTAATATTAGTGCTATTTTTACTGATTATTTAATTGGTCGAGATCAAAAAACCAAAAGTGCTAATGTTGCTGCAGCAACTTTTTATTTCAAAGATCATCATCAAGAAATTAATCAAATAGGAAATATTATTATTTCGAATATGTACGCTAAATCACATTCGTCTCTTTATCAAGTCACAATGGTCTCTCTTAAAGATAAACACCAAGATGCTGATAAGATTATGTCCCAATTAAATAAAGACTTAAACTTAGCAAAAAATCAAAAACTCTATAGTTTCGGTCTTTTAGCAAATAAAACAGACGGTTTGTTGTCTATTGTAGCATGTGCATTTCTAGCAATTCTAATTGTGTTAAGCGGATATTTTATTATCAATAATATTATGCAATTGTCTATCAATAATGATATTTATTTTTATGGACAACTTAAAACAATAGGAACGACCCCAAAACAAATAAAATCGATTGTAAAAAAAGAAACACTATTTTATGCTTTATTAGCAATTCCTATGGGATTAGTGTTTGCATCACTATTTTCATATTTTTTAGTACCTTATACACTTCGGCGATTAATATCGGGATCAGCTATTGAAAACATCTTTCCATGCAATGTTTCATTTAGCCCTTTCTTGTTTTTAATTGTTATTATTTATGTCTTGCTTACTATTTGGGTAAGCAGTAAAAAACCAGCAAAGATTGCTAGCAAAATATCACCTATTGAGGCAATTAGATATAACGGTCTAGGTAATACATCATATATAAATAGATCATTTTCTATTTTCAAAAAAAATCGCATACTGTCTCTCGCTATTAAAAATATTTTAGGAAACGGTAAAAGAAATATTTCTGTTATACTTTCACTATTTATTGGATTATTTTCTTGTTTAACAATTTATTCTGCCATTTCAAAGCCAGATTATAATATTCTTTTTGCTAGACAACAGCCTTATTCTTTTAATATCGAGGCAAATAATCCAAATAACGAAGGAAAGCAAAGTGATATAACCAATAAAGAAATCTCAAAAGTACAATCTTTAAAAGAAATAACTGAATTAAAAATCGTTAAAACTGCTTATTCAACAGTTACAGGTTCATCTAAATTTTTGCAAAAAGAATTAGGTAAGAAGAATAGTTTTGCTAAAGAAAGCAATCATTTTAAAGCAACTATCATTCTTTTAAATGAAGATGATCTTTCTCATTTTTCTAAAACAAATAAAACAGATAACATATCATTTTTAAATGGTGATAGCATCTATCTTTTAGATACATCTGTATCACGTAAGTATATAAAGGATTCCCTTTCAATACAAAATAATAACGGTGAACTTATCGATTATAAAATTGAAAATTTATTTAAAGAAGATTCTAATTTTCTACAAGATGCCCAAAATTATTTGATTTCTGATAGTGATCATATCTGCATTTATATGAGCGAAAAAGGTCTTGAAAAATTACAAATAGATCCAATTTATGAAGAATTAAAAATCAATACTAAAAATGTCAATAATGAAAAACTTCAAGAAAAACTTTTAAGTATTTTTAAAAACTGTACTATCGCTTTTAAAAGTCAAATCAACACCATCAAGCAATTACAACCAATTATAAATTGCTTTATGTTTGTAGGTATTCTTTTTGCATGTATTTTACTTATGTTAGGAATCTTCAATTTTATTAATATTATTATCATGAATATCAATTCAAGAAAAAAAGAATTGGCTACATTAGAAGCAATTGGAATGACAAAAAAACAACTGTATAAGTTGCTTTCTTTAGAAGGTATTATTTATTTTGTAATATCTCTAGTACTACTGACAATTATAGGAATTCCGTTATCGAAGATGATTGTTTCTTTATTTCAAAATACGCTTTATTATTTTAAATATCATTTTTCATTTCTTTTATATTTTTTAATTAATTTCATACTATTTATAATTTGTTTAATTACACCAAGAATATATTATACAAAAACAAAAAAAAATAAATAAACAATTTAAATTTATTTAATAAAAAGAGGCATAAAATCTATCGTAAATTATTAGATTTCTATGCCTCTTTTAATCTTATAAAGATATATACGTGTTATATTGTTAAGCTTCTAAATATTTAATGACTTTATACATTGGCATCCCAATGACATTTTCTAAATCTCCATCAATCTTTTCTACAAACTTTGAAGCAACCCCTTGGATTGCATAAGCACCCGCCTTGCCTTGCCATTCATTTGTATCAAGATAATCTTCAATTTCTTGATTAGATAATTCTTTAAATGTAACAGTTGTTGCATCTGTAAATGTTGTGCTTTGTTGATCTTTAATGATACATACTGCTGTAATAACAACTTGTTTATTATTTGATAACATATTAAGCATTCTTTTAGCGTCTTCTCGATCTTTTGGTTTTCCTAACATTTCATCTTGGAAGGTTACCATGGTATCTGCTGAGACAATGATATTGTTTGGATATTTTATTTGAAGTGGTTTGGCTTTTTGTAAAGCAATGTTTTCTAGTCTTTTAAAAAGTGTTAAACTTTCGTCTAACACTTCTTCTGTTTCTACAAAATCTACTGTGTAGTCTATTCCATATTTATCGAAAAGTTCTTTTCTTCTTGGAGAACTACTTGCAAGTATGATTTTATTTTTCATTTTTTTCAGTTTTTTCTTCTTTTTTAACTGGTTTTGGAAGTAAAGCTTTTCTAGAAACATTTACTTTACCTTTATCATCAACTTTAGTTACCTTAACTTTGATGACATCTCCTACCTTACATACATCTTGCATTTTGCTTGTTCTTTCATAAGACCAATCAGAAATATGTAAGAATCCATCAGTTCCTTCAAATAAAGTAACGAATGCATAATTATCATTTACACGTGCAATTGTTCCATCATAGATTTCACCAACTTCAGCTTTTTTAACAATTCTTTCAATTAAAGAAACAGCTGTGTCGATTGCTTCTTGATCACTATGGTAGATAACCACTGTACCGTCTTGATCGATATCAATTTTAACATCATTTGATTTTTCAATGATTTCATTAATTGTTTCTCCACCACGTCCAATAACATCTCTAATTTGTTCTGGATCAATATGCATAACATGCATTTTTGGTGCGTATTTAGATAAATGATCACGTGGTGCAGGAATAGCTCCTAACATACAATCCATGATTTGAGCACGTCCTACTTTTGCTTGTGCTAAAGCTTCTTGTAAGATTTCTTTTGTAATACCATCAATTTTGATATCCATTTGTAAAGCACAAATACCATTTTTAGTACCAGCTACTTTGAAATCCATATCTCCTAAGTGATCTTCCATACCTTGGATATCTGTTAAGATTGTATAATCGTCACCTTTTTTAACAAGTCCCATCGCAACCCCAGAAACTGGATTTGAAATTGGTACACCAGCAGCCATTAATGCCATTGATGATGCACAGATTGAAGCTTGTGAACTTGAACCATTTGATTCTAAGACTTCAGAAACAACACGGATTGTATATGGGAAGTCTTTTTCACTTGGAATAACTTGTGCTAAAGCTCTTTCTCCTAAAGCACCATGTCCAATTTCACGACGTCCAGGAGCACCCATTCTTCCTGTTTCACCAACTGAATATGGTGGGAAGTTATAATGATGCATGAAACGTTTTTGATCTTCTAATCCTAAACCATCGATTTTTTGAACTTCTCCCATAGCTCCTAATGTACATACAGATAAAACTTGTGTTTCACCTCTTGTAAATAAAGCAGAACCATGAACTCTTGGTAATAAATCAACTTGTGCATTTAATGGACGCACTTCATCAATTTTACGACCATCTGGTCTAATTTTTTCTTCCGTAATTAAACGTCTTACTTCATTTTTTTCTAAATCATGTAAGATAATTCCAACTTGTTTCATCACAGATTCTTTTGTTTCTTCATCTGCATATTCTTTTTCATCATATTGTGCAGTTACACGATCCATGATTTCATCAATGGCTGCATATCTTTCAAGTTTTCCTGGAATAGATACAGCAGCAACCATTTCATCATTACATAAATCTGTAATTTCTTGAACTAAAGCTTCATCTAATTCAAATAATGGAATTTCAATTTTTTCTTTACCACATGCTTCAACAACTTTTTCTTCAAAAGCAATTAATTCTTTAATAGCTTCATGTCCAAACATTAAAGCATTTAGCATTGTATCTTCATCAACTTCTTTAGCATCTGCTTCAACCATGTTGATAGCATCTTTTGTTCCTGCTACTTCTAAGTTAATTAAACTTCTTTCCATTTCTTCAGGACCAGCATTGATGGTAAATTCACCATCAATTAAACCAACATTAACACCAGCAATTGGTCCATTGAAAGGAATATCAGAAACACATAATGCAAGAGAAGCCCCTAACATTGCTGCCATTTCTGGAGAAGCTTGTTGATCTACTGATAAAACAGTATTAACAACTTGTACTTCATTTCTAAATCCGTCTGCAAATAATGGACGAATTGGTCTATCAATCATTCTTGCAGTTAAAGTTCCATGTTCACTTGGACGTCCTTCTCTTTTTAGAAATCCTCCAGGAATTTTACCTACAGAATATAATTTTTCTTCATATGTAACTGTTAGTGGAAAGAAATCTACACTTTTTGGTTCTTTTCCTGCAACAGCTGTTGATAAGATGACTGTATCATCATATCTTACTAAAACACTACCATTAGCTTGTTTTGCTAACTCTCCTACTTCTACTGTCAGATTTTTCCCGTAAAAATCTGTACTAAACACTTGTTTACTCATTTTTTCACCTCTTAATTTTCTGCATTATTATAGCATATAAAAAATGTTTTTAAAAACATTTTATGTTATTCATGATAAATAAATGATATAATAATGCATGAGGTGAATTTTATGAACGAAAACGAATTAAAAAGTATTGAAAGATATTTCAATAAATTCAATGAAGATGCTGCTTCTTTCAATGAATTTGAAGCGAATGATTTTATTAAATTATTAAAAAACAATGGTAGAAATGATGATGCAATTGAAGTAGGAAATACATTTTTACAAATGGCTCCTTCTTTAAAAGGATATATTAATCAATATGGGTATGCTTTATATAATAAGTTTATTAATATTGATGATGAAAAAATCAAAGAAAAAGAAAGTTTATTCTTTGATATCCTTGAAGATATTTTAGGTATTTGTAAACAAGAAAAATATTCTCCTGTTGAACCAGCAATTAATAGAGCAATTAAATATGCATTAAATCAAACTCCAATCAATTATGATTTAATGATTAAAATGCTTAACAAATTAGATGTTAAATTATTATCTGATAAACCTTTTATTAATAACGAAGGTAGAGAATTTGAATCTTTCAAAGAAAGATACTTTAGATTAAAAGTACGTGCTTTATTTGAAACAAAACAATATAAAGCATGTGTAGAATGTGCAAATCAAGCATTAGCTACACCACTTAAATGGCATTATAACGCTTTACAATGGATCAAATATTATAGAGGATGTGCTTTATTAGAATTAAAAGAATATGATGAAGCTAATAGAGAATTTATTTCTTTACATAATCGTATTAAAGGAGTTAACTTCTACGAAGTTTTATATAAAACAAATGCTACTGTTGGTAAAGTAAAAGAAGCAAATGCTTATTTACTTTATGAATTCTTTGAAAATGGTTATGCCCTTGAACAACTTCCTTTATATCAAAGATTAAATGAAGCTGTTGAAAATAGTGGTAATGAATTATTGATCAAAGTTGTTCATTCATTTATTAAAGCATTATGTAATGAAAATCAAAAAGATTGTGATTTTGTCATTGATGAAAAATATCAAGATAAAGATTCAAGCACTCTTTATGATGAAATGTATGATTTGATCATGTCACATCTTGATAGTTTAGTTACTCGTAAATCAGGTAAAGTTGTTTATTACAATGAACAAAATCAATTTGGTAATATTTCTGTTTATGATCATGATCCTATCTTCTTTAGACAAGCAGATTTTGCTTACGATGAAGAAGTAGAAAGAAATATTCGTGTTAATTATACTGTTTTACCTACTTATGATAGTAAAAAACAAAGATTAACTGAAAAAGCAATTTTAGTAACTATTGATGATAGTGACTATGACTTTATTAATAGATAAGCCTAGATAAAATGATAAGACCTTCATAGGATACTATGGAGGTCTTTTATGTTATCAAATTTACAACTTTTTTTACTTGCTTTAGTACTTTCTATTTTTAACTGGCTCATGACTTTTTTAGGGTCAAGTCTTGTTTATTTTGTTAAAAGTAAAAGTCAAAAACTTGTCAGTATTGCTTTAGGTTTAGCTGCTGGTATTATGATTGCTGCCACTTTCTTTTCTTTGCTTCTTCCAGCAATCCAACAAGTTGAAGATCATCTACTTTTACTTTTTTTGATTCCACTTGTCTTTTTTAGCGGTGGCTTATTTTTAAGACTATGTGATAAATTTCTTCCCCATGAACATATTATTTCTCATCAAAAAGAAGGTCCTACAAATACTCTTTCTAAAAATAAACTTTTATTACTAGCAATGACCTTACACAATATTCCCGAAGGTTTAGCGGTTGGAATTGCTATTGCAAGCGTTAAAACTAATCTTGTTCCTGCCCTTATTTTATCTATTGGTATTGGTATCCAAAACTTTCCTGAAGGTACAGCCATTTCTTTGCCTTTACATGAAAGTGGTATCTCACGTTTTAAAGCAATGATGTATGGTCAATATTCTGCCCTTGTAGAAATTCCAAGTGCACTTTTAGGGTTTTTATTTGCTCAACTTTTTAGTAGCATTCTCCCTTTTGCTTTAAGTTTTGCAGCAGGAGCGATGATGTTTGTTTGTATCGAAGAACTGATTCCTGAAGCAAATGCCTTAAAAGAAGTAGATGTCGGTACAATGAGTTTTATGGTAGGTTTTATGATTATGATGATGTTGGATGTTATGTTTGGATAGTTATTTTTTTATCACATAAAGACCCTTTTTTTCTAAAACACAATAAAGCACATCTTCTATATGAGAAATGTGTTTTTTCTTTAATTCATTTTTCAACCACGCTTCATCTTTATTTAAAATTTGAAGTGCTTCTTGATTAATACAGCCATCACTGATCAATGCATCAGGTAAAAGTGTTTGACTTTCTTGTTTTGGAATAACCGATAAAGAACCATTTGTTTCTAGAATAGCAAAATCCACTTTAGAAACACTATCGATATCACTTACTCTTAAATGATGACATAAATCATCTATACTATAGCGTAATTTTTTCATATTTTGATATTGTATTTTTCCTCTATAAATGATATAACACGGTCTTCCTTCAAAAAAATCTCTCAATTTTTTTGAACGCATCGTAATAAAAGATTCTATTCTATCTAAAATAATGAGTGTCAGTGTGGCTATCACACTATCTAAAACAGACAAATCTTGTGTTTCTAAAGACATTGTCGTGATTTCAGAAATCACTAAAAAAACAACAAAATCAAAAACATTGAGTTGACTAAATTCTTTTTTTCCAAAAAGCCTAAGTAAAACTGTTAGATAGATATACATAAAAATACTAATGATAAATATTTTAAACATATGTTCTCCGTTCTACTTACTCTTTTTTTTCATATTCTCTATTAGGAGGTTTCTATGAAAAGAAAGTTAATGCCTTATTTATTATCTTATGCATTTTTATTTGTAAGTTATTTAATCATTAGTTTTATTATGGCTATTCTTTTTTCTTTTATGCATGTTTCATCTTTTATTTATCAATTACTGATTACTTTTTTTAGTTATCTTATCTTAGTTGTTTTCACTTTTATTTTTTATAAAATGGTAAAAGAAAAGCCATTGATCCACGGAATGACCCTTTCAATGACTTATTTAATTATTCAATTTATATTTCATTTAAAAGATATAAATATTCAAATTTTAATAAAACCTTTATTTGTTTTTATTATTTATTATTTACTTTATTATATAAAGAAAAAACAACAATAACTTGTTGTTTTATGCAGTAAATTCAATATCTACAATTTTTACATCATATGCTTCAGCAACCCCAACAGTCACGATTTCATTAACTCCATGACCAATAAGTGCTTTAGCAAGTGGTGATTCATTTGAAATCTTACCATTAACAGGATCAGTTTCGAAAGAACCTACAATTGTATATTTTTCTTCTTCAGGATCATCTAAAGATAAATCTAAAATTGTAACTGTTGTCCCAGGTTTAACAACATTTAAATCCATTTGTTCTTCAGAAATGATTTCTGCATTTTGAAGCATATATTCAATTTCTTTAATTCTTTGTTCGATTTGAGCTTGTTTATCTCTAGCTGCATCATAATCAGCGTTTTCTGATAAGTCACCTTGAGAACGAGCTAATTGTAATTCTTCAATGACTCTAGGTCTTTCAACATTAATTAAATTATCTCTTTCTTCTTCAAGTTTTTCTACACCAGATTTCGTAAGTAATACTTTATCTTTATCCATTTTAAGTCACCTCGTAATCAATAATATAGCATATTTATATCTAAATATCTAGTCTATTTTTATGAATCATAAGCATATTTATTCAATTCATTTTGAATAAGTGCTCTTGCTACAATATTTAATCCAAATATTCCTAAAATCAAATAAACAAGAGCACGATAACTATCTACCATTTCTCCTTGATAAGTTTGAAAATCACTTAATCTCTCTCCAACTTTATACAACCAATAAAGTTCATATAAACCTAAAGTAATAATACTTAAAATCAAGACTTTAAAACCTGAAGAATCTTCTTCTCCAGTAAGTGTATTGACATCACTAGCAAGACAATAAAGCCAATAAAGTCCATAAATTCCAAACGTAACAATTGATAAAATAATACACATTGGAATACTACGTCTAGAAATTGCATAATCTACTCTTTGTTGATTAAATTCATATTCATTAAATGTTTTCGTTCCACAATAAGGGCAATAACGTTCTCCATCTTTAATTTTTCGACCACAATTTGTACAATACATCTTTTACTCCTTAGCATCAATAACACTTGAAATCTTAGTAATTAAAAGATCGATAGCTACTGTATTATTTCCCCCTTCAGGGATAATGATATGTGCATATTTTTTTGAAGGTTCAACGAATTGTTCATGCATTGGTCTTACTGTTTCTAAATATTGATTACATACTGAATCAATAGAACGTCCTCTTTCTTCAATATCACGTTTTAAACGACGGATAAAACGTATATCAGCATCTGTATCTACAAAGACAAGAATGTCGCATAAATCTCTAATTTTTTCATCATAGAGAACAAATAATCCTTCTAAAATATAAACATCTCTTGGTGTAATTGTTTCAACAACATCACTTCTTGTATGTTGAGTATAATCATATGTAGGTTTAGAAATTGATTTTCCTTCTTTTAATTGTTTTAATTGTTCTACAAGTAAATCATTATCAAAAGCAAAAGGATGATCATAGTTTGTTTTCACTCTTTCTTCAAAAGAAAGATGACTTTGATCTTTATAATAATCATCTTGTTTAATGATACATGTTGTATGACTTCCTTTAAAAAATTCATACACTTGTCTAGAAATAGATGTCTTTCCCGAAGCACTTCCTCCAGCGATTCCAATAATAATACTATTTTTCATCTAAAATAACCTTCCTTCCCATATCGAACTCAAACAATGGTTGATCACATTTTAAATAAAGAATTTCCATTGGATGATTTGCTACTTCTACTGCTTCTCTATCTTCATTATATATTTCTTTTACTTGAATTAAAATATTTTCATGATGTGGTGAGAAAAATTCAATTGTGTCTCCCACTTTAAAATAGTTTCTTTGTTCAATCATCGCTTCTTGTTTTGAAGCATCATAATGAAGAACGCGCGCACAGAAATCTTGTGTTGGATGTTCATCTCTTTGATTATAAAGTTGATATTGGCTGTCTGGAAAATCTTTAAAGAATCCTGTACATAAAGCACGATTCGCTGCTTTTTCAATTTCCCTACGATAACCTTCTTTATTAAAGTGATCTGGATCAGCACAATAAGTATCAATCAATTTACGGTAAGTTGAAACAACAGTAGCAATATAATGAAGAGATTTCATTCTTCCTTCGATTTTAAAAGAATCAACTCCTAATTCAATAAGCTTAGGCAATTCATCAACGAGTGACATATCTTTACTTGACATACTAAACGGTACAATTTCATCATGATTCAATTGTTGATCCTTTTCAAAAATATCATAATACCAACGGCATGATTGCGAACATCCTCCACGATTGGCATCTCTTCTTGAAAAATAATTAGATAACATACATCTTCCTGAATAATGGATACACATAGCTCCATGAATAAAATATTCTAAATCAATATCCACTTTTTCCCTAACTTCTTTTAAATCTTGATAATCCACTTCTCTAGCAAAAACAACACGATCAACTCCTAAATTTTCATAGAAACGAATCGCACTGGTATTCATGGTTGAAAGTTGTGTAGAAACATGAACTTCTAATTTTAAGTTTAATTTTTTAGCCAGTGACATGATATAAGGATCCGCTACAATAATGGCATCAACCCCAATTTCATCTAGCTTTAAAAGATAATCTTCTAACCCTTCTAAATTATCTTCATGTAAAATAATATTACATGTTACATGAATTGCCGCACGATGTGCATGCGCAAATTCAACAGCTTCTTTAATATCATCTAAAGAAAAATTAGAAGCACTTGAACGCAAAGAAAACTCTTTACCCCCAATAAACACTGCATCTGCACCATAGAGGATAGCCACTTTTAGTTTTTCTAAGTTTCCTGCTGGCGCTAATAATTCAGGCTTTTTAACAATGACTCTTTTTCCATTAATAACTTGACTAACTTCTCTCATTTTCTTCTCTCTTTCTTACATCAGAAATTTTATAAACAGTTGAATCAAATAAAAAACTATGATAATAATGAACATTTGGTGTTAAACGATAAAGTAATTGCATCAACTCTATTGATTCTTTATTGTATGTTTGATTTTTAATTGCTTCTATAGCTTGTATATAAAGATGTGTAATTTCTAATAAATCTGTTTCATTTATATATTGACCATCAATATATAAATAATCAAAATCATTGAATTGATTAAGAACATCTAGTGCACACATTTGATTAGTTGAAGTAATGTGGGTTCCATATTGATCTTCATAAATATGACAATGGTCCTCTACACCATTGGCTTTGATTTCAATTTGTGCCTCTTTATCTACATTAAAATCAAGATGTGTATACTCTTTATAATTAGACAATAACTTTCTTTTTGAATAAGCCATATATTCAACCCCATGTACTTGAACCATTGTTTTTAATTTACAATTTTGTCCAATCATTTGTTTTTCTTTTAGCGGGATTTCTCTTGCTAGAAAAGCGCCATCTATTCCTTGTTCTTTTAAAACAGATAATGTGAGATGATTTGTATTTAATGTTTCTGGATCATAGATTTTTTCAAATGAATATCCTTTTTCATTACAAATTTGTAAAACTCCAAAATCTTGAAAAATAATCCCATCTATTTGACATTCATTTAATTTATCTAAATGATTCTTTAAATCATCTAAATATTTTTGTTCAACTAACGCATTAACTAAAACAAATAAACGAATCATTGGATATTTTTCCTTTATTTCTTTTAATTCTATATAATCAACTGTTAAAGCTTGTCGACATGAAAATTGATTTGTTCCTACAATAAAATCATGGACACCTAAATCCAAATAATCATAAAGATATGATAAACTATTTATATTAATTATTAATGACACTTATTTCACTTCCTTTTTATTACACAAATTCCATCACCTATGCCATAATAAGTGACTTGATATTCTTCATGATTGAAAATCCAATCTTTAAATCTTTTAATTTTTTTAACAAGTTGTTTTGTATTTCTATTTTTAATATGGTCAATATCAAAAATCATCCCATGAAAATCTAGATTATCAACAATGCAAATTCCATTTTTTTGAACTAAAGGCATGTATTTTTCAAAGAATTTTTGATATTGCGCTTTCGCTGCATCAATAAATAAACAATCAAATTCTTGGTATTTTAAATCATTGATATCAAATGTTAATGCATCATCATGGTGGATTTCTATTTGATCTTCTAATTGTTGTTCTTTAATGTTTTGAATAGCTTCAAGATAACGTGCATCATCTAACTCAATTGTTTCAACCACAAAATCATCTATATTTGAAACCATCATCATTGCTGAATAACCAATGGCACTGCCAATTTCAAGACAGCGATGACATTGATGTTCATTGAATGTTTGTATTAAAAATTCCAAGCCCTCTTTTTCCATGACTGGAATATGTCTTTCTCTTGCACTTTTTTCTATTTCATCAAAATACTTCATTTTAATACCACTTATTACTATTTACATTTGCTTGATGTTCTTGATATGTTTTCGCATATAAAACTTTTCCATCTTGTGTCGCAAAGAAATAATAATACTCACTTTCCTTATAATTTAAAACATTTTTTATAATTCCTGTTGAAATAGAACTAATAGGGCCAACAGGTAAACCATTATATTTATATGTATTATATTTTGTATCTTTATTTAAATCAGTATGTTTAACATCAATTTTAACTTCTTGATTTCCATAATTAACAGTGACATCACATTGTAATGGCATTTGTTTATTTAAACGATTAATTAAAACACCACAAACAAGTTGCCTATCTTCGTCATTGACTGGTGATTCTCTTTGAACAATAGATGATAATGTCATAAATTGGTGAACTGTTAATGGTTGTGAGTTCACTTTAAAATCTAATATTTGTGTTTTATATTTTTCTAGATGTTTTTGTGTTTGATCTAACATCATTTTTGTAATACTTTCAATCGTATCTTCTTGTGTTAGAAAATAAGTTTCTGGTGCTAAATATCCTTCCAACGGATAATAAATACCATCACTTAAAATATCATCTGTTAAAAACCAATATTTTTTAATTAACTTTTGAAGATATGTTTGATCTGTCCATTTTTGAATGATCTCATTATAATCTATTCCTGTTTGTTTAGAAATAATAGAAGCATATTCAGGAATTGTTTGTCCATCTAAAACTGTTATTTTAGTATTAGAAATATATTTTTTTTCTTTTCCTTCAATTGCTTTAAAAATTGTTTTTAAATCCATTTTTTTATTTAAAATATAAACATTACTTTTAAAATCATGTTGATTCATTTTTAAATATATTTTGGCACATGTAGAACTTTTTATAAGTTTATTTTTATCTAATATCTTAATAATATCATTTCCACTACTACCTTTAGGAATAGTGACGATCACTTCCTTATTTTTAGAAGATGTAGCCTTGATTCCTTGCTTATAATATACAAAACTTCCAATAAACAAAGCAACAATAAAAATAATAATGCCTACTGCTATTTTAACTTTAATATTCAATTTCTTTTTTTCCATGTTGAGTCCTCACCTTGTATCATTATATGTTATTTTTTGTCGATATTCAACCAAAGAAAAAAGGCAAATAAATTGCCTTAGAAATTATTAATAAATGGTGTTAAGCAAACAGGCTCATTTACCATACAGCTATATTCAGTTTCATAAACTTGTCCGCCTTTTTCCTTACCAAAACGATAAGATTCAACAATTCCACCTTTTTGACAAGCCACAACGATCCATTCATTTCCTTCCTCATTATAAACAAGCATATCTACTGGATCATAAGAAGTATCTTCAAAGTCAATATATGTAAGAGTTCCATCTTCATTGACTTCGAACAACACAAGAGAATCATGTCCTTTATTAATTGCATATAAATGACTATCATCACTATTAAACTTAATATCACTTAAAGAACTTACAAGTTCAGGATCATCATCTTTTGGATAACTATCGATTGTTTGAATTAATTCAAAGTTTAAATGATCATATTTATAAATACAAATTGTGCTGTTTAATTCATTCATTACATAAGCACGATCACCTTTTTGATTAAAAATCATTTTTTTAGGACCACAACCTGGTTCTAATTGTAATGTATGTACATTATCTAATGTTAATGTTCCATCTTCACCAACATCAAAGAAACATACTTGATCTAATCCTAAACAAACAACATAAAGTTTATCTTCATCTGGTAAAAAGCCCACATATGTAGGATATGGTTGTGCTTGTTTAACAGGATCTTTTCCACTTCCATTCAACTTAAAATGAGAAATACATTTTACAAGTTTTTTCTTAATAACAGAAATTACCGAAATTTCACTATTAAAATAATCGACACAGAATACTTTATCAGCAGTTTCTACATCACCATTTGCACAAGCATGCACATATGTCTTTCCTTTATCTGTCACACGTGAAGCAAGTGCTAATGTTTCAGCAGTTGCTGCATAAGAACAAATTCCTCCATCATCTACAGAACCCGTTCTATTTCTATAAGTAATACATGAAAAACGTCCATAATTGAATGCATAAACTGGATCCGTTGGTGTTACAAAATATTTTTTAAATATCAACTCTCCATTTTCCACATCGATTTGAAATGTATAGATTCCTCTTGTTTGTTTATTTCCTAAAGAATTAGCAAAAAAACCTTTCGTAATTCTTCTTTTTCCTCCAAATAAATTAAATGCCATTTCTTTCACCTCATTGATTATTCTAATTTCCTTCCATGAACTGTTCATGTCTAAAAAAGGAAAAAGCTAATTTTCATTAGCTTTTATGAATTACAATCTTCATCTTCTCCTTCACAATATTCAGTTTCATCTTCATCTTCTTCTGAAACAAATGATTGGAAAACTTCTTCAACTAATTCCCATTCTTCAGGAGTTTCAATTGGAAATAGTCCACCTTCATCATCAAAGATTGCTGCTTGTGCTTCTGGTTCATCTTTTTCTGGATCGAAGTAAACAACATATTGATGTCCATTTTCTTCATTTTCAAATGTAAATAAAATTTCATACTCTACTTCGTTTCCTAATTCATCAGTTACAACAATTGTATTTTCATCCATAACTTATCCTCTATCTAAGTAACCTTGTAAAATAGCAACTGCCGCCATTTTATCAATTACCTGTTTTCTTTTCTTTCTTGATACATCCGCAAAAAGAAGTTGATTTTCAGCAACTACCGTTGTTAATCTCTCGTCAACTAAGATCACATTGATTCCTTCAATCATTTCTTCTAATTGTTTTTTAAATTCAATTGAAATTTGTCCTCTTTCACCAATATCACCATTCATATGTTTTGGTAAACCTAAAACAATCGTTTCAATCTCATTTTCTTCAACAATTTCTTTAACATGTTTTGCACATGTTAAATAATCATCAGGTTTAAAACGAAACGTTTCAACACCATGAGCAATCATTCCTAGAATGTCTGACATGGCAATACCACAAGTTCTAGACCCTAAATCAAGACCTAATACTTTTTTCATTATTCTTTCTCCAAATAAGATTTTACTAATTCTTCAATAATTTCATCTCTTTCAACTTGTTGAATAATATTTCTTGCATTTTTATGAGAAGAGATGTATGCAGGATCATTAGATATGAGATAACCCGCGATTTGATGTACAGCATTGTATCCTCTTTCATTTAAAGCATTGATAACTGTTTTAAGATTACTGCGTATCATTTCTCTACGCATATCTTCTGAACTAAATACTCTTGTTTTTGTTAAATCTTCCATCTAACTCACCCTCTTTTCTATAATATATATTATACCTTATACTGTATTAAATTACAAAATATTTTTTAAAGCACCTTTGATTTTAGAAATATTATCATTGATAGCACATCCACCTTGAGCAAAGTCAGGTTTTCCACCACCACGACCGTCAACAACTTCATTGATTGCTTTAATGATATTTCCTGCTTTATATTGACCAACTAAATCTTTTGACACAGAAACAAAGTATGAACATTTTTCTTCATATTTTGAAACTAAAACAACGATTCCACTTTCTAATTGATCTCTAAAATCAAATGTTAATTGTTTTGCTTTGGAATTTTCTAATTGTTCTTCAACATAAAGAACTTTAACTCCATTGATCTCTTCAATATCATTTGCTTTTGATGCAGCTTGAATTGCATTTAATTTAGCTGATAATTGTTCAATTTCTGCTTTTGCTTCTTTTAAGTCTTCTTTTAATGCTTCTACTTTGTTTACAACATCTTTTCTATTTTTAAGATTTAATGTTGAAGCAATTGTATCTACTGTTTCTTTTTCATGAACCATTGCATTATAAGCAGCTAAACCGCTTTGTGCCACAATACGTCTAATTCCACTACCTACAGATTCTTCACTCACGATTTTAAATAAACCAATTTCAGAACTGTTTGAAACATGGCAACCACCACATAATTCAATAGAGTAATCTCCAATGTTGACAACACGAACAACATCTCCGTATTTTTCATCAAATAAAGCCATTGCCCCTGATGCTAAAGCTTCTTCTTTTGTCATATTTTTAATAACAACAGGACGTCCTTCAAAAACAATTTGATTAACTTTTTCTTCAATTTCTTTTAATAATTCAGCAGAAATTTTTTCAAAATGAGTAAAGTCAAATCTTAAAACTTTATCATCAACATAAGAACCTGCTTGGCTGATATGATCACCTAAAGTTTCTTGTAAAGCTTTTTGTAAAATATGTGTTGCACTATGGTTTGCTGTAATTTGACGACGTTTTTGTTGATCAATTGATAATGTAAAAGTATCACCTAAATGAATAGCTCCTTCTTTTACTTCAACAAAATGCATATGTTGTTTATTTGGTGCATTTAAAGTATTAACAACATTTGCATGTGTTGTCTCATTATCTAATGATCCAGTATCACCACATTGTCCACCCATTTCACCGTAGAATGGAGTTGTATCAAAGATAACTTCTCCTTTATCAGTGATTTCATCTGTTTTAACACCATCTTTGAATAATCCAATAACTTTTCCTTGGATTGGTGTAGGATCATAAACAAATGTAGAAGGTTCAACAAAAGCCATTAAATCAGGTTTTTGACTTGCCATTGATTCATTGTTATCACGTGATGCACGAGATCTTTCTTGTTGAATTTTTAATTCTTCTTTAAAATCTTCTTCATTAACTGTTAAATTTGATTCTTCAGCAATTTCTAATGTTAATTCAAATGGGAAACCATATGTATCATAAAGTTTGAAAGCATCTTTTCCACTGATTTCTCCATTTTCATTTTTATCAATTAATGATTTTAATAATTTTTCACCATTTAATAATGTTTTATGAAAAGCTTCTTCTTCTTTTTTAACCATTGTTGAAATAAAATCTTGTTTTTCTGGTAAATAATCATAGAACTCTTTCATCATATCACAAACTAATGGTACTAAATCATACATAAATGCTTTTTCAATACCAATTTGTTTACCATAACGAACAGCACGTCTTAAAATACGTCTTAAAACATACCCTCTACCAGCATTGTCAAACATTGCTCCATCAGCTAAAGCAAAAGTTACAGTACGAATATGGTCAGCAATAACACGATAAGCCATTTTATTTTCTTCATAAGAAACATTGGCTAATTTTTCAGTAGCATGAATGATTGGTAAGAATAAATCAGTATCAAAGTTTGTTTCTCCACCTTGAATAATACTTACTAATCTTTCAAGTCCCATACCAGTATCAATATTTTTTTGTGGAAGTTCTTTATATTCTTTACGATCAATCGCTGGATTACAATCATATTGAGAGAAAACAACGTTCCATACTTCAATATAACGATCATTTTCCATTTCTTCGAAGAATAATTTTTCTCCTAAACCTTCAGGATCATATTTTTCTCCACGGTCATAGAAAATTTCTGAGTCAGGACCACCTGGACCTTCTCCAATTTCCCAGAAGTTTTCATATGTTTTTAAAATATGACTTGGATCTACATGACATACTTCTGTCCAAATACGATAAGCATCTTCATCATCTGTGTAAACAGTAACATATAATTTTTCTTTATCAAAACCAATCCATTCTGGACTTGTTAAAAATTCCCAAGCAAATGGAATTGCTTCTTCTTTGAAATAATCTCCAATTGAGAAGTTTCCTAACATTTCAAAGAAAGTATGATGTCTTGCTGTTTTACCAACATTTTCAATATCGTTTGTACGAATTGATTTTTGTGCATTTGCAATACGATTACATGCTGGTTTTTCACTACCATCAAAATATTTTTTTAGTGCAGCAACCCCTGCATTGATCCATAATAAAGTTGGATCGTTATGAGGAATAAGTGATGCACCTGGTTCGATCATATGTCCTTTAGATTTGAAATAATCCAAGAACATTTGTCTAACTTGATTTCCGGTTAATTGTTTCATTTCTTTTCTCCTTTTTTGACAATATAAAAAGTCGTCCTTATCTAGGAACGACTTTATCGCGGTACCATCCTAGTTCATGTAAAAATACATGCCCTTAATTAAACTTTAACGCAGTTCTACGGTAATCATTAATTACTCTCCAAAGTAGCTTTCCTATATATCCTATAAACATTTTCACCCACCATGTTCTCTCTAAAATATTCTATATAGTACTGATCTTTTTCAACGATTTATTTGCATTATACACGAAATACAAAAGTATTTCAATATCTTACATTTTTTCTTTAATTGTTTCCATAACATGGCAACCACATTCAGTTTCACTAAATAGAAGTGCTAATGATGTAAGAGTTAATGCCATAATAATATTATTGCGTTTCATTTTATCACCTCTATTTGAGTATGTCTTTATTTTACAAAATTATACAGTTTCATCATCATTTAAAAAATCTGTAATATTTTGTTTAAGTTCTTGATTATATGAAGATTCTTCATATGTTTCAACATTTTTATTTTGATTGATTTTATTTACTAATGTTGTTTTTCTTTTACTATCAGAAATATTTTTTATACCATAAAGAAAAGCTTGTGGATTACCTAAAATAAATAAAGCTTGTTTAGCTCTTGTTAGACCTGTATAAATCAAATTTCTTTTAAGCATAATATAATAATCATTTAAAACAGGCATAATAACAATTTTAAACTCATTTCCTTGAGCTTTATGAATTGACATACAATAAGCCAATGTAAAAGTCATAAAATCTTTTGATGTATATTCGACTAAATTACCATCATAATCAACAATAAGCGTATCTTCTAAATATTCAAAACCATCTTTACGATTAATTTCAACTAAAACACCAATATCTCCATTATAAATATCATCATCTGGTCTATTTTTTAATTGTAAGATTTTATCTCCTTCTCGATAAACTTTCTGTCCAATACGATATTCTTCTTGATGATTCTTAGGATTAAAAATTTCCTGTAAAGCCAAATTTAAAGCATTGATTCCTGCAACGCCTTGATAAATTGGTGCTAAAACTTGTATATCATTTTGATCATAGCCATTTTTTATTGCTTTTTTTACAATTGTTGTCACATTTTTAATAATTTCAAAATTGGTACTATTATAAAAATGAATATCTTTATATTGTTCAAACAACGATAAATCATTCACTTCTTGATGAATTAATTGATGTGCCAATTGCACAATTCCTGAATCTTTTGATTGACGATAAATCTCATCCAATTCAATAACTTTTAATTGACTTTCAATAAAATCTTTTAAAACATTTCCTGGTGCTACTGAAGGAAGTTGATGATAATCACCAATAAACAACACTTTATGAACACGTCTGCTTGCATCAAACAATTTAGATAAAAGTAAGCTATCAACCATCGAAAACTCATCAATAATTAAAACTTGACTACTTAAAGGATTATTTCGATTCATCGCAAATGAATTTTTATGTAAATCCCATTTAAGTTCTCGATGAATCGTACAAGCATCCAAACCTGTTAATTCACTTAATCTTTTCGCTGCTCTTCCTGTAGGTGCTACCAGAGAAATTACATCTTCTGGATAAAGTGTTCGATAGATTTGAATCAGTGCTTTAACAACCGTTGTTTTCCCCGTTCCTGGTCCTCCGGTTAAAATCATCATTGGATATTTTAAAAAGTATTCGATTGCTTCTTTTTGTTTTGTTGAATAGACAATACCAAATTTATCCTGATAGTTATCAAGCAGTCTTTCTAATTCATTTTCATCATAAAATTCTTCTGGATAATCATTTATTTTGTGTAAAAAATTTGCAATGATTTCTTCACTTTCATAAAGCTCTTCATCATAATAATATTCTCCTTCTTTGATGACTCTTCCTTCTTCTACTAAAGTATTGAGATATTCATCAAAAACCTCATCATCAATATGATAAATAATTTTATGAAAAGCTTTTTTTATTTCATCATAAAGTACATATGTACTTCCTGATGAAAAACAACTTTGTTTAATACTATAAATAACTCCTGCTTTTAAACGATCCGGATTATTTAAAGTTCCTCCTGTTTTTAAAGCAAGTTCATCTGCTGTTTTAAAACCAATACCATCAATGTCTTCTACTAATTGATATGGATGATTTTGTAAGATTTCTAATGTTTTTTCTTTATAAGTTTCTTGAATAATACCAATATGCCTTAAAGAAATACCATGTCCCATAAAGAATTGTGTGACTTCTTGATCATAATCATTAGAAGTCAATACTTCATAAATAAGTTCTCTTTTAGCCACTGTCATTCCTTTAACTAAATCTAAATGATGTTTATCTTCTTTGATTAAAGAAAGTGCATTTTCTCCTAATGCATCAACAATGTATTTTGCTTGTGTAGGACCAATTCCCTTAAATAAGGGACTTGATAAATATTTAATAATTTCTTCTTCATCTGTACTTAAAACTATTTCATAATGATCCAACTTAAATTGTTGACCATATTTAGGATGAATTTCAAAATCACCATAAAAAGCATATTTATCATAATCATTAAAATTTGACATATAACCATTCATTGTCAAAAGTTCCTGATCTTCCTCTACTTCTAATAATGCAACTATATAATGAGAAGATTCGCTATAATAGCGAATCTTTCTAATATATCCTGTATATTTTAACATTATAGATATTCAATCTCTTTTCCGTCTTTATAGACTTTTTCAATCGTTCCTCCACCTAAACAAACATCTCCATCATAGAAAACAGCTGCTTGTCCTGGAGTTACAGATTTAACAGGTTGATTAAATTCTAATTTTACAGTATTTTCATCAATAAAAGTAAGAGTTACCGGATTATCTTTTTGACGATATCTAAACTTTGTATTACATTTAATAGCTTCTTGAGGTTTAATACTTGGTATCCAGTTAACATCTGTAATTAAAGCACCTGTAGACATTAACCAATCATTTTGGTCACCTTGACAAATATATAAAATATTTTGATCATAGTTTTTCCCAACAACAAACCAAGCATCACCTGAACCACCAATACCTAAACCTTTTCTTTGACCAATCGTATAGTACATAATTCCAATATGATCACCAATCACTTTACCAGTTTGAATATCAACCATCTTTCCAGGTTTTGCTGGAATATAATTTTGTAAGAATTGTTTAAAGTCTCTTTCTCCAATAAAACAAATTCCTGTACTATCTTTTTTATGAGCTACCGGTAAATCTAATTCTTCAGCAATTTTTCTAACTTCTTGTTTTGTAATATTTCCTAAAGGAAATAAAGAAGCTTGTAATTGTTTTTGATTAAGTTGACATAAAAAGTATGTTTGATCTTTATTTTGATCAATTCCTTTTAACATCACTGAATCTTTACCTTCATGATGTTCAACACGCGCATAATGTCCTGTTGCGATAAAATCTGCATTAAGTTCTTCAGCGTATTCTAAAAACGCTTTGAATTTAATATGTTTGTTACATAAAATATCAGGATTTGGTGTTCTTCCTTTAGCATATTCATCAATAAAATACGTAAAAACTTTATCCCAATATTCTTTAATAAAATCGACTCTTCTAATTTCTATTCCAAGATGTTTAGCTACTGCTTTAGCATCATTATAATCTTGTTCTTGAGGACAAATATCGTTATCATTTGTGGGATTACCTAAAATATCATTATTTAATTGGCTATCCCAGTTTCGCATAAATACGCCAATAACTTCATATCCTTGTTGTTTAAGTAAATAAGCTGCTACAGCAGAGTCAACACCTCCACTTAATCCTAAAACGACTCTTTTTTTCATAATCGTCCTCCTTCTCGTGTATTATATCAAAAACAAAATTAAAGTAAAACAATAAGACACAATAATAGCCCCTTAAAGGGGCTATTTTTTATTAATCTAATTGAGACATTGGTAACATGGCAGCACCGATTGCACCACAATCATCAATTTCTTTAAATAATAGAGGAATATGATTTCTCATACCTACATGAATTTTACTATTAAATCTTTTTTCAAGTTCATCCCAGAAATAAGCTTTAGATTTGAAAACTCCTCCACCTAATACAAAACAATGTGGATCTACAGTATGAGCAACATTAGCAAGTAATGTAGAGAAACCATCAATAAATTCTTCAGCAATTTTTTGACAAGCTTCATCTCCTTCAGCGGCTAATTTGAAAACATCACCTGCATGTTTTACTAAATCGCCTTTAGCTTCTTTACCTTTTCTTGTAAGAGCAGTACCAGAAATTTCTCCTTCAACAGCTCCTGGATTTAAAGCACCTTGTTTATAACCACCTGGTACAAGAATCATGTTTCCAATTTCACCAGCGTGACCTCTACCACCGGATACTAATTTTTTATCAACAACAAATGCTCCACCAACACCAGTTGAACAAGTAATAAAATAATTTGTTTTATAATCTTTTCCTGCACCTAATACAGCTTCCGCTAAACCTGCAACATTGGCATCATTATCAATAAAAGTTGGTAATCCAAATTTTTCTTTTAATTTATGACAAATTGGATAGTTTTCAAATCCTGGTAAGTTACTTGCCATAATCATGATACCAAGTTCTGTATCTACTGGCCCTGGAGCACCAATTCCAATACCTTCAACACCTTGCAAACCACCACATACAGATGTATCTAATGATTCGATTTGTTTTATTATCTTATCACATACATAATCCGGACCATTTCCACATTCAGTAGGTCCTTTAACTTCACTATAAGATTCACCATTTTCATCTACTAATAGTGTTCTTACATTTGTTCCACCTAAATCGATACCGATATAATATTTCATTCTATTTCCTCCTAAAACTATAAATAAATTATACAATAAAATATGTATTTAGAGAACGCTTTCAAATAAACTTTTTTCGATTTTTTTAAATTGTGTTGGCTTAGAACAAATAATTATTTTTCCTTTTAGATAACTAAGTGAACCAAACGGATCAACAAAATTAATTTTATAGGCATGTAAAAGTTGATTATTTAATCCAAATTGTTGTTTCATTTGTTTATTTAAAGCAAAATCACCATATTTACGATCACCTATAACCGGATGATCAATACTTGATAAATGTATCCTTATTTGATGCATTCTTCCTGTAATAATTTTAACTTCAACTAAAGAAAAATCATTTGTAGTTCTTATTGGCTTTACAATTGTTTTCATCATTAGAGCATCTTTATCATCTTTTTTAACAAAACGTACACGATCTTCATTATCTATCTTTTTAACATATCCTACGAGTTCTTGTTGTTTAGTAAGCTTTCCTTTACAAATCGTCATATATGATTTTTCAATATGATGTCGTTTTTTCATCATTTCATTTAAATCCTGTAAAGCAGCTAAAGTCTTTCCAAAAATAACGATCCCACTTGTATTACGATCTAAACGATGGACTGGTCCTGGAGTAAACGTACTCTCTCTGCCTACATCCAATTCACCTTTTTCTTTTAAATAACTTAAAACTTGATGAGAAAGCGTATTTACATTTTCTTTAGCATCCCCATGAACTAATAAACCTACTGGTTTATCAACAATTAAAATATTTTGATCTTCATATAATACTTTAAATTCTCTTTTTAAATCATAAATATCTTTTTCTTTTGTAAATTCATTAAATTTATCATCATAAAGGAACATTTCTAAAATATCATCTTTTTGTAGAATATATTTTTCATTTACTTTTTTACCATTAATTTTAATATCTTTTTTTCTAAACATCTTATATATAAAATTACTAGGTGCATTACATAATAATTTTTTTAAATATTTATCGATTCTTTGATTTGTATCATTTTCTTTAATTACTATTTTTTTCATTTCTATCACCAACGTCATTATAACATAGACTAAGCTAAAGTTAGCTTTTATTTTTATGAAACCCTTTACATTTAAAATAAGCATGTTATAATATACTTGTTAAGTGAAATGCATTCACTCTAACATACCCCCTATTATCATCCTTACGTAAATAATAGACGAAAAAAAGTATGCACCCCCGCATACTTTTTTTATTTTATTCATTTCAAAATACCGTATAATAGAATTATAAAATATAAACGAGGTAAAAAAGATGGAAAAAAAAGTTAAAAGTGAAATGATCTACGATGGAAAAATCATCAAAGTCTATAAAGATCAGGTAGAATGTCCTAACAAAAGGCTCGCAACAAGAGAAATCGTAAGACATCATGGCGGTGTAGGTATTTTAGCAGTCGTCGATGATTGTATCTTGCTCGTCAAACAATTTAGATATGCCTACAATAAAGATACTTTAGAAATTCCTGCTGGTAAATTAGAATTAGGGGAAGAAGCTGGACCTGCCGGTAAAAGAGAATTGGAAGAAGAAACTGGTTATAGTTGTAAATCCATGGAACTTATTAATGAAATATATCCAACAACAGGATATTGTGATGAAGTTATTCATTTATATGAAGCAAAAGGTCTATTTAAAGTTGAAAATCCCCTTGAAGGAGATGAAGATGAATTTATAGACGTTATCTCTATGCCAATAGATGAAGCCTATAAAAAAATCATGAATAATGAAATCCATGATTCTAAAACGATCATCGCTGTTATGAAAGCATACAATGATAAATATATAAAATAAAAACTGCTGTATAAGCAGTTTATTTTTTATTTGGCGGTCTGGACGGGACTCGAACCCGCGACCTCCGCCGTGACAGGGCGGCATTCTAACCAACTGAACTACCAGACCAAAAAAATGGCGGAGACAGAGGGATTTGAACCCTCGCGCCAGTTTCCCGACCTACACCCTTAGCAGGGGCGCCTCTTCAGCCTCTTGAGTATGTCTCCATCGCATCAGTGCCCATTTATAATATCATCTAATTTTACATTTGTAAATAGTTTTTTAAAAAAAAGACTATTTTTTAGTCTTTTTTCAACATTTGAACAATTTTCTTAATTAAAGTTATTAAAATAAAATTTGAAATAATAGTCAATAGCGCAATTACCGCCATTGATGATAGCGATGAATTATGATAAACAAACATTTTATATGATGGTATTACACTTATAAAACTATGTAAAATATCAAACAACACACCAAAAATAAAATTTATAATTCCTACATAACCATCGATTATCATATTGATAATTTGTGCAAGTTTAGAAGAATCTCCTTGAAATAAAATTTGTACAATTAAAGCAAAAAATACAATAATAACCGAAATCAATAAATTATAAACAACATCAATTACTTTATTTAACCAATGTTCTTGTTCTAACGTATTATTTTTATTTTCTTCATTTGTTTTATTCTCCTCATGACTTTTTTCATCTACGGCATCTCCATTTATAATATCCATTAATTCACTCATTCTTTGGGGATCCAAAGAAGATGCCTTAGAAAATAGAAACGTATCATCCTGTTCATCAGGTAAAATTTCATCTTCTTGCTCTTGTTCTAAAACAACATCATTAAATTTATCATGAACCTCTTGAACGTTATCATTTTGTTCATCATCAAATGAAAATCTCTTTGTTTCTTGTTTTTCTAACTCATTAATTAAAAATTGTTTTGATAAGATTTCATTGAAATAATCATATGTTCTATTAACCAATGCAATTAATTGCTCGTCATCTTTATATTTATCCAATAATTGATCTCGAGTATGTGTCAAAGTTTCCAAATCCATTTGTGCATTCATTCCAAGAAGCGGTGAAAACAATTCCACAGAATCATACTTAGAAAATAAAAACATATTCATAATTTCTAAATGATTTTTAGTTATTTTATAAACACTGGCCTTTATCTTATCACTGGCTGGCACTAAATCTGGCATGTAAATAACATTTGCAAGTAATTGATTAGCCGCTTCAACCATTGATTCAAAATTAGCAACCACCATTGTATGAGAAGGATCAATGTTCATTCGTTGACACGTCACCTCTAAAATATCCACTTCAGGTAAAGGTTTAAGTCGTGAATCTCCACCAATTAAAAAATCAATTTTTTCATAGATCTTTGCAAGTTGTAAATATTGAATAGCTCTTTTTGTTTTATGAGTCGTATATACTGCAATCTTGATATCTTTTTGTTTACAATATTGAATCAACTCATCAACACCTTCTCTTTTAATATTAGGTTTTAATTTAATATATTCAAATAAATCCTTTTCAACCATTCTATTAAAATCTTTAGCAGAAATATAATCAGACAGTAAAGAATGATCATACATCGTATTCATATTTCCAAGCATTTTAGAAAAATCTTCACGAGTAGCAACTTTATGATAGGTTTCACATGTACTTCGATAATAATTATATCTTAGTCTATTGAGATCTAATAAGCCACCATCTAACGTAAAAATAATCAATTTTATATTTTCACATGTTTGACTATAAAACATAAAATCACCCTCCCTTTTGTAATTATAGCATACATTTTATTAAATATATGATAAAAAAATGTAGAACTTTCACTTAGAATTACATTTTTTCATTAAATATTTTGTTATAAGATTATATTTCATTTTTTTGCACACTTTTAGTTCAACCTAATATGCCCTAGTTTAACCAAGCAAAGTATCTAAAACAAGATATAAAAAAAGCTCAAACCTCTAGTAAAACCTAGTGTTTAAGCCATTTTATCAATTGGTCTCCCCGCACGGTCTCGAACCGTGGACCCTCTGATTAAGAGTCAGATGCTCTACCAACTGAGCTACGGAGAGATAACAATGATATTCTAATACAATCTATTTTTAAAATCAAGGAAAATCATTAAATTTCTTAAAAATCTATTGAAATATAAAAATGATTTTCTTTTTTATATACTGTAATAACTTCTTGATTATAAAACTTCTTTAAACTAATTAGATTATGAAACCAATCATCATTTGAATTATATTGAAAAAGAATATTTTGTTTTGTATCTACAATAATAAAATCATAAAAACTAAAATGTTGTAATAAATTTCTTAAAGTAATTTTTTCATCAAAAGCATCTGTTGATATTTCACCAATCCCTTTTAAAGTATACATTGCCATTTTTGATCACCTAAATCATATTATACGTTATTGTGTATATATTCACAATATTTTTGCAAGAATAATTCTATATAATTATACATATAAGGAGGACATAACAATGATTGATTATTCACCGTTATGGCATACAATGGAAGAAAAGCAGATTTCTCAATATGTTCTTCTAAAAAGTGGTATTGATCATAAAACTTTAGACAGATTAAAAAAGAATAGTAATATTACAGCTCTCACTCTTGAGAAATTATGTTTGATTCTTGATTGTCAACCTAATGATGTAATTACCTTTGTACAAAAATAGTTTTAATAAACTATTTTTTATTTTACCTATATCATCTTATATCTTAAGCATATAAGTACTATAGGGAGGTGAACTATGCAAATCATTCGTAAAAAATACAACTGGGCTTCTCCATTGTTCAAAAGAAATAAAACAAATAGAATTATTTTGCATCATGCACAAGCAAAAACATGTAGTGTAGAAGATATCCATCAGTGGCATTTAAAAAAAGGTTGGAGTGGAATTGGATATCATTTCTTAGTAAGAAAAGATGGTACGATTTATCAAGGTAGACCTGAAGATACAATCGGGGCGCATGCTAAAGGTGCAAATCATGATTCAATCGGTATTTGTGCTGAAGGAGATTTCATGAAAGAAGAAATGAATCCTTTACAACTCAATGCCTTAATTGATTTAGTTTCTTATATAAAAAATAAATATCACCTTTCTAGCATTAAAAGACATAAAGATGTTGCTTCTACAGATTGTCCAGGAACCCATTTTCCATTTTCTACAATTATTTCTTCAAATCATATTGTTTTAGAAGATACTTGGTTGCAACGTTTAAATCAAGAAATTAAAAAACAAGGTTTTCGCACGTATCCTACTGTTAAAAGAGATGCCCAAGGAAAAATTACAAGACTCATTCAAGAACGCCTTAACTTTGTAGGATTCAACTTAAAAATTGATGGTATCTTTGGTATCAATACCGAAAAAGCTGTTAAGAAATTTCAAAATAATAGAAATTTAAAAGTAGATGGCATCGTTGGTAAAAAAACATGGTCTTATCTAATAAAAGGTATAAAAGTATAAAAAAACTCCTATAAGGAGTTTTACATAAAAACTAATAATATAATAGCAACCAAATTATTGATCATATGCATTAAAATAGGTACACAAATTGTTTTTCTTTTTTCATAAGCATAGGAAAAAGCAAACCCCATTCCACCATAGGAAAACAAATAAATTAGTTGCGATAGATCACCAGCAAATAAAGCAGAATAAATGTGTAAAAAGCCAAATAAGAATGAACTTGCAAAAATAGCTAACCATTTACTTTTATCTCTAAGACTTCTAAAAACAAGTCCTCTAAATAAAAGTTCTTCTAATATAGGTGCTAAAATAACCGATTGAAAAGCCATCAATAAGGCACCGTTATTTAGATAATCTTCAAATAATAATTGATTGGCAGAATCATTTGACCCTCCACCCAATACAAAATTAATAATCATATTAGCAACAATTGAAATTCCATAAATCATTACAATACCAATTGTAATAGAATAAACAAAATTATCTGTAAAATGTTCTTTAAATCTTTTTATATTATCTATCAAAAAATCTCTTAAAAGCCATACAACCAAAACAAAACTCAATAATGAACAAATCAAATTTAAGTAGATTCCTAAAACTGTCGTATCTCTTGTAATATTTGTATACTTTAATAAAAGATAAATACCAAAATTAGCAAACCTTGGTATAACATATAAATATAACGGAAATAAAAGAATAAATCCAATTGCTTTTTGTTTTCCATTAATCTTTCCTGCAAAGCTTTCAGTCATCATAAACATCCCTTCAACTATAGCTCAACACTATTTTTATCAGCATAATCTAATTCTTCATAGAAAACAGCCAAACATGTATTACGCTTTACATCATAAAAATAAGCACTAAAGAAAGTAGAAACAACCACTGTTATAAATGTTGCTAAAAAAGGAATAGGCATAATCGTTTCTACAAACATTACCACAACACCTGAAACCAAACCAGCTAAAATCATCCATCCAAAGAAAGAAAATTCTAATTTAAACAAAGTCCATTTATTTCCTTTCATTAAGCGACTGGATTCTTTTAAGGCTGTTAATCCAGTATAATTATATTTTTGTAAAATGTAGTTAAATAATCCAAATTTTAATGATAAATAAACAGATAAAATCGAAATAATAATTACGAGTATAAAAACAAATGAAAACACATTTGATAATGAAGCAACAATATTAACAATTTCATCTTGAGAAATCGTTGATTTATTAACATACATTAAAACAAGTTGAGATAAATTTGAAAATTGTGCATCTGTAATCATTGTATACATCAAAAGCATTCCAATAACCCCTACAACAATACCCGCTAAGGCAACAACAACTCTATACAAAAAATATGTTGGAAAAAGTTGACCAAATCGTTTAATTCCTACAAGTGAATCTTCTTTTTCATCAACTAAATTTCCATTATTATTAACAACCTTTAAAGACGCTACAATAATTCCATGTCCCAAAGTAACTGTTAAAATACTTAAAATTAAACTTATAATACTTCCTAAAATGCCATCAAATAATCCTGATAAAGCCGAAAACAAAGCTTGAATAATACCAACATATAAAATAACCTTAAATAACTGATTAGGTTGTCTTAATACTTCATTTGCTTTATTTTTGATATCATATATATTCATTTCTTTCACCATCCTATAAAGGCATTATAACAAATATTATATTTGATGAAAACTATTTTAAATCCAAACTTGTTTTAATAGCCTCATTGACTTTCTTCATAAAATAATCATCTAAAGTACCTAATTTTTCTTGAAATCGAACTTTGTCAATCGTCCTTATTTGTTCAAGTAAAATAACAGATTTCTTTTCTAAAGAATCACAACGAATAATGACATGCGTGGGAATAGGATTTTTGGTGAGTTTTGACGAAATCGGAGCAACAATAACAGTTGTTGAAAATTTATTTCCTTTATTATTTTGTAATACTAAAACAGGTCTTATTCCACCCTGTTCACTTCCTATAACCGGTGAAAGATCAGCATAATAAATATCTCCCCTACTAATCATAAAATAACCTCCTATTGAATTTTATGAGTCGTTTTTCAAATTATGATAATCGCTTCTTTAACACCTTGATTTATGCTATGATATATCACGAATAATAAAAAGAGGAGATACTAAAATGATTAAAGCAATAATATTTGATATGGATGGTTTAATGATTGATAGCGAACGTGTTACTTTTGAATGTTATCAAGAAAGATTAAAAGATATGAATTTAACAATGGATGAAGAATTTTATAAAACATTATTAGGGAAACCTATTAAAGGAATCTATCAAAGATTTTATGATGTTTATGGAAATGATTTTCCTATTGAAAACGTGATTCAAGATGTACATCAATTAATGGCTGAACGTTTTGAAACAGAAGGAGTTCCTGTAAAAAAAGGACTTGTTAAATTATTACATTATTTAAAAGATAATAATTATAAAACAATTGTTGCTACTTCAAGTAATCGTGATCGTGTAGATAAAATTTTAGCACAAGCTAAAATTACAGAATTCTTCGATGATTCTATTTGTGGTGACGAAGTTACTAAAGGAAAACCAAATCCTGAAGTTTTCTTAAAATCTTGTCAAAAACTTGGCGTTAATGTTGATGAAGCTATTGTTTTAGAAGATAGTGAAGCAGGAATTCAAGCAAGCTATGATGCAAACATCAAAGTAATTTGCATTCCTGATATGAAATATCCAGAAAAACAATATGAAGAAAAAACATTTAAAATTTTAAAAGATTTAACTGAAGTTACAGCGTATTTAAAAAGTCTCTAATTAAAGAGACTTTTTTAATATATCATAAATCAATTCAACAACACGTTTTGTATTTTTACCATCTTGATATTCAAAAAATACATTTTTAAAAGCTTCTAAATTTCCCACTTCATTCTTTTGTATTCCTTGAATCAACTCATCAATATTTTTACAAATCTTTCCTGGAAATAAATCTGTATTTACATAACATCCAACATCTTTTAAATAATCATTTAAATCTGGAACATAAAAATACATTGTTTTATTTAAAATAGAATAATCAAAAACAATCGATGAAAAATCTGAAATCAAGAGATCACTTAAAGCAAACAATTCATGTGTATCTTCATTAAACATATCAATAATACGAGGGTGTTGCGGAAGACAAACATTTTTTAACAATGGATGTAATTTATAAATGAGATACGTATTTTCATCAAAAGAATTTATTAACTTTTCACCATCAAATGGAAGCATTGAAAAACCTTGGTAAATATTTCCCCTAAAAGTAGGAGCATATAAAATAATTTTTTTATCCTTCAGCATTGGATACTTAGCTAACAATTTATTTTTAGATACTTTTAAATAATTATCATCAAATAAACAATCTACCCTTGGCATACCAGTAACAACCACATTTTCTTCTTTAACAGAAAAAGCTTCACTATACGGTTTTTTCCAATAAGAGCTATTTGCTATCACATAATCATAATTTTTAATTGGATATTTTCTAGCAAGTGCATTCCCAAATTTTTTTATCGCACCACAAGCATGCCATACTTGTATCACATTGACTCCTTCTCTTTTAAACGTAGAAACAACATAATTATTATCTCTTATAATAACCACTTTTGATGTATTAATTATAAAAAGCTGTTGAATACAATTAAGCATATATAAAAAGTTTTGTTTTATTCCTTGTTGATCATACTCAATAACAACTTTTTTGAGATTTAATTGTTTATCTTGTTTTAAAACATCATAAATCAATTTCATATCAGAATCTAAATATTTAGATTCCAAAGAAACAAAGGCAACTTGATTTTCTTTTATTTTAAATCTCTTAACAAAAATATTTAAAAATCCCAAAATAATATTTAATATTAATTTTTGTAATCCCATCTTAGCACCTACTTAAAAACAATATCAACTACTCGTTTAGAAGCTTTACCATCTTCATGATTATTAAAACGTTGATTAAACTTATCTAAACGTTGATAATCGTAACCTTTTTTAATTTCTTCTAATAGTTGATTTTCATCTTCAATAATATCTCCAGGTAAATCATGATAAATATCTAAATAAAAACCTCTTAATTCATCTCGATAATGAATCAAATCATACATATAAAAATAAATAGGTCTTTTTAAAATAGCATAATCAAAGAAAACACTTGAATAATCAGTAACTAAAGCATCTGCAATAATATATAAATTAGAAATATCTTCATTAGCTTCTACAAAATAAACAAATCCTTGATATTGATCAATATCAAAATCATTAACAATTAAATAATGAGGTTTAAATACAATAACATATTCATCCCCTAATATTTTTTGCCATTTATCAAAGTGAACTTCTAATTTAAAAGTATACCCTTTGGTTATATAAGAATTATCTCTCCACGTTGGTGCATAAAGAAGTACCTTTTTATCAAGAGGAATTCCTAATTTTTTCTTAATATTTAAAACATCTTCTTCTGTATAATTTGTTAAAAAATCATTTCGCGGATAGCCAGTTTCAATCAATCTTTCTCTATTAATTCTAAAAGCACTTTGGAAAACCTCAGTTGTAAAAGCACTTGGAGAAATCATATAGTTATACTTTTTAACATCTTGTGCGTATGTTTCATGCATCATTTCTTCATTCATGCCACTTCGATAAAAAGTAGTTCCTTCAGGAACTTCTATATCGAAAGCCAATTTTTTAAGCGGTGTCCCATGCCATGTTTGTAAATATATTTGATTTTTCTTTTTTAAAACATACATTGGTAATTTACAATTTGCAATCCAATATTGACTTCTTGCAAGATAAAAGAAATAAGGAATTGAAAAATATTCAATCACTTTAGCATTTTCAATAGTAATATTTTTCTTTTTATGATGCTTAATAGCCCATATAAAACGATAATCTTTAAATTGATCTTGTTGTCTCATATACTCATAAATAGCTCTAGGATTATCGCTATACCCCCTACCATGGAAGGCAATAAACAAGACTGTTTTTTTATGAGTTGGTATTAACTTATAAGTCATTCGATAGATAAACTTAATTGTTTTACCTAAGATATTTTTTATTAATCTAAGCATTTTAAACCTCCTTATAAAAATAAGGGGTAACCCCCCCCTTATTTAAAAACTGCTTCAACTGCTCTTTGTGAGGCATTTCCATCATCAATAGAACAGAATTTATCATAGAATACTTCATAACGTTGAGCATATTTTTGATTCATTTCATCAAGATGTTTAATTTGATCAATCACTTCTTTAGTCGAATAAACTAGTGGACCAGGAAGTTCTTTTTCCATATCAATATAAAAACCTCTTAAAACATCACGATATTTATCTATATCATAAGTATAGAATAACATTGGTCTTTTTAAATTAGCATAATCAAAGAAAACACTTGAATAATCTGTAATACAAATATCAGAAATTAAGTAAATTTCAGTAATATCATCATATTTAGATAGATTATAGGCAAAATCTTCAACTCCTGTAACATCTAACGCATCCGCAATATAATGATGTGTTCTAAGTAGGATGACATATTCATCTCCTAACTCTTCTTTCATCATTTCTAAATCTAATTTTAACTTAAATTTATATTGCCCTTTTCCATAGTATTCATCATCTCTCCATGTTGGTGCATATAAAATTGTTTTCTTATCTAATGGAATATGAAGCTTCTTTTTCAAATCTAATGCAATTTGATCTTTATTTGGTGCATACAATAAATCATTACGAGGATATCCAATTTCTAGCATTGTTCCATTGGTATACATAAAACAACTTTTAAAAATATCACTTGAAAATTTATTTGCTGCAATTAAATAATCCCATTCTTGTTTTTGACGATAAAATTGAGATTTATAAGTTGGAGAAGCTGCAGTCACCTCTTCTTGATCAAAAGCGAGACGTTTAAGTGGTGTTCCATGCCATGTTTCTAAGAAAATTTGACCTTCTCTTTTTCTAAACCATAAAGGTTGTCTGATATTAAAAACAAAATATTTAGATTTAGCTAAATAATAAGCATATTTCTTCGTAAATCTTTTAACAATGATTCCTTCATAAGGCAGTTTTTCTTTAGAATCATTTAAAACCCAAATAAATTTATATTTTCCTGGATAATTTTTAGCTAAATATTCATAAATATACTTTGGTGAATCCGCATAACTTTTACCCATAAAAGTTTCAAACATGATCCAATTTTCTTCAATTGGTTCATTGATATATTTATGACGATATAAATACTTATTAATTTCATTTTTATTTTTTAATATCTTTTTCATCTTATTTTTAGCAAGATGTTTAGCAATTACTTTTTGTGTTTGTTGTAGATCATGATTTCTAGCAAGTTTCACCATTTTTCTTTGATAATGAGACATATTTTTCAATAAATCATCTCTTACATCCTGCATTAAAATAGACATTTGATCAAATCTTTCATCTCTCCAAAAATCATCTTTAGATCGTCTAATTTTCTTAGCAAAGAAATTACTATAATATTTAATCATTTTAGAATCTAAATAATAACGAATTCTACTTTCTTTATCTACTAAAGAAATAGCATACTTATAGACATTAATAAATTCATCAAATTTAGTTTCATCTTTAATTTGCGACAAGGCAGGTGTATTGATTGGATCATTATGTTTTCTTTTTGCATAGAGTGTTTTGTCATTGAAATCTATCTTATGACCATACATAACAAGTCCTTCTACAAAAGGTAAATCACTATAATAAATGAAACCTTCATTAAAACGTAAATGATTTTCTTCAATTAAAGAACGTTTAATTAAAATATTTAAAACTGAAATATTTCGAATCCCTTTTTTCGCTCTAATTAATAAATCAATTCTTCTTTGTTCATCACTATCATCTATGTCAGAATAATCTTTTTCTAAGAATTTATGATTACGATCATCATCTTTATCCTTCAAATTTAATTCTTCATTTTTTTCATCACCCATGGTTTCAAAAACTTGTTTTTTAAACCATGTGATCCATCTTCTACCAACAACTAAATCTAAATCTTTTTGCATAGCATCTTGAAGCAAACAAGATAATGTTTGAGGCATAATATAATCATCACTATCAATGAAATAAATATAATCTCCTGTTGCATTTTCTAAACCAAGATTTCTTTTTTTAGCAACGCCTTCTTCTATTGAACAAGGAATAACATTCAAAGATATTTTATCTTTATATGTATCTACTAATTGTTGAAATTTTTGGTCATCTTGACTTCCCACTAATAATGTTTCAATTTCAACATTTTCTTGTTCACTTAAACTTTCTAAACAATCTTTTAAATATTGATAATATCCTTCATAAGGGACAATCACACTAATTTTCATACAACTCTCCTTTATTATAATTTATCTTTTAAATCATCTTTGATTTTAGTTGTAGAAATACCTTCTGTACGAGGTAAATAAACTACTTCACAATAATCTTTTAAGAAATCAAATTGGCCTTTCCAATCATCACCCATAACAAAAACATCAACATCATGTTCTTGAACATCTTTTATTTTTTGATCCCATGATTCTTCTAAAATAACTTCATCTACATATTTAATAGCTTTTAAAATAGCCATACGATCTTGATCACTATGATAAGCTTTCTTACCTTTTTGGGCATTAAAAGCATCACTGCTGACTGCTACAATCAAATAATCTCCTAATTCTTTAGCACGTCTTAAAATATTTAAATGACCAACATGAAACAAATCAAAAGTTCCATATGTGATAACTTTCTTCATCCTATTTCTCCTATCTCTTCATTTTATCTAATAATTTTTCCCAAAAACCAATTTTAGGATTTTGAACAATTCGACTTTCAAATTTTTCATCATTTAATTTTTTCTTTTCTTTTTTCTTTAAACTATTATAAAAATCAACATATTCGGCATACTCATCGCATACTTCTTCAACGTCACCATATTCTTTTAAACGTCCACCTTCAATCCACATAGCCTTTTGACAGAATCCTCTTACTTGTGGCAAAGAGTGAGAAATAAAGACAATTGTTTTTCCTTGATCTTTAAGTTCATTCATTTTATCTAAGCACTTTTGAGCAAATCCTTTATCCCCAACCGATAAAGCTTCATCGACAATGATGATATCAGGATTTAAATAAAGTGAAATTGAAAAACCTAATCTTGATTTCATCCCACTTGAATATTTCTTAACGGGTTGATATAAGAAATCACCAATTTCAGCAAATTCAATAACACCTTCCGTAATTTCTTGAATTCTTTTTCTAGAAAGTCCAAGCAATGCTCCTTTAACATTAATATTTTCAAGCCCTGTAAGTTGCATATCCAATCCTGTATTGATTGCAATTAAAGCTTGTTCTCCATTGATATCCATTGTACCCTCATCAATTTGTGAAATACCTGCTAAAATCAATGATAATGTTGATTTACCCGAACCATTTGTTCCTAAAATTCCTACAACTTCTCCTTTAGGAATTGTAAAAGTAATATCATTTAAAGCATAGAATCTTTGTGTAACTGAGCTTTTTGATTTACCATCATTTTTCTTTTTTAATTTATATATTTTTGAAACATGTTCAAATTTAATTGCATAATCTTCCATTATTACCACCTAAATCATATCAATAAATTTATGTTTAAATTTATACATCATCATACTACCAATTGTAAAAATCACAATGACAAACACCCAAAAGAAAAGCATTTGTTTCCAATAAAATAAGATTCCATGATGATATAAGAAACAATCTCTATAACCACATACAACATAATAAATTGGATTAGCTTTCATAATATATCTTACTGTCATTTGCCACCCATATTTGTGTAAACGTGAAATTGGCCATAAAATTGGTGTTAAATAAAGTAATAAACGCATACACGCTAAAATAAGCTTTCTTGTATCACGAGCTAACATATTTAAAACAGATGTAATCATCGCAAGTGAAATTGTTAAACAAATTGCTGCAAAAAGATAATAAATAAGTTCAAGCCAATAAAGTGAAGGCATGATCCCTTGTGTAAGCAAAAAGGCAACTAAGATAGCCATCAAACAAAAATGATTAAACAATTCTTTTCCAACAACTGTAGCTGGTAAAACGGATACCGGAAATTTCATTTTTGTAATGACATTACGTTTAGCATAAATGGCATTGGCACCATTAGTAATACATGGACTAATAAAAAACCATACCACCATCCCACATAACATCCATTGAATAAAAGGAATCTTTCCTACAGCCTTTCTATTCATAATTAAACCAAACACAAAATAATACGTCATAATTTGAATTGCTGGATTAGCAAAATTCCAAAAAACACCTAATCTTGAATCTCGCATATCAGAAAGCAATTCATATTTTGAAATACAATATATACGATACAAATTTGTAAAGTTTTCTTTTAATACATATCGAATACTTTTAAACATACTTACCTCCAAAAAGTAAACCTACTATTACTTTTACATCATACCACTATTTTTTGCAAATAAAAACAAAAAAAAGGAACAATGGCTTTAAATAACCATCATTCCCTAAAAATACTTATTTATTCATCCATGATTCATCACTTGGATCAACTTTCCAAGCTTTTAATTTTTCCATATCTTCATGTTTAATATAGTCATGTTCTTTTGCTACTTCAATTAAAGTATCATAATTTGATAAAGTCACAAAAGGACAATGTGCATTTTCAAAATTAACTGTTGCTTTATCTAAACCATAAGTAAAGATAGCAATTAATCCTAAAACTTCACATCCAGCCTCTCTTAAAGCTTCAACACATTCTAAAGAAGAACCACCAGTTGAAATTAAATCTTCAACAACAACAACTTTCATTCCTTCTTTAACAACACCTTCAATACGGTTATTACGTCCATGAGATTTAGCTCCTCCACGAACATACCCCATTGGTAAATCTAAAATATCAGCAGCTAAAGCAGCATGTGCAATCCCAGCAGTAGCTGTTCCCATTAAACATTCTGCTTCTGGGAAATTATCTTTTACAAGTTGAGCAAGTCCTTGTTCAACATCTTTTCTTACTTTTGGATAAGATAAAGTTAAACGATTATCACAATAAATTGGTGATTTAATACCACTTGCCCAAGTAAATGGTTCATTTGGTCTTAAAAAGACAGCTTTAATATCTAATAAATCTTTAGCAATAATTTTTTTCATTTCTATTCTCCTTGAAAATCTTGATAAACTTTTTTATATGTCGCCAAAGGATCTTGACTTCCTGTAATTGTTCTACCAACAACAATATAGCTTGAAGTAAGTTCTTTTGCCATAGCTGGTGTTGTTACACGTTTTTGATCATTGACATTATCACTTGCAAGACGGATTCCTGGTGTAACTGTCAAAAATTCTTTTCCTAAATGATCATGAATGATTTTTGATTCTAATGGTGAACATACAACCCCATCTAATCCTGCAGCTTTTGCATTTTCAGCCCATTTTAATACAACATTTTCTAATGGTTCATGAATAAGTAACTGATTATCTAAAACATCTTGATCTAAAGATGTTAAGCATGTTACAGCAATACATAATGGTCTTTTACCACTTGTTTTGCCTTCTTCTAATCCTTCAATAGCAGCTTTCATCATTTCAATACCACCTGAAGCATGAACATTGACCATATCGACATCTAACTTAGCAAGTTGTCTCATGGCACTTTTTACAGTATTTGGAATATCATGTAATTTTAAATCTAAAAAGATTTTATGTCCCATTTCTTTAATCATTTTAATGATTTCAATTCCTTCTCCATAAAACAATTCCATCCCTACTTTTACATAAAGACTTTCTCCCTCAAATTGTTTTAAGAAGTTTTCAACATCACTTTTTGTCTTAAAATCAAGAGCAATACAAATTCTACTTTCGTTCATAAAAACCTCCTTATTATTCTTTTACTATTATACCAAAATTACTACCTCTATTCTACACGATTTATTTATTTTTTTGATATTCTTCTAGTAAATGTAAAACTAACTTTTCAAATGTCCAATTATAATTTATTGCTGTTACAACAGCTTTTAAACAAAGTGTTGAATTATTTTTTAATTTTGATAATATTTGATCCATTTGTAAAGATGCAACGTTTGAAAAAACAACAACTGCTGGTTCTAAATTATTCTTTTTTGTTTTTTTAATCTTTTTATTTAAAATATCTTTAACTTTATTTTGTGTCATCTGTTCATTCAATAAAATTATTTCAATGTTCATCAACAAACATAATTGTTTTAATGATTCATAATTTTGAATCTTTTCCTTACGATAAATAATGAGCTTTGCGTTCATAAATTCTCCTTTATATACAAAAAAACAGCTATAAAAGCTGTTTTTCTTATTAACCAAGTCTGTTGTAGTATTCAACGATTAATGATTCATTGATTTCTGAGTTTAATTCAGATCTTTCAGGTAAACGAGTTAATTTACCAGTTAATTTATTAGTATCAACTTCAACGAAAGCTGGAGTTGCAACTTTGTTTTCTAAAGCTTCTTTAATAACTGCTAAATTAAATGATCTTTCTCTTACTTCGATAACATCTCCAATATTTACTCTGTATGATGGGATATCAGTTTTAACACCATTTACTAAGAAATGACCATGGTTTACTAATTGTCTAGCTTGTCTTCTTGTAGAAGCAAAACCTAATCTATAAACAACATTGTCTAATCTTCTTTCTAATAAGCATAAGAAGTTGTAACCATGGATACCTTCCATTTTACCTGCTTGATTAAATGTGTTGTGGAATTGTTTTTCATTAACTCCATACATATGTCTTACTTTTTGTTTTTCTGCTAATTGTAATCCATATTCAGTTTGTTTTTTTCTTTTTTGTCCATGTTGACCTGGAGCATAAGCTCTTCTGTTTAATTCTTTCCCGTTTTCTAAGATTGAGAATCCTAAACGACGAGAGATTTTCCATTGTGGTCCTGTATAACGTGCCATAAATTTTCCTCCGTATTGTTTTATTTGCATAAAGCAATAACATTGCATAGATCAATCGATAAGTGTTAATATTAAGCATTTCCCATTGCAGCCAGGTACTTTGCAATCATTTGATATTAACGCATTTTTTCAATCCTCTATGTGCTGCTATTCATTTACTGCCTTGTCATCATACTATATATTTATACCAATGTCAAACATTATTTTCATCCATAAAATCTTTATTTTTTGTCGATTTTACATATTGGATGACGAATCACTGTTTTCCATTTTTCCGGAGCATTTTTTCTTGCATCTGATAAATAAATTTCATGATGTAGCCTTGATTTGTTAAAATCATTACGGTAACCCTTTTCTTGAAGAAATTGATTCATTATTTCTACTGTATTTATTTCATCATCAAAAGATCCTTGATGCATCATTTGCACACATAATCCTTCTTCAAAAGTAAAAAATTCCGCTTTTGAGCAATCTATCTTCTTTTTAATAGTGGCTCTTTTTACTGCCCAATCAAAATCTTTTTTTGTAATAAAGTCAGGAAGTCTAATTACTGAAATCCAGTTAAAATTTTCTTTATGTAAATAATCAACATTTTCTTGCCACCAAAAACCTTCAAGTG
Organism: Faecalibacillus intestinalis; assembly: GCF_003024685.1. Classification (GTDB taxonomy): domain Bacteria; phylum Bacillota_I; class Bacilli_A; order Erysipelotrichales; family Coprobacillaceae; genus Faecalibacillus; species Faecalibacillus intestinalis. The sequence goes on along the minus strand of NZ_PYLQ01000003.1, from coordinate 9,416 downwards.
GCGGTACAACAAATTGGTAAAAACCTTTAATTTGATAATCTGTTTTATAACTCATTTTTAAAGTATACACCACTGCATAAAGTACCTGAATGGCTTGTTGATAACTTCCATCTTCTTCATTAGGATTGCCTTTTCCTCTTACTGCGATATAATTGAATGAAGGTATATTAATAATTTCCGGTTTATTTTTAGGCCTATAATATTCTTTATATTCTTTTTTTAAATCAAAAATCATCTTTCTTTTCTCCTAAACAATAGGTATTTGAATTTCTGTAAGCCACTCATCAACTGATTCTTTATTCCAAATACCATCAATATAACATTCTCTTGATCGTCCCGATACTTGATAACCATTATCCTCTACATATTTCATAAGAAAACTATACGCCACACCAATTTCATCATAAGCTCCTTTATAAAAGATACTTAATACCTTTGTTTCTGGTATCTTTTTAAACATAATTCGTGTACTTTCTTCGCCCATACATTCCACTGCTTCATTATGTCGGATCCAAATATCACTTTCTTTATGTTCATTATCCAAATATTCACAAAATTCATATGGTGGCTTTGTACATTTTACATGTGGATTCAATTCCTTGCATTCTTTTTTTAAGCTTGGAATAATTTTCATCATATCCGAATAACTTTTTACCTTTACTTCACTATAATAGACAATTGTTTTCGGTATCATTTTTTCTATTACTTGATATTGTATTTCATTATCATCCAAAAGATGATGAATCATCAAAAGACGGCTTTCAATTTCTTCTTTTTGACTTTCTAATACTTTTGCTTTAGAAATAAGCACTTCCTTTAGATTAGTACCTTTATTAATTGCTTGTATTTCTTCAATTGATAATCCTAATTGACGATACGACTTAATTCGTGCTGCCTCTTTTAGTTGACTCGTTTCATAAAAACGATACCCTGTTTGTTCATCTACTTTTTGCGGAATCAAAAGACCTCTTTTTTCATAAAAACGAAGTGCTTTGATTGTTAAATGAGACAACTTTGAAAATTCTCCGATTTTTAACATGATTTGATTCTCCTTTCCTCTTTCAAATTATGAATTGTCCCCTAAGGGGAGAGTCAACAATTTTTCTATGATTAAAAAATACGGAGTGGTGTTCACTCCGTCATTTTATTACTTTTAATCTTTTTCTTTTATCCAGTCAAAATGAACACAAGCATTATAAATACCATCTTGATCACATGGTGTCGTTACATAAGTTGCTTTTTCTTTTAATTCATCGATAGCATTTCCCATCGCAATACTTGTCCATTCGTCTCTAAACATACTTAAATCATTTTTTTCATCACCAAAGACAACAACATCTTTATAATTACCCTTAAAATGATCAACCATCATTTTAATACCAACTGATTTATCACCTGGTTCTACAAATAAATATTCTTTATGGAAACGACACCAAGGTAATTCTTTTAGTGTTTCTAATTTTTGTTCCTCTGGAGCAAAACATGCCACATAAACTTTAAAGATTTGATCATAATTTCTAGGATCTAATCCATCTACAACCTCAGTATCCATATAAACATCGTGTGTAAAATCATAAAAGCGAGAATCCGGTGCCAATCTTCTTGTTTTATTATCTGGTGAAATAGCCCAAATAAATCCTTTTTCTTTACATTCATCTATTAAGTCTATACATTTTTGATAATCTAATGGTTTAATTGTAATAAGTTCATTGTTGATGGTAATTCCATTACCACCATCACTCACCATATTTTCAAAACCTAGACTTCTCATATGATCAACTGCCATTGCATAACTTCTTCCTGTCGCAATAGCTACAAAGTGTCCTTGTTCTTTTAACATGCGAATTGCTTTTTTTGTGGATTCAGGGATGTATTGTCTTCCTGGTGTTCCTACTGCCAGTGTTCCATCAATGTCAAAAAAGAAAAATTTTTTGTTCATAACTAACTCCTTATAAATACTTATCTAATTCTGTTTCTACTGTTTTATTGATTTTTACCTTTGGATGATCAATTAATTTACCACGTGTAAATACTTTTTCAACATATCTTAAAGCTTTTAAATCATCTAAAGGATTTTCACTTACAACAATCATATCTGCATCCTTACCAACATCAATACTTCCTGTAATATTTTCAAGACCAGTGTATTTAGAAGCAAGTGATGTTGCTGTATATAAAGCAAAACGGTTAGAAACACCAATATATTTATGGAAATAATAAAGTTCTCGCCAGAAGTCATATTGACTCACCCATGGACATCCTACATCATTCCCTAAAACAACAGGTATATCATTTTCTAATGCTTGCTTTGCACAATCAATAATACCATTGAAAACGAGTTCACCATTGTATTTTTCTATTTCTGAAACATTGGAAATACTTGGATCAAACAATGCAAACGGAAGTGCTGGTGAAATCGTCGTACATAAAAAAGCCTTCTTTTCTTTAAATAAAGCAATCATTTCATCATCTAATTTTGCTCCATGTTCAATCGAATCAACACCATTTTCTAAAGCTACTCGTACCCCTTCAGATGATTCAACATGAGCAGCTACTTTATAACCAAGTTGATGTGCTCTATCACAAACAGCTTTTACCATTTCAGAAGGCATTTTTAATTCGCCAGGCACTCCTTTTTCTTTTGCATCTAAAACCCCACCAGTAATCATAAGTTTAATCAAATCAACATTTTGACTTTTTGCTTTATCCACTAAAGCTAGAGCTTCTTCATTATTATGAGCAGCAATGGCGACTGATCCTGCCATATGACCATGAGGAACAGAAATTCCCTCATTGCTGGCAACAATTCTTGGACCAATAACTTTTCCTTTTAAAATTTCATCTCTTAATTTAGAATCATAATGAGCAATTCCTCCAACTGTACGAATTGTTGTTACCCCACTCATTAATTCGATCTTAGCGAAATTAGAAACCACTTTATACGTAATTTTTCGTGATAATGGATTAGACATCAACATTTTAACTGTCTTTTCATTATCTTTTTGTTTCTTTTGTGGTTTTCCATTTCCTGCAAGATGAACATGCATGTTGATGAGTCCTGGTAAAATATATTTTCCTTGTAAATCAATAATTTGATAAGATTTATCTAAATTACGATAAGGTTCAATAGCCACAATTTTTTCATTTTCAATAAAAATTGCTTTCCCTGTTTCTACTTCCATATCCTGATGACCATTTAAAATTTTTCCATTAATTAATGCATACTTCATAACCATTCCCTCTTTCCTATATATTCATTATAAAAGAATACATAAAAAAAATCACTCTTATGAGTGATTAATTATTAAGGTCTTAAACCAAGTCCACCTTCTAATGTAAGTGTTTCTCCTGTCATATATTTAAAATCAGGATTAGCAAGTTGTACACAGACACGTCCAATTTCTAATTCATTATTTCCAAAATGTCCCATTGGTGGTGTTTTAACATTTGCTTTGAAGGCTTCTGGATATGCTTTTTCAAATTGTTCTAATTGTGCCGTCCAAGCTAAAGGACATACCACATTGACATTGATTCCATCTTTTGCCCATTCATTAGCAGCTACACGTGTTAATCCACGGATTCCTTCTTTGGCAGCAGCATATGAACATTGTCCATAGTTTCCAAATAATCCTGCTCCTGAAGCAAAGTTGACAACTGATCCTTTTGTTTCTTTTAAATATGGATAACATGCTTTCATATAATAGAAGGCTGCATAGAGTCCTGAATACATTGCTAGATCAAATTGTTCTGTTGTATGATTAGCTAATGTTACCCCTGATGCTGATGCTTGCGCATTATTGATCAAAACATCGATTCTTCCATAAGTATCCATTGCTTGTTTAACAACATTGTTGACAACGGCTTCATTATCAGCACCAGCATTGACATCTGCTTGAACTGTTAAAACTTTGATACCATATAATCTTTCTAATTCTTCTTTAGCAGCTTCTAATTTTTTAACATTACGTCCTGTAATGACAAGATCTGCTCCTTCTTTAGCATAAGCTGTCGCAATTCCATAACCAATAGAACCGCAGCTTCCATCTTCTAAGACAGCACGTCCTGCTCCTGTAATAATTGCTGTTTTACCTGTTAAAAATCCCATTTACATTTCCTCCTTAAATACAATTTTTAAGCGTTAACATAATTATAGCACTATCAAAGCAAAAAATCTATAGCTTGTGATATTTTTAACAAACTATAGACGGATAAAAATCATGTAAACAAGAGTTGATAAAATAATACTTAAAAAAGTATTTTTCTTCCATTTATAAGTAAAAACAACTGTTAAACACGCTAAAAGATAAGGAATAAAAAGTGTTGTTAATTGCGTTTTTAAATCTTTTAGACAATAAACAATAAGAACTGCCATAATAGTCATTGGTAAATGCTTTTCTAGTTTTTCTAACCATTTAGGAAGTTCTTTTTCTTTAAATAAAAGAAAAGGAAAAGCTCTTAATAAAAAAGTAATTAAAGCAGAAAGAATAATTGCTGAAAGTACATAACTATTCATAAGATGTTCCTCCTTGTTTAACAAGTAAAATCATTGAAGAAATAATCAATGAAGGGAACATAAAGTTTTGACTGCCAAAAACAATCGAACAAATAATAGCGATAACAATTCCTACAACAGCAGGAAAATGATCTTTATTTTTCTCTAATTGATCCATAAAAATAATAATAAACAAGGCTGTCATACAAAAATCAATCCCTGTTAAATCAAACGGAATCAAATGACCAAGTACCGCTCCTAAAACAGTTCCAATAAGTCAATAACATCTTGAAAAAAGCGCAACATAAAACATAACTTGTTCTTTATCTTGATCTTCTAGATTACAATTAACCGCATAAGTTTCATCAGTCATGGTAAAAATCATATACCATTTTTGCTTCATTTTATTAAAAACATCTATAAAAGATAAACTATAAAAAAGTTGTCGGCTATTCATTAAAAGAGCTGTAACACCAATTGTAAGTAAAGAAGTTCCCCCCCCCAATTAATAAAGTAATCAAAAGAAATTGAAAAGCACCCGTATAAATCAAAAAACTCACAAGTATTGCTACATACCAAGCAAAGCCCGCCTCGTTCATCATCACTCCATAAGCAATCGATACAAAAAGATAACTACACATAATAGGTATCGATTTTTCAAAAGCTTTTTTTATAATTTCTTTATTTTTCATAATTCTCTAAAAAGCTATGATAAGCTTTATCCTTTTTCGTTCCTAAAATACAATCTAAATTAACATTATCTAAAGCTTTAAAAATATTTTGATCAACATTTGGGTTTACTTGTTTCATTGTTTTAATGAGTTCTTTGACTTCTTTTCTTTTACTTGTTCCATCATTAATTAAAGAACATCCTTCAGTAAAACGACATGCACAATTGATAAAAGTCAAATCATTATGTTTACGCCAAGAAATAATACTTCTTCAGGTAAGACATGTAATTGTTCAGCAATGTGCTTTGTTGTTTGATCAATAACTTCTTTTGCTTGTGATCCTAGTGTATGATTTGCATTAGGATTAGCAAAATATTTCATGGTTGCTTGATAATACGTATCAAGTACTTCTTTTTCTATTGGTGTATTGGCTGCATAGTCTAAATAAATCATAAGGTACCTCTCTTTTCCTACTAATATTATAGGAATTATAAAGAAGTGTCAATAATGAAAAGAACTCTAGCTGATTGCTAGAGCTTTTCATCAAGGGCTTTCCCATTTGTTTCAATAATATGTTTCATCCAATTAAATGATTTTTTCTTTGTACGTTTTAAAGTTCCATTTCCTTTATCATCCATATCAACATAAATAAATCCATAACGTTTTTTCATTTCTCCAGTTGATAAAGAAACAAGATCAATTGGTGCCCACATCGTATATCCTAAACATTCAACACCATCTTCATTAATCGCATCAGCCATAGCTGATAAATGTTTTTGTAAGTAATCAATACGATAATCATCTTCAACATATCCATTTTCATCTGCTTGATCAATAGCTCCCATACCATTTTCTACGATAAAAATTGGTTTTTGAATACGATCATAAATTTCATTCATACAATGTCTAAGCCCAAGTGGATCAACAGGCCATCCCCAAGGTGTATTTTCTAAATAAGGATTTGAAGAACCTCCAACATTAAACCATGGATCATCTTTTTTTACTGTATTTGAACGATAATAAGAAAATGAAACAAAGTCTAATTGTCCTTCTTTTAAAATTTCTTTATCTTCTTCTGTGATTTCTAATGAATCAAAACCATGATGTTTCCACACACTTTTAGCATAAGGATGATAATAACCTCTTGCCATCGTATCAATAAAATACCAGTTTTCTCTTCTTGCTTGAAGACGTTTAAACATATCTTCTGGTTTACACGTTGCTGGATAAAGTTCACTCATTGCATACATTGTTCCAAACATGCTACCTGGCATCATTTGATGTCCTAAAATAACAGCTTTAGCACTAGCAACAAACATATGATGATCTGCTTGATATCTCACTTTTCCATCACTTTCTCTTGTTCCACATGGCCCAAATCCTCTAACAGCATTGATTTCATTAAATGTCAACCAATATTTACAACGTTTTCCATATCTTTCAAAGAGTGTTTTACAATATTTTACATAACAATCAATAACATAACGATTTGACCATCCACCATATTTTAAAGCTAAATGCATTGGCATTTCATCATGACAAATAGTAATAAGTGGTTCCATATGATGTTTTTCAAGCTCTGAAATAACTTCATCATAAAATTTTAATCCTTCTTCATTAGGGATTTCTTCATCCCCTAAAGGATAAATACGACTCCAACAAATACTAAAACGGAAAACGTTAAATCCCATTTCTGCCATTAAAGCAATATCTTCTTTATAATGATGATAAAAATCAACCGCTTGATGACTTGGATAATATTCATCATCTAAAAAAACTGGCTTTGCTTCATTAGGAACAGGATCAGCATAGAAAAATGAACTTCTTGGTTTTAAAATTGTTCCATCAGGCATTTGAAGTGTATGATGTCTTGGATTTTCCATTGATCCATCTGTTTCAAAGTCATGTGATAAAAGTCCCCTTCCTCCTTCATTAAATCCTCCTTCATATTGGAAATCAGCAGTTGCGCCACCCCATAAAAATCCTTCTGGTAATTGTTTCATAATAGTCTCCTTGTTACTTTTTACATTTTGTTTTGATAATTTTTACAAACAAAGCATAATCTTATTATTCTCTTTTGTCAATAGTTACATATTATTTTGACAATTTTATCATTTTTATATAAAATAAACATGAGGTGAGACTATGAACTTAATGGAAACCATCCACTTACATAAAAATGATTTTTCTAAAACAGAACATAAAGTTTACGATTATATTGTTCAAAACCCTACAGCTATTGAAACAGCGACGATTACTAAAATTGCTGAACTATGCCAGGTTTCAACTTCTGGAATTTTAAGATTTTGTCAAGTTTTAGGTTATAAAGGTTATAAAGATTTTCGTTTTGACATGCTTCATTATTTACATCAAGAACATGTTGAAGTAAATCCTGAAAATCTATTTGATGAATTAACATCTAAATATTTATCAGTCATTCGTCAATTCAATAACATTGGTCAAAATAAGCTCAACCAACTTATTAAACAAATAAAAAACACCAAAAACATCTATATCATTGGAGTTCATTATTCATCTTTACCAGCAAAACATTTAGTTTTAGGATTACAAGATTTAGGTATTAATACTTATTTTGCTTATGATTATATGCAAGCAAGTCATCTTTATAATACAATTCATGAAGATGATCTCTTGATTTATTTTTCTATTGAAGGCAATCAAAATAATGTTTCTCGTTTTTTTGACCTTACAAACGCCTCTAAAAATACGTATATGATTACTTTAAATCCAAAGCCTAAATTATTGATTGAAAATACACTTATTCTTCCAGGATATACTTTATCTAAACAATCAATTGTTGATTTACAATCGATTGTTGTAATCTTTGTAGAATTACTTTTAAATATGTTTCATAATACTTTAAAAGAGGATTAAGATTTTTTTTACTTAATCCTCTTCTTTTTTTAAAAATGAAAGTATTTTTTCATTAAAAGCATCATCTTCTTTAATTTCATTTAATTGTCCTACTTCATTAGCACATTCTCCACAAATATCAATTCCAATTGTTTGACTGTTTTTAAATAAATAAGCGAGTAATATTTTAAATTCCATGAGTTGCATAGAACCTTGATCCCAATCTGTTTGAATAACATTTTGACTCAAAACATCTTTATCAATTGAAATATATAAAGGATATTGACGTAATAAATCATCAACTTTTTTCCACACTTCTCTATTTTCTAAATCATCATCTGTTAAATAGAGAACCTGATCTTGACGTTTAATCAATGAAACCTGTTTTTCATCAATACCTATTAAAATCACTTTTTTTAAATATTTATTATTTTCTAAACTATTTAAAATCCAAGATCCACAGCTTAAAATATCATCAAACAGCGGTTGCATCATATCACTATGATGATCAAAAACAACTAAAATAAAATCATGTTTCATTTTTTCTATCCAAAACTCACTAACATAATGAAAATTACCAGAATCTATAAAATGTATGCCTTCAGGAGATAGATTACTTATTTTAGCTTCTATTGTTCTTCTTGCTTCTTGACTACAATAACCATAAACACCTTGTAATTCATGTAAATCAAGCCATCTAATATTTTTATGTTTATAAAACTTTTCATTTTCATAAATTCCTGTAAAATCCATGACCGTCATGTTATTTTGTTTTTTAAACATCTTAAACACTTCCTTTGTTTTTATCCTAGCACAAAAAAAGTAACTTCCGTTACTCTTTTAATAAATATTTTTCAAGCTCTGCAGAGTTTCTTTCTGTATTTAAAATCACAATTTTATTATACGCAACCGCTCTAGCAATTGCTTCTTGAGTTTTCTTTGAAATTTGTTTATTAGAATTTAATAATGTTCCTTCCATATCAAAAGCTATTAGTTTATATTCCATACGACTTTCTCCACTACAAATGGTAGTGTATCATTTTTAATCAATTAAAAAAGTCTCTTTCCATTTTAGAAAAAAGGGTATATTAAATTATCCGGTGCTTAGAGGTTCACTCTAAATTATTAGGCGGAGTACCCTCTAAATTCTCGCGGGGATGTGAATCATCCCCTTTTTTGATACAATTTTACTGTCTGGTCCTGATTAAATTATTATTATGAACAACGAATTATTAAAACTATTTGATATCAAGGATGATGTTGTTGAAACATTTACTGTAGATCATAAAGAATCTAATTATGAAATCGATATTAGATTCAAGCCATCTAGATTTTCATGTCCTACATGTGGCAGCACTCATTTCATTAGTAAAGGCAAT
>NZ_PYLQ01000020.1 GCF_003024685.1 Faecalibacillus intestinalis | reverse complement strand
CTACCTTCTACTTTTTTCCATTTTATTAGCATTTTGGCTACATTAATAGGAATATGGATTTTCTTACTATTTTCAATTTTATAAATGACAAGCCTAGTACTACCCTCATCATTTATTTTCGGATCAAATTGCTTAATAATATTTTCTCTATGTTCATTAATGTAGGATATCTTCTTTCTTTTTAATTTTTTATTCACTACAGCATAACAATTATTTTTTTTGATGTTTTTATGACCAATATAAAGGTCATTCCATTTTAAAGCCAAAATTTCATTCATTTTCAAGTCAGTTCCAAAAAAGCAATGTAAGAACATATGTAATCTTGTTCCTTTACTTAATTCAAAAATAGTGTTCAACGTATCAATATCCCATTCAATTAAATAACGATTCGAACTATTTTGCACTTTATAATATTGCATAGGATTAATATCATATAAATTCATATCTGTAGCATATTTAAATAATTTATTGAAGAAAAATTTTATATCATTTTTTAATGTTTTAGAAATTACTTTTTCCTTATTGCCATACTTTGAAACTTGGTTATTTACCTGTATACTTAAATTTTCAATAAATGTTTGTGTTATATCCTTTATATAAATATCTTCAAAATAATCCATAATATATCTTCGTGTCAAACTCACATAAAATTCATACTTTTTATAAGTATCTTTCTTTAAAGAAACTTTCTTTAAATAAATATCAATAAAATCTAAAAATAATGTATTTTGATCTATCTTATATTCTTTATCATATTCACAATTATTGATTTCATCTACTCTAATATCGACATATTTCTTATCAAAAAAGCTTTCTATACACGATTTTTTTACTCCATTACATATTTTGTCATAAGTAATCGTAGTAATGTACTTTCTTTTTGTTATTTTCACATTTGTTCCTCCTAATTTATTTATTAAGCCAGTTATCAAATGATTTTTTAGATATTCTTACAATTTTTCCTAGTTTAATGATCTTAAAGTAATTTTCATTTAATAGATTATAAGAAGAATTTCTTCCAATTTTTAAGATATCTTTTATTTCTTCCAATGTATAAACTTGATTATCAAATGTTTCTTCGTTATTTAAAAGAAAACCTTTATTATCAATCCATTCATTAAAAGATTTCATAGATACTCGTACTGTCGAACCAATCCTAACAGCATTCATGTCATCACTTTCAATAATTTTATAAGCTAAATTCTTACCGCATTTAAAAATTCTTGCAATATCCTGTGCTGTTAATATCTGTTTATCCCAATCATTTATTCTATTCACTTTCTGACTTCTCCTTTAGTTTATTAAGATGTTTATTCATATACAAATGTGCAAATTTATTAATCGTACATTAATTTAAACCAATACTTATTCGTAAAGACCTATCCATTAAATCGATTTCCTGATCCTCTAAAATACTTAGTTTTTCTAACAGCCGACTTTTATCAATGATTCTTATTTGTTCAAGTAATATCATAGATTTTTTATAAATTCCTGTTCTTTTACTTATAACCAAATGTGTTGGTAAATATGCTTTGCCTAATTTTGTTGTAATAGGTGCAACAATAGTAGTTGTACTAAATCTATTGCCAGTATTATTTTGAATAATCACAACAGGTCTAATACCACCTTGTTCACTGCCTATACAAGGATCTAAATCAGCCATATAGATTTCTCCTCTTACTATGTTTTCTATCAACTTCATCACCTTCTTTTTTATGTATGACTAAAAGCAACAGTAAAGTTGCTTTTAGTTAATTGTAATATCAGTAGATTGCTTTGCTATGCAATTCCACGAGTCACATATAATCTTCAAGGCGTTATATGTTCTCAAAGGATTCTAACCTTCAATAGTGTTTTGCGTGCGGCAAATTTAATTACTCATGCGAACACTATGCGTATCATTATATTCTTATATTGTCATTGCCTCATAGCAGCACCTATGATTACCATCAAATATTATTCGCTCTCAATACATATTGGTCATGGCGTATTCATGATTGGGCTTAAATATAAGTAACGTTACCGATGTGATATTTTGTGAGCGTAAGGAGTGGATAGGAATTGAAGAAAGGAGTTCAGCATGAGAAGAAAAAAAGATAAAAGCAATGGCATTACTGCTTTGTATGAAAGACTGTCTCGTGATGATGATAATGCTGGAGAGAGTAACAGTATAGTTCATCAAAAGCAAATGCTTGAAGATTATGCTATGAAACATGGTTTTACGAATCTTGTTCATTTTACCGATGATGGTTGGAGTGGAGCGACTTTTGACAGACCTTCATGGAACAGACTTGTTGAAGGTGTTAAAAACGGAGAAATCACTGCCTGTATCTGCAAGGATATGTCCAGAATTGGCAGAGATCATTTGCAAGTAGGTTTTTTCACTGACATTCTGTTTAGAGAAAAGGAAGTTCGATTTATAGCAATCAATAATGGTATTGACAGTGACCGTCAAGAAACCAGTGAGTTTGCCCCTTTTCTGAATATTATGAATGAGTGGTTTGTCAGGGACACAAGTAAGAAAATTAAAGCTGTACTGAAATCCAGAGGTTCTTCCGGCAACGCTCATACAAGTAATATCCCACCATACGGCTATTTGAAAGACCCCGAAAACCCCGACCATTGGATTATTGATGAAGAAGCTGCTGAAGTAGTCCGCAGAATTTATCGTATGACCATTGAGGGAAAAGGACCTTATCAGATAGCAAGAGAACTTTCAGAAGAAAAAATTGAAAGACCATCTTATTATCTTGGCAAAAAGGGACTTGGAAATCATGCAAGCAACTATGACAAAGAAAATCCGTATATGTGGCGAGGAAATCAGGTTACTACTCTGATTGCCCGACCAGAGTATATCGGAAAGACTGTCAACTTCAGGACATTCAAAAATTCCTATAAGGACAAAAAGACGAAAAGGGCAGACAAGGAAGATTGGGTGGTTTTTGATGATACACAAGAGCCTATTGTCGATGAAGAAACATGGCTGCTTGCTCAAAAGTTAAGACAGAATGTAAGAAAAGCAGATCCTATGGGCGAGCCTAATGTTCTGACCGGAAAGATTTACTGTGCTGATTGTGGTGCGCCGATGTATAATCACAGGCAGCGGAAAGGGCGAGAAAGAATATACTATACTACCAAAGGCGAAAAGCGGATAAGCCATTCAAATCCGGCAGATTGTTATGAATGTTCCACATATAATCTTGCTTATCAGAAGTATGACCGACATTGTACTTGCCACCATATTTCAACAAAAGCACTTAAAAGCATCATTCTGAAAACCATACAGGAGACTTGCCATTATGTTTCTTTGAATGAGCGGGAGTTTGTTTATTCTCTGCAAGAAGAATCGGCGATGAAAGATATTGCTGTTTCTGAAACTGTAAAAAACCGCATTGAAAGAAATCAGAAGCGAGTTCACGAACTGGATATGCTTATCAGGAAAATCTATGAAGATAATGTGATTGGAAGATTGCCGGACAGGCTTTTTCAGAGTATGCTTACTGATTATGAAAATGAGCGGAACGAGCTGAACAAGATTATTGAGACTGACACCGCTGATATGCAACGGATTATAGGCGGTCAAAATAATGTGGAGCGTTTTCTAAAGCTGGTTAAAAAGTATGAGAACATTACAGAACTTACTCCTGCCATGATAAATGAATTTATCGACAAAATTCTGGTTCACGAGCCACAGGGAAAAGGTGCAGACCGCACCACAGAGGTGGAGATATATCTTAACTATGTCGGGCAATTTCAAGTACCTGTGGAGCAGCATGAACCAACAGAGGAAGAAAGGATTGCTGCTGAAAAAGAGGCGGAACGACTTCGCAGAAAACGAGAATCCAATCGTAAGTATATGAAAAAGATTCGTGAGAAATCAAAAGAATTTGCGGAGCATGAGCGTATAGCAGAAGAAAAAAGTTCTGATAGCAATGTGTGTGTTGAACAGAACGCCACAAGCAAATCAAATCGGCAAAAAGTGAAAGGAGAAAAAATAGCATGACAGAATTGAAATCACGAATCCATGACGAAAGCAACGGTCTGGACTATGTTCTTGTGGGTGATTACTATGTGCCGGACTTGAAGCTACCGGAGGAACACCGCCCTATCGGTATGTGGGGCAGACTGCACAGGACATATTTGGAGCAGTACCGCCCTGCAAGGTTCTCTGCCCTCTGTTTATCCGGCGAACTGCATACTTACCTTGCTGATCTGAACGAACAGGCAACGGAAAGGTGCAGCCTTATCATTGAGCAGATGAAACAAGCCGAGGGCGTGACCGAAACCATGAAAGCAGACAATCAGATGTTGTGGGTACAGTCCATGAACTCTATCCGTAACCGAGCCGAAGAAATCATCAGACAGGAAATGATTTACTGCTGATTTTATCAAGTCCAAAACCAACAAATTTGTATCGTAAACGAAGCGACAGATATTTCCTTATGAAGTGTCTGTCGCTTTTCATTTATCAAACTTTAAGGAGGAAAACACAATGAAGATGAACCGGAATGAAATGGAAGCCCTTTATGCCTTTGGCTGTCCGAACCTGAAAGCAACTGTCGAGCGTTTGCGTATGGTAGCTGCCCTTGCACCCGATCCAGTGGCGAAAAAGCTGTTTTATATGCTTTCCGTCAAGCTGAGTGCTGAGGGTGTTGAAAGGTGGTATCGCTGCTTTTACTGCAAGCTGCGTGTGTTGAAAAACCATAGGGAGGGCTGCTATGACGAGACTGACGAAGATTGAGAAAGAAACAATCGTTCTCTTTAATGAGGGCGAGGACAAGGCAAATATCTACACCCACAACGCCGGATTGAAAAAGAGGTTGGCTGCTTTTGCTAAGAAGTACCCTGACCTTTGCCGACTGGAAAAATCCAATGTTCAAGGCGGTGTTTCTTATGAGCTGGCAAAGTCCCGTCTGTCTATCCGTTTCCTGCCGCCTTACAGTGAGGAACGCAGACAGAAAGCCAGTGAATATGCGAAAAAGCATGGGCTGAACAGTCAGCAGGGATAGTGTGATAATCAGGGCTGATATGCGGTTAAAATGTCAGGTGCAGACCTGATGTTTTGACCGTTGCCTATCGCCTGTGAGGAAAATATCGGGGACTATGGATTTTGCAGAAATGTGCGTTACAAGGCTTGAACAGGAACTCTGTACACAAAATTTTTTCTTCCATTCTTTATGTTGATGAAGTATAATTTTTTATAACACAATAAATTTCGTTTTAGAGCTAATGATTATATTCAAATTCACTGCATAGTAGAGAGGGGGGAGTAATATGAACTGGAATTTGTTTTTGTTAATGTTTTATGGAAAAGTTTTTATCATCTATGCGTTTGTAGGATATTTATTAGTGAGATATATAAGAAAAGGGTGGATTAGATTTAATCCAGACAGGATGATACAATGTCGTCTAAGAGATATGCTAAAAAAGCGGAAAAGAATAGTTGACTTTCTTATCAATTTGATAGTGATTTCTAATATGATTTTTGTGAGTTGCAGTTTTGGATTATCAGCGTTGATGGATATTCCGATTGTGGTAAGCAAAGGAGCAGTAATAACGGAAGGGATTGTAGTAAAAGGTTCAAATATAGAATCATCAAATAAGTTAGAGTGTTACAATGTTGTTGTGGAAGAAAAGGATAATGGTAAACTACATGACTTAAATTTGTATTGGGAAAATGGTATTCATAAAGATGATTTTATAAAAGTAAAATATTTGCCACATTCTAAAACAGGCATTGTAATAACAATCTGCCACAACTGAATATGACCGTTAAGGTCAGATGAAGAAACCGATGTATTGAGCGTAAAGCGATCATGCGTCGGTTTTTCTTTTTGCAAAATAGTCCGGTGGACTGTTTTGTAAAACCGAAGGAACTGACAGAGCTTGGGACGGGGCGAAGTCAGTTTGTTCGGGCGGGAGTACAGAGGGTGCAACCCTTTGTGCATGGGTACAGGGAATGCAATATCCCTGTGCAGGTCAAGGGCGGCAGCCTTGCCCAGTTAAGTGGCGTTTCGCCACTTAGTACTGGGTATTACTTGACGCAGAAAGCCGCAAGGAATCAGCTTCGCTGCCCTTCTCCCCTGTCGGGGAAATCAAAAAGAAAAGGAGGAACTCATGTGAAATTAACAAGACACAATGGACGAGCCGGAAAGAATGGCGTTTATAATCCGAAGCACAATGACCGCAGTTTTGACATTGCCAACAGCGAACACATTGACGAAGAACGAGCCAAACAAAATCTCTATTGGGACTGTTACAATGGCTTCCGCAATTTCAAAAATCCCGAAAAGGAAAATGAGCTGTCTGCCACTTTTGAAGATGTGGAACAGCTTTTTTATCGTCAGCGGTATCGTGATTTTGTGACCGGACAGAACGAAAGAAATGTGAAGAACCGACACCCTGAAAGAAATAAGGAAACCGGAGATTTACTCAAAAGCAAAAAGACCTGTCCAGAGGAAACGGTCTATCAGATTGGAACGCTTGATAATCATGTTCCACCGGAATTGCTCATTGAGATCGTCACAGAATTTATGGAAATCGTAAATGAGCGTTTCGGTTCTCATGTCCATATCCTGAATTGGGCTCTGCACTTGGATGAAAGTACCCCTCATATTCACGAGCGTCATGTGTTCGACTGTGAAAATCAATATGGGGAGATTGCCCCACAACAGGAAAAGGCTTTGGAAGCACTGGGGTTTGAACTGCCGGAACCGGAGAAGCCTGTCGGAAGAAAAAATAACCGCAAGATGACTTTCGATTCAGCTTGCCGAGTGCTGCTGTTTGATGTGGCGAAAAAGCATGGCTTACAACTGGAAGAAGAACCGGAATATGGTGGTCGTGCATATCTGGAAAAACAGGACTATATTCTTTTCAAGCAAAAGGAGCAACTGGCAGCACAGGAGCAAAAGCTGGAAGAACTCACGATGAAGATTGAGGATGTGGAAGCTCTGGTGGACGAGGTTGCCGATATTGCCTATGACAAGGCGGTTGAGGTCGTTGCTGATACTGTGAAACTGGAAACGCACAAGGAGGATATTAAGCTGGTGGAGCAGTCTAAGGCATGGGTTCTCTCCCCTGAGCGTAAGGCTTCAAAGAAAGAAATCGAGTATGCAACGAAACGATTGGATGGCGTGATTGCCAGAATCACAAACGCTATGAAATCAACCATTCAGAAAATTCAAACCACGCTGATGAAACCGGAGGTCAAAAAAGCCGGAACGGAGCAAATCAAGAAGAAAGCCAAAAGTTCCATTATAGAGCAGTTGAGCCGAAAAAAGAAAGAAATGGCAGAGCGTGAAGTCAGCCGGACACTTCCGGCGAAAAGCAAAAAACAGGATATGGAACTCTAAAGCACTTGCTGTTTTCACTTTGAAAATGACAGGTGCTTTTGCTTTAGGAAGCAAGAAAATATCTTCCATTCTTTAGGTTGATGAAGTATAATGATAGTAAGAAATTTTTTGTAATGACCTTAATCCAATAAGTGATTTTGCAATTATCAAGTAAAGGATGTAATTATATGAAGAAAGTACTGTTGCTTTTCAGTGTGATTATTATACTCGGTTTAACAGGCTGCTCTAACAAATATTTCAATGACTGGTTTAGCTCTGAACAAAATGAAACGGATAAGATGTGTCAACAAATTATCGAGGCATGTAAGCAACAGGATTCAGAGAAACTCAAATCTCTATTTTCCGAAGAAAGCAAAAAGAACATTGAGAATTTAGACACTGAAATCTCTGCTTTTTTCGATTATATTGAGGGCAGTATCCAAAGTTTTGAGGGCGATTGTGCATCATCAAGTGAAAGCAACTATGGTAAAAGGAAAACGGAATTGGATGGTATGTATCTCATATTGACAGAGAAGGAACGGTATTGTATGAATTTTTATATGTATAGTGAGGATGATGAAAATGCCCAAAATGTGGGGATATATAAAATTGAAATTGCATTAGAGAGCGAAGTGGCTGAGGATAATTTTATATGGGATAATCCCCCAAACGGTATTTTTGTTGGAGGACAAAATTGATTTTTGTTATGAGAGAACATTAAAGTATAAATTTCGGATGGTATAAGAAAAACTGACTACAATTAAATCTTCACAGCTTTACTAAGCAGGAGATCCGAATGATATGCTCCCTTCATGATGACAGTTTGTTTTTTCACTGTCTCTCATAAAGGGAGCATATCAGAAAAGGTCTCCTGCTTTTTTTCCCAAAAACTGAATATGGAACTCTAAGGCACTTGCTGTTTTCGTTTTGAAAATGACAGGTGCTTTTGCTTTAGGGAGCAAGAAAATATCTTCCATTCTTTAGGTTGATGAAGTATAATGTAAGCAACAAACTTGAAGTTTAAGGGAATGATATTATGGATTTTGCTATATTTAGATTGTTTATAAGAGTTTCATTATTTGTTATAGCTTTAATTGCTTGCATTATCTATCTAATTAAAAAAAGAAAACTTATCTATTCGATATTTTTTGATAAAGAAGCGATAAAAAAAGAATATACTGGAAAAAATGATATAATATTTCTTCGATTGGCTAATACCATTCTTGTTATAGTAGCTATTCTTTTAATCTTATATTTGAAAGATTTTGTTTTAGATATGCCTTACATCATAAACAAACAGTATAGTTATGCAGAAGGATATGTAACTGAACAATCTCATGGTGGTGCAGATATATCTTCTGAAAGAAGAAGTATTTTTCTATATGATAAAGTTAAAGATGATGAAATCGAAATCACAGTATTTTCAAGGTATGTTGATAAAAATACTTATTTAAAGGTACAATATCTTCCGCATACGAAATATGGTGCTATTGTAGAAAATAAATAATTCATTCTAAAAAGAAAAATCCCAGTTTGTATAACTGGCAACCCAACCACAATTAAATCTTCACAGCTTTGCTAAGCAGGAAATCTGAAAAGGTCTCCTGCTTTTTTGCACCTAAAATTAAATATGGAACTTTAAGGCACTTGCTATTTTCGTTTTGAAAATGACAGGTGCTTTTTTCGTTTCAGGAAAGGAGTCACATGAATGTATTTGAAATTGTAAAAGAAAATGTTACTGCCCGACAAGCCGCAGAAGCCTATGGCTTGAAAGTGGGTCGCACAGGTATGGCGTGCTGTCCGTTTCACTCGGATATGTCCCCCAGTATGAAGCTGGATGAACGCTATTACTGTTTTGGCTGCGGAGCAACCGGAGACGCTGTTGATCTCACAGCGAAGCTATTCGGTATCGGGCTGAGGGAAGCTGCTGTCAAACTTGCTGAAGATTTTGGTCTTAACTATGACAGCCGACAAAAGCCCAGTGTCCGCCCTCGTATTCGTGAGCCGACACCGGAACAGAAGTATCAAAAAGGAGAAAATCATTGCTACAAGGTGCTGACGGATTATTTTCATCTTCTTAGAGAATGGGAAAAGAAATACGCTCCTAAACAGCCGGATGAGGAATGGAATCCTCTGTTTGCAGAAGCACTGTATAAGAAGAACTATATCGAATATCTGCTTGATATTCTTCTGTATGGTTCATTGGAGGAACGAAAAGCACTTGTGGCAGAACAGAGAAAGGAGGTGTTGAAACTTGAACAGCGAATTGCAGAACTGTCAGCAGACAGAACCATGCACAGTAGAAGAAATCCGAAACAGCTTAGAGCAGAGCGAGAAAGGTAAGGTTTATAATACTGCCGCAAATTATAAGCGTGTTCTGCAATATGACCCACTTTTGAAAGGGGCTATCCGAAAAAATCTTCTGACCGAAAGAATCGACATTGTGAAGTCCCTCGGCTGGTATCGTGACAGCCCGACATTGACGGATGTGGATGTGAAATATCTGCTCCTATATTTTGAAGAAAACTATGGATTGACCGTAGAGAAGAAAATTATAGACGCAGTTGCGGTTATTGCCAATGAAAACCGTTACCACCCTGTCTGTGATTTTCTCAATGCCCTGCAATGGGACGGAACAGAACGCATACGCTTCTGTCTGCACCGCTTTCTCGGTTCTGATACAGATGATTACACCTGTGAAGCATTGAAGTTGTTTCTGCTGGGTGCTATCTCACGAGCCTTTAAGCCGGGGTGTAAATTTGAGGTAATGCTCTGTCTTGTAGGCGGTCAGGGAGCCGGAAAGTCCTCTTTCTTCCGTTTGCTTGCGGTCAATGATGATTGGTTCTCTGATGACTTGAAAAAGCTGGATGATGAAAATGTGTATCGCAAAATGCAGGGGCATTGGATTATTGAAATGTCGGAAATGATTGCAACCGCTAACGCTAAGAGCATTGAAGAAATCAAATCCTTTCTGAGCCGCCAAAAGGAAACCTATAAGATACCGTATGAAACACATCCGGCAGACAGAAAACGACAATGTGTGTTTGGAGGTTCTTCCAATACCCTTGACTTTCTTCCCCTTGACCGAACAGGCAACCGCCGCTTCGTTCCGGTTATGGTCTATCCTGAAAGGGCTGAGGTTCATATTTTGGAAGATGAACAGGCTTCCAGAGAGTATATCAATCAGATGTGGGCAGAGGCTATGGAGATTTACAGAAGCGGCAATTTCCGTCTGAGATTCAGTCCGGCTATGAACGCTTACCTGAAAGCTCACCAAAAGGACTTTATGCCGGAGGACACAAAGGCAGGACAGATTTTAGATTATCTGGAACGCTATTCCGGCAGCATGGTCTGTTCCAAACAGCTTTATAAGGAAGCACTGGGGCATGATTATGACGAACCGAAACAATGGGAACTGCGAGAGATCAACGACATTATGAATAACGCTGTCACAGGCTGGAGGGCGTTCAGCAATCCGAGGTATTTTCCAGAGCCTTACCGTAGACAAAAAGGCTGGGAGCGTATCAGGAACGACAACGAGCCTGACAACAGCATGGATGGTTTTCAAGAAATCCCGACAGAAGAAATGGAACAGTTAGGACTTCCGGAAGAATGGTTGAAGCAAAAATAAAAGCCCGTTGTCGCTTCGGTTGTCGAGCCGGTTGTCGGTCTGGTTGTCGGGCAAAAATCCCGAAAGCCTTGATATTGCGGCACTTTTCCCTCTCTGACAACCATGACAACCAATATTATAAAGAAAAAGGAAATAGTAAAAAGATAGTATCGCCCGATAAAGAAAAAAGTTTTTCTGATGTCCGTTGTCGGAACTTCGTTGTCAGACCTTTCCTTGTCGGGCTTTTTTCATTTAAGGAGGAATATCGTATGACAAATATTGTGAACAGTACACTACCCACCCCAAATAACCATTCGGAGAAAAACAAACCAGATGGAGTTTTTGTGATTAAGCAAGGCAAAACAAATTATAAAGTCAAAGTGTTTTTTGACCATAGTAGCGGTTTGACTGCTGAGGACAGATTGAAACGCATTATTCAGGCAGAAGCAGAGAGAGAATCTGCGTAAGTAATATAAAAAATATCCACGCACCCCCTTGACAAAAGCTTTCAGATATTACTATTTTGTTTTCAATGTACTCTTAGGTTTTTTACCCTTCACTATAAAGGCAATGAAATTAAGTGATTTTGTAAATTATTTTATTTTTTTTCTTAATTTTTTATTCGGTAATAAATATTATCTATTGTTATACCCAATATATTTGCAATTTCTTTAGTTGAATATCCTTGTATTTTATAAACTAATATTTTTAAAGTAACATCATCTTCTTTAGATAAAATCTTATATAAATTCTCGTTTTCTATTTCATCCATCAAATCATTTATAGAGTTTATTTCTTTTTTATCATTGGTTTCTGTTAAATTAAAAAACACATCTTTTGTAATATTTTGATGTGTTCTAAAACTTCTCTCTTTATTAAAATCAATCCAATCGTAATCTCTTAATTTTTTTATAATCGTTTGATCAATATTATTATCTTTTAACAGTTTTTCTTCTAATATCTTTTCATTTTCCCATTTTATTTTTTCTCTACTATAATTATATTTCATAAAATCCTCCAATTTTTATTTTCTTTTTTTAAACCGGAGGTGATCTAATATTGAAATACTTTATATTAATAATATATTGTATTAAATCGGTAAATCTCTACTTAGTGCTATTTTATCTATCAATAATAAATAATCAACTTTTTTTAAATTAGTATATTTATTTGTTACATATATATAATTTTTAACAAGTCTGATATATTCATTTGCTTCTAATTGGCTTTTAGTAATAATTATCTTATTTAACATTTCATCTAAATATTGATCATCTTCCATACATATTAATTCTCCTTACCTGATATTTTTAATTTACATTAAAGTTTAAATTTAAAAAATTAAACAAGAAAAACATAACATAGATATTAACAAGCATATGATGCAATTTTACATATACTAATCTTTCATGTAAGAGCAAATAAATCATACATATATTATGCTAAAGACTTTTGAATACAAATGAGATAAAAAGAGTTCCTTTTAAAAAAAACTTAATAATTGCTTATTTCATTTTCTACTGTAATATTATTTATATTTCAATTTTTATATAAACTTTTTTATTTTCAAAAAAGTTTTATAAATATATTTTTTATTAAATCAATTTTGTTTATTATATCTATAAAAATATAACTTTCTCATATATCTTGTCTATTATTGATTATTGTTCAAATGCATCAATATATTTAAATAGTAGTTTAATTTATACGAACAAAAATTCTTAAATATTAATAACAACCAAATATTTTTTACAAACTGTTAAAAATAGAAAAACATATTCTTATTTTATAGAAAAT
Source organism: Faecalibacillus intestinalis (assembly GCF_003024685.1). Taxonomy (GTDB): domain Bacteria; phylum Bacillota_I; class Bacilli_A; order Erysipelotrichales; family Coprobacillaceae; genus Faecalibacillus; species Faecalibacillus intestinalis. The sequence continues at coordinate 34,340 of NZ_PYLQ01000020.1, read as the reverse complement.
GATATTTATTAGATATTTTTCTACAAATCAATAACACCTTTTTTATTGAACCATCTTATTAATAATAAACCCTTCAGCATAATCAACGTGAGACTTTATTCCGTTTATTTTATCTTTTGCATCAATATAAGATAATAAATCTTGATTTCTATTTTTATACTTTTCTATTTGTGAAACATACTCTTTTAATACATTTTTTTTATCAATTTCATATTTAGATATATCAATATAATAATTAGGAACAAATTCTGTACTTGTTAATGATTCATAAAAAATCAAGTTTTTACAGCTTGTTGCAATCGATAGTGTATTTAATCCTAAATTAACATGGTCCTGATGCGTGTCTTTATAATACTGACAAAGCACTGTGTCAATGGAATATTTTTTTATAATATTACTTAAAAAATCTATTGTATCAGGATCATGTTTTAAATACCCATCTTGTATCGCACCAACTATGACTTCATCCACATCTATATGAATTAAAGCTTTTTTTATTTCATCAACCCTATCTTTATAAGTTTTCTTTTCCCAATTTCCTCCATTTGTCATTACTAAATAAACAATCTTTTTCCCTTCTTTTTTTAATTTCATTAAACTTCCTATGCATCCTAATTCTATGTCATCAGGATGCGCACCTACAATTAATATATTTTCCATAATAACTTTCTTCTTTCTTTATTTTCTTTTGATAATATTATTTTATAAACTCTAATATTTTTTATTTATATGTTCCTATTTTTACCTCCTTTTTTATTCATGCATTTTAAAAATAGTAATCTAATCATTTGTTTTAAATATTTTTTATATTACTTCATTTATTTCCTCCTAGCCATTTAACTTAATTTCAGTATATATATTTTTTTAATTATATATATAAATTTGTCTTATCTAACAATCATATGTCATATAACACAAAAATATTCTCAAGAATTTATAGTATTTTAGAAATTTCAAAGATTCTTATTGATTTGTTCAAAAGAAAATTTTACAGAGTAAATTCAAAAATTAATATTTGGAATATATTTTCTAATTTAAATAACAATATTTTATCATTTTTGGATTATTAAAAAAAAAGAGAACAATTAGTGTCTATAATTGCTCCCCCTCAATTATTTTACTTCCTATAATCATATTAAATTTGAACGAATATTGTCTTAAATATTGATTTTTTATTAAATTTAATATTTACTGTAATTTTATTTTTTCAATGATATGAGTTGCTCTTTAGAATTTATTTTTGAAATATTATAGAAATAATCTTCCTGTGTCTTAAATTCTTTTCTGCTTAATTGTTCTTTAATAGTCCCATCTTGAATGTAGAGCAATCTAGAAGCAAACGACCCAACCATAACATCATGTGTAACCATAATGATTGTTTTTCCCTCTTTTTCATTTAAATTTTTCAAAATTGCCAATAATTCACTTGTATTTTTACTATCCAAATTTCCAGTTGGCTCGTCAGCAATAATAATACTTGGTTCATTAACTAGAGCCCTAGCTATTGCAGTACGCTGTTTTTGTCCTCCAGAGCATTCATCTGGATATTTATTTAAAAGACCTTCGATGCCAAGATTTTTAGCAATTTCATGTACTCTTTTTTTTATTTCACTATTTTTTACTTTGTTCATTGATAATGGAAATGCAATATTTTCTTCCAATGTTAAATAATCCAATAAATTATATTCTTGAAAAATGAATCCAATTTCTTTACTCCTAAAATTGCCAATTTCTTCATCACTCATTTCTAATGTTGATTTTCCATATAATATAACTTGTCCCTTACTAGGAGTATCCATTGTTGAAATGCAATTGATAAAAGTTGTTTTTCCTGATCCAGATGTCCCCATCACGCAAATAAATTCTCCTTTTTCTATTGACATAGAAATATTATTTAGTGAAATTACTGGATTATCTGTCATTTCATCATAAACCTTACTAATTTTTTTTACCTCTATTATAATTTCATTCATAGCTAGACCCCCCTAAAAAATTGATTAGTTACTTTGTAAGATATATACATTGAAATAAGTAAATTTAATATAAAATAACCAATAATAAAGGCAATTATTAAAATTGAAATTCCATCATATACATAAAATCTTCCCAATGTGGATATCATATATGTCATTGGTAAAATAAATAATATACCATACATAATTAGTGTTTCTTCTTTTATAAATTTTTTTTGATATTTTTTTGTAATTCCTAATTTATAAATACAATTTTGATTCTTTACATTCTTTTTTGAAATAATTAAATTTTTATAAGTGATACAAAATACAATCATTGGCATCATAATAATGTAGGCAATAATCATTCTGTACATTTCGATTAAATTATTTAAGTTGAAACAAATTAATGTTGTTATTATTATTGAAATAAGTATCAATAACTCTAAAAATATTCCTATATATTTAAATTTTAGATATAGTTCTCCAAAAACGACTAGTCTTTGACTATTATTTAACCATTTGGATGCTTTTAATTTTTCAATATATTCTGGGAAAAAATATCTTACTGTTCCATATCCACCAAGTGCTCCAATAACACTAAATACTATATATCCCGACGCAATATGCTCTGTTGTAAACATCATTACAAGTCCTAAAATAAATAAAACAGGATATATCTTACTCGTTATTTGAAAAACATTCTTTTTCCTATAATTCTTTTGTCTCGTATTTGACATCATACTAGTCAACCTACCACGATATACATATCCAATATTTAAAACAAGAGAAATAAAAAGCATCATCAATAACATATAAATAGCTTGATAAAATGATTGATTGATAATTTTAATATCATAAACATAATGTAATTTATAATATATGTTTTTAAATATTACTGGTGTTAATTTATATCCCAAAGCAATTCCCAACGTTCCAAATAATATATACATAAATATACTTTGATAAAATTGATAAAAAATCATTTTCTTCAATGTCAATCCATGAAAAACCAACAACGACATTTCTTTATTTTTTGCTTCTAAAACATACATATTTGTATAAATCATGAGACAAACACTAAAAATTAGTACTAATAATGTTGTTGCTGATCCCATATACATTTTATCAACACTTGTTGTGTCTAATTGCAAATATGGATCATATAACATAGCCAGAAAAACAAAACATATAGCTGCAACTAATGTAATTGTCAATCCGTAAATTATCATTAAATTCTTTTGTTTAAAAAGATTATTTAATGCAAATTTCATCATATTCACCTACTTTTAAGAAATTTCTGAAATTTTATATTTTTTATTTGTATAAACATTTTCTAGATTCTTATCATCTAAAACCTTCAACATTCCATACGCATCATTATAAATTTCCATTTGTTTTTTATTCTTCACAAAAAACATATATTCTTCCCCTTCTTTTGCTTGGAAATATGCATCTGGTACAACTTCTATATAACAACTTTCTTTCATTTTATCAGGGATAGATTTTAATTTATTTTTATCTAAACATGTATCTTTTGGATAATTAACATATTCATTAATTCCACTTCTTCCACCATCTCTATATATTTCTATATCACCTGTTACATCACCTTTAATGGTTGATTCAATTGAAATTGACATTAATGTTTTAATCTTCCCATTTTCATATATTTCTACGTCTTTAAAATTTTTTATTTTTCCAATAAAACAATAATCAACTTTTTCTAACATATCCTTTGGATTTGTTTCTTTGTATTTTTTACTTACTCTTTTTATTCCTGCACATTTTGAATCTGTATTCATATAAATATTATGATGTTGAGAATTATTCTTACTGTTTCTAGTAGTCCCTACTCCACAACCTGTAAGTAATAAAACTGTAAATAAAATAATTATTTTTTTCATATAGTTAGCTCCTTACTATTAATTTATCTTATTTTTAATTATTGTTAATACTTCTAAACCATTTATAACTATTCCTTTTCTTTTTATATAAATTACTGCATTTACCAAATCTTGATTAAAAAATTTCGACTCAATAGTTATAGAAATAAAATCTCCATTTTTTCGAATAATTTGTACCCATAACTTGTTTTTTCTTTCAAACAAATTTAAATATGCAATAGTTCTATAGTTAACAAAAACTATATTTCCTGTATCATCTCCACATAATAAATATTTAAGCATTATAATTAAATAATTTTTTATTCCAAAATTTAATGGAGTATATATACCTTGATTACTTATTATCCAATAATATTTTCTTGTCATTACAATTTGAAAAAATGCTAATACTACACTTAAAAATAAGCCAAATATTAATGATTTACATTCATTACCTACAATGACACCTAATAAGACACTTATTAAAATCATTATCATTAATATTTTTCTCTTAATTCTTTGACCTATTAAATATATTTCTGGTGTATTTTTCATAATAATTTTCCTCTTCTTAAATCAACTCGTCCCATACAATAAAGACAAAAATTTAAAATTCCCGCCATGCTTGTTGCACTTAACAAACAATTATCATTTAATAAAAATAATATTACTATCATTAAAATACTGACTGCTTTAATGATTTTTTTTGATCTTTTATAATTTTCAACTTTATTTTCTATAATATCGTACGATATAGGATCTAAAAGCATAATAAAAAGTATACAAAGGATTCCAAAATATTTTAATATCAATTGTATTGATAATGTGCTTAGTTTTAAAACAAAAATATATAATAAAACAAACAATAATGTACAATTAGAAATTTTCTTACAATGATATCCACCAATATTTATTCTTACAGGAATAAAAAATAATAGGAATATTACACCAAATTTAATATTTCTTGTTACAACTGAAATAACTAGAATTATAAAAATTGGTATCAAATTTAAAATTAAAACATCCATTCCATATTGATAACTCGCTCGTTCTTTTTCTTTTATATAGCCATTTCTTACTAATCTATTTATAATATAGCCATTCATTATACCATCTTCCTTCTTCAAATTAATTATACATTAAGAAAAATTTTATATATTTATTTAGGCATATCTAACCTAAATATGGCATAACTTACTTTATTAATATTAAATAATATCATTCAAAAATTTAAAAAGATTATAGTAAAGCATAAATAATAACATTTCTTTAACATATTAAATATTTTTAAATCATTGGCATTTTTATATACTCCTCTTTTTTTATTAAACTTAACTAGATCTAATAATCATCTTTAATATAACTTATATTATTCAAAAAAATTAATTAATATCAATTTTCAAAGCTACTCTTTCTTAATAAGAAACATAAAACATAAAAAGTACATTATATAAAACCATGAACAAGAACAACAAGATCAAGCTTGTAAAACGAAATGCCTATGGATACAAATATTTTTATAATTTAAGAAAGATGATTCTTCTTCATCTTAGGTTCTCATATGAATTTGAATAAAGAAAAAGAGATAGCTTTCGCTATCTCTCAGGCACCCTTCATTATTGACACAGAGCCTGAACTAATCCTCACAATATTTGATAACCAAAATATGATAAATCCCTCTTTATTTTAAATTATATATTTACTCAATGTATTAATATACTATGAATAACATTTTGGAATTTTCTTAATTTGTGGATATTTTATTCCAATGATTACATTATGTTAATTAAGCGACGACAGTGTATTAATGAAAATGACAACATATATTTGAACAATTTAATCATAATATTTAAATCCTTCTTACATTAAAATAATTATGTAGGTTATAAGCCTATAATTTAACGAAATGAGGATTTTTTATTATGTCTAAAGAGAAAAATTGTTCGTTTAAATCATCAAGGACTTGGTACTATGTCAAGATGAATCTAAAGTACTGTATGCAGACTATGGGAAGCTGAAAAAACAAGTCAAGGAATATAACGTTATCATGCGCAACATTGACAGTGTTTTGCGGTAAGATAAAGATCCGGAACGGGAAAAGGAAACAGAGCGTGGATAGCGGTCTAATGGTGGAAAAGTTCTTATTTTTTTGTTATAATACTTCGAAAGAAAGGGGGAATATGTGTTGTCGAGGTTAATAATCATAGGTAATGGATTTGATTTAGCTCATGGCTTGCATACAAAGTATTCTGATTTTATGGAATATCTATGTTCTTATGAAAAAGAGCCGGAAATTATATGTGATAGATTTGTTCGTCTTGATAGTATTTCGCCACGAGACCAAGAAAAACATCATTTTTATGAAGCAATAAGCAAATACATACCCGAACAGGATTTATGGAGTTCATTTGAAGAAGCATTAAGTTTTTTGGATTATGAACAGATACAAGAAGATAATTCTTGCTATCTTCTTGGTTATGGAGATGATAATTGGCGTGATAGTGCAAATCACGATTTTCAATATATGATTAAGGAAGATTTGGCTTTTGCAAAAGATATTTCACGTTACTTTTCAGAGTGGATTTTACACATTAATACTGATGTATCGCCCATTGTATCATCAAATATACTCAATAGAAACTGCTTGTTTCTGAACTTCAACTATACGGATACGTTAGAAAAAGTGTATGGTATTCCTGCTTCTAATATTTTATATATTCATGGTAATGCCTTGCGAGGAGACAATCTCATATTAGGGCACCATGACGCTACACTTTTTCAAGGAAAAACAATTACCGCTTTTAATGCGCCAGAAGAACATGATATCTATATGGAAGATATAGAAGAAGATTTTAGATTGCAAGAAGCAAAGGAAATTATAAAAGACTATTTTAGAAAAACTTACAAAGATACTGCTTCAATTATTAGAAATTATCAATCTTTTTTTAACTCGTTGACGATAGTTAATGAAGTGTATATATTTGGTCATTCTCTTTCGGAAATAGACTTTGACTATTTTGCTGAAATCAAAAAGAATGTTTCGTTAACTTGTCGATGGTATATCTCATATCATGACAATATAGTCAACGCGCAGAACCTCATTCGCAGGCTGAATATAAAGAACTTTCAACTGTTTAAGTTTTAAGATACAAAACAAGATAATTTGTAAGAAAGGGAGAAAAACCTATGCAAGCTTACAAAATAGACAGAATAAATCTGATTACAGATAAATGTCAAAAAAAAAATGGTAAAGTCCGTACGGTGTCGCTATTTAGCTAAGAGCCATATCATTAATTGCAATGCTCAAAATCAAAGTTTTATTTATGCTAATTTTCGCGGAGCTATATTTACGAAAGTAAAGTTTAATAATAGTACAATAACTGGTTGTGATTTTTGGGGAACTACCTTTAAGGATTGTGATTTCAGTGGAGCAAGAATTTCAGATTGTGTATTCATGGCTTGTAAATTCAGCAATTGCAATTTTACTGCTACAACTATCAACTACACAACGATAGTCAATACTTCATTAGCGGAATGTAAAAATATATCTCTTGCCGAAAGAACAACGATATATAAGAATTATCCAAAGTGTATTTTGTCGGAAGAATTAAAGGCTACCCTTGAATTTTTAAAATCCAACAAAAACTTGCGCACATATAAGTTGTTACATATTTCTGACAAAAAATATAACGAACTTAATTTATTCTTGCTCCAACAACGTTTTACAGCCAAAGCATTGACGCTACTTTTAATGGAGTTAGTCAATCATTCAACGAAGAAAATCACAACCTATAAAAAATTGGAACGCCAGTTGAAAAGCTTTGAAATAGGCGGTACAATATAAATGCCCCGCCCCACACAATCGAGAGGTTGTGTTGCTAATAGAACTTAGTGATAAGTGAATGGGGGCTGTAATATGATAGCTAACATTCAAGGAGGTGTGTCTATGATTTCTGAATTGAGTACCGTTATTGGATTTTTGAGTTTAGTAATTGTGAAAATTTTAGATTTTATAACCCCTCTAGATTGTTTGGGGTATTAGGAAAAAATGGCGGGCACAGAAACCGATTGGCTTCTGTGCCCTTTTTATGTGTACCGAGCATGGTATAATTCAATTGGAAATAAACCAATCACAGGTATTTACCGCCAAGTGTAATGAACTACAAGTCGTTGTCAGTGATGACAATGATGGAGGAAGTGGTGTAGTGATTCTTTTGAGCGTACAAACAGAAACTTGATATTAAGCTAAATGGTGGATGAGGCTGCATAACAGGTCGAAGTCCAAAAGGTAAACGTAAAACCAAGACAGTAAATCAAGGCGTTGTAAAAGTTAGAGGATTAGTGAATTACCCCGTGAGGTCTTGTGGACAACGAATTCCAGTAAACTTTAAAAATAGTAATGGTACCGTTGGTCGAAAAAGGTTTGTCGCAAAAAGTTAGCTGAGGTTGGTACTACGTCAAGAAAAAGTAACAGTTAAACTGAAATATTTCATCTAGTTTAACTGTTTTGCCCTTGTAAGAGGTGCAAAATATTATAGAGGAAAATAAAAAATGATAAATCAAAACTATGAAAAACTAATGAAATTAAAACTACCAAAGATGGCTGAGTTATAAAAAGAATAATTAGCTAATAAAGCATCTTTGGAATTATCTTTTGATGAAAGGCTTTCTATATTGATTGATGGTGAAACAGATGCAAAATATAACAACTTGATTTATAGAAAAAAAGATCACACATTAAAATGACAAATGCATCTGTCAGCAATATTAAATTCTATCCAGACAAAGAAATCAATAAAATATTGACAATGAAATTATCTGCATGTGATTACGTTAACGATCATTTAAACGTTATTGTTGTGGGTGCAACAGGATCAGGTAAAATGTATTATATATCTGCATTAGGAAACGAAGCATGCAAGAAAGCTATCAACGTTAAATATATAAGACTTCCTGGTTTATTATATGAATTGGATCAAGCAAGAAATAAAGATAATTATAAAAAAGAAATTAAGCGCGCTATCACGTATTGAATTATTGATCGTTGATGAATTTTTATTGACACCAACAACAAAAAGATATTTTAGAATTATTGGAATTAAGATATGACACTCATTCAACAATATTTGCATCTCAATTTTTGCCAGAGGGTTGGCATCAAAATTTAGGAGGTGGTGCATTAGCTGATGCAATTCTAGATAGAATTATAGCTAACTCATATTTGATTCATACTAAGGAAAATCACTCAATGAGAACTAGAGAAAATAAATAATTTAGGGGCTCAACTTTGGGGGGCTACTTTAAGGGGATGAATCTAAAAATCAATATTAAAAAATAACAACTAAAAATTATCTCAATTAATTGTTATTTCTTTATTAAATTCAATCAAATAAAATTATATTTGATTTTAATAACAATATATTAATACGTTAATTATCACAAGATACTCCATTCTATTAAATATTATTAAATCGCCAAAAATGCTTAAATATAGCCAGTTTTCTTTTATTTAGTATATTTTGATCTAACAATTTATTTTAATAGCATACTTTCTATTTCTAGCAATATGTTGTTATTGTTTTCTTATTTATATAAAAAAAGAACAATTTGCATTTCGCATTTGTTCTCTTTTTTCATAAATTTTCTTATAGTATTTTGGGGTGGCCCCTAAAGTGTCCCCCTAACTTTTAACAGACTTTTTTCAAGCCCCCTAAAATTGGCCCCTAAATAATTTGGCTTTCCCCCTAAATTATTTGGTTACCCTTTTATTGTCGGCGTTTTTATTAACACACTGTCGTCACTCGATCAACATGGTGCGTGCAGGAGGCTAAAATATTCAATTTGATTAAAATCACTCAACAATATCAATAATTAATTTCAAAGTATAAATACTCTCCACATTTTTTAAAGAGTAATCCGTTGTAAAATATTTAATTTTTTTATATAAACCATCTGTAACTTTATATTCTTTTAAATCACCTATCATCTCCACAATTATAAAATTATTTTCCTGATGAATTCCTAAGCTTAATCCTATTTTAGAATTTAAATTATCTTTAAAACTATCCAACAAGTAAATAATTAAATCACAAAATTCATTCGTATCGTAAATAGGATTTTCACATATAAATAACGTATTTTTTAAAAAAATATCATCATACATAAACTCATGTATTTTTGAACTTAAAACAAAGTCAAAATATGGATTATTAGTATTTATTGCAGTTGAAAATCTCTTAACTTTTGAAATATATTGTTCTAACATAAAATTTGCTTTATCTATTTGATTTGACTCTAAGTATTTCTTTACACCTATTAATATATACATCATTCTATGTTCTGTTTCTATGATTTCATTATACATATATTTCATTTTACTATAATTTTCTTCACTAAAATGATTTTTTTGAAGCTTAAGCTCATATTGTAGTCTCTTTTCATTATCAATCTGTAATTTTCTAAATATAAATAGAAACAAACCACTTATAACAATAAGGGATATTGTTAATGAAACACCTTTTTTCGTAGAAAAAGCACCTGTTAATAACGTTTCTAATAATACAGCAATAGTATATTCAATCGTTAGACATAATAATAGGATAGCCCATCCATTCTTCATTGTTAAAGAATCATAAAAATACCGTTTAAAAATACAAGCAAATATTATAAAACATAACAAAATAAATTTAGATAATATTGTACAGAATACATAATAATTTTTTGTATAAATTTCTAATGTGCTAATATTAAATATAAAAGTTGTAACAAGCATTGACAATAAGTTTGCCAAGTATAAAAATATTCCTGCTATAGAACAAATAATAATTTTTTCAAACAAACTTTCTGTTTTTAATTTCAATAAAGAGATAAATAATGTTGCAATTACAATAAATATCAACAACTGATCAAATGTATTGTAGTAATTTGAAATAGATATTTCAAAAAAACAAATTATCGTTGTTATTAAAATATACATTTTTTTCCTCTTAACATTGAAATAATATGCCATGAATGAACTCAATAATAGACCCTCTAAAAAATTTATAAAATAATTATATATTGTCATCGTAAAAAGTGCTCCTTGTATTTTTGTATAACATTATTTTTAAATTTTCTGCCTATATTAAATTCTTCATTATTTTTTAAAATAATAGTATTTTTTTCTATTTCCTTAATATAATCTAAATTTACTGAAAATGATTTTTGAAATTGTACAATTGTTTCTGTTCCCAAAGTATCCAAGATATTTCTCATAGTTGATCTATAGCAATATTCTCCATTTTTAGTATATAAAGTAACATCATGTCCACTGGATTCTATAAAATAAATATCTTTTAAAAATAGGTTTGTTTTTCTTCCATGAAAATCAAAAGTAAATAATTGCATTGTTTCTTTTAAATACGTCTTTAACAAAATAAACATTTCTTCTAAATCTTGTCTTAAATATGCCTTTCGTACAAAATAAAATGGTCTAACTGAAAGCGACGAAAACACTAAATCACCTCTTGATGATACAAAGATAATTATAGGATTTGCTTCTGAAACTAATAATTTCTTTCCTATATTTATTCCGTTTATCTCTTTTAAATCAATATCCAAAAAAACAATATCATAGTTTTTATCTAAAGAATTATTAAAAAAATCACTATTTATAATATCAATCTCATACCTAGTGTACAATCTTTCAATAAACATTATTACATATTGTTGAAGTTCACTAGAAAAATCAACATCATCATCTACAATTGCTATATTCACTATATGTACCTCTCACTATATCATTATTAAAATAATTTTATCATAATTATTGACACAATTAAATACTTTCATATACAATTCTAAAGATACATCGATACATTGATTTAATTATTTTTTGATATTGTATGTATTTTAAAAACAAAAATCATCTGGTTTTTTTGGTTGATATAATCCACTAATAGAGTAATTATTAACTCCTGCAGTAGCCATAAAAGCCAATACTGTTAATAGAAAATTTACCATATTCTTTTTCAATTTAATTTTTTTCATATTCCTTTTCCCTCCATATTTAACTTTATAGTATCTTTAAGCATTTGTATTTATTATCTACGTAACTAACAAAAATATGTCACAACTAACAAAAGCATAACGTGATTAATTCTATTTTATAAAGAAAATAATTTTGCGTTATATTACACATTTATTTTTTTAAAATTATGATTGCAAAAATACCTATATTTAGAAATGAAACAAATATATTGATATAATAATTTAAATTTTTCTCCTAGTTATGTATTAAAAAATATTTAGACTAAACTGTATTAGAAAACACACATGATTCTAGATTATATACTCATAAAATAATTTATGATAAATGAAAATACTTAACTAATTAAAACATTAGCTCAAAAAAATTATTAGTAATTTACTTAGAAAAAATTTTTTGTTCTATAATAACATAGTAGAAAAGATCAAACATAATAAAAAAATATAAATGCAAAAAAACTATTAAAAATAAAATAGTATAAACTATCTAATCAATTAAAATTTTTGATTAAAAAAAGAATTACTACAATATATTTAATCATTCCAATATCAAAAAATATACTATATCCACATCCAAAAAGAGTACATTATTTTGACGTCAAAGTTTCTACTGACTGAAATCTAAAGTCTACAACGTTTTCATTAACTCATTCGTAAACAACTCCACTTTACTTTTTCATTTTTAATTTTCAGGCTATTTTCAGTATATCACTGAAGTTTTTTCTCAATGCTAAAGCTATTCTGTTACCACATGCATAGCATGTGATATTGGTTTTATAATTAAAAAGGCTGCTTTTAATACAATGTTATTAAATTATGATGAAATAAATATAATCAGAAGAGATATCAAATAAAAATATTCTTCTGATTTTTACTTTGTTGTAACTAAAAAAAAGACATTTTCATAATTTTGACCCCTACATTACTAAGTGGAGCATATATATGTAACTATTTTAAAATCCTTTCTACATAAGGAATTTTTACATGTTCTCATTGTAGGACTATGTTCAAAATTAGGTTATTTTAGGTTTAAATTAGGTCAAAATAGAACAATCTTTTGGCATATCAGTGAATATGCCAAGGTGTGAGCCGCTTAAAATAATGGTTTGCCATAAAAATGTGTGTTATATAATAATTTATAATCTTATTAAGGAGAACTTGAAGATGAAAAATTGATTATATTTAGCTACTATATTAAGTGTCATTTCAATTTTAATTCAATTCTATAAATTGATTAGTTTGAAAAGCAGTATTGATTTTATAGATATTTTATTAGGATTACTTACTGGTATTGAATTGCTTATTTCATCTTTTATAAAAATCAAAGATAACAAAGAGAAACAATAAAAAGATATATGAAAAGAAATATTGAAAAATATGCTTTATGGATTGCTTTTATATAATAATCAAATCCCATATTTTTAGGATACCATTTGTAGTAATGAAAGCATGCCATTACCATCTTTATATTTTTTAATACAAGGATTCTACTTACATCTAAATCAAATTCATCATCTGGAAATGGTCCTAATAATCTGGACAACTCGTTCTAAAATGAATATTTTTTACCCTAATCAGATATTTATTGTCAAATTTTAAAACATTTTCAATACCATTGTAAGATTCATATTCTTTGTTATCTTTATTACTTTGGTAACAGTCAACTATTTGACAGAGAACATCATTTTCATCCATTATAGCTTTTCTTTGCATGATAAGATATCAAAAGTAAATTCCAATAAATCATAAGAAACATTTAGATAGAATACACTGTATGTTTTGTCCTATTTATTACAGTTTCTAACAGTTGTTTCATTATCCTAAAAAGCATTGTCGATAAGAAGCTCACATCCATCTACAGCCAAAAGCGATATTCTTTAAAGAACTTTTCATCATATATTTTCTTGTTGAAAGTATTAAGAATATGAAAAAAGCTTCCATTTTAATCTTACTTTTGGATTATACAAAAGTGGAAGAAGCAGGAGTAGTCGAAGAATAATCAAATAATTGATAAAATTTATCTTTTAAAGAACTTGTTTCCATACAAAGGATGGAAGTAGTTTTAAAATCAAGTTTACAAGAACGAATAAAATCAGTATCCGGATTTTCACAAAAAAGAGAACAAGAATTGTTCATATCATCAATGATATGATATAAAATATTTTTCAAATACTTATAGTTATCCATAAAAACAACTCCGACAATATCTATAAAAAATTGACCTATTATCAATAAAATCTATTGATAATAGACTGCATACTTTATAGCCATGTCAATATTAAAAATAAAAAAGAGGTCTACTTTAATGTAAACCTCCTATAGCCATAAAATCTTAACTTAATGGCATTGGCTTTTAACACCCTTTTCTTTTATTGCTTGATCTATATGAATCTAAATGGTATTGATTAGCAATATCATCAAAAGTTTTATCTAACTTTTCAAAATATTTTTTTCTATACTGTTTGTAATTTTCATAAACATTTAATATATCATCCACTAACACTTTTTCTAACTTTAATTTTTCTATCATGTAAATAAAATTATCCCATGATTGCGTTTCTAATTGATAAGAATATCCATCTAATAATTCAAAAATTAAATCAATATGGTATTCATTTACAATTATTCCCGAAATAGCACCATAATTTCTTCTGCAAATTGATACTTCTATTTTTTCTATTTCTGAATAATTAATTATTTTAAATGGCTCTTGTTTCCATTTACCAGTTAATGAACCAATTGAATGTAATTCTATACTATTAGCTGTTATATTAACACCAATCTCAGGTTTATATTTGTGATAATATTTTTGTTCATTTTTACTATTTATTGAAATTACTGCATTAAAAATATTAGTTTTTGATAATGTTATATAACTTTTATTCATTGTATTTTTGCCTTAGCAATAATTGCATCCTTCTGTGAAATTTGTTAATGTTGCACAGACAATTGATGTAGAGCTATTTGTTCCTACTACTGAAGAATATACTCCAACACCATCATCTTCTCCATTACCTTCATCATACAAATCCAAATTGAAGTCTTCTAATTGTAATTCTTTATCCATAATTTTTTCTCCTTTCTACTTTTTTTAGCAATAATTGCATCCTTCTGTGAAGTTTGTTAATGTTGCACAGACAATTGATGTAGAGCTATTTGTTCCTACTACTGAAGAATATACTCCAACACCATCATCTTCTCCATTACCTTCATCATACAAATCTAAATTGAAGTCTTCTAATTGTAATTCTTTATCCATATTTTTCCCTCCTTTCTTCTATAACCACTTATTGATGTAATTTACACCAGTAAGCTAATTCAAAAGTAATAAGATTATTTTTTAACATATCTTTATATAATTTATCATATAAATTATATATATAATCACTATAAGCTACATTTGTACATTTCTTTAATAATCCTGTTTCCAAATAATCTAAAGATATATCTATTTCATTACATAGGACATTTTTAGTTGTTTTATAATCACTGGTTATTAATCCCACTACTTCTAACCCTAAATAACTACATATTTTATATAAATAATTAGATACTTCATTTATACCTGTTCTATATGTAGAAATTATTAGAATACACTTTTTACCTTTCAATGGCATCGTATGAAACCAATATGATAATCTGTCAAATAGTGTTTTTAAATTACCTGATATATTATCAATAAATATTGGTGTTGAAATAACAATAATATCTGCGCCTAATAGTTTGTTTTTTATTTCAATAATTCCATCCTTGTTATCATAAATACAATTTCCAGTTTTAAAGCAAGTTTTACACCCAATACAATTATTTATAAAATTTAAGTAACTATCATCTATAAAAATTTCTTCTAAATAGTATCTTTTTTTTATTTCTAATTTTAATTGTTTATAGATTTTCATTGTTGTTTTCTTCTCATTGTAATGATCTCCATTAATATGCAACAATTTTTTTGTACTTTTAATTATCATAAATATAATCCCACATAGATTTAAAATTATTATTTTGATTTCTTAAATCATTTGAAATTTCATTTAATTTATTTACATTCAACTGTTTTCTTAATAATTTATTTATTTGTGATGAAATTGAAGCATTTTTATTTAATGAATAGGTTGTTTCACCTATTCCTAATTCTTCTAATAATAATCCATTCATTCTTTGTTCACTACTAATTGGAGTAATTAACATTGGAACCTTATAATAAATTGCTTCTAATATACTATTATGACCTCCTGATGTAATAAAGACATCTGTTTTTGATAAAATAAATTTTTGAGGTATAAAACTAGAAATGTAAATATTATTTATTTTATTTTCTCTTATATAGTTATTTAGGGGCTCTGAAAATTTTCCAACTGCCATAACAACTCCAATATTAAATTTTGAAAGAGCATTTACAAAATTTTTATAATAATAATATGATTGTGTTACAAATGAACCTGAAGATATATATATGATTTTTTTGTATGATTCAATAAATTTTATTAATTTATCATCTATATTTTCTTCTATTTTAAATACAGATTTTTCTGGTTTGATTATTAAATACTTTCTATTTTCATAAAATGATGATACCGGTTGAAATTTTTCACTTGAAAAAATTAGTGTAAATTCAGTCATTGGATCTAACTGATGATGAGTATAAATTGGAAAATTTTTTTCCCCATATTTCTTATATAATTTTTCTGCTCTCTCTCTTAAATCAAGAAAATATTCATTTGGTAAGTTTTTTATACGCCATTTAGCATTCATAAATACAGCATATAAATCATTTGGATTCTGCTCAAAGTATCTTTTTGAATAAATATTATGTGTCATATATCCAATGCATTTAATATTCATTTTATCAGCAACCAATCTTCCTAATTTATCCACAGCATCTCGAAACATTAAATTGATGTTAAATTTTTCTACAATTTCACAAATATAATCTATTTGTTTTAATGTTATATCAAAAACAGATTCTATGTCTTTTTCAGTTATATAATCATAACCTTCTTTAATTTTACCTTTTTTCCATAGTTCGTCTGTTTTTTTCATAACCAAATCAACATCAATATTATTACAAGAAGCAGGAACAATATAATCGGGATATTCAATAAACTTTGCACCATAACTTTCAAGCATATCTTTATTATTGGATGTACTCATACAATAAACTACATTTTGTTTATTTATTAATTCTCTTATTAGTACTTCTACAAGAGTAATATGACTTCTTGGAGAAGACATTAACAATAATATATTCATTTTTATTCTCCTATCTGTATATTATATAATTTGGCATAATCACCTTTATTATTCATCAGTGACTTATGTGTTCCTTGTTCAATTAATTTTCCATCTTTAAGTACAAAAATATTATCTGCGATCTTGACATTAGAAAATCTATGTGTAACAAAAATTCCTATTTTATCTAAAATATTATTTCTAAAATTCTTAAAAAATGAATATTCCGCAGATGGATCAAGTGCAGCAGTAGGCTCATCTAAAATATACATACTTGCACATCTAATCAAAGAGCGAGCAATAGCAATTTTTTGCCATTGGCCACCAGATAATTGTATACCTCCAGAAAACCAATTTCCTAATTGTTGATCATACTTATTTGGTAATGTTTGAATAATATCATCTGCACCTGTCAGTTTAGCCGCTTTTATTATTTTTTCTTTGTTATTAATTTGTGTTATATCCCCAACACCAATGTTATTTTTTGCATCAAATTCATAATTGTTATAATCTTGAAAAACTGTAGAAATTTTGTTTTGATAGTCTTTCATATCAATTTTTCTTAAATCAATATCATTAACTAAAACAGTTCCTTCATAATCAGTATATAATCCTGTTAGTATTTTAATTAAAGTTGTTTTACCTGAACCATTTTCACCAACAAGTGCATTTATTTCGCCAGAATTTAATTTTAATGAGATATTCTTTAACGAATAATTTTTTCTATTTTTATATCTGTATGAAACATTTTTTAATTCTATATTTTTAATAGAATCTATTTTTATTTTTTCTTCATTATTTTGGTACTTTTTATTGTCCACTAATCTAAAAAAAGATAAAATATATTCACAATAAACACTATCCGTATATAATGTAAAACACGAACTAGCAATATTATTAATTGCAGATTCAACTTTAGTAGTCGTATTAATATAAGTCATTAAACTCCCTAATAATAATTTTGAAGATAACGCTTCTAACATCGCTAATGCCACAATTATTAGCGAAAATAATGTATTTAAAAGTTGATAAAAGAAATTAAAAATATTTTTTCTCTTATTAATAATTATATTTTCATTAAATATTTCTTTTTTTATATTCTTAAATTTTCTTATTAAATATTCAGATAAATTTAACATTTTAACTTCTTTTACAAAATAATCTTTAATAATTAAATGTGATAAATACCATCCCTTTCTTTCATTTTCTGCTCTTTTGTATACCATATCGTATTCTTTTTTATTAATTTCAATAAAATATTTGTAAGCTGCAAATGGTAAGATAATAAACCCTATCAATGACCATAAATGCCAATTTGATAATATAATTAACGAAACTATAAAACTTACTAACCCTGAAATTAAGGACAATATATTTTTAAAAAGACTTAATGGTCTAATGCCTATTTGTTGTTCTGCTCTTTGTAAAGCATCATATATTTGTGGATTTTCGAAATCTTGATAATCAAGCCTTGAACATTTGTCTAAAAATAAAACATTTAAATGATAAAATAAATAATCACTGTACTTAGTTAAGTAATATGAATTAAAATTATTCAAAATAAGGGAAACCATTTTTATCGTTGTATATAATATTAAAACTTTAATTAAAGTACTTTTTTCCCCTCCAATTTGAAGCATATTAAGCATTTTTTGAGAAATAATAATAGAAATAAAAGGTAACGTACTAACTGAAATATTCAAAAATAATGATAAAAATATATATTTTTTTTCATACCTTAGTAAAAGCTTCATGGTTTCTATAATATTTTTTGAAATCACTTTTGTTTTTTTTAGTATATTATTTCTTTCCATAATATTTTTCCCTCATAATTTGGTTATAAATAATTTTTCTTAAATATCCCATTGTTCTATTTTCTAATTTTCTATTTATTCCTATCATTCGATTGAATTGCATATGAAAAATACTTAATAATATTCCCTTTTTTCTTTCTTTAGAATTGATGCTACTATTAATTTTATTCCAGTAACTAATAAAATCATTCTCATAGTTATCTAGGTTAATTAATAATCTTATTCCTTCTTCTGAAGTTCTATAATTTTGCCAATTATCATGATTTTTCAAATAATGCCCTGTTCTTATTTTTATTTGTTCAAATTCTTTATTATATTTTTTTCCAATATTAAAATTTTCTAAATAGTATAGTTTATCTTCCGAATTAATATCTAAATCTTCTATTAACTTATAACAACTTATAATAAATAAATCAGTTAATTTTAATTTTGTAAAATTGTATTCATACAATTTTAGAAGTCCTATAGCTAATTCACTATTTGAAAAAAAGGTTTCTTCTGCAAAATAAAAGTTATTAGCTCCTCCATATCTCTCAAATTCTTGAAAGTATGTATCCATAACACATTCTGTTATTAAATTATTTTCCTTTAAATCTTTAATCATATCACTTACAAATCCTACAATATCTTTTAATTTCTCATTGGAATACTTAATTCTTAGTCTTATATGTGATTTTGGATCCTTATATCTAATAAAAAATAGTCTACTATTATACTGTTTTTGTTTTAAAATATTATTTAATTTTGAAATAGAATTAATTAAAATGTGATTATGTACATCGTCATTGGAATACAATTTAATACTTAGCCAATTTTCTAAAGGAAATTTTGAATACATTAAATATTTATTTGTATCTATATACTGAATATCATCTGGTAAAATTAACTTATCTTTATATTTTTTTTGACATGGTGATAAATGAACTATTATCTCACTAACATATTTTTCATTATTTTCATCATATATTGGAAGATTTGATTCTTCAAAAATATTTTCATAAATTCTTAATGTACTATCTCCTTTAAGTAGATTATATAAAATATTTAAATGTACCCTATTTTCTACATTTAAAAGCATTCTTTGATCTAATGGTCCTACACTAACTAGATTAGAAAAGTTGTATTTTTTCTTCATTTCTTTTATATATTCATATATATTTTTTAATGTTACATCTTTGTTTTTAAAATCAAAATCCTTCGGCAATGTATAAGAAGCTGGAAATAAAATAAAATTTTTGTAACTTATTCGTGGCAAATAACCTTTTACTTGTAAAATATAGTGTTGCAAAGCTGTATAAAAACTTGTAAATAACAACTTCTGTTTATTAGTTACCTCAATAAGTGTTCTTAACTCTTGTGGATATGCATTTATATTGAACATATTAGATGCATAAAACTCTATAATTTCATTTGTAGATTTTTGAACAAACCTAATATAGTTTTGATTATCAACTATTACATATATATCTTCGATATCTATTCTTTCTTTATTTTGAATAATTGTATTTGTCCCATATTCAACATATGCACTTTTATTTGATTTACACATCATAACATTATTGTATCTTGCATTTTGAGGTATAAAACATACTTCAACTTCCTTAACTAAAGAATCCATTTTATGCTTTTCCTCATTAGAAAATAAATATTCGAATCTTCCTGAAATTTTATATTCCGTATTTGATCCCATCAAGGGACTTATCATATATTTTAACGTATTTTTTTCATTATATAAATATAAAGCTAATTCTCCTCCTGTTTGCGAAACATCTTCTTTGTATGTTATATTATTTACCATATAATTTTCTAACTTTAAATTATTTGTTTTATTTTCAGACATTGCTAATAAAATTTCACAAATAATATTATCATTATATTTTAAAGAATTTTTATCATCGGAATGTGGAAATCCTAAGCCCGTTTCTTCATCTATTAAATCAAGATATTTCACAGCCTGATTTCCATATTTTTCTTTAAATTTCATCGAATAATCAAAAAATGTTTCATTATATCTATATTTAGCAAGAAAATTTGCAAAATCTTCAATATCACTTTTTACTTTGTTATTTAAAGATATTTTTGACGTATTATACATATCTATTTGAAGATAATTATCGGATACATTAATACTTTCCATAAAATTAATTATATTTTTATAAATTTCTTCACCTTCACCTATATCAGTCTTTTCATAATTATCTAACATACTTCTTAGTTCTAATAATTTACAAAATAATTCTGTACTAACATTGTATCCCTCAAGTTTTTCTAATACATATCCTAATGGATCAGTAATTAAAGTATTTGGTCTTAAGTCGCTTATTAAGAATTCATTGTCTAGTAAACTACTAATGAATTCAATTATTGATTCTTCTTTAACACCAATTGAATTTGATTTTAAATTTTTGATAATATCTTCAATAGAAATATATTGTTTACACATATCAAATACATACTTTACTGCTTTGGTATTATTAATATATATCTTTCTTTCACTTTCACGTGCATTTTTCACATAACAACTATTCCATTTTTTCAAGACCTTTTCACCAACAAATCTATTGGTATCATTTATTATTACCTTTAGCTTAATACCTACATCTTTTTCTAATTTTTTTATAATTTCAATTAACCAAGACATATCAGGCCTAGATTTTTTATGATGTTTCTTATGTATATTTAATATATTGTCTTCTTTAAAATTTCCAATCATCACACTCGAATTTAAACCATATGGTGTACATCTTGTTGAGCTTCTTATTAAATATTTAGTTAACGAAATCAATTCATCATTATTTATTTTTTCTTTTTTTGAAATAATATCATATAAGCCAGATGAAGATATCAATAAATTTTCTTTAAATTTATCTAGTGATAAATTCTCTTTGTTTTCTATTGATTCCTTATAATAATCAAATGAATTATAAGGTATTCTTATCATAAAATCATTTTTGCATTTCATTTTTTATATCCTCCTCTTTATACTAAAAATAATGATTTTGTGTACATATTATAAAAATAATTACTTTCTTTTAAAAAATAGGGTATTAAAATCGAAAATAAACCATCTATTGAATTTAATTTTTCATACTCATAAATATCTTTATTATTTATGTAGTCTTTATCATATTTATAAAAATAATACTTATTATTTTTATTTCCCATTTGCCATATTTTTCTTTCAAGTACATTACTTAATATTCTAAAATAATCATCTTTAGTTTCTATATAAAATAAATTAATAATTAAATATAATCCAGAATACCCATGACAAAATGTAGGGCATTCTAAATTTAAATCATTTATATCTATTTTTTTCATTTCTTGTATCATCCATGATTTTAATTCTATATTTTCTGTATTATTAGCAGCACAAAAGAGTATTCTAATTATTCCCAATTTCCCGTAACACCATGCAAATCTTTTTTTATATACATATTTTCTATCATTTTCATTATTGGTTATAATCTGTGGCCAATATGTATCATTTGAAAATACAAACATATTTATATAAAATTCTAAAATTTTATTATATGTTTCATCTAATTTATTACATTTTATGTTATTTTTTTTCGCAAGAGAAAATATATACAAGAAATCTATAATTCCGTGTGCTGCTCCTAAATCAATATACCCTTCTGAATATTTTTTTTTAAAAATTGGATTTGTTATGTATTTATTTTTTATCCATATATTTTTTGATTTAATTATTTCACAATCTTCCTCAAATAATTTAATCATCCAATTCAAACATTCTTCTATATAATTTAATTGTTCATTGTGATATGTAATAAAATATGACAAAATCCCTGTTAAACCATTTAATAAATCATATTTTCCATTAAACAAGTCATGATTTTTCCCATTAACAATTAATTTTAAAGATTGATCTTTAACAAAATTTTCTATTGAATACAATATTTGACATTCACCATATAATTCTCTTATCATATATGCTATTCCTGTAAATCCGTACCAACTACCCAATGGAATATCATACTTTTTTAGGTTATTAAGTATTTTATTTAGTTGATCCTTTGAATATTCAAGATATTGTCTATATTTATTTAAATCTGTTTTTTTATAATAAATTGCCAAAAAATAATAATATATAACTAAATCAAATGTTTCTGGGAAATTATTTGGTTTATAATTTTCTAATTCCAGGTTTATGTTATCTATAATATTCTTTTTCACTTTCTTCATTTTTTCGCCTCATCTCTTTGACATATAAAAAATAACACCTATAAAGCATAAAAAGTATTAATTTGTTATAAGTTACACATATATGGCACAACTCTCCTCTATTAACAAAATTAAAAACAAATTTTACATACTTAATATTTTAGTATTATTCACTCAAAAGATAGTCTTATTGAAAATAACACTGTAAATGCCAAATAAAAAAAGCCGTTCAATTTGATCTGATAATCAATTTAAACGGCTTTTCTTTCAAATTCTTCTTTTATCTCTTCACTCCATGGCAAAAACAATCCAGTTTTCTAGATTTTCAACTAAATCTTATTGAGGTAAATAATTCAGGATAAATTCAATATAATCATATAGATCCAGTTTGTTATCTTTTGCTATTTCGATCACGCTGAATACTATCAACTACCTTAGTAGAAGTTGAAAGCAGTCAGTTCTTTCGATTGTGTTCTATAACACATAATTTCAATCAACAGTAAATATATTCTGCATAGAATATATCACCTAGCATAATAAAGCTCCGGTAATATTTGTTATTGTTTTTATATCCATATGACAAGAAACTTCGATTCGTACGTCGACTTTGGTTATATCAATATTTTATTTTTTAGATTACTCTAATCTATAGAAACAATGTTTGGAATTGAAATAGCTCCCGATTCAACTGCTATAGTTCTTACTTTCTTAAGCCGTTTGTAGTAGGTCTTACACCACATTTTAATTGGTAGCCCACTTTCTTATTATCTTCATCCATTGCTTTGTTTTGATGTCGTTATTAATACTCTTAACATTTGTAAAGGATAAAATAAAAATGTTAGAAAACCCACAAAATTATTTAGTCCAAAATCTACATTTTTATATTGACTTTTGCAAACATTCATAATCTCATCTTCCATGTATAGTAAAATTAGGCACTAAAACTACTATAATTATCATTGGTGATTTACTATATTTTCATCCATTATTTTATTCGTCGCTTACATAATATTTCACAAATTGATACTGATAAGAAAAATTATTTGAAAATAAAAAAATATCAACATTAATATAACTATTATTATTAATGTTGATACCGCTTTTTTAGAAATAATCAAAAAAAGACATATAATTTCAAATTTTTATTATTACTCAATAGTGGATAAATAAAAAATTAAAAATTTTCTATATTATACAAAATTTTTATTTAGATAGTGTCCCAAGGTAAGAAAGATTCCAAATCTTTCATTATTTTAAATATTTAATTGATAATCATTTATTGGATTCTTGTTAGTTAATATTTCTTTTTGTTTTGAATATGTAACATATGTATATATTTGTGTTGTCGATATTGAACTATGTCCCAATATGTTTTGAATGTATCTAATGTCAACACCTTTTTCAAGTAAAGTTGTAGCAAATGTATGTCTAAACATATGAGGGGTTATATGTGTCGAAAGTTCTAATTCACTTTCTATTTTTTTCAACAATATGCGAACGGTTTGTTCCGATAGCTTTTTATTGAATTTGTTTAGAAAAAAATATTCATTCTTTTTACATGTATTATTATAAGTTAGGTACATTTGACATAATTGAACTACATTAGAATTTCCCAAATATAAAATTCTTTCCTTTGATCCTTTACCAAATATTTTTAATTTCTTTTCTAATAAGTCTATATCTTTTAATTTTATATTACATAATTCAGATACACGGATTCCAGTTGAAAACATTACGCTTATAAGTGTAATGTTTCTTAAGGATATCTTTTTTTGGAATTCTGTCTTTGAATTTTTTAAGTCTTTTAATAATAGATGAATAATTTTATCGATATAATCTTTTTGAATTGTTTTTGGTAGTAATTTAGGTTCTTTTATTTTTGTTTTTATTTTATTAAATGGGGAATAGTCTATTATTTCTTCATATTCTAAATAAGAATAGAAAGCTTTTACACTTGCTATTTTTCTTTTAATAGTTTTATATTTTAAATATTTTTTATTTAGGTAATGTATGTATTCATTTATTATTTTTTGATTTATTTCTGTAGTAGTAATAAATTCTAAATATTGATTTAGATCTATTGTATAGGCTTTTATTGTTTTTTCATTTAATCTTTTTCTAAATTCGCAATCTTCATAATAAGATTCTAATTGTTTTTCTAATTCTATTTTTTTCATATCATATTTCTCCTTTAAATTACAATATGTAATTATATAGAAATGTTAATTCTTTTATATACCCTTTTATAGCGATAATTAGAAGTTATCGATAGAAAGGATGAATAGGATGGTTGATTTTAATTATGAAATTTTTAATGAAAAAGCTGTAATATACGATAAAACAAGGGCGAGATACAGTAATAATTATATAAATTTATTATGTAAAGAGATTTATGAAAACAAAATAAAAATTGCTGTAGATATAGCTGCAGGTACAGGAATTAATACAACAATTTTATCAAAATATGTAAATCAAGTTATTGCAATTGAGCCAAATAAGGATATGTACAAGCAATTAAAAAGAAATATTTTAGAGAAAAATACTTGTTTAATAAATACTACGGCGCAACATACTACTTTATTAGATAATTCAGTTGATTTAATTACTGTTGCACAAGCTTTTCAATTGCTGGATTTAAAAGACACAAAAAAAGAATTTAAAAGAATTTTAAAAAAAAGAGGGAAAGTTATTTTAGTATGGAATAGCAAAGAAACAAAAAATGAATTGTGTCTTGAAACACAAAAGACTATAAAAAAATATAGTAAAGTATATAAAGATGATATACATAGTTTTTCTTTTGAAAAAGATTCATTCAATAATTTTTTTAAAGAACAACCACGTTTTTATAAATTCATTGATGATGGTTTAAATTATTTAACAGAAGAGGAATATATAGGAAGAGCATTATCGGCTTCATACTCTTTGACCAATAAAGATAGTAAATACAACTTATATATTAGTGATTTAAGAAAAGTATTTCATAAATACGCTCAAGGTAATTTAGTTTATTTTCCATTGAGTACAATTGTTTATATTGGAGAAATATAGATATGAAATACGATGAATTCTACAAATTATGTGAGAAAGTATACGAACCAATAACAAATTTTGAAAAATCTTGTTTACCATTATGTGCTGCTGAGAATGAACAATCTGAATTTACAAAAATACCTTTAAAATCTTTTATTCAAGATAAATACATAATGGGTGGTATTGAAGAATATCAAGAACATAATAACTTTATTGGAAGTAATAATCTTTTTGAATTATACAATTTATTAAATCGATTGAGTTCTGAATTATTTAAAAGTATGTACGCTGATGGAAGAACTCTAACTGGAGTAAATACAATTAGTCTATTACTTATGTCCCTTTTTAAAAATAATGATAAAATATTAATCAGCGATGAAGAATGTGGAGGTCATAGTTCTATGCCAAAATTATGTAAAAGACTAGGTATTAAAACATGTTCTATGCCATATGATTATAATAACTATGATTTTGATTATGAAAAGTTAAACACACTCTTATTAGATGACAGTATAAAAGGTATTTTGATATGTCAATCTGATATGATATTTCAACCTAAATTAGAAAAAATAAAAATGGATAAAAATAAAATTCTTATTTATGATGCTACACAGGTTTTAGGATTAATCGCATCAAAAAAAATAAGAAACTATCTAGAATTTTTTGATAGTTCCTATCAGTTTATTATGGCAGGATCAACACATAAAACATTGCCAGGACCTACAAATGGATTAATATTAACAAATTCTTCTGATATTATAAATAAGATTGATTTAAAAATAAATCCAGATTATCTAAGAAATGTACAACTCCATCAAATAATGAGTTTGATATTTACGTTAGAAGAATTTTCAATTTTTGGTAAAGAATACTGTGAGCATATGGTGAAAGTTGCAAACATGTTAGGAAAATTATTAGAAGAAAAAGGGTTTAATATTGTAAAAAAGGATAAAATTTATACAGAAACTCATCAAATTTTTATTTTGATGGATTCAAAAATAGTTGATAAATTTATAATGCGATGCCAAGTTTATAAAATAACTTTAAATGCAAGAAAGAAACAAATATATAATGGTTCTGGAATTAGGATAGGTACACAATTAATAGCCAGGTACGGTTGGAATTACGATGAACTGAAAATAATATCAGAAGTACTATACAAAGTATATTTGGAATGTATTGATGAAAATACAAATTATTCAAATTATATAATTTCAGAAGTTAAAAATTTATCAAAAAGAAAAATGATAAAATATACATTTGAAGAAAACATAATAGATTTAACAAATAAATTATTTAAATTATAATTAATAAAAAGTTAAAGGTATCATTCTGTTGAATATCTAAAGTATTAAAGAGTCAATTTACCGTTATAGAAACTTAGCAAGAACGTAATAGTAAAACTTTTTTCATTGTTAAGTAGCCAAAAAATAAATATCATAATAAAGTAAGATATTATATCCATAAAAAAAGACATTAATTGTTACCTTCAAAACGTAATAAATCTAATGTCTTTTATCTTTAAATCTAAATTTGGTATAAAGTTAGCGACTTCTTAAAACCATAAAAATTTAGAATGTCATTTTATCAATCAAATATATTGATTTAATCTTGCTTACATGATATCCAATAATTTACATTACAAAGAGATCAATATTTACTACTTTTTCATATAAATAATTTACCCTTGAATTTGATTTATCATGTAATGCAATTGTTAAATACTCTCTAATACTTGCACACCAATTTAATATATAAAATATTTTTTTCTCTTTGGCAAATTGTTCTATTTTTAAAATAATATTTAATTGCTTCTCTTCAAGAATCTCATTTTGTATATTTGAAATGATAATACCTAGTTGATTAATCATTTCTAAATTTACATCATTTACTCTTTTAGCAAAGCGAAGCGATTTTTCATAATATTTTTTTGAGATAGTTAAATATTCATTTGAAATATTGATAAGTGCTTTTTTGCGATATACTTCAGCAATTTCAAAATAATAATCATACTTTATTCTTAAGTTCTTATTTTCAAGTTCTTGTATAGAAGAATACAACATTTTACATGCAGTATCATAATCTTTTTTTATTATTTTGTAGAAAATTGCTCTTTGTCTACTATTTAAAATTTCATTTTTCTTATTGTCAAGAAAATATTGATTGCATTTTTGTATTAATCTATTAAATTGTTTTTCATAGTCATAATTTGTATTCTTTAAATATAAATTAATCATAATAATGGACATCTTATTTCGAAGATATAAATTGAAAAGTTCTTTTTTTGAACTTGTTTTTTCACAAATAGAATCCGATATACTTAAAGAATAAATTAAATCCTTTTCTGAGCCCATATGTCGGTAACAGTGTGCTATAGCCCATTGACATTTTAAGTTGTTTTTTAACGAATTTTTTTCATCACGTTTTAATATTTGATATTGTTCTATTGCATTTTCGTATTCAGCTTGAAAATGATATAAATCAGCAGAATCAAAATTAAAATCAAAAGAAAATGTTTTATGATCTAGCAAAGTTATGTTAGATACCCATAGATCTTCATTATTAAAAAAATCAATTGCTTTTGGATACTCACCTAATTCTAATAAAGAATGAAAATACATATACATTAAATAATTTCTTATTTCTTCATCATCATAATTATTGTTTAAATTAAAATCTTCTATAAAAGTTTTTTCATATAAATTAATAAAATAAGTATATTTTCTTTTTTTAAAAAAACTTAATAAATAATTTTTTATTTCTAATTTAGATAGATCATTATTTTGACTATTTAATACAAGAAAAATATACTTTTCATCTGAGTAACCAATTTTTATTCTTTTTTCTATAAAACTATTATAATAATCAAATCTTTCATCATCATAACATTGTCTTATTAAAAAAGCTATGTAGTTGTTAATTATAATTTTGTCATTCGTACTATTTATTAATCCTCGCTCTTTTAAAATGCGTAAATTATTTTTTGAAAAATTAATATTTATGCCTCTAAATAATGAATAATTCATGGGTTCTTCTAAAATATTAAAAAATGAAACAGTTTTTAACATTTCTAAAGAATTTTTATCAAGTCTTTGACAAATTTCATGAATATAATTTTGAGCAGGAATGCTGTTATGAGAATTGTTAACAACTTTTTGGTTGAATAATAATATTTTTATTAAAATAGGAATTCCATTTGAATAATTGAAAATAGTTTCTGAAATTTCATGAGGTATATTTAAATTATACTCACTAGCCATCTCATTTACTTCTTTAATTGAAAATTTTTCTAATTCGATATTATTTTCATATAAATTTGGTGAGGAAGTGTATGTACTTATTATAAATATTAAGCCATTATCTAGCTCTTGTAATGATTCAACAAATGACATCATATTTTGATAATTATTTGTTGAATTGTTGTCAACTAGAATCACTATATCATTTTTTGTTATCTTTCTAAGTCTTTGGATAATTTCTTTGCAACTATAATTATTTTCTTCCAATTTTATTTTATTCATTATTGCTTGTTCTATAGATATATCATCATTTAACTCAAGATATATTGGAAATAATTTATTAGAATAAAATTTATATTTATTTTCTGTAATTTCTTGATAAACTTTCAATAAGAAAAATGTTTTACCTATTCCATTTCCTCCAGAAATAAAAATTATTTTATTATTATTATTTATTTTCTTTATAATTTCTTCTAATGCTTTTGTTCTATCAATAAAGTGACTTGGAATATTTTCAGCATACAAACTATTCAATAAATTACGTTTTTTATTTAATTTTTTAATTATAGACATAAGAAAAGGAAATAGAATAGATGTAAGAAAAATGGTTAAAATATCAAACCATTTATGTGGGTTATAATAAAGAATAGTTAAAAGAATTAACAAAAAAAATATATATATACAAATGATAACTTTTTTTATAAAATTACTTTTTTTCATTTGAATAATTTAAAATAATTTTATTAATTATGTTAGTAGTTGATATATCTAGTTTTCTAGGAATATAATCAACAATTATATTTTGTTTAAGTAAGTTATCATAATTTCCTGTATTTTTATCAAATTCAAAGCCATCCTCACCATGAAAATATATATCAAATTTATATTTGTCAAATTCAACCATTCTATTTGTTGATATTTGTGTTACAACTTTATCTACACAATCAAGATGCTCTAGAATTTTCTTTCGCTGTTCAAATGGTATAATTGGTTTTTTATTCTTATATTTTTCAACCATATCATCCGGGCATAATGCAACAATAAGAAAATCGCACTTACTTTTTGCACAATTTAAAAATTCTAAATGACCATAATGAAATAAATCAAAAACTCCATTTGTATATCCAATCATTTTTTTCAATTTAATCACCCTTTCAGTATCATTATATCGATAACTTCTAATTATCCATACTTAATATTAGCATTTTTATGCATTAATAACAAATTTACTTATATAGGTACAAATTTTAATAAACCTTTATTCCAAATTTTTGGTATAAAATATTAAGAAAATTAAAATAATTCCTGTAAAATGAATACAAAAAAATACTTTGTTATTTATTCATATTTTACAGGATTCATTTCATTTTTTATCTTAATTTTTATTTTATTATTATCAATTTATATATTGATTATTTAACTAACATCCATTTCAAAATGTTTAAATTAGATTTTTGCTATTTCATCAAGATATTCTTCACGTTGTTGAATTATTTGTAAAGTACTAGATGCAGAATCTAATTGATTTTTAACCTTTTTTGCTATTGTTTCCGTATCATTAATTAGATTTTCTAATTCTTTCATATCATTACACTCCATTATAAAAATATAAATAAAGAATTTCTTTGTCATTTAAAAATATTTTCATTTTTCAAATCCCATAACCATAAATAGATTTGCTACTTAAATTATAACTTTTTTCTCTAACCTCATCTTTGCTATTACCTTCTACAGTGAATACTTTTCCATTTTCAACTTTTTCAACAATACCTACATGATCTGTATGCCCATCCTGTTGCCAATCAAAAAATATGATATTTCCTGTCATCGGTACATAAGATTTATCTTTCCATCTGTTATTTTTCTTATACCAATTTTCTCCATTTGTGCATAGAGAAAACTTTGGTACTGAGTTATCATCTAACATTCCACTTTCATTTGCACACCATGATACAAAAATGGCACACCAATTTACTTTTTTATTGAATCCATACCATGTCCAATATTTACTTCCACTTGTTGTTCCGACTTGTGACTTTGCAACTTCTACTATATTGTTATTTCCAATATGATAATACCTTAAAACATGTACAACGTAATCAGGATCACCATAAACATTTGTTTTTAATTTTGCCTTCATTTCATCAGAAAACACCTTTGCATTTGCTCTAGTATATCCTCCAAAATGTTCATTTGCCCAACTTATATATTCGTTTCCATAATTATACCCTTGAAGGGTTAATGATATATGCTCGGTATCTCCACTTGAAGCAACCTTTGCATCATTTAAGCAACTAGCTAAATGTTGTATTCCTACCTTAATGGAATAATCATCATCTGTTATTCCATTATGCACTCTTGGATATTTTTCATTAAATCCACATTCTGATGACTGCACTGGAATCATCTGACAACGCAGAAAATACTCCAATAAATAAAACAAGCACTATTAGAACAATCATTCCTGTTCCGTAAGAAATCAAATGATTCATGATTGCTATTGGCTTTTTTATAAAATTTATAATTTTATTACCTGAATATTTCATCGTGGTTGTTTGTTGAACTTATTTAATGATTTTCTATATTTGTTCAACATTTTTGATTGGCTGTTTTAGTATATAATTTTATTTTTTCATTGCAATATACACTAATAATTTCAATATTTTATATTTCTATGCTTCTTATTGCATTTATATCATCGTTATTCAATAATTTATAGAACACTTTCGCTTTATTTAATATTTCTAAAACCTCTTTTAAATTTTTAAAAGAATATGCACCTTTTTTAATGTATTTCTTTGGCCATGATAGAGAAGAATTATTGAGAGCTGATTGCGGTATTAAAACATCTCTTCCTTGTTTTAGAGCATAATCTGCTTGTTTTAAAGCACCGCTTGTTTCCCCTGCTTCCATGATAATCGTTGCTAATGAGATTCCACTCATTGTCCCATTTCTTATTGGAAAATTCCATCTATAAACTGGATTACATGGCGGAAATTGTGAAACCACTAATCCTTTTTCTTCAATAGCTAATTGCAATTCTTTATTTTCTTTTGGATAGTATTGATTAATTGGAGTTCCTATAACTGCAATTGTTCTTCCACCATTTTGTAAAGCTGATTTATGAGTAACTGTATCGATTCCTTTAGCCAGTACTGCATTAACAACAAGATTTCTTTTGATAAGTGACTTTACAATTTTTTCTGTCTTCTTCATTGAATCTATTGTAGCATTTCTGCTTCCAACAACACATACAGACTTTTCATTTAATAGATGAACATTTCCTTTTAGAAATAGAAATGGAGGTGTTCCTTGTGTATCAGCTAATAGCTTTGAATATATTCCATCACCTTTTTTACTAAAATGACATCATCTGTTAATTTTGCAAAGCTATCTTTTACTCTCAAATAACAGTTATAAAACTCTTTTTCTGAAATACTTAATTTTGATGACAAATAGGGAATAATATTTTTTAATCCACTTCTAAAATTAAAATGATCTATTTTTTCTAATTGATTTATATATTCACATGTCTTTTTATCATTATTATTAAAGTATTGTTGAATCGTATAATATAAAATAGCATCTCGAACATAAGCCTTGTTAATATTAAACATTCCTGCTTTTGTTGTATTTTTCACTTTAACCTACTATTCCTTTTTCTTATTTTTTAACAGTCATATCTTTTATAACATTATCAAGATATTTACTTAACTCATCAATTGTATATTGTTTATTATTTATAATTCTCTCTGATTCAATATAAACAAGTTGTTCATATAACTCTAACATTTTTTCTCTGCGATCATATGTCTCACTACTCATAATAATTAAATTCTCTTTATCATTAAATTCAAGATAAACAGGTTCATTGTTTTCTTTACAAAATTTTATAATTTCTCCAAGTTCTTTTTGCAATTTCGATGAACACTCTCTCTTGTTCACCTTGAATTTATCATTGAAATGTATTATCATTGAATCTTCATCAATCCAGCCTTCTTCATTTGCTGAAGCTAAGCCTTCATTTAACATTTTCATTACTTCTAGTTCTGCTACCATCTTGTCATACTTTCTCGCCTTTCTTGACATTTCTTCTTGTTCATTTATATCCATAATAGTATAACAACCATGTCCATTTTTTGTTAAATAAACAGGAAAACCAACGGTAACATCTTCAAGTACTGCGCTGTAATTTCTTAAATCAGAGATAGGTTTTATATTTGGCATATTCTCTCCTCCTTTTATTAAAGTCATTATACTATTTTGACACCTGTTGCTAAAATATCAGTAGTATTTGTTATTCCAACGGTATCTAATGCTGTTAAATAATCCGAATATTTTGAATCTAAAATATTTGACATTGATCCAAAGAATTCATAAGCAAACGCATATTTTCCACCTTTTTCTTTATAATTTTTTATTCCATTTGTACAAGTCCTAAATGCTTTATAAATAGCGACACCTGTTTGAGATTTATAAAATTGTTCATAAGCATCTATATCATTTTGTGAAATAATATTTGCATATACAGGATGTCCAAAATTTTTTTCATCTGAAAAACTCTTATCATAGTTTATATTTTCAATATAATGTGAAGTATATAAATATATCGTATATAGATTCATCATGGTTTCCATCATTATATTCTTTATTATAGACTGATCGAATATACTTCATTCTTTCTTTTTGTTCCTCTTTAGACGCAAGTGGATTTCCATCATATGGATCTCCACTTCGTGATGATTGTATATTAACTTTTTTTGGTATAGATGTATCAAATAAATCATTTTTATCTAAAGATAAAGCGTCTAATAATTCATCATCCGTTTGAGTTAGCGTAATTAAATTGAATAATTGTCCTGATGTAACACCAGCTTAATTATATTTATCTGAAATATCAATTATTTGATCAGTCACTTCATCTAATGTAATTTCATCTTCCGCATTTACTGTTGGAATAGTTGTTAATATCATACCAGC
>NZ_PYLQ01000019.1 GCF_003024685.1 Faecalibacillus intestinalis | reverse complement strand
CTACCTTCTACTTTTTTCCATTTTATTAGCATTTTGGCTACATTAATAGGAATATGGATTTTCTTACTATTTTCAATTTTATAAATGACAAGCCTAGTACTACCCTCATCATTTATTTTCGGATCAAATTGCTTAATAATATTTTCTCTATGTTCATTAATGTAGGATATCTTCTTTCTTTTTAATTTTTTATTCACTACAGCATAACAATTATTTTTTTTGATGTTTTTATGACCAATATAAAGGTCATTCCATTTTAAAGCCAAAATTTCATTCATTTTCAAGTCAGTTCCAAAAAAACAATGCAAGAACATATGTAATCTTGTTCCTTTACATAATTCAAAAATAGTATTTAAAGTATCAAAATCCCATTCAACTAAATAACGATTAGAATCATTTTGTACTTTATAATATTGCATAGGATTAACATCATATAAATTCATATCTGTAGCATATTTAAATAATTTATTTATGAAAAACTTTATATCATTTTTTAATGTTTTTGAGATTACTTTTTCCTTATTACCAAACTTTGAAACTTGGTTATTTACCTGTGTACTTAAATTTTCAATAAATGATTGTGTTACATCCTTTATATAAATATCTTCAAAATAATCCATAATATATCTTCGTGTCAAACTCACATAAAATTCATACTTTTTATAGGCATCTTTCTTTAAAGAAACCTTTTTTAAATAAATATCAATAAAATCTAAAAATAATGTATTTTGATCTATCCTATATTCTTTATCATATTCACAATTATTGATTTCATCTACTCTAATATCGACATATTTCTTATCAAAAAAGCTTTCTATACACGATTTTTTTACTCCATTACATATTTTGTCATAAGTAATCGTAGTAATGTACTTTCTTTTTGTTATTTTCACATTTGTTCCTCCTAATTTATTTATTAAGCCAGTTATCAAATGATTTTTTAGATATTCTTACAATTTTTCCTAGTTTAATGATTTTAAAGTAATTTTCATTTAACAAATTATAAGAAGAATTTCTTCCAATTTTTAAGATATCTTTTATTTCTTCTAATGTATAAACTTGATTATCAAATGTTTCTTCGTTATTTAAAAGAAAACCTTTATTATCAATCCATTCATTAAAAGATTTCATAGATACTCGTATTGTCGAACCAATCCTAACAGCATTCATGTCATCACTTTCAATAATTTTATAAGCTAGATTCTTGCCACATTTAAAAATTCTTGCAATATCCTGAGCTGTTAGAATTTGTTTTTCCCAATCATTTACTATATTCATTTTCTGACTTCTCCTTTAGTTTATTAAGATGTTTATTCACATACAAATGTGCAAATTTATTAATCGTACATTAATTTAAACCAATACTTATTCGTAAAGACCTATCCATTAAATCGATTTCCTGATCCTCTAAAATACTTAGTTTTTCTAACAGCCGACTTTTATCAATGATTCTTATTTGTTCAAGTAATATCATAGATTTTTTATAAATTCCTGTTCTTTTACTTATAACCAAATGTGTTGGTAAATATGCTTTGCCTAATTTTGTTGTAATCGGTGCAACAATAGTAGTTGTACTAAATCTATTGCCAGTATTATTTTGAATAATCACAACAGGTCTGATACCACCTTGTTCACTGCCTATACATGGATCCAAATCAGCCATATAGATTTCTCCTCTTACTATGTTTTCTATCAACTTCATCACCTTCTTTTTTATGTATGACTAAAAGCAACAGTAAAGTTGCTTTTAGTTAATTGTAATATCAGTAGATTGCTTTGCTATGCAATTCCACGAGTCCCACATAATCTTCAAGGCGTTATATGTTCTCAAAGGATTCTAACCTTCAATAGTGTTTTGCGTGCGGCAAATTTAATTACTCATGCGAACACTATGCGTATCATTATATTCTTATATTATCATCGCCTCATAGCAGCACCTATGATTACCATCAAATATTATTCGCTCTCAATACATATTGGTCATGGCGTATTCATGATTGGGCTTAAATATAAGTAACGTTACTGATATTACTATTCTGCTTTCAATGTACTCTAAAAAAGTCTCCTTATATTTCAAAGAAATTTTCTTTTCATCTATAAGGAGAAAAAAGCAACATTTGTCACCTCAAAAAAATAACTTTTTTATTTTCTATAATTAACATATAAAAAAAGAGTAATCATGATTGTATTATTAATAATCACAATTACTCTATAGATTTTAATCTGTTACATCATATCCATTTTTTTCTAATATTATTCTTAGTTTATCTAATGCTTTAGATATTGACTTGAATACTGATTGTTTTGTACAATTTTCCTCTTTTGCTATTACTTGTAATGATTTTCCCTCTACATATCTTTTATATATTCTTTTACGTTGTACTAAGGTCAAGTTGCTAATCCCTTCTATAATTAATTTTAAAAGATCATCATGAACTATATTATCTAAATATGCTGTATCTTTTCTATTAAAATCCTCTCTATGTATTTCAACATACGGACTTCTTTCTAGGGAATAGTATACTTTATGATATCTTAATTTTCTATCATACGCTGATTCCATATGTTCATAACTATCAATAATTTCAAATATTTCTGTTGCAACTTCAATAAATATGTCCTCCTTATAATGTTCTGGGTATAATAATTTTAAATTTACAATTATTGTATTCATTTTTCTTTTCCTCCTTCGACTAACGGAGGAAAGAAGAGAGAAAGTAAGCCTAATTTTTAAACCCGTATTTTCTCAATTTAAAAGAGTAAAAAAAAAAGATAGTCTTCCTGAAATGAATCAGACTATCTTTACCATTAACTTTGTAAACTATAAATTATACATTTAGTATTAATTTTTTATTTTTTTACAACTATTTCGATATAAATCAATATTTTTTGTGAACACTATACTTTATGATTTACATATGGTAAATTATTTTCTTTAATAATTTGTTCAACCCCATCCCAAATTTTTTTATTTTTATCATTTATTAAAGCAATTAAATTATATTGATCTATAAAAGTAATATTTTTATTTTTTAGATAATTTATCGCTTGAATTAATTCATCCCTATTTGTACCTGTTAATATATTAAATATCGCATTTTTTTCATTTTTTATTTTAATATTGAACATTACTTGGTGTGCATAAGAAAATACACCAACTCTATTTGCAGCTCCACCCATAGGTAGACTTGTAAAGTAGATTTCAATACTTTCTATATTGTCTAAATAAATTTGATGTTCTAATTTTAATTTTCCAAAAACAATCTGCGGTTTAGAATACACTCGAATCAAATGTTCATCTATCTCCCAATGAGCTTCTTTTTTCTTTCCAATAACAAATTTCATAATTAATTCCTCCTTTTCAAATAAATTATATTCATAATCAAAAGTTAATAATATATATATTCATAAACAACACTATTTTTTCATGAAATCACTTTAAAAACCCAACATTTCAAAAATAATCTCATTACTAAAAAATGCCATACATATTACAGGGGATAAATTTCCTTCCATAAGAGAAAAGTTATCAGTAAATTCAAAGTTCTCAAGTAATTGATTTAAAATTTTATAAATTTTCAATTTGTTTTCTTCATCATTTTTATTAACAGTATCTAAAATTAAGCAATAATTAAAAATATAACCACTTACTCCATTAATAAATGCTTTAGTTTCATTCAAATTAGATATGTCTTTTTTTAAATTTTCAATATCTATCATTTTTTCAAAAAAATTATATTTTTTGTTTCCAATCAGCTTACAATAATATGTTAAATATATTATCGTTGTTTGAACTCCATTTCCCCATCTATAAATATTTTTATCTCCAGCATACGTAATATTTTTATCACTAGATATTCTCTCTAAACTATCAATTTTCCCATCAAACCTTAACATTAAATTATAGTAAAAATCGATTAGTATATTCATGCCATTCTTGGCTTGACTATAATTATATTTTCTGTAAATTTTATATAATATTTGAAGAACATTAATTAAACCATGTGCCACACCTAAATCAATATAATTTTCATTAAATATTTCTTTCATTTTTTTATCAATGTAATTTTCTTCATAAATCACAAATATATTATCTTGATTTAATGATAATTTATTTAATTCAGATACAATGTAGTCAACTACTATGCAGACTTCCTTTTTAATTTGGATATCATCATATTGTAATAAAAAAGTCAAATTACCATTCAAACCATTAAATAGGTCATACCATCGATGATTTTGAATATAATTTCCATTAACAATATCTCTAATATTTTCTAAAAGTATATTTTTATAACTATTAAAATTTCCATCTTTAATTATTCCATATTCATGCATTTTATTTAAAATATACAAATAACTACTATGCCCATACCAAAAAGAATTATTAAACGTATAATGCTTGTAATTCTTCATATATTCATCATTAATTTTCAAAATCAATGTTTTATAGAAATTACTTCCTGTATCTTTATATAGGATTAATAGATATATAATAATATCTTTTGCATAATAAAGATCAAAATTATTATTATATATTCTTTTTAATAGCTCTTTATTATACTCATCAATAAAACTATTTGGTTTTAGAATATTTTTGTCTACTTGTAATTCCATAAAATATCCTTTCAACATAACAGTTTAATTCATTTTCTTTTCGTCTATCAATTCCTAATAAGCGATTAAAAAACATATGAAAATAACTTATCAACTGGTCATTATCATAGTTTTCACAATTGAAATATTCCAACACTTGATTATTGCTATTCTCTAATATACTATATAGTTTTGTACCTAAAGAGCTTTTTCTTAATTTAATAAAATTTTCATCCGGGTACATAATGTTTTCGATAAATTTGTATTTTTTTTGATATTCCCTTTTATTAAAATTTATAGTCTTATACATACTTAAAACTTGTGAAACATCTTGATGTAAATTAAACAATATATAAAGCACTGTCATAATATATAGACTTTCTTTGGTGTAATCAATTCTTTTTTTTGTTAATAAATATAACAATTCCAATGAAAAATATGTATTTTCGCAAAACATTTTTTCAAATCTTTCAATATTTCCATAACCATATCTTTCTGTCTCTCTTTCATATACATTAATAGAATATTTCTCTACATATCCCATATCTTTACACTTTAAAATAAATTCGTTAAAATGTACCATAAATTTATTAATATACGAAGATTTTACTCTTAATCTAATATGTGGAAGTTCATCTATATATCTTATATAGAAATATTCTCTTATAAATGAATAAGTTTTTTCATGTAATAAAAATGGCATAAGATAGTTTGTTAAAAATTCATCTTGAAAATAATCCTTTACATAAATATTAAAATAAGTCCATTCGTTAAAAGGAAATAAGGTACGATTACTTTCTTTACTAAAGGACAACGTCTCATGAATTGTATAATTAGTATTATCTCCAGCAAATTGAAAAATAAGCTCCGAAACATGTTTTTCTCCGCTATCATTTATAACAATCAAGTCATTATCAGTAAAATAGTTTTTTACTAATATTCCTTTTGGACTAGATTTAATTTGTTGAAATAATATTTTTTTATGTAAATCATTATTTAAATCTAACAAAAGTCTGTTATCCATATATTCAAAAAACACCTTACTAGGCAACTGATCTGTTTTTATTTTTTCGTCCAATTTTGTACAAAAAATCTCATAACTTTGTTTTTTTGTAAGATTTATCTTATTGTTATCCAATTTCCATTTTTGTGGACTAACTACTACGTTCTTATATCGAATTTCTGGTAGAATATCAAATCCTTCTAACCATCTATTAATCAAATTAAAAAAATACAAATTATTTTTTATTTTTCTTTGAGAAGAATCAAGAATAAAATTTAAAATTGGTGGCATAAAATCTCGTAGTGCTTTATTATTTGCGTTAAAAGCAATTTGTTTTCCTGTTATATTGTTATAATAAAAAAATTCATTTCCGTTAGAACTAACACTAATATCATCAAGGGTTAATCTAGTTTTCCCAAGAATATTAGTATTGGTTGTATATTCTAAATAGTAATTACAATCTGTTGTACAATTTATCACGTTTTGCACTCTACTATTTTTAGGAATATATGTTATCTCTACATAATCAATATCCTCTTTATTAAAAAATTTAGAATTATTTTCTCTGAATATATAATTAAATCTACCAAATGATTCAAATAAATTATTTGAAGCACAAAATGGACTAGTAATATAATTTAATTCTGTTCCGTTTAAAATTGGATAGAACGCCAATTCCATGTTAGTTCTATATTTCTCTTTATTTTTATCCTCAACCATAAAATTTGATAGATCTATAACACTACCACTTTTTATATTTTCATTAAGATAATGTATAAGCCTTTTTCCGTTATCAGAAATTTCTTCATTTCGAAATATTTTAGTTGGTAATCCTATTCCTTTATATTTATCAAATGCATATTTTACAGGAACCCTTACATTCCCAAACTTATCAATAAAAGATTTACAATGATTAATGTACTTATCTTCATCATTAGAAAAACTATTTATAAAATTTGCATAATCCTCTAATTTCTTTTTTTCTTCAATATTAATATCTAAAACAGATTCATAATAACTATCAACTCTAATTATATTTTTACAATTATATACATCTTTCATTTCATTTATCAATCTTTCATATTTTGGAATTGAAAAATCTATATTTAGATTGCATAAATCATAATAGAATTTTCCTAGTTTTTCTAGTAATGGAGAATGATAATTAAATTTTTCTCCTGTTTTAATTATTTCTTTCAATGGATCATTTATAAGTGGGCAAAAACGTAAATTGCTTACCAAAATCTCATATTTTTGTAGTTGATCAAGCAATTTACTTATATCACTTAATCTTTCTGAGCCATATATTTCTAATAGATTATTTATTAAATCTTCTTTTTTTATATATGATTGTGTTAATTCTAATACCTTTTTTACAACACTTGTATTATTAATAATTACTTCATTCGTATTCTTGTTTGTTTCTAAATAATAATGTGTAACCCAGTGGTTAACAATTTTTTTATCATTTTCTTCTATATCTTTATTTTTAACAACGTAAATGTCATTACGTATTTCTTGTTCTAATTTAGGTAAAATTGGTAGCAACCATTCATTATCTACCCTA
This sequence comes from Faecalibacillus intestinalis, assembly GCF_003024685.1. Taxonomy (GTDB): domain Bacteria; phylum Bacillota_I; class Bacilli_A; order Erysipelotrichales; family Coprobacillaceae; genus Faecalibacillus; species Faecalibacillus intestinalis. The sequence continues at coordinate 41,847 of NZ_PYLQ01000019.1, read as the reverse complement.
AAATATAATTTAGGAATATCTATGTTATAATTGTTTTTGTTTGTAAATCTTCCCAATCCTACTCCACTTAACGAACTATATGGTGTACAACGTGTAGATGAACGTATTATATATTTTAAAAGAGAGCATATATTATCATCTTTGCAACCTTTAGAAAGAGTTGCATACAATGATGAAGATGTTAATAATATATCTTGTTTAAATGTATTATTATAAAATTCATTAAATAACGTATAGTTATTTTGATTTGCTACCTTTTCAAATTTATCAAATGATAAGTTTGCATATCTTACATAGAAATTATCTAGACATAAAATTTTATTTTTTTCCACATAATCACCCCATTTAAATATATCTATTATTTTATATTAATTATTGACATTTATGTTAAATACCTTTAAATTATTATATGTAATTTACATAACATAGTAGATAGTAGAATGTGATGGTATTAATTAATTTTGAATATACTTTAAAGTTGCGATTTAAAGTTCATAATTATATCATCACATTTCTACTATTAGTTTATATTTAATAATACTGTTAACATTTTGATTCTGTGTATCCCGGATTTGTAGAAAGACTTGTTGATACTTGTGATAATACCGAAATAACATCTGTTACAAGACAAGGTTTTGTTGTAACACTGTAACTTTGTGGACTGATTCCATCATTTCCATTTTCTGCTGTACTTACAACTGGATCTAAATCAAATTCATCTAAATTTGGCATTTTTCTTACACTCCTTTCATTTTATTATTAACATTTTGATTCTGTGTATCCTGGATTTGTAGAAAGACTTGTTGATACTTGTGATAATACCGAAATAACATCTGTTACAAGACAAGGTTTTGTTGTAACACTGTAACTTTGTGGACTGATTCCATCATTTCCATTTTCTGCTGTACTTACAATTGGATCTAAATCAAATTCATCTAAATTTGGCATTTTTCTTACACTCCTTTCATTTTATTATTAACATTTTGATTCTGTGTATCCTGGATTTGTAGAAAGACTTGTTGATACTTGTGATAATACCGAAATAACATCTGTTACAAGACAAGGTTTTGTTGTAACACTGTAACTTTGTGGACTGATTCCATCATTTCCATTTTCTGCTGTACTTACAACTGGATCTAAATCAAATTCATCTAAATTTGGCATTTTTCTTACACTCCTTTCATTTTATTATTAACATTTTGATTCTGTGTATCCTGGATTTGTCGTATATGTAGAAGTTGGTGGATTAATTGTTATTGAAATAGTCGGTAAAACAGACATAACTGAATGTGGTTCAATAGAGTTATTATCTTCTACATTAACAACCGGATTCAAATCAAATTCATCTAAATTTGACATTTTCTTCACCTCCTTTCATAAATAATTTTATCTAACGATTCACATGTAATCATTCCCGTTTCTTCCCAATATTTTTTTTCATTAATATTTGCATTTTCCGAAAGATAAAATTCTTTCAATCTTTCAAAAGATTCCTCACTAAGTTTAGAAAATTTTAATTTTTCATTATTTTTAATATTATTTATTAGCTTAGAGGAAATATAATCTATTTCATCAAGCGTTCTATTAATATTATCTTTATTTAATTGGTGAGATATTACTTCAATATCCGCCAATCCCAAGTATGACATCACTTTATATAAATAATTATTTACTTCATCCAATCCAGAATTACTTGTTGTAGTAATAATGACTCCTCTTTTACCTATTAATTTAAAAATATGACACCATGACGATATTCTATCTATAAATGTTTTACAGTATCCAGTAACATTGTTTGCATATATCGGTGTTCCTATTATAATAATATCTGAATCCAACATTTCTGCTCTAACCTTATCAAAACAATCCTTATCGTCCAATACACATTCTTTATTTTGAAAACATCTACTACAACCTATGCAATTACTAATCTCTTTATTTTTCAAGTAATATGTACTTAATTCAATGTCACTATTTTGTTTTAACTTATTTAAAAAATTTTTTATTAAATAGTCAGTTGTAGAATTTCTATTCAAGCTGCCATTAAATATAAATACTTTAACCATTAATCAATCTCCTTATTCTCTTATTTATTGTCTCATAATTATTATCAAAATGATTTTTTAAATCTTTTGAATTCATTTTTAAACTATTTTCTATTTCTTTATTATTCAATAAAAAATATACTTCATCACGTAAGGATCTTTTATTTTTTTTATATAGTGTTATTCCAAGATTATTTTTTTCTATAACAATTCCATTCATTCTTTGCTCACATGAAACAGGCCTAACAATCATTGGTACCTCATAATAAATAGATTCCAATACACTATTAAATCCTCCTGATGTAAGAAATAAATTTGCATGCGATAACACATATTTTTGTGGGATAAAATTATCAACATAAACCTGTGAATCTAAATTTTCACTTCTAATATAGTCTTTAATTTCAGAATTCCACTTCAAACAAGAAATTACCAAATTAAATTTTGAATTAGCAAAATAATTAATTATTGCTTTATAAAATTTTTTATCTTCCGAATGAAAAGACCCTGTAGAAACGTAAATAATATATTTACTTTTAGAAATAAATTCTTTTAATCTTTCTGGCACATTGTCTTCAATCACAAATTTATGAAAATTTGGATAAATAATTTTATAATTATTAATATTATCACTAGGTATTGCCTCTTTGGGTTGTAAATAATTCGTACTAAAGATCAAATTAAAATCATCTTCTAATAAATAATTATGATAACAATCTACGTGTACTGCATTTAATTTTTTTTCAACTTCCTTATTCATACCTCTAATTTTTTTAAAAAAATTATGATAATAATCATTACATAGCTTATTTTCGATAGGCAATGTAGCAAAATAAATATGTAACTCCTCTTCATGAGCAGAAAAGTATTCCTCATTATAAAGATTATTAGTTATATATCCAACTGTTTTAACATTTAGTATTCTTGCAATTTCTGCTCCATATACATCTACAGTATCTCTGATAATTAAATCAACTTTTTCCTGTTTAATATCTTTCAGTAATAAATCAAAATACTCTTTGTTAATAGTATGTGATGCTATTAAATCTTGTTTCAACGAATGATAATGTGCTTTTTCATAATTCTCATTAGCTAACTCTATTGCAAATTTTTCTAATTCTTGTTGCGATTCTTCAAAATAATCAGTATCGCCTAAATCTACAGGATATACCCTAAAATTTAAATTATTATCAATAAAGATATTTATATTTTTCTTATCAATATAGCATATCAAATCTGCCCACTTATCAATAGATTTTAAAAGTGGTATTATTGGAAAAATATGACTGATATGTTTAACTGTAAATGCTACTACTTTAGGTTTCATTTTAATCATCCTTTCATCTTATAAATCATTAACCCTTCTGAATAGTTGGAACATGATTTAATTCCATTCAATTTGTCCTTTGCTTCTATGTATGATAATAAATTTTGATTTCTCTTTTTATATTTTTCTATTTGTGATGTATACTTTCTTAATAAACTTTTCTTTTGTTCCTCAAAATCACTAATATCGATGAATAAATTAGGTATAAATTCAGTACTAGTTAAGGATTCATAAAACAATAGATTTTCACAAATCGAAGATATAGATATTGCAGATAACCCTACATTTACATGATCTTGATGAGAATCCTTAAAATATTGACATAGCACCGTATCTATTTCATACTTTTTTATAATATTTGACAAATAATCAATAGTTTTGGGATTATGAAGCAAATGACCATCTTTAATATTTCCTATAATTACTTCATCAAAATTCACACTATTTACTGCATTTTTTGTTTCACATAACCTATCTATGTAAGTTTTTTTTTCCCAATTTCCTCCATTCGTCATAACAAGATAAATGATTTTCTTACCTGCACTTTTTAGCTTTAACACTGTGCCAATGCATCCTAATTCTATATCATCAGGATGAGCTCCAATAACTAATACATTTTCCATATATTTTTTCCTCTCTTCTTTATACATTTTTATTTAAATACCACTTTTATCTACTTTCTTACAAAATTAATTCAATGTTATTCCTCTACTTTGTATATCAAACATATCCTTATAAAATCCGTCTTGCTTTAATAATTCATCATGTTTTCCTTTCTCAATTATCTCTCCATTCTTTAAAACTATTATTTTATTTGCAAATACAGTATTAATAAATCTATGTGTAATAATAATGTTTATTTTTTCATTACTATTTTGATATAGTTGTTTAAATATTTCTAATTCTGAAAAAGGGTCCAATGAAGCTGTAGGTTCATCTAGAATTAAACAGTCAGCATTTTTCATAAACAAACGTGATAGCCCTAGTTTTTGCCATTGACCACCCGATAATTGGGTTCCACCTTCAAACCAGTATCCAACTTGCTGAGTATAATTATTAGGTAAACAATTTATAAATTGATCTGCTCCGCCCTTTTTTGCACTGTATTTTATTTTTTCAATATCATCCAAGTTATCAATTGATCCAAATCCTATATTTTCTTTTATTGTAAATTGATATTTGTTATAGTCTTGAAACAATGTTGCTAAACAATTTCTTAGACTTTTTTTATCAATTTCTCTTATTTCAATTCCATTTATTAATATATTTCCTTCATATTCATCATACAATCCATTTAATAATTTTATGATAGTTGTTTTCCCAGAACCATTTTCCCCTACAATTGCAAGGATTTCTCCTTTTTTTATTTTAAAACTTGTATTTCTTATAGCGTACACTTCCCTATTTGGATACTTAAAGGAAACATTAACAAACTCTATAGTTGTTATATTTTTTAAAGTTTTATTACCATAAAATTTATTTGATTCATAATTAAAATATTTTTTAATATTATCTATATATAAAGAATCCTTATATATTCCAAAAATATTACTAACTATATTCTGTATAGCATTCTCAATCTTTGAAGAAGTATTAATATAAGTCATAGCTGTCCCAACTAGAATAATTCCTTGAGTTGACTCATATATTGCTAAAAAAATAATAAAAAATGAAATGACATAATTCATTAACTGGTATATTTCAGAAAATATATATTGCCTTTTTAATACATCTACATTTTCTTTAAAAAAACGACTTCTTAATTCTATAAATTGCTGTATTAAATATTTAGATAATCCAAATAATCTTACTTCTTTTATATATTCATCTTTTATTAATAAATGAGAAATATACCATGACTTTCTCTCATAGTTTGTCCTATTCATTAAAATATCATATTCATTCTTACTGATTGAAATGAAATATTTTGATGCAAAACTAGCTAACAATATAAAACCAATGATTAATGTTAAATGCCATTTAGTTAATATCAAAAATGCAGATATTAAATTGACACTTTGTGAAATTATCGATAATAATGAAATAATTATATTATAAGGTCTTATTCCTATTTCCTGTTCGGCTCTTTGAATAATATTGTAAACTTCTGGATTTTCAAAATCTTTTAAATTAAATTTTAAAGAATTATCAAGAAATTTCTTATTTAATTCAAGATATAAATATTCTTTATACTTTAATATAAGAAAATTATATAAATTTGAGGAAATTATATATAAGATACCTAAAATCAAAAAAATTATTAACCTTTTTAAAATAAGTCTTATTGATAACCCTATCTGAATTCTATTAATTATTTCTTGTGTGTTAATCATAGTAATGTATGGCAAAATAACATTGATAACACATAAAAATAAACATACAATCAACAATGATAATTTTAAATCTTTTATGAGTTTAAAAATGAATTTAATTCTATCTATAAAACAATAGATCTTATCTTTTTTCATTTTTTTATCCTCCTTAAATTATATTCTTACAGCTGTTAATAAACTTATAACATAATAAATTAGCAATAAATATCACATTACTTAAAATGCATCTTTTTTTCTTAAACGTTTTATATTTATTATTTTTTTATAAAGTAGTCGTTGTAAATCACCAGTAATTTACATTAATTAAAAAGACTTATTATTTCACGCAATTCATACAAAAGTTTTAAATATATTTAGTTAGTTATTCAAATTTATCTAGAATAATAGTTATAATCAATTTCATAATATTTAATAAAAAAACAGATAGTTAAGTAATTCAAACCACATAGACACCACACATTAAAATCAATAATTTACTCAAGTTTAATAATAAAATTAAATAAATGATTATTTTGATTTTCTATACATTATTATGTTAAATGTAAGAATGTGATTATTTTGGCTTAGCTAACCAATAATTCCGATTTATCTTGATCATCAATTCCGATTAGGTTGACCAACTATATAATACAAGCTCCTTTTTGCTTTAAAATTATGTTGTAGATAAGCATCGTATCTACAATATATTTTGCAGGATAGGAATTTTTTATTTTTAAACAAAAGAAGAAAAATATAAAGAGATTTTTAGGTATTTGTCACTGGGAATATCTAGAAATGAAATTTCAAAATTATTAAAGACATCAAGAAATACGATTAGAAAGGTTGAAAATACTGCTAAATCTTTAAATCTAACTTGGAATGATGCTAGTACAATGTCAAACGAAGAATTTGCCAATAAGCTATTTCCTAAATCAAATGATGATAATGATAATCTTCAACCCAAACCTGATTGTGAAATGATGTATCTTGAATTACAAAAAACTGGTGTAAATAGAATGTTATTATGGGAAGAATATTCAAAAGAAGTAAAGGCTATTGGAAAAATACCACTTCAATATTCTCAATTCTGTAATTATTTTAATCAGTATATGGAAAAACAAAGCAACGATGCATTAGCTGACGCTATATTAGATAGAGTTGTTTCAAAATCACAAACGATTAAAATCATGGACGATAAATCAATGAGAAGCAGATAAAAAATAAATTCTGACTGAATAAAAAAAGTTGGGATTTTTTATATGGTCAAGCTTATCGGAATAGTTGATCAATCTCATGGGAATTTGTTGAAATATAGTCGTTGGTCAACCTAATCAGAATGAATGATCAACTAGAGTGGAATAATCAAGAATGTGAATAATACTATTAAAATCCACTTAAATATGTTGGTACTCTAAATAAATATTAATAATTTCAATACACCATCATAGTAAAAATAATTATTTCATATAAAAATTTTAATTTCTAAAACTACTATGATTATTGATTATGTTTTATTTTTTTTCCTCTATCTAACCTTTGAGTATCTGCTTCAAATATTTTATAAGTAAGCTTTAAAATATAAAAAAATAGGGTAAAAATTACCCTACTGTTTAATATTAATTATTATTCTTTACTATTAAATTAGCAATATAAAATATAGAAATAAGCATTACAGAATAAAAAGAAGCTGCACCTATTATGTTATTTAAAAAGCTAAGAATAATTTCAGCCACGAAAATCATTAATGCTATATTTTTGATTTTATTTCTTTTATTATTTAATATACTATATAAAGTTAATATAAATATTGGTATATTCCAATAAAATAGAATATTTTTAAAATTCAGTTTATAAAAAATAATTGTAATTGTAATGATTAAACTAAATAACAACAAACAAGTCGACACTTTTTTACAATGATAGCCTCCTATAATTATTCTTACCGGTATATACAAAGTCATTAATAAAATTATAAATTGTTCTTCATTTAATAATTTTCCTATTAATAAAATTATAATAAATGTAAATAAATTATAAAATAATATAAAAAGTCCATAATTAAACAATAATTTTCTTTCTTCTATACTCTTTGGTAATAATTTTTCCATTTAAAATTCACCTCGATTTGTAATAGAAATAGATAATCTAATATTATAGCTATTATCATCAAAATAGATGTTAGTTTTTGTGTTATATTTTTTTGATAAACTATCTACAGCCGTATTTAATTTAATATTTTTATCCTTATTTCCTTTTATACAAATATTGATTACCAAAAAAGAATTAATTTCTAACATACTTAAATCTGTATCTTCATTATTCAATATAATTGCATCAATTAAGGTATTCAAACAGTCAATAAATTCTAAATTATCATAAAATTCATTTTTTTCTATCGCGATAGATAATTTCAAATCAGTATTATTATCAAAACATTTAGATAATTTTAAAGAAACTAAGCAATCAAAAATATCATTTCCTGAATTTATTACATATTGGTTTTTATTCAATAACGATTTATATTTTTCTATAGTTTCTTTGATTTTAGATAAATCCTTTTTCTCTAACAACCATTCTATTTGCCATAATATATAAAACATTCTATGATTTAAAATATCTGTTTCTTTTTTTATATGTTCAATAGTCTTATATTTTTGCTTTTTAAAAGCATATTCTTGTAATTTTTTTGCATTTTGTATTTTTTCATTATAATTCTTATTACAAACAAGAATAACTAAATAAAATAGAATATTTGAAAAAACACATAGAAATAATAAGGATTTTATAATCATTTGATTAATTTTCCCAAAATTTAATGAATAAAGACATAATCCAATGGTTATAATCATCGAAAATTCTGTAGCAATAATAATCCACCATTCTTTTAATTTCAATGTTATAACGTATTTATCTAAAACAATATAAATAAATAGCGATAAAATTAATTGTAATATTTTAGATAAAATACATGCTATATAATATATTGTACTATTTAAGAATATCTCTGATATATCTATAGAGAATATATAAGTAACAATTTCTACGGAAATACTGGTACATAAAATTATAATTATATTATAAATAATGGGTATAAATAAAATTTTAAAATTTAAAGTTTTTGTTTCAATTATTAAGCCAAATATAGTAACCAAAAGAACGGCTATCGTTAAAAAAACACCATCATACGAATAATAGCTACTAATATTAGTAATAGCGTAATTTATCATACCAATAATTGCAGTATACCTTATTTTTTTATTTAAATTAAAAGTATATGCAATAAATCCAGAAAATAAAAAGACTTCAATAAAATTTATAAAAAGTGTAAAATATGTCATTTTATTAAATATTCTTGATACCTTTCATAAAATAAATCTCTATATTTTCTGCCAATTGGTATCCTTGTGTTATCAAATAACAAAATTTCATTTTTATTTATTCCCTTTAAATAATCTAAATTAATAATATATGATTTATGTATTTGTATAAAATTTAAACTTGATAACTTTATCAAAAAAGCTGTTAAACTAGAACTATCATAATAAACATCCTTTTTTGAATGGATAGTTAATTGATGCTCCCTCGATTCAATATAAATAATCGAGTCTACGGGTATATGAACACGTGTTGCTCTAGAATCTAAGGATATTAATGTATTTTTCTTAAAATAATTATCTAACATCTCAAAAAAATAAATCAAATCCTTCTTATAATTTGCCTTTCTTAAAAAATAAAATGGTTTTACAACAAATGTTTTGAAAACAAGGTTACTTCTAGATGATATAAACACAATCATTACATTGTTATCCAATTCTCGTAATTGTTTAGCAATTATCAAACCATTATTAGTTATTAAATCAATATCTAAAAAAACTATATGATAATTATCAAACAAATCAACTTGATCGAATTCATCATTTATAACCGTGATTATGGCTTTATCGTTAGTTTTTTGAAAAAAATTCTTAATATCATCTTTTAGTGTATTAGTAAATTTTTTATCATCATCAATAATCAATATTTTCACAATGATTTCCTCCCTCATTAAAAGAAAAAGGAACCTTTAACTCAATTTGAAGTTCTTACTTACCTTTGAACAGGAATATATAAGAGAAAACAAAATATAATAATTTCTGAAATCTCTCAAAAGAACCAATAAATTAAAGATTCCATTTATAAAATAATATATTATCTTTATATCATTTTATCACATTTTTTATTAAATTTTTCTTTTTTAAACATCTTTTTTTAATTTTAGTTTAACAGGACATTTTGGATTGTATAACCCATATTGTGATGGTGTCATCGATCCAATAACAGCAATTGCAAATACTAATGTTTTTAAAATTTTCTTCATTTCTATTCTTCCCTCCGTTTACAATTACATTTTATTTTCTCTTTGAAATTATTTCTTTTTTTTAACTTTAAACGTATCTTATTTTCTTATAAAGTATTTGAGGTTCGTAATCACCGAACACTTTGATAATAAAATTCTATTAGGTGATATTATGAGCTTTGGAGAAAAATTGAAAAAATAAGATTAGATAGAAATTTAACTTTAAGTGAAGTTAGTAAAGCAATAAATATAGGTAAATCTTCTCTGTCTGAATATGAAAATGATATTTCTAGACCATCACTAGATAAATTTTTTAGTATTATTGAATTTTATCATGTGAATGAAAATTATTTTTATGGAGAAAATCATATATTTCTAGATCTTTCTACTTTATCAAATGAAACCAAGGAAAAAATTTATGCAATTCTTGCACATGATGATATTTATAAAAAATAACATAAAAATAGTGACCTTTATTATCCATGGGGTCACTATTTTTTATTTGATATTAAATTTATCATAAATAAATTCTACCATTATATGCTATTGCTTATTCATTAATTTATTCAAACCATTTTCCATATTCCTTAGTATTTTCCTTTTTTCATTTATAGAACATGAGTAGTAACATTCATTAATCATTTTAAAATTTATTTTTCTTTGCAATAATTGAATTATGTAATTAAAATCATAAAAGTTATTTTCTACTAACTCCAGTTTATCAAATATAATTTTATTTATATTTTTATAGGATTCGTCTCTAACTTTACATAAATTATCTTCATTATAAACACATGGTTTACAAATATCATCTTCACTTATTGTAAAAGCAATAAATTTTATATCTCGATAAATAATACTATTTGCAACAAAATAATAATCATTTTGTTTTTTTAAATCAGGATGAAATAATTCAATATTCTCTCCATATTTTTTTATAATACAAAATAAGTGATATGGTGTTATTTTTATATTCATATCATCACCTCTTTTTTATAAAAATGATAAATTCAATTCATTTATTACTAATCAGTAGTCATATTTAAATAATAATTTAATTGCTTTATTCTTAAGTAGGTAGTCTTCTGGACAAAGCAATACAATTTATTTTATTCAATATAATTATTTTTTCTTGATTAGTCATTATTTTTTCATTATATACCAAATTCATTGCACTTCTTAAATACTCATTTGCTTCTAAATTATTTTTTGTAGTAATCGCTTTTTCTAAAAATTGTTCAATTTGAGAATTCATTTTTTTCTCCTCTATACTTAAATTTATAATTAAAGAACTTAAATGATGTGCTGTAGCTGCTACAATTAATTATTACCATAATAATACAATTCATTAAATATTATTTCATCAACGACATTATTTTTTCATGACTTTTGATAGTTTAAAATTATCTTTTATATAATTTTCAATTGAAAATTGTATTCGAACAATATTATTTTTAGATGTATATGAATATTTTTGACGACATTGTATCAACATAAACGATATAGACCTGATGTATCAATTTATTAACTTATAAGTATTGTTACTGTTATATTTAATAGAAAAATAAATATTTTTTATTAAAACATCATCAATTTAAAATTGCATCCGCAGTGTTTGATAGTTTAATTAAAAATCAATAAAAAAATTATATAAGTTAATATCAAATGTACCAAAAATAATATCACTCACGTTATCAACATAATTTGTTGCGTTACACATAATTGAATTATTTATATATATTATCATTAAGTAATCATTATTATTTCTTTTCTACATGATTCTCCTAATAATTTAAGCACCCAAACGATAATCATTTATAGGATTTTTTTCTGTTAGTATTTCTATCTGTTTAAAATATGTAACATGAGTATAAATTTGAGTTGTAGATATCGAACTATGTCCTAGAATACTTTGTATATACCTAATATCAACATCTTTTTCCAATAATGTTGTTGCGAATGTATGTCTAAACATGTGCGGTGTAATATGTTCTGTTAGCTTCAATTCAGATTCAATGTTCTTCAGAAAAATTCGCATAGATTGATCAGAAATTTGTTTTCCAAATCTATTTAAAAAAAATAATCATTTTCTGCAACATATTCATTTAATTGTTTATATTCCTTACATAAGTCAACAACAGTTTCATTGCCAATATATAAAATTCTTTCTTTTGATCCTTTTCCAAAAAATTTAAGAGTTTTTTCATTAAAATTTATATCTGCTACCTTTATATTACATAATTCTGATATACGTATTCCAGTTGAAAAAAGTAATCCAATAATTGCAATATTTCTAATTGATATTATTGTTTGAAAATCTGTTTTAGCAGATGATACTCTATCAAATAAATATTGAATAATTTTCTCTATATTTTCTTTTTGAATTGTTTTTGGTAACACATGTGGTTCTTTTATTTTTGTTCTTACTTTGTTAAATGGTGAATATTCAATAATTTCTTCATATTCTAAATAGGAATAAAAAGCCTTTACACTTGCTAATTTTCTCTTCACGGTTTTATGTTTAGAATATTTTTTATTCATAAAATGTATATACTCATTTATCTCTTTTACCTCATCCTCTAGATTCTTGACAAATATTTTCATAACAATAAAATAAAATGTAAGATTTTTACAAAAGTATAAAAGACTAGAAATCTAATTTCTAGTCCTTATTGGTACATAACATATATTTGTAATAATTTTTTGTATTAATACTTTGCAATGCAATTATTTTAGGAAATACAATCAATTAAACAATCTAAAAGATCTAAATATTCAAAAAGTTTATCTAATTCCTCATTACAAAAAACTAACGCTCCTATTTAATTATACAAAATCTTCGATATGCTTTCTGGACAGTCATCACTTTGATGTACCAATTGCAATGTAACTGTTGCAGATTCCAATTGGTTCTTTATTCCTTTTTTTAACACATCTATTATATCTGTAATTTCATCTATATTTTTCATGGTTTGTTTCCTCTTACAAGAACAAAATAACATATACTGACAAATTTTATAAAAAAGGAACAAATTGGTCTTTAAATGAATCATTAAAAAAAGAGCACTTTCGTGCTCGTTGAACAACCCTGTTAGACTATTAGAGCGAAAGAAACTGCTCAATTAAAATACCACGTTAGACATACAGATACGTAAAAATTCTCAAAATCTTATTTTACTACTTGTTATGAGATAACTTTTTTTGTGAATTTCCAATTTCTAAATACCATCCAATTAAATATCCTACAATATATAATAAAATATCATTTATATCAAAATAACCTGCAAATGTAACTAAATGCAATATTTCTTTGCATATACTAAGTAATAATAAAGCACATATTCCTTGTTTAAAAGTAACTTCCTTTTTCATTATCATTCCAAAAGGTACAAATAAAAGTAATTTCAAAGCAATATTTTTTACAATAATATCTAAATTAATATCATAATTAAAATTAAATGGAATTAAGTTAGTATTTTGAACTATCTTGTCAAAGAATGGTAAAGAACCATTTATATCACTTACATTTCTTCCTAGAATATAAGGATATGCAAATAATAACACTATATATAGCAATATAATGATACATGTTATTTTTTTGTTTTTCATACTAATTTTCAACCGTTCCACTACCTGAAAGATAAATTCCAGATGGTAAATTATCATTATTTGAAATTTCTACAAGATAGCTTGAAGATGTTGAAAAACCTCCACCTAAACTAACAGTTTTTGCACTTGTAAATGGTGCATAGAAAGTTGCTTCATTATTAGATAAACCATCTCTTCTTAAATTAACCGTAAATCTATGTTTAGAACAACAACTTGCTTTACTTCCACTTGCATAAACAAAAGTAGCATTACTAATTCTAATTTTTGAATTTGTACCTTTTAATTTAAAACTTCCTGATTTTAATGAATATCTAATTTTAAATGAAAATGACTTAGCTGTTGATCTTGCATTAGAATTGTCCCAATGAAAATATTCTCCCGTCTCTGGATTATCATAATTTCCTTTTTCATCATAGTAAATATTATTATTTACACTTTCTAGTGCTGAAACATTCATAGTTCCTACACTTGTCATAATCATTAAGCTCAAAAGCATTACTATTATTTTTTTCATAATTTTTTCTCCTTTTTTCATATTACCTGGCCAGCTACTTACATTTTATGTATAGAATATTAAAAAATAAACATTTAAGGAATGAATGGTCTTAAATACTCATGGATGGTATTTTTTCATTCATTTAAATCATATATAATTAAATTGTAAAGTGAGGTGATTATATGAGAGTTGCAATATTGGATGATAATATTTCATTTTGTAAAAGTTTAGAAAATTATTTGTCTAAATATCATTTTGATATTTCAATATACACAAATTATAACGATTTAAAAAATCATATAGATTCCTTTGAACTTTTATTTTTGGATATAGAAATGCCGAATATTAGCGGTATTGATATCGCCCAATCTTTATCATATAAACACCTTGATATCATTTTTATTTCAAGTCATGATGAAATGATCAAAAAATGTTTTAATAGAAATGTTGTTGGTTTCGTTGAAAAAAGCCATTTAGAAGAAATTGACGATATCATTTGTAGAATAATAAAAAAAGAACATCTAACAATTATAAAAGATGGTAAAGAATTTGATATATATTTTAATCAGATTGCTTATATTGAATATAGTTTACGTGATACCACTATTTATCTCAATAACAATTCTAAAATAAAGCTTTCTGAAAAATCCTTATCTCTTTTATCAAAAGAATTAGATGAACGTTTCTATCAAATCAATCGTAATATTATTATTAATTTAGATATGGAACCTATTTATAATAAAGGAACTGTTAAAATAAACCACAATGAATTTCAAGTAAGTAGAAGAAATCAAAAAGATTTAAAAATTAAAATTTTAGAAAGGAGTATTTATAATGCTAGAAATATATAATTATGTTATTGGTATTCTTATAGGAATATTATTTTCTTTCAGCAATCATAATGAATCAAAGATAATTATTATAAAAAACTGCTTAATAACAACTGTTATTTATGCTATTTCTATGAGCTTTATTAATGATTATTTTCTTTTAAGTTCTCTTTTAAAACTTATCTATTTTACTATATGTTTTATGCTGATTAGAAAATTAAATTTTTTTCAGTCATATTATAATTCTTTAATTATTGTATTATTTTATCTACTAAGCTATGTTTTTCTTATTTTTATGCTTGAAAATTCTACTCAGTTTTCAATTTTTTATTCGGCAAACATTGACTGCATTGCAATTTTTATGAGTTTAATGGTTTTCTATTATTTAAACGAATTATCATTCTTAAATAATTCAGTGCAATTCAATATTTATGATCTTGTTCTTATAATACTGATTAATATCATACTTTTTATATTCATGTTTATTTTATCCTATAATTTCTTTATTAATAACTTAAATTATTATTTGGGTTTACTCATTTTAGGATTTCTTCTTTTATCAATAATTATAGTAGTTTCTCTTAATTACTGTTACATTCTTAAAAGAAAAGAAGATATAAATATATCTATGTATAAAGCTCAACAACTTGATAAAGCTTATTATCAAGGTCTTAAAATAGAAAACGAAGATTTAAAAAAATTAAAACATGATTATAAAAACCATTTACTTAATCTTAAGCAACTTATCGCATATCAAAATACAGAAGATTCTTTACAATATATTGATCAATTAATAAATACAAACGTTACATTAAAAATGAATCGCTTCTGCAATATTTCTTATATTGACAGCTATCTTAACTCAATCATAGAATCTAATAATAATATCAACTTTGATATTCATTCAACGGACTTATCACAACTAAGCAATATGGGCTTTGACATTTTAATTATTCTAATGAATTTAATAGATAATGCTTTAGAAAATACATCTAACAATACAATAAATGTTGATATTGTATATAATCATGACATAATTATTAAAATTTGTAATCATTCAATAAAAAATCCCATCAAATCACACTTTAAATCTTCCAAGGGTGAAAATCATGGATTAGGTTTGAAAATAGTTAATGATATTGTAATGAAATATAACGGTGAAGCATACGACAATTATGAAAAAACACTCTACTCTAAATATATAATTTTAAAAACAGGAGCTAAAACAAATGAAGAAATCAACATATAAATATCTTTTAACAATATATCTCATATTAATGATATTCATTTCATATATAAATCAAGGTATTAACAATATAGGTGGACTTTCGTATTTTGAAGCTATTTGTCATTCAACAAATTTAGTACCACTACATAGCATTTCAATAAAACAATGTATTATTTCTTTTGTTCAATTTATGCCATTAGGATATCTTCTTCCAAGAGTTTTCTCTAAATTAAACTCAAACAAGAACTTTATCATATCATCATTCATAATTATAATTATATTCAAATTAGTAAAATTACTTACATTAACAGGATATTTTGATATTTCAAGCATTCTTTTAGGATTTGTGGGTTCATTTATAATTTATCGTATTTTGAAATAAATCTATAAAAAATAAAATGCAACTTTAATTTTGTAAAAAATGTGATATACTATAGACGTAGTCATAGGACTAGCATTAATAGACTAAAGAAAAAGGAAGAACGGCAATTCTTCCTTTTTCACTATTTTGGATACTAGCATCAATAGACTTAAGCAGTTAAAACTACTTCAATATAAAAGCGGTAATAACTAGAATTAAATAAAGAATAATTAAATATTCCATTTAATCCTCTCTTAATGTCACATCAATGCTAGTCTCCTAGTATGATGTTTAAACATGCTAGATCCTCCATAGGCACATAAGTGCTTAAAGATTATATCATAATAAAAGCCATAATACGATAAAATATGACAATAATAAATTTATAACAGGCTATTATTTCTTAAACTCCATACCCATAAATAGATTTACTATTTAAATTATAATTTTTTTCTTTTACCTCATCTTTGCTATTACCTTCTATAGTGAATACTTTTCCATTTTCAACTTTTTCAACAATACCTACATGATCTGTATGCCCATCCCGTTGCCAATCAAAAAATATGATATTTCCTGTCATTGGTACATAAGATTTATCTTTCCATCTGTTATTTTTCTTATACCAATTTTCTCCATCTGTACATAGAGAAAACTTTGGTACTGAGCTATCATCTAACATTCCACTTTCATTTGCACACCATGATACAAAAATGGCACACCAATTTACTTTTTTATTAAATCCATACCATGTCCAATATTTACTTCCGCTTGTTGTTCCAACTTGTGACTTTGCAACTTCTACTATATTGTTATTTCCAATATGATAATACCTTAAAACATGTGCAACATAATCAGGATCACCATAAACATTTGTTTTTAATTTTGCCTTCATTTCATCAGAAAATACCTTTGCATTTGCTCTAGTATATCCTCCAAAATGTTCATTTGCCCAACTTATATATCCGTTTCCATAATTATACCCTTGAAGGGCTAATGATATATGCTCGGTATCTCCACTTGAAGCTACTTTTGCATCATTTAAGCAACTAGCTAAATGTTGTATTCCTACCTTAATGGAATAATCAGCATCTGTTATTCCATTATGCACCCTTGGATATTTTTCATTAAATCCACATTCTGATGATTGCATAGGGTCATTTCCCTTTCCTCCGCTTTCTTGCATCATTACTGCCTGTATCAAAGAAACATAATCACCAATCCCACTTTCCAACGCATATT
Source organism: Faecalibacillus intestinalis (assembly GCF_003024685.1). GTDB lineage: Bacteria > Bacillota_I > Bacilli_A > Erysipelotrichales > Coprobacillaceae > Faecalibacillus > Faecalibacillus intestinalis. The sequence continues at coordinate 24,064 of NZ_PYLQ01000019.1, read as the reverse complement.
TTTCAATCACTGGTGTATAAGCTATTACTTCTGAATTAAGTCCTTCTACAGACGTATTTACACTAGAATCATCTGACAAAGCAGAAAATACTCCAATAAATAAAACAATCACTATTAGAATAATCATTCCTGTTCCATAAGAAATCAAATGATTCATGATTGCTATTGGCTTTTTTACAAAACTTATCAGCTTTTTTATAAAATCTATAATTTTATTACCTGAATATTTCATCGTGGTTGTTCCATTGAACTTATTTAATGATTTTCTATATTTGTTCAACATTCTTGATTGACTTATTGTCTGATTCGACAAAGTTTGATTAATTGTGTTCGATAAATTACCACTTGTTCTGGAATTAATTTTATTCTTAGCTGTTGATAATTTTATGTTTTTTAATTTGATATTACCCTTTTTTGTACTGTATTCTTTTATAAGCTTTTCATTTTTTCTTTTTTGGTTTCGATATTTCTTTATTTTTATTCTAGCACTAACAAGTGTTTTTTCACTTGTACCTTTGATTTTATTTATTGCATAATTTGACTCCTTATTTTCCTTTTTATCCTGTACATTATTTTTTGTATTAATACTTTGCTTTTTATTAAAAGAATCTAGCATCTTTTTCTTATCAAGAGTCTTAATATCCTTAATTGTTTCTTTTGTCTTAATATTCTTTATCATAAACAGTTATCAAAACTCTTATCTTTTCTAGATTTATAATATTCAGGATATCTTAATTTTATTGACTCCATAAAAAAAGAACTGTATTCACATGAAAACAGTTCATAAGGTGTTGAAACTTTTGCATTTTTTTCATCTACATAACCATTGAACAAATTGAAACCCATCAGCGTTGTATTAATTGATCCTGAAGTATGCCATGATTTGTCTAGTCCTGACAGTTTAATACTATTTCTATTAAAATCATAAAGATCATTAATATGCTCTCTGCAATCTTTATCAATGGTTAATGTATAAAATAGCGATTGATGATAAACATCATTAATTCCACTTTTTTCTATAGCTAAATGATATGCTTTTTTATGTTCATTGTTAAAATACTTCATTATATTCCCCTCACTATCTTATTTTTTCTTTCATTTTATTTTTTATTGATTTTTCTGCCGTCTTGCTTTCTAAATATTTTATTTCACTTTTTACAGACTTTTTATCTATATTATCCACTTGATGAATCATCTTTGAAGTTTTTGCAATCATTTTTTCTAAATTAGACAGCATTGAACGTGATGTTTTTTGAATAAAATTCATTTTATTCACTTCTGGTCTTTTATTAACTGGTGGCTTCCCCATAATAATTGCTCCGATATTTTTAAAATTCATCTTTGTATTTCTTAATTCGTTAGTAACAGCATCACATTTATTTATAAGTAGATGTGTTTTATTAACACATTTAAAAAGTGATCTATGGAATTTTCTAAGAGCCACTTTAAAATGTGAAATTTCAATCGTTTTGATAACTGCCTGTTTACCATGTTGTTTAAACTGATTCACATATTCTTTTACTGAAGATAAAATATTTGATTTTATATCACTTAATTGTTTCTTTCCATTATCTACTGTCTTTTTTATATCTTCAGTTATACTTTTCATAGTTTCTCGAATAGTTGGATTTTGTAATTGTTCTATTGTATTCTTTAATTCTAAAACTTCACTTGTCATATAATCTATTTTCTTTTCCATATTTGAAATATAATCGAGTAATTCTTTAGTTTCATTTATTTTATTTTCTTTATGTTCCTTATAAAGTATTTTAAAATATTCACTAATGTAAGGATCATTGTATATTGCTGGCAATTGTTTATCCATAATGGTTTCTCCCTTCATGAAATGCGAAAAGATATGTATTCATATCCTTTCGCTTATATTTAATATTATTTATTTTTTTCTGATGGTTTTGTTGACATCAATTTATATAACAATGTATTTTTTGGAAATCTATTTATAAAAGGTACGATGTTTCCACCATACTTAATAAGTCCACACCCTGATTGTGCATTAGTTATATAACTTAACTGCTCATCAGAGATATTCAGTAATTTCGCAAGCTTTTCTCTATCTTGATATGATTGATTTAACATAACAACAAACTCACTGTTAGAAAGCATCGTACTTGCCTGAACACTATCTAACAGATATTCAACATTTTGTGTAATTCCAATAGGATAGCCATCTCTTTTTCTAAATTGTCTCCATGCCGAATTAAAGAAAGAAGCACTCTCTTCATTTTCAAAAACCACATGAAATTCATCAAGAATGATGTGTGTCCTTTTACCTTTTCGCCAATTTTCATTAACACGGTTAATCATTGCGTCTGTGATTACTAATAGCCCCATTGTCTTTAATTGTTTTCCAAGCTTAAAAATATCATACGATACAATTCTGCTTGAAGTATTTACATTTGTTTGGTGTGCAAATGCATCCAATGATCCATCTGTAAACAGTTCAAGTTTCAAAGCCAAACTTCTTGCTTCTATTTCAGGTTGTTCTAACAGTTTCTCTCTCAACGTAACAAGTGTAGGCATTTTTCTTGTTCGATAATAATCCTGAAATACCAAAGTTACACATCTATCAATAATTGACCTGTCTACTGGTTTAATTCCATCTCTATCCAACTGTTCAAATAAAGACATGATAAATTGTGACTTATCTCCAACTGGATTACCACTATCACCATAACCTTCCAGCATATCCATTGCATTAATATGATTTTCACTTCCTGCTGCAATCGTTATAACTTCTCCTCCCAACTCTTTAACTAAAAGTGAATACTCTGCTTCTGGATCACAGATAATAATATCATCTTGAGTTGCAAGAGCTAAAAATACGATTTGTTCCTTTGTTAAAAAGGATTTTCCAGAACCAGGTACTCCTAACTGAAAGGCATTAGGATTCATCAATTTTTCTTTATTGCACATAATTAAATTATTTGTAATAGCATTTTGTCCAAACCAAATGCCTCCATCATCAACAACTTCCTGTGCTCTAAACGGTATAAAAACAGCCATGCTTTCTGTAAGTAATGTTCTTACAATATTTAGCTTATTTGTTCCAATTGGTAAAACACTTGATAGACCATCTAGCTGTCTGCTTGCAAAAAACAATATATCCAATTCACACATATACTTTCTTGCAATCGCCATAAGTGTTTCTGTATCATTATCAAGTTCTTCTAGACTATCAGCTAAATGAACGATTGTCATACAGCCCAACATCATACGTTGATCCCTTACTGTTAAATCATCTAAAAATTCTTTGCTCTCTTTTCTTTGAAGTTCCATATCATAAGGAATTACAGCACTGAAATTGTTATTAGCATTCTGTCTTCTTTGCCAATTTGTGATATTAGTTTCAACACCGAGCCATTTTCTTTCAACTTCTTTTACTGCCTCGTCTGTTGGAACTGTAATAATATCCATTGAATACATAAGATTTTTATTTAATGAACAAAGTTCTGAAATAAAACTGTCTTTTACATATCTTGCATACTCACTTAAATACATAACTCTTCCATACTTATCTCCTAATTGAAAATATTTATCATGAAACTTTGGCATTTGTGGACAGATAGCATCTTTAAAATGATGTCCCTTTCTCATTGAAACATCCATATCAAATGAAAACTGTTCTTCATGTCCATTTCTATAAAAATCATGAAGAATTTTTAATCTTTCAATAGCATCAAGTTCTTCTAATTGAGAACCCAATTTAGAAAAATGAGATGATAATTCCACAGTTACCCTTGAAAAGAAATTTCTTGCTTCTTCTACATTCTTTTTAAAGGCAGTTATTGTTATATACTTTTCTTGAATAATTCCATCTGCTCCAGATACTTTCTCTAATAACATATCATTGTATTCTTTTCGATATTTATCAAGATGATCATTTCTTAATGGAATTAAAATCTTTTCTTTAAATTCTTTTATATTAATTTTTCTATTATTGATTGTAATCTTTGTCATTGTTGAACTGTCTAATGAATTAAGCAATTCACTATAATTCAAAAATAATCCAACCTTTTCATCCTTTGAAGCAATTGAATAATTAATATCCTTAAACCTATATGTTTTAGAATACTTGTTCTTAGAACAAAAAATACCATCTTTATAGATGGTATCAATATCAATTAGATCCTGTGCACTTTTGGGAACACTTATTTTTTCTTTGTTTTGCTTTTTCAATCTTTCGTAACTTTTTATCATATGGATCAATAGACTCCTTTCTTTTAATTTCTAAAAATTCTTTTAAATATTCGTAATATAAATTTTGTGGTTTAAATATCAAATTATGCTGTTTAATCAATAGTGAGCGTATCGCACATATAACAATCTGTTCAGCATTCATTCCTTGAAATCTAATAAATCCAAGTGCTGCAAATGGTGCAGCTGAAATCATACACAACCAACTTGTTATCTCCATTCCTAAATGATCAATGAATAAAAAATAAAATATAACTGCCATTACACACGCTAAAAAAGAAAAAAAGCATTGTCTTAGGGATAATCCTAAGAAAATGCCTTCTGTATATTCTCTTATCTCTTTATTAATTTTTACTTCCATATTACTCCTTCCTCTTTTTTCACAAATAAAAAGCAAGAGGAAATTTCTCTTGCCATTAACTCTTTACTTATCTAACCATTGATAATCTTTTCTATAATCAAGTATATAATCAACATATACAACATCTTCTTGAATTTGATATAAAATCAAATACCATTTTTTTATAAACATTTTTCTATATTTGTTTGGTGGTATATATTCTTCGTTAAAAAAAGGATAGCGTTTGGGCATTTGCTCTAATGATCGTATACCATCAATAACCGCTTTTTTTTGTTTTGTTGCTGCATCAGCACTTACCTTAGCAATAAAAGCAATATTTGATGCAAGCATATTTTTTGCCTTTTCTGAAATAATTACTTTATATTTCTCATATTCCATTTTCTATACTCCTGAAATAATATCATCAAGGTATTTATCTAATTCATCAATTGTATACCCTTTATTTCCTGCCATTCTATCTTCTTCTACAGAAAGAAGTTGTTCACGTAAATCTAACATTTTTTCCCTACGACTAAATGTCTCCATATCCATAACAACTAAATCACCTTCACCGTTTCTTGTGAGATATACAGGTTCTTGACTTGTCCTACAAAGGTCTGCAATTTCATTATAATTTTGTCTAATTGCTGCAGATGGACGAATATTCATAATAAGCACCTCCAATATAGTAATATTCTAGTAATATTATACCCTTATAATACTATATATTCAACATTTTAGATTAAAGTATTACAATCCCATCATTTCTTTAACTATTCGATCTGACATTTTTACCGTACCAACTAAAATCAGCATATTGAAAATAAGCTCTCCAATGTAGCTCCACAACATGGAAATCGCACTCACTTCACTGTCTACAACTGGTGGGGACCCCGCAAATTGTGAAAAAATAATACAGGCTAAAACTATAATTGCTCCTTCTAGACATACACCCACATAAGACTTAATAAATGTTATCGCTACTGACTGTGTACTTTCTCCTGCAGCAGTAGAAAGTGGCACAGGAGAAATGGCCGTATACATATACAATTTAAAGAAACGACCATAAACAGTAAGTATGAGGACAAAGGACAAAATCGTAATGAAAATGCCACCTAAAAGTGTTACCGCCCAAACAGGTATACTTTCCAAAAAACCACAATCCTCTACTGCATCTATGATTTCTTGAGGAATAGTAGTAGATGTTGCTGTTCCAACACCTACTGTTGTCATAATTTGAGAGGTTACGCCTTGCACTATTTCAAATAATTTTGTCATTAATTCCATTCCATAAACAACTAGACCTCTTGCAATTGCAAACCTTAAAAACAAACGAATTGCCTGCTCAGGTCGCTTTATCTCGTTTAGATTACTGCATGTCTTTACCATTCCTATCGCAAAGAAAAGAACGAGAAGGGCAAGTCCAATGGCTTGCAAACCTCCATGTATCTTCACAATCACATTCCAAATATTTCCGCCTTTAAAGTTTTGAGGTGTCTGTGTTAGTAACAACCATATTTCTGCGAGTTTCTCATTCCATGTATTGATTGCGTTTGTTAAGTTATCAATAATACTACCCAATATCTATCACCTGCCTTACCCATTTAAAATCACTATCCTGTAATTGTATTTAAAATTTCTTTTGCAAAGGTAATGACGATACCACCTGCTACAGTTAAAAATCCATTTGCTCTTTGAGATGGATCATGACTTTTTAAACTTAATCCTAACTGTACAATTCCAAATCCTAAAATGATCATTCCAATTGCTCTAATTAAACTAAAAACAAAAGTTGAAAGATTATTAACAACTGTTAATGGATCTCCATCTGCATAAACTTGAATTACCTTGAAATTCATTAAAAAGATATTGAGTGCATAAACAAAAAATATCTTCATTGTTTTTTTGTATTTTTTTAAATATTTTCTCATTTGTTTTTCTCCCTTCAAAATGAAAACAGCTCTATTTCTAAAGCTGCTTTCCTATTTACTATTTAATTGTTTAAAATAGTTGTCCATATCTTCATCACTTAATAATTCATATTCTCTATCGCTCAATAAAATATTTTGCCAGTCATCAATTGAATATTTGATTTTACCATGCAGATATGGTTTTGCATTTCCATCCGTAGTTTCATTTATTCTTGGATGTTTCAAAATATCATACTTCTTATCAAATACAGGTCGTTCTCCTCTAATAAAAAGCAATCCATAATCATTATCTAATAATCTAACCTCATCTGGTGTAAGTAATTCTCTTCCAGCCTGTTGATAGTTTGTTGAATAATTCCCTGACCTCCCACTTGATTTACCGTAAGTATTTGTATCAAGTGTCTCTTTTCCCAAATATTCTGACATGAATTTGTGTGTACTCTGTTCATTTCCACCCAAATAGTATAATGTATCACAATTTCCTACGATACTTTCCCAACTGTCTTTATAAAGTCCTTTGATTTGAGCAAGATTCTGTATAATGATTGAAACAAAAATAAGTCGTGATCTCATTGTGGAAAGTAATTTATCAAATTCATCTGGTAAAGCAACATTCGCAAATTCGTCCATAAGAAAATGTACGGGTACTGGTAAAGCACCACCGTGAACAATATCCGCTTGATAATACAACATTTGAAAAAGCTGCGTATAAAGCATACCGATAAGAAAGTTGAATGTTGAATCATTATCTGGAATAACCGCAAAGATTGCTGTTTTTCTTTCTCCCACCAAATCAAGTTCCAACTCATCTGTTGCAGTTAAACTAGCAATACTTTCCAAGTTAAAAGCTGATAAACGCACACCTACAGAAATAAGAATCGATTTAGCAGTTTTCCCTGCCGCCTGTTTATAAATCTTATATTGCTTGAGAGCTAATGAATTTGGATTTCTTATTTCCAATCTTTCAAACAATTCATCTAGCGGACTTTGATATTCTTCATCATCTTCTTTTACTTCAGCAGCTGCAATCATTTCCATCACCATCGTGAAATTTTGTTCTTCTTCTGGTGCTTCATGTAAAAGGTAAAGACAAAGAGCTTCTAATAAAGCCGTTTCCGATTTTTCCCAAAAGGGATCATTTGTCTGACTACCTTTAGGTGTAGTATTTCTTATAAGATTGGTTATAAGCTTTAAAACATCCTTATCATCCTTGATATAGCGAAATGGATTATAACAATGTGATCTGTTCATATTGATAAGATCAACAACTTTGATAACATATCCTTCTTTTTCTAAAAGATTTCCTACATCTCTGAGTTGTTCACCTTTTGGATCAAGAACCACAAAAGATGTATTGCATTGCATCAAATTAGGCTTACCAAAAAAGCGAGTTTTCCCTGCTCCACTTCCACCAATAACTAAAGTATTTAGGTTTCTTCTATGTCGTCTGCCATCTAAACCAATACGAACATTCTGCGAAAGTATCTTATTGGAAGAGTAATCCTTTTCAGTATATTTTTTATTGACAGCTTTATTATTCGCCCATTTTGCCGAACCATACTCCTCATTTCTTCTGTAATTCTTCCTGTTATAGTAATAAGCCAAGTATGAAAAAGAATAGATTGACTCAGATATCAAGATACATTTAAGAGTATCCTGACATAATTCAAAAGAAAAAGGGCTATTCATTGCTTCATTTAAGTAAATGATTGCATCAAATAGTCCCTCATGGATGCAAGGAGCAACAAGAACTGAAAGCCACGCTATAAATACTGCTCCTACAAAATAAAAAACAAGTTCAACCTGTTTATCTTTCCTCATATGATTTTTTTGATTTGGATATATCAGCTATTGCTGCCTTGTCCATAATCGATTCAATATAATCATAATCCTTATTTTCTTTTATTTGCTTGTCTCTTAAATTTCTCAAAGCAGTAATAATTATTCTTCTTTCAAAGTCCGTTACTCTAATCAAAACCGTTGGCTCTTTATTCTTAAATAACCCCATTAACGTTCTTCTCCTCTGTTTGCATTATCTCTTTCCTGTTGCAATCTATAGATTCCTCTTTCAGCTCGATTGCTCACTTCATCTGCAATACTTTTAATATTGCTTAATTCTTCTTTGGTATCTCGAGAATCCATTCCTTCAAAATAATTTTTTACTTCATTTGCGAAATCAACGTTTGAAACTGGAATGTTCAATTTTTTACAAAGAATATAGGCAGCACTTTTTACCATAAAGGCATCCTCTGTTCTGTCAACATTTCCATATTGGCTTTCAAATTCTACATAGCAATATTCTCTTGCTAAACCCTCCATTAAATCTGTCGGACTCATCCCGTCTGCATAGTAGATCATTTGATTATCTGGAGAGTATTGTACTAGCGAACCATTTTCAGTATTGTCAACCATTTGCATTTTAACAGGTGATTGATAAACTAAACCGCTGATGATTTTTCTAACAGACAAATTTTGTTTTTTCATTCTGTATGGTCTGTTTAATTGAGAAATATCAAAAACATATTTAACATCATAGTTGGTTCTTATCACGCCATCATTTCCTTGATACTCACCTTTAGGCTCTAATATTCCAATTCCTTTTACTCCTTTTTTTACATACTTTTTTTCTTCTACCCAACGATTGTTATCTTTTAACAGTGTTGCCTGTGGACATTGTGCCATGACCAAGAGTGTATTGGTAACAGTATAACCAAATTTTGATTGCATTTCTAAATAGTTCAGATAATTTTGTGGAGAAGAAACAACTTCATGTGTTTGCTTCTCAGCCATATCATAAAGATTCTGTCTTTTTTGTTGTTTTTGTTTGGCATATTCCTCTGGAGGAATTCTAGGTTTTTCTTCAACTTTCTCATTAGCTGCATTGTTTAATAAATTATATATATCACTCATATTTTATCTTACCTTTCTTTTTATCTTTTTCTTACGTTGAGGCTGTTTATGACGTACCCTATTTCTTTGTCTAACTGTTTGTTTAGGTTTAGCCTTTTTATTTCTATTTTTTATCTCATCTAGTTCTTTTTTTACTGATGGTCTTTTATTGATACCTTCCTCCATTGAGATATGCTCGAACTGATTTTCGCCCCTCGTTTTCGTTCGAGCCATAGACGGGTTTTGTTCTTCTTTCATTGAATTCAATAAAGAAGATACCAACTCATCATGTTCTTTTTCAGTTAATGGTTTGACATCTTTGAATTCATCAGGCTGTTTTGCAAGCGCTGCTTTTCTCATTGCTTCAGTATCAATAGTTGCAAGTTCATATTTATCTACGATCCTGCTGATTTTTGCTGCATCTTCAGCTCGTACCATAATATCGCATATTCCATCCGTATTATTTCTTTCTTTTAATACAGAATAAAGAACACCATAACGTTTTGCTTCTTCACAAAACTTTTTCAAATCTGAATGATGTACAGCAAACACTTTAAGTTCCTTTCCAGATTTCAACATATTAGCTAGTCTTGTTTTTCCTTTAACCTTTTTCTTATCTGTTAAAATTGCATAAAGCGTTACTGCTAAAGATTTAGAAGCCATTCCACCTGCCTTTAAAGCTACATTAGCTGCCATTTCTATTCCCTGAAGTGTCATCCTCACTGCTTGATCTGCTGTTTCTCCGCCAGCATTCATAAAGTTCCTCCTTCCTTAATAATTTCTTTTTCGTTCTTTTGAACTTCTTTCTTGTACTTTATTTTCTTGTTCCTTAACTATTTGCAATTTATCTTTAATCTTTAAGGAACGTTGTTTGATACCTTCACATAATTTCACCTCCTTTCGATAATCCTTTATTTCTTTTGAAATTGTTTCGATATCTTTTTGAATCATTTCTTTTCTTTCAAGATTTCGGCATCTTTTGACCTTGTTATAAAGGCATCTTCTTTCCTTAACTAACTTTTCAATTTTGTTGCTTATTTCACTTTCATAATTTTCCAAATCCTCGATCGTATTGATTTTCTTTTTGCATAGAAAAGTTGTTTCTTCAGTAATCCTGTCCATATATCTAAGATCCTCCTTAAAAATAAAATGTACCTTTCTTCTAGAAGGTACATTTTTAGGGATAATTCCCATTCGATACATATAATGGAAATACAATGCCTTTATTCCTTTTATCTTTTTTGCCTTTTTGATATTTCCATGATATTGATATTTACTTTTGATTCGTGTTCTTTTTTCAAAATACAGATCCTGTTCAATGATTCTTTTCTTGATATTTTCTTCACTGTATGTTCCATCATCTCTTACTTTATAAAGTCTAAAAAAACGAGGTGCTCCGGGTGGTTTGACTGCAATATGTTTTACATTTGTTTTCACATCATATCCAATAGACTTGAGATATTGTAAAAACTGTGTGAATGTTCTTGATGATGCAATAGCACGTTCAAGATCATCTTCTATAAGCGTTCTTCGTGTAGGCTTTTTCTGTTTTTTAGCCTGCCATTCAGAATAGTGCACTCCCTTTTTAGAATCTGTAATTACATTGAGTCTATACTTTTCACAAAGTGCATCCGACAATCTTCTCATTTTGTCATAGTCAGAATGCTTATTTAAAAATCTTTTGTACGTTGTCCATGAAACAGAATTTATAACAAAGTGATTATGAAAATGTTTCTTATCTGTATGTGTGCAGACCAATACCTCAAAATCATCTCCCCACATCTGATGGGCAAGTTCTAATCCAATTTGATGTGCTGTTTCAGCTGTAACCTCCCCTGGTAGAAAAGACTGATACGCATGAAATGCTAGAACACCATCCTCCTTGTGTGCATTCCTTTTTGTCTGTTCCATTTGCTGAAGAACAGTTGAGGGATGACAATTTAAACCACTGACATAAAGTTGTCTTTCAGTTTTATCATCATTGACAGCATAATCAATAACATTCTCAAGTCCTTTATATTCATAACCACTATCCGTTTCTTTTGTCTTAAGAGGATTGGAAGCATAATTTAAAACCCTGTCCAAATTATCCTTAACTGCCCATATACTTGTTGTAGCCATTTTACTTTTCCATCCTTGTAGGTTCAGTAACATTGTTTAATATTAATTGAACATTTTTTTCAAGTTCTGAACAGTTTCTCTTATATTTTAAAATATCAATTGTTCCAGTTTTATAACCAATAACTGCAATCTGATTTAAGTTATTACCTATCATTCTTAACTGCTTAATAATTTCTTTAACATCATCACTGATTCTTGGTGCTGGAACATATCCACTTATCAATGTACGAATATATTCTTCTCTTGACAGTCCTGTTTTCTTAACACATTTATTTAAATTTTCTAATTCAATCAAAGACAATCTTACTTTTATCTCTTTATTTCTTTTGATCTTGTTCAATTTTATCTACTCCATTTCCTGCAGGGTCTTAGGGATTGTCCCTAACAAGCTGACTTTGGGTACAAAAGTCCTTGCTTGCTACAAAAGTCATCAACAGGATAATACTTCTATTTAATGAATTTATTATCCTGCTGGAAAACTATCTTTCCCTGTCAAAAAGTTTTTTCTTGACTTCAAGAACATCAAATCTTAAATCCGTTATATTTTCATCATTAAGTATTACATCTTCATTTTTATACTTTTCTCTTACAACATTAATTGCCTCATTTTTGAAATGAGCCTTTACTGTTTCTTGATGCTGTAATACTTCTGTAATTTCAACAACATATTCTTTCATCATTTTCTCCTTGTATAATAAAAGGTCACGAATTTGATCCATGACCTTCCTATCTACTATATTCTTCTTTTTGCTTAAATTTTCTTATTAGAACTTCATTGACATCTTTCATTTTTTTAGGTCCTTTATCATAGATTTGATAACTTTTACCTAAAAGATAATTGATCTTTGCAATACTGTTTTTTCCTGCCTTATCATTATCCAAATATAGATTTAAAACTTTAATTTGAGGATTGATTTCTAAAAATTTACCTAAGGCAATAGGCAATTCACTTTCCTCAATAGAATTGCCTATTGCTGTTACTCCTGATAAAGAAAGATAATTGTTCTTCTTCCAATTTCTTTTATGCAACTTCTCTAAAGTTTGAAAAGACATAAGGTCAATTGCACTTTCAAAGATATTTAAAACATCACTTTCTTTATTCACCAATTGAAAACTGTATTCCTTATTACTGTTAAATACGTCTATCTTCCAATCACCATCTGTTGCTCTTTTTGAAGCATAACGTTCTATTCCTTTTTCATCATATCCTACAAAGACAACAGAGTGATCATAACTACACTCATAGATCATTCCCTTTTGATAATAAAATTGAATAACTTCTTTATCAATTTTTCTTTTATTTTTTAGATAGTACATCATTTTTTTATTATCTTTTGAAACGGGTGGCAATTTGAAAATACCATTGTTCGTTTTTGAACATTTGTTTACATGATAAACAGGAGGACTATCTCTTATACATTTATCAACATATTTTACAGCCTCATAATAGTTCATACCTTTAACATCCATTAAATAACTGATTGCACTTACCCCACCTTTTCCTTGAGAAAACCATATCCACTTTCCATTAGAGATAACCAAAGAGGAATGCGTTGCCGTTCGGTATTCTTTTTTTCCAGATTTAACAAGTTCACTTGGTTCATAATTATACAGATAAGTAAATACATCCAACTTTTGTAATTCTTGTGCCTCCTCATCTGTGTAAAACTTATTTGACATACTTATCGCATCCTATTTACTTTTGATTTACGATCAACACCTGTATCGTTTTTTTGAACAGAAGTATCTGGAATATTTTCTTTCTTATCTAAATCAAGTTCTTTATTGATTTTGGACAGTTTCTTTAAGGCATTATTCAATTCATCTTCTTTTTCAAATGGCTTTTTTACTTCAAGTTCAGCATTATGCAACTGTTGCAATGTATTTTGAAGAAGTTCCTTTTCCACTTTTAAACTTTTTGGAATATTTTCAATAGCATTATCAATTCTTGTAAGATTCCCATAAACATCATTTCCTAATTCAACAGGATAATAAAGTTCTTTCTTTAAAGACATGATGTAATATTGACTTAAACTGTTGAACTGAATGTATAAATCAAATCCTCTGTACTCCCCAATATGTTTTTTATCCTGACCATCATATTCCTTACAGGCAAGAAGTATTGCATTTCCCGCCTGTTTTTTATCCACTATCAACATATCCTTGATTTTTATTTGCTGAAACTCTTTTTGAGGTTTCAAATCTTTTATATCATTTTCTAACCCTTCAATCCTTGTCTTAATGGATTTAATCTTTTGTGGATAATATTTAATAATTCTATCTTCTAAATCATATTTTTGAGAGAGATAGTTTGCTTTGGAAAGCTTTAGTTTGGATACTTTTGTATCAAGCTCCATCTTTTCTTTCACTTTGGGATTTCCACTCGCTAGTGCCTTGATCTCTGCATAAGAAAGTGAAGCCTCATCTATATCTTCTGCACTTCTTACAGGAGATTTGCTTGTCATAATTTGCCCTATGAATTTTTGTTTATTTTCAACCAACTGATATAGATAAGCATCAAATGTACCTTCTGTTACATAACGATAAATATAAACATCCTTATTTCTATTTCCTTGTCTTACGATTCTTCCTGCACGTTGCTCCAAGTCCGAAGGTCGCCAAGGACAATCCAGATCATGTATTGCTATCAAGCGTTCTTGTACATTTGTTCCAGCTCCCATTTTACCTGTCGAACCAATCAAAATTCTCACTTTACCTTCTCGAACCTTAGAAAAGAGTTCTTTCTTTTTAACATCTGTTTTTGCATTATGGATATATGCAATTTCACTTTCAGGAATTCCTTCTTCTAATAGTTTATTCCTAATTTCATCGTAGACATTGAATGCATCATTACGAGGAGTAGACATATCACAAAAGACAAGCTGTGTACTTTTTTCTTCCACTGTTTCATGATATATCTTCAATATGTTTTTAATACAGGCATTGACCTTGCTATTTTTATTTTCTGGTAAAAGTTCATTGATAAGCCTTTGATCAAGTGCCAATTTTCTTCCATCGTTCGTAATTTTAAGCATATTATCCTCATGAGGATCAACTGTTCCATCTCTAATTTTTTGAGCACGTTCACCTAAGCTTTCAACAAGTTCTTTTTGAATATCCGAAGGTTTAACTGCCACATTTTGGTAATGAGCATTAGGAACAGGAAGATTCAACATATCAGCAGTCTTAATATCCGCTACTTCCTTGAACATATTAATTAATTCAGGAAGATTGAAGAATTTAGAAAAACGAGTCTTCATCCTATATCCAGAACCTTCAGGGGCAAGTTCGATACTCGTGCTTGTTTCTCCAAAAGTAGAAGCCCAACAATCAAAATGCTGAAGATTATGCTTAACTAGAGTAGAATACTGCAAATAACGCTGCATCGTATACATTTCCGTCATCGAGTTGGAAATAGGTGTTCCTGTTGCGAAAACAACCCCTTTTCCTCCTGTAATTTCATCCAAGTACCTACACTTCAAATAAAGATCTGAGGATTTTTGTGCATCTGTTGTAGAAAGTCCTGATACATTATTCATCTTTGTAAATAGAAAAAGATTTTTATAAAAATGTGCTTCATCAACAAAAAGACGATCCACTCCTATTTCTTCAAAAGTAATTAGATCGTCTTTTCTATCATTCTTATTCAGTTTTTCGAGTTTTGCTTTTAACCCTTTCTTGGTTCTTTCTAACTGTTTGATTGTAAATCTTTCTCCATTGTTTGCTTTTAAAGAACTTATTCCATTTGTAATTTCTTCAATTTCATTTTCAATATTCATCTTCTGCCTTTCAATTGACATGGGTATTTTTTCAAATTGTGAATGTCCTATGATGATAGCATCAAATTCACCAGTTGCCATTTTAGAAAACAGCTTTTTTCTATTTTTCTTTTCAAAATCTCTTTTTGTTGCAACTAGAATGTTGGCACTTGGATAGAGTTGCAAAAATTCTGCTCCCCATTGCTCAACTAAATGGTTGGGAACAACAAACATTGGCTTTTGTGCTAAACCTAATCTTTTTAATTCCATACATGCTGCCGTCATTTCAAAAGTCTTCCCTGCCCCCACTACGTGAGCAAGAAGAACATTTTGACCATAAAGGATATGTGCTATGGCGTCTTTCTGATGTTTTCGTAAAGTAATTTCAGGATTCATTCCCGGAAACTCTAAATGATCACCATTATATTCACGGGGTCTTATGCTATTGAATAATCGATTGTAAATCTGTGTTA
Source organism: Faecalibacillus intestinalis (assembly GCF_003024685.1). Classification (GTDB taxonomy): domain Bacteria; phylum Bacillota_I; class Bacilli_A; order Erysipelotrichales; family Coprobacillaceae; genus Faecalibacillus; species Faecalibacillus intestinalis. Next base: position 8,337 of record NZ_PYLQ01000019.1, on the reverse strand, counting down.
ATTCTTCACGTCTTTGAGGATCTTTCCAAATCCAATTATTAAAGCTTTCTTTGATTGTATCCTGTTTTTGTTGAGCAATCATCGTTTCCTTTTTATTAAGAATTGCTTGTTTATTACCGTCATCATCATATTCATAATCAAATATTTTTGTCTGTTTCAAATTAAGACAATCTTCCATCAATCTATATGCGTTTGCTCTTGAAGTTCCATAAGTCTTATCAGCTTTTACGCTTTCTTTATCCATATTCTTTGCACTGATATTCCAATTAGCATTATAAGAAGAATAAGAAAGCTTCGTATAGTTTCTTACCCAGCTAGGTGTATCAAGCAATTCATAAAGAAACTGCTGATAGATTTCTACTGGAATCCAAGTTGCCCCAAGTCTGACCTCAATTTCACTGGCTGTAAGTTCTTTAGGCATTGCCTTTTCTAAAGCCTCCACATTCTTTTGATACTTTGGATCAATTGCTGCTGACATTTTGGCTACTTCTAATTTTTCTCTGATATTTCCACTAAGGTATTCATCAGCTGTTACATATTTTTCCTGTTCTTCATTTAAAACACTAGGGACTTTAAATATGATACCATCTAAATCTTCTTTGATTTTTTCATTACTTATGCCCGTCAATTCACTCATATAATTAATGTCGACTTTTGCTTTTTCACTTAAAGACACCATCAATGCCTCATTAGCTGTAGCAACATTGTTAAACTCTTTCTTTTTACGAATCGTTCTTTGAGTAAACATGGCTGCTTTAGATTTTAAAGTTCCATCTTCGTTTAAATTTTCTAAAGAACATAAAAGATAGAACGAACTGTCTTCTCTAAATGCAATGGTATTACCTCGACTGTTGAGCAAACCATATGCTTGAGTAAAAACATCATAGTAATCATTCAATTCTCTTTGCTTTTTAGCAATCATTTCCTCTGGATAATCTTCACTTTGATAGGTAATCAAATCTCTGACAGTATCACGTATTCTAATCATGCCTTTTATTCTTTTAAATGTTGTATCACCAACATCAACTTTATTCATTAAAGAATTTTCTCTGTAATAGACCTTATCACCTATAACAGTATAAGAATAATTTCTTACCTGTGGGTCGGCAGGTATACTTTCAATCTCATATTCATCTTCTTCCACAATATCAAATTCATCTATATGACCTTTGATATTATAGATAGCTTTTCCCAATGATTCATTGAGAGGTTCATCATATCCTACGACCGTTATATCCTCTCTACCATACATTGCATGTGTTTTTTCAATTGTTCCTAAGATCATTTCAGGGTGATCAATATAATATTGATTGATGACATATCCTTCTTCTGTTATCCCTGTTGAAACCCAATCATCATCTTTTAAAACAGGACGCTCTCTTTTTTGAAGAAACAGAATATCACTGACCGCTTTTGTATCACCAAAAGCATCATTAGGTAAACGAATGGCACCTAAAAGTTCACATCTTTCATTGATATATCTTCTTACATTGCTGTTTCTTTTATCCATTGTATAACGTGAAGTCACAAATGCAATAATTCCATTTGGTCTTACCTTGTCGATTGTTTTTGCAAAAAAGTAATCGTGAATATTGAAATTCAGCCTATCATATTTTTTATCTACGACCTTAAAGTTTCCAAATGGCACATTTCCAACAGCTACATCGAAAAAACTATCTGGTAACTTAGTTTCCTCATAACCTTCTATTGCAATATTTGAATTTTGATAAAGCTGTTTTGCAATACGACCACTGATCGAATCCAACTCCACACCATACATCTTTGAACCCTTCATTTCATCTGGAAGCATACCAAAGAAATTACCAATACCACATGATGGTTCTAAAATATTACCATGTCTAAATCCTAAATTGTTCAATGCCTTATAGATACTTTCAATAACAACAGGTGAAGTATAGAAAGAAGTCAGTGTTGATTCTCTTGCACTTTTATATTCTTCCTCACTCAACAATGATTTGAGTTCAAGATATTCATTTGCCCAGTTCGATTTACTTTCATCAAAAGCATCTGCTAATCCTCCCCAGCCAACATAACGAGATAGAATATCCTGTTCATCTTTTGTTGCATTTCTTCCTTGTTTTTCTAAAGAAAAAAGCAGTCTGATTGCTGCTACGTTATCGTTGTATCTTTCTTTTGGAGTTCTTTTACCTAAATCTTTATCCATGATTTGATAATTTATCTTTTCAGATTGAACAGGATTAATTAAAATATCTTCTTTTTGAATCTTATCTGAGACAATATAATTATAATTATCTGCGAACTCCTTTACTAAAGAATAAGGCATGTCAGTATAAACAATAAAAGAGCCATCATAATCTATATGATAAATTTCTCTTTTGTTAATGCTATCCTTAAATACTTGCTCGGATTCAACTATATAATTTTTTTCTAAAAGTTTATCAAGCCATTGATTTGCATAATTTTCTAAATCATCTTTGGTTGATAAAGCGTCTTTATTTTTATTATCAGAAGAAATTTCAATATCAATTGAGTCATTTTTATATGAAATCGGCTCTAACAGTTCTTTTGAAAAATCAACTTTAAAGGTCATATAAGGCTCACTTACTTCTATACCATTTACCTCATAATAATGGAACATGTCTATTGTTTTTTCATCATGATCATATAAAATCATCAAAGGATCATTGTCACTTGCAGTTATCATGTTACAAAAACCAGAGATTTCATTCATAATACGTGGTACTATTTTTTTCATTTTTTCAAACAACTGTCTATTTTCTTTATTTTCTTTGTTGAAAATATCATTAGATATTGAATAATCTTCATAAGTTCTATCAATCAAATAATCAACAAGCGAATTTCTAAACTCATCATCATTAAGATATCTGTTATAAAAATCAGGATCCTTCGTTTCATAAGAAGGCATAATAGAAATCAATTCTTCTCGAATATAATCTTCTGCCTCTTCATCTGTTGTATCACTATCACGTAATGCGGGATAAATCATAGAACGTTTAATTTGATCTTCAAGGTCAGGAAGGTACCTCTTAATGATTGTATGGTTTGAACTATCAATGTTAATATCTTGAACTTCCTGTGTTATTGGTTTTAACAAATGGTCATTTAATGGGTTTTCTTTTAACAATTTGAGAAAATCATCTTTAGAATAATATTCTAAAAACAATGGGAAGCTTTCATCCTGTAAAGTTATTTCATTACCACTTTCAATAATTTTGTATTCCGTTGCTCCAACATATACACTGTCTCCCAAGTTCCATTGATACTCTTTTGGAATATTTTCATTCTGTAAATCATCAGAAGATTCAGGGATAAGACTTTGATTAATACTTTTCCTTTCATATTCGAGTTGATGTTGAAGTTGATTTTGCAAGAATGTTGGATAATATTCTTTTTCTTTTTTATTAAGATATCTGTCAAGCTGAATAAGTTCATCTATCCTTTTAGCAACCTTATCCCATTTTAAAGTGATTTTGATTTCATCTTTTCCAATCTCACGATAACGACTTAAACTCATTCCCTTAGCATCATAATTGACATTTATAAAACCTATTGCAGGAGAACTTCCACCCTCTCCATATTCTTTTTTTAGAAACTGAACCTTTTCTTTCAATGTAGTATTTTTTGAAAACATTTGATTGATTCGGTATTTGCCTTCTTCAAATCCACTTCCACGAGTCAATACTCTATCTATTTCCTGTTGTGAAAAATAGATTCCATTTTCAAAATTTTGAATATTCTCATATACTGCATTTTTTTGTTCCTCCAGTGATGGAATCTGTATATCTGGTGCAAAATATCGAGATAATATCATGCCATCAATTTCTTTGGCAACAAAATTCCATGAATAATCATAAGAAACAACTTGATTATCAAAAGTTCCTAAATAAATATGCAGACCATCATCTAATCTGTCATATCCAAGAATGACATCATCAACTTTCCATTCTCTTATACTGTCAGGATATATATGCTGAACATATTCACAACGTTCTTCATCACTGTCATGTGTTTGAAAAAACTCAATGATTCTTCCTGCAGATTCTAAAAGTTCATCGTTATACTGAAAAACATGATAAAAGACATTCGCATTGATGATTTTGTTTTCATATGCCCTTTTTAATCCTGATTCATTTTCATAAGGTGATGTAAGATATTCATCTTTTTCAATAATTTTTGCAAGATAACTTTGAAGTTGAAAAAAAGACAAGTACGATTCGCTTTTCCGATTCAAGTAGTTACCACTCCATATGTCCAGTCCATCATTTCTTTTTTTATAGCCAAGATAACTATAGTCATAGTGTTCTGGACACCTGAATGTTTGAACAAGCGTATCATCATAACTTTCTTTTAAATAATTTGCCCTTTCAATTTCATCTGTATGCTCATGAAAATACTGAATAATTTCTTCTTTGCTATGTTGCAATGAAACATCTTCTCTTAAGAGTTGAGGTAAATCACTTAAATCAAAGGGTGGCAATACATTATCGCCACCCTTTTCCTTATCGACTTCTTCAATTCCTAAATCTAATTGTAGATTATTTCCTTCAGAATGATTTCTTCCGCTGTTTTTTGAAGGTTGTTCATATGCTGTACCCATTCCATCTGATGTATCTCCTTGTTTGGTGCTGGATTTTTCGTTAGCAATTCCTTCATCAACATTTCCATCATTTCGTTTGCCTTCTTCTCTGTTTTCATTAAGTAAGAGTTCAGTTGATTCCTTACTCGAAGTGAAAAGAGAATTTCTGGCTGCTGTTCCTTCAGATACTTTTTCTTCATCATTGCGTATTTTCCTAAAGGTATCTCCTTGTCTACTGTCAAATTGGGCATTTGATAATCTCCCACTGTTGAGTATGTGATTTGTTCCATTGATAACACTCCCTTCATTTTTATCAATTTTATCATCTACTAAACGATTGTTATTTTCAAATGTGCGATTTTGAATTATCAATTCTTTTGTAATATGAGAAATCACATTTAAAAGTGAATTACTTTCTTCCTGAAAGGAATTACCTATCACTCCCAACATTTCAGGTGTATTAAAAAGTTCTATTGATATAAAATCATCCGCTTCGAAATAAAATTTTGTTTCAATATCACATCTGCTCATTAAACTGTAGGCAACTGAATTTTCTAAAAGATTTCTATAAAGATTCTTTAGTTCATTTTCCCCATAGCTTTCTAGCAAAGAACCGTCTTTTAATATCATCAACCTTTTAAAATAATCATCCACATAATAGCCTGTCTGTTCCTTTGCAATTTCTTTGATGAAACTTCCTAAATCCTCATCATTTGAAGTCATATCAAATTGTTTTGCAATTCTATCAATCAATTGTTTATGAAAGGACTCTTTTACACTCCATAAATGAAGTTCTCTATTACGTGGGCTCCTTGTATCAGCAATATCAAAAACATATCTTATTTTTGTATATCGACCATCATCATCTATAAGAGCTATACCTTTTGAACCTTTTTTGATCCACCTGTTCATCCTGTTATTCCATGTTTCAAAGTCCGTACAGGCTTTTGCATCAGGTCTTTGCTGATAGATCAATAGTTGGTTGGTAAAATTGAAATTATAAAGATAACCAGATGTTCTTAAAAACGAAAGCCACGCTTCCTCACTTTGAATAATATCATGACATGATTTTTCAAGAAGTTCATATAATGTATCTAATTTATTCAATTCATCTCACCTACCTTTCTCGATTTGTTTTATTTTTTCTTAAAAAGTTCCTTTTTCTACACAGATTCTGCTCAAGTAAATATTTTGAACGTTTCTCCATATCCTTATATGCTTCTTCATAATCATTAAAATAATGTCCTGTATAAAATCCATATTTTCTATTTCCATTTGTTTCCCAAGTAACAAATTTAGATGGAGATGTAGGACTGTATCCAATAACAATCGAATCATCATTGATGTGTATTTCCTTAATGATTTCATAGGAACCATTTTTTTCCTGATAGAATTTTGAAATATCTATTTTATTAAGACTCAATAAGAACATTGTATTTTCTGTAATATCTTTTCGCTTACAAAAATCAAAATAAAGATTCATTCCTTTTTTGTGAATAAGAGTTTCATAATTTTCTTTAACATAGCGCCAAATATCGTAATGGACATTCAACGGTGCATAAACCAATTCATATCCTCTTTCTAGATCAGTAAACAAAAATAAATCTGGATTGAAATTAAAATGATCTAGATTTTGTGTATGATTTCGACTATCAACAATATCAAGTTGGATAGTGCTTTTTGTATGTTTATTCACAGCAACTGCACGAACGATATCATCCTTATTTTTAAGGATATACTCAACTGAATAATTACATTTGGTCTGTTCATCGATTATTTCTTGGCAAATCTCTTTTATTTGTAATTCTTTCACTTTTTATCTTCCTTTCTATCAAATGAAAAAAGGGAGAAATTTCTCCCCTTCATTTTCTGTCTAATCTGTTTCAGATGTCTGATTTGAATATATATTTTTAAACCAGCAACTCCAAAAAGAATAAGAAGTGAAGCTAAAAACGAACAGACATTATTTGTCATTCTTTTCTCCATATTTTCTTTTTGCATAAAAACATACGATCAAACCTAAAGCAAACATTCCCATTGCAACATAGAAACTGATATTACTATCATCACCTGTTTTTACAACAACAGGTTTTGCTTCATCTTTCATAACCACTTTTTGAACTTCTCCTGTATCAGAGATTGTAAATTCAATATCACTTGCAACATTGTAACCTGCAGGTGCTAAATCTTCATGAAGCACATAAGTTTTTGAAACAGTTAATCCTTCGATTCGATGTGGTTCTTTTCCAGAAATCCACGATTCAACTACTTCACCTGTTTCCTTGTCTTTTAATGTAAGCTTAGCTCCTTCAATTTCTTTTCCAGTTGTTGCATCTACTTTTGAAATATCTACCTTTGTGATTTCATCTTTCATTTTAACTTTAGTCACACTTCCATCTTCATTTACTGTAAATGTTACATCACTTGCTGTTGCATATCCTAATGGTGCAAGTTCTTCATGCAAGATATATTTTTTACCTGATACAAGACCTCTGATAATGTGAACATCTTTTGTTGATGTCCATTCTTCCACAACATTTCCTTCTTCATCTCTTAATGAAAGTTTTGCACCTTCAAGTTCTTTTTCATTAGTTGCATCAACTTTTGAAATTTCAGTTGCTGTCTTTTTATTAAGAACGTCAAGTTCTTTTGAATAGATGATCTTATCTGTGTGATCATAGCTTAAGTCAATGTCATAGACCTTATTGTTTTTAACATATCCTTCTAATTCTTGTACTTCTTTCAATTCATATTTTCCAAGTGGTAGTCCTGAAATATGAATTTCGCCTAATTCATTAGTCACATAATATCCGTTTTCTGAAATATCCATTGAAACAGCTTCACCTTTTTTATAAAGAAGTGTATTTCTTCCATCAAGTGAATAGATGTCTTCTTTTGCTGTTAATTGGAAAGTAACACCTGAAAGATCTTCTAATGTATCTCTGTCTCTTTTTTGTACATGGATTTCACCATGAGGTGCAATGTTCGTTACATTCTTTGTAATGACATATTCTTTAGTTGTTAGATCTTTTTGTTCAAGATTGATTTGATGTACTTTTTCTGAAAGCACATATCCTTCATTTGTTAAAGTTTCCTTTAATTCATATTTGCCCATGAATAGCGAATCAATGACAAGTTTTCCATTGGCATCTGTTTTTCCTTTGGCAACAGTAGCTCCTTTTGCATAACGTAAAGTACCATCAACTGCACTGTAGATATTTTCTTTGGCAGTTAATTCATATTCAACATCAGCTAGTGCTTCATTTGTAGCCTTGTCTGTCTTTGTTAAAATGATTTTTCCTTTTGGCTGTACATTTTTTACTTTGACAGTTAGAATTGGATCTTCATCCTCATCCTTGTCATAATCTCTTGTATTTGTAATTGTGAATTTCACAGGTTGTTCTAGTTGCAAGAAGCCTTTAGGTGTTTCTACTTCTTCGATAGAATAATCTCCCGCGTCTAGCTGTAAAGGAAGTGTTACTGTTCCTTCTTCGCTGTCTTTTACTGTGACAACGTTTTTAGAATTGGTTGTAAATGTGTCATATTTCTTTCCGCCAACTTTTTGTACAACATAGTTTCCTTTGGAATCTTTGATTTTAAATGATGCACCATTTAATGTGACTTTCTTTCCTGATTCGGCATCTAATTTAATAATTTTAAGTTGTGACGTAAATGGTCGGTTATTCACATTGACACGTTTTACCTGTTCAACATCTTTATATTCACTGTAATCATCTGTTACTGAAATTGTGAAATCT
>NZ_PYLQ01000018.1 GCF_003024685.1 Faecalibacillus intestinalis | reverse complement strand
CGTTATTGTCATATTCATCAAAGTATTTTCTATTTTAACTTTAAATTATTTAAGATGTTAGGAATTTTAGTTGTTTGTATTTTAGTTATTTTAATCGCTATGCAAATCAACTATATCAACAATAATTCTTTATCATCACTTATTAAAGATAAATATATTACAACACAAAAAGAAGATCATCGTGTCTTTATCATTCCTGATTATATTTATATCTTAGGTTATTTCTTAGGACTTTATGCGATGTATGTAGGAGAAGAATTAGATGCAGGATTTGCGATTGCTTCTTGTATTGGGGCTATTAGTGCTTATGGTTTGTTCTATTATTTTATACCTCATACTTTAAATGAAATGGTTGATTCATTGAATCTAAAAGGCGAAGATACGATTGTTTTAGGTGATTTAGCTCTATTTATGCAACAAAGCAAACTATTAATTGTCTTTATTATGTTAGCTGTAATTTTAATACCAACATTTATTTTCTCATCAATTCATATGAAGATGTTGCATATTGCCTTACACATAGGAGCTGTTTTAATTAATTTTGTTTTATGTTTAAGTGTTGTTAGTCGTTTTGATATTGATGCTTTAGAAAAGAAAGAACATTTTAAAAACTTATGTAAGATAGGACTTACAAATAAAGAAGTTAAGAAGATTTCTTATAAAGAAGGAAATGGCTTTTACTTTGTTTTATGGATCTTTGCTGGTATTTATATTTTAAGTATTGCGTGTACGTTTTTAATTCGTGCATCGATTGATTTAGGACTTGTTGGTATTGTTTTACTTGAATTTATTGTTCCTTATGGAATGGCTGAGTTCATTGTTTATTTAAAGAAAAGAGGTCAAAATTATGAGTTACATGGAAATTAGAAATTTAAAGAAAGTTTATAATCCTTATGGTGTTCATCCTAAGGTGGCTTTAAATGGGTTAGACTTTAAAGTAGAAAAAGGAGATTTTATTTGTATTATGGGAGCCTCTGGTTCAGGAAAAACAACACTTGTTAATATCTTGTCAACGATTGATGAAGCAACTCATGGACAAATTTTTCTTAATCAAAAAGATTTACTTTTATTATCGGAAAAAGAGAAAGCAAATCTAAGAAAAGAAGAAATTGGATTTATTTTTCAAAATTATAATCTTATTGAATCATTAACAATCAAAAATAATATTTTATTTTCACCTAGACTCAATAAAGTAAATCAACAAACACAACTAGAAAGGCTTCATGAACTTACAAAAATGTTAAATATTGAAGAAATCATTGATAAATATCCTTCCCAATGTTCAGGGGGACAACAACAAAGAGCAGCAATTGCGAGAGCGTTGATTAATGAGCCAAAGATCATCTTTGCGGATGAACCAACAGGAAATCTCGATAGTTTAAATGCTAGGGAGCTGATGGAATATCTAGTTAAAATCAATGAAGAAAAACACACAACTATTATTATGGTTACTCATGATAGTTTTGTAGCTTCTTATTCAAAGAAAGTTTATTATATGAAAGATGGTCAGTTAGATTTATCAATTGATCGTAATACAAAATCACAAGATGATTATTATAAAGAAATTGTTAAAGTAACAACACAAATGCATTTATAGAAAACAGGAGCAATCCTGTTTTTTTGGACTAAACGTCCATTGAAATAGTAAAAAGAGAAAGATAAAATAAGTATAAGAAATGAGACATTTGTGAGACAAATTTGAGACAAACTTGGGACAAATATTGAGTTCATACATGTTATAATCTACTTGTAATAAATCTAGATATGTTACTTTAAAAGAAAGTAGGTAATGTGTATGGAACCTCTAAATAAGTTAACAGCTGATGGTGCTTGTCGAACAGTATTCAGTAATGATGTCAGTTTTGCATCTTTTTATAATGCAGCTATATTTGAAGGGAAACAAATCATTCATCCTGATAGATTGGTACGTTATGAAAATGATATTTCTTTTATTATCAATGATTCGAAAAGAGCAGAAGATAAAAAAAGAAGAAGGGATATTGTCGTTAAAAGTGATATTAATGGAATCTACTGTATACTAGGAATAGAGCATCAAAGTAGTATTGATGAAACGATGGTTATTCGTTGTGGAATCTATGAAATGTTGGAATATTTAAAACAGGCAGAAAATAAAGAGTATAAAAGATTAGTTCCTCAAATAATAGTAGTACTTTATACAGGACCAAAGAAATGGAATGCTCCTTTAAAACTCAGTGATTATTTTGAAATACCCGAAGAATTAAAGAAATACTTTAATGATTGGAAAATCATTCTTGTAGATGTTAAAGAAATGGATACAAGTAAGATCAGTGATGAGCAAACTCGTTACTTTATAGAAGCTATCCAAGCAATGTATAAAGGAAGCTATGAAGATTTAAAAAAATTAAAGAGAATGAAAAAAGAAAACTTTCTCTATGCAGCCATCATTACAGGAAGTATAGATCAAGTTGAAAATGTTCTAGAAGGAGATGAGATGGATATGTGCGAAGGAATGGAAAGAATGGCAGAAGGATTTAGAAAAGAAGGAGAAGCGAGAAGTAAAAGTAAATATAAAGCAGAAGGAATTATTGAAGGAAAATTAGAAGAAAAACAAAATATGTTAAAAGAACAATTAGGAATTAAATTTGGAAGTCTTTCAAGTAATCTAACAAATCAATTATCAAAAGCATCTATTGAAAAACTTAATGTATTAACACGTCACATTTTTAATGTAACAAATGAAGAAGATGTTTTAAAAATTATTAATTGATAAACAAGAGCATAACAAGCTATATGGATCAATATGCAATGTTATGCCTTTATTTGCATATTAAATTCAACAACAATTTATTAACATAACAGCAATGTATAAAGGAAGCTATGAAGATTTAAAAAGATTAAAGAGAATGAAAAAAGAAAACTTTCTCTATGCAGCCATTATTATAGGAAGTATAGATCAAGTTGAAAACGTTCTAGAAGGAGATGAAATGGATATGTGTGAAGGAATGGAAAGAATGGCAGAAGGGTTTAGAAAAGAAGGTAGGTCTGAAGGAGTTATTGAAGGAAAATTGGAAGAAAAACAAAATACGTTAAAAGAACAATTAGAAATTTAGTTTGGAAATCTATCAAATAATCTAACAAATCAATTATCAAAAGCACCTATTGAAAAACTTAATATATTAACACGTCATATTTTTAATGTAACAAATGAAGAAGATGTTTTAAAAATTATTAACTAATAATTCAATGCATAACATGCAATAGAATTTAGATAGGTTCTTATTGCTTGTTATGCTTTTTATATTTTATTTTCGAAGATGATTGTTTATAAGGAAAGATATATTAGGAATAATTTTCTAACTTTTTGAGTAAAGGTTGGATTTTTTTTGAGAAATATTTTCTATTTTTGTAAGAGCTTTCTTTAGTGGGCAGGATTATGGTAAAATAATAATAAAGGTGGGATTGAAATGGATGATTATTTAAGAGAGATACAAACTGCCATATTTAGAAAGTGGATCAGTAATCAAAAAAGAGATTATTATTATCTTTATCCAAGTGAAACGGATCCGGATGCGATTATTATTGAAAATGAATACTGTTATAGTTATGTGACTTTTAATCCACAATGTATCATAGAATTATGTGTAATGAATAAAAGAACAGATGAAATGGCTTTTTATCTTCATTTTCAATTCAAAACATTGAAACATGCTATTTCTTTATTTGAAGAAATGGATCAATGTATTCAAAAAATGGTTAATCAACCAATATGTCGTCTTTTACTTTGTTGTAGTGGCGGGATGACAACAGCATTTTTTGCAGATAAAATCAAAAATGGAATAAAAGTTTTAAATTTAAATATGGAAGTAGCTGCTACTTCATATCAAAAAATATATAATGTTGCTCAAAATTATGATGTCATCTTACTAGCTCCTCAAGTTTCTTATGTTAAATTACAAGTGGAAAAAGTATTTAAAAATAAATTGGTTTTAAAGATACCTACACAAATTTTTGCTTCTTATAATGTAGGAGCTTTGATTACTTTTGTTGAAGAGTCTATAAAAAATAAGGAAAAGAAATATGATAGTACAGTAGAACCTCTTGCATCAATGATGGAAATTAAAACAAAGAAAAATATTTTAGCGGTTTCTATTAACGCTAATGGGGAAAATAGTCATATTTCTTATCGTTTATATAATAATCTACAAGAAATTGTATTAGATAGTAATATTATTAAAAGTAATATCAAATTACATGATGTTCTGGATGCTTTAGATACAGTTGTTTTACAAAATGAAATGATTGATGTGATTTCTATTGCTTTACCAGGAGTGATGGTTGAAGGAAACGTTTATTCGGGGATTATTGAGGGTGGAAATCATCAACTTAAGGAATTGTTGGAGAAGAGATATGAAAAGGAAATTTATTTGATTAATGATGTTAATGCTGCTGTTGTAGGCTATTATGCTTCACAAAACCAATATAAATCTATTGCTTTTTTATTCCAACCTATTGGACGTATGGCTGGAAGTGGCATAATTGTTAATGGTCAACTAGTAAGAGGAATGGATCATCTTGCTGGAGAAGTAGCACTTTTACCATTAAAACTTTCTAATGATTATTTTACACTTGCGAATACACCAGAAGGCACATTGGAACTTGTTAGTAAAAATATTATGAGTATTATAGCAATTGTATCACCAGAGGCGATAGTTGTTTATAGTGATTTGATTTTAGATAGTCAAGATGTGAGTAATGAAATAAAAAAATCATTGAGTCAATATTCTTTAAAAGTATATCCAAAGATTATTAAAGTGGAAAATATTTTAGAATATATATTATTAGGTGCAATGATTTTAAGTGCAAAGGAGTGATTTGATGAAAATTATTTGGTATGGACATTCTTGTTTTGAAATAACAGGCAGTGATGGAACAGTTATTTTTGATCCTTATCAAGAAGGTTCAATTCCAGGATTAAACAAACTTCATTTAAAAGGAAATCTAGTTTTATGTTCTCATGGACATAATGATCATAATGCTAGAGATTGTGTAGATGTATTGCCTAAAGAATTTAAAGTAGAAAAAATTAAAACGTATCATGACCATCATTTAGGTAGTCGTCGTGGTAAAAATACGATTCATATTTTAACTTATGAAAATATGAAAGTCGTGCATATGGGAGATATTGGCTGTATGATTGATGATCTTTCAAAAATCAAGAATTGTGGTGTTTTAATGATTCCTATTGGAGGTTATTATACAATTGATACAAAGGAAGCTTTAGAATATATCAATCAGATTCAACCACGCATTGTTATACCAATGCATTATCGTAGTGGTGATGTGGGTTATGATGTTTTATCAACCAACGAAGAGTTTATAAAAAATAGAAAAGATATCTGTTATGTAAAAGATGTTATTGAAGTCAATCAAGAAACGCAAAAACAAACGGTTATATTTGAAAAACCAAGGAACTAATTTTCCTTGGTTTTTGTTACGATAAACAATAAAGCAAGACTGATCATAATCATTGTTAAAGCGATTATAAATGCATAAAGATAAGAACCAAAGAAATCATAGATATAACCAACCATGGATAAAGAAATAGCAGCTCCCACATTAGAAGCAAAAGAAATTGTTGGGAAAGCTTTTGCATAATTTTCTGTTTTAAAGAAATATTTTGTAAGTAAAGGTATGGCAACGGCACCTAAAGAATAACAAGAACCAAACATAAAAGCTCCGATAATAAGTAGAACCATTGATTTACCAATCATGAGTAAAATAATTCCTAAAATATTAACTCCAATCATCATAAGTGTTGCTTTCATTTCTCCAAAATAATCACTTAAACTACCGATAATCAATTTAGAAACAATATTTCCCATCATTCCCGCAGATAACAACATGGCACATGTTGTAAGTGGATACCCCAAAGATTCTCCGTATCCTGGTAAATGTTGAGTCACACTTGTAATACAACTAATCAACATTCCAAAGATAAAGAAAGCAATAAATGAAACAGAAATAAAATGGAAAGAAGAAGTTGTTTGTTTTTGTATAGTTTCTTTTCTTTCTTGATAGCCATAGGGAACAAGTCCTTCATCAAAGGCTGTCATTTTAAAAGGATAAATGCAAGCTGGTAGGCATAATAATAAAATAATGATGGCTTTTAATAAATAGCCCATTTGCCAATTAAATGAACTAATGATACTTGATAAAATAGGTGAACAAATTGTTCCGCCTAAACCACTAAAACCAAAAGCAATACTTGTTGCAAGTCCATGTTTCTTTTCAAACCAACCATTAATAATGATTGTAATAGGTACGATGGAAAATAAACTTGTCGACATCCCACGAACAGCTCCTAAAATATAAAATGTTAAAGCATTTTTTCCTAGTGCCATAGCTGCTGTAGAGGCAACGGCAACAATAACGCTGATAGTAAGTACTTTTTTAAAAGCAAATTTTTCATAGATTTTTGGAACAAATAATGACATCATAGCAGTTGCAAGGGAAAATAATGTCATATGCATTGAAAATGTTCCTCTTAACATATGTAAATTCTTTGAAACAGGTGTATAGAAAACACCTGATGAATTAATAGAAATTCCAATCGATGCAGCAGCTAAGCCACAGCAACAAACTAATACCAACCAATGTTTTTTCATAAACATCTTCCTCCTTTTACTGTCTTTATTTTATAAATGTTTATTAATAATGTCTAATACTTATAATTGATCCAATATAATGCTTTATAAGCATTGTAAATAAAGTAATTATATTTCTTTTAATTTAAAATAAAACGTATTAAAATAAATGCAGTAGGGGGATTTAAAGATGAGATTAGAAAAAGTACTCAAAGAAATGCAAAAAAGACAATTAACGCATTTAATTATTAGTGATCCATCATCCATTGATTATTTAATTAATTATAAAAATAATCCAGGGGAAAGAATGTATTTACTTCTTTTATCAAGTGATGGACATCATAAATTATTTATGAATAATTTATTTTATTTAGATCGTGAAATTGATATTGAACAAGTATGGTATAGTGATACAGATAATTATCTTCAATTACTTGCTGATGAATTTGATGGCGCTTGTTCAATTGGTATCGATAAAAACTTTCCAGCTAGATTTTTAATGCCATTGATGGATTTAGTAGATGAATGTCATTTTGAACTTGGTTCTGAATGTGTTGATCGTGTAAGAATGGTTAAAGATGAAAAAGAACAACAATTAATGATAGAAGCTTCTAAAATTAATGATTTAGTAGTAGATGAAGTTATTAATATTTGTGCCAAGGGAAACTTAACTGAAAAAGAAGTTTCTGATCAACTTGCTGGTATTTACCAAAAACATGGTTGTACAGGAAATTCTTTTGAACCAATAGTTGCTTATGGTAAAAATGGAGCTGATAATCATCATAGTGGTGATGATTCTACTTTAAAACCAGGAGATAGCATTGTTATTGATATTGGTGGTTTATATAAAGGATATTGTTCAGATATGACAAGAACTGTTTTTTATAAAGAAGTTTCACCAAAACAAAAAGCGGTTTATGAACTTGTTTTAAAAGCTCAAAAGGCAGCAGAAGCCATGATTAAACCAGGTGTTCGATTATGTGATATTGATAAATGTGCAAGAGATATTATTGCTGAAGGTGGTTATACTGTTGAATTTAATCATCGTTTAGGTCATTTTATTGGACGTGATGTTCATGAATGGGGCGATGTTTCGCAAAACTATGATATTGAAGTTCAAGAAGGTATGACTTTCTCTATTGAACCAGGTGTTTATTTACAAGGTGAATTTGGAGTAAGAATCGAAGATCTTGTACTTGTAACAGAAGATGGATGTAAGGTCTTAAATAGTTATCCAAAAGATTTGAAAGTTATTGGTAATGATTAATAAAAAGCATAGGTTAGATAATCTAATCTATGTTTTTTTAATACTCTAAAAATAAATCAAGTGTTTTAGAATGATTTTGATGATACAAAGCACCACTTGCCTCTAAAAGACTAAGATTTAATTTATTAGATCATTTAAAACAACTTCATGTAGAATTTACTTTAGAAAGTAAAGTTATCAAAATTGATCAAGATGGTATTGTTTATGAAAAACATAATCAATTAGAAATACTTTCTCATTTTGATACGATTGTTTTAACTTTTGGTTCAAAAGCAAATTAAAACCTTTATTAAGAAATAAAAATTGAACATGTTTATTTAATTGTCGATGCAAGTAAAGTTGGTGACGCTAAAAAAGCTATTTTTAAAACTACTCAACTTGCTTTAAAACTTTAGAAAGGGATAACCCTTTCTTTTCTTTTTCAAATTATGAAAATAGCATCATCTTTAAAAAATTATGTTAAAATATATTTTACGACTAGGGAGGAAGAAATATGTCACTAAAAGCAAAATATAATTTTTTACATTTATTTTATTGGTTTACTGGATGTTGTATTAATGGTTTTATTGCTGTCTTTTTACAATCAAAAGGGCTTACAAATACTGAGATAGGGATTGTTACAGGAGGTTCTTGTATAGCAACAATCTTTTTATCACCATTTA
Organism: Faecalibacillus intestinalis; assembly: GCF_003024685.1. Taxonomy (GTDB): domain Bacteria; phylum Bacillota_I; class Bacilli_A; order Erysipelotrichales; family Coprobacillaceae; genus Faecalibacillus; species Faecalibacillus intestinalis. The sequence continues at coordinate 48,110 of NZ_PYLQ01000018.1, read as the reverse complement.
TGTCATCACTTATTTCTAAAATAAAAGGGATGACTATTAAAAAATTAATGACAATTTTAATGTTAACAACAGTTTTGTTATATATTGCGATGGCATTTTTACCAATACCAGCATTTTTAGTGATGGTTTTCTATGTTGTTATGTATGCTTTAAATATGTCCACAGTACCCATGCTTACAATGATTGCTATGAATTATATTAATGAAGGGACATATGTCAACTTTGGTTTAGCACGAGGAATTGGCTCAGCTTCATGGGCAACAAGTGCGCTTATTTTTGGACAAGTGGTTTCTTTTTTAGGAGCTAATGTTTTATCAATTGCATATTGTATCTTTGCTTTAGTGACATTATTTATTTTATATCATTTACCAGAATCAAAAATTACAGAAACAAAAGAAGAAGTTCAAGAAGAAGGATCTGTGATTACTGTTATTAAAAAATATAAAATTTTCTTTTTCTTACTTTTAGGTTTTTGTTTTATGTTTTCGGGAGCAACAGCAATCGGTACTTATTTAATTAATATTGTTAAAAATCTAGGAGGAAATACTTCTTTATACGGAGTAGCTATGTTTGCAATGGCTTTTAGTGAATTACCAGTCATGATGACAGTTCCTAAGTTAATGAAGAAATTTAATAGTGTAACACTTATTTTAGTAGCTTCTATTTTCTATCTTTGTCGAAATTATACAATTGGTTTAGCTCCTAATTTAATTGTTTTAATTATTGGTATGATGTTCCAAGGTCTTTCTTATGGATTGTTTACAGGAGTTATTACATATTATGTAACTTATAATCTAGAAACCCAAGATCAAATGTCAGGACAAACAATGATTGGGATTATGACATCAGGAATAGGTTCAACCTTAGGAAATGTTCTTGGTGGAGTTTTACAAGATACGATTGGATTGAATGCTTTATTTGTTTTTGTTTATTTAATGACAGCCATTGGTGCGATTATTATCTTTATTTGTAAATTTATGAGTATGAAAGTTAAAAAATAGCTTGATTTATGTCGAGGACTTTGATACTATCAAGCTGTTGAATGAGGGAGTAGTACACGTCTTAGGACGCGGTTTGTCAACATCATGGCGTATAGCCTGGCAAATCTTAAAGAACGAGACTCATGCATATTTTTTATGCATGGGTCTCTTTTATTTTAAGGAGAAAGGAATTTGGTATGAGTTTATTTATTGAAATCTTTTTGATTGGAGTAGGTCTTTCCATGGATGCTTTTGCAGTATCAATTTGTAAAGGCTTATCAATGCAAAAAGTAAAGAAGAGAGATGTTTTTATCATCGCTTTATTTTTTGGTGGCTTTCAAGCACTAATGCCTTTTATTGGCTGGTTTTTAGGTAGAGGTTTTGAAAGCTATATTACAAGTATTGATCATTGGATTGCTTTTATTTTACTTAGTATTATTGGTGGTAAGATGTTGATTGATGGTATTAAAGCAGAAGACGATGAAGATGAAGGAGAATTTAAATTAGATTTAAAGGAATTATTTTTACTTGCGATTGCGACATCTATTGATGCATTAGCGGTAGGAATTACTTTTGCTTTTTTAAATTATCCAATAGTTGAATGTATGAGCATTATTGGTTGTACGACTTTTATTATTTCTTTTATTGGTGTTTATATTGGTAAAGTTTTTGGGTCAAAATATGAACATAAGGCAGAGATTGCTGGTGGTATTATTTTAATTGTGATTGGTTTAAAAATTTTATTAGAACATTTAGGTCTATTTTAAAGGAGAGAAAGTTATGACAAATGTATTTGTATCATTATTAGTTCTTATTGTTGGTTTTATTTTATTAATGAAAGGGGCAGATTTTTTTGTAGAAGGAAGTTCTTCTATTGCTACAAGATTTCATATTCCTTCATTAATCATCGGTTTAACAATTGTGGCCATGGGAACAAGTTTACCTGAATGTGCTGTCAGTATTACAGCTTCGATGGAAGGAAATAATGCTTTAGCGGTAGCAAATGCCGTAGGTTCTAATATTTTTAATTTAATGGTTGTTTGTGGTATTTCTGCTTTATTTGTACCGATTGCAGTACAAGTAAATACGCTTAAAAGAGAATTTCCATTTTCTGTTTTATGTGCTATTTTATTAATGATCTTAGGTTATTTTGGGATGATATTAGGACATATTGATGGAATTGTTCTTTTGATTTTATTTGTAGGATATATTGTTTACATGATTGTTTCGGCTAAAAAAGCCATGAATACATATCAAGAGGAAGAAGAAATTAAAGTTATTTCAATGGGATTAAGCTTGGTTTATATTGTTGGTGGAGCAATCGCTATTAAATTTGGTGGAGATTTTGTAGTAGATAGTGCTTCCAATATTGCTTTATCTTTAGGAATGTCACAAAACTTAGTCGGTCTTACCATTGTTGCTCTTGGAACTTCTTTACCAGAACTTGTTACTTCAATGGTAGCTGCTAAAAAAGGTGAAGTAGATATGGCTCTTGGAAATGTTATTGGTTCAAATGTTTTTAATATTTTATTTGTTTTAGGTATTGCAGCAACAATTAGTCCAATTACTTTTATCTTTGAAAATATTATTGATATTCTTATTTTAACTATTTTTTCTTTAATAGTTTTATATTTTGGATTTACGAAACATAAAATTGATCGTAAAGAAGGAATTATTATGCTTCTTCTTTATGTTGCTTACTTAGCCTATATCATTATACGTTAGAGAGCATTGCTCTCTTTTTTTATTGCTAAAAAGATAAAATATGATTAAAATAGAAACGCTATAAGGAGATATATATGAAAAAAATAGTATTTTTAGATATAGATGGAACATTAGTCACACCAAATTATCCTTTATCAGATTTTGTAAAAAAAGGAATTAAAAAAGCAAGAGAAAATGGGCATTAGATTTTTTTATGTACAGGAAGAAATCGTGTCGGTATTGAAAGTATTATGTCAGATGATTTTGATGGTTGTATTTGTTCAGCGGGTGGTTATCTTGAAATTAAAGGGGAAATGATTGAAACAACTTATTTAGATAAAGAAGAAGTTGAACAAGCAAGAAAAGTTTTTGAGCAAAATCATATTCTTTATAATTTAGAATCAACTTATATGACTTTTGCGAGTGAAGAATTACGACATTACTTTGCACATGCTCTGTTAGGTGATGAAGGAACAAATTCAGAATTTGAAAGATTAAAAGAACAACAAAAGAAAGAATATCATATGGTTGATATAAGCAAATATCAAGATCAAGGAATTCATAAACTTTGTTTTATTGCTTTTAATAGAGAAGATATTGAAAAAACAAAAATACTCTTACCAAATTATCATTTTATTGTTCATGAAATGTTTAGCCAACATTCTATCAATGGTGAAATCATCAAAAAAGGAATGGATAAGGGACTTGCTATTAAAAAGGTCGTTGAAACACTTCATATGAAAATGGAAGATACGATTGCTTTTGGTGACAGTATGAATGATTATGAAATGTTACAAGTTTGCAATTATGGTGTAGCAATGAAAAATGCCTGCCAAGAATTAAAAGCAAGTGCTGATAACATTTGTGAAAGTGTTGAAAATGATGGTGTGTATTATGAAATGGAAAGGTTAGGATTGTTTGAATGTTTGGATTAGGAACAATTGTTAATACCATAGCTGTTGTTGCAGGTGGTATTATTGGTCTATTGTATAAAAATGGTTTAAAAAATAGGTATCAAGAAACGATTATGCAAGGAATTGGTTTAGCAGTTTTGTTTGTTGGTATTTCAGGGGCGATGACAGGGATGTTAAAGATATCTAAAGAAGGATTAGAATCCACCGGTTCTTTAATTCTTGTTTTATCGTTATGCTTTGGAGCGTTATTAGGAGAGTTTATTAATATTGAAAAAAGAATTGAACAATTTGGGATCTATTTAAAAAATAAAGTTAAAAGTAATGATTCTAAATTCATTGATGGTTTTGTTTCTACTTCACTTGTTATATGTGTAGGAGCCATGGCTATTGTGGGTTCTTTTCAAGATGGTTTGTTACATGATTCAAGTGTTTTGATTTCAAAAGCCGTAATGGACTTTGTAATCGTTATGGTTTTTGCTTCAACACTTGGGGTGGGAACAATTTTTTCCGCAATTCCTATTTTTGTTTATCAAGGATTGCTGACAGTCTGTGCTTCTTTTCTAGCACCTTATTTTACGACAATAATGATTTCTAATATTTCTTTTGTGGGTTCGGTTTTAATATTTGCGGTAGGGACAAATTTATGTTTTCATACAAAAATTAAAGTAGGCAATCTTTTACCAGCGGTATTTATGCCCTTGTTATTAGCACTTTTTATGTAAGTGCTTTTTTGTTTGCTTGTCAATTGTCTAAAAATAATGTACGATAATAACGTTTGAAGAAGGGAGAAATTTATGTTAGACAAGTTTTTTAAATTAAGTGAAAAAGGCACTACAGTAAAAACTGAAATTTTAGCTGGTGTGACAACATTCTTAGCAATGGCTTATATTTTAGCAGTCAATCCAGCAATGCTTGGTGAAACGGGAATGTCTGTACAAGGGGTATTCCTTGCAACTGCTATTGCTTCTGCTGTAGCTACCATTATTATGGGACTTGTTGCAAACTATCCAGTGGCTTTATCTGCTGGTATGGGTGTGAATGCATTATTTACTTATACAATTTGTTTTGGTATGGGCTTATCTTATAAAGGAGCCTTAGCCTGTGTTTTTGTCTCAGGTATTATTTTCTTAGTTATTTCTATTACAGGAATTAGAACAATGATTATTAATGCTATTCCTGCACAACTTAAATTAGCAATTGGGGCAGGTATTGGTTTCTTTATTGCCTTCATTGGTCTAAAAAATGCAGGTATTATTGTCGCAAATGAATCAACATTTGTCGGTCTTGGTAACTTCCAAGAACCAACAGTTATTTTAGCAGTAGTTGGTATTTTAATTACTTTATTACTTTTAACTAAAAATGTTCCTGGAGCTGTTTTCTATGGTTTAGTTGTTACAGCTGTTGTGGGAATTATTGCTGGAGTTTGTGGTGTTAAAGGAATGCCAGAAATTCCTACTGGAGTTATTTCATTTGACTTTGATTTTTCATTAGTAGGAGCATTTGCTTCAGGACTTGGAGAATTAACTTCACATCCACAATGTTATGTCGCAATCTTCTCATTATTATTCGTTGATTTTTTTGATACTGCAGGGACTTTAGTTGCTGTATGTAACAGAGCAAACTTAGTTGATGAAACTGGAAATCCAGAAAACGTAGATCGTGCTTTATTAGCTGATTCAATCGGTACAGTTATTGGTTCTATTGCTGGAACTTCAACTGTTACATCATTCGTTGAATCAACTTCAGGTGTTGAAGTAGGGGGAAGAACTGGTTTAACTGCGGTTACTACTGGGGTATGCTTCTTATTATCTGTTTTCTTTTCACCATTACTTTCATGCGTTACAAGTGCAGTGACAGCGCCTGCATTAATTATTGTTGGTATTTTAATGGCACAACAATTAAAAGGAATTGAATGGGATAATATTGTTTATGCAGCAAGTGGATTCATGACAGTTATTTTTATGATCTTAGCTTATTCTATTTCAAATGGTATTGCTATTGGATTTATTACATATACCGTTTCTATGATTGGTGTTGGTAAAATTAAAGAAATTAAGCCAATCGTATGGATCTTAGATATCTGTTTTGTAATCTTCTTAGTGTTCTTACCTAAATAGTGAAGAAGTGAGTTTTACGCTTAGGCGTAAGACTCTTTTTTTATTTAAATGAAAAGGATGTTTTGTACATCCTTTTCAATATGATAGGGTTAGAGTGTAAGATTACATGCCTCCGGGACTGCGGAAAGTCATATGTGCTTGTGCTCTTGAAATTTCATAGTTGTCACTATGAACATCTCTGGATAAATCATGAAGTTCTTTTGTTTTTAAGTAAGTTTCTTTGTTTTCTTTACCTTTATTTTTTCTATCTTGGATGAATAAATAAAGATAAATTCCAATAATGATGATAATAATAAAAACTACTAAATAAATAAGCTTCATATAGATCACCTCTTATCTTTATTATATTATAACATTATTATGTGTAAATATTATGTACTTACAATTGAAAACACAAGTTTTACCAAATGTTGCCGTAAAGCTCCCAGCTTTAGCTGTGGATATATAAGGCAACTTTTTTAAGCTTTTATCAATAACATATATCATTAGATAGCTTTTGGTAGTATAATATATTCATGAAGTGCAAATCAAATAATAATGTGACCTATTCCTGTAAATATCATGTTGTATTCTGTCCAAAATATCGACGTCCCGTTCTTGTAGATGGTGTGGATGATCGCTTAAAGGAGTTGATTAAAGAAACCTGTGATCAATTGAATGTCGAAATCATTGAAATGAAAATCATGCCAGATCATGTACATTTGCTTATGGAAGTAGATCCACAATATGGAATTCACAAAGCAGTTAAAAGAATCAAGGGCTATTCTTCTAGAGTGTTGAGACAGGAGTTTCCTTGGTTGAAATCAAGGATCCCATCGCTATGGACCAATAGCTATTTTGTATCTACAGTAGGTGATGCACCACTTTCTGTAATCAAGCAGTATATTGAAGATCAAAAAAACGTTTAGGTGATATCTATGCAATTAACAGAAACAGTCAAGCTTTATCCAAATAAATATCGGACAGAATTAATCAAGGCAACGATGTCGGAGTATATTTCTACAGTCAATTATCTTGTTCTTGATGCAATCAATGGAAGAGCTATTACAAAAATAACAACAGCAGATGTAAATGCTGCTCTTCCAAGTGCCTTATGCAATCAATGTATTCGAGATGCCAAGTCCATCATAAGAAAATATAATAAGGTTTTAAGAAATTCAGATACTCAAGTAAAACTTCCTGTTTTGAAAAAAATGTGTTGTTATATCAACAACCAAAACTTTAGGATCAATGATGACTGTATTAACTTTCCAGTAATCATCAATGGAAAGTCAAAACGTATATCAGTCAAGACAAAAATGTCAGAAAGACAGAAATCAATTTTTTCATCCAGTAAATTAGGAACGATGCGTATTGTTGTAAAAGGACATGACCTCGTAGCACAAATCGTCTATGATACCAAAGAAGATGCTGCTTCTTCAAATGACAATGTCATGGGTGTTGATCTTGGAATCAAATGTCCTGCGGTAAGTTACTGTCCAGATGGAAGTATCAAGTTTTATGGAAATGGGAGAAAAAACAAATATATAAGAAGACACTTCAACAATCTTAGAAAAAGATTTCAAAAAAAAGCAAAGAAGCCAAAGGCGGTTGTCAAAATCAACAACAAAGAACAACGTATCATGAAAGATATAGATCATAAGCTAAGTCGTGAAATTGTAAATACAGCAAGAGCTCATGACGTATCAGTAATCAAATTAGAGCGACTTCAAAACATACGCTCTACGACAAGAACAAGTCGAAAAAACAATCATAGCCTGCATACATGGTCATTCTATAGACTAGCTACATTTATAGAATACAAAGCAAAACTTGCAGGCATAGAAGTTGAGTATGTAGATCCAGCGTATACAAGTCAGATTTGTCCGATATGTGGAAGTGTTCATCATGCAAAAGACAGGAATTATATATGCAGATGTGGATATCAAACACACAGGGATCTGCTAGGAGCAATAAATATATGCAACTCAACTGAGTATATTGGTAACAGATATACTGCCTAGAGAACTATAGGTTCTGCTCTAGGAAGGGTAATGGCATACCCCTAACTTGCACTGCGACCTATCAGAAACGAACTGGTCAGCCAACAATGTTGGCAGGTAGCAGGAATCCCCTGCCTTTAGACATGGGGAGTGTCAAACAAGTAAGTATTATAATTTATAAAAAAGGAGGGATTATGTATGTTTGATGTTCATCTTACGACAATTAAAGTGATTGATATTGAAAACAATAAAGTGGTGATTGATAGTACTTTTGGAGAAAAAGAATATGTTTTAGATAAGATTAAAAATGGAGTTAGATTTGAACTTCCTAAATACAAAAGTGCCTTACAATATCAAGAAAAAAACGATGTATGCTATGTATTCACAAACAACCAAGGTAAAAAGCTATTTACTGCTTTAGATTCAAAATTAACCCAAGAATTATTAAAAATAATATCATAATTTTAAGTAATAAAAAAGGAGCCACACTTGGCTCCATTATTATTATGCTTTACATTCAGCGTTTCCTAATTCATTACCTTCATTGAAGTTACGTGCATTTTCCATTGTAACAACAGCGATTGCTTGTAAAGCTTCACGAGTAAAGAATGCTTGGTGACTTGTTAAAACAAGTTGAGGGAACATTTGTAAACGAGCTGTGATATCGTTTGTGATAGCAACATCACTTTTATCTGTATAAACGTTATTATCTTCACCTTCATATACGTCTAAAGCAACAGCATGGAATTTACCTTGTTTTAATGCTCTAATTAATGCTTCAGGATCAATGATAGGTCCTCTACTTGTATTAACTAACATAACTGTATCTTTCATTAAAGCGATTGTTTCATCGTTAATTAAATGATAAGTTCCATTATCTCCCATAATTAATGGACAGTGTAAAGAAATTAAATCAGCTCTCTTTAATAATTCTTCTTTACTTACATAAGTTAATAAACCTTCATCAACTAATGCTTGGTTAGGATAAGCATCCCATCCTAAAACTGTCATACCATAACCTTTACAAATTCTAGCCATACATTGACCGATTTTACCAGTACCCATGATACCAGCAACTTTATTATGTAGGTCTAAACCTAATAAACCACTTAAAGCAAAGTTATTATCTTTAACTTTTGTATAAGCTTTGTGTAAACGACGGTTTGCTTCTTGTAGAATTGCCATTGCATGTTCAGCAACTGCATATGGTGAATAAGCAGGAACACGTAAAACTGTAATTCCATATTCTTTTGCAGCTTGTAAATCAACATTGTTGAATCCAGCACAACGTAATAAGATTAATTTAACACCACATTCATGTAATTTTTCAACAACTGGTCTTGAAGCGTTATCGTTAACGAAGATACATACAGCATCATAACCTTGAGCTAAACCAGCAGTTTCAGGTCCTAATTGAGAATCAAAATATTTGATATCTGAATTGTAAGTTCCTTGACCTTTATCTTTTACTAATTCACTAAAGAAAGTTCTATCATAATCTTTAGTTCCAAAGAATGCAATTTTTAAAACATCTACAGGTTTCTTTTCTTCAAAAGCACCATGTAATAATTCTTCGATTGCTTTTGCTGCAACTTCTTCGTCATCACCATCGATATCCACTCTTAAAGTATCACCTTTTTTAGCACCTAATGCTAAGATTTGAAGAACGTTGTCTCCATCAGCCACTTTATCACCTAAGTGAATTCTTACTTGGCTTTTGAAATTCACGCAACATTGAGCAAGCAATGCAGCAGGTCTTGCATGAATACCTAATGTGTTATTAACTACATAACTAATTTCTTTCATTTTAAATCTCCTCCATTTTGCAAGACCATTTTAGCACAAAAAAAATGAGAATAAAGAAGAAATTGAGAAAAATTACAAAAGTGATGGAAATTTTATAAAATATCACTATAATAGGTTTGTCAAGAGGGGGAAAAATAATGCTAATTATTAATTTTATCTTAGGTTTATTACCTATTATCTGGTTAGTAATCGCTTTATGTGGTTTAAAATGGCCAGGATATAAGGCTGCTTTAGGTGCCTTAATTATTGCTGCGGTTGAAGCATTAACATATTTTGGATTCTCAATGTCAGATACATTAACTTCTGTTTTAGAAGGTTTTGCGTTTGCAATGTGGCCAATTGTTATCGTTATTATTGCAGCAGTTTTTACGTATAACTTATCTTTACGTACAGGATCAATCGATATGATTAAAAAATTACTTACAAGTGTATCCGCTGATAAACGTGTTTTAGTTTTATTAATTGGATGGTCATTTGGTGGTTTCATGGAAGCAATGGCTGGATTTGGTACAGCAGTTGCGATTCCAGCAAGTATGTTATGGGTTTTAGATTTTGATCCAATTCTAGCCTGTCTTGTTTGTTTAGTTGCCAATTCAACACCAACACCATTTGGGTCAATTGCTATTCCTACAGTAACACTTGCAACAAACTTAGGTTTAGAAAATAACTTAATTGCTTTTGCAACTTCTTGTGCTTTAAGTGTTTTAATTATTTTAACACCATTTGTGATGGTTTATATTTTAGGAAAAAGTACAAAAGGAAAAGGTTCTGCCTTTAAAGGAATTGTACCAGTTGTTTTAGTTTCAGGATTATCTTTCTTAATTCCAGAAATGGTTGTTTCATATTTTGTTGGTGCTGAACTTGCGGGGGTTGCAGCTTCAGTTATCTCATTAGTATGTACAATTTTAGCTAGTATGAAATTTACAAATCCAGACGCTATTCCTGATGAATATCGTTTAGAAGTAAAAAAAGGAAGTCCTTTAAAAGTAGGAAAAACTTTACAAGCGTTATCACCGTTTATTTTAATCTTTGTTGTTTTATTACTTACAAGTAATTTAGTACCACCAATCCATGATGCGTTATCATCATTTGCGACAAGTGTAAAAATTTCAACATACAAAAACGCAAGTATGACAACATTTACATGGATCAATACACCAGGTGTCTTAATTATTTTATGTGCCATCGTTGGTGGATTTATCCAAAAAGCAAAAGTATCAGAAATGGTTGCTGTCTTTATTGCAACATTAAAACAAATGATGTTTACAATTTTAACAATGTTATTTATTTTAGCAACAGCTCGTGTTATGCAATATTCAGGAATGATTGCTGCCGTTGCCGCTTTATTTTCAGTATTTGGACCTGTTTATCCATTCTTTGCCCCAATGTTAGGAGCATTAGGTACATTCGTTACAGGATCAGGTACAAGTTCAAGTGCTTTATTTGGATCAGTTCAAATGTCTACTGCTGCAAGTATTGGTGCTAATAAATATTGGCTTGCTGCCGCAAACAGCTTAGGTGTTGCTACTGGTAAAATGATGGCACCACAAAGTATTGCTATTGGATTAGTCGCTGTTGATGAAGCGGGTAGAGATGGAGAATTACTTAAAAAAGTATTACCATACGCTGCTTTATTCATTATTATTAGTGCACTCGTATGTTTCTTTGGACAATACGTCTGGGCAATCTTTGGAATTGCTTAAATTAAAAATAAATGATTTAGGAAGTATCTGTAAAAAGATACTTCTTTTTCTTTAGGTAGATTTTAAATTATTATATGAAAAGAGAAATCACAGTAAATGATTTCTTTTTTAATTCATTATAAAAAGTAAATATGTATTAATTTCATAGAAAATCCTCGATAGAAAGGAGATTTTATGAGATAATAGGTGCCAAGAAGGTGGAAAAATATGAAAAAGGGAATTATGAGTAGTTTTATTATTTTAGGGGTTTTATTATCAGGATGTGGGAGTCAAAAAGAAGAACTTTATTCTTCATCAAATCCTGTTGATATTACAGTATGGACCTATTATAACGGAGATCAATTAAGTTCGTTTAATACGTTAGTTAAGAAATTTAATCGTACACAAGGGAAAGAAAATGGGATATATGTTGAAAGTGTTTCTTGTGGAACGGTAAATGATTTGGAAAAAAATCTTAAAGATTCTATTGAAAAGAAAGTAGGAGCAAGTGAGATTCCAGATATGTTTTCAGCCTATAATGACATTGCTTATACAATTGATCAAATGCATGGTATTGTTGATTTAAATAAATATTTTAGTGATGATGAACTTGATGAATATATTGAGGGATATGTTCAAGATGGGAATATTTTAAATAATGGAAAATTGAAAGTTTTTCCTGTTGCAAAATCAACAGAAATTTTAACAATCAATAAAACAGATTTTGATATTTTTGCAAAAGCAACCAATGTAAGTTCTAAAGATTTATCAACAATTGAAGGACTTGTAGAAGTTTCACAAAAATATTATGAATGGACGGATAGTTTAACACCAAAACCAAATGATGGAAAAGCGTTCTTTGGTCGTGATGCGATGGCAAACTATATTTTGGCGGGTTCTATGCAATTAGGACATGAAATCTTTAAAGTTAAAAATGGAAAAATGAAACTTGATTATAATGAAAAAGTTGCACGTAAATTATGGGATAATTATTATATTCCTTATATTAAAGGTTATTTTACTGCTTCTGGTGTCTTTAGAACAGATGACATTAAAACAGGAAATATTATTGGTTATGTTGGATCGAGTTCTTCAGCAACTTATTTTCCTAAAACCGTAACAAATAGTAATGATGAAACATATTCAATTAAAATGGAAACCTTACCATGTCCTCAATTTAAAGATAGTAAAAATTATGCGATTCAACAAGGTGCAGGAATGGCTGTAATGAAAACAACAAAAACAAAACAACAAGCTGCTGTTGAATTTTTAAAATGGTTAACAGATACTAAACAAAACGTACAATTTTCTAAAGAAACAGGATATCTTCCTGTTAAAAAAGAAGCTAATAAAGTAGAACCACTTGTTGATAATAACAACAATATGGATACTCAAAAAGTTGTAGAAGTTTCAATTGACACAGTAAAAGAAAATGCAATGTATTCTCCAAAAGCTTTTAAACAAGGAACAACAGCAAGAGCCTACTTACAATCAATGATGGCAGATAAAGCGACTGAAGATCGTCAAGTTGTTGAAACCAATTTAAAAAATGGGCAAGATCTTGATCAAGCAACAGCTTCATTTAATAGTGATGAATACTTTGAACAATGGTATCAAGAAACAAAAACGCAATTACAAACATATGAAGATTAATAGGAGATTATCGTTATGAATAAGATGGGAAATTCTAAAACGGTATATCGGACGATTTTAAGGCCACTTTTAATAGTGGTTCTTGTTGAAATTGTCTTAATGACAGGAAGTTATTGGATTTTGGGGATTAATGATCAGCTTGATAAAAATGCTAGAGATATTTTGATACAACAAACAGAAAATAGAAGAAGCTATCTACAAAATGAAATGATTCAAAAGTGGTCTAATTTATCAACGATTTCACAAACAATTAATGAACGTACTCAACAACTTATTGACCAAGATGTCATTTCTTTACAAACATTGGATTCTTCAAGTAAAGCAAGTGCGCCACTTTTAAATGAGATTTCTAAGGAATTGATTTCAACGCTTTATAGTAAAGAAGCAACAGGAATTTTTGTTATTTTAAATACACATGATTTAAGAGAAAATAAAGATAATAAACCAGGAATCTATATTCGAAACAATGACCCTAATACGTTTTTTGTAAAAGAATATGGTGATTTGCTTATGGAAAAAGCACCCGTGGAAGTTGTTCGTTCTCTTAATATTTCAACGGATACGCATTGGGAATCGACCTTTGATCTTTCAACAGAAGAAAACACTTTACTCTATAAACCTTTTGAAAAAGCATATCATGATAAAATAAAGATGGAAGTAAAGGAATATGGCTATTGGAATGAAAAAAGCTATCATTTAAAAAATGATGATAATTCTGCAATTTCTTATTCGATGCCACTTATTTTACCAGATGGAACCGTTTATGGAGTGGTGGGTGTTGAACTTCTTACTTCTTATTTAGAAAATTTAATGCCGATCGATGAACTTAAAAATGATAATCAAGGAAGCTATGTCCTTTCTGTAGAAACGAATGATCAACACAATTCTTTAGTTGTTTCCTCGGCATCAGTAAAGCGTAAACAATTAAAAAAATTCTATTTAACAGAAGATAATGATAAAAATAATTTTGTCTTTTTAAATGGGAAAGAATATTATGCAGCAGTTCAAAATTTGAATATTTATAATAGTAATGGTCCTTTCTCTAAACACCAATGGCAATTGGTATCACTTGTTGAACGAAATCAACTTTATACATTCTCTAATCATATTTTTTACCTACAAATTTCAATGATTGTATTAGTAGGAATTGTTTCATTAATTGGAATCTTTTATGTGTCTAGAAAAATATCTGGACCCATCAGTCGCCTTTCTAAAGAAGTAGATAATTCAAGACTAGTAAAAGAAATACCAGAATTACACGCAACAGGTATTCAAGAAATTGATCAGTTTTCATCCGCAATTACTGCTTTAAGTCAAGAAGTTTTGGAAACGTCGACAAAATTCTTAAATATTATGAATATGGCAAGTATTGATATTGGTGGTTTTGAAATTAAAAAGGAAAGTAAAAATGTCTATGTCACAGACAATTTCTTCTTGTTGCTTGGTATTGATAAGGTCACTCTTCCTTTAAGTTATGAACAATTTGAAGAATTATTTAAAGAAGTAGAAAGAGATTATCAAGTTGAAATTGAAAATGAAAACGAACGTATTTACTGTATAAAAAAATATGTAGGCCTACGTTATGTACGTTTGAAAATGAGAAAAGAAGCAGATCGTGAAATTGGTATTGCCGAAGATATTACGACAAATTATTTAGAAAGACAACGTATTGAACATGAACGTGATTTTGATGTTTTAACAGGATTATATAATCGTTTTTCTTTCCAAAGACACATGGATTATCTATTTGAACACTCTGAACAACTAAAAATTGCTGCCTTGGTGATGATTGATTTAGACAACTTGAAAAAAATCAATGATGCTTTTGGACATGATTGGGGTGATAACTATATTCACCAATGTGGAAAATGTTTCCAAGAAAATGTTCCTGAAAAAACAATTTGTGCGCGCGTTTCAGGAGATGAGTTCTATTTATTCTTATATGGTTATGACAGTCAAGAAGAAATACGACAAAGACTTATTTCAATGACATCAATTATGCAACATAGAACAGTTTTATTACCTAATGGTAATAAAATGAATTTAAGTGCCTCTATTGGAATCTCTTGGTATCCTCAAAATAGTGTTTATTTTGACTTTTTGAAAAAATATGCAGATTTTGCAATGTATCAAGTTAAGAAATCTACAAAAGGAAATCTTGCAGAATTTGATAAGGCTCTTTATGAAGATGAAAAACTTAATCGACAAATGCGTTTAGAATTCCATCAATTAATTGAAAAGGAACAATTAGCATATCATTTCCAACCGATCCTTTCTGCAAAAAATGGAGAAATTATCGCTTATGAAGCTTTAATGCGTAGTCAACTTGCTACTTTGAAAAATCCTGAAATGATTTTAAAAATTGCACGTGAGGAAAATAAACTGGAAGATGTAGAAAGAATTTGTATTTTTAAATCAACAGAAACTTTTGATCAATTAAGAAAAAATAAATTAGTTAAAGAAGATGCTTTATTATTTATTAATTCTATTGCATCGGTGTCTTTAAATGATGAAGACCGTACACGCTTCCATCACTGTTTTAGTCATATTCAATCACAAATCGTCGTAGAAGTAACAGAAGAAGAAAATATGTCAGAAGAAGCTTTGGTTCGTAAAAGAGAAACCGAAGGTTTTTCAGGAATGTTTGCGTTGGATGATTATGGTAGTGGTTATAATACAGAAATTAATTTATTAAATTTAAATCCAAAATACATAAAAATTGATCTTACTATTGTAAGAGATATTGATAAAGATTTTGATAAGCAACAACTTGTTTCAAATATTGTTGAGTATGCACATCAAAGAGAGGCTTATATTATTGCAGAGGGTATTGAAACGAAAGAAGAACTTCTTAAAGTCTTAGAGTTAGGGGTGGATTATTTACAAGGTTATTACTTATCTTATCCTCAATCAAACCCTCAAGAAGTTTTTGATGAATCTATACAAACAATTAAAAATTATTGGAAGAAAAGATGATGAAAAATCATCTTTTCTTTGTTATAATTGTTAGCGTTTGATAACAGGAGGCTAGAAATGAGCAGACATACAAGAAAATGTCAATGTAAAAAAGTACATTGTTAGAGTATCATGAAATTATTGGATGTATCATGGCGGCATTAGATGCTAAAAGTCCTTATACGGCAGGACATTCAAAAAGCGTAAGTGATATGGTAGAAATTCTTTGTAGATTACTTGGTTTAAATCGGATGATGCATATTGCTGCCCATTTGCATGATATTGTTAAAATAGGAATTGATGATGCGATTTTAAATAAAGAAGGAAAATTAGATGAACAAGAATGGGAAATGATGAAAACACACCCTCAAATAGGTGCGAATATTCTTGATAAATCACATTTGTTAGCACCTTTTAGTAAAATTGTTTTACATCATCATGAACGATATGGCCTCAACGGGAAAGAAATTCCTTTAGGATTACGTATTATTGCTTTATGCGATTCAATTGATACGATGACATAAAAAATTATCGAGATATATAGACAATTGATTTTTGTTATCATGAAATAGAAATAATCTAGGGAAAAGTAGTTTTCTCTTTTTTTTCGTTTTTATCAAGAAAATGACAAAAAAACATACAATGTCATGAGGTGGTTTTACATGTTAAAAAAAGGATTATGTTTATTAATAGGGATCATGATGCTTTTTTGTCAAATCAATGTTGTTCATGCAACAAATCTTGCAAGTGGGGCAGAAAGTGCAATTTTGATTGATGCAAATAGTCAACAAGTTTTATATCATAAAAATGAAACGAAAAGATTATATCCTGCATCTACGACAAAAATTATGACAATGATTTTATTATTTGAAGCTATTAAAGAAAAAAGGATTAATTGGAATGATACACTTAGTTGTTCAGCCTATGCTGCAAGTATGGGAGGAAGTCAAGTTTATTTAGAAGAAAATGAAAAAATGAGTGTTAATGAACTTTTTAAATGTGTGGCAATTGCTTCTGCAAATGATGCATCTGTTTTAATTGGAGAAGGAATTGCTGGCAGTCATCAAGAGTTCGTTAAAATGATGAATGAAAAGGCTAAACAATTGAAACTGGTGAATACACATTTTAAAAATTGCACAGGACTTCATGACGTTGAACATTACACATGTGCTAAAGATTTAGCAACCATGGGAGCGTATTTAATTAAAATAGGTGGGAAAAAACTGTTTTCAGTAACATCGTTATATGATAGTTACATTCGTGAAAAAAATCATCAAAAATTTTGGCTTGTTAATACAAATAAACTTTTAAAACAATATCAAGGGGTCGATGGCTTAAAAACAGGTTATACCAAAGAAGCAGGGTATTGTATTGTAACAACGTGTAAAAAAGATAATTTACGTTTAATAGGTGTTTTAATGAATGAAGATAAGCCCCAAACACGGAATGAAGATATGAAAGGTTTATTGAATTATGGTTATTCTAAGTATCAACAAATAAAACTCTATTCTAAAGGAGAAGTGTTAGATACGTTAAAGATCAAAGATTTGGTTGATCAAGAAGTTAAAGTTATTACACCTAAAGATATTTATTATTTAAATGATAGAGCAAGTAAGGGAGAAGTGAAAACGAAAATCAAATATAATCAAATAGAACTTCCTGTTTTTAAAAATCAGGAAATAGGAGAATTAGTAGTGAAAAAACAAAATAAGACAATTGCAAGTTATTCTTTATATTTAGAAAAAGATGTCAAAAAAATGAATTTTTTAGATAAATTATTGAGAGTCTATAAATCGTTGATTTAGACTCTTTTTTTGTCATTATTTCTAGTTTTGTCGAATCTATTTTTTTTCTTTTTAAGATGAGCTAAGATGCATTTAAGGAGATGAAAAAATGGAAAATAAAATGGAACATGAAATTGAAAATGGACAACTGATTATTTCATTTTACGGAGAAATAGATGGTTATAATGTTGCGTATTATCGAAATAAATTAAATGTACTTCTAGCGATTAATGATGATGATGTCATTTTTGATTTTAAACATACGACTTTTATCGATAGTGCAGGGGTAGGGTTGGTTTTAGGCAGGTATCAACAATTATCTAAAGAAGGAAGAAAATTATCACTTAGAAGATTGTCTAATACAGCTTATAAGGTTTTTGAGTTAAGTGGATTATTTGAAATTATGGAATATTTAAAGGAGGCGCAAATATGACAAATGAAATGTCATTATCTTTTAGTGCAACTTTAGAAAATGAACCTTTTGTAAGAACATGTATTGCCTCTTTTGTGGTTTGTTTAAATCCTACGGTAGATGAAATTGTAGAAATTAAAACGGTTGTAGGAGAGGCTGTTTCTAATGCCATCATTCATGGTTATAACGGTGATAAAGGCTGTCTTGTAAAGGTTAAAGCTTATATCGAAGATGATTTGCTTACAATCTATGTCATTGATAAAGGACAAGGTATTCAAGATATTGAAAAAGCAAGACAACCGATGTTTACTTCTAAAAAAGAATTAGAACATGCTGGAATGGGACTGAGTATTATTGAAGCATTATGTGATGAAATGACAATCGAATCTTCTTTAGAATTAGGAACTCAACTCATAATGAAAAAAAGAATTGTCCATGAATAAAGAAGCTGTTTTAAACAATATTCAATTAGCACAACAAGGGGATGAAACAGCTAAGGAATTAATTGTAAAAAATAATTTAGGTTTAGTTTGGTCGATTGTTCATCGTTTTAAGAATAATTATTATGATAAAGAAGATCTTTTTCAAATAGGGTGTATTGGTCTCATGAAAGCTATTAATAATTTTGATGTTCATTATGGTGTTCAATTTTCAACGTATGCGGTGCCTATTATTATGGGAGAAATCAAACGCTATTTTAGGGATGATGGGACAATCAAGGTTTCTCGTTCACTTAAGGAATTGAATATCAAAATTAACAAAGCAAAAGAAAAATTAATTACACTTTATGGTTATGAACCGACGGTTCAAGAAATAGCAAAGGAACTGGAAGTAGATGTCATGGATGTTGTAGAAGCTATAGATGCTTCTTATTATCCAACTTCACTTTCTGAACCGATATATGAAAAAGATGGATCTACAATTTCAATGGAGGAAAGAATAGAAGATAAACATCATACAATGTGGTTTGAAAAAATTGCATTGAAATTAGAAATAGAAAAACTTGATGAAAAAGAAAGACTTATTTTATATATGAGATATCAGTTGGATTTCAATCAAGAAAAAGTGGCGCAAAGATTAAATATTTCTCAAGTACAAGTATCTAGATTAGAAAAGAAAATCATTACAAAATTAAGAAAACATTTGAATGAATCTCATTAAGTGATATAATTCATTCAGGTGATTTTATGAATGAAAGAAAAGAAAGTACGACTTCAATTATATTGGAATATGTAAGAGTCATTGTTTTAACAGTTATTGCAACTTTTATATTTTTACAGTTTGTGCAAATATCAAGAGTTAATGGTTCAAGTATGGAAAATACTTATTTTCAAAATAATATTGTTTTGATTGATAAAGTTTTTTATAAACATAGTCAACCTAAAAGAAATGATATTATTATTGTAGATTATGATGATGGTTTAGATGATACGCTTATTATTAAACGAGTTATTGCTGTTGGTGGGGATCATCTAGATATTAAAAATAATGAAGTGTATATTAATGGTAAAAAGATAAAAGAAAATTACATTAAAGAGAATATGAATACAGAAGATCTTTCTATTGATATTCCTAAAGGAAAAGTGTTTGTCATGGGGGATAATCGTAATCATTCTTTAGATTCTAGAAAATTAGGCTATTTTGATTTTGATAATGATGTCATTGGTAAAGTCTTTTTTAAGATTCCTTTATAGGAGTCTTTTTTTGTATAGATATGTAATAAAAAAACATCCGTATGATAAACAAATCTTAATTGTATAACTTTAAGCAAAAAAATCGAAAAATAAATCATATTTTTACTGTTTTTATTTTGCTTGTGAAAAAAATTATGGTAAGATAATGTCAATCAATAAGGCAATTTATGGGGAATCTTATTGGTGGAAAGGATGATAAAATGTCATATAAATTTAAAATTACTAGAGGAAATGCAATTCTTAACTTTTCAGAAGAATACTGTCAATCACGTTGTGAGTTGATTGAAAGCGAATCTTTTGCGCGTGTACTTAAAGGGTATGTACACGATATCAAAAGAAAGAAAACAACAGCTTATGAATACTTGAGAGAAGTTCAAAAAGAAAGTATTGATATTGTTGATGATTTAAGAACGGTTTTTAGATTATTACTCGTTATGGATCCTAAGGAATTAGCTTCAATTTATCCTAAATTTGCTCCATATTTTAGAGATATGGATGAATTTACACAAGTAATTGAAGATATCTATTTATTCTGGCGTCGTTTACAACGTTATAGTGTGGTTTATAACGAAGAATCAAGAGGGGGATATCAAAACGTTCAATTCGCTGATGCACAAGCTAACTTTGAAGCGCTTGTTTTATCAGTATATCGATCAATTAAAAATAAATGTATTGGACAAAGTGAAAATGTTTTACGTCAAATCACTGCAGGTGTCAATGCAGGGTTACGTGTTTCAAATATGCGTTCATTTTTACCATATGAATATCGTTGTTTAGACAATATTCCATTTATTGAATCAGTTATTATTCATCCACCTTTTATTACATATTCAAAACGTAATAAAAGAGATGGGGTTTTCCCTGAAACAAAGAAAAACCCAATTGAAGATTTAAAATTTGATCAAGATCAATGGTTCTGTTATCCTGCAAAAGTAGGAGATCTATTATGTTTTGTTTATTTCAATGTCGCTTATATGGCACAAGGTGTTACTTTATGTAACTTATTCCAATTAGCAACTGAAGAAGAATATCGTAATAGAAAACCAGATATGATTTATGTTTATGGATATGAAGATGGTAAAAAACATCAATATTTCTATCAAGATGATGAAAATGATATGATGGTTGCTTTACTTTCAGCAAACGATGAATTTGATTATTTCGGTTACATGAAGAAAATGATGCTTACATTACACAATGTAAGAAAAATCAATAAAAAACAACTTCCAGTCCATGGGGCAATGGTTCAAATCACTTTACAAAGTGGAGAAACAAAAAATATCGTTGTTATGGGTGATAGTGGAGCTGGTAAGTCTGAAACAATCGAACAAATTAAAGTTTATGGAGCAGCTTATATCAGAGATTTAATCACTGTTTATGATGACATGGGGTTATTATCATTAGACGAAAAAGGAACTGTTAAAACATCAGGTACAGAAATTGGGGCTTTCGTAAGACTTGATGATTTAGATGCAGGTTATAGTTTTAAAGAATTAGATAGGTCTGTTTTCATGAATCCTGATAAAGTCAATGCTCGTATCGTTATTCCAATTACAGAATATAAAGATGTAGTTGCTAAGCATGATGTTGATATGTTCTTATATGCAAACAATTATGAAGAAAATGGAGATTCATTAAGTTTCTTTGATAATGTTGATGATGCTCTTAAAGTCTTTAGAGCTGGTAATCGTATGGCTAAAGGAACAACAACTGAATATGGTTTAGTAGGAAGCTACTTTGCAAATCCATTTGGACCTGTACAAAGACAAGATCAATGTGAACCATTATTACAAGATTATTTCCAACGTATGTTTGATCAAGGAGTTAAGGTTGGACAATTACGTACTCGTTTAGGAATTAAAGGTAATGAACATAATGGTCCTAAAGAAGCAGCTACTGAAATCTTAAAATATATTACAGGTGAAAAAGAATTAAAAATGTTAGAAGATGATGAATAATCATCTTCTTTTTTTATATTTTATACTATGGAAAAGAAAAAACGTTGGTTAATTAATTTTTTATATTATGGAATTATTTTTAGTATAGGATGTTTGATAGTTTATATTTTATTAAAAAAATGTCTGATTGTCGTTTTAAGTTATTTATCCGCTATTTTATTAAAACCTTTTATTGACTTGATATTAGAAAAATTGCATATAAAAAATAAAGTTTTTTCAATAATTATGACAATCATCATTTTTATTCTTTTGTATTCTTGTTTCTTTCTCTTTGTTTTCTTTTCATGTCTTTTTTTTATTAAAACACTTTCTTTTCTACCGAGCTTTATAGAAACGGTTTATCAAGAACTTCTTAGCCATCAATATCTCATTTCTTTTTTTACGCAATTTTATCAACAAATTCAAACTCTCATTCAAAATATTCTTTCAACAAGTATTCATTATGTATTATCGCTTGCGATGAATATGGTTCATTTTATTGCTTGTCTGTTTATTCATTTCTTTCTAACAATGCTTTTTTTATTTCATCAACCACTTATTCAAAGAAAAAAAGAAAGTCTTTATACGACCCTTATATCTTCTTTTACAGAGACGTTTATTATCATTATAAAAACATATAGTATTTTATTTGTTATCACATTTATAGGGCTTTTTTTAGGCTTTCAAGTGATAGGAATCAAACAAGCATTGAATCTTTCTTTTTTTATTGCCTTCTTTGACTTTTTTCCAGTATTAGGAATTGAGATGATTATGTTTCCTTGGATCATTACTCTTGCTTTATTAAATCAAATATCTCTATCATTAAAACTATTAATTCTTTATGGGATCATTGCTCTGATAAGGAATATTTTAGAACCACATCTTTTATCTAAAAAAATCAAAATACCAGCTCTCTATATGTTTGTTGCTATGTATCTGTTTATGAAATTGATGGGTATTTGGGGGGTTATGGTTGCACCTTTTGTTTTGTTAGTTTTAAATAATTTTAGACAAAAAAATAATTTTCAAGAGATTTACAAAATAATTAAAAAAAGTCTTTGAAATTTATATATGTTTTGTTATAATAGTCGTGCAACAATGTCTAGGATATGCGAATACTCAACGTATAGCTTGGATATTGCCAAGAAATTAACATATGGAGGATAAAAGAAATGTTAACAAAACAAGAAAAACAAGCTATCATGAAAGAATATGCTACTAAAGAAGGAGATACTGGTTCTCCAGAAGTACAAATCGCTGTATTAACTGCAGATATCAACAAATTAAATGGTCACTTCAAACAACATCCAAAAGATAAACACTCAAATAGAGGTTTATTAAAGAAAATTGGTAGAAGAAGAGATTTATTAAAATACTTAAAAAATAAAGATATCGAAAGATATGCTTCTTTAGTACAAAGATTAGGATTAAGAAGATAGTTAAAAAAGCGCCTAAGCGCTTTTTTTGTTAAAAGAATAAAAGGATAAAAAAACTCTATGAAATAGGAATCATAGAGTTTTCTTTTTATTCAACTGTAACTGATTTAGCTAGGTTACGTGGTTTATCAACATCACAACCTTTAAGACCAGCTGCATAGTAAGCAATCAGTTGTAAAGGTACAGCAACTAAAACAGATTGTAAGATTGGATCAACGTCAGGTAAGATATATGTTTCTTTAACATTTCCTACTTCTTGTCCATCGATTGTAAATAAGATAACATTAGCACCACGAGCAATTGTTTCTTGAATGTTAGAAATTGTTTTAGCAGCAATATTTGGTTGTGTTGCTACAGCAATCACTAAACTTCCTTGTTCAATTAATGCAATTGGACCATGTTTTAACTCACCTGCAATATAGGCATCAGCATGGACATATGAAACTTCTTTTAATTTTAAAGCTCCTTCTAAAACAGTAGCATAATCTAAACTCCTACCAATATAATAAGTATCTTTTAAATCTTTTAAATAAGATGCATAATGTTCAAATGTTTTTTCATCTTTTAAGATGTTTTCAATATGTTGAGGTAATGAAGCAATACCTTCAATAATACGTTTATAATCTTCATTTTCATTTCCTAAAGCTTGAGAAATATACATACCAAGTAATAATAAGACAATTAATTGTGTTGTATAAGCTTTTGTTGAAGCAACAGCAATTTCAGGACCAGCACATGTATAAATTGTATGATCAGCTTCACGAGAAATGGATGATCCTAAAACGTTTGCAACTGCAATTGTTGTACAGCCTTTTTCTTTAGCTAAACGTAAAGCAGCCATTGTATCAGCTGTTTCTCCTGATTGAGAAACAAAGACACACATTGTTTTTTCATCAACGATAGGATCACAATATCTAAATTCACTGGCAACTTGAGTAAAAGTAGGGATTCCTGTTAATCTTTCTAAAATATTTGCTCCTGAAAGACAAGCGTGATAAGCAGTTCCACAAGCAACAAAGTAAGCTTTGTTGAAAGTTTTGAATTTATCATGAATGGCATCAAGTTCAGGTAAAATGATACGATCTGTTCCTTCAACACGTCCTCTTAAAGTTTCAGCAATAGCATATGGTTGTTCATGAATTTCTTTTAACATGAATGTATCATATCCACCTTTTTGAGCAGCTTCATTATCATAAGGAATAGTAGTGATTTCTTTTTCGATAGGATTTCCGTATTGATCAAAGAAAGAAACATTTCCTTTATTTAAAATAGCGATTTCATAATCTTCTAAGAAATAAACATCTTTTGTATAATCTAAAATAGCTGGAATATCACTGGCAGCGACAGAAGCATCAGCTGTTTTTCCAATAACTAATGGACTGTCTTTTTTAGCGATAAAGACTTTATCAGGCTCAATTGTTGAAACAATACATAAAGCATAGCTTCCTTCAATTCTTGTAATAACTCTTTCTAATGCTTTTTGTAAATTTTTTTCTTTTTTATAGTAATAATCCATCATATGAACAACAACTTCACTATCTGTTTCAGAATGAAATTGATATCCTTGTAAAATTAAGATTTCTTTAAGTTCTCTATAATTTTCAATAATTCCATTATGAACTAAAGAAATAGTCTCATCATTATTAGTATGAGGATGAGAGTTTAAATTTGATGGGATTCCATGAGTAGCCCATCTAGTATGACCAATCCCAACATGACCTAAAACATTTTCATCTTTTAATAAATCTTTTAAATTTTGAAGACGGCCTTTAGCTTTTTTTGTAAATAAATGGTTTCCTTCAATTGTTGTAATACCCGCTGAATCATATCCACGGTATTCTAGTTTTTCTAGCCCTTGAAGTAAGAATGGTAGGGCTTCTTTGTTTGCACTAATGGCAGTAATTCCACACATAAAAAATCCTCCTTTATATATTTATATGTGTGGTTATAAAAAAGAGGATACCAGATGAATTTGTTTTACAATCACTTGTAGTTTTTGTTCATCGTTTAGGTAGTATCATACCTCTAGACCATCCGCCGAATTTTTCGATAAGTCTAGTCCTCGTCAACTGCAATGCAGTCCTGGCGCTCTATTTTCAAATCTCATTTTATAACCGCATCTATTATATAGAGTACTTATTTATAAATCAACTACAAATTTTTTAAAAAAAGAAGAAAAAATGATTTTTTTTGGCGATATAATAATGGAGGTATTTTTATGGAAAATAAAAAAAGTGAGATGTCTGTAGAATATAATATGGACGAAATGAAAAAATCATTAAAAAATTTGAAAGAAACAGAATGCTATGATGTAGAAAAGTATACCTATTCTTTATTGCATCAAACAAGACAATTAGAGTATTTTTATTGTCAATTAGTTGAAGAAGAGAATCCAGAACCTGATCAAACTTATTATCATGTTTCTCGTCGACCTATGGTTCACCAAATGGCCTATTTTAACATTGGTAGAGGATTCCCTAAAGAATTGATGGATGGGCATTGGTGCTACGTTTTAAAAGATTTTGGGTCGAAAATGCTCGTTATTCCCTGTACATCTATTAAAGAAGATTCGCCAGAAGCAACTGAATATGAATTAGATATTCGTGCAAAAATAAGAAAATATCCAATAAGGAGTCGTATGCAGTTGAGTGATATGCGTGTTGTTGATCTTCAAAGATTAGATATTAGAAAAAGATTTTGCAATGTAATTACGGATAAAAAAGAAATAGAAAATCACATAAAACATATTATTTTTGATGAAGATGATGAATATTAAAAGGTCTCACGAGGAGACCTTTCTTTTATCTTATAAATTTAACAATCTCTTAGTATCTCTAGCGATAACTAATTCTTCGTTTGTTGGAATAACGTAAACTTTAACTTTACTATTTGGCGTAGAAATTAAACGATCACCTTTACCATTAACGTTTGCATCATCATCAATTTCAATACCTAAAGCTTCAGCTAATAAATTACAAATTTCTTTTCTTGCAAAGAATGAGTTTTCTCCAATACCTGCTGTAAAGCAAATAGCATCAACTCCACCTAAAGCAATGAAGTAACGACCGATATAAGCAATAACTCTTCTAAAGAAAATATCTAAGGCAAGTTGCGCTCTTTCATTACCGTTGGCAGCAGCTTCTTGTACATCTCTAAAGTCACTTGATACACCAGAAACACCAAGTAATCCAGATTCTTTATTAAGCATCTTGATGACTTCTTTCATATCTAAACCAACTTCTTCGATTAAATAATCGATAACTGAAGGATCAACATCTCCAGAACGTGTTCCCATCATAATACCAGCAAGAGGTGTAAATCCCATAGATGTATTGATTGATTTACCATCTTTAACAGCAGTTAAAGAACCACCAGCTCCAAGGTGAGCAACGATAATACGTGAGTGTTTAGGGTTTCCCATCATTTCACGACAACGAGATGAAACATAGAAATGGCTTGTTCCATGAGCACCGTATTTACGTACTTTGTTTTCTACATAATATTTGTAAGGAATTGGATAAATATAACTTTTTGGTTCTAATGTTTGATGGAAAGCTGTATCAAATACAGCAACAGCTCCAGCATTAGGAATTGCTTCTTTAAAAGCATAATATCCAGTTAAGTGAGCAGGGTTGTGTAAAGGTGCTAATGATTTTAATTCATCAATTTTAGCAACTACATCATCATCAATGATTACTGATTGATCAAAATAAGCTCCACCTTGAACTACACGATGACCTACACCTTTGATTTCGTCTAAATCTTTAACAATTTCTTTTTTGATTAAAGTGTCTAATAAAAGTTGAACAGCAACTTTATGGTTTTCGATTGGTAAAGTTGTGACATCTTTTTCTCCATTATACTTAATAGTAAAAATAGAATCTTCTAAACCAATTCTTTCAATAACACCAGAAGTAATAACAGTTTCATCATCCATTTCAAATAATTGGAATTTTAAAGATGAACTTCCAGCGTTTACGGAAATAATTTTTGACATAACATTCAAGTCCTCCTTATTAATACTTTTCCATTATAACACCGACAAGGAAGAAAAAACTATAAAAAGATTGAAAAAAAGAAGAGATTGATTTATAGTAAGACTTGCCAGGGGCGCAAAATGCTGAGAAAGGTTAAAACCTTGTCCCTTATAATCTGAACTAGGTAATGCTAGCGTAGAGAGTGCAAAATAGTTTATTTGCCTTTTTGCGTATGTAAAAAGGTTTTTATTTTGCCTCATTTAAAGGAGGATGACTATGGAAGTTAAATTAACTACGAAGAATATGGCTTATATGGCAATGTTTGCGGCAATGCAAGTTGTTTTAGAATATTGCACAAAATTTTATGAGATGCCAAAAGGTGGTAACTGTGCTTTTTCGCTTGTTGCAATTATTTTATGTGGCTATTTGATGAATTGGGGTTACAGTTTGATTGTTTCACTTGTTTGTTTAGGTCTACATTTTGCTTTAGGACTTGCAACATTTTATGGTCCTTTATCGGTAATCTTTGATTATTTATTACCAATGGTTTTAATTGGACTTACACCACTTATTCCTTTATTAAAGGTGGGTAAGTATGAACTACCTGTTGGAATTATCGTAATGGGTGTTTTAAAAACGATTTGTCATTTGATTTCAGGATGGTATGCTTTCCAAACACCATTACAAGCAAACTTAACTTATAACTTACCTTATAATATTGCAACAATCATTGCTTGCTTTATTTTGTTTGTGATTTTATATCCAAGGCTTAAAAAAGCAGTTCATTTATAAGACTCGTTTCGAGTCTTTTTTTCTTTGAAAGAAAGATGAATTTGTGTATAATGTAAATGTTAATAAGGAGTCGTTTGGTGTGGAAGATATTGTAGGAAAGAAAATCTTAATACATGGATATAAACATAATGGTAAAATACATAGATGTTGGTCAAAGGGACTTGTTTTGCAAGAAACGGATGATCATTACATTGTTATTAATAATCGGACATTGGTGACAGAATCAGATGGCAGAATGTGGCATACACGTGAACCTGCTATTTGGTATATGCCCAAACATAAATGGTACAATGTCATTTGTATGATTAGAAAAACTGGAGTGTATTATTATAGTAATATTGCTTCACCAACTTTATATGATGGAGAGGCTTTAAAATATATTGATTATGATTTAGATTTAAAAGTATTTCCAGATGGAAACTATCGTATTTTAGATCAAGAAGAATATCGTCAACATGCTCGTGAAATGGGCTATAGTGATGAATTAGACAAAATTTTAAAGAAACAACTAGATGTTTTGATTGATTTAGCAGTAAAAAAGGGAGGACCATTTGATCAGAATTTTACTAAGAAATGGTATAGTTTTTATCAAGATTTAAAAGAGGGTTATTATGGAAAAAGTGATTACTATAAATAATAGAGATGAAACATTAGCTTTTGGTGAATATTTAGGAAAATTACTAAAACCGCATATGTTATTGACACTTAATGGTGATTTGGGTGCAGGCAAAACAACCTTTACTAAAGGAATAGGAAAGGGTTTAGGAATTAAAAGAATTATTAATTCACCAACTTTTACAATTTTAAAACAATATCAAGGAAATTATCAATTATCTCATTTTGATGCTTATCGTTTAGAAGGACAAAGTGAAGATTTAGGCTTTGAAGAAATTTTTGATAGTGACGATATTTGTGTGGTTGAGTGGCCAGAATTTTTAGAAAATATTTTACCTCAAGAACGTTTAGCAATGACGATAAAAAGAATCGATGATGATCGTAGAGAATTTATTTTAAAACCAATTGGTAAAAAATACGAAGAACTTGTAAAGGAGATTGAATATGAAAACAATTGTCATGGATAGTGCTAATAAGTATTTAGTAGTAGCTTTATATGAAAATCAAAAATGTTTAGCTTCTTTACAAGAAGAAGGAAATCGAAAGCAATCTGAGTATGCAATCGTTTATTTACAAAAGTTATTACAAGAAAATTATTTAAAAATGAGCGATTTTGATGAAATGGTCATTACTATTGGACCGGGTTCTTATACCGGTGTACGTGTTGCTTTAACGATTGCGAAAACATTAAATGCAACGATGAATATTAAGGTAAAA
Organism: Faecalibacillus intestinalis; assembly: GCF_003024685.1. Classification (GTDB taxonomy): domain Bacteria; phylum Bacillota_I; class Bacilli_A; order Erysipelotrichales; family Coprobacillaceae; genus Faecalibacillus; species Faecalibacillus intestinalis. The sequence continues at coordinate 18,953 of NZ_PYLQ01000018.1, read as the reverse complement.
ACTGTTTCTTCTTTAAAGGCGATGGCAGGAATGAAAAAAGCTATTTCTATTTTAGATGCAAGAAGCCATAAATTATTTCTAGGAATTTACAATGAAGGAAAAGTTATTGTTGATGATTGTTTAATAAATATTGATGAATTTGAAAATTATCAAAAACAATATAGTGATTATGAAATTGTTGGTGATACACATTTAGTAGGAATACCTGAAAAAGAAGTGGATCTTGCCGATCATATTTATACACTTTCTACTTTAGAAAAAGAAATAGAAAATGTTGATGGTCTTGTTCCAAGATATATTAAGGAAGTTGAGGCTAAAAAAATATGTCAATAAGAGAAATGAAAGTTGATGATTTAAAAAGAATTGTAGAATTAGAAAAAGATCTTTTTTTATCACCATGGAATGAAGAAGATTTTATACATGAATTAAAAGAGAATCCTATGGCGGGTTATTATATTCTTGAAAAAGAAAATCAAATTATTGGATACATAGGATTATGGTTTTTAGGTGATCAATGTCAAATTACAACAATTGCGACAGATCGACATTTTCAAGGACAAGGGTATGCAAGCCAACTGATGGAATACGCTCTTGAAAAAAGTGAAGAATTACATTATCAAAATGTTAATTTAGAAGTACGTGTTTCAAATGTAAAAGCAATTGCTTTATATCAAAAATTTGGGTTTAAAAATGTTGCTGTTAGAAAAAGATACTATAGCAATGGTGAAGATGCGTATTTAATGATCAAGGAATTGGAGGGATAGAGATGTCATTATTACTAGCAATTGAATCGAGTTGTGATGAAATGGCGATGGCTGTCTTAAAGGATCAAAGAGAATTTTTGAGTAGTGTCGTGGCAAGTCAAATCGACATACATGCAATGTATGGTGGTGTTGTCCCTGAAATTGCCAGCCGTAAGCATGTTGAATGTGTATCTGTTGTTTTAAAAGAAACGTTAAAACAAGCAAATATAAAAATGGAAGATCTTGATGCTATTTGTGTAACAAAAGGTCCAGGACTTGTTGGCTCTTTACATATTGGTTTACAAGTTGCTAAAACACTTTCTTTGGCTTATGATAAACCATTAATTGGGGTTCACCATATTGCAGGGCATATTTATGCAAATAATTATGAAAAAGATATTGTTTATCCAGCACTATGTCTTGTAGTCAGTGGTGGGCATACAGAGCTTGTCTTGATGAAACATCCTTATTCTTTTGAAGTGATTGGTGAAACTTTAGATGATGCTGTTGGAGAAGCATATGATAAAGTGGGAAGAGTTTTAAATTTACCTTATCCTGGAGGGCCTGTTTTAGATAAGATGGCACATTTAGGAAAGGCAAGTTATGCTTTACCTAAACCATTAGATGATGATAGTTATAATTTTAGTTTTAGTGGGTTAAAATCAGCGGTTATTAATTTAGCACATAATCATAAACAAAAAGGATTAGAAATCAATCAAAATGATTTAGCAACGTCTTTTCAAAATGTTGTTGTTGATGTTTTGGTCGATAAAACGATTCGAGCGGCTAAAGAATATGGTGTTAAAGAAATTATGTTAGCTGGTGGGGTTTCTGCTAATAGGGGTTTAAGAGAAAAGATGAAAGAGCAAGTTGACATGTTAGAAGACGTACAATTGTCTCTTCCACCAATGAAATGTTGTACAGATAATGCAATGATGATTGCTTTAGCAGGAAAAGTTATGTATGATAATAATAAGTTTAGTGATTTATCGCTTGGCATTAAACCACATCTTGATTTAGAATTAGAATCAATAGGAGGGGATTAGTGTGGAGAAAAAAATATCAAAAGCGACAATGTCCCGTTTTCCTGTTTATTTAAAAGCGCTTAGAAAAATGCAACATGAAGGAAAAGAAACATGTTTATCGAGTGAATTGTTTGAAATTACAGGAATACAAGATACAACAATTAGGCGTGATTTTACATATTTATCAAAAACGGATAATTTTGGTAGACGTGGAAGAGGCTATGATGTTAAACATCTTATAGATGGTTTAAGTGAAGTTTTAGGTTTAGGATTAGATGAACCTATTATTTTAATTGGGGTTGGTAATTTAGGAAGTGCCATTTTAAAATATAATCGTTGGCAATATACAGTAGGTAAGATTGTTTGTGGTTATGATATGGATAAAAATAAAGAAGGGGAAAGATTTGGTGTGAAAATTTGTCATATTGACAAGTTGGAAGAAACTTTTCCAAGTGATTGTAAAATTGCTATTTTGGCGATTTCAGAAAATGTTCAAGAAACAGTGGATCGTTTAATGAAATTAGGCATTAAAGGAATTGTAGATTTTACGCATAGTCATTTTATGGTTCAAGAAGGCGTTGAAGTCCAAACAGTAGATGTTGTGGTAGCTATTCAAGAATTAGTAATTAAAATGAAATCAAATGATCAAGAATAGGGAGAGAAAAATGTTTGAATTTATTACAGTAAGAGAATTATATGAATTATATATCAATGATAGAAATCAATTAGATGGTATTGAATATGTTGAATTACAAGGATGGATCCGTACAAATAGAAATAGTGGGAAAGTCGGATTTTTAGCTTTAAATGATGGAACATATTTTAAAAATGTACAAGTTGTTTATTTAGATGAAATTATTGATAATTATGAAGAAGCTTCTCATATTTCTACAGGAAGTGCTGTTAAAGTAACTGGTAAATTAAAATTAACACCAGATGGAAAACAACCTTTTGAAATTGAAGCAACACATTTAGTGGTTGAAGGAACTTGTGATGAAGATTTCCCATTACAAAAGAAAAGACATTCTTTTGAATACATGAGAGAAATTCCTCACTTAAGACCAAGAGCAAATACTTTTTATGCAATCTTTAGATTAAGATCTGTTTTATCGATGGCTATTCATGAATTCTTCCAAAACCAAGGATTCGTTTATGTCCATACACCAATCATTACTTCAAATGATGGTGAAGGTGCTGGAGAAATGTTTAGAGCAACAACAATCGATAATACTGAATTTGATAAAGATTTCTTTGGAAAAGAAGCTTATCTTACAGTTACAGGACAATTACATGTTGAAGCTTTTGCTTTAACATATCGTGATGTTTATACATTTGGACCTGCCTTTAGAGCGGAAAATTCAAATACTTCAAGACATGCTAGTGAATTCTGGATGATTGAACCTGAAATTGCTTTTGCTGACTTAGAAGATGATATGGATTTAATTGAAGATATGGTTAAATACTGTATTGATTATGTCTTAGATAATGCACCAGAAGAAATGAAATTCTTTGAAAGCATGATTGATAAAGAATGTATCAAACGTATCAAAGCAGTTAGAGATAGTGATTTTAAACGTATGACTTATACAGAAGCAATCGATTATTTATTAAAAGCAGATGTTAAATTTGAAAATAAAGTAGAATGGGGTATGGATTTAAACTCAGAACACGAACGTTATATCTGTGAAAAAATTGTTGGTGGACCAGTATTTTTAACAGATTACCCTAAAGAAATCAAAGCATTTTATATGCGTTTAAATGATGATGGTAAAACAGTAGCTGCTTGTGATTTACTTGTTCCAGGAATTGGTGAACTTGTTGGTGGATCACAACGTGAAGAAAGATATGATGTCTTAGAAAAAATTATGGATGAAAAAGGAATGGCCAAAGAAGGATTACAATGGTACATGGATCTACGTCGTTTTGGTGGATGTAAACATGCTGGATTTGGTTTAGGATTCGATCGTTTCTTAATGTATTTAACAGGTATGCAAAATATTAGAGATGTTGAACCATTCCCAAGAACTCCAAGAAATTTAAAATTCTAAAAGCCTATTCGTTAGGCTTTTTTTTGTGTATAATATGTGGGAGGTGACACACATGAATGAATATGATTTGATGAATCTCTATTTTAATTTTATTTTTAAAGACGGTAATAAGTCATTTAGGTATGTGTATGCAAGTTATGAACAACTTGTAGAATTTAAAAATTGGTTAACAAAACAAAATATAAAATTTCCATTTGTACATCAAATTCAAAAAAATGAATGTGAGTTACTTTTTAGAAGTAAAAACTTTGAAACTTATGATACGGCTTTTAAAACAAGTTATGCACATGATTTTCATAAATATATAGCAAAGGAAAAAGAAAAATATCAAGTCATTTTATTATTGGGAATCGATCAGCAATTCTTTGAAAATTTTGATAATAGTTATAATCATGATTTGATGCGCGTTTTTCGTATAAAAAAGGCATTGAAAGAAGATATCTCTTTATATGGACCTTTTCATCTGTTTTTAAATGCTCTTTATCAAATAGATCGTTGGCCTGGTGTTTTTATATTTAAAGGAGAGCAAAGTGTTTTTTATCCTGTAAAAAACATAGAGGAAGTAAAAGAATGTTTTAGACTAATAGAAACAAATAAGATTTTTGAAAAGAAATGTCAAACAAATGAAGATCAATATTTTATACAACTAAGCGATCTTCATTTAGGAACAAAGAAAACAGACAATGGACTTATTGTATTACAGGATAGTCTAGATGAACTTTATCATATGCTTCCTCATGATCACCAACTTAAATTTTTGATTACGGGTGATCTAATGAATTCGCCTAATCGTAAAAATATGTATGCAGCCTCTCATTTTATGAATCGTTTAAAAAGGAAATATCATAGTGATGTAACGTTTGTTTTAGGAAATCATGACGTCATTGTTTATGGCTTGAATCTTTTAAAAAAACAAAAGACAAAAGTGGTAGCTTATTTGCTAGGAGAAAATATTAAAGTTTATCCGGATGTTAAAATGATTGTGATCAAAATAGATTCTACTTCTCAAGGAAATCTAGCAAGGGGAATGGTTGGGCAAAGACTTTTACAAGAAATTGAAGATGAGTTATTATCTATTAATCATTTAGAGGATTATACTTTGATTGCTATGATGCATCATCATTTAATGCCACTTAGAAAAGATGATTTTTTGAAAATAAAATGGAATGAAAAACTATTCATGGGAAAAATTGCTGACTCGACAAAAGCCCTTGTGGATGCTCAAGATGTAATGTATTGGTTAGAAAAACATCATGTACGTTATATTTTCCATGGACACAAGCATATTCCTTGTGTTGTAAAAAAAGGAAATACGTATATTATGGCAGGAGGTTCTTCTTGTGGAGGAGGTACCAGAGAAAGAAAAAGCAGTTATTTAAGTTATAATTTATTGAAATATAATCGTAAAGATCAAGTGTTTAAGTATTGTTTTGTATTCTATGATGATCTTACAAAACAAGAAAGACATCGTGTAAAAATAAAATTATTTATGGAGGATCAAAATGAAGTTAGTAGATAAGATGAAAGATGAAAATTTAGGACTTGCAATCCTATATAACTTTACAAAAGGGTATGGGCATGTTCCAATGAGTGTTTATGATGTGGTTTTACCATTTCTTTATCATGATGGTTTTAGAAATCATTTATTTGAAGGGATTGAAGTAGAAGAAGCCCTTACTAAATGTGTTCAAGAGGATGCTTCTTTTATTCAAAATATATTAGATACAATTGAAAAAGATAAAGAAATGACATCAAGAGCATTAGGAATTTGTCTTTTAAATAAATATTTAAGTTTTGAATTTGAAGATAATGAAATGAAAGGGATTTATCATGAAAGCTCTATTTTAGATATTAATGAAGCAATCAATTTAGGAAAATTCTTTTCAGGAAAATCTTATGAAGATATTTTAAATATTTTAAAAAAAAAGAGTTCTAGCGTTGTCTTTTTAGATAGTGTTTGTTTAGGAGAGGATGTTGATCTTTCTAAGTTGAATCAATTTGGACAAGTAACGATTTATAAACAAAGTAATCCAGAAGAAGTCATTGAACGTATTAAAGAAGCAGATATCATTATTACGAATAAATGTTTACTTACCGAAGAAGTCTTACAATATGCTTCGAAAGTAAAACTTATTTGTATTACAGCAACAGGTGTCAATAATGTTGATTTAGGTTATTGTCATCGTCGTGGTATTACGGTATGCAATGTGGCAGGGTATTCTTCTTTAAGTGTTGCGCAACATACTTTTGCTTTAGCTTTAGAACTTTTACATAAAAATAGTTATTATCATCATTATGTTCAAAGTGGTCAATATAGTGAAAGTGGTATGTTTAGTTATATTGGACCTCGTTTTTATGAATTACATGAAAAAACATGGGGTATTATTGGTATGGGAAATATTGGACGTACGGTTGCAAAAATTGCTGAAGCTTTTGGCTGCCAAGTTCAGTATTATTCAACAAGTGGAAATAATACGAAGCAAGATTATCTCTCAGTTGATTTAGAAACATTATTAAAAACAAGTGATATTGTTTCTATTCATTGTCCTTTAAATGAACAAACTAAAGGATTAATTGGTGAAGAATCATTTAAGTTAATGAAAAAAGAAGCGATTTTAATTAATGTAGGACGTGGTGGTATTGTTGATGAAGAAGCACTGGTTGAAGCTTTACAAAATAATGAAATTGCCGGGGCAGGACTCGATGTTTTTGAAAGAGAACCACTTGCAAAAGAGAGTCCTTTACTACAAATTAATGATGCTTCAAAACTTTTAATGACACCTCATATTGCATGGGCAACAGTAGAAGCAAGAAATCGTTTGTTTGATTTAGTCGTTGATAATATTCAAGGTTTTTTAAAGGGTGATTTAAAGAATGTATGTTAATGCATTCTTTTTTTTGCAATTTAAAATGAATTATGTTATACTCGAAAAACTTGAGGAGAAAATGAATGAACAAATTTGAAAAATTAGGATTAAGTGAAGAATTATTAAAATCAATCAATGAATTAGGTTTTGAAAAACCAACACCTATTCAAGAAAATATTATCCCTGTTATTTTGGAAGGCTATGATGTCATTGGACAAGCACAAACAGGAACAGGAAAAACTTTGGCGTTTTCAAGTATTTTACTTACAAATTTAAAAGAAAGAAAAAAGAAACCACAGGCGTATATTTTATCACCAACAAGAGAACTTACCATGCAAATTCATGAAGAATTAAAAAAACTTGGAAAATACAGTTCTTTACGTTTTGCTTGTGTTTATGGTGGTAGTGGTATTGAAAAACAAATTAAATCGATTAAAAAAGGTGTTGATATTGTCGTAGGAACACCGGGAAGAATGATGGATTTAATGAGACGTAAAGTACTTCAACTAGATGAAGTTTCTTACGTGGTTTTAGATGAAGCTGATGAAATGTTGAATATGGGATTTGTAGAAGATATTGAAACGATTATTTCTAAGACAAATCCAGAACATACAACGATGTTGTTTTCTGCAACGATGCCAGAAGGTATTAAAAAAATTGCGAAAAATTATATGAAACCAGATTATAAGCATATTCAAGTTAAACAAAAAACAGTGACAGCTAACACAGTTAAACAATATTACTTTGAAGTTAAACAAAAAGACCGTTTTGAAACATTATGCCGTATTATTGATAGTGAAACGGTACAATCAGGAATTATTTTCTGTCGTACTAAAAGAAGCGTTGATGAAGTAACGGAACAAATGCAAAAGGCTAACTATAATGTAGAAGCAATGCATGGTGATTTAAATCAAGATCATCGTATGCGAACTTTAAAGAAATTCAAAGAGGGAACAATTCATTATTTAATTGCCACAGATGTTGCCGCTAGAGGGATTGATGTAGAAAATATTAGCCATGTTATCAATTATGAATTACCTCAAGAAGTAGATCTTTATGTACATCGTATTGGTCGTACAGGTCGTGCGAATCGTGAAGGAAAAGCCTATACAATTGTTGTAGGGAAAGAAGAACGCTATTTAAAAGAGATTGAAAGAAAAACAAAATCTCATATTGAAAAATTAGAAGTACCAACATTAACACAAATTCACCAACATAAAGTAACAGAATTAATGTATAAATTAGAAGATATGATTTTACATGGAGAACATAAACCAATGAAAGATTTGGTAAATCAAATTGAAAATCATATGTTAAAAGATGTAACGGCAGCTTTAATAGAATTATCTTTAAATCAACAGATTGGTTTTCCTTATACGAAAGAAAAACTTGAATCTTCATCAAAACGTAAAAAAGGTGCAAGTGAAGGTTATACACGTTTATTTTTAACGGTAGGATCTATGGATAAAGCAAAGAAAAAAGATATTATTCATTTCTTGGTCTCAAAGGCAAATATTAGAGAAAGTGATATTCAAGGAATTGATATTAAAAGAAAGTTTACGTTTGTAAATATTAATGATAAAGCTGTAAAAAAAGTGATGAGACATTGTCAAAAAGAAAAATTAAATGGACGAAAAGTAGAAATAGAGCAAGCAAATAGCCGTTAGGCTGTTTCTTGTTCAATTTTTTTTAAAAAATTAAAGGCGATAGAATCAACATAATTAACAAAAATTATGAAAGCGGTATCAATTTACACTTGAATGTAAGGGCTATCATGTGTATAATTATATTAGTTGATTAATTAGGAGGATTGATTGAAATGAAACAATATGTTTACTCATTCAAAGAAGGAAATAAAGATATGAGAGTCATCCTTGGAGGTAAAGGTGCAAACTTAGCTGAAATGACAAGCATTGGTTTACCTGTTCCACAAGGATTTACTGTATCAACAGAAGCTTGCACTGCTTATTATGAAGATGGAAAACAAATTTCGCCTGAAATTTGTGCGCAAATTGATAATAAATTAGCTGAATTAGAAGCTGAAACTGGAAAAAAATTAGGAGATCCAACAAATCCATTGTTAGTATCTGTTCGTTCTGGAGCAAGAGAATCAATGCCAGGTATGATGGATACTGTTTTAAACTTAGGTTTAAATGATGAAGTAGCTACTGGGTTTACTAAAATTACAAATAATGAAAGATTCGTATATGATAGTTATAGAAGATTCATTCAAATGTTCGCAGATGTTGTTATGGGATTCCCAAAAAGCTCATTTGAAAGAAAATTTGATGATATCAAAGAAGAAAAAGGAGTTGAATTTGATACAGATTTAACTGCTGAAGATTTAAAAGAAGTTGTTGCTATTTATAAAGAAGAATACAAAAAACATGCGGGAGTTGAATTCCCACAAGATCCAAAAGTTCAATTAATGGAAGCTATCAAAGCTGTATTCCGTTCATGGAACAATGATCGTGCAATCACTTATAGACGTTTAAATGATATTCCTGGTTCATGGGGAACTGCTGTAAACGTTCAACAAATGGTTTATGGTAATACAGGAGATACTTCTGGTACAGGTGTTGCCTTCACTCGTAACCCTGCAACTGGTGAAAAGAAATTATTCGGTGAATACTTAATGAATGCACAAGGTGAAGACGTTGTTGCTGGTATTCGTACACCTCAACCAATTGCAACATTAAATGATGTTATGCCAGAATGCTATGAACAATTCTGTAAAGTATGTGACATTCTTGAAGAACATTATAGAGATATGCAAGATATGGAATTTACTATTGAAAATGGTAAATTGTTCATGTTACAAACTCGTAATGGTAAAAGAACTGCACAAGCCGCTTTAAAAATTGCAGTTGATTTAGTAAATGAAGGAATGATTACTAAAGAACAAGCCTTATTAAAAGTAGAACCAAGACAATTAGATCAATTATTACATCCAAACTTTGAAGAAACTTCATTGAAATGTGCTCAAGTTGTAGCTACAGGATTAGCTGCTTCTCCAGGTGCTGCAACAGGACGTATTTATTTCACTGCAGAAGATGTTATTGAAGCTCATAAAAATGGTGTTCAAGATATCTTATTAGTTCGTCTTGAAACTTCACCAGAAGATATCGAAGGTATGAATATTGCTCATGGTATCTTAACTATCCGTGGTGGTATGACATCACATGCAGCTGTAGTTGCTCGTGGTATGGGTACTTGCTGTGTGTGTGGATGCGGAAGCTTAAGAGTTGATGAAGAAGCTAAAGTATTAATGACACCAGATGGTAAAAAATATCATGAAGGTGACTATATGTCATTAGATGGAAGTACAGGTAATGTTTATGGTGAAAGAATCAAAACTGTAGAACCTGAAATCAGTGGTGACTTTGAAACATTCATGTCATGGGCTGATGATGTACGTACATTAAAAGTTAGAACAAATGCTGATACTCCAAGAGATGCTTTACAAGCTCGTAAATTTGGGGCAGAAGGTATTGGTTTATGTAGAACAGAACATATGTTCTTCGAAGAAGAAAGAATTTTCAACTTCAGACGTATGATTACCGCTGAAACAGTAGAAGCAAGAAAAGAAGCATTAGAAAAAATCTTACCATATCAAAGATCTGACTTTAAAGAATTATTTAAAGCAATGGAAATCTATCCAGTAACAATTCGTTTCTTGGATCCACCTTTACATGAATTCTTACCTCATACAGATGAAGAAATCAGACCTTTAGCTGAAAGTTTAGGTATGACATTTGATGCGTTAAAAGCACGTGTTGAATCATTAAAAGAATTCAACCCAATGATGGGTCATCGTGGATGCCGTTTAGCAGTAACTTATCCAGAAATTGCTGAAATGCAAACAAGAGCTGTTATTGAAGCTGCAATTGCTGTTAATAAAGAAGGACAAAACGTTGTTCCTGAAATTATGATTCCATTAGTTGGAGATATTAAAGAATTAAAATATGTTAAAGATGTCGTATGTAAAACGGCTGATGCAATTATCGAAGAAGCAGGTGTTGAATTACCATATAAAGTTGGTACAATGATTGAAATTCCTCGTGCTGCATTAACTGCAGATGAAATCGCAAAAGAAGCTGAATTCTTCTCATTTGGTACAAATGACTTAACTCAAATGACTTATGGATTCTCTCGTGATGATGCTGCTAAATTCTTAAATGAATATTATACTAAGAACATCTTTGAATCTGATCCATTTGCTCACATTGATGAAAATGGTGTTGGACAATTAATGCAAATTGCTATTAATAAAGCTAAACCAGTTCGTCCAGATATTAAATTAGGTATCTGTGGTGAACATGGTGGAGATCCTAGAACTGTTGAATTCTGTCATAGAATTGGTTTAACTTATGTTTCATGTTCTCCATACCGTGTACCATTAGCACGTTTAGCTGCTGCTCAAGCTGCTGTTAAAGAAAAAATGGGTAAATAGTTTATAAGGAGGGTAGTGAAAACTACTCTCTTTTTATTTGTGTGAAATTCAATTATTGAAGTTTTCTTTTTTTAGTGAAATAATAAAAATTAGGAGATGATAAAATGACGTATGAAGAAATGATAGAAGATGAAACTTTTATTGAGGGAATGCAAACACGTATCATATCTGATCAAGAAATGGATACTATGTATATTCCGGATGTTGAATATATGAATATTGATGGAATCAGTCGTGTTTTACAAATATTAGTACCTCGTAAAAGGGTGATGGAAAATGAAAAATATCCACTAATTGTCTATGTTCAAGGGTCTGCTTGGCATAAACAAAATGTTTATCAACATGTAGGACAACTTAATTATTTATGTAAACAAGGTTTTGTTGTAGCTATTGTACAATATCGTGAAAGTGATTTAGTGCCTTTTCCAGCACAAATAGAAGATACCAAAACAGCAATTCGTTTTTTAAGAAAACATCACGAAGAATATTTTATTGATGAACAAAATGTTTTTTTATTTGGTGATTCATCGGGTGGACATGTAGCTTTAGTAAGTGGACTTACAAGTAAATTACCATTATTTAACAGTAATTTATATTCTGAATATTCTAATGAAGTACGTGCTATTATTGATTTTTATGGTGTGGTTGATATTACGATGGAAGATGGCTTCCCAACAACAGAAAATCATCAACAACCCGATAGTCCAGAGGGATATTTAATTGGAAGAAAAAATGTTTTAGAATATTTAGATATCGCTCGCCAAACAAGTCCAATGACATATTTAGATGGTGATATTCCACCTATTTTAATTGCTCATGGAACAAAGGATCGTTTAGTTGCGTTTAAACAAAGTGTTAAACTTTATAAGGCTTTAAAAGATAAAAATAAAGAAGTTATTTTTTATCGTATGAAAGGGGCAGATCATGGTGGACCTATGTTCTTTTGTGAAGAAATGCTTGATGAAGTAATTAAATTTATAAAAAAGAGCATAGCTCATGACTAATAAATAGGAATATGGTAAAATATTATTATTAGAGGAAAGAATATTTTAAAAAATATTGATAAACAAAAAGTATTAAAATTAAAAGAAGAAGTTGCTTATCAAAAAGGACAAGTTGTTTCTAAAACATTAGCACAAAATGAAGCGTTAAGTGTAACTTTTTTCTTTTGATAAAGGAGAAGAAATTAGTTCTCATAAAAGTGGTGGAGATGCTTTTGTGACTTGTTTGGATGGTGAAGGAGAAATTACAATCGATAGTGTAAAATATATTTTACATGAAGGAGAATCAATTGTAATGCCTGCTGGGTTACCACATGCAGTCTATGGAAAAGAATAATTTGAAATGTTATTAGTTGTTGTCTTTTAATGATTGCTATGATGAAATATCATCATAGCTTTTTTTTATGTTAAGATTGGTCTATAATAATCATAAAGGTGAGTATTATGGAAAAAATAATGTTGAATTTAAATAGTTTGGCAACGATGTTATGTACATGTGATTTATATGCATATGATGAAGCTGCTTTAACAAGTGACGAGTGGTTGGAAGTCGAAAAAAATTTAAAAGTTCATGGGTTAAATGGTCCCGGCAGTCTTTTTGGGTTAAATAGTGATGAATTAATGGACATATTAGATATTTCTGAATATAGTGCATATAAAATTGTGCGACGAATGAAATCGATACAGTTTTTTTTAAAAAAATTGCATGAATATGAACAACAAGGAATTCGTATTATTACTAAATATGATGAAGAGTATCCTCAAAATCTAATCAAGAAAATGAAAAAGAGTGCACCCCTTTGCTTATTTATTGCAGGAACATTACCGGTGAAATTTGAAGGTATTTCTATTACGGGATTGCAAACAGTTTCTAAAAAAGAAAAAGGATATGTTAAACGACTTGTTGATAAGCTCAATAATGAAGATAAATGGTTAATTTCTAATGATTGTAAAGGAATTGATCAAGAGGCCTTTCATTATGGATTGCATCATCATAGTCAAATAATTTGCTTTGTTTGTGAAAATATGCTAAATAAAATACAAGAATATAAAAAGAGTATTAGAATGGGGAAGGTTGTTTTTTTAAGTGCTGTTGATCCTGCTAAAAGATTTACTGTTACTCATGCTATTGATAGAAATAGTTATGTATGTGCTTTGTCAATGTTTCAAATTGTTGTTTCAAGTAAAATAAATAGTGGTGCTACTTGGTTTACAATCATGCATAATATGCATCATAATTGGACTGTTTCATTGGTTCTTGATAATGATTGTTTTGGAAATCAAAGACTACTAGAAATGAAAACAGTACCGATTTATATAAAAAATATTGTTTCAGATACAAGTTTTGAGATGATTTATGAACTTAATAAAAAAGAAAATATAGAAGAAGTTAATATTGATCAAATGTCAATATTTGAATTTATAGGAGATACGAATGAATCGAGAATATAAAATATATAAAATTACTTACTTTTTGATGGCTGTGAATGTTATTACATATCTGTATACTTCGTTAAAATATGGTTTATCAATGTCCGCTATGCAAGGGATACAAGTTGGAGGTTTTAATCCTTTGTATGTTTATTACTATCATGAATATTACCGATTGATTACAGCTAATTTTATTCATTTTGGTTTAATGCATATTTTTTGTAATGTTTATTCTTTATATAATTTAGGAATGTTAATGGAAAAAATATTAAAAGAGAAAAAATATATTATCGTTATTGTAGTTTCGATGATTTCGACAACATTATTTTCTTATTTGTTATTTTTATTATTTAATATTGGTACAAATAGTGTGATGGGTGGTATTTCCGGTGTTGTTTTTGGACTTATTGGTTCGCTTTTAGCACTATCAGTTTTATATGGTGATGTGTATAGCTATTTGTTTAAACAAATTGTTTCTAGTGTTGTATTGATGCTTTTTATTTCGGTGGCTGTTCCTTCGATTTCTTTAGTGGGTCATTTGGGCGGAATGATTGGTGGATTTATTGCAACGTTTGTTTTAGAAAAGATAGATTCAAAAAAAGAAAGAATAATAAATTAGGGGGGATATAATGAATTTACAAGAAAAATACAATGAATATAAACAAAGGCAAGAGGCCAAAAAGTTTTTTAATCAAAATAATGATTATCATTTATCAATAAGTGATTATATAAAAATGTTTGTTGTTGGCACAGTAATTGCCATTTTTTCAACAATTGCTTTTGATTTTATTAGTTTACAAATAGGGTGGAGCTTTTCATATTTTGATATTTTAACAGGTTATTTTACAGGCTTTATTGTTTTAAAAATAGCGCGTTATGGAAGCGAAAAAGTTGGGGTCATTTCAGTGATATGCTATCTACTTGGAACGCTGTTTACACCGATATTGACATATTATGCTTTTTGGGGTCAATCTCTTACTTTGGTGATGGCTATTCAATTAGCGATAGGACAGTTTAGCAATCTTTTTTCTTTAGTTTTTATAGCTATTGGAGCAATGACAGCGTATATAACAAGTAAAAATTAGTAGGACTATAAGGTCCTATTTTTTATTTTTGATAGAAATAGTAAGCGAATTCATGAATTCGTGTAGTCAAAATGTTTGGAAAGTAGTATAATAATAGAAGCAAAAGGAGGAATTTTTTAATTATGGCTAAGAAATATTTGTCAATGGATGGGAACCAAGCTGCTGCTCATGTTGCATATGCATTTTCTGAAGTAGCAAGTATCTATCCAATCACACCTTCATCTCCAATGGCTGAACATGCTGAAGCATGGGCTGCAAATGGAATGAAGAATATCTTTGGGTCTCCTGTGAATGTTATTGAAATGCAATCAGAAGCAGGTGCTGCAGGTGCAGTTCATGGGGCTTTACAAGGTGGTGCTCTAGCAACTACATTTACTGCATCTCAAGGATTGTTATTAATGATCCCAAACCTTTATAAAATTGTTGGTGAAAATTTACCAGGTGTATTCCATGTTGCTGCACGTGCTTTAGCAACTCGTTCACTTAATATCTTTGGAGATCATCAAGACGTGTATGCTTGTCGTCAAACAGGTATTCCAATGATTTGTTCACACTCAGTACAAGAAGTAATGGATTTAGGGGGAGTTGCTCACTTAACAGCAATTAAAGGGTCTGTTCCAGTAATGCACTTCTTTGATGGATTTAGAACATCTCATGAAATTCAAAAAGTAGAAGTTATGGATTATGATGTATTAGAAAGCTTATTAGATAAAGAAGCTTTAGCTAAATTTAAAGCAAATGCATTAAATCCTCATACAAATCCAATTGAACGTGGGGGAGCTGAAAACGATGATATCTACTTCCAAGGTAGAGAAGCTCAAAATAAACACATCGATGCAGTTGTAGAAATCGCTGCTGATTACATGAAAAAAATCTCAGAAGTAACAGGTAGAGAATATGCACCATTTACTTATTATGGTGATCCAAATGCTGATAGAGTTATTATCGCTATGGGTTCTGTTACTGAAACAATTAAAGATACAATTGATGAAATGGCTAAATCTGGAGAAAAAGTTGGTTTAGTTAAAGTTCATTTATATCGTCCATTCTCAGCAAAATACTTATTAAAAGTATTACCTGCTTCAGCTAAGAAAATTGCGGTATTAGATCGTACAAAAGAACCAGGATCTGCTGGTGAACCTTTATACTTAGATGTATGCAGTGTTGTAAAAGATGCGGATGTTTTAATTGGTGGACGTTATGGTATGGGTTCTAAAGATACAAATCCTGCTCAAATTAAAGCTGTTTATGATCATTTGAATTCTGATAATCCATTCAATAGTTTTACTATTGGTATTGTTGATGATGTTACTCATTTATCATTACCAACTGAAGAATTTAATGTAACAGGTGACTATACAGAATGTCTATTCTATGGTTTAGGATCAGATGGTACTGTATCAGCTAATAAATCATCTATTAAAATTATTGGTGATCATACAGATTTATATTCTCAAGCTTACTTTGCTTATGATAGTAAAAAAGCAGGTGGAACAACTCGTTCTAACTTAAGATTTGGGGCTTCACCAATTCGTGCTACATATTATGTAAATAATGCAGACTTTATCTCATGCTCATTAGATAATTATGTATTAAAATATGATATGTTGAAAAACTTAAAGAAAAATGGTTCATTCTTATTAAATACAGAATTTTCTAAAGAAGAAGTTGCTGACTATTTACCAAATAGAGTGAAAAAACAATTAGCTACAAAGAATGCTAAATTCTATATTATTAATGCTAATAAGATTGCTATGGAAATTGGAATGGGACGTCGTACAAATACTATTTTACAATCTGCATTCTTTGCATTAAACCCACAAATTTTACCAATTGATAAAGCTGTTGAATATATGAAAGAAATGGCTAAAAAATCTTATAGTAAAAAAGGTGATGCCATTGTTCAATTAAACTACAAAGCAATTGATGCTGGTAAAGATGCAATTGAAGAAGTAACAGTTGATCCAAAATGGGCTGATTTAGAAATCCAAGAAACTAAGAAATTAACAGGTGATGATCATTTTGATAATTTCGTTTCTGTAATCAACGCATTAGATGGTAATGACTTACCAGTTTCAGCATTCATGGATAAATTAGATGGTTCTATGAAATCTGGAATGGCTTATATGGAAAAACGTGGAATTGCGACTATGGTTCCTCAATGGAATAAAGATGACTGTATCCAATGTAATAACTGTGTTATGGTTTGTCCTCATGCTACAATTCGTGCGTTCTTAATGACTGATGAAGAAATTGCTAATGCACCAGAAGATATCTCTAATGATGTTTTAAAACCTATGGGTAAAGGGGTTGACGGATTATCTTATAGAATTCAAGTTTCACCAGATAACTGTGTTGGATGCGGTTTATGTGTTGAACAATGTTTAGGAAATAAAAAAGGTGAAGCTTTAAAAATGGTTAATGTTCATGAAGAATTAGAACATGCTCCATTAGCTGATTATATCTATAAAGAAGTAGAATATCGTGATGATAAATATCCTACAACTACTGTAAAAGGTGTTGGATTCAAGAGACCATACTTTGAAGTATCTGGTGCTTGTCCAGGATGTGGAGAAACTCCATATTATAGATTAGCAACTCAATTATTTGGATCAGATATGATGATTGCAAATGCTACAGGATGTAGTTCAATTTATTCTGGTTCTACACCATCTACACCATTTACAACTGATAAAAATGGTCAAGGTCCAGCATGGTGTAACTCATTATTTGAAGATAATGCTGAGTTTGGTTATGGTATGAAATTAGCTCAAAACTATAATGAAGCTCATATGATTCAAGTAATGGAAAATGCTAAAGATGCTTGTGAACCTGAATTAAAAGAAACTATTGAAAAATACTTATCTGTAAAAGGACAAAGAAGCGAAGAAAAAGCAATTGTTCCAGAATTATTAAAATTAGTTGAAGCATCTTCAAATGATGCGATTAAAGAAGTTTTAGATAATAAAGGTAACTTAGTTTCTAAATCTCAATGGATTGTTGGTGGAGATGGATGGGCTTATGACATCGGTTATGGTGGATTAGATCATGTTATCGCTAATAATGAAAATGTTAATATTTTAGTATTGGATACTGAAGTATATTCAAATACAGGTGGACAATCTTCTAAATCATCTCAAGCTGGTTCAATCGCTAAATTTACTGCTGGTGGTAAAACAGGAGCTAAGAAAGATTTAGCGCAAATTGCTATGGCTTATGGTCATGTTTATGTTGCACAAATTGCTATGGGTGCAAATCCTGCACAAACAATTAAAGCAATGAAAGAAGCTGAAAGCTATGATGGACCAGCATTAATTATTGCTTATGCTCCATGTCAAGCACATGGTATTAAAGGTGGTTTAGCAAATCATCAAGCTGAACAAAAACGTGCAATTGATTGTGGATATTTCAACTTATTAAGATATGATCCAAGATTAGAAGAACAAGGAAAGAATCCATTACAATTAGATTCTAAGACTCCAAACTTTGAAGGATTTAAAGATTACTTATTAGGTGAAAACAGATTCTCACAATTATTAAAAGTAAATCCAGAACATGCAGAACAATTAATGGCTAAATGTCAAGCTGATGCACAAAAACGTCGTGCTCGTCTAGAAAAAATGGCTCAATAGTTAAAATGAAATCCATTTGGTTAATTCCAAATGGATTTTTTTGTAGTTATTAAATATAAAATAATCGATTTTTAAAAGTAATAAATTTATTCTTTAGTATCTAAAATGCTCTATAAACACCAAATCATAAAAAAGCATCAAAAAAGATCAATGGAAAAAACGTTGATATAAAGGCAGAAAAAAAGGGAAAGAGAGAAAAAAATAAAAAAATACAGAAAAAAAGCTTTACAAAAGGGAGAGGGGATG
Organism: Faecalibacillus intestinalis; assembly: GCF_003024685.1. Taxonomy (GTDB): domain Bacteria; phylum Bacillota_I; class Bacilli_A; order Erysipelotrichales; family Coprobacillaceae; genus Faecalibacillus; species Faecalibacillus intestinalis. Next base: position 422 of record NZ_PYLQ01000018.1, on the reverse strand, counting down.
GTAATATAAATGGGCACTCGACGAGAGAGTCAAGTGAGAGGACATTGAAAACTGAACAGGAAAGAATAAAACACAACGTCAATTAAGTTTAAGAAATAAAAAAGAGCTAAACAGACTAAGAGATTGTCTGAAAGAAATAAGACAATGGAGAGTTTGATCCTGGCTCAGGATGAACGCTGGCGGCGTGCCTAATACATGCAAGTCGAACGCTTCACTTCGGTGAAGAGTGGCGAACGGGTGAGTAATACATAAGTAACCTGGCATCTACAGGGGGATAACTGATGGAAACGTCAGCTAAGACCGCATAGGTGTAGAGATCGCATGAACTCTATATGAAAAGTGCTACGGGACTGGTAGATGATGGACTTATGGCGCATTAGCTGGTTGGTAGGGTAACGGCCTACCAAGGCGACGATGCGTAG
>NZ_PYLQ01000017.1 GCF_003024685.1 Faecalibacillus intestinalis | reverse complement strand
GTAAGACCCCTTAAAGACGATAAGGTAGATAGGTCAGGAGTGTAAGCATGGTGACATGTTAAGCGGACTGATACTAATAGGTCGAGGGCTTGACCGAAAAGGCAAGCGAGCTTGAAAGAAGAAAAACTACTGTCTGGTTTTGAGTGTCCTGAAGACACTTGAAAAGAAGAATCTGGTAATGATAGCATGATGGACACACCTGTACCCATTCCGAACACAGAAGTTAAGCATCATCGCGGCGAAGATAGTACATTGTGCGAAAATAGCTCGTTGCCAGTTCCTTCTTTTTTTTATGTTTTAAGAATTTTCCCTTAAGTGGTTTTTTATTTTCATATAATGAAAGCTTTTACATATTTAAAATAATTAGTCTAAACTATCCCTTGAGGTGAATATAATGGAATTAAGTATTTTGTTAATTCAACAAATATGTCAATTATTTATTATGATCTTTTTTGGCTTTTTGCTTGTAAGAGGTCGAGTTTTAACAGCGGAAAATAGTAAAGTATTATCTATTTTACTTTTATATGTTGCATGCCCTTGTGCCATTATCAATTCTTTTATGATTGATTTTACATCAGATAAGTTGATTGGTTTAGGAATATCTTTTTTAGGGGCTATTTTAGTACATATCATTTTTATTCCACTTGCTAATTTATTAGGAAAAATTTTTGGTTTTACACCTATTGAAAAAGCAACACTTATTTATTCGAATTCTGGTAATTTAATTATTCCTTTAGTAGGAGCCATCTTAGGGAATGAATGGGTCATTTATTCAAGCGGTTATATGGTTATACAAACTATTTTATTATGGACACATGCTAAAAGTCTAGTTTGTAATGAACCATCATTTGACGTAAAAAAGATTCTATTAAATATTAATATTATTGCTATCATTATTGGAATTTGTCTTTTTATGTTTCAATTACAATTACCATCTTTACTTGTTGATACTTTTTCTAAAGTAGGAAGTATGATGGGACCATTAGCAATGATTGTTATTGGAATGCTTATTGGAGAAATGGATTTAAGGAGTATTTTTGTAGAAAAGAGAACATATTTAATTTCTTTATTTAGATTAGTTGTCTTTCCATTAATTATGATTCTTATTTTTAAATTTACAGGTATGTCTCGTTTAACAGTTGATGCTGACAAAATTTTGTTGATTACAATTTTAGCTGCATCTGCACCACCGGCTGCAACGATTACACAATTTGCACAGCTTTATAATAAACATCCAGGATATGCAAGTATTATGAATGTGATGGGAGTTATATTTAGTATTATTACAATGCCACTCATGATTATGATTTACCAATTATTATAAAAAGGTAGAAATACCTTTTTATTTATATATTAATAAAAGGAGTTCAAATGAAAAAAATATTATGTGTTTTGTTATTATTTGTAATAGGTTGTACACCTAAAACAACAATGATTGAAATTCAAAAACATGTCTATGTAGAAAAAGAATTTAAAGACAGTTGGTTAGAAATGAATGAATTTGGAGATAGCTATATTAAGGAAGAACTACAAGGAGGATATGGTTATTCATATGATGATCAATATTTAGAAATCTTTTTTAATTCAGGTGGTAAAATTGAGCTTTATAATTATAGTATAAAAAAAGATAATTTGATCATTTCAGGCGAAATGATTCCTCCTGCAACTATTCGTTTAGTTCATCCGCATCTTGAGAATGTCACAAGTGAAGGAGTAATTATTCATGAATTAGGACATTATTTTGATGAAAAGTATCATTTTAGTTCTTCTAAACAATTTATAAAACTTTATAAAGAAAATAAAACATTATTCAAACAAAAGACAAAAAAAGAATATTTTGCAGAATGTTTTAAAGAATATGTTGGAAATCATCAAGAAAAGGTAAAACCTTTTCAATCTTATATGGAAACAATTACTAAAAAAATACGACAAAATAATAAATGACTCATGCAAAAAGCGTGACTTATGGGTAAAAAAACGATATAATGTGTCTAAAAAAGAAACTAATAAATAGGTTTTGATTAATGATATAAATGCTTTTTAAAATATGATAATATGTTATGGTGAGGTGAAAATGATGGATGATTTTATTAGACCGCCAAAAAAAGAAGTAAAACAAGAAACAAAACAAAGACCAATCAAAGAAGTTTTAATTGTTATTTTGATTATTGTTTGTCTTGCAATTGGGTATTTTGCAGGCTATGTTTCAAAAAAGAATGTTATTGTTAAAAATACAAATGATAGCAGTATTATTAATGAAGTTTATGATACTTTAGATAAGTATTGGGTAAATACGAATGATCAGGATGTAAATTTAAATACCTCTGCTATTGAAGGAATGGTTGCAGGATTAAATGATCCTCATTCAAGTTATCTAACAAGCAAAGAAGCTGTTGAATTTAATCAAACAGTTGCTGGAAATTATCAAGGCATTGGTGTAGGTTTTTCTATGGTAGAACAAGGGGCCATGATTACTAAAGTATATAGTGATTCACCAGCAAGTAAAGCAGGCTTAAAAGTTGGCGATATTATCACGAAAGCAGATGGAAATGAATTAGCACAAGCAAGTACTGATCAAGTAAGAGACTATGTGCGAGGTGAAGATGGAACAGAAGTTACATTAACGATTTTAAATAATCAAAAAACAAGTGATGTGACAGTTACAAGAGGCGCATTAGATACTTCTGCTTTTTATGAAATAAGAAAACAAGGAAATGTATCTTTTGGATATATTGAATTATCAACTTTTGGAACAGATACCGCTAAGCAAGTAGAAATAGCCTTAGAAATGTTTAAAAAGAAAAATATTCAAACATTAGTTATTGATTTAAGAGATAATGGTGGAGGCTATTTAACAGCTGCTACAGATATTTTAGATTTATTCTTTACTTCAGATGAAGTAATTTATCAAATGAAAGAAAAAAATAGTGCAGCAAAAAAATATTATGCAGAATCAGATAAAAAATATGAATTTGAAAATGGTTATATTCTTGTAAATGAAAATACAGCAAGTGCTTCTGAATTAACAGCAGGAGCTTTACAAAGTGAAAAAGGATATCAACTTATTGGTAAAACAACTTATGGAAAAGGAAGTGCACAAACTCAAAAAACGCTTTCTGATGGATCAGTTTTAAAGTATACGTATGCTAAATGGATGATTCCTAATGGAACATGTATTAATGGAAAGGGTCTAACACCTGATGAAGAAGTTGATAATGTTTCATTATCAGGAATTACAACAAAAGATGTAAAAGAAACCTTAAAAGTTGATTGTGTAAATACACGTATTAAATCTATGCAAAAGATGCTCAATATTTTAGGATATTCTGTTGATCGAGAAGATGGTTATTTTTCAGTTAATACACAAGCAGCATTACAACAATTTGAAACAGATAATCATTTAAATGTAGATGGAGAGTATAGTCAAAGTGATAAACAAATGCTGGTTGCAAGAATGATGATTTATATCAATAATCATGAAAATGATAAACAGTATGATCAGTTAATGAAAATCATAAAATAAGGTGGTGAAACTATGTCTCAGTTTAAACTCGTTTCTCCTTTTCAACCAATGGGAGATCAAGTTCAAGCTATTCAAGAACTTGTAGATGGTTTAAAAGCAGGTAAAAAGGAACAAGTCTTACTTGGGGGAACTGGAACAGGAAAAACATTTACTGTTGCTAATGTTATCAAAGAATATAATAAACCAGCGTTGGTTTTAGCACATAATAAAACATTAGCAGGACAATTATATTCAGAGTTAAAAGAGTTTTTTCCTGAAAATAGAGTAGAGTACTTTATTTCAAACTTCGATTTTTATCAACCAGAAGCTTATATTCCAGGTAGAGATCTCTATATTGATAAAAATGCAAAAACAAATTATGAAATTGAAATGTTACGTTCAGCAGCAATGAATTCACTTATTGAAAGAGAAGATGTCATTGTTGTTGCTTCTGTTGCTTCTATTTATGGACTTGGAAATCCTGAACAGTATAAAGAAATGATTTTCTCATTACGTGTTGATCAAGATATTGATCGTAGAGAATTATTGACATTTTTAGTCGATCGTCAATATCAAAGAAATGATATTGAACAAACTAAAGGAACTTTTAGGGTTCGTGGTGATGTTATTGAAATTGTTCCAGGACATAGTGAAAGTTATTTGATTCGTATTGAATTATTTGGGGATACAGTAGAACGTATTTGTGAAGTAGATCCCCTTACAGGACATATTTTAGGTTCTTATAATACGTATACTATTTATCCTGCTTATGGATATGTTACGAAAAAGGAACAAATGTTAAAAGCTTGTGATACGATTTCTAAGGAATTAGAAGAACGATTACAGTATTTTAAAGATGAAACAAAGCTATTAGAGTATGAACGTCTTGATCAAAGAACGAGACATGACGTGGAAATGTTAAGAGAAGTGGGAATGTGTCCAGGAATTGAAAATTATTCACGACATATCGATGGACGAAAAGCAGGTCAAAGACCTTATACATTGATTGATTATTTTCCTAAAGATTTTTTACTTGTCGTAGATGAAAGTCATGTTATGCTTCCACAAATTAGAGGAATGTATAATGGGGATCGTTCTCGTAAAGAAACATTAGTAGAATATGGTTTTAGACTTCCAAGTGCTTTGGATAATAGACCACTTGTTTTTGAAGAGTTTGAAGATTTGATTCATCAAGCTATCTTTGTTTCTGCAACGCCAGGTGATTATGAACTAGATAAGGTTCATCATCAAGTTGTTGAACAAATTATTAGACCAACAGGGCTATTAGATCCAATCATAGAAGTAAGACCTATTGATGGTCAAGTAGATGATATTATTGATGAAATTCATCAACGTATTGAAAAAAATGAACGTGTATTGATTACCACACTTACTAAAAGAATGGCAGAAGATCTCAGTGCTTATCTTGTAGAACTTGGGTTAAAAGTTGCTTATTTGCATAGTGATACTAAAACATTAGAAAGAACAGAAATTTTAAGAGATCTACGTCTTGGAAAATATGATGTTTTAGTGGGTATCAACTTGTTAAGAGAAGGGTTAGACTTACCAGAAGTTTCTCTTGTTTGTATTTTAGATGCTGATAAGGAAGGTTTTTTAAGATCGGAAAGATCATTGATTCAAACTATTGGACGTGCTGCTAGAAATAGTCATGGTAAAGTTATTATGTATGGTGATAAAATTACTGATTCTATGCAAAAGGCCATTGATGAAACAGCAAGACGTCGTGAAATACAAGAAAAATATAATAAGGAACATGGTATTATTCCTCAAACAATCAAAAAGGAAATTAGAGAAGCTATCCATGGACAAGAAAATGTGGATGAAGCCATTTCTCTTGTTAAAAAGGGTAAGAAAGCGAAGAAGAAAGATAAAGAAACACTTATTAAAGAACTTGAAAAACAAATGAAAGAAGCAGCTAAAGCACTTGATTTTGAAAGAGCAATGGAACTTAGAGATATGATGTTGGAGTTGCAAGGTGAAGTTTGAGTTTAATCATTTAGAAAAAAGTGTTTTAGATTCTTTATCTAAAAAGGGTCGAGTTTATCTTGTAGGTGGTATTGTTAGAGATATGGTGATGTATCAAAAGGTGGATTACCATGATGTAGATGTAGAAATCTATGATCTAGAAATAGATGAGATTATTGATATTTTATCTCAATATGGAAAAGTAAACGAGGTAGGTAAAAGTTTTGGTATTTTAAAATTGGATTGTTTACCAAATTTTGATTTTGCTTTACCTCGTATTGAAAGAAAGAAAGGACAAACACATCGAGAATTTGAGGTAGAAGTTCATAAAGATTTAGATATGAAAACAGCATGTTGTAGAAGAGATTTTACAATCAATGCAATGATGTATGATTATCAAAATGGAAAGCTGATAGATTATTATCAAGGACGAGAAGATATTAAAAATAAATGTTTAAAAATGGTTGATGAAAAAACATTTTATGAAGATCCTTTAAGAGTATTAAGATTAGCTCAATTTATGTCTCGTTTTGAATTTCAAGTGGATTTAAAAACAAAAGAGATTTGTCAAAAAATGGTCAATGAAGGAGTTTTACAATATTTATCTTTAGAACGAATTCAACAAGAATATAATAAGTTATTGATGTCTTCACATCCATCAACGGGTTTAAAATTCTTATTAGAACTCAATGCTCTTATTCGTCCTTTAGAAACATTAGTAACATGTCCTCAAAGATTAGATTTTCATCCTGAAGGAAATGTGATGAATCATACTTTATTAGTTGTTGACTTAGCTGCTTTATGTAAAGATAAAACAAGTTGGCCACTTGCTTTCATGTGGAGTGCTTTACTTCATGATATAGGAAAACCATTAGTAACAACTCCTGAAGGAAAAGCACCAGGGCATAATGAAAGTGGTGTAAAAGTTTTTAATCAATATTTTAGTCATTTTTTTACAAATAAAAAAATGAAAAAATATATTCGTACAATGATCTATTATCATATGCATTTGATGAATATGGTAAGAAATCAAAGTAAAGATTATAGTTACTATAAATTATTAAAAGGAATAGAAGGAATTTTTCCTTTAAACGATTTAGTATGTATGTCGAAATGTGATAAGTTAGGACGACTTGCAAATCGTCCAGAAACAATTTCAACATTAGATACTTATGTTGAAGAAAAGGTTTCAAGATGTGGAAATCATGCATTAAAACCTTTTGTGGATGGTAAACTCTTAATAGAATTAGGATTTAAACCTAATCAAGATTTCAAAGAATTACTTGATTGGGCCTATGATTTACAAATGAGAGGGCATGACAAAGAAAGTGTTATCCAATTATTGAAAGGAAGAAAAGATGGAAGATAAATTAATTATTCGAGGAGCAAGAGAAAATAATTTAAAAAACATTAATATCGATATTCCTAAAAATAAACTTGTTATTATGACAGGTCTTTCTGGTTCAGGGAAAACATCTTTAGCTTTTGATACAATTTATGCTGAAGGACAAAGAAGATATGTAGAATCACTAAGTGCTTATGCAAGACAGTTTTTAGGCAATATGGAAAAACCAGATGTTGATGCGATTGAAGGTTTATCACCTGCTATTGCAATTGATCAAAAAACAACTTCTAACAATCCACGTTCAACTGTAGGAACAGTTACAGAAATCTATGATTATTTAAGATTGTTATATGCACGTGTAGGAAAAGCTTATTGTCCTAAACATGATGTTGTTATTGAAAGTCAAACAATTAAACAAATGGCAGATACGATTGACCAATACGCTGATGGCGATCGTTTAATGGTTGTCGCAAGAGTTGTTAAAAGAAAGAAAGGAACTTTTAAAGATTATTTTGCGGACTTATTAAAAGATGGTTATTTACGTGTGGTTGTTGATGGACAAAATTACATGTTGGATGAAGAAATTGAACTTGATAAAAATAAAAAACATGATATTGATGTCGTTATTGATCGTATTATCAAAAAAGAAGGTTATCGTAGTCGTTTAGTAGATTCTTTAGAAGTCGGTTTGAAACTAACGGGTGGAGAAGTCATTGTTCAAAACTTAACAACAAAAACAGAAGAACTTTTTAGTGAACATCTTGCTTGTCCAATTTGTGGTTTTTCTGTTCCTAAATTAGAACCACGTTTATTTTCATTTAATAATCCATTAGGAGCTTGTCCGGATTGTCGTGGATTAGGGATTAAAAATGAAGTGGATGATGATTTATTGATTCCAGATTGGAGTAAATCAATTAATGAAGGTGGACTTCGTTATTTTAAAACAGCAGTAGGAACAAATCGTATTGAATGGCAAAGATTTTTAATTCTTTGTAAGAAATATAAAATAGATTTAGATAAACCATTAAAAGATTTTACAAAACAAGAATTGAGTTATATTCTTGATGGTTCGAGAGAACCTATTAGTTATGAAATCGTATCAGATAGTGGAAATGTCTCACGTACAACAAAATTTATTGAAGGTGTGAGAACATTAATTGCAAGAAGATATGAAGAAACAACTTCAAAATGGTCAAAAGAATGGTATGCATCCTTTATGTCAGAACATACTTGTCCTACATGTAAGGGAAGAAGACTTAATGATCAAGTTCTTTCTGTAAGAGTCGGTGGTTTAAATATTGCTGAATTTACAGAACAATCGATTGGGGATGCTTTACATTTTATTCAAAATATAAAATTAACAGACTATGAAATGAATATTGCTCGATTAGTTGTTAAAGAAATCAATGATCGTCTTACATTCTTAAATAATGTTGGTCTTGGTTACTTAACACTTGCTAGACGTGCAGGAGGATTATCTGGTGGAGAAGCTCAACGTATCCGTCTAGCAACTCAAATTGGAACACGTCTTACGGGAGTGTTATATGTTTTAGATGAACCATCTATTGGTTTACATCAAAGAGATAATGAAAAGCTTATTAAATCTTTACAAGATATTAGAGATTTAGGAAATAGCGTTCTCGTTGTTGAACATGATGAAGATACAATGAGAGCTTCAGATTTTATTGTTGATATTGGTCCAGGAGCTGGTGTTCATGGTGGACAAGTCATTTGTGCAGGAACACCAGAAGAAGTTATGAATTGTAAAGATTCTATTACAGGACAATATTTATCTGGAAATAGAAAGATTGAAGTTCCTAAAAAACGACGTAAAGGGAATGGCTTATTTATTGAAGTCAAAGGGGCTAAGGAACACAATTTAAAGAATATTAATGTTAAATTTCCTCTTGGTAAATTCAATGTCGTTACAGGAGTATCAGGAAGTGGTAAATCAACATTAGTGAATGATATTTTAGGAAAATCATTAATGAGATATGTTTATCAATCAAAAGAGAGACCAGGTTTACATAAAGAAATCTTAGGAATTGAAAATATTGATAAAGTCATTGAAGTTTCACAAGATCCAATTGGAAGAACACCACGTTCAAATCCAGTAACTTATACAGGTGTCTTCGATGATATTCGTGATTTATTTGCACAAACAAATGAAGCGAAAATGAGAGGTTATGATAAAGGAAGATTCTCATTTAACGTTAAAGGTGGTCGTTGTGAAGCGTGTCAAGGTGATGGACTAAAGAAAATTTCAATGCACTTTTTACCAGATGTCTACGTTCCTTGCGAACAATGTGAAGGTAAACGATATAATGAAGAAACTTTACAAGTGACTTATAAAGATAAAAATATTTATGATATTTTAGAAATGACAGTAGAAGAAGCGTTAGATTTCTTTGATAATTTACCAAAAATTAGAAATAAGATCCAAACACTTTATGATGTTGGTCTTGGTTATATTAAACTTGGTCAAAGTGCAACAACTCTTTCTGGTGGAGAAGCTCAAAGAGTTAAACTTGCAAGTGAATTACAAAAGAAGTCAACAGGGAAAACTGTTTATATTCTTGATGAACCAACAACTGGATTACACAGTCATGATGTTTCAAGACTTATCGATGTTTTACAACGTATTGTTGATCAAGGAGATACAATTATTGTTATTGAACATAATTTAGATGTTATTAAAGTAGCAGATCATATCATTGATTTAGGACCTGAAGGTGGAGCTGGAGGAGGAACAATTGTTGTTACAGGTACTCCAGAAAAAGTAGCAAAGTGTGAAAAAAGTTATACAGGTCAGTTCTTGAAATCAATGCTTTAAGGAGAAAAAAGATGAAATCAATTACAGTAGAAAAATTATTAGGGAATAATAAAAATTATCAACAAGTTACAGGAAATGAAGAATCTTTAAAAAGAGTTATTTTAACTGGTGAAATCAATCGACCAGGTTTTGAATTAGCAGGATTCTTTAAACATAGTGACTTTAGAAGAATTATTGTCTTTGGTGATAAAGAAATGGCTTTTATTGCTGAGATGACAGAAGAAAGACAAAAAGAAATCTTTCCGTGTTTAATTAATGAAGAAGTACCTTGTATTGTAATTTGTAAAGGACATGCTTGTCCTGAAGTATTAAAAAATATTGCTGATGAAAGAAACTTTCCAATTTTTCAAACAGAAATGATTACAGGTGTTGTATCAAGTGAACTTATGAATACCTTAGAAGAAAAACTTGCAAGAGAAACATTAATGCATGGTGTTTTTCTAAATATTCATGGTAAAGGTGTCATTATTAAAGGGGATAGTGGAATCGGTAAATCAGAAATTGCTTTAGAACTTGTTAAAAGAGGCCATTTATTAGTTGCTGATGATGCTGTAGAACTTTATCGTATAGGACAAAAAATCGTTGGTAAAGCACCTGCTGTTCTTGCTAATTTATTAGAAATTAGAGGAATTGGGGTTATTGATGTTTCTAAGATGTTTGGTATTTCTGCTATTTTAGATAGAAATGATGTTGATTTGGTGATTCAGCTAGAACGTTGGGTACCATCACGTGAATATACACGTGTAGGGGTTGAAGAAAATGATATTTCAGAAGATGTTTTGGGAATTAAAATTCCTAAAATAGTTGTTCCTGTATCAAGTGGTCGTAGTATGTCGGTTATTATTGAAGCGGCAGTTATGAATATGCGTTTACGTGACGTAGGTATTGATTCAAGTAAAGAATTTGTTGAACGTATTCTTAAAAATATTGATCATAATAAACAAGAACAATGAGATTTTTCCCAAGTTTTAATACCTTTATAGAAATTGGACCACTTTCTATACAATGGTATGCAGTTTGTATATTGACAGGTGCAGCAATTGCTTATTTTTTAGGGCAATATCATTTTAAAAAATTAGGTTATTCAAAAGAAATACTTTCTGATTATGTTTTTGGTTTATTATTTGTAGGAATCATTGGTGCTAGAATTTGGTATGTGATTTTTATGTGGAATGAATTGTATGCCAATAATCCGATGGAAACCATTATGATCAATCATGGAGGACTTGCTATTCAAGGAGGAGTTATCACAGGACTTATTTATAGTTATTTCTTCTTTAAAAAAAGAAATATTTCATTTCTTGTTGCGGGGGATGCCATCATGCCAGGTGTCCTTATTGCCCAGGCATGTGGGAGATGGGGAAATTTCTTTAATCAAGAAGCTTATGGAAGTGCAGTTGATTTAAGTTTCTTAAAAGCACTTCATTTACCACAGTTTATCATTGATAAAATGTATATTCATGGTCAATATTATCAACCTACATTTTTATATGAATCCTTAGGATGTGTGATTGGTTTTTTAATTATTTTCTTTATTATTAGAAAGTACCAACAAAAACAAGGAATTCAGTTTTTTACTTATTTTATTTGGTATGGAGTTATTCGTTTTTTCATAGAAGCATTTAGAACAGATAGTTTATATGTTTTTGGATTAAAAACAGCACAACTTGTTTCTATTGTATTTGTTATTGTTGGTTTAATAGGATTTATTTATTGTCATTTTAAAGGACAAGATGTATTGGAGGAAAGATAGTGCATAAGACTATCTTTTTTTTGTAAAATAGATATAATAATTTACATTAAGGAGAAAAGTATGAAAAAAGCAATTATTTTTGATTTAGATGGAACACTCTTAAATACAGATTTATTAATAAAAAAATCATTTATACACACATTTAAAAAATATAAACCAGGTTATACTTTAAGTGAAGAAGAACTGCTTTCATTTCTAGGGCCTTCTTTAAAAAATACCTTTAGTCGATATGTAGAAGAAGATCAAGTGGATGAATTAATTCAATATTATCGAGAATATAATCATGCACATCATGAAGATTATGTCACAATTTATCCATATGTTGAAGAAATGTTAAAATATTTAAAAGCACAAGACTTTCCTCTAGCTGTAGTTACAACAAAATATAAAAAAGCAGCTATATTAGGATTGGATTTATTTAATATAACACCATATTTTGATGTCATCATTGGAGAAAATGATGTGAAACATTCAAAACCTGATCCTGAAGGAATATTATGTGCATTAAAAAAATTAAATTGTCAAGAAGGTTATTACGTAGGTGATAATGTAACTGATATTCAAGCGGGTAAAAATGTGGGAATTAAAACAGTAGGAGTGAAATGGTCACCTAAAGGATATGCTCTTATAGAAAAAGAACATCCAGATTTGTTAATTAATGATTATCAAGAATTTATAAATTATATAAAGGAGAAAGAAAAATGTTAGATTTAATAATTATTGGTGCTGGACCTGCGGGGTTAAGTGCTTGTTTATATGCGAGTCGTGCGGGATTAGATGTTTTAATATTTGATAGTGCAGCTCCAGGTGGTAAATTAAATGTTACTGCTCAAATTGAAAACTATCCTGGACTTAAACCAACACCAGGCCCTGAAATTGCTTTTACAATGTATGAAAGTGCCTTGAGTTTTGGAGCAAAAATGGAATATGGTGAAGTTTTAGATATTAAAGATTACGGAGATTACAAAGAAGTTATCACTGCTAAACAAACATATCAAACAAAATATGTTTTAATTGCGACAGGTACAAAAGAAAGACAAATGAATCTTGAAAAAGAAAATGAACTTGTTGGACGTGGAATTTCTTATTGTGCTGTCTGTGATGGTCCTTTCTTTAAAAATCAAGAAGTTGCTGTCATCGGTGGTGGAAATTCAGCGCTTGAAGAAGCAATGTATCTTGCAACATTATGTAAAAAAGTACATTTAATTGTAAGACGAGATGTTTTTAGAGCTGATAAAATTATTCAAGACCGTTTATTAAAAAGTGAAAATATTGAAGTTCATTTTAAAAGGAAACCAGCTGAGATTTTAGAAGAAGATAACAAAGTAAAAGGTCTTGTTTTAGAAAATAGTGAGACAGGTGAAAAAGAAGAATTAATGATCAATGGTATTTTCCCATTTATTGGTTTAGATCCTATGACACAATGTGCAAAATCATTAGGAATTGTTAATGCAGAGGGGTATATTGACGCTAATGAAAATATGGAAACAGCAGTTAAAGGAGTTTTTGTTGCAGGAGATGTAAGAAGTAAGCAATTAAGACAAGTTGTTACGGCTACAAATGATGGTGCTATTGCTGGACAATACATTGCTTCATTAAAATAAAAGCTCAGATGTTCACATCTGGCTTTTATTTAGAGATGAATTTTGATAGAATAGATACGAAAATAGAAAGGGGAGGTATTATGGATAAAATTGAGATTGTCATTGTTACAGGTATGTCAGGTGCTGGAAAAACAACTGCAATGGCTGCTTTTGAAAATATGGCTTATTGTTGTATTGATAATTATCCTATTGCCTTGTTAGGGGCTTTTTCAGAATTTTTAAAAGATAATACGAATTATCAAAGAATAGCCATGGCAGTAAGTTTAGCTGATGCACCAAAAGCTATTCGTTTTTTAAACAATGTAGATTGGTTAAATGTATCAGTTGTTTTCTTAGATTGTGATGATAATATTATTTTAAAAAGATATAAAGAAACAAGAAGAACACATCCTATCTTGATTTCTAATAAAGCTTCTACATTAGTTGAAGCTATTGAATATGAAAGAAAATTAGCAAGACCTATTTCTAAAGAAGCAAATATGGTTATTGATACAACTCATTTAAAAGGAAATAAATTCCAACAACTATTAGAAAATCAATTTAATCATCAATCTATAGATCCATTTAGAATAAGTTTTGTATCCTTTGGATATAAACATGGAATTCCTAAAGATGCAGATTTACTTTTTGATGTGCGTTTTTTACCAAATCCTTTCTATATAGAGGAACTTAGAAATCTTACAGGAAACGATAAAGAAGTTTATGATTATGTAATAGATAAACCTGAAACACAAGTCTTTATTCAAAAAATGACAAACTTACTAGATTATTTATTAGAAGAATATGATAAAGAAGGAAAGACACATGTTGTTATTGGTATTGGATGTACTGGTGGACAACATCGTTCAGTGAGCTTAACAAATTATTTTGCAGATCACTATAGTCAAAAGTATCATGTTCATCGTCTACATAGGGATGCTGTTCATTAATGAAAGTATCATTTGCTAGACAAGTTAAAGAGGAAGTTGTTTTTAATGATTTTGATATTTGTTGTCAAAAAGCTATTTTATCAGCAATTATTAAAGTCAATGGAACACTTTCTTTATCAAATCAAGGTTTATTACTTACAATAAGAACAGAAAATGCAAAAATAGCATCTAAAGTTCATAAAATGTTAAAAGAAGTGTATCATCCTCATATAGAGTTTCTTGTTTCTAGAAAAATGAAATTACAAAAAAATAATGTCTATATTCTTAAAGTCTCAAAAGCAAGAGAAATCTTAGATGATTTAGGTTTAATGAATGGATTAGGTTTCCATACACTTCCTGATAAAAAAATAATTCAAAAAGAATGTTGTAAAAGAGCATTTTTAGCGGGTATCTTTTTATCTGGAGGATCTGTGAATAACCCAGAAACCTCTAATTATCATTTAGAGTTATCTGTTGATGAAGAAGAATATGCTTTATTTATTCAAGAATTAATGAATTATTTTCATTTAAATGCCAAAATGACAAAAAGAAGAAACAAATATGTTATATATTTAAAATCGGCAGAGAAGATAGGAGACTTTTTAAGAGCCATTGGTGCGAGCCAATCGGTGATGAATTTTGAAAGTACTCGTATTGATCGTAGTATGTCAAATACTGTAAATAGATGGAATAACTGTGATATTGCTAATGAGGTCAAATCAATGGCTTCTTCTAATAAACAATTAGAAGATATCAGTATTATTGAGATGTTTATGGGACTTGATATGCTTGATGAAAAAACAAGAACTGTTGCTTTGATTCGTAAAAAATATCCAGATTATACATTAAATGAATTGTGTAATGCTTATCAAGATGAAACAGGTTTGACGATTAGTAAATCGGGATTGCATCATCGTTTTAAAAAATTAAGTGAACAAGCAGCACAATTAATGCAAATGCAAAATGAATAAAGATATTCACATTTTATTTGGTTTACGAATTAAAGAATTAAGAGTGAGAGCACATATCTCTCAAGAAGAACTTTCATTTCGTTCAGGATTATCTAAAAATTATATTTCTGATGTTGAAAGAGGGACAAGAAATATTTCCTTAAAAGCTATTTCAAAATTAGCAGATGGTTTGAAAGTAGAAGTGAAGGAATTATTTAATTTTTCTAAATAGGAGTAAAAAAATGCCAATTTATCAAATTATTTTAGTTATTGCAGTTGTTATTTTAGTTTTAAGTTTATTATTAAATTTATTATTCAGTCCTATTACATGGATCATTATTGCTATTCTTGTGATTTATTCTTTTATTAGAAGATACTTATATGAAAAACAATTGAAAGAATATAATGAAAGAATTGAAAAAGAAATCGCAGAGAAAAAAGCTGCTTATCAATCAGGTCAAGCTTACCGTAATGGGAGTGACGATGTTATTGATGTAAATTATGTAGAAAAAGATGAAAATGAATAAAAACTATTGACATCTAATTCATAGAGGTATACTATGGTACCAACAATACAAAAAGACATTGAAAAGGAAAGTAATTTATTGAAAATGCCTAGAGAGTTCTTGGTTGGTGGAAAAGAAACATGGAAGATAAACGAAAATGGCCTTGGAGTTGCATACCGACCCAAGATATTGGTTAGGCTATGACGGATTCACCCGTTAAAGTGATAGAGTATGATGGTACTCGATGAGGAAATAATCGTGAGGTTATTTTAAATTAAGGTGGTAACGCGAGGTAACTCGTCCTTTGTATAAAGGACGAGTTTTTTGTTTGTTGTATTGTAATAAAAGAAAAAGGGGAAAAGAAAAATGAAAAAGGGATTAAAATTATTATTATCAGCAGCATTTGCATTATCAATTGCAGGATGTGCTAATGGATCATCAAACGATGATAAAACAATTAAAATAGGAGCAACAGCTATACCGCATGCAGAGATCTTAAATGATGTCGTTAAAGATGAGTTAGAAAAAGAAGGTTATACATTAGAAGTGACTGAATTTACAGATTATGTAACACCTAATACTTCATTAGAAGATGGAGATTTAGATGCTAACTATTTCCAAACATTAGCGTATTTAAAAGAACAAAATAAAGAAAGAAAATTACATTTAAAAGCCGTGGCCGGTATTCATTATGAAGCAATGGCTCTCTATTCAGAAAACTTAAAATCATTAGATGATTTAAAAGATGGAGCTACAATTGCTGTACCAAACGATGGTTCAAATGAATCAAGAGCACTTGCTTTACTTGCTAAAAATAACTTAATTGAATTAAACGATGATACACTTTATACAACATCAAGTATTACATCAAATCCACATAATTATAAAATCGAAGAATTAGAAGCAGCCAACTTATCAAACAACTTACCAGATGTAGATGTTGCTGTTATCAATGGAAACTATGCATTAGAACATAATTTAGGAGATAGCGCAAACGTTTTATTAACAGAAAGTTTTACAGATGAAGAAGCACAACCTTATATCAATTACTTAGTAGTTAAAGAAGGAAATGAAAATACTGCTAAAACAAAAGCTTTAAAGAAAGCATTACAATCTAAAAAAGTGAAAAACTATATTAAAAAATATAAAGGATCAGTGAAAGATGTCTTTACAGATCCAACAAAATAAGGAGATTTAAAATGAGTGTTATTTATTTAGCGGGAGGATGCTTCTGGGGCGTTCAAAAGTATTTTGACCAATTTGAAGGAATTATTAAAACAATAGTAGGTTATGCCAATGGACGTACAGAAAATCCAAAATATGAAGATGTTAAAGCGGGGAAAACAGGACATGTTGAAACGGTAAAAATTGAATATGATGAAAGTCTTCGAAGTTTAAATCAAATATTGGATGATTATTATAAAATAATTGATCCTACTTCTTTAAATAAACAAGGAGAAGATGAAGGAATTTCTTATCGTACAGGTATTTATTATACAAATGAAAGTGACTTAGAAATTATTCAAAATAAAACAAATGAAATTCAAAAAAATTATCAAGAAAAAGTGGTTGTTGAGATACAACCACTCGATAATTTCTATGAAGCAGAGGAGTATCATCAAAAATATTTAGAAAAGAATCCCCAAGGATATTGCCATATAGGAAAATGTTTCTTTGGTTGAGAGGAAGAGGTTTATGATTGAAATTCAAAATTTATATAAAAGTTATGGCTCTTTAGAAGTGCTCAAAGATATTTCTTTTAAGATAGAAAAAGGAGATATTTTTGGAATCATTGGACAAAGTGGAGCAGGTAAGTCAACATTGCTACGTTGTTTCAATGGTCTAGAGAATTTTCAAAAAGGAGAAGTGATTGTTGATGGACAAGCAATTTCATCTTTAAATAAAAAACAAATGAGTGATATTCAAAAAGAAATGGGTATGATCTTTCAAAACTTTAATCTTTTAAATAGATTAAATGTTTATGATAATATTGCTTTACCATTAAAGTTTTGGAAACAAGATCCTCATAGTTTAGAAAATAAACAGAGAATTGAAAAACTTTTGAAATTGGTGGGATTAGAGGAAAAAAGTCAAGCTTATCCTCGTCAATTAAGTGGAGGACAAAAACAAAGAGTAGCGATTGCTCGAGCACTTGTTTTAAATCCCAAAATTCTTTTATGTGATGAAGCTACATCAGCATTAGATCCACAAATTACAAGAGATATCTTAAATCTATTATTAAAAATCAACAAAGAGATGAATATTACGATTGTAGTTGTCACACATCAAATGGAAGTTATTAAACAAATCTGTAATAAAGTCGCTTTTCTTAAAGATGGACGTGTTTTATCAGTGGGTAAACCGGAAGAACTTTTTGTGGCACCAAATCAAGAAATTCAAAAATTTGTGGGCGATGATATTGAAATTCTGCCACAAACTGGTAAAAATATTAAATTATTCTTTACAAATAATAATTCCAAATCACATACGATTACACAACTTGCTAGAACACTTGATATCAACTTTGATATTTGCCAAGGAAAACTTGAAAACTTTAGAGGCTCCATGATGGGAAGCCTTATTATCAATATTGATGAAAAAGATCTACAAGCAGTAGAAAATTATTTAGATCAAGAAAAAATTACCTGGGAGGAAATTGTATGAGCGATGTTATTTTAAAAGCAACGTATGAAACGTTATATATGGTCATTGGATCAACTTTCTTTGCTGTTATTTTAGGTTTTATTCCTGCTATTATTTTAACACTCACAGCACCTGATGGATTAAAACCTAATAAAGTTATTTATACAATTTTAGATATTCTTGTTAATATTTTTAGAAGTTTCCCATTTGTAATTTTAATGGTCATCGTAATACCTCTTACACGACTTATTGCCGGTAAAGCGATTGGAACGACAGCAGCTCTTGTGCCACTTACAATTTCAGCTATTCCTTTTGTTGCTAGAGTTATCGAAAGTGCATTAAGAAGTGTTGATGTTGGGTTAATTGAAGCAGCTAAATCATTTGGAGCCAGTGATTTTCAAATCATTTATCGTATTTATTTAAAAGAAGCAATTCCTGCTATTTTATCAGGAATAACACTTACTATGATTAGTATTATTGGCTATAGTGCAATGGGTGGTGCCTTAGGGGCAGGAGGACTTGGAGATATTGCTATTCGTTATGGATATCAAGCCTACAAGATTCCTTATCTTGTTGTTACAAGTATCATTCTTATTATCTTTGTACAAATTATCCAAACAATCGGCAATCATTTATATAAAAAATTATCTTAAAAGACCAAAGAGGTCTTTTTTTATGATATGATGAAAAAAAGGAGGGGGAGTATGAAGTGTAAATATTGTGGGGTAGAAATTGGTAATAGTTTAGAATGTCATTTATGTGGGCATAAACAAATTGGGAAAACAACGTGTCCAGTATGTTCAAAACTTATTTATCCTTATCAAGAATATTGTTCTAATTGTGGAAGTCCTACAATTTATCGTAAGTCTGAGCCAATAAAAAAAGTAACCCCTGATACAAGTGTACATAGTGAAGCAAGTCATAATTATCATACAGTTTCTGAAAGTTATGATTATAAAAAGAATGCCTATGATTATAAAAAGCCTTTTAAAGATTTGAATAAGTATGTACCCATTCAAAAAAATAAAAAAACGTTTAATCATCCAAATGTAAGAAAAAATAAACGAATTGTTAAAATAATTATAGGAATTATTGTTGCTTTTAATTTAATTATTCCGATTGCAGGAGCAATTATTGGATTCATAGGAGATAGTTTAGAAACAGATGAAACGACATCTTTTGATGATAGTGGAAATAGTTCATTAACAGATTTTAACATTCAACAAGATACATCACGCAGTGATTATAATTATAATTTCCAAAAAAATAGTGGTGGAGTTTATATTTATCAAAATCATCTATATCTAGCAACAGGAGATCAACTTCTTAAATATGATTCAACACTTGAAAATAAAGAAGTTTTAGAAGAAGGAAGTTGTGATCATCTTTATGTAGATGATCGAGGTTATTTCTATTTACAATATGGAGATTTGATTTTTGCAGATCATCAAAATAATAAAAAGACTTTATTAAATGATGCCTATGATTGTTATGTTCTTGATCAATCTATTTTCTATATTCAAAATGATAATTTATATTGTTTAACGATAGATGATCAAATGAATAAAGTAGATAATAAAAAGATCAAAGAGAATGTAAATCATTTTAGTATTGATGATCAAAGCCAACGTATTTTATATGAAAATTTAAATTATAAAAATCAATTAATTGATTTTAATGGAAATGTTTTGAAAAAAGATGTTGATAGTTATGATGATTGTTATTTTTCTAATGGTTTATTATATTATCGTACTTATCAAGGAATCTATTATGTTGATTTAGATACACAAGAGGAAAAAGGACTTAAAGAAGTTGATAATATTTATCGTTTTGCACTCGCAAGAGATGAAGCAAATCAACAAGATATTGCTTATGTAGAAAGCTTTGATGATCAATTGGATTCATATGTAGGAGATGAGCAATATGCTATTTACGATGATGCAAGAGATTATTTTGTTGCTGGTCAATATGTTGTTTTTTATGCCTATGATGATGATTATAGTCAACATTATTTTATTGGAAATAGTGAAGGAATGTATACATCAATTGGAGAATGACAATTTAGTCATTCTTTTTATTTTATGACTGTGGTAGAATAAGGTCACTAGGAGTGATAAGAATGTATTGTAGTCAATGTGGAACATATGTCGAAGATGATATGCTGTTTTGTCCTCAATGTGGAAAACAGCTTCAACCAATAAAAAAAGTATGTATTCGTTGTCATCTCCCTTTAAGCGAAGATGAAGAAATTTGTCCTGCCTGTGGAACAAGACAAACACAAGAGGAGGTTGTTGAAGAAGAGGATCCTTATAAAGGATATTGGAAAAAGCCAATTCTTTGGATACTTTCAGCTGTTTTATGTTTATCAGCTGTTTTTCTAGGAAGTTATATGACAAGTCATCCTTTACAAT
Organism: Faecalibacillus intestinalis; assembly: GCF_003024685.1. Taxonomy (GTDB): domain Bacteria; phylum Bacillota_I; class Bacilli_A; order Erysipelotrichales; family Coprobacillaceae; genus Faecalibacillus; species Faecalibacillus intestinalis. The sequence continues at coordinate 36,558 of NZ_PYLQ01000017.1, read as the reverse complement.
CAACGTCAAGTCAAGAAAAAAATTATGTCTTAAAAGGCAAAGTGAGTACGTATAATGTTTCTGCTAATAATCAAGCAGGTGGACAATATCTAAAAGATAATCAACATCTTTATTATGTTATCAATAATCAACTTTTAGTAAGTGATTTAGATGAATTAGAAACAAGTGAAGTATTGATAGAGGATTGTGTGGGCTATTTAAGTATTGAAAATCATGTTCTTTATTATTGTGATTCTCAATATAATTATCAAGCTTATGATTTAAAGACAAAAACAACGACCCAAATATTAGAAAATGTGTATTATCCAATTATAAAAAATCATGTTATTTATTATCAATTAGATCAAGATCATGAAAGTTTATATCGTTATTCATTGGATGATCAAACAAATCAAAAATTAAATGATGAAACATCTTATGATATTACAATAGATGGAAAATATATTTATTATTTAGCTAAAAATGATGAACAATATGCTTTAAAAAGAATGACAATTACAGGTGAAAATATTGAAACACTCTATGAAAAACAATGTACATTCGCTCTTGATAACAAAGATTTATATCTTACTGATAATTCACAAATTATAAAAATCAATAAAGGAACATTAAAACAAGAAACAATCAAAAAAGTAGAAAATAGAGCCATTGCTTTAGTCAATAATAAAATTGTCTATGCGACAGGAACCCAACTTAAAATGATGAGTTTAAATGGGAAAGATGATCAGATTTTATTTAAGAATATCGTTGTATCAGATTTACAAGTTTTAGGATCTGATTTATTTACCAAAGGATATGTTCAAGAAAGTGGAATCAAATATATTGTTTTCAATATTAAAGGGCAATATAAAGCTTTAAATGAAAATACAGCACAAGAATTTGAAAATTTACAAGATGCATAGGAGAATAATATGAAAGTATATGAAATATTAGAGGCAACAAAAGGTATTTTAGTTTCTGGAAATAAAGAAGATGAGATTTGTTTCTTTAGTCAAGATAGTAGACAAATGAAACATGGAGGAATGTATATTCCTTTAAAAGGTGAAAGATTTGATGGACATGATTTTATTGAAAGTGCTTTTCAAACAGGAGCAACAGCAATTATTACCGCTAAAGATGTAAGTTATCCAGATAAAATTGTGATTAAAGTAGAAGATACTTATCAAGCTTTAAAAGATATGGCCATTTATTTAAGAAGTCATCGCCCTGTAAAGGTTGTGGGAGTTACAGGAAGTGTTGGAAAAACAAGTACACGTGATATGGTCTATAGTGTTGTTAAACAAAAATATAAAACTTTAAAAACAGAAGGTAATTATAATAATGAAATAGGTCTACCATTAACAATTTTAAGATATCAAGATGAAGAAGTCATGGTCTTAGAAATGGGGATGAATCATTTAAATGAAATGTCAAGATTATCTATGATTGCTCATCCTGATGTCTCATGTATTACCAATGTTGGAACAGCACATATTGGTGAACTAGGAAGTCGTGAAAATATTTTAAAAGCAAAGTTAGAAATTACAGATGGTATGAAAGATCAATCTACTTTAATTATTAATAATGATAATGATATGTTACAGACTGTTGATTTACCTCGTTTAAATGTTGTAAGAGTTGGAAAAAATGAAGGGGCTTCTATTCAAGCAAGTGATATTGAATTATTTGAAGATCACAGTACATTTATTGTTCATTATCATGATCAAAGTGAAAAAATTTGGGTTCCTGTTCAAGGAGAGCATAATGTTTTTAATGCGTTAATTGCAATTGCAGTAGGATTAGAGTTAGATATTTCTCTAGAAGATATTAAAAAAGGAATTCAAGAATTTAAATTAACGAAGAATCGTATGGATATTCTTGAAAAAAATCATAAAACAATTATTGATGGAACATATAATGCAAGTGTTGATTCAATGAAATCAAGTATTGATGTTCTAACAAATTATAAAAAACGTAAAGTTGCTATTTTAGCGGATATGTTAGAACTTGGAGATTATAGTCAACAACTTCATGAAGAAGTGGGAAACTATGTTGCTACTAAAGAAATAGATGTTTTGATTTGTATTGGAAAAGAAGCAAAGTATATGTATCAAAAAGCAAAAGAAAAAATGAAGAATGTTTATTATTTTACTTCTAATCAAGAAGTTATTGAACAATTAGATCAATTTTTAAAGAATGATGATGTGGTTTTAGTTAAAGGAAGTCACTCTATGAATTTAAAAGAAATTGTAGAAAAGATATAAGTTATGAAAAAAAAGAAAAAATTAAGATTAAAAAGACCCTTTCAGTTAATTCTTGCTGCATTATTGTTTTTATTGGCTTTTTCATTCTTTCAACTTATAAAAAATCAATTTAAACAAGAGAATCCATTGGTTTCAACTCAGGTATTGAATTATGAAGATTTAATGCTAAAATATGCTAGAGAAAATGATATAGAAGAATATATAGAATTATTACAAGCGATGATGATGCAAGAATCAGGGGGGCAGGGAAATGATCCTATGCAATCTTCAGAATGTGAATTTAATACACAGTTTGAAAAGAAGCCCAATGCCATCAATAATCCTGAATATTCCATTCAAGTAGGTATTCAATACTTTGCAAAGTGTTTAAAACATGCAAATGTGACTTCAATAAAAGATGAAAAAGGCATCTTTTTAGCCTTACAATCTTATAATTATGGTATTGGATATATTAAATATGTTGAACAAACTGACAAGCAATACACTTATCAAAATGCTATAGCGTTTTCGCAAAAATGTAAAAAAGAATATAATGTATCCGTCTATGGAGATAGTAAGTATGTATATCATGTTTTACGTTATTATACAGATACTTCTCTTGTTGATGATTGGTTAGAATTATATCGATAAGGAGATTATTATGAAACAAAAATTAATGGTTGTTTGTGGCGGACAATCGAGTGAACATATTGTTTCTCGTATGTCTTGTACTTCAGTAATGAATAATTTAAATAAAGAAAATTATGATGTGACTTTAGTAGGAATTGATCAAGATGGTTCTTGGTATATTTTAGATCAAAATCAAGAAGATCTTGCTAAAGATACATGGCTAGACAATGCAAAAGCTCTTCAAGATGTTTTTGGTTTATTAAAACAACAAGATGTTGTTTTACCAATTTTACATGGAGCTTTTGGTGAAGATGGAACAATCCAAGGTTTATTTGAACTTGCTGGAGTTCCTTATGTGGGATGTCGTGTTTTAGCTTCAGCAGTATCTATGGATAAAATCTATACAAAGAAGATTTTAGAAACAGCAGGGATTCCTCAAGTAAAATCCTTATATGTTAAAAAAAGATATGATGGAAAACTTGTTGTTGTCAATAAACAATTTGATGAAATTGAAGATATTGAAAAAACAGTGGAAGAAGAATTAGGATTCCCATGTTTTATTAAAGCAAGTCGTTCTGGATCAAGTGTAGGATGTTATCGTTGTGATCATAAAGAAGATTTAATGACTAAACTTATTGAAGCTTCAAAATATGATCGTCATATTGTCGTTGAAGAATGTGTTGATTGTATCGAACTTGAAACGGCTGTTTTAGGAAATGATGATCCAATCGTTTCACGTGTTGGACAAATCATGCCTCATGGTGAATTCTATACTTTTGAATCTAAATATGAAGATGAAGAAAGTAAAACATGTATTCCTGCTTTAGTTGATCAAGAAATTCAAGATAAGATTCGTGAATATGCTTTAAGAGTATTTAAAGCAGTTGATGGACATGGTCTATCAAGAGTTGATTTCTTCTTAGATAAGAAATCAAATCAAATCTATTTAAATGAAATCAATACTTTACCTGGATTTACAAAGATTTCAATGTATCCACAATTAATGAATGATTTTGGTATTTCTTATAGTGAATTATTAGATAGAGTCATTAAACTTGCTTTTGATAAATAATAAAAAAATATTAATTTAATAATATATTTTAAATTATTGAAATTATCTTAAAGACATTGACTTTGTAAAAAAAAAAGTCTAACATTACAAGTAACCATAAAATAAATACTTCGATAGGAACTAGTAAGTACTATTTCAAGGCGTAGAGAAATTCTGGTTGGTGAAAAGAGTTGTTTGAGTAATACTGAACTCATCCTTGAGTGGAGCGCTGAACTTAAGTAGGTGGCTACGGTATGCAACCGTTATTTTGTAAGAGTATGAACTATTATGTAGCGTACTTAGCGAGGTGGATAAAGTGATTTATTCACAAATTGAGGTGGAACCACGAAGTAATATAACTCTCGTCCTCAAAATGGCTGGATTGGCTATTTTGAGACGGGAGTTTTTTTATATTATTAAGGAGGAAATGGAAATGAATTACGAAAAGTACAAGAGATTTGAAACAATTAAATTAAAAGACCGTACTTGGCCTGATAAAACAATTGAAAAAGCACCAATTTGGTGTTCAGTTGATTTAAGAGATGGAAATCAAGCATTAATTACACCAATGAAAATAGAAGAAAAAGTGGAAATGTTCCAACTTTTAGTAGACTTAGGATTTAAAGAAATTGAAGTAGGTTTTCCTTCTTCAAGTCAAATTGAATATGATTTCTTAAGATTATTAATTGAAGAAAATTTAATTCCTGATGATGTGACGGTTCAAGTATTAACTCAAGCAAGAGAACATTTAATTAGAAAAACATTTGAAGCTTTAAAAGGATTAGATAAAGCCATCGTCCATGTTTACAATTCAACTTCTATTTTACAAAGAGACGTTGTCTTTAACAAAGATAAAGATGAAATTAAACAAATTGCAATTGATGGTGTTCAATTAGTAAAAGATTTATCAAAAGAATTTGAAGGAAAAGTTATTCTTGAATATTCACCAGAAAGTTTTACAGGAACTGAAGTTGATTATGCAATGGAAGTATGTGAAGCTGTTATGGATACATGGGGAGCAAGTAAAGATAATAAAGTGATTATCAATTTACCTTCAACTGTAGAAATGGATACACCAAATGTTTATGCTGATCAAATCGAATGGATGTGTCGTAACTTCAAAGATCGTGAAAGAGTCATTGTTTCTGTTCATCCTCATAATGATAGAGGTTGTGGAATTGCTTCAACTGAACTTGCTTTATTAGCGGGTGCTGATCGTGTTGAAGGAACGTTATTTGGTAATGGTGAAAGAACAGGAAATGTTGATGTTGTGACTGTTGCTTTAAATATGTTCACTCATGGAGTTGATCCACAATTAGAATTAGGAAGTATTAATGATATTAAACATGTTTATGAAAAATGTACAAAAATGGATATTCCACCAAGACATCCATATGTTGGACAATTAGTCTTTACAGCATTCTCTGGAAGTCACCAAGATGCAATCAATAAAGGAATGCATGCTTTAAGAGAAAGAAATTCAAAGATGTGGGAAGTCCCTTATTTACCAATTGATCCAAGTGATTTAGGTAGACAATATGAACCAATTGTTCGTATTAATTCACAATCTGGTAAAGGTGGCGTTGCTTATGTTATGGAAAGCATGTATGGCTATCATTTACCAAAAGGATTACAAGTGAACTTTGCAAAAGTGATTCAAGATATTTCTGAAGAAGAAGGAGAAGTTTCACCAGAAAGAGTTTATGATACATTTATTGAACAATATGTAGATATTAAAGAACCATATGAATTTATTAAACAAAAATTAATTGATATTTCTGAAGATGATTCTGAATTTGAAAGAAAAGCAGAAATTACATTAAAAGATCATGGTGAAGTAAGAACAATTGTTGGTTATGGTAATGGACCAATTGATGCTGTTAAAGATGCATTTAATGAAAATGGCTTTGTTTATACACATTTCTTAGATTATAGTGAACATTCATTATCATCAGGATCTAGCTCAAAAGCAGCTGCTTATGTTTATTTAAGAGTTAAAGGAAGTGCTGTTCAAGAATATGGAGTAGGGGTACATCCAAATATTACAACAGCAACAATTAAAGCAATCATTTCAGCTATGAATAGAATTCATAAACAATTGAAAAAATAGGGAGGATTAAAACATGGATAGACTTGTTTTGTCATTACTTGTTGAAAATAATCCAGGGGTATTAAACCGTGTTGCTGGTTTATTTAGTAGACGAGGATATAACATTGAAAGTATTTCAGTAGGACAAACAAATATTAAAGGAATGTCACGTATGACAGTCGTTTCTACTGGTGATGAACAAATTTTAACGCAAATTGAAAAACAATTAGGGAAACTTGTAGAAGTCGTTGAAATTGAAAAACTTGAACCAGATGATTCAGTTTATCGAGAACTTGTCTTAATTAAAGTAGATGCAAATGCTGATCAAAGAACAAATATCAACTCAATTGTTGATATCTTTAGAGCACATATTATCGACGTTTCACCAACTTCATTAATTATAGAAGTTACTGGGAATACAAGAAAAGTCAATCAGTTATTAACGATGCTTAACGGATTCAACGTGACAGAAATTGCCCGTACAGGACTCGTTGGAATGCATAGAGGAAGCCAAGAAGATTAAGGGGGATATTAAAAATGGCAAAAATTTTTTATGAATCAGATTGTGACTTATCATTATTAGATGGGAAAACAGTAGCCATCATCGGATATGGTTCACAAGGACATGCACATGCATTAAACTTAAAAGAATCAGGAGTAAAAGTCATCGTAGGATTATACGAAGGATCAAAATCATGGAAAAAAGCTGAAGAACAAGGATTTGAAGTTTGTACATCAGCAGAAGCTGCAAAAAAAGCAGATATCATCATGATCTTAATCAACGATGAATTACAAGCAAAATTATACAAAGAATCAATTGAACCAAACTTAGAAGAAGGAAACATGCTCATGTTTGCTCATGGATTCAATATTCATTTCAATCAAATCGTACCACCTAAAAATGTAGACGTAACAATGATTGCACCAAAAGCACCAGGACATACAGTAAGAAGTGAATATCAAGCAGGAAAAGGAACACCATGTCTAGTAGCCGTAGAACAAGACTACACAGGAAAAGCACAAGACATCGCCTTAGCATACTCATTAGCAATCGGTGGAGCAAGAGCAGGTGTATTAGAAACAACATTCAGAACAGAAACAGAAACAGACTTATTTGGAGAACAAGCAGTCTTATGTGGTGGAGTATGTGCTTTAATGCAAGCAGGATTTGAAACATTAGTAGAAGCAGGATATGATCCAAGAAACGCCTACTTTGAATGTATCCATGAAATGAAATTAATCGTAGACTTAATCTATCAATCAGGATTTGAAGGAATGAGATATTCAATTTCAAATACAGCAGAATATGGAGATTATATTACAGGACCAAAGATCATCACAGAAGATACAAAGAAAGCAATGAAACAAATCTTAAAAGATATCCAAGATGGAACATTCGCAAAAGACTTCTTATTAGACATGTCAGCAGCTGGAGGACAAGCACATTTCAAAGCAATGAGAAAATTAGCTGCAGAACATGAATCAGAAAAAGTCGGAAAAGAAATCAGAAAACTTTATTCTTGGTCTGATGAAGATAAATTAATTAATAACTAATCAACACACTTTAGTGTGTTGTCATTGGAAAGTCGTGACTTTCTAATGACAACCTACTAAGGTTAAAAATGAAGGGGGAATTTAAAAAATGGCAATGACAATGACACAAAAGATCTTAGCAAAACATGCGGGATTAGATCATGTTGAAGCGGGACAATTAATTGAAGCAAAATTGGATGTTGTAATGGCAAATGATATTACAGGGCCAATGGCATTACCAATTTTTGATAAAATGGCAGATAAAGTCTTTGATAAAGATAAAGTGGTTTTAGTGCCAGATCACTTTACACCAAATAAAGATATTAAATCTGCAGAAAACTCAAAAGCAATTTTGGATTTTACAAACAAACAATGTTTAACACATCGTATGGAACAAGGTAAATGTGGTGTAGAACATGCTATCTTGCCAGAAAAAGGAATCGTTGTGGCTGGTGAATGTATTATTGGGGCAGACAGTCATACATGTACTTATGGGGCATTAGGAGCTTTTTCTACAGGTGTAGGAACAACAGATATCGCCACTGGAATGGCAACTGGGGAATTATGGTTTAAAGTACCAAGTGCAATTAAATTTGTGATTACTGGTAAACCAAGTGAATATGTTAGTGGGAAAGATGTTATTTTACATATTATTGATAAAATTGGTGTTGATGGGGCTTTATATAAATCAATGGAATTTGTGGGAGACGGTATTCAATATTTAACAATGGATGATCGTTTTACAATTTGTAATATGGCCATTGAAGCAGGAGCTAAAAATGGTATTTTCCCTGTTGATGATCAAACAATTGCTTATATTGAAAAACATTCTAAAAAGCCTTATGAAGTCTTCGAAGCAGATGAAGATGCTGAATATGAACAAGTGATTGATATTAACTTAAGTGAAGTTAGACCAACAGTAGCATTTCCTCATTTACCAGGAAATGGTCATACAATTGATGAAATTGAAGAAATAGATAAAATCTATATTGATCAAGTTGTTATTGGATCATGTACAAATGGACGTTTATCTGATTTAGAAAAGGCAGCTGCTATCTTAAAAGGTAAAAAAGTAGCAAATAATGTACGTGTAATGGTTGTACCAGCAACACAAAAAATCTTCTTACAATGTATCCAAAAAGGCTTAGCTGAAATCTTTGTAGAAGCTGGATGTGCTTTTAATACACCAAGTTGTGGACCATGTATGGGTGGTCATATGGGTGTTATGGCTAAAGGTGAAAAATGTGTTTCTACAACAAACCGTAACTTCGTAGGTCGTATGGGAGATACAGAAGCACTTATTTATTTAGCTTCTCCACAAGTTGCTGCAGCAAGTGCGATTGCTGGATATATCGCAAATCCTGAAAAGGTAGGTAAAGAATAATGAAAATTTATAAATATAAAGATAATGTAGATACTGATGTAATTATTCCTGCACGTTATTTAAATTCATTTGATGCTAAAGAACTTGCAAGTCATGCAATGGCAGATATTGATCCTACTTTTGCCACAACTGTAGAAAAAGGAGATATTATTGTTGCAGGTCAAAACTTTGGTTGTGGTTCTTCGAGAGAACATGCACCTCTTTGTTTAAAAACTGCAGGTGTTAAATGTGTTATCGCTAAAAGCTTTGCACGTATTTTCTATCGTAATTCAATTAATATTGGATTCCCAATTATGGAATGCGAGGAAGCAGCTGATAAAATTGAAGTTGGTGATGAAGTAGAAGTTGATTTTTCTACAGGTGTTATCACTAATAAAACAAAAAATGAAACTTATCAAAGTCAACCATTCCCAGAATTCTTACAAAAGATGATTGATGCTGATGGTTTAGTAAATTACGTAAATTCTAAAAAATAGGGGATTAGAAATGGAAAAGAATATTGCGGTTATTAAAGGTGATGGAATCGGACCTGAAATCGTTACAGAAGCGATGAAAGTTTTAGATGCTGTTGCAAAAAAATATAATCATAAATTTAATTATACAGAAATCTTAATGGGTGGTTGTTCAATTGATGCTTATGGTGTACCATTAAGTGATGAAGCTTTAAAAATTGCTAAAGAAAGCGATAGTGTTTTATTAGGGGCTATTGGTGGAAATACGACAACTTCACCATGGTATAAATTAGAGCCATCATTAAGACCAGAAGCAGGTTTATTAAAAATTAGAAAAGAATTAGGATTATTTGCTAATTTACGTCCTGCTTATTTATATGATGAATTAAAAGGGGCTTGTCCACTTAAAGAAGAATTAACTGAAGGTGGATTTGATATGATGATCATGCGTGAACTTACAGGTGGTCTTTATTTCGGTGAACGTTCTACTGAAAAAGAAGGAGATCAAATGGTTGCTCATGATTCAATGAGTTATAGTGAAGTTGAAATTCGTCGTATTGCTAAACGTGGATTTGATATTGCGATGAAAAGAAATAAAAAGGTAACAAGCGTGGATAAAGCAAATGTTTTAGATACTTCTCGTTTATGGCGTAAAGTTGTAGAAGAAGTTGCTAAAGAATATCCTGAAGTTACTTTAGAACATATGTTAGTAGATAACTGTGCAATGCAACTTGTAAGAGATCCAAAACAATTTGATGTCATTTTAACTGAAAATATGTTTGGTGATATTTTATCAGATGAAGCAAGTATGGTTACTGGTTCTATTGGAATGTTATCAAGTGCTTCTTTAAGAGAAGATAGTTTTGGTATGTATGAACCAAGTCATGGTAGTGCACCAGATATTGCTGGGCAAAATATTGCTAATCCAATTGCAACTATTTTATCAGCAGCAATGATGCTTCGTTATTCTTTTGATTTGGATGAAGAAGCTAAAGCAGTAGAAGAAGCAATTGAAAAGGTATTAAAAGAAGGATATCGCACAACAGATATCATGTCAGAAGGTAAAACATTAGTAGGGACTCGTGAAATGGGAGACCTTATTGTAAGTCATTTATAGGAGGATATAGGGATGAAAAGTGATTTTGTAAAAAAAGGAACTGAAAGAGCGCCTCATCGTTCATTATTCAATGCCGCTGGATATACAGATGAAGAATTAGAAAGACCATTAATTGGGGTTGTCAATTCTTTCAATGAAATCGTTCCAGGACATATGAACTTAGATAAAATTTGTGAAGCTGTTAAAAAAGGAATTTATTTAGCTGGTGGGGTACCAGTAGAAATTCCGGCAATCGCTGTATGTGATGGTATTGCCATGAACCACACAGGAATGAAATATTCACTTGTAACACGTGAATTAATTGCTGATAGTACAGAAGCAATGGCTGAAGCACATCAATTTGATGGTTTAGTTATGATTCCTAACTGTGATAAAAATGTGCCAGGATTATTAATGGCAGCTGCCAGAGTCAATGTTCCAACAATCTTTGTTTCTGGTGGACCAATGTTAGCTGGTCGTAAAATGGATGGTAAAAGAACTTGTTTATCTTCATTATTCGAAGCAGTAGGACAATTCAATGCGGGAAATATGACAGAAGATAAACTTCATGAATTTGAACAAAAAGCTTGTCCAACTTGCGGTTCATGTTCAGGTATGTATACAGCAAACTCTATGAACTGTTTAACTGAAGTTTTAGGTATGGCTCTTCGTGGAAATGGAACAATTCCAGCTGTTTATTCAGAAAGAATTAGACTTGCTAAACATGCCGGTATGCAAATTGTTGAATTAATTAAAAAAGATATTCGTCCTCGTGATATTATGACTGAAAAAGCTTTTACCAATGCTTTAACAATGGATATGGCACTTGGATGTTCTACTAACTCAATGCTTCATTTACCAGCTATTGCTCATGAAGCAGGAGTTACTTTAAATCTTGAAATTGCGAATGAAATTTCTAAGAAGACACCTAACTTATGTCACTTAGCTCCAGCGGGTGATACATTTATGGAAGATTTAAATGAAGCAGGTGGAATTTATGCAGTAATGAATGAAATTAATAAATTAGGTTTATTATCAACTGATTTATTAACTGTTACTGGAAAAACAGTGGCTGAGAATATTGAAGGATGCGTCAACTTAGATCCTGAAATCATTCGTCCAGTTGAAAATCCATATTCACCTTATGGTGGTATCGCTGTTTTAAAAGGTAATATTTGTCCAAATGGTGCGGTTGTAAAGCAATCAGCGGTTGCTAAAGAAATGATGGTACATACAGGACCAGCGCGTGTCTTTGACTGTGAAGATGATGCCATTATAGCTATTCGTGAAGGAAAAATTGTTAAAGGTGATGTTGTTGTTATTCGTTATGAAGGACCTAAAGGAGGACCTGGAATGCGTGAAATGTTATCACCAACTTCAGAAATCGCTGGTATGGGCTTAGATAAAGATGTTGCTTTAATCACAGATGGTCGTTTCTCTGGAGCTACTCGTGGAGCTTCTATTGGACACGTGGCACCTGAAGCTGCTTTAGGTGGACCAATTGCTTTTATTGAAGAAGGAGATATTATTGATATTGATATTTTAAATCATTCAATGAATGTTCGTGTTAGTGATGAAGAAATGGCTGCAAGAAAAGCTAAATGGCAACCAAGAGAACCTCGTATTAAAAAAGGTTACTTAGTAAGATATGCTTCTTTAGTAACATCTGCAGATAAAGGTGCGGTATTACAAGCACCAGAAGAAAAAAAATAAAAGGAGGAAAAACAAAATGATGTTAACTGGTTCAGAAATTATATGTGAATGTTTAATTGAACAAGGTGTCGATACAGTGTTTGGTTATCCGGGAGGAACTATTCTTAACGTCTATGATGCACTTTATCGTTATCAAGATAAAATCAATCACGTTTTGACTTCTCATGAACAAGGTGCTTCTCATGCCGCTGATGGTTATGCAAGAGCAACAGGAAAAGTTGGTGTTTGTATGGCTACTTCAGGACCAGGGGCAACAAACCTTGTTACTGGAATTGCGACGGCTTATATGGATTCAACACCACTTGTTGCTATTACTGCAAATGTTGGTGTTGAAATCTTAGGACGTGACAGTTTCCAAGAAATTGATATTACTGGTGTGACAATGCCGATTACAAAACATAATTTTATCGTTAAAGATATTAAAGATTTAGTGCCTGCAATTCGTAAAGCATTCTATATTGCAAAAGAAGGTAGACCAGGACCTGTCTTAGTAGACGTTACTAAAAACGTTACTGCAGAAAAGATGGAATTTGAATCACTTCAACCAAAAGCTATTGAACCTAAAATTGAAACATATACTGTTGAAGATTTAGATCAAGCAATTGAAATGATCAAAGAAAGTGAAAAACCATTTATTTTTGCTGGTGGTGGTGTTATTTCATCTGGTGCAAGTCAAGAATTAAAAGAATTTGCTGAAAAAATTGATGCACCTGTTTGTGAAACATTAATGGGTAAAGGGGCTTTTGATAATACAAGACCTCGTTATACAGGAATGCTTGGAATGCATGGAACAAAAGCAAGTAACTTTGGGGTGAGTCAATGTGATTTATTAATTACAATTGGGGCACGTTTCTCTGATCGTGTAACTGGTAATACAAAAACATTTGCTTCAAATGCTAAAATTATTCATATTGATGTAGATGCTGCTGAAATCAATAAAAATATTCAAGTTGATTTAGGTATTATTGGTGATGCTAAATGTATTTTAAGTGAATTAAATAATAAACTTGAAAGACAAAATCATCCTCAATGGTTAAAACAAATTCGAGATTTAAAAGATCGTTATCCATTAACTTATGATGAATCAACACTTACAGGACCTTATGTGATTGAACAAATTGATTATTTAACTGATAGTAATGCAATCATTTGTACGGACGTAGGACAACATCAAATGTGGGCTGCACAATATTACCATTATCGCCGTCCTCGTCAATTAATTACATCTGGTGGAGCTGGAACAATGGGATTTGGTTTAGGCGCTGCAATTGGTGCTAAGTATGGAAATCCTGATTTCCCAGTATTTAATATTGCTGGTGATGGATGTTTTAGAATGAACATGAATGAACTTGCGACAGCAAGTCGTTACAATGTACCTATTATTCAAGTTGTTATCAACAATAAGGTATTAGGAATGGTAAGACAATGGCAAACATTATTCTATGGTAAACGTTATAGTAATACAATTTTAGATGATAAAGTTGATTTCTGTAAGGTTGCTGAAGGATTAGGATGTAAAGCAATTCGTGTTTCTACTAAAGAAGAAGTTGCTCCAGCTATTAAAGAAGCCTTAGATACAAATGGACCTGTTTTAATTGAAGTAATGATTGGTAAAGATGATAAAGTTTTCCCAATGGTTGCTCCAGGTGGTGCTATTTCTAAAGCATTTGATGAAACAGATTTAAAAAATAAATAATTATTAAATGATCAAATAGAAATATTTGGTCTTTTTTTATGAAATACTTGACCTTCTAGCTACTCTAAAGTGTATGTTTCAAGTAGAAAGAAGGGAAATAAGATGAAAAAGTTAGTGAAATTAATCATAGTTCTTGTTTTAGTGATGGTAAGTGGTTGTACAACACAAAAGAAAGAAGAAAATGCAAGAGTAATAGATACAAGTATGTTTTTATATAAAGTATCTAATCAAGAAGGAAATTATTCATATTTATTTGGAACATGTCATCCAGGAAGATATCCTATTAAAAGTTTAGATAAAACAACAGAGAAAGTATTAGATGAAAGTGATTCGATTTATTTGGAATGTGATATGAAACCATCGCCAAAAGAAACAGAAGAAATCACTAAATACAATACGTACAATTCAATTCGTGATTTAGGTCTAGAAGATAAATATGAAAATCTTATGAAACAATACAAAAGTTTGAAAGGAAAACCTGGTTATGCACTCTATAATGTATTTGTAATAAACTCACTTATAAATAGTGATCCTGAAGTATTGAATAAGGCCAATATAAGTAAGTTTAGTGCAATTGATAAATATATTTATGAGTATGCTCAAAAGAAAAAGAATTTTAAAGAAGTTGAAGGTATTGAATTTCAAATGAAGCTAATAACTGAATTATCAGGGGATTACTCAGAGACGATATTAGATAATTTAGCAAATAAAGAAATGGTAATAAAAAGTGCTAAAGAAGATTTAGATGCTTATTATAGTGGTAATACACAATATTATGAAGATGAACAAAATTTATTGTTAAATCAGTTGGAACAATTAAATGATAGTGATAAAGAAAAGTATGAAAAGTATTGGAATATACTTGCATATAATAGAAACATTCATATGAAAGATACTTTAGCCGATAGTATTCATAATAATAAACATGATTTTATAGGTGTAGGATGTAAACATCTCTATGGTAAAAAAGGAATTATCCAATTATTAAAGGATGATGGCTATTTAGTTGAATGTATGAAATAATGAAGGTAGGTGAAAATTATGCAAATAAAAGAAGTTCAAGAAAAACTAAAAATCAGTTCTTATACACTAAGATATTATGAAAAGATGGGACTCATTCAACCTTATCGTGATGAAAATAGTTATCGAAATTATAGTGAAGAAGATATTCACAAAATAGAGAGAATTATGTTTTTAAGAGATATCAATGTACCTATAGAAGATATTAAAGATATCTTAAATAATAAAGTTACATTTCAAGATGTCTTAGAAAGTCATATTGAAAAAGTAAATATCGAAATAGAATCATTACAATATATAAAAAACATGTGTGAAGATTTAAAAGAAAAGAATATTCCTTTATTAGATCAAGTAATTGAAGATAATCAAATAGGAGATAAAAAAGTTAAGAAAAGAGATTTAAAGAAAGTATTTGATTATTTTAAGAAAGATCAAACGGTGGTTATTGGAACGAGATTTGATTTGAATATGTATTTTAGAACATTTATTTATGCATTGATTACTGCTCCAGTTCTAACATTTGCTGCTATTAATTATTTACAAAGATTTAATATTTTGAAAAAGGGAACAATAAACCATATTTCTATTTATTTGATATTAATGATTTTAGTTATGTTACTTTCAATTGTGAGTATTTCTTATATGTGCTCACGACAAAAGTATATAGAACTTACAGATAATAAGATTTCTATTTTAGATGCAAAAAAAGTATCACATATAAAATTAAGTTATCTAATTTTAAAGAAAGATTTAACAACTATTATGGAGAATTATAGTTGGGAGGATTTAAAATATGTAGAAATTAAATTAGTAATTAAGTACGGTGGAATAGGAATTGGAACAAGTAAGACGATGTATTATTATTTACCAAAATATATATTTCATTTTAAAAATTCTTCAAGCAAAAGTTTTTTAGAATGGAATAATCCTAAAGCTGCTTATCAAATATTAAGAAATAAAAATATAGAAATTGTGACTAGTGATGAAATATTAGATTGTTTTGAACAAAATGAATTAAGTGTTTATGATTTCTTTGAAAATATCTATCATAAAAATGGTAAAAACAGATAGTTAAAAAAGTAGGTGAAAATTATGCAAATAAAAGAAGTTCAAGAAAAATTAAAAATCAGTTCTTATACACTAAGATATTATGAAAAGATGGGATTGATTCAACCTTATAGAGATGAAAATGGTTATCGAAATTATAATGAAGAAGATATTCATAAAATAGAAAGAATTATGTTTTTAAGAGATATCAATGTACCTATAGAAGATATTAAAGATATCTTAAATAATAAAGTTACATTTCAAGATGTCTTAGAAAGTCATATTCAAAAGGTAAATACCGAAATAGAATCATTACAATATATAAAAAATATGTGTAAAGATTTAAAGGAAAAGAATATTCCCTTATTAGATCAAGTAATTGAAGATAATCAAATAGGAGATAAAAAAGTTAAGAAAAGAGATTTAAAGAAAGTATTTGATTATTTTAAGAAAGATCAAACAGTGGTAATTGGTTATAAGTCGATACCAAGGAGTCTATTAGGTATTGTTGCTTTATCTTTATTTATTTCTGCTATTTTTGGAATTTTAATAGGTTTAGCATTTCCTAATATGATATCTTATGTTAACGAACAAACACAAAATTCAGTACAACATTTTCAAATATCTTTTTATGAAGCATCAGGGAGACTCATCATTCTTTCTATGTGTATTTCATTTATTATTCTTTTGATTATATTTGTTATTTGTGAAACTAAATTAGAATATGTTGAATTAACAGATAATAAGATTTCAATTTGTAGTTATCGTTATCAAAGCAGAAAATCTATTTTAAAAAGTTTGATAACTAAAAAAGAAAATAATGAAAATAAGGAATATAGTTGGCAAGATTTAAGAAGAGTAAAATTAGAACTTTATTTTACAAAAGGTGGTGGAGGACATCAGGGATTATATACATTTTATGTAATGCAATTTAGTTTTATTTTTCAAGATAGATTTGAATTTGTCATTGATATGGGAAAATCAGTTGAGGAAAATCCTAACATGGTTTATCAAATATTAAGAAATAAGAATATTGATATTCAAGCAAGTGATGAAGTAATTGATTATTTTGAACAAAATGAATTAAAATTGTATGATTATTTTGAAAATATTTATCATAAAAATGGAAAGAATAGATAAGAGGATTAGATGTATATTTAATCCTTTTTCTTTGTTAATAAATTAACTTTATTTTTTTATAATTGCCTGTTGTAAATTGTTTCTAAAAGAGTACAATGTAGTGGAATTTAGGGAGAAAGATTATGAAAAAGATAAAAAAAAGAGATTTAATTAGTTTTGGATGTGTCTTTTGTTCTTCGCTGATTATGGCTGCTACAACTAAAACATTTGTAAGACCAGCACACTTATTGTCAGGTGGGTTTATGGGTATTGCCTTACTTGTAGATATGATTGCTGATTTATTTGGAAAATCAATTCCAACAGCATTCACTTTAGTTGCTTTAAATGTACCTGTTGCGCTTATTTGTGCCAAGAAAATATCAAAACGATTTGTATTCTTTTCATTATTACAAGTCTTTTTAACATCATTTTTATTACAAATCATTCCAAATTATCCATTATTTGATGAACAAGTTTTAAATGTTGTATTTGGTGGATATATTTGGGGAATGAGTATTGTACTTGCTTTAAAAGCGGGTGCTTCTTCAGGTGGTACAGATTTTATTGCTTTATATTTTGCTAATAAAAATGGGCGAGAAATCTGGATGCAAGTTTTTGTCTTTAATGCTATGATTTTATGTATTTTTGGAGTTATTTTTGGATTTGATAAAGCAGGGTATTCTATTTTGTTCCAATTTATCTCAACAAAAACAATTTCTACTTTCCATACACGATATAAACGAGTTATGTTACACATCTATACTGCAAAAAAAGACGAAGTGGTGGATACTTATTTAGAAAAATTCCATCATGGGATTACTGCTTTAGATGGTTATGGAGGATATTCACATCATCCTGTAAGCTATTTAACAGCAGTTGTATCAAGTTATGAAGTTGGAGATGTTTTAGAAGCTTTAAAAGAAACAGATCCTAAAATTATTGTTTCTGTAACTAAAGTTGAAAACTTTATTGGACGTTTTTATAATAAACCATTGGATTAACGAGTATACACCCGTTAATTTTTTTATGTCTTTTGATGCAAAATAGAATAGAATCCACCTTCAATACTGTAAGCATCATAGCCTTGTTGACATAGATCATCAGCGAGTTTTTTTGATTTAGCTCCGCTATAACAAATAAGAATAAGTGGTTCTTTTTTAGAAAAGTAATATTGATTGAGATTGAACTTTTCATAGGGAATATTTGTGAATTTTGTCAGATGAACTTTCTTATACTCATAGGGATCTCTTAAATCGACAAATTGATAATCATTCTCTAACATAGATGGGATTTTTTGGATAGGGATTACATTCGTATTTTTCATATTTTTCACCTCATAATATAATATGAAATTAATTGAAAACAATGATTATAGATGATATAATTCAGCCATGGAGGAATTATAAAAATGGATAAGAAAACAATTAGAGATATTGAAGTCGCTGGAAAAACTGTTTTAGTTCGTGTTGACTTCAACGTACCAAGAAGTAAAGAAACAGGAGAAATTACTAATGATAATCGTATTGTTGCTGCATTACCAACAATCAAATATTTATTAGAACAATCTCCAAAAGCTATCGTTTTATTCTCTCACTTAGGTAAAGTGAAAACTGAAGAAGACAAAGCTAAAAACAATTTAGCTGTTGTTGCTCCTAGATTAGCTGAATTATTAGGTAGAGATGTAAAATTCGTAGATTGCACTCGTGGTGCTGAATTAGAAGAAGCTGTTAAAAACGCTGAAAATGGACAAGTTATCTTAGTTCAAAACACTCGTTATGAAGCTGGAGAAAGTAAAAATGATCCTGAATTAGGAAAATACTGGGCTTCATTAGGTGATGTATTTGTTGAAGATGCATTTGGTTCAGTTCATAGAGCTCATGCTTCTACAGCTGGAATCCCTGCTCATTTACCATCAGCAGCTGGTTTCTTAGTAGAAAAAGAAATCAACTACATTGGAAAAGCTGTAAGTAATCCAGAAAGACCAATGGTTGCTATCTTAGGTGGAGCTAAAGTTTCTGATAAAATCTTAGTTATCGAAAACTTATTAAAAATTGCTGACAAAGTTATCGTTGGTGGAGGTATGTGCTATACTTTCGCTAAAGCTCAAGGTCATTCAATCGGTAACTCTTTAGTTGAAGATGATAGAATTGACGTAGCTAAAGATATCTTAGCTAAAGCTGGAGATAAATTAATCTTACCAGTAGATTCTGTAATCAATACTGCATTTGCTGCAGAAGGTGATATTAAAGTTTGTGGTGAAGATGTACCTGATGGATACATGGGATTAGACATCGGACCTAAATCTGTAGAAAACATCAAAGCTGCTTTAGCTGGTGCTAAAACAGTTGTATGGAATGGACCTATGGGTGTATTCGAAATGGAACCATTCGCTAAAGGAACAATCGCTGTATGTGAAGCTTTAGCTGGTTTAGAAGGTGCTAACACTATCATTGGTGGTGGAGATAGCGCTGCTGCAGTAATGCAACTTGGATATGCTGATAAAGTTTCTCACATCTCAACTGGTGGTGGAGCTTCATTAGAATATATGGAAGGTAAAGTTCTTCCAGGTATCGCTGCAATTGATGATAAATAATAAGGAAGGTATTTGTAATCATGAGAAAACCAATTATCGTAGGAAACTGGAAAATGAATAAAACAATCGCTGCTACAAAAGCATTCGTAGAAGCTGTTGATCCAGAAGTAACTGATAAAGCTGACTGGGGAATTGCTACTCCATACTTAGCTTTACAAACTGCAAAAGCAGGAGCTAAAAACTTAATCGTAGCTGCTGAAAACGTACACTTCAAAGATAGCGGAGCTTATACTGGTGAAGTATCTGTTGAAATGTTAAAAGAAATCGGAGTTGAATGGGTTATCTTAGGTCACTCTGAAAGAAGACAATATTTTGGGGAAACTGATGAAACAGTTAACGCTAAAATGCTTCAAGTTCTTAAAAATGATATGACTCCAATCGTATGTGTTGGTGAAACATTAGAACAATATGAAGCTGGAACTACTAAAGATGTTGTTAAAACTCAAGTAGTTGCTGCTTATAAAGATGTATGTCCTAAATGTGCTTCAAGAAGCGTTATCGCTTATGAACCAGTATGGGCTATCGGAACTGGAAAAACTGCTACAAACGAAATTGCTCAAGATGTTTGTGGATATATTCGTTCAGTAGTTGCTGAATTATATGGACAAGAAGTTGCTGATCAAGTAAGAATTCAATATGGTGGATCTGTTAAACCTGAAGGTTTAAAAGCATTATTAGAACAACCTGATATTGATGGTGCTTTAGTTGGTGGAGCTTCATTAGTTGAAGATTCATACAAAGCAATGATTGCTGCTTTAGACTAATTGTTGTTTAAACTCTAGGAAAATTCCTAGAGTTTTTCTTTTTTTTAAATTTATTTGATAAAATGCAAAAAAAATATAAAAAAGTATTGCATTTATCAAGAGATAATGGTAAATTAGTTGTCGACGCAATAGGCTAATTGCGCATTCATTGTTGTGTGGAAGGGTAACACCCATTTGACCACAACACGGACAAATTTTTACAAGGAGGAAATGTCGCGTGAGTAAGAAAGTTGTTAGAGTTATGAAAATTCAATTCAAAGCAGGGCAAGCTAAACCTGGTCCAGCATTAGCAGGTGCAGGTATCCAAATGCCTAAATTCTGTACTGCTTTCAATGATCAAACTAAAGATCGTATGGGAGAAACAGTACCAGTTGTCTTAACAGTATATGAAGACAAAGATTTCAGCTTTGTATTAAAAACTGCTCCAGCTTCAGAAATGATTAAAAAAGCTTTAGGAGTACAAAAAGGTTCTAGTAATGCAGGAACAACTACTGTAGGAACATTATCAGCTGATAAATTAAAAGAAATCGCTGAATACAAAATGCCTGACTTAAATGCTTATGATTTAGATGCTGCAATGAAAATCGTTGCTGGTACAGCTAAAAACATGGGTGTAAAAGTTGAAGGAATCGATGCGTAAGCATCACGTGGAAGGATAATCCGTTATAACCACTAAGGAGGAAATTAAATGGCAAAGAAAAGTAAAAGATATACAGAAGCAGCTGCATTAATTGAAAATGGAAAACTTTATTCAGCTGAAGAAGCTATTGAATTAGTTAAAAAAACAAGTAATGTAAAATTCGATGCAAGTGTCGATGTTGCTTTCAATTTAGGATTAGATGTTAGACAAGCAGATCAACAATTACGTGGAGCTGTTGTATTACCACACGGAACTGGTAAAACTAAAAAAGTTTTAGTTGTAGCTGAAGGAGAAAAAGCTCAAGAAGCTAAAGATGCTGGTGCAGATATCGTTGCTGGTAAAGAAATTTTAGAAGACATCAAAAAAGGATGGTTAGATTTCGAAGTTATGATCGCTACTCCTAACATGATGGCTGAATTAGGTAAATTAGGTCGTATCTTAGGACCTAAAGGTTTAATGCCTAACCCAAAAACTGGAACAGTAACTATGGATGTTGCTAAAGCAGTTCAAGAAACAAAAGCTGGTAAAGTAACTTACCGTACTGATAAAGAAGGTAATGTTCATTTACCAATCGGTAGAGTATCATTTGATGATGCTAAATTAGTTGAAAACTTCAACACAATTTACGATTTAATCGTAAGATTAAAACCAACATCAGCTAAAGGTACTTATATTAAAAATATTGCAGTTTCATCAACTATGGGACCTGCAATCAAAGTTCAAACTACTAAATAGTTTGTAAAAATGTCGCAATCAATATACCGTAGACAGTAACTGGGAAACCTTAATTTGTTACCGAGGTGTTGAGTTTATGAAGAACTTGAACTCCTATCTACGTATGGGAGTTTTAAATATAGCGCGTATATTGTTGCATATATAAAAATTTATAGGAGGTGTAGCAATGTCAGTAGAAGCAATCAATGCGAAAAAAGTCGTTGTTGAAGAAATCGCTGGTAAATTTAATGATTCACAATCTGCTGTAGTAGTAGAATATCGTGGATTATCAGTAGCAGAAGTCACTGAATTACGTAAATCATTACGTGAAGAAGATGTTGAATTCAAAGTTTACAAAAACAAATTAGTTCAAAGAGCTACTGAAAGCGCTGGATATGCTGAAATCAATGATAAATTAGTAGGTCCAAACGCTATTGCATTCGGTCATAGTGATGCCGTTGCACCTGCAAGAATTTTAGCTAACTTTGCTAAAGATCATGAAGCTTTAGTAATCAAAGCTGGAATTGTTGAAGGAAAAGTATTAGAAGTAGAAGAAATTAATGAAATTGCTAAATTACCTGGACGTGAAGGAATGTACTCAATGTTACTTGGTATGTTACAAGCACCAGTTAGCAAATTCGCTAGAGTTGTAAAAGCTGTAGCAGATGCAAGAGAAGAAAACGGTGGAGAAGCACCAGTTGAAGCACCTGCTGAAGAAAAAGTAGAAGAAGCTGCTGAATAAGCAGAATTAATGAAAAGGAGAATATAAACATGGCAAAATTAACACATGAAGATATCTTAGCTTACTTAGAAGTAGCTACTATTTTAGAATTAAATGATTTAGTAAAAGCAATCGAAGAAAAATTTGATGTAACTGCTGCTGCACCAGTTGCTGTAGCTGCTGCTGCTGATGCTGGAGCTGCTGCTGAACCTACAGAAGTTAACGTAACATTAACTGAAGTTGGTGGAACTAAAGTTGCTGTAATCAAAGCTGTAAGAGAAATCACTGGATTAGGATTAGTTGATGCTAAAGGATTAGTTGACAAAGCACCTTCAGTAATCAAAGAAAAAGTATCTGCTGATGAAGCTAAAGAAATCAAAGAAAAATTAGAAGCTGCTGGAGCTACAGTAGAAGTTAAATAATTATAACTTTGATTTAAAAGAAGGATCTTACGATTCTTCTTTTTTTTATTGGTTAACATTCTATTTATTTGTATAATAAAGAAAAAGGAAATAGAGGAAATACAAATGAAACATTATTTTACAGATAATACTGATTTAAAAAGTGAACAATCACAATTTATTTTTAGATTTCATAAATATGATCTTTTATTTACAAGTGATAATGGTGTTTTTTCTAAAAACATGATAGATTATGGGTCACGTGTTTTATTAGACAATATCGAAATTACAAATGAAAAAACACTTCTTGATGTAGGATGTGGTTATGGAACTTTCGGAATATGCCTTAATAAAGTTTATTCACATTTAAATGTGGATATGGTCGATGTCAATGATCGTGCACTTGAACTTGCCAAATTAAATGCTAAAAATAATAATATTCATGCAAATATTTATAAAAGCTTTATTTATGAAAATGTTCAAGGAAGTTATGATGTGATCGTAACAAATCCACCAGTAAGAGCGGGTAAAGAAGTTGTAACTACAATTTTACAAGAATCAATTGAACATCTTAATGAAAATGGAAGTTTATGGGTTATTTTACAAAAGAAACAAGGCGCTCCTTCGGCTAAAAAGAAAATGGAAGAAGTTTTTGGAAATTGTGAAATTGTTAAAAGAGATAAGGGATATTACTTGTTACATAGTGTAAAAAGATAATATTTCTTTTTTTATTTTTTATAAAAAAAGGTATTGACTTTTTTGAAACCTTTATCTAAAATACAATAATGACTATTAATATTTAAAATCAAGCGTTTTTGTGCGCTCAAAAACAGTTTAATAGAGATAAAGAAGGGTGGAGTTAATTCGTGGAAAAGCATACAACTACAGCAAAAAGCAAGATTACTCGTCGTAATTACTCTAGGATTTCAGGATCTTTAGAGTTACCAAATTTAGTAGAAATTCAAACAAATTCCTATAAATGGTTTAAAGAAGTAGGAATTAAAGAAGTATTTGATGATATCTACCCAATTACAAACTTTAATGAAACTTTATCATTAGAATTTGTTGATTGTGCCTTTGATGAACCAAAATATTCCGTAAACGAAAGTAAAGATCGTGATGCAAACTATGCAGCACCAATTCGTGCTACTTTACGTTTAATCAATTCAGGAACTGGTGAAATTAAAGAACAAGAAGTATTTATGGGTGATTTCCCATTAATGACTGATTCAGGAACTTTCATTATTAATGGGGCAGAACGTGTTATTGTATCTCAATTAGTACGTTCACCAGGGGCATACTTTGCTGATGCCATTGATAAAAGTGGTAAAACTGTCTTTGAAGGTAGTATTATCCCATCAAGAGGGACTTGGTTAGAGTTCGAAAATGATGCAAAAGATGTTTTAAATGTTCGTATTGACCGTAATAGAAAAATCCCAGGAACAGTTTTATTACGTGCTTTAGGACTTTCTAGTAATGAAGATATTATTGATGTTTTTGGTGATCATGAATTTATTTTGAACACTTTAGCAAAAGATAATACAACAAACACAGAAGAAGCTTTAATTGAAATTTATAATAAATTAAGACCAGGAGAACCTGCTACATTAGAAGGTGCTACAAGCCTTTTATATACTAGATTCTTTGATCCTAAACGTTATGATTTAGCTAAAGCTGGTCGTTTCAAATTTAAGAAAAAATTAAGTTTATTAGATCGTATTGCAGGACGTGTTCTTGCTGAAGATGTTAAAGATGTTGATGGTAACGTTGTTTGTACAAAAGGAACAGTTATTACAAATGAAGTTATTGATACATTAAGACCTGTTTTTGAAGCAGGTGCACACACTGTTGAAATGAAAACTAATCCTCGATTAGAAAGTAATGGTGTATTGCAAGTAGTTCATGTTTATGTTGATGAATCACGTACTAAAGTTATGAAAGTAATTGGTACAGATTTATCATTAAATTGTAAATATGTTACAATCTCTGACATGATTGCAGCATATTCATATATGTTGAACTTAGTTGATATTTTCAATTCTTATGATTTAGCACCTGAAGATAGAGTATCTCATATGGCTCGTATTGGTTTATTAGATGATATCGATCATTTAGGAAATAGACGTGTACGTTCTGTAGGTGAATTAATTCAAAACCAATTCAGAATTGGATTATCAAGAATGGAAAGAGTTGTTAAAGAAAGAATGTCATTATCTGAAGTGGATTCAGTAACACCACAATCTTTAACAAATATTCGTCCATTAACTGCCGCAATGAAAGAATTCTTTGCGTCATCACAATTATCACAATTCATGGATCAAATTAACCCATTAGCCGAATTAACAAATAAACGTCGTTTATCTGCATTAGGGCCAGGTGGTTTATCAAGAGACCGTGCAGGATATGAAGTCCGTGACGTACATGCTTCCCATTATGGAAGAATTTGTCCAATCGAAACTCCTGAAGGTCCAAACATCGGGTTAATTTCAACTTTAGCATCTTATGCTAAAATCAATGAATATGGATTTATTGAAACTCCATATCGTAAAGTTAATAAATGTGTTATCGATGAAGACGATGTACGTTATTTAACTGCTGATGAAGAAAAAAATTACATTATTGCACAAGCAAATGTACAAACATCTGATGAAGGTGAAATCTTAGATGAACAAGTTATCGCCCGTCATTTAGGTGAAAATATTATGGCTAAAAGAGAAGAAGTTGATTTTATCGATATTTCTCCAAAACAAATCGTTTCTGTTGCCACTTCATGTATTCCATTCTTGGAAAACGATGATGCAACTCGTGCTTTAATGGGTGCCAACATGCAACGTCAAGCTGTACCTTTATTAAATCCACATACACCATTTGTTGGAACAGGTATGGAATATCAAGCTGCAAGAGATTCTGGAGCAGCTTTAGTAAGTAAACATAACGGTACTGTAAGTTATGTAGATGCTAAACGTATTGAAATCGTGGATGATGAAGCAGTTGTTCACAAATATCGTTTAACAAAATTTGCTATTTCGAATGCAGGAACTTGTATCAACCATAAACCAATTGTTAAAGCTGGTGAAAAAGTTGTTGTTGGTCAAGTATTAGCTGATGGTCCAGCAATGGAACAAGGTGAATTAGCATTAGGCCAAAACGTGTTAGTTGGTTTTATGACATGGAATGGTTATAACTACGAAGATGCCGTTATTATGTCTGAAAGATTAGTAAAAGAAGATGTTTATACATCTATTCATATTGATGAATATTCAATTGAATGTCGTGATACAAAATTAGGGCCTGAAGAAATTACAAGAGATATCCCTAACGTTGGGGATGAAGCACGTAAAAACTTAAATAGTGATGGTATCATCATGATTGGTGCGGAAGTTAAAGAAGGGGATATCTTAGTTGGTAAAGTCACTCCAAAAGGTCAAGCTGAATTATCAGCAGAAGAAAAATTATTACTTGCAATCTTTGGTGAAAAGTCAAGAGAAGTTAAAGATAATTCATTAAGAGTTCCTCATGGTGGGGCTGGTATCGTTCATGATATTAAAATCTTTGATCGTAAAAATGGTGATGAATTACAACCAGGTGTTAACCGTGTTGTTAAAGTTTATATCGTTCAAAAACGTAAAATCTCTGAAGGAGATAAAATGGCTGGACGTCATGGTAATAAAGGGGTTATTTCAAAAATCTTACCAATCGAAGATATGCCACACTTAGAAGATGGTACACCATTAGATATCATGTTAAATCCATTAGGGGTTCCATCTCGTATGAATATCGGACAAGTATTAGAGTTACATTTAGGTTATGCAGCTAGACAATTAGGTTTATATATTGCTACTCCTGCTTTCGATGGTTTACATCGTGAAGACTTAGAAGCATTAATGAAAGAAGCAGGAATGAATGAAGATGGAAAACAACCTGTTATTTCTGGACGTACGGGTGAATATTTTGATTCTCCTGTATCTGTAGGTATTATGTACTTCGTTAAATTATCACACATGGTTGATGATAAATTACATGCACGTTCAGTAGGACCTTATTCATTAGTTACTCAACAACCACTTGGAGGTAAAGCTCAAAACGGTGGACAAAGATTTGGGGAAATGGAAGTTTGGGCACTTGAAGCTTATGGTGCTGCTTATACACTTCGTGAAATCTTAACTGTTAAATCTGATGATGTTGTTGGACGTGTTAAAACATATGAAGCTATTGTTAAAGGACAACCAATGCCAGAACCAGGATTACCTGAATCGTTTAGAGTATTAAAGAAAGAATTACAAGCATTAGCATTAGATATTCGTTTATTAGATGAAAATGATCAAGAAATTGATGAAAGAAATATCGAAGATGAAGAAAGACGTTTCCCAAGATCAATTGAAAAAGAAGATGTAAACGAAGAAAAAGAAGTTGTTACTGATGCTATGAAATCTGAAGAATTAGTTGAAACTGAAGAAAGTGAATCATTATAAGGAGGGAATAGAAAATGGCAAATACTAATAAATTTTCATCAATCCAAATTGGATTAGCATCTCCTGAAAAAATTCGTGAATGGTCTTATGGTGAAGTAAAAAAACCTGAAACGATTAACTATCGTTCTCAAAAGCCTGAAAAAGATGGTCTATTCTGTGAAAGAATCTTTGGACCATCTAAGGATTGGGAATGTAGTTGTGGAAAATATAAGAAAATTAGATATAAAGGTGTTGTATGTGATCGATGTGGTGTAGAAGTTACTAAATCTGCAGTACGTCGTGAACGTATGGGACATATCGAATTAGCTACACCAGTAGCACATATTTGGTATTTAAAAGGTATTCCATCAAGAATGGGATTAATCTTAGATATGTCACCAAAACAACTAGAAGAAATTATTTATTTTGTTTCTTATGTTGTTATTGATAAAGGAACTACACCTTTAGAATACAAACAAGTATTATCTGAAAGAGATTATCGTAAATGTTATGAACAATTTGGTCATACATTTGAAGCTCAAATTGGGGCTGAAGCGATTCAAACTTTATTAAAACAAGTTGATTTAGATGCAGAATTTGAACTTGTATCTAAAGAATTAAAAGAAGCTCAAGGACAAAAACGTACTAAATTATTGAAGAGATTAGAAGCTATTGAAGCATTTAGATCTTCTGATAATCAACCTGAATGGATGATTCTTGAAGCATTACCAGTTATACCACCTGATTTAAGACCTATGTTACAATTAGATGGTGGACGTTTTGCGACAAGTGATTTAAATGATTTATATAGACGTGTTATTACTCGTAATAATCGTTTGAAAAAATTATTAGAACTTGGAACACCTTCTATTATCGTTCAAAATGAAAAACGTATGTTACAAGAAGCTGTTGATGCCTTAATTGATAATGGTCGTCGTTCTAAACCAATTACTGGTGCTGGTGGACGTGCGTTAAAATCATTAAGCCATACATTAAAAGGTAAACAAGGACGTTTCCGTCAAAACTTATTAGGTAAACGTGTTGACTATTCAGGACGTTCAGTTATCGCTGTAGGACCAGACTTAAAAATGTATCAATGTGGTATTCCACGTGAAATGGCATTAAGCTTATTTAAACCATTTGTTATCCATGGTTTAGTTGATCAAGAAATTGCTACAAATATTAAAGCAGCTGAAAGATTAATTGATAAAATGGATGATAAAATTTGGCCAATCGTTGAAGAAGTTATCAAAGCACATCCAGTATTATTAAACCGTGCGCCAACTCTTCATAGATTAGGTATCCAAGCATTCGAACCTAAATTAGTAGAAGGGCGTGCTATTCGTCTTCACCCATTAGTAACTCCAGCGTTCAATGCCGATTTCGATGGGGACCAAATGGCTGTCCATGTACCATTAGGTGAAGAAGCAATTCAAGAAGCAAGACAATTAATGTTAGGATCAACAAATATCTTAGGTCCTAAAGATGGTAAACCTATCGTTACTCCATCCCAAGACATGGTGTTAGGTAACTACTACTTAACATTAGAAGATGTTGGAGCAATTGGTGAAGGTACTGTCTTTGCTGATAGAAATGAAGTTGATCATGCATATTTTGCTAAAACTGTAAATCTTCATACAAGAGTTGCTATTAAAGCATCTGCATTACACAATGCAACATTTACAGAAGCTCAAAATAACAGTTATTTAATTACTACTGTAGGTAAAATTTTCTTTAATGATATCTTTGATGGACAATTCCCATTTATCAATGAACCAGGTAAAGAAAACTTATCTGGAACACCTGATAGATACTTTGTTCCAATGGGAACTGATATTAAAGCACATATTGCTGCTCAACAACCAGTTAAACCATTAGGTAAAAAAGCATTAGGAAGCATCATTGATGAAGTGTTCAAACAATCTGCATTAACTGATACAAGTTTAATGCTTGATAAGTTAAAAGACCAAGGATTTAAATATTCAACAATTGCTGGTATTACAGTATCTGCTTATGATATCCAAGTGCCACAAGCTAAATTTGAAATCTTTGATAAAGCAGATCAAAAACTTGAACAAATTAAAACTTTCTATAATAAAGGTAAATTAACTGAAGCAGAAAGATACCAAAGCGTAATCAAATTATGGACTGGTGTTAAAGATGAAGTCCAAGAAGTCGTTCGTCAAGAGTTCGAAGCTGATGATCGTAACCCAATCTTCATCATGTCTGATTCAGGTGCCCGTGGATCACTTTCTAACTTCACTCAGTTAGTAGGTATGCGTGGATTGATGTCAAATCCAAAAGGGGAAACAATCGAGTTACCAATCAAGTCCGCCTTCCGTGAAGGTTTAACAGCATCAGAATTCTTTATTTCAACACACGGTGCCCGTAAAGGTTCTACAGATACTGCCTTAAAGACTGCCGATTCAGGTTACTTAACAAGACGTTTAGTAGACGTTGCTCAAGAAGTTATTATTTCTGAAGAAGATTGTGGAACAGATAGAGGATTCGTTGTTACTGAATTATACAATACAGATGACAATACTGTAATTGTTCCATTATATGACCGTTTAGTTGGTCGTTATTCACAAAAAGATGTTTACCATCCAGAAACTAAAGAATTATTAGTTGCTGCAGGTGAAATCTTTACTGAACAAAACGCTAAAGTTGTTTGTGATGCAGGTATTAAAGAAGTTGAAATTCGTTCAGTTCTTGGCTGCGTTGCTAAAGGCGGAGTTTGTAAAAAATGTTATGGTCGTAACTTAGCAACAGGTAATGTTGTTGAATTAGGTGAAGCTGTTGGGGTTATGGCTGCACAATCAATCGGTGAACCAGGTACTCAGTTAACAATGCGTACTTTCCATGATGGTGGGGTTGCCGGTGGTGCCGATATCACTCAAGGGTTACCTCGTATTCAAGAATTATTTGAAGCACGTAATCCAAAAGCCAAATCAATTATTTCTGAAATTGATGGTGAAGTATCAAATATTATTGATAATGCAGGAAGAATGGAAGTTGTTGTTTCTAACGATTTAGAAACAAGAAGTTACTTAACTCCATATGGTGCAAAATTAAGAGTTAATGTTGGTGATGAAGTACGTATTGGTGATAAAATCACTAAAGGTTCTATTGATCCAAAAGAATTACTAAATGTAGCTGATACAGAAGCTGTTGAAAATTATATTATTAAAGAAGTTCAAAAAGTATATCGTATTCAAGGTATCGAAATTTCTGATAAACATATCGAAATTATCGTAAGACAAATGTTGAAGAAAATTAGAATTGTTGAAGGTGGAGATACTGGAACACTTCCTGGAACACATGTTAATGTAACTCAATTTACTGAATTAAATAGAGAAGCATTAAAAGAAGGAAAACATCCAGCTGTTGGTAGACCAATCTTATTAGGTATTACTAAAGCATCTCTTGAAACTGATTCATTCTTATCTGCAGCATCATTCCAAGAAACTACTAAGATCTTAACTGATGCATCAATTAAAGGTAAGAAAGATATGTTAAAAGGATTAAAAGAAAATGTATTAATTGGTAAATTATTACCAGCTGGTACAGGATTTAGAGGTCCTTTAAAATCACCTGAAACATTAGCAAAAGAAGCTGAAGAAGCAAAAGCAGCTGAACTTGCTAAATATGATTTATTAGATGATAATCATGAAAATCTTGGAGATCAAATATAAAAAAATAGGCTTAGGCCTATTTTTTTTATATTTTTTAATTTTTTTGTTGACATTATCATTTTAATACTATAATATATTGTCAGTGCCCTGATTGGGTGCAATATTTATTGATTAAATATGAAACACCCGGTATTGTGTGTTATCAAGAAAGGAGAAAGAAATGCCTACAATTAACCAATTAGTAAGACAAGGTCGTACTGATAAAACAACAAAATCAAATTCACCTGCTTTAAATAGAGGTTATAACTCATTAGCTAAAAAAGCTACATCAACTAAATCACCTCAAAAGCGTGGTGTGTGTACTCGTGTTGCTACTATGACACCTAAAAAACCTAACTCGGCTTTACGTAAATATGCCCGTGTTAGATTATCAAATGGTATGGAAGTAACTGCATATATTCCAGGAATTGGACATAACTTACAAGAACATAGTGTTGTTTTAATTCGTGGTGGTCGTGTTAAAGACTTACCAGGGGTTCGTTACCATATTATCCGTGGTACAATGGACTGTGCTGGAGTTAACGATCGTAAACAAGCACGTTCTAAATACGGTGCTAAAAAACCAAAAGCTTAATTAATACTTATAGGAGGAAATATATATGTCAAGAAAAGGACGAGTTGCTAAAAGAGACGTTCTACCTGATCCAGTGTATAACTCTAAAACTATTTCTAAACTTATCAACAACATTATGTTAGATGGTAAAAAAGGTGTTGCACAAAACATCTTATATGATGCGTTTAAAAAAGTAGAAGAAAAAACTGGAAACCCAGCTATGGAAGTCTTTGATCAAGCAATTAACAATATTATGCCAGTTCTTGAACTTAAAGTAAGACGTATTGGTGGGGCTAACTACCAAGTACCAGTTGAAGTTTCTTCAGAAAGAAGAATGACTTTAGGTTTAAGATGGTTAGTAAACTATTCTCGTTTAAGAAACGAAAAAACTATGGTTGATCGTTTAGCAAACGAAATTATTGATGCTTCAAACGGAACAGGTGCTTCTGTTAAGAAGAAAGAAGATACTCATAAAATGGCTGAAGCTAATAAAGCATTCGCTCATTTCCGTTGGTAATATAACGGCTAAAATTTTGAAGGGAGAAAACAAATGGCTCGTGAATTTTCGTTAGAAAATACTCGTAATATCGGAATCATGGCTCATATTGATGCTGGTAAAACAACAACAACTGAACGTGTCCTTTATTACACTGGTAAAATCCACAAAATTGGTGAAACTCACGAAGGTGCTTCACAAATGGACTGGATGGAACAAGAACAAGAACGTGGAATCACAATCACTTCAGCAGCTACAACTGCGCAATGGAACGGATATCGTGTAAATATTATCGATACACCGGGCCATGTAGACTTTACGGTCGAAGTAGAACGTTCTTTACGTGTATTAGATGGTGCTGTAACTGTATTAGATGCAAAAGCTGGTGTAGAACCACAAACTGAAACAGTTTGGCGTCAAGCTACTACTTATGGTGTACCTCGTATTGTATTCGCTAATAAAATGGATGCAACAGGTGCAGATTTCATTATGTCATTAGAATCTTTAGAAAAGAGATTAGGAGTACAAGGTGTTGCAATTCAATTACCTATCGGTGCTGAAGATACTTTCGAAGGAATCATTGACTTAATTAAAATGAAAGCTATCTATTTTGAAGGGGCTAAAGGTGAAAATGTAGTTTACAAAGAAATTCCTGAAGAATATATGGCTCAAGCTGAAGAATACCGTGCTAAAATGTTAGATCAAGCAGCTACTTATGATGATGATCTATTAATGAAAGTTTTAGAAGGTGAAGAAATTTCTGAAGAAGAAATTAAAGCAGCAATCCGTAAAGGAACATTAGCTGTAGAATTATTCCCTGTATTATGCGGTTCAGCTTACAAAGATAAAGGTGTTCAACCAATGTTAGATGCAGTAATTGATTTCTTACCTGCACCAACTGACATTCCTTCAATTAAAGGTACTGATGAAGATGGTAATGAAGTAGAAAGACATGCATCAGATGATGAACCTTTCTCAGCATTAGCATTCAAAATCATGGCTGACCCATTCGTAGGAAAATTAACTTTCTTCCGTGTATATTCAGGTACATGTCAATCAGGAAGTTATGTATTAAACTCTACAAAAGATAAAAAAGAACGTTTAGGTCGTATTCTTCAAATGCATGCGAACAAACGTAATGAAATTGATGAAGTTTACGCTGGAGATATCGCTGCAGCTGTAGGTTTCAAAAACACAACAACTGGGGATACTATCTGTGACGAAAAGAATTTCGTTATCCTTGAAAAAATGGAATTCCCTGAACCAGTTATCCAATTAGCTATCGAACCAAAAACTAAACAAGATCAAGATAAGTTAAGTAATGGTTTAATTAAATTAGCTGAAGAAGATCCAACATTCAAAACATTTACTAACCCTGAAACTGGAGATACAGTTATCGCTGGTATGGGTGAATTACACTTAGACGTAATCGTTGACCGTTTAAAAAGAGAATTCAAAGTAGAAGCTAACGTTGGTGCTCCACAAGTTGCTTACCGTGAAACAATCACTCAAGCAGCTGAATGTGAAGGTAAATATGTAAAACAATCTGGTGGTCGTGGACAATACGGTCACGTATGGATCAAATTTGAACCTAATGAAGGTAAAGGATTTGAATTCGTTGATGCTATCGTTGGTGGGGCTGTCCCAAGAGAATATATCAACTCAGTAAAAGTAGGTCTTGAAGATGCACTTGAAACTGGTATGATTGCTGGATACCCTGTATTAGACGTAAAAGCTACATTATTTGATGGTTCTTACCATGATGTCGATTCATCAGAAATGGCATATAAAGTAGCTGCAAGTTTAGCACTTAAAAATGCTGCTAAAAAATGTGGTCCTGTATTATTAGAACCAATTATGGCAGTAGAAGTAACTGCTCCTTCTGAATATTTAGGTAGCGTTATGGGTGATATTTCATCTAGACGTGGTATGATTGAAGGGCAAGAAGAAAGAGGAAATGCTGTTTCAGTTCAAGCATCTGTACCATTATCAGAAATGTTCGGATACGCAACTGATTTAAGATCATTTACTCAAGGTCGTGGAAACTATACAATGCAATTTGATAGATACGAAGCTGCACCTAAATCAATTAGAGAAGAAATCATCAAGAAAAATGGTGGAAATGTATAATCTACATTAAAATCAAATAAATATTGATTTTTTCGAACAAATAAACTAGAATGTTTATTGTAAAAAATTAAAAAAAATAGGAGGAACCTTAACAATGGCTAAGGAAAAATTTGACCGCTCTAAAGCGCATGTAAATATCGGAACTATTGGTCACGTTGACCATGGTAAAACAACTTTAACAGCTGCAATCACTACTTGTCTTGCTAAAAAAGGACAAGCTGCTGCAATGGATTATGCTTCAATCGATGCTGCTCCAGAAGAAAAAGAACGTGGTATCACAATCAACACTGCACACGTAGAATATCAAACTGAAACTCGTCACTATGCACACGTTGACTGTCCAGGTCATGCTGACTACATCAAAAACATGATCACTGGTGCTGCACAAATGGATGGTGCTATCTTAGTAGTTGCTGCTACTGATGGACCAATGCCACAAACAAGAGAACACATCTTATTATCTCGTCAAGTAGGTGTTCCATACATCATCGTATTCTTAAATAAATGCGATATGGTTGATGACGAAGAATTAATCGACTTAGTAGAAATGGAAGTTCGTGAATTATTAAATGAATATGACTTCCCAGGTGATGATACTCCAGTAATCAGAGGATCAGCATTAAAAGCATTAGAAGGAGATCCTCAATGGACTCCAGCTATCGACGAATTAATGGAAGCTGTAGATACTTATATCCCAACTCCAACTAGAGACGTTGATAAACCATTCTTAATGCCAGTAGAAGACGTTTTCACAATCACTGGACGTGGAACTGTTGCTACAGGTAGAGTAGAACGTGGACAATTAAACTTAAATGACGAATTAGAAATCGTTGGTATCAAAGAAACTCAAAAAACAGTTGCTACTGGTATCGAAATGTTCAGAAAATTATTAGACTATGCTGAATCTGGAGATAACATCGGTGTATTATTACGTGGTATCAACCGTGATCAAATCCAACGTGGACAAGTATTAGCTAAACCTGGTTCAGTACATCCACATACTAAATTCAAAGGTCAAGTTTATGTATTAAGTAAAGATGAAGGTGGACGTCATACACCATTCTTCGCTAACTATAGACCACAATTCTATTTCAGAACTACTGATATTACTGGTGTAATCGAATTACCAGAAGGTACTGAAATGGTAATGCCTGGAGATACTGTAGAATTAACAGTTGAATTAATTCACCCAATCGCAATTGAACAAGGAACTAAATTCTCAATTCGTGAAGGTGGTAGAACTGTAGGTTCTGGAAACATCTCTGAAATTATTGAATAATAATTTTAACGAAAGGTCCTTCGGGACCTTTTTATATTTAAGATTTTTTTATTACCGAATATTTCTTATTTGTAGTAAATGACTTTTTGTTCAAAATAGTGCTTTATCTAACGAAAGCGCTTGAATAATAGATATGACTTTGATAAAATAATAGTGCAGATGTAAGTAGTCTGAATATTTGTTTATAGAAGGAGATAATAAAAATGGATCAACAAGAACAAATCGTAATTAACTTAATTGTTAATGCTGGTAGCGCACGTAGTTCAGCTATCGAAGCAATTCAATATGCAAAAGCTGGAGATATCGAAAAAGCTGAAGAATCTTTAGGAAACGCTAAAGAAGCAGTTAATGAAGCTCATCATTCACAAACTGAAATGATTCAAGCTGAAATTAGAGGAGAAAAAGCACCATTAAGCTTATTAATGGTACATGCTCAAGACCACTTAATGACATCATTATTATGCATTGACTTAGCTCAAGAATTCGTTGATGTTTATAAAAAAATTGGTTAATTATAAAAAGAAGCTCTAATATGTTATTTAAAAGTCTAACTTAATGTTAGGCTTCTTTTTTTATAAAATTAAGTATATCTTTGGAGCGATGATGAAAGTCTCGCTGATCAATGATGGACCAACAACAATCATCCTGGACAGTAAAGAAATCATATAGTCATAAGGCAAAGAAACGTTCTGTAAAGATCGTTTCTTTTAATCATGACAAAAAAACACAGATAAAAAAACGTTGATATGAAGGCATAAAAAGAGGGAAAGAGAGAAAAAGATAAAAAAATACAGAAAAAAAGCTTTACAAAAGGGAGAGGGGATGGTAATATAAATGGGCACTCGACGAGAGAGTCAAGTGAGAGGACATTGAAAACTGAACAGGAAAGAATAAAACACAACGTCAATTAAGTTAAAGAAATAAAAAAGAGCTAAACAGACCAAAGTTGTCTGAAGAGATAGAAGGACAATGGAGAGTTTGATCCTGGCTCAGGATGAACGCTGGCGGCGTGCCTAATACATGCAAGTCGAACGCTTCACTTCGGTGAAGAGTGGCGAACGGGTGAGTA
>NZ_PYLQ01000016.1 GCF_003024685.1 Faecalibacillus intestinalis | reverse complement strand
CCCCTTAAAGACGATAAGGTAGATAGGTCAGGAGTGTAAGCATGGTGACATGTTAAGCGGACTGATACTAATAGGTCGAGGGCTTGACCGAAAAGGCAAGCGAGCTTGAAAGAAGAAAAACTACTGTCTGGTTTTGAGTGTCCTGAAGACACTTGAAAAGAAGAATCTGGTAATGATAGCATGATGGACACACCTGTACCCATTCCGAACACAGAAGTTAAGCATCATCGCGGCGAAGATAGTACATTGTGCGAAAATAGCTCGTTGCCAGTTCCTTCTTTTTTTTTATGTTTTTACATGCTGTTAATCATAAGTTCAAATTTGAATGCTATTATTTTATTGTTTTTTGTAGCTAGCTAATAGGGTAAAATTCTTGATTATATAGTTTCAAAAATAAAAATATGTTATAATAGATTGGGTGATGTTTTATATGAAAATTAAATTATATTTTGGAATGGAAAATGCTATTAAGAAGTCTGGAATAGGTCGTGCGTTTTACCACCAAAAGAAAGCTTTAACATTAAATAATATTGAATTTACGACTGATAAAAACGATTTGGATTATGATATTTTACACATTAATACAATCTATCCTGATAGTATTTCAATGATTAAACAGGCAAGAGAAAATAATAAGAAGATTATTTATCATGCACATAGTACAGAAGAAGATTTTAAAAATTCTTTTATGTTTTCTAATTCCTTTGCTGGTCTTTATAAAAAATGGCTTGTGTATCTTTATAATTCAGCTGATGTTATTATTACACCAACACCATATTCTAAAAGCTTATTAGAGTCATATGATTTAAATAAGGAAATATATCCGATTTCTAATGGTGTAGATGTTGCACAGTTTAATCCAACATCTAAACAAATTAATGAGTTTACGCAACAGTTTCATATTTCTGAAGAGGATAAACTTGTTATATCTGTAGGATGGCTTTTTGAAAGAAAAGGATTTGATACTTTTGTAGAAGTTGCAAGAGAAATGCCTCGTGTAAAATTTATGTGGTTTGGAGATGTTAGATTATCCAACCCAACATCTAAGATAAAAAAATTACTCAAAGAATTACCAGAAAATTTAATATTACCAGGATATGTTAGTGGAGATATTATTAAAGGTGCTTATGGTAGAGCAGATGTTTTTTTCTTTCCATCACGTGAAGAAACAGAAGGAATTGTTGTTTTAGAAGCTTTAGCTTGCAAAACACAAATATTATTAAGGGATATTCCTGCTTTTGATCCATGGATGCAAGATCGAGTTAATTGTTATAAGGGGAAAACAAATCAAGACTTTATTGATTATATTAATAAAATTATTAATCACGAATTACCTTCGACAATAGAAGAAGGTTGTAAAGTTGCTAAAGAAAGAGATTTATTGCTAATAGGAAAACAATTAAAAGAGGTATATGAAAAAGTTGAATCTCTTTAGAGGATAATATTATGGATAAAAAAAATATAAAAAAATACATACTAAATGTAGCTATTATTCTAATAGTTGGTGGATTATCAATTTATTTTTCAATTGGTAATCAATTAGAAGGAACGATTAAATCGTTAAAACATTGTCATTTAGGGTGGCTATTGGTTGTTGCCATTTTAATGTGTATTTTTTATTTAATCAATGCAATGAATTTGACACTTTTTGCTAAAGTATATAAAAAAGATTATACCTTAAAACAAGGAATCGTAAATGCAATGGCCGGTATTTTCTTTAATGGAATCACGCCAATGGCCTCTGGTGGACAATTTTATCAAGTATATGCCTTTAATAAACAAGGAATCAAAGCAACTTATTCGTCTAGTATTTTATTAATGATTTTTATTGTCTATCAAAGTGTATTGGTTGTGTATACATCTATCATTATGCTTTTAAAATTTGTTTATTTTAGTAAATTGTATTCTGGCTTTTTTTCACTAGCATTTGTTGGATTTATTATTAATTTAGTGGTTATTTCTACTTTGTTTTTAGGAGCTAAGTCTGAAAAACTTCAAAATTTTTTAAGTAATAATGTTGTTAAAGTATTAGCAAAATTACATATAGTGAAAAGCTATGAAGAGGTAAGTTCTCAAATTGAAAGAAAATTAGAAAACTTTAGAATCGAACTTAATTTATTACAAAAAAACAAACCAATATTACTTAAATCAATAGGATTAAATGTATTAAAATTGACAATTCTTTATAGTATTCCATTTTTTTGTTCTCTTGCAATGAATGTTCCTCTTTCTTGGAGACATTTCTTTGATTTAATTGGAATTACTGCTTTTGTTTATTTGATTTCAGATTTTGTACCATTACCAGGAGCAAGTGGGGGTAGTGAAGGTTCGTTTTATATTTTACTTCGTTACTTTTTAAAAGGAGCTACATCAGCAACTTTACTTGTTTGGAGATTTGCTACTTATTATGCTGGTCTTATTCTTGGAGGTCTTACAATGTCATTTAGTAGAGAACTTAATTTTGCAACAAAAAATGATAAAAAAGAAATTACAGAAAATAATCAAACAATTGTTATAGAAGATATAGAAGAAATTGAATTTGATGATTTTAAAAAATAGGAGGTCTTTATGAAAATAGCACTTTTTTCAGATACATACATACCTGATATTAATGGTGTTGCTACATCAACGAATATTTTACGAAATAAACTTGTAAATTTAGGACATGATGTTTTAGTTGTAACAAGTGAACTTCCAAGTGATACAACTTATGATGAAAGCCTAGATGATCAAGTTTTAAGAGTGCCAGGATTAGAAATACAAGCTCTTTATGGCTACAGGGCATGTAATATTTTTTCTTTTAAGGGTATGAAAGAAATTAAAAGATTTAATCCAGAGGTCATTCATGTTCAAACAGAATTTGGTATTGGTATTTTTGGAAGAATTGCTGCAGAATATTTAGATATTCCTGTTGTTTATACGTATCATACTATGTGGACAGATTATTCACATTATATTAATCCAATCAATTCTGAAACAGTAGATACTGTCGTCAAAAAAGTAATTACAAAAATTAGTAAATTTTATGGAAATAGTTGTCAAGGATTAATTGTTCCTTCAAATAAAACAAAAGATGCTTTAATCCATTATGGTTTAAAACAAAAAAATATTTATACGATTCCTACGGGATTAGAACTTGAACGTTTTTCAGTTAATAATAAAAACAACGAATTATGTCAAAGTTTAATAGAAAAATATCATTTACAAAATCATTTTGTTCTTACATTTTTGGGAAGAATTGCTCCTGAAAAAAGCATTACGGTTATCATAGATGCTTTAAAAAAAGTTGTCGCTATTAATGATAATATTCGTTTTTTAATTGTTGGGGGTGGACCACAATTAGAAGAGTTAAAAGAATATGTAAAAAATGATCATATTGAATCATATGTTATTTTTACAGGGCCTCAAAGTGGTGAAATGGTTCCAGCACATTACCATATTTCTAATATGTTTATTTCAGCATCTTTATCTGAAACACAGGGATTGACTTATATTGAAGCAATGGCGTCTTCTATTCCTGTTATTGCTCGTTATGATGATCAACTTGAAGATGTTATTGATGATGGGAAAAATGGCTTTTTCTTTAAAAATGAAGATGAATTACCAAAACTTATATTAGATGCTATGGAAATGGATTTAGATGTTTTAAAAGAAAATGCATTAAAAAAAGCAAATGAGTATAGTGGAGAAACATTTGCTAAGAAAGTATTAGAAGTTTATAAGCAAGCCATTCTTATTAAAGAATATACTTATACAATTGTTTCGATATTTCCCATAAAGAATAATAAAAATGAGGTTTCATTTACTTATGATGAAAATGAAAGTGCTGTAACATTAGAATTATCAGATAAAGTAATAGATCAATATAAACTGTATCGAGGGAAAACAATTGATAGAAACCAGTTTAATACACTTAAAGATCACGAACAAATCAGTAGGGCATATAACAAAGCCTTGAAGTATTTATCTATTAAAGATTATACTGAACAACAAATGAGAAAGAAATTAATGGATTCTGGAGATTATGATGATGCTCAACTTGATACTACTATTCAACTTTTATCAGAAAAAAATTTAATTAATGATAAAATGTACGCAATGAATTATTTTAAAAGATGTACACGTTTGGGAATAGGACATAACAAAGCAATTTATAATTTAAGAAATTATGGTGTTGATACTGAGATAATAGATACATGTTTAGAAGAACTTGATGATGATGAAGAATATCAAGCAGCGATGCTTTTAATCAATAATTATTACCAAAGGAACAACACGATTTCTTATCGTAACATTCAAAGAAAAATTAAAGAAAAATTATTTTTAAAGGGATTTACGAATGATGTTATTGATAAAGCAATGGCAGAGTATGATTTTGAATATGATTTAGAGAAAGAAAAATTAGCTTTGGAAAAAGACTATTTAAAAGCATCTCATCGCTATGAAAAAAAATTAGAAGGAAAAGATTTAAGAAACAAAATAATTGATACATTGTTAAAAAAAGGATATAATTACGAAGATATTAAGAATATTCTAGAAGTTAAGGAGAATAATGATGAATAAAATAGCAAGTTTAAAACCTGGTGATGATGGTGTTTTAATTGAAGCATTAATTAATCATGTTGTATCAGGAAAAACCAATGGAGCACATCGCTCAACGTATTTATCTATGACATTACAAGATGATACAGGATCTATTGATGCTAAGTTATGGAATGCTAGTGAAGAACAAGTACAAACTTTAGTAAAAGGTTCAGTTGTTCAAATAAAAGGTGATGTTATAAAATATAATGAAGATAGACAGATGAAGATTGTAAAGATTCATTTAGCGTCACAAGATGATAAAGAACGTATTAAATTTTTAAAACAAGCACCATTGGATAGTCAATTTATGATCAATGAAATTAAAAAGTTTATTGATCAAATAGATAATTTAAAATTACATCAATTAGTAAAAACATTATTTGAAGATAATATTGAAAAATTATCTTATTATCCAGCAGCTAGCAAAAATCATCATGAATATGTTTCAGGATTGGCTTATCATACGTATGGAATGTTAAAAGTTGCAGAATCATTTTGCACTTTATATCCAACGCTTAATAAAGATCTATTATATTCTGGAATCACATTACATGATTTAGGAAAAACAATTGAATTAAGTGGTCCTGTTGTTCCAGAATATACGTTAGAAGGAAAACTATTAGGTCATATTTCTATTTCAAATGCAATGATTAAAGAAACTGCTGATAAACTTCATATTGAAGGAGAAGAAGTAACTTTATTACAACATATGATTTTAGCACATCATGGAAAAAATGAATATGGTTCACCTGTTCTTCCGCAAATCAAAGAAGCAGAGATTTTATATTTAATTGATAATATAGATGCTCGTATGGCGATGATGGATAAAGCTTTAGAAACCGTTGAATATGGAAAATTTACAAAACGTGTATTCTCATTAGAAAATAGAGCGTTATATAAACCAAAGATGTATGAAAAGTAGCAAATGCTACTTTTTACATTTTTTCAAAATTTGAAAAAAGAAATTTGTATTTTTATAGAAAAAAAATTAAAAAAGAATATAATTATGTCAGTAATTTATTATTAAAAAGTGAGGTAGTATAATATGTATAAGATTTTATTATGTTGTGTATCAGGGGTTACAACAAACAAATTAGTAAATGCAGTGAAAGAATCTGCTAAACAAAAAGATATTAAAGTAATGTGTTGGGCAGTTGGATCTAAATCTGTAGGTTTATCATGGGCAGATGCTGATTGTGTTTTATTAGCGCCACAATCTGCTTCAGAATTATCTAAAATTGAAGAAATGGTTCACGGGGTTATTCCATGCGCTTTAATTAATGATGGTGATTTTGCAAGTATGAACGGAGATGCTGTTTTAAATCAAGCATTAGATTTAATTAAAAAATAAACATCCTAAGCGATGTTTTTTTTTGCTATAATAAAATTTAGGAGGAATCGAAATGGCTGAAATTATGATCAAGGCAGCAGGTTTTGTTTTTGTAATTATAATAGCGTTTATTTTAAAACAAGTGCATGTTTTAGAAAAAAGAGATGGTTTAACAATTGCAACAATTATTATGAATGTGACATTACCTTGTGCTTTACTTACAAATGCAAGTGGCATAACAATTGATCAATCAATGATCATTTTATTATTAATAGGATTAGCATCAAATATTATCATGCTTTTCATTTCTTTTATACTTTCAAGAAAAGAGGAAAACATTTTAAAAGGATATTATATGATCAATTGTTCTGGATATAATATAGGAAACTTTGTTATGCCGTTTGTACAAAGCTTTTTCCCAGGCATGGGAGTTGCTTATTTATGCATGTTTGATGTAGGAAATTCAATTATGTGTTTAGGAGGAAGTTATGCGTTAGCAGGAAGCGTAGCAAGCAGTAATCAAAAATTGACTCCTAAAACAGTAATCAAAAAATTATTTTCATCAATTCCATTTGATGTATATCTTTTAATTTTTGTTTTAGCACTTTTTAAAATTTCAATACCTCAACCAATTTTATCAATGGCTTCTTTTATAGGAGCAGGAAATGGATTTTTAGCGATGTTTATGATTGGACTTTTATTAGAAGTTAAAATAAATCCTTCGGAAATGAAAATAGTTTTAAAAACACTTTTGATTCGTGTGCTTTTTGGTGCTATCTTAATGAGTATTGTTTATTTTATTGTTCCAATTCCAATGCTTGCTAAAAAAATTGTTGTTTTAGCAATGGCTGCGCCTATTACAACTGTTTCAGCTGTTTTTTCAAAAAATATTGGTTATCATCGTGATGCACCAGCTATTTCGAGCTCACTTTCAATTATTATCAGTATTGCTGTTTTGGTCGTTTTAATTATCATGTTTGCGTAGGTGAGTGTATGGAGTATGATTTAAAAGTTTTAAAAATAAATAAAAATAAAATAGAACAGTTAAATGAATTATCTATTTATACTGTAAAAGATTTAGTACAACATTATCCTTATCGCTTTGAAGAAATGTTAGAAACACCATTACATGATGAATCGAAGGTCATTATTGAAGCACAGCTTATTGATGAACCTAAAATCTTTTATAAAGGAAGATTTTCAAGATTGACTTTTCATGTTAATTATCATGAAGAACCATTAACAATTACGATTTTTAATCGTCATTTTTTGAAAAAGAATATGCAAGTAGGAATGATGCTTACTATTATTGGTAAATACAGTGCTTCTAAAAAAGCAATTACAGCTAGTGACTTAAAACTAAAGAACTTAAAAGAAATTTCTGGAATAACACCAGTATATTCTTTAAAAGAAGGACTCACTCAAAAAAGTTTTCAGGGTTATGTCAATAAAGCACTTAATTTTTATAAAGGACATATTGCTAATATTATTCCTTTATATTTATGTCAAAAATATCATTTGATAGATAAAGAAGATGCTTTGTTTAAAATACATCAACCGCAAACACGCAGTGATGTTATTAGTGCACTTAGATACTTAAAATATGAAGAATTTTTTAAATTTCAAATGACAATGCAATATATAAAACAAAATCGCACACAAAATATAGGTATCTCAAAATTAATAGACAAAGAAAAAGTGACTCACTTTATTGAAAAGCTCCCTTTTCAATTAACAGATGACCAAAAAAAAGTCATTGATGATATATTAATAGATTTAACAAGTCAAAAATTAATGTATCGCTTTGTTCAAGGTGATGTTGGTAGTGGAAAGACAGTTGTTGCAGCAATTAGTTTATATGC
The DNA here is from genome assembly GCF_003024685.1 of Faecalibacillus intestinalis. Classification (GTDB taxonomy): domain Bacteria; phylum Bacillota_I; class Bacilli_A; order Erysipelotrichales; family Coprobacillaceae; genus Faecalibacillus; species Faecalibacillus intestinalis. Next base: position 52,163 of record NZ_PYLQ01000016.1, on the reverse strand, counting down.
TAATTATTTAGCAGGTTATCAAGGAGCTATGATGGCACCAACAGAAATACTAGCGCTTCAGCATTATCAGTCTTTAAAAAAAATGTTTAAAAAATATAAAATAAATATCGCATTACTTACAGGTCATCTTTCACAAAAAGAAAAAAATGATATCTATCAGCAATTAGAAAATGGACAAATTGATATTATTATTGGAACACATGCTTTATTTCAAGAAAAAGTACAATATAATCAATTAGGTCTGGTTATTACTGATGAACAGCATCGCTTTGGTGTTGAACAAAGAAAAGCGTTAAAAGACAAAGGAAATAAAGTTGACTTTTTAGTAATGACAGCAACACCGATTCCTAGAACACTTGCTATTTCTTTATATGGAGATATGGATGTTTCAACGATTAAAACACTTCCTAACGGGAGAAAAAAAGTTATTACAAAGTTTATTAAAGGAACATCGATGAGGCCTATATTAAAAGATTTGAAAGATTATCTTTTAAAGGGAGGACAATGCTATGTTGTCTGCCCTCTTGTAAATGAAAGTGAAGCAATCACTGGAAGAAATGCAAGTGATATTTCAAAAGCAATGGCACAATATTTCAAAGGACAATACGAAGTTGGATTAGTTCATGGACAAATGAGTGATGAAGAAAAAAATAAAATCATGAATGCATTTAAAGAAAATAAAATACAGATTCTTGTTTCAACAACAGTAATCGAAGTGGGAGTTGATGTAAGTAATGCAAATATGATGGTTATTTATAATGCAGAAAGATTCGGTTTATCTCAACTTCATCAATTGAGAGGAAGAGTAGGAAGATCAAAGGAACAAGGATATTGTTATCTTTTATCAGAGGCAACACATTCTGAACAAAAGGAAAGATTAGAATTTTTAGAAAATCATCATGATGGATTTGAGGTCTCTGAATATGATTTAAAAATAAGAGGACCTGGAGATTTGTTGGGTCAAAAGCAAAGTGGTTTACCAACTTTTATGATAGGAGATATTTTTAAAGATTATCATATTTTAGAAATTACAAGAAAAGATGCTTTTGAAGCGATGAATCAACATCAAGATGATGAAAAAATTATAAAATTGTTATCAGAAATAAAAAACAATTTAATAAAGAATAATGAATATATTGATTAATGTGTTATAATGCTAAAAGAGGTGAGAACATGAAATTAGCGATAGACGCCATGAGTGGTGATTTAGGTAGCTCTATTGTTGTAGAAGCCTGCCAATCATTTTTAAATAAAAATAAAACAGATGAGCTTTATGTTGTAGGAAAAATTGAAGAATTAGAAGCATTGAAAGATCATCCTCAAGTAACTTTAATAGATGCTAGAGAAATCTTTGAAATGACAGAAAATATTTTAGCAATCCGTAGAAAAAAAGAATCGAGCTTAGTAAAAGCTATGATGTTAGCAAGAAATAACGAAGTTGATGCTGTATTATCTTGTGGAAATACAGGAGCCTATTATGCATGTGCAATGTTGTTTTTAAAACGTATTAAAGGAATTGAAAAATCATGTTTAATGGCAACAATTCCCACTTTAAATGATAAAGGTGTTTGCATGTTAGATGTAGGGGCAAATGCTGAAAATACAGTAGATCAACTCGTTCAGTTTGCAATTATGGGAAATGTTTATGCTAAAAATGTTAGACATATTCAAAAACCTAAAGTTGCCCTGTTAAATATTGGAAGTGAAGAACATAAAGGTGATGAGATCCATAAAGAAACATATCAATCTTTGAGTACACTTGAACAAATTGATTTTGTTGGAAACATTGAAGGAAAAGAAATCTTAAGAGGTGATGTGGATGTCATTGTAACGGATGGATTTACAGGAAATGTCACATTAAAAACAATTGAAGGTGTTGCATTATCTATGATGTCTGCATTAAAAGATGGTTTTATGGCATCAACACGTAATAAATTAGGGGCAGTTATTTCTAAACCAGTTTTAAAAGGATTAAAAACAAAATTTGATCCTGCAGGTGTAGGTGGTGCCCTGATGATGGGATTTGTAAAACCAGTTGTTAAAGCACATGGTGCAAGTGATGCGAAAGCTTTTGAAAGTGCAATGAATTTAGCTTTTGAAATGGTTGAAGTAAATGTAGTAGAAAAAATGAAAGTAGGTCTAGATGAAAGTGGAATTAGGTAAGTTTTTAGAAGTAATGGGCATTCCTTATAAAGATATTCATTTATTTAAAGAAGCTTTTACACATCCTTCTTATACAAATGAAAACAAAGGAAAAAATTACGAACGATTAGAATTTTTAGGTGATTCAGTTTTACAATATTATGTATCAAAGTTTATTTATGAAAAATATCCTGAAAAGCCAGAAGGAGAATTGACACTTTTACGTTCTAAACTAGTAAGAGAAGAATCACTTGCTCGTTTTTCTCGTGAATTAGGATTAGGTGCGCAAATTTTCTTAGGTGCAGGTGAAGAACATAATGGTGGTAGAGATCGTAATAGTGTTTTAGCTGATATTTTTGAAGCCTTTATTGGGGCAATAAGCGAAGATTGTGGTATCGAATATGTTTTAAAAATATTAGATATGACAATCTATAAACATGTTGAAGATGTCAACTATGATGATATCACAGATTTTAAAACAAAATTACAAGAATTGATTCAAGCGGATCAAAGAAAGACAGTCACATATTCATTACTTTCAACAACAGGTCCAGCGAATGCACCTGAATTTGAAGTGGCAGTCATGATGGATGATATGACCCTAGGAACTGGAAAAGGTTCTAGTAAAAAAAGAGCAGAACAAAAGGCTGCAAAGGATGCGTTGAAAAAATTAGCCAGATAGATAGCAAATGCTATCTATTTTTTTGCCTAAACATTTTTTATTTTAAAACATATTTTAAAATGAAGGAGGCAAAATATGTTTGATGAAGAATATGAAAGAGTCATTCATCCCCGTAGAGTAGGTGATATCTATCTCTATACAGTAAGACCGGGAGATAATGTTTATCGGATAGCAAGAAATTTTAATACTAAAATAGAATGGATCGCTTGTATGAATAAACTTGATCAACAAATGATGATTTACCCAGATCAACAATTATATATTCCTTTTATTCCTCAAGGACCAATGCCAATGGTACAATCAAGAGATTCTTATGAATTATATTTTTAATGGACTAGATTTTTCTTAAAAAAAAGCTTATTATATTCGTAAAAATAACAATGAAGGAGAATTTTATGAATAGACATGCAGGAAGTGAAAGAAATCTAACTCTTGTAATGGATTTATATGAGTTGACAATGGCATATAATTATTTTAAACAAGGAAATAAAGATCAACTTGTTTATTTTGATATGTTTTATAGAAAAAACCCAGATAATGGAGGGTTCGCGGTTTTTGCAGGATTACAACAATTAATTGAATGTATAAAGAATTTACATTTTAGTGAAGGAGATATTGAATATCTCCGTTCACTTCAAAAATTTGATGAAGATTTTTTAGATTATTTATCAGATTTTAAATTTACAGGTTCTATTTATGCAATGAAAGAAGGTACACCAGTCTTTCCTAATGAACCATTGATTACTGTAAAAGCTAAATTTATCGAAGCACAAATTATCGAAACGATGTTATTAGTAACAGTTAATCATCAATCTTTAATTGCTACTAAAGCACATCGTGTTGTTCAAGAAGCCAAAGGAAGACCTGTTATGGAATTTGGAGCAAGACGTGCTCAAGGATATGATAGTGCAACTTATGGAGCTCGTGCAGCTTATATTGGAGGGGTAGCAGGAACAGCTACAGTTTCAGCAGGTGAGATGTTTGATATTCCTGTAGTAGGAACAATGGCACATTCTTTTGTGCAATCATTTGATAGTGAATATGAAGCTTTTAAAGCTTATGCACTTACATATCCAGATGATTGTGTTTTATTGGTTGATACGTATGATACTTTAAAAAGTGGAGTACCTCATGCCATTGAAATAGCCAAAGAAGTTTTAGAACCAATGGGTAAAAAATTAAAAGGAATTCGTTTGGATAGTGGAGATATTTCATATTTATCAAAACGTGCAAGAGCAATGCTTGATGTTGCGGGTCTTACATATGTAAGTATTTCGGCTTCAAACTCCTTAGATGAATATTTGATTCGCTCTTTATTAAATCAAGGAGCGCAACTTGATTCATTTGGAGTTGGAGAAAATTTAATTGTATCAAAATCATCTCCAGTATTTGGAGGAGTTTATAAATTAGTAGCTATTGAAAAAAATGGACAAATTATTCCTAAAATTAAAATTTCAGAAAATACTGAAAAGATTACCAATCCAGGTTATAAACGTGTATATCGTTTGTTTGAAAATGAAACTGGAAAAGCAATGGCGGATTTAATTGCTTTTTATGATGAAGAAATTGATTGTACAAAAGATTTAACGATTTATCATCAATCTGATATTTGGAAATTTAAAACAATTGAAGCTAATACGTATACAGTAGAAGAATTACAAGTTCCTATATTTGAAGATGGAAAATTTGTTTATCAAGAATTGTCTGTAAAAGAAATTAGAGATTATTCAATGAAAGAAAAAGCACGCTTATGGGATGAAATATTTAGATTAGAGTTCCCACATAACTATTATGTAGATCTTACTAAGAGTTTATTAGATTTTAAAATTAAAATGTTAGAAGAAAAGAGAAAATAAAAGTGGCAAGATTTGATAGAAAAGTAGAAAGAACAAAGAAAAGTTTTGAATTTACACAAAAAGAGAAAATTGTTGAAACAAACAAAGATGTCTTTAAAAAGAATTTTACATTTAAATGGGTCCAATTAAATATTAAAACAGTATGTGTTTTTCTTGTTGATTTTTTACTTGTAACATTATTGATTATTCCATTTATGATGCAATATTTAAATGCAACTTTAGCGTTTGTTTTAGGGCATGGAATTATTACAAGTTTAGTGATTGTTTTTACAGGATTTTTAATTAATAAAGAAAAAATAAAAGCAGTTCCATTTATTTCTAGATTCTTATTTATGTTTATTCTATTAGGTGCATCTTCTGCACTTTCGATGGCAATTACATCATGGCTGAATTAGTTTGTTTAACTGCTTTAGGGGTTGTTTCATTATTTACAGGAATTGTATCATTAGGAAACAGTGATGCTTTTATGGGAATGTTTACCTTTATGATCTTACTTGTAAGTTATGCATTGATTATCCTTACTTTTAGAAAAAGAAGAATGCTTTTTAAAGCAAAAGAAGTTATTTATACAGGATATGAAATTTATTTGTATATATTATCATATGTTGTTTTAATGACTTCTTGTTTATTGATATATCTTCATGTTGTTCAAGTTGTTTCAATGACATCACCATTAATTATGGTGACATGGCTTGTACCACTTGTTGCTTATTTAACGTATGAATCGGTATTGATTTTTGAAAAAGATGAATTAAATATAAATGGGAAGAAAGTATTATATAGAAGTATCAAAAAAGTTCAAATTATAGAAAATAAAAATAAGTATCATTTAATAATTAGAGCGAAAGGAAATGAATATCTATACAAGACAAATCAAAAAAAAAGTCAACATGTTTTAGAATGTTTAAAAAAATATTGTCCGCGTATAGATAAAAATAGGGATTAAATATGATTATAACAGTTGTTGGTCTTGGTGTTGTTGGGGGAAGCTTTGTAAAAGCTTTAAAAGGTCAAGGACACGAAGTTTATGGTGTTGATGTAGATGAAGAAACACTTGCAAGAGCGAAAGCAGATGGATGTATAAAAGAAGGGTTTGTAGATGGCCGAGAAATTATCAAAAAATCGGATATGACGATTATCTGTTTATATCCATCATTAGTTTTAGATTATATAAAAAAACATGAATTTAAAAAGGGGAGTATCATTACGGATGCTGTAGGTGTTAAAACTCATTTTTTAAATGAAGCAATAGATCTTTTGAAAGGTAAAGATGTTGAATTTGTTTCAGGGCATCCTATGGCAGGAAGAGAAAATAAAGGCTATCTTTATGCAAGTAAAGAAGTTTTTCAAGGCGCTAATTATATTTTAATTCAACATGAAGAAAATAGTAAAAGTGCCATTGCTATGATGGAACAATTTGTTTCTAATTTAGGATTTCATTCCGTAAAAATCATGTCACCACAGGCTCATGATGAGATTATTTCATTTACCTCTCAATTGCCACATGTCATTGCTGTTTCATTGATTGATAGTGATAATCAAAAATATGATACAGGTAAATATATTGGAGATTCTTATCGTGATTTAACACGTATTGCTAATATTAATGAGGATTTATGGACTGAATTATTCTTTACTAATAAAAATAATCTTTTGAAAAGTATCCAAGGTTTTGAAGATCAATTGGATATTTTGAAAAAAGCTATTAAAGAAGAAGATGCAGATACTTTGAAAGCAATGTTTATTGAATCTTCTAAAAGAAGAAAAAATCTTGAGAAATAGCGTTAGGCTATTTCTTTTTTTGTATCGTGTTTAAAATATTAAACTTTTTGTTTAAAAAGGTATTGAACTTAACATAATTATTAGTATAATAGTCTTGTTTAATAAATAAAACAAAAAGTTTTTTTAAATAAACAGGAGGTTTTATGGATATTGGTGCAAAAATTAAAAGAATACGTTTATCAAATCAATTGACGTTAGAAGAACTTGCTAATCGTAGTGAATTGACAAAGGGTTTTTTATCACAGTTAGAAAGAGATTTAACGTCACCAAGTGTTGCCACATTAGAAAATATTTTAGAAGCATTAGGGACAAATTTAAAAGATTTTTTTTCAGAAGATGAAGATGAACAAATTGTTTTTAGTAAAGATGATTTTTTTGAAAATATACAAGATGATTATAAAATTTCTTATATTATTCCAAATGCTCAAAAAAATGAAATGGAACCTATTTTAATTGAACTTAAAAAAGGAAAGAAGTCAATGGAAATTGATCCACATGATGGTGAAGAATTTGGATATGTTATTCATGGAAAAATTACATTAATGAATGGTGATGAAGAATATGAGGTAAAAAAGGGAGAAACATTTTATTTAAAAGGAAATTTACCACATTACATAGTCAATAAACATGATACTCTAGCGAAAGTGATTTGGGTATCAACACCACCAATATTTTAAAAGGGGAGAAAAACGATGGAAGAAAAGGTACTCATTAAATTTAGAAACATTGTTAAAGAATTTGATGGAACAATTGTTTTAAAAGGAATTAACTTAGATATTTATGAAAATGAATTTGTTACACTGCTTGGACCAAGTGGCTGTGGAAAAACAACGTTACTTCGTATTTTAGGTGGCTTTTTAGAAGCAGATGAAGGGGTTGTTATCTTTGATGATGAAGATATAAAGGAATTACCACCCTATAAAAGAGAATTAAATACAGTCTTTCAAAAGTATGCGTTATTTCCACATATGAATGTTTACGATAACATTGCTTTTGGCTTAAAAATAAAAAAGATGTCAAAAGATGTTATTGATCAAAAAGTCATGAGAATGTTAAAACTTATTGGTTTAGAAGGTTTTGAAAATAAAAATGTAACAACATTGTCAGGTGGGCAACAACAACGTATTGCCATTGCTAGAGCTTTAGTAAATGAACCAAAAGTTTTATTATTAGATGAACCATTAGGTGCTTTAGATTTAAAACTTAGAAAAGAAATGCAATATGAATTAAAAAGAATTCAACAAGAAGTAGGAATTACTTTTATTTATGTAACACACGATCAAGAAGAAGCGTTAACAATGTCAGATAAGATTGTTATTATGAAAGGTGGAGAAATTCAACAAGTAGGGACTCCTCAAGAAATATACAATGAACCTGTTAATAAATATGTTGCAAATTTCATTGGTGAAAGTAATGTTATTTCAGGTGTAATGATTGAAGATTATAAAGTTAAATTTGATGATCAAATCTTTGATTGTGTTGATTTTGGTTTTAAACCAAATGAAAAAGTTGATGTTGTTTTAAGACCAGAAGATATTGATATAGTGCCTTTAGAACAAGGAAAAATTACAGGAGAAGTTTTAAGTGTTTTATTTAAAGGCGTTTGGAATGAAGCAATGGTAGAAACTGTTCCAGGGACAACTGTTAAAGTTAATATGAATGTCATTAAAAATCATGATGTAGAAAGTGAATATAGTGATGAGAGAATTTCAGCAAATGATTTTTATGTAGATATTGAAGAAGTTGCTTCTTTAGATGATAATGATTTGATTGCTAGAGCAGATGCACAAGCATGGAAAGAAAGTGATGATTCTTATATTTCAATTAGTAAAATTGAACATAATTTAAAAGAAGAATTAGGTGAGTACACTGTTACTTTCCAAACATCATCAGGATTATCTGTTTCTAGAAAAATTATTGTTGTTGATCAAAAATATGTAAAAAATGAAAAAGCAAATGAAGCAGTAAGTGCCTTTAACTTCTTTAAAACAGTTGATGAAATTAAAGAATCAGTGGCTTTAGATACAGATTTAAAAACATGGGCTAATGCTATTGGATGGAAATTATCAAATGAAGATGAAGCAGTGGATATTTATGTAGATTATGATTTTGATCCTGAAAACATAAAAGAAGGAATTTATCAAGTAACATTTTCAACAGAAGGTAGAGAACTAAAAGTACATACAACAGATTATGTAGAAGAAGGTCAAGAGGTCGGATTGACTTTTGAAGTAGAAGATATTCATGTTATGGAAAAGATGGGATTCTAGATGAAAAAATTTTCTCAACTAGCTTTACCTTATATTATTTGGAGTATTATTATTCTACTTTTGCCAGTATTACTTATTGCTTTTTATGCAGTAACTGATAGTGGAAATACTGTTGTTAATTTTAGTTTTACTTTACAAAATTTTGCTAAGTTTTTTACCGATCATGATTTCTTACTTATTTTATGGAGATCTCTTTCAATTGCATTTAAAACAACAATTATTTGTATTTTGTTAGGATATCCAATTGCTTATTTTATTTCTCAATGTAAAGATCGTACAAGAAATATTCTTGTATTATTAATTACACTTCCAATGTGGATCAATATGCTTGTAAGAACATACGCTTGGATTGGTATTTTATCTGATGGAGGTATTTTACAATCATTATTGAATTTATTAGGATTTAAATCAACACAACTTCTTTATACAGAAGGTGCTGTTTTACTTGGAATGGTTTATAACTTTATTCCTTTTATGATTTTACAAATCAATACATCTTTATCTAAAATGGATAAATCGTTATTGGAAGCAAGTTCTGATTTAGGCGCAAATCGCTATCAAACTTTTTGGAAAGTTACTTTTCCTCTTTCAATACCAGGAGTTATTAGTGGAATAGCACTTGTCTTTTTACCGGCAGTAAGTTCATTCTTCATTCCTAAATTATTGGGTGGAGGTCAATATTTCTTAATTGGTAATGTTATTGAAAATCAGTTTATTACTGTAGGAGAATGGAATTTTGGATCTGCTATTTCTGTTATTATGGCTTTTGTAATGATGGCTATCATGTATTTAGTAAGATATGTTGAAAAACGTAATTCAGGTAATAGAAAGGAGAAAAAAGCATGAAAAAAGAAAAACGTTCATTTTTAAAGATATTAATGGGATTAATGCTTTTATTTTTCTATTTACCAATTGGCTTTATGATTGTGTTTTCATTTAATTCAAGCAAGTCATTAACGCATTTTACAGGATTTTCAATGCAATGGTATACAAAAATGTTATCTGATGCATCAATGATGGAATCATTGTATATAACGATTTTAGTAGCTGTTATTGCAACAGTTATATCAACTGTGGTAGGAACGATTAGTGCGATAGGTTTATCAAAATCTAAAAAAGTCGTTCATGATTTGATTATGCAAATCAACGATTTTCCTTTGATGAATCCAGAAATCGTTACAGCGATTGGCTTAATGTTATTCTTTATTACCTTTAATATTGAAAAAGGTTTTACAACATTATTATTGGCACATATCGCATTTTGCATTCCTTATGTTATATTATCTGTTATGCCTAAAATTCGCTCTCTAGATCCAAATTTAGCGGATGCTGCAATGGATTTAGGGTGTACACCTTGGATGGCTTTAATTAAAGTTATCGTACCACAAATCATGCCTGGTATTGTTTCAGGGGCTTTGATTGCTTTTACAATGTCTTTTGATGATTTTATTATTTCTTATTTTGTTACAGGAAAAGGAATTAAAAACTTGAGTATTATGGTTTATACAATGTCAAAACGTGTAAATCCTAGTATTAATGCTATTTCAACTTTAATTGTAATTTTTATTACGATTGTTTTAATTCTTGTCAATGTTGTTCCGGTGATTAGAGAAAAAAGAAAAGTTCAAACGACAGAACTTAAAGAAAAAAATAAAGCACCAAGAATTATTGCTGGAATTGTTGCAGCATGCGTATGTATGGGACTAGTTTTTGTTCAAAAAACAACTTCTTCGACTAAAAAATATGCAGGACAAACTTTACATGTCTATAATGCCGGGGAGTATACGGGTGAAAATTTGCTTTCTAATTTTGAAAAACAAACGGGATGCAAAGTAGTTATGGATTTATTCGATTCGAATGAACAAATGTATATTAAAGTAGCTAATGGTGAAGCTTATGATGTTTTAATTCCAAGTGATTATATGATTGAAAGATTAAAACAAGAAAAGCTTATTCAACCATTAGATCAAGATAAAATCACTTGCTTGGAAGATATTAATGATTCTGTTAAAAATTTATCTTATGATCCGAATAATGAATATTCTGTTCCTTATTTTTGGGGAAGTGTAGGAATCGTTTATGATAAAACAAAAGTAAGTGAAAAAGATTTAAAAGAACAAGGTTTTAATATTTTCTTGAATCAAAAATATAAAGGAGACATTTATTTATACGATTCGGAACGAGATTCATTTATGATGGCTTTAAAAGCACTTGGCTATTCTATGAATACTGATAATGAAAAAGAGCTTGCAGAAGCTTATAATTGGCTTTTAGAGTGTGTTAATACGATGTCACCAGAAATTGTAACGGATGAAATTATTGATAATATGGCTCAAGCTAGAAAAGCTTTAGGATTAATATATTCAGGGGATGCGACATATGTCATGTCAGAAAATGAAAATATTGGTTATTACATGCCAAATAAAGGGACAAATATATGGTGTGATGCTATGGTTATTCCACAAAGTTCAAAACATGTAGATTTAGCACATGAATTCATTAATTATGTTTCAAGTTATGAAGCAGCTTATGGTAATTCATCTTATGTAGGGTATACTTCACCAAACACGGAAGTTATGAACGATTTAGCGCAAAATGACTTTAAAGGAATTAATGCTTATAATCCAATTAGAACAAATAAATATGATGAAGTCTTTAACTATAATGCTGAAACAAGAAAGATAATGGCTAATTATTGGGCTAAAGTAAAAATCGCAGCCTCTAATGCTAAAAGTGAATAATAAAAGTTCTATGAGAGTTTTCTCATAGAATTTTTATTTAAAAAATAAAATCAAAAAAACGATGAATATACGTATAAAATTTTAAATCCATAAAAAATAGATTGTAAAAAATTATAAAAAACTATTGCAAAAAAATTTTTTATAGCATATAATAATGGGGCAGCGTGATAAGAGACGCGAAGCAAAATAAAGAAGTGGTTCCTTGGCCAAGTTGGTAAGGCAACAGACTGCAACTCTGTCATCATCGGTTCGAGTCCGGTAGGAACCTCCATTAATGAATGCCCAGGTGGCGAAATTGGTAGACGCACAGGACTTAAAATCCTGCGGACCTTAAAATCCGTGCCGGTTCGACTCCGGCCCTGGGCACCATTGATATGCGCTAGTAGCTCAACTGGATAGAGTGCTTGACTACGGATCAAGAGGTTGTGGGTTCGATTCCTGCCTAGCGCGCCATTTTTTCGGGAAGTAGCACAGCTTGGTAGTGCACCTGGTTTGGGACCAGGGGGTCGCAGGTTCAAATCCTGTCTTCCCGACCATTTATAAAAATTGGGGCCATAGCTCAGCTGGGAGAGCACCTGCCTTGCACGCAGGGGGTCAGCGGTTCGATCCCGCTTGGCTCCACCAATTAATTTAATAAAAAATATTATGGCGGGATAGCTCAGCTGGCTAGAGCATTCGGTTCATACCCGGAGGGTCGAGGGTTCGAATCCCCCTCCCGCTACCATTTTTATTTAAGGTGCCTATAGGGCATATACTGCGGACCCTTAGCTCAGTTGGTTAGAGCTATCGGCTCATAACCGATCGGTCGTAGGTTCGAGTCCTACAGGGTCCACCATTACTATTGCGGAGATTTACCCAAGTCTGGCTGAAGGGACTGGTCTTGAAAACCAGCAGAGGATTAACGTCCTGCGGGGGTTCGAATCCCTCAATCTCCGCCATTTATTAAAAAAACTTAATATCGCGGGATGGAGCAGTCTGGTAGCTCGTCGGGCTCATAACCCGAAGGTCGTTGGTTCAAATCCTTCTCCCGCAACCAAAATGGTCTGGTAGTTCAGCTGGTTAGAATGCCGCCCTGTCACGGCGGAGGTCGCGGGTTCGAGTCCCGTCCAGACCGCCAAATGATGGTTCCGTAGCTCAGTCGGTAGAGCAGAGGACTGAAAATCCTCGTGTCGGTGGTTCGATTCCGCTCGGAACCACCATTTTTTTTATCTTTAAAGGAGAAAAGTTATGTTTAAATATAAAGATTTAAGAATGGTCGCTATTTCAATTATTTTGGTTATTTTATGTGTGTTTAGTGGAATTCATTTTCGTTATGATCGAATGAAATTAGTGGTTGTTTTATTACTAGCGTTAGGGGTACTTCCTACTTTATTAATACGTTTTAACGCTTCTGTTTTTGAAGATGGTTTATTAGTATATTTCTTTAAGGGGATCGGTTTTATGCCTCAAATGATTGAATTTAAGGATTTAACAGCATATTCACTTAATTCAAAACATCGAATTGAATTACAATTTAATAATCATACAAAAAATATTTATTTAGTAAACGCTACATCATTTTATGAAGAATTAGATAAAAAATTTAATCAATATAAAAATGGACAAGAGATTTAATCTCCTGTCCATTCTTTTTGTTTATTAATAGATTCCTTGAGAAATCATAGCTTCTACTACTTTTTCAAAACCAGCAATATTAGCACCTTTGATTAAGTCAAATCCTAATCCATATTTTTCAGCAGCAGCAACAGAGTTGTTGAAAATTGATTTCATGATATTATGCAATTTTTCATCAACTTCTTCACTTGTCCAGTTATATCTCATAGAGTTTTGAGACATTTCTAATGCTGAAACAGCAACACCACCAGCGTTAGCGGATTTTGCAGGTCCTAAAGTACCACCATTTGCTGTAAAGTAAGCAATTGCTTCAGGTGTACTTGGCATGTTAGCACCTTCGATGATGTATTTACATCCATTAGCGATCAATTGTTTAGCTTCTTCTTCACCAATTTCATTTTGAGTAGCACAAGGGAAAGCCATATCCACTTTTAATCCCCATGGTTTTTCACCAGGATGGAATTCACATCCGAATTTTTCAGCATAGTCTTTTAATTTAACATCATTTGATGAACGAATTTTTAATAAGAAATCAATTTTTTCATCAGTATTGATTCCATCAGGATCATAAACGTATCCATCTCTACCAGAAATAGAAACAACTTTTGCTCCATATTCTTTAGCTTTGATACATACACCCCAAGCAACGTTACCATATCCAGAAACAGCAATTGTTTTTCCTTCATAAGTATCGTTGAAATGAGCTAATACTTCTTTGCCATAGTATACAGCACCAAACCCAGTAGCTTCTGGTCTAATTAATGAACCACCATAAGTCATTCCTTTACCAGTTAAAACACCGTTTTCATAAGCATCTTTAATACGTTTGTATTGTCCAAATAAATATCCGATTTCTCTACCACCAACACCGATATCTCCAGCAGGTACGTCAACGCTAGGTCCAATGTGACGATATAATTCAGTCATGAATGATTGACAGAATCTCATAACTTCAGCATCTGATTTACCTTGTGGATCGAAATCAGAGCCACCTTTACCACCACCAATAGGAAGTGTTGTTAATGAGTTTTTGAAAATTTGTTCGAATCCTAAGAATTTAATAATTCCAAGGTTAACAGAAGGGTGGAATCTTAAACCACCTTTATAAGGTCCAATAGCACTAGAGAATTGAATACGATATCCTCTGTTTACTTGAACTTTACCTTGATCATCCATCCAAGGTACTTTAAACATTAAAGTTCTTTCTGGTTCAGTTAATCTTTCTAAAATAGCCATATCTTCATACTCAGGATGAGCTTTGATTACTGGTTCTAAGCTTTCTAATACTTCTTCAACAGCTTGGATAAATTCAGGTTGATCAGTATTTTTAGCTTTTAAGTTTGTTAATACTCTTTCAATATATTCCATTGTTATATCCTCCTAGGGCTATCATACATCTTTAATAATAATAAATGAATAAATTAAGAAAAAGTTATCATATAAATAAGTTATCGTGATAATAAAAATACTACACAACGTGTTTTATCACGATAAAAATTGTATACAATCAATTATCAAAAAATTAAAAATTACAACTTATGATTTGCATACAATAAAGTATTTAAAGTATAAAATATTTCATAAAAATACATAATCATCTTTTCTTTGTATACAATCTATGCTAGAATAAAGCACAACAAGAGGTGATTACTATGAAAATACTAAATAACACACAATTACATCACCATCATTGGAAAAAGTAGGGTTATATCATTTATGATACAGCCCATTTTGTCTATCACAATTAAGCTGTATCTAATGATGTTGAAACGAGTCATTAGATGACTCGTTTTTTTAATAAAGGGGGATTTTTATGGAAGAGTTTAAATATTTAATACCTGAAGAGAGTATAGATGCAATTATTACCAATGTTGAAAAATTAAGGGAAATTGAAAATCATTTACGACATGTTTTTTCAAATTATGGATACAATGAAGTATTAATGCCGTCATTTGAATATGTTGATTTATATACAAAACTAGATTGTGGTTTTACTGTTGATAAGATGTTTCAATATATCAATCACGAAGGTAAAAACGTTGCCATGCGTTTAGATTTCACAATACCACTAGCTAGATTATATGCCAATAGTGCCAATACAGGTGAAGCACGCTATAGTTATTTTGGAAAAGTTTATCGTAAAGAAACAATGCATAAAGGAAGAAGTAGTGAGTTTTTCCAAGGTGGTGTAGAGTTAATGAATAAACCTGGGCTTCAAGGAGATAAGGAAGTCATGACAATGATTCAAGAATCATTACCAGGAATTTCTTTAAAAAATATTCTTTTGGAATTAGGTTCTGCTAAATTCTATAATCGTTTATTAGAATTAGTTGGAAACCAAAGAAATGAACTTGAAGATATTTTAAGATTAAGAGATATGAGTGAAATGAAACGTTTTATTTCAAAAAATGATTTTGAAGAAAGCTTAAATCAATTGCTGTTATCTTTACCAACATGCTTTGGAAATATTGATTTACTTCATCAAATGATGGATAAATGTCAAGATTCTGTTTTGTTAGGGGCATTACAAGAATTAAAAGATCTTTATGAATCATTAGATAGTAAAGAAGGAATTATTTTTGATTTAGGAATGGTTCCAACCATGAAATATTATACAGGCTTTATGATTAAAGGATATAGTGATCAAAGTGCAAATCCAATTTTATCAGGAGGACGTTATGATGATTTGCTTCCTAGATTTAATGTTGATAAAACAGCTGTTGGGTTCTGCTTTCATATGAATCATATTTTAAAAGCCATTGAAAAAGAGGGAGAGTAACATGATTAAAATAGCTATTACTAAAGGAAGAATCGAAAAACAAGTATGTAAACTGCTTGCAGAAGCAGGTTTTGATATGGATCCTATTTTTAATAAAGATCGAGAATTATTAATTGAAACAAAAGATGGAATTTCAATGATTTTTGGTAAACCCAATGACGTTGTTACATTTTTGGAACATGGGATTGTTGATATTGGTTTTGTAGGAAAGGATACGTTGGATGATGTAGATTTTGAAGATTACTATGAACTTCTAGATTTGGAAATAGGAAAATGTTATTTCGCAGTAGCTGCTTATCCAGAATATCGAAATAAAGTATTTAATCGTCGTAAAAAGATTGCTAGCAAATATACAAATGTTGCGAAGAAATATTTTGCTTCTAAACAAGAAGATGTGGAAATTATTAAATTAGAAGGGTCAGTTGAACTTGGACCAGTGACAGGTATTTCTGATGCCATTGTTGATCTTGTGGAAACAGGTTCAACTCTTAAAGCAAATGGTCTAGAAGTAATTGAAAAAGTAAGCGATATTTCAACAAGAATGATTGTTAATAAGGTAGCTTTTAAATTTAAGAAGGATGAAATTATGAATATTGTAAATCAATTAGAAAAAGTAATAGGGGGAAATTAAGATGCTTAAAGTAATTGAGTATGATGGGAATTTAAAAGGGATTGCACAAAAATTAAATAATCGAAAAGAAGAAATTTCGATAGAAGTTAATAATGCTGTAAATGATATTATTAATGATATTAGAAAAAATGGAAACCAAGCCTTGATCAACTATTGTCGAAAATTTGATGGTTATCAAATTAAAGATGAAAATGATTTCGTTGTTTCAAATCAAGAAAAAGAAGAAGCTTTAAAACAAGTGGATCAAGATTACATAAGAATCCTTGAAAGAACAAAACAACAAATTACAGAATTCCATAAAAATCAAATTGATAAATCATGGTCATTATATAAAGATAACGGAGTGATCATGGGACAAATGGCAAGACCAATTGAAAGAGTTGCTTTATATGTTCCAGGTGGAACAGCTGCCTATCCTTCAACGGTTTTAATGAATGCCATTCCTGCAAAACTTTCTGGAGTTAAAGATTTAGTCATTATTACACCGGTTAAAGCAGATGGCAAAGTTAATCCTGTAATTATCGCAGCTGCTAAAGTATCAGGAGTAGATACTATTTATAAATTTGGGGGAGCACAAGGGGTTGCTGCGATTGCTAATGGAACGGAAACAATAGAAAAAGTTGATAAAATTGTAGGTCCAGGAAATATCTTTGTTGCTACTGCAAAGAAATTAAGTTATGGAGTTGTTGATATTGATATGGTAGCAGGACCAAGTGAAGTTTTAGTAATTGCTGATGAAAATGCAAATCCTAAATATATTGCTGCTGATTTAATGTCACAAGCAGAACATGATAAACTTGCTAGTGCAATGCTTGTAACAACAAGTAAAGAACTTGTTGAAAAAGTCAATGTTGAACTCAAAAGACAAATGGCTTATTTATCACGTAAAGAAATTATTGAAGAATCTCTTCAAAATTATGGAGGAGCAATTCTTGTAAAAGACTTAAAAGAAGCTTTTGAAGTATCTAATTATTTAGCGCCAGAACATTTAGAAGTTTTAGTTGAAAACCCAGTCAATACACTTCCTTATATTAAAAATGCAGGTTCTATTTTCCTTGGAGAATACTCACCAGAACCTCTAGGTGATTATATGTCAGGAACAAACCATGTTTTACCAACAGGAGGAACAGCTAAATTCTACTCAGCGCTAGGTGTTTATGATTTCGTTAAATATTCATCTTATAGTTATTATCCCAAAGGTGTTTTAGAAACATTTAAAGATGATGTTCAAACTTTCGCAAAAAGTGAAGGTTTAGATGCTCATGCAAATAGTATTGCTGTACGTTTTGAGGAGGAATAATCATGAGAGAAGCTAAACTAGAAAGAAATACAAATGAAACACAAATTAGTTTAGAAATTAATTTAGATGGTACAGGGAAAGCAGAGATTCAAACAGGGATTGGTTTTTTTGATCATATGTTGACTTTGCTAGCTTTCCATAGTGAAATGGATATCAAAATGATTTGTCATGGTGATTTAGAAGTAGATAGTCATCATAGCGTTGAAGATATGGGAATTGCTTTAGGTAAAACTATTTTAGAAGCTTTAGGTGATAAAAAGGGTATTACACGTTATGGGCATTTTACAATTCCTATGGATGAAGCACTAGTAACATGTAATTTAGATATTTCAGGAAGAAGTTTCCTTGTTTTTAATGTAGATATTCCTAAAGTTAATTTAGGAAATTATGAAAGTGAAATGACAGAAGAATTTTTTAGAGCGGTTGCTTACAATATGAATGCAACATTACATTTAAATGAGGCTTATGGAAATAATGTTCATCATGTAATCGAAGCATGTTTTAAAGCTTTTGGAAGAGCTTTAAAAGAGGCGGTACGCATTGATGAAAAAAATATAGATAAGATTGTTTCTTCAAAAGGAGTTTTATAAATGATTGTTATTATTGATTACAATGTAGGAAATTTAAAAAGTGTTGTCGGTGCTTTTAAAAGAATTGGACTTGAAGCTGTTGTTTCTAGAGATGAAAAAGTTATTAAAGAAGCTAAGGGAATTGTTTTACCTGGAGTAGGAACTTTTCCTACTGCGATGAAGAATTTAGAAAAGTATCATTTAGTTGATATTTTAACAGAGCGAAAAGAGGCAGGAATTCCTATTCTTGGGATTTGTTTAGGAATGCAAATTTTATTTGAAAAAGGGTATGAAGTAAAAGAAACAAAAGGACTAGGATTTATTCCAGGTTCAGTACGTTATATGGATATTGATGAAAAGATTCCTCATATGGGATGGAATCAATTACATATAACAAATCATCAACCAATTTTGAAATATGTACATGAAAATGATGATGCTTATTTTGTACATTCATATATGGCACATTGTAAAGATGAAAATCTTGTAGCGTATACAGATTATGGAACTACTAAAGTTACAGCTTTAGTGCAAAATAAAAATGTCATTGGGTGCCAATTTCATCCTGAAAAATCAGGAATGGTTGGGCATAAAATATTACTTGCGTTTAAGGAGATGGTCGAATGTTAGTTATTCCAGCAATAGATTTAAAAGATGGACAAGCAGTACGTTTATTTAAAGGAGATTATAATCAAAAAACGGTTTATAGTGATCATCCAGAAGAACTTGCTCAAACTTTTGAAAAAGCAGGAGCTATTTATTTACATGTTGTAGATTTAGATGGCGCTAAAGATGGTTTTGCTAAAAATTTAGAAACGATTAAAAAAATTAGAAATAGCACAAAAATGAAAATAGAACTTGGTGGAGGAATCCGTGATTTGAAAACAGTTCAACTCTATTTAGATAAAGTAGGAATTGATCGTGTTATTTTAGGAACTGCAGCTTTAAAAGACCCCGAATTTTTAAAAGAAGCATTAAGACAATATGGCAGTGAGAAAATAGTTGTCGGTGTAGATGTTAAAAATGGTTTTGTTTCTACAGCAGGATGGTTAGAAACAAGTCAAATGCCTTATATTGAATTTATTCAATATTTGGAATCTATTGGTGTTGGTTATATTGTAGCAACAGATATTTCTAAAGATGGAACTTTGACAGGACCTAATTTTGAAATGTATGATGAAATCGCTAAAAACAGTCAAATTCAATTTGTTGTTTCTGGAGGAATTAAAGATTTTGATAATATTCAAAAAGTTGCTCAAAAAGATTATTATGCATGTATCGTTGGAAAAGCTTATTATGAAAAGAAAATTGATTTAAAGGAGACAATCAAATGCTTACAAAACGTATAATTCCTTGTTTGGATATCAAAGATGGGAAAGTGGTTAAAGGAGTTAATTTTGTTGGGTTAAAAGATGTTGGAGACCCTATTGAACTTGCTAAAAAATATGACGTACAATGTGCAGATGAAGTTGTCTTTTTGGATATTACAGCTTCTTATGAAGATAGAGGCATTATGAAAGATATTATTGAACGCGGGGCTTCAGAACTAACAATTCCTCTAGCAGTAGGAGGTGGAATTAGAACATTAGATGATTTTAGAATGATTCTTGCCTCAGGTGCTGATAAAGTTTCTGTTAATTCTGCAGCAATTGTTAATCCTCAACTAATTAAAGAAGCAGCTGATGAATTTGGGGTTCAATGTGTAGTAATTGCTATTGATGCCAAAAAAAGAGAAGATCAAAGTGGATGGGATGTCTACGTTAAAGGTGGAAGAGAAAATACAGGTTTAGATTTAATTGAATGGGTAAAAAAATGCGAAAGTTTAGGTGCTGGAGAAGTATTGCTTACTTCGATGGATGCTGACGGAACTAAAGCGGGTTATGATATTGAAATGCTTAATGCTGTTTGTAAGGCTGTTGATATTCCAGTTATTGCTTCAGGAGGTTGTGGAAGCATTCAAGATATTATTGATGTTTTTGAAAAGACAAATGTAGATGCAGCTTTAGTAGCTTCACTTTTCCATTTTAATGAAGCAACTGTTGAAGATGTAAGAAATGAATGTAAAAAACATGGTATAAATGTAAGGAGAACAAGATAATGAGACCAGATTTTAATAAAATGGAATTAATTCCAGCAATTGTCCAAGATTATCAAACAAAAGAAGTATTAATGTTAGCTTATGTCAATGAAGAAGCTTATGATAAAATGTTAGAACTTAAACAAACTGTTTTTTATTCAAGAAGCAGACAAAAGTTATGGCATAAAGGAGAAGAATCAGGACATTTTCAAGATATTAAAGGAATGTATTTAGATTGTGATTTAGATACTTTATTGATTTATGTCAAACAAACAGGAGTGGCTTGTCATACTGGGGCTTATTCATGCTTCTTTAATGAAGTACAAGCTTATGATGCAAGAGATATTTTTAGAGAATTGGAAAAAACAATTGCTGATCGTAAAATTCATCCAGTTGAAAAATCTTATACAAATTACTTATTGAATGAAGGGGTTGATAAGATTTGTAAAAAAGTGGGTGAAGAGGCAAGCGAAACAATTATTGCAGCAAAAAATGATAATAAGGAAGAATTGGTTGGAGAAATATCTGATTTATTATTCCACACTTTTGTTTTAATGAATGATCGAGGTGTCAGTTTAGAAGATATTCAAAATAAACTTAAAGAAAGACATCAAGTAACTGGAAACAAAAAAGAATTTCATACAAGAGGAGATTATTAAATCTTCTCTTTTTATGTTTCATATTATGAAAAAATGTAAACGAATACATGAAAATGAATATAATAATAATCAATGATAAAGGAGGAATTCAAATGGGATTTAAAGAAGGATTTTTCTGGGGAGGAGCAACAGCTGCAAACCAATATGAAGGTGGATGGAATGAAGGCGGACGAGGTCCAGCTTTAACAGATTTTACAACAGGTGGAAGTGTCAAAGAACCAAGAAAAGTAACTTGGATCGATAAAGATGGGAACGCTCATGCAACACCACAAGTTCATTTTGATGATGCTTTACCAGAAGGCGGAGATCATTATGCATGTTTAGATGATTATCTATATCCAAATCATGAAGGTACAGATTTCTATCATCATTATAAAGAAGATATTAAATTATTTGCAGACATGGGATTCAAGATGTTTAGAATGTCTATTTCTTGGTCAAGAATTTATCCAAAAGGAATTGAAGAAACACCTAATCAAGAAGGTATTGAATTCTATAGAGATGTATTTAAAGAATTAAGAAAATATAACATTGAACCATTAGTCACAATTCATCACTTTGATACACCAATTTATTTAGTGGAAAAATATGGCGATTGGCAAGATCGTCAATACATTGAATTCTTTGTAAAATACTGTAAAACAGTCTTTACAGAATACAAAGGACTTGTTAAATATTGGTTAACATTTAACGAAATTAATAACACATTAAATGTTATTAATATGTTTGGTAATGGTACAACTAATGAAGATTATAAAAAACGTTTAACACATTTACATTATCAATTTGTTGCCAGCGCAAAAGCTGTTAAATTAGGACATGAAATTGATCCTGAAAATAAAATTGGTTGTATGTTAGGTGGAGCAATTACTTATCCTCATACATGTGATCCCAAAGATGTTTTATTAAATCAACAAACAATGGAAGAAAATTTCTGGTATTGTGGAGATGTTCAATGCTTTGGTGCTTATCCTCCATTTGCAAAGAGAATTTGGAAAGAACATAACATTATAGATTTAGATATCACTGAAGAAGATTTAAAAGTCTTAAAAGAAGGTGTTGTTGATATGTTTACATATAGTTACTATATGACAAACAATGTGACAACTCATGAAACAGAAGATACAGTACAAGGTAACTTTGCGGCAGGTATTCGTAACCCATATTTAACTTATTCAGATTGGGGATGGGCCTTAGATCCATTAGGACTTCAATATTCGTTAGAAAAAATCTATGACCGTTATAGAATTCCACTAATGGTCGTAGAAAATGGACTAGGTGCTTATGATACAGTAGAAGAAGATGGATCAATCCATGATGATTATCGTATTGATTACTATAGACCACATATTGAAGCAATGTCAGCTGCTTGTGATAATGGGGTTGATTTAATTGCTTATACAACATGGGGATGTATTGATTTAGTTTCTGCTGGAACTGGAGAAATGAGAAAACGTTATGGTTTCATTTATGTAGATAAACATGATGATGGAACTGGTGATTTATCAAGAAGACCAAAGGATTCATTCTATTGGTATAAAAAAGTAATAGAATCAAACGGAACTGATTTAAATTAATTTAACAGATAATTTATGAATAAGAGAAAATAGAAATATTTTCTCTTATTTGTTATAATAATAAAAAATGGAGGATATTTATGAGAACAATAGATTATCATATGCATACATATTTCTCTGGAGATAGTGAAGCAAACCCAAGAGAACATGTTTTAAAAGCAATTGAAATGAATTTAGATGAAATCTGTTTTACAGATCATCGTGATTTTGATTATCCAATAGATTCTTTTGAATTAGATGTTGAAAACTATTATCAAGAGATTCAAAGTTTAAAAGAGGAATTCAAAGATCAAATAAAAATTAAATGGGGTATTGAAATGGGATTGGATTTAGATCATCAAGAAGAAATTGAAAATTTAATTCAACAATATCCTTTTGATTTTGTTATTGGATCTATTCATGTGATTCATCATACAGAATTTTATTATGGTGAATTTTTTAAAGGAAAAACCAAGGAACAAGCACATCGTGAATTTTTTGAAGAAACATTAAAATGTGTAAAAGCTTTCGATTGTTTTAATGTTTTAGGCCATTTAGATTATATTGTAAGATATGGACCTTATGAGGATAAAACTGTTGATCATCAAAAATATCAAGATATTATAGATGAAATCTTTAAAACGCTTATTCAAAAAGGAAAAGGTATTGAAGTCAATACATCGGGATATCGAGATTTAAAAACATGTGGATTTCCTAATTTCGAACAGGTACAACGTTACTATGATTTAGGAGGACGTATTATTACCATTGGTACTGATAGTCATACAAGTGATCGTGTTGGTGAAAATTGTTTAAATGTAGCAAAAAAATATCAGGAAATTGGTTTTGACGATGTCAGTACATTTACGCAAAGAAAAAGAGATTAACACAATGTTCTTTTTTTCTAGATATGGTATAATATAGAAACAAAAGGAGTGAAGAAGTATGGAATTATATACTAAAGAAAGTTTAAAAGAAGTTATTGAAAAATCAAAGGATGAATTTTATATGCCAAAGGCATTATTTGATCATTATAAAAGTTTAAGATTAGAAACAAAACTTGCTTATGTTTCAATTCTAGAAACAATGAAAAATAAAGCGGGTTATACAACTGAAAATACAGCTTATATTAAAGTGGATAATCCCCAAATTCAAGTAAATCTTGCAAAACTTGCTAATAAAGAAGTTGATCAAGAAAAAGTAAATAAATATTTAAAAGAATTAGAAGAAGTTGAATTAATAAAGGTAGATAAACAAAATATTTTTGTTTATGATGTTTTATCATGATTCATTTTTTAACACAAAGATTTATTGAAAATTATGGTGATTATAAAAATCAAAAAGTAAGACAAGCTTATGGAACGTTATGTTCCATTTTGTCCATTATATGCAATATTGTTTTAGTTATTTTTAAAATAACAATTGGTTTAATTGTTCATTCGGTAGCTATCCAAGCAGATGGTTTAAATAACTTATCGGATGTAGGAAGTAATTTAGCTTCTTTATTTGGCTTTAAACTTGCTAATAAACATCCTGATAAAGATCATCCCTATGGTCATGGACGTTATGAATATATTGCAGGAATGGTGATTGCTTTTTTAATTTTAGTAGTAGGTATTCAATCTTTAAAAGAATCAGTTGTTAAGATTTTTAATCCTGAAAAAGTTATGTTTTCATTTGTTGCAGTAGTGATTTTAATATTTTCTATTTTAGTGAAGCTATGGATGTATTATTTTAATAATCAAATTGGCAAAAAAATTGATTCATCATCTTTAAAAGCTGCAGGACAAGATAGTTTAAATGATGTTGTGACAACATTTGCAACACTTGTTTCTTTAATACTTACATTGATAACTGATTTACCAGTTGATGGAATTATTGGGACAATTGTTTCTTTAATTGTTATTTTTGCAGGAATTAATGTATTTAAAGATACAATCAATCCTTTATTAGGATTGGCACCTGATAAAGCCTTGATAGATGACATTGAAAATTTTATTATGTCATATGATAAACCTTTAGGTATTCATGATTTAATGATGCATGATTATGGACCAGGAAGAATGTTTATGACACTTCATGTGGAAGTAGATTGTCAAGAAGATGTTATGAAAATTCATGAAGAAATCGATGATATTGAAAGAGCAATTCAAGAAAAATATCATATTCATACGACCATTCATTATGATCCAGTGGATGTGCATAATCCAAGGTTATTAGCTTTAAAACAACAAGTTTTAGAAATTGTAAAAGGAATAGATGAACATTATTCGATTCATGATTTTAGAATGGTTCCAGGAAAGAATCATACAAATTTAATATTTGATGTTTTAATACCAGCTAATGATCAAATTAGTCATCAAATTTTAAAGAATAAAATAAGTGCTGAAGTCAAACAAATCAGTGACGAATATCATTGCGTCATTGAAATTGATCATGCTTTTGTTTAAAGAGGAGAAATCCTCTTTTTATTTATTGTGATACTTGTATATACATAATAAAATAATGTTTATGAGGAGGATGTTTATGAAAAAAGTAATGTTAGGTGTTTCTTTATATCCAGAACAAGAAACATTAGAAGAAATTGAGGCCTATTTAAAAAAGCATCGACTTATGGTTTTAAAAAAATATTTACAAGCATGTTTTCAGTACCAGGGACAAAAGAAGAAATTATTGTTTATTTTAAAGATTTTACAAAAATCGTTCATAAATATGGCATGATTGTTTCTGGTGACTGTAATAGTGAATTATTTCATAGATTAGAAGCAACAGAAACAGACTTTCGGTTTTTAAAGATATTGGGGTAGATATTTTAAGAATGGATTTTAGTTTTAACGATGAAAGGGATGCCACTCTTATTAATAATAAAGAAGGTATTAAAATTGAAATGTCTACAAGTTTTATTGATGTCATTGAAACAGCTATTAAAAATGGAGTTAAACCAGAAAATATTTCTACATGTCATAATTTCTATCCAGAAAGATATACGGCTCCAAGTTTAGAAGCTATTAATGATATTAATAATTATTGGAAAGCTAAAAATATTCCAGTAGCTATCTTTATTTCAAGTTTAGTTAAAGGAAGTCATGGACCATGGCCAGTGAGTGATGGTCTTCCAACCATTGAAGAACATCGAGATATGCCGATAGAAATTCAATTAAAACACTGTTTAGCTTTAGACAATATAGATGAAATAATCATTGGAAATGCCTATGCTAGTGATGAAGAATTTAAAGCAATCGATCAAGTAATGAAACAAGTGTATGTTGATATTCCTAAAAATGAATCTTTAGGGTTTTTAGCAGATTTTGTGCCCCATGGTTTAACTAAAAGAATACCTTTTAAGATTCATTTAGATAAGGGTATTACTGCTTTGGAAAAAGAAATTTTATTTAATTATCCAAGTCATAGTGATTTAGGTGATTGTATGAATTATATGTTACGTTCACGTTGGACAAGAATGATTTATAAAGGAAAAGAAATTCCGTGTCGTCCTTGTGATAAAGCGTACTATACAAGGGTGATGTTGTAATTGTCAATGACAATCTTGTACATTATCGAGGAGAAATTCAAATCGTTTTAAAAGAAATGAAGGTAGATGGTCAAAGAAATTTACTAGGACATATTGATGAAAATGAAATCTTTATTTTAGAACATATTAAAGCAAAAGATGTTTTTACCTTTGTTGAATAAAGTAGATAGAAATCTACTTTTTCTTTTGTTTTTATAGCTAAAAAGAAGAAAATATGACATAATGGTTGAGGTGATATTATGGAAAATACAAAAAAAGAAAAGAAAGAATATACAAAAGATTCATTAGATGATGGAGTCATTACAACAGGTTTTTTAGAAGTATTACCTGATGGATTTGGTTTTATTAGAAATGCAAATTATTTATCAGATCCTCATGATGTCTATGTCTCTCAATCACAAATTTATAAATTTAAATTAAAAACAGGTGATTTTATTACAGGTGTTGTTAGGGAACCAAAAGCATCTGAAAAGTTTAGATCTCTTTTACATATTCAAAAAATCAATCATTATGATTTAGAAACAGCAATGAAAAGAAAATCCTTTGAAAGCTTAACACCAATTTTTCCAAATGAAAAAATTAGTGTTGGCAAAAGTGGAAAAATAGCGATGAGAATGATAGATTTACTTGCTCCTATTGGTAAAGGTCAAAGAGGAATTATTGTTTCTCCTCCAAAAGCAGGGAAAACAACCCTTTTAAAAGATATAGCTTTAGCTGTTAAAGAAAATAATAAAGATATACATATTTTAATTTTATTAATTGATGAAAGACCAGAAGAAGTAACGGATATTAAAGAAGCTGTTGAAGGAGATAATGTGGAAGTTCTTTATTCAACATTTGATGAAACACCAGATCGACATAAAAAAGTATCAGAAATGGTCATTGAAAGAGCAAAACGTCTTGTTGAACATGGTCAAGATGTAATGATTTTATTAGATAGTATAACACGTTTAACACGTTCTTATAATTTGATTTGTTCGCCATCAGGAAGAACACTTTCAGGAGGATTAGATCCAAACTGTCTTTATATGCCAAAGAGATTTTTTGGTGCGGCTAGAAATATGAGAGAAGGGGGAAGTTTGACGATTCTTGCAACTGCTCTTGTAGATACAGGAAGTCGTATGGATGATGTTATTTATGAAGAGTTTAAAGGAACAGGAAACATGGAACTTGTATTATCTCGTACAATGCAAGAAAAACGCATTTTTCCAGCAATCGACATAGCTAAATCTGGAACAAGAAGAGAAGATTTATTATTAAGTGAAAAAGAACTACAAGTGAACCATATGATTCATTATTCATTAAATGGGACACGTGCGAGTCAAAATTTAGATGATGCGCTTTTATTATTTAGAAATACTAAAAATAATGATGAACTTATTGAAACAATGTTAAAAAGAAAAGTAGGATAGAATTTCTATCCTTTTTAAATAGGTGTTATATGATAGAAATAAGACATGAAAAACTTAATATAGAAAAACCTTATAGATGTATTGTTGTTTCTGATATTCATAGTCATTTAGATCGTTTCAAACAGCTTTTAAAAGAAGCACGATATACTACACAAGACTATTTGATTATTGATGGAGATTTTGTAGAAAAGGGAACACAAGCCATAGAAACAGTACACTATCTTCAATATTTACAACAAAAAAGCCAAAGGGTATATGTTTTACTAGGTAATTGTGAATATGCTTTAGATGCATTGATTAATGATGATGATCTTTGTCAAGAAATGTTACATTACTTACGTAAAATTGGTAAAAGTGGAATGATTGATCAAATTGTTTCTCGAAAACATTTAGATTTGAAGAAAGAAAAACCACAAATTTTACAAAAAATTGTAAGAGAATCTTTACAAGAAGAACTTAATTATATAGCGAGTTTGCCTACTTCAATAGAAACCGATGATTTTTTATGTATTCATGCTGGGATTGAAAACAAAAATGATTGGCAAAATGCACCGCTTTCTTCATTTATCGAAAAAAGAGATTTTCAAAAAATAGGTCATTGTTTAAAAAAATATGTCATAGTAGGTCATTTGCCAACGTCAAATTTTTATCAAAGTCAAATTAAAAATGATGTTTTGATGGATTTTGATAAAAAAATAATTAGTATTGATGGCGGAACAGGGGTTAAATTTATCAGTCAATTGAATGCACTTATTATTGAAAATGATGGTAAGAATTTAACTTTTAAGAATCATTTTGTACAACCTTTACCAATCTATAGAATAAAACAAGACAAATTTGTAGAAAATAAGGAAAATCATAAGGTTTCCTGGCCAAATTTTGAAATAGAAATTTTAGAAAAAAGAGAAGAATTTTCATTTTGTAAAGTTATTCATACAAACCAAATGTTATGGATCAAAAATGAATTTATTTATTTGAAAAATAAACACTTTTATTGTTTAGATGATTATATTGATCATTTTATAACGGTTCATGAAAATGAAGATGTTAAAGTAATAGGATTATATGGGAAATTTGCCTATATTATCAAAAATAAAGAAATAGGCTGGATAGAAAGCGGATATTTAGAAAAAATATAATTATTTAGAAATCTTTAGAATAATTTAGATTTTTTTTAAGAAATATGGGTTAAAATAAAAAGGAAGGTAAAAATCATGGAACTTAGAATACTTCAGTATTTTTTAATGGTTGCGCGTGAGAAAAATATTACGCGTGCAGCTAAGCAACTACATATGACACAACCTACATTATCAAGACAATTAATGCAGTTGGAAGATGAATTAGGAAAGCCTTTATTTATTCGAGGAAAAAGAAAAATAGAACTCACAGATGAGGGTGTTTTACTTAGAAGAAGAGCAGAAGAAATTTTATCACTTGTTAATAAAACAGAACAAGAGATTACTCAAAGTGAAGAAGAAATGGTTGGTCAAATTATGATAGGAACGGGTATTTTTTCATCTTCACAAACGGTTCTTTCGCAAGTGATTGAAGAGTTTCATGATGAATACCCTCTTGTAAAATTTGATATCTATGTAGGAAATGCGGATTTGATTAAAGAAAGAGTTGATCAAGGATTAGTAGATATTGGGATTTTGTTAGAACCAGTAGATATTTCAAAATATAATCATTTACGTATACCGCTTCAAGAAAAATGGGGAATCATTGTTTCAAAAACTAATTCTTTGGCTCATAAGCCCTATGTTAAAAAAGAGGATTTAAAAGAATTACCATTGTTTTTAACAAATAGAGAAATTGTTCAAAGTGAAATTTCTAATTGGTTAAAAGGGGATGTTTCGTTGCACAGCATGTTTTCTTATAATTTTGCTTCAGCAATTCTTCCTTTTATTCAAGATGATCAAGGAGCAGCGATTACAGTAGAAGGAGCCTATCAGGTGTTAAATCAAAAGAATATTTGTTTCATTCCTTTTTATCCAGAACTATCAACAAATACCGTTTTTATATGGAAGAAATATACACGTCTTTCACCAGTTATTGATAGGTTTATTAAAAAAGTACAAGAATATTTAGAAAAGAGTAGGAGTCTATATGAAAAATAGAAAAAAATTAGTGATTACTTTGATTGGAGTAATCGTCTTAGGAATAGGTTTATTTGTTTATCAAACATTTATAAAAAAACAACTGCATTTTAAAGAAAATATGACAGTAGAAATTAATGGAAAATTTAATCCCAATAGCTATATTAGTGAAGTTGAACATGGAAGTGTTAAAGATGTAGCATGTCAAAGCAAAAATTTAAATATTAAAAAGCTAGGAAAATATGAAGTGACATATACATATAAAAATAGAGAATATACAACAACGATTCAAGTTGTAGATACACAAAAACCTGTATTTAAGGGATTGGATGATTTGACGGTTTCTTTAAATACAACACCGGATTTAAAAGCTGGTGTGGAAGTAAGCGATAATAGTTTAGAAGAAATTAAATACAAAATAGATGATAAAAATTTAGATACTTCTAAAGAAGGAACGTATGAAGTTACTTATGTGGCAAAAGATAGTTCAGGTAACAAAACAATAGCCAAAAGAAAAATAGAAGTTATTAAAAAAATCGGAAGTGATAAACAATCTAATGAAAAAGTGGTTTATTTAACATTTGATGATGGTCCATCAGAAAATACTAAAAAAATCATGGATATACTTGCAAAATATGATGCTAAAGCAACATTTTTTGTAACAGGAAGAAATCAAGATTATAATTATTTGATTAAAGATGCTTATAATGCAGGACATACGATTGCTCTTCATACGTATAGTCATGAATATTCAACTGTCTATGCTTCAGTTGATGCTTATTTTGATGATTTAAATAAAGTAGGTCAAATGGTAAAAAAAGAAATCGGTTTTGTACCACATTATATTCGTTTCCCAGGTGGAAGTTCAAATACAGTATCAAGAAGATATTGTCAAGGAATTATGTCAACTCTTACAAAAGAAGTTGTTGAAAAAGGATATCAATATTATGATTGGAATGGAGATTCAACAGATGCTTCAGGAAATCATGTAGCTGTAGATAAGTTGATTAGAAACGGGACATCATGTCATGATAATAATGTCATGATTTTATGCCACGATACACAAGCTAAGGATACCACTGTTCAAGCCTTACCTGCTATTATTGAACACTATAAAAATTTAGGCTATACTTTTAAAGGAATTGATGATGCGACATATGCCCCACATCAAAGTGTTAATAATTAATAAAAGTAATGTTCATTTTTGGACATTACTTTTCATTTTATTAATTTCTTCTTTTATTTTTTCAATACTTTTTTCTAATAAATCATAATCATTTTGATTTTGTTTAGAAAGGGAATTTTGATCTTGTAAATAAGAGATATAAGCACTGTTTAAAGAGAGCATATCTCCTAGAGTTGTTAAAAAAGCGCCAATAATGGCCTGTTCATCATTTGAAAAACATTCATTAAATGATTGTGAAATGATGACAATCATCTGATTAAGTAAAACAGTATTCATGTAAGGTAGAGACATATAATCACCAATATATTATATGTATCAAAAGATGAGTTGACTGAACGAAATAAATATTTATTGATAAAAAATATAGTTATTAAAATAAAAAACTATTGACAAACAAAAAAAGAGGTATAATATATAGGCATACATATAAATGAGCGATGAACAAGATACGATTTTACATCCGCTTCCTATAGAGAACATTCGGTTGGTGGAAAGAATGTAGGTAATGATATAAGACCATCACTTGTGAGCTATTTTCTTGAAATAAAAGTAGGGGAATCGTAATTTCTGCGTTAAAGGAATAGCATTATAAAAAGATGTGAAGGGGCGATTAAATATCGCAATCTAAGTGGTACCGCGGAACAAGGTTTTCGTCTTAGCGTAAAGTTAAGCGAAAACCTTTTTATATGTGATGATTGATTTAAAAGAGGGGGATTCATTTATGAATGGTTTACTATTACTTGGATTAAGTGCTTTAATTTTAGTAGTGGCTTATTTATTCTATGGTCGTTACTTAGTTAAAACATGGGGAATTGATCCAAAAGCAACAACACCTGCTGTTGCAAAAGAAGATGGGACAGACTTTGTACCTACAAACAAATGGTCAGTCTTTGCTCATCAATTCTCATCAATTGCAGGAGCTGGACCTGTTACTGGACCAGTTATGGCAATGATGTTTGGTTGGCTACCAGCTTTTTTATGGGTTATCGTTGGTGGTGTATTCTTTGGTGCTGTACAAGATTTTGGCGCACTTTATGCTTCTGTTAAAACAGAAGGGAAATCAATGGGACAAATCATTGAAAAATATATTGGACGTAAAGGTAAAAAATTATTTTTCTTATTTTGTTGGATTTTCACATTAATTGTTATTGCAGCTTTCGCTGATATGGTTGCAGGAACATTTAATGGAATTAGTGCTGATGGGGCTAAACTTGCTCCAAATGCAAGTGCTGCTTCAATTTCAATTTTATATGTCTTTGTAGCAATGGCCTTTGGTTTATTCTTGAAAAAAGTTAAACTAGAAGGTTTACCAAAAGTGATTCTTGGTATTGCTTTAATTATTGCTATGTTAGCACTTGGAATTATGTTTCCAGTATATGCTACTAAAACAACTTGGATTTATGTTGTCTTTGTATATATTTTCTTTGCTTCAGTTACACCTATGTGGTTACTTAAAACACCACGTGATTATTTAACAACATTCTTATTTATCGGAATGATCGTTGCTGCTGTAATTGGTGTGTTTGTAAGCAATCCAACAATTACAACACCTGCTTTTGTAGGATTTAAATCTGCTTCAGGAAGTTATATCTTCCCAACATTATTTGTTACAATTGCTTGTGGTGCTGTTTCTGGTTTCCATTCACTTGTCTCATCTGAAACAAGTTCAAAATTAGTAGAAAACGAAAAAGATATGTTACAAGTTGGTTATGGTTCTATGTTACTTGAATCATTACTTGCTATCTTAGTTATCGTTATTGTTGGTGCTTTACCAAACTTAAAAGCATCGGGTGTCTTAGATAGTACACTTGCTAATATGGCTTTAGCTGATACAGCAACACCATTTACTAAATTCTCAGCTGGTGTTACTGGTTTAGTTGCTCAACTTGGTTTACCTCAATCTTGGGGATTATGTATTATGACAATGTTTGTTTCAGCTCTTGCTTTAACTTCATTAGATGCTGTTGCAAGAATTTCAAGAATGTCTTTCCAAGAATTCTTTGAAGTAGAAGAAGGACAAGAACCAAGTGGTTTAGTTAAAGTTTTAACTAATAAATACGTTTCAACAATTATTTCTTTAGTTTGTGGATATTTATTAAGTTTAGGTGGATATGTTAATATTTGGCCATTATTTGGATCAGCTAACCAATTATTAGCTGCAATGGTTTTAATTTCATTAGCTGTTTTCTTAAAAGTTACTGGAAGAAAAGGATTTATGTTATATATCCCAATGGTATTAATGTTTATCGTTACAATGACAGCGTTAGTACAAGCTATCTATGGAATCGTTATGAAATTATTTGTAACTGGTGGATTTGTCTTAATGGTTGATGGTTTACAATTAGTAGTCGCAATCTTACTTGTTGCATTAGGATTAATGATTGGTTTCAACTCAGGAAGTAAACTTGTAAAAGAAAAATAAAGATAATAAAAAAGCTTCATGATGAAGCTTTTTTTGTGTTTTAGTTCATATAAGAACCACCATTTATATCTATACCTTGACCAGTAATATATTTAGAGGCATCACTTGCTAGAAAGGCAATAACTTCTGCAACATCATCTGTTTCACCTAAACGTCCAAGTGGAATACCAGTAGCACTGTAATTTGTATTAGCTGTCATATTTGTGTTGATGACACTAGGACAAACAGCGTTAACATTAATATTATAAGTTCCTAAAACTTTTGCATAACTTTTTGTAGCAGATAAAAGACCACCTTTACTTGCAGCATAACTTACAGAAGAAGCGATACCTCCAATTCTTGCAGCCACAGAAGAAATGTTTATGATCTTTCCATATTTTTGTTTTTTCATTATTTTAATAACTTCTCTTACACATAAATGAGCACCTCTTAAATTAATATTCATACACCAATCCCATTTATCAGCATCCAAATCTTCAATAGGGGTTGTTGGACAAACACCAGCTCCATTAATCAAAATATGAACAGTGTGCATTTTTTCTAATGCAAATTCAAATAGATGTTCAATATCTTCAGGATTAGAAACATCTACTTTGCATGGATAACAGTGACATCCTGTTTCTTCTTTTAGTTTTTTAGCGCTTTTTGTTGCTTGCTCAATATTTAAATCAGCTAAAACAACACCAGCCAATCCTTTTTTTGCAAGTGTTTTTGCAGCTTCGTAACTGATTCCGCCAGCTCCTCCAGTAACAACAGCATATTTTCCTTCAAATTCTTTATTCATAAATATAATCCTCCTTATCTTTATTATAAAAACAAAAAATAGATATTAAGAAGAGAATTTATAGATATATTTTATAGAAATTAGGTATTTTTATTTAAGGTGTTTTGTTGTGTATTTGACGATAATTAGTATATAATAGTTATCAAAAAGGAAGTGTCAAAATGGAAAAAGAAAATATATACGCTAAAAGAATAGATCAAGTACAAATGTCATCTATTCGTGTTGTTATGGAAAAGGTTGAAAAATTAAAAAGTCAAGGGAAAAGTGTTGTATCTTTATGTGCAGGAGAACCTGATTTTAATACACCAGAGGGAATTAAGAAAGCAACGATAGAAGCTTTAAATAATAATCAAACGCATTATAGTTCTAATAGAGGATATTTAGGTTTAAGACAAAAAGTAGCTCAATTGTTAAAGGAACAAACAACAGTTGATTATGATAGTGATCAAGAAATCATTATGACTTGTGGTTGTAGTGAAGCAATCAATAATGCATGTCTTGCTTTTATTGAACCAGGAGATGAAGTTATTATATTTACACCAGCCTTCGTTTCTTATCAAAATACAGTTTTACTATGTGAGGGAATTCCTGTAGAAATTCCATTAAAAGCAAGTAATGAATTTCAAATTGATATTGAAGAATTGAAATCAAAAATTACAAATAAAACAAAAATGATGATTATCAATAACCCTAGTAATCCAACAGGAGCTGTTTATCAAAAGGAAACATTAGAAAAGGTATGCCAACTAGCTCGAGAAAACAATATTTTAATATTAGCTGATGAAATTTATAATCAACTCGATTATGAAAAGCAATATGTTTCTATTGCCTCATTTGAAAACATGAAAGATTATACAATTATTGTTAATGGTTTTTCAAAAGCATATGCGATGACTGGTTGGCGAATGGGATATATTGCTGCAAGTAAAAAACATATTGATCATATTTTAAAAGTACATCAATATACAACAACTTCACAAATGACATTTGCGCAAATAGGAATGGCTAAAGCAATTGATCAAGAAGATGTAAAAAAAGAAGTTCAACATATGATCCAAACATTTCATGAAAGAAGAACATTCATTATGGAACAATTGGATCAATGTGAAAATCTTTCATACATTAAACCTCATGGGGCTTTCTATATTATGGTTGATGTTTCTAAGACGGGATTTAATGGACAAGAGTTTGCGGATAAGTTACTTGATTATGGTGTAGCGGTTGTACCAGCAAGTGGTTTTGGAAAAGGTTTAAATAATTTTATTAGAATTTCTTTTGCTTCATCAAAAGAAAATATTGAAGAAGCTTTCAGTAGAATTAAAAACTTATTATCAGAGTTAAAAGAAAAATAGAATAAAAATTTATATAAGCTTTAATGATAAATATTCATTAAGGCTTTTTTATTGACATACATTAAATAACATTGTTATAATAACAGTGTTATTTAATGATGGAGGCAATTATGAGGCAAGAAACCGTAGGTGTTACAGAAAACCTATTAAAAAGTGCAACAGAAGAATTTTTAGAAAAAGGATTTATGAAAGCAAGTCTAAGAAATATATCTGCCAAAAGCGGGGTCAGTACGAATTCTATTTATACTCGTTTTAAAGATAAAGAAGGATTGTTTTCAACAATCGTCAAAGAAACAGCGGATGAGTTGATGAATATTTATCTTGAGAGTATTCAAAAAGCAATCTATAGTCCTGATCTTAATCAAGCTAATTATGAAGGAGAGGAAGGAACAGATTTTGTTTTAGATTATATTTATCAACATTTTACAGAGTTTAAATTGATTTTTTGTTGCTCTACCGGTTCTCAATATGAACATTTTTTAGATGAACTTGGAAAAATCGAAGAATCTTATTACCAAGAGCTTGTTGATAAATATGGTAAAGAAGATTTTACAGTAGATCCATTCTTTATTCATGTATTTTGCCGGGCAGGATGGCAAACGATGTATGAACTTGTTGCACATGATTGTTCTTATAAAGAAGCTCAATCATTTATGAATAGCACAAAGTTATTTAATGTTGCTGGCTGGAAAGCAGTTATGGGGATTGATGAGTAAATAGACAGGGAAACCTGTCTAAAGTTAACATCAATAGTTAGCAAAAACTAACTGATAGGAGAGATTTTATGAAAGAAAAGAAAAAAAGTACATTATTGAAGTTGATACACTTTGCGGGGAATCATAAGTATTATGTTTATGCTTCATGTATTTTAGCTGCTATGAGTGCTTTTATTGCTTTAGTTCCTTTTTACGATATGTGGCGTATCCTCAAAGAGGTATTAGAAGTAAGACCAAACTTCAATGAAGCAATCCATATTAAAAGCTATGGATGGCATGCTGTTATATTTGCTTTGCTTGCAATGTTTTTTTATATTGCAGCTTTAATGTGTTCCCATAAAGCAGCGTTTAGAGTACAAGCAAATATGCGAACAAAAATGATGGAACACATTATGAAGCTTCCTTTAGGATATGTTGAAAGCCAAGGAAGTGGAAAAATCAGAAAAATTGTGATGGAATCAAGTGCTGCAACAGAAACATTTTTAGCACATAATGTTCCAGATAAAGTTGTTTCTAAAGCAACACCAATTGGTTTACTTATAATGATGGTAATCTTTGATTGGCGTTTAGGTTTAATGAGTCTTATTCCCGCAATTATTGCTTTTGTTTTAATGATTACAGCAATGATGGGACCAAAGATGGCAGAAGATATGAAACAATATCAAAACGCTTTGGAAACTATGGCATCAGAAGCAGTTGAATATGTAAGAGGGGTACCTGTTGTTAAAACCTTTGGACAAACAATATTTTCTTTTAAAAGATTTAAAGAAGCTATTGATGAATATGAAAAATGGACTTTAGATTATACAAAAAGTATGATGAAACCAATGGTTTGTTTTACAACTTTTGCGAATGCTATTTTTGCTGCACTTATTATTGCTGCTTATCTATTTGTAGGGAATCAAATTACTGATCAATTTATTTTAAACTTATTTTTCTATATTTTAATTACATCTATTTTAACAACTACTTTAATGAAAATCGCTTATGCAGGTGAATAACAAATGATGGTAGAAGATGCTTTAAATCGAATGGATCTCATTATGAATGTACAACCCTTACCAGAAAGTAAAGAAGTAAAAGTACCAAGTGATGCCTCAATTGATATAGAAAATATTAGTTTTTCATATCAAAATACTTCAACTAAAGCAATTGACCATTTAAATATGCATATTCAAGCAGGTCAACATATTGCTTTAGTTGGACCAAGTGGAGGAGGTAAAACAACTGTAGCTTCTTTAATTTGTCGTTTCTTCGATGTAAATGAAGGGAGCATTAAAATTGGTCATGTAAATGTTAAAGACATTGAACAAAAAGAATTAATGAATCAAGTGTCTTATGTTTTTCAAGATAGCCGATTACTAAAGATGAGTATTTTAGAAAATATTCGTATGTCTAGGCCTGAAGCTAGTGATGAAGAGGTAATACAAGCTTTAAAAGATGCACAGTGTCAAGATATTATTGATAAGTTTCCTGAGGGTATTCATACGATTATTGGTTCAAAGGGTGTTTATGTTTCAGGTGGAGAGAGTCAAAGATTATCTATTGCTAGAGCATTTTTAAAGAATGCACCTATTCTTATTTTAGATGAAGCAACTGCTTTTGCTGATCCAGATAATGAAGTATTGGTTCAAAAGGCTTTTGAGAAACTTTCAAAAAATAAAACGGTCATTATGATTGCCCATCGTTTATCAACGATTACTCATGCAGATTGTATTTATGTATTAGAAAATGGACAGATTGTAGAAAGTGGTAAACATGAAGAATTATTGAAAATAAAAGGTGTTTATGAACATATGTGGCATCAATATAATCAATCTGTTAAATGGAAAGTACAAAAGGAGGATGAAGAATAATGATTGAAAAATTAAAACATAAATACGCTTTATCTTCTAAAGGGGCTAAAGATATGGTAAGAGCTTTTATAGCAGTAACACTTTCTAATCTTGTTTTAATGTTACCAGTAGGGTTACTTTATTTATTAGCATCTTATTTATTAGATAATCAATTACTGCAAGAAAAATTTGTTTTCTTTTTGATAGCTATTGTGGTTATTTTAATATGTATTGCTTTAACAACCGTTTTTCAATATCGTGCTACTTTTTTATCAACTTATGTTGAAAGTGGTGTAAGACGTCGTACACTAGCTGAAAAACTTAGAAAATTACCATTATCATATTTTGGTAAAAAAGATTTAGCTGATCTTACAAATACGATTATGTCTGATTGTGCTCTTTTAGAAACAGCAAGTTCACATTGGATTCCTGAATTAATAGGAGCTATGATTTCAACAACTATTATTGTTATTAGTTTATTATTTTTTGATTTTCGTATGGCGCTTGCAGCAATTTGGGTGATGCCAATTGCTTTTGCAATTGTTCTCTATTCAAGAAAAGCGATGCGTCACACGCATGAAAAAACAAATGTATATCGTATTGATTGTTTAGATGGTATTCAAGAAGGATTAGAAACATTAAGAGATTTAAGAGCCAATAATATGTGTGATCAATATATGGAATCACTTAATGAAAAAATCAAAGCTGTTGAAAAACATGCTATTTTTGCGGAATTTACAAATGCAGCATTTGTTTGTAGTGCACAAATGATTTTAAAACTTGGTATAGGAACTGTTGCTGTTGTAGGAAGTTATTTACTTGTAAAAGGTGAGATTACAGTTTTAACATTCTTTATGTTTTTACTTGTTGTAACACGCATGTATGAGCCGTTACAAATATCTTTACAAAATCTATCAGCAATGATTAGTTTAGATACAAATTGTAAACGTATGGATGAAATTTTATCTCATGATGAACAAACAGGAAATAATACTCTTACAAATGAGGGCTATGATATTGTTTTTGATCATGTGGCTTTTGCTTATAATCAAAAAGAACAAGTATTATCTGATGTCTCATTTACTGCTAAACAAGGTGAAGTAACAGCTTTAATTGGACCAAGTGGTGGTGGTAAAACAACGATTTCTCGTTTAGCTGCACGTTTTTATGATATTGATAGTGGAAAGATTACAGTTGGTGGTATGGATATTTCAAAGATTGATCCGGAAAAATTATTAGAGCTTTATTCAATTGTTTTTCAAGATGTAACACTTTTTAATAATACAATTATGGAAAATATTCGTATTGGTAAAAAAGATGCAACAGACCAAGAAGTGATGGCAGCAGCAAAACTTGCTCATTGTGATGAGTTTGTTGAAAATATGCCAGATCAATG
Organism: Faecalibacillus intestinalis; assembly: GCF_003024685.1. Lineage (GTDB taxonomy): Bacteria > Bacillota_I > Bacilli_A > Erysipelotrichales > Coprobacillaceae > Faecalibacillus > Faecalibacillus intestinalis. The sequence continues at coordinate 12,774 of NZ_PYLQ01000016.1, read as the reverse complement.
GAATACAATGATTGGTGAAAATGGTTCTGAATTATCAGGAGGACAAAGACAAAGAATTTCAATTGCGAGAGCATTTTTAAAAGATGCTCCAATTATCTTAATGGATGAAGCGACTGCTTCTTTAGATGTAGATAATGAATCAATGATTCAAGAGTCTATTTCTAAGTTAATAGAAAATAAAACAGTATTAATTATTGCACATCGTATGAGAACAGTTGATGGTGTTGACCAAATTGTTGTTTTAAAAGATGGAGTAGTCTTTGAACAAGGTAAACCACAAGATTTAAAACAACAAAATGGTATTTATAAACATATGGTAGAGATGCAAATGCAATCTCATAATTGGAAATATGAATAATTGATTACCAAGATATTTTAAAGTTTTCAGGAAACATTTGATATAAAAGATGACCTGCTTGTTTAGGTGATAAATCATATTTACCTAGAATATAGTGTTGATACATGATTGAAGCACCACCACAAAAGACATCCAATAAAAGAAGATCTTTATCTTCAAAGTGGATGTTTTTTGTTTTACACATCTCAATAACGGTATTATAAGAATATTGATAAATAAAATCACCTAAAGAATTAATTCCTGTATAATCAAAGGCATTTTTTAAATAATGAAGTTCTTTACTCATCGTGAATAAATTAATAAAAACATCTTCATAATTATGATTTTGTTTACTATTAATATATTGATCTAAAATCCTCTTATAATTATCATTCATAACATCATATTTATCTTTATAATGACGATAAAATGAAGATGTTGAAACATTCGCTTTTTGACATATTTCTAAAACAGTAATATCATCAAAAGATTTTGTTTGAATAAGTTTATTAAAAGCATTAAATATTTTGTTATATGTTTTCATTTGGATCACCTTTTTTATTTTATCTATTTTGGGACATATTTTCAATATTGTCCCACTTTTTTTTAGATAACACATGATAAAATAAAAAAGGAGGGAATGCAAATGGCTAAAAAGTTAACTGAGGGAGAAAAACGATGTTTAGAGGATTATAATGCTTATAAAAAAGAAAATCCTAAACCTAGAAAAAATTTAATAAAACTTGTAAAACATATGAATATGTTAAATCCTACAGCAAATGAAAATTCATGGGAATACATATTCTTTGATCGACAATTAACAAATGAACAAATTGATTTATTGTTAAAAATGAAATTAAGAAAACCTTATTATGTTAAAAATCTTACAAAATTAACAGGTAAAGATTTAGTAGCAACAGCTAAATTAGTTGATGATATTTGTCATGTTGGTATTTTAGAATATTGTAGTGCTCCTGATGGAGAGGATATGGTACAACTACCTGTATTCGCTCCTGGAGCAATGGAAACAACTGTTATGACAAAAGAGAGATCAGATGCTTTTCCAGAAATGGCACCGGCATTTTTAAATTATGTTTTAGATTTGCAAAAGAAGATATCTAGTGTAGTTCCAATGGGAAATGCTTTAACGAGAGCAATTCCTGTTGAAAAAGCAATAGAACATGAAACAAGAAAAGTAAAATATGAAGAAATATCTTACTGGTTAGATAAAGCAGGTAAGAGTATTGCAGTTGCACCTTGTGAATGTCGTAAATTAAGAGTTATGGTTGATGAAGGGACAGGAGATCTTGAAGGAGATTATTGTATCAATTTAGGGCATTATGCTGAAAGCTGTATTCGTATGGGGAAGGCAAGACGTATTACAAGAGAAGAAGCTGAAGAAATTATTAAAACAGCTGAAAAACGTGGAGCTGTTCATCAACTTTCTAATATTGATGGAAAAGATTTTTCATTATTTATTTGTAATTGTAAATGGGACACATGTATGGCTTTAAAGACATCTTGGTATACACAATCACCTAATCTTTCATCTTCAAATTATGTAGCACATGTTAATAAAGAAAAATGTGTAGCGTGTGGTGGCTGTGTAGAAGTTTGTCCACAAAATGCAGTTAAATTAGGACAAAAGTTAGGTGAAAGGAATGTAACAAAAATACATAATAAAGAAATTCCTAATAATCATTTAGTATTTGGACCAAAACATTGGCAAAAAGATTTTCTAACAAATCGTGATAATGTTGTAAATGAAACAGGAACTTCACCATGTAAAACAAATTGTCCTGCCCATGTGAGTGTTCAAGGTTATTTGAAAAAAGCCGCTCAAGGAAAATACGATGAAGCACTAGCAATTATTAAGAAAGAAAATCCATTTCCAGCAATTTGTGGACGTGTTTGTTCTAGATATTGTGAAGATGTTTGTACTAGAGGAGATATTGATTCACCAGTAGCAATTGATGAAGTGAAACGTTTTATTGCTGAAAGAGAATTAAATAAGGAAAATCGCTATATTCCTGAATTCTATTATGAAAAAGGGAGTGGTCAAAAGATTGCGGTTATTGGTGGGGGGCCAGCAGGTTTATCATGTGCTTATTATCTTGCAGTTTATGGTCATCAAGTAACTGTTTTTGATAAAAATCCTCTTCCTGGAGGAATGATGCAATATGGTATTCCATCATTTAGACTTGAAAAAGAAATTGTTCAAGCTGAAATAGATGTTTTAGAACAAATGGGTGTAGAATTTAAATGTAATGTTAATGTAGGTAAAGATGTTACTTTAGATCGATTAAGAGATCAAGGATATAAAGGATTTTATGTAGCTATTGGAGCTCAAGGTTCTAGAAAGCTTCAAGTTGAAGGAGAAGATGCTAAGGGTGTTTATGCAGGTGTTGATTTCTTAAATAAACAACCAAAAGATTTAGGAAGAGTTGTTGTCATTGGTGGAGGAAATGTAGCAGTAGACTGTGCTAGAGTTGCTATTAGAAATGCAGCAAGTACAACAATGATTTCTCTTGAAAAAAGAAATGAACTTCCTGCTAGTGAAGAAGAAGTGGAAGAAGCACTTCATGATGGTGTTACAACAAATTGTGGTTGGGGTCCAAAAGAAATCTTAACGCAAGATGGTAAAGTAACGGGTATTGTTTTAAAGAAATGTTTACAAGTAAAAAATAAAGTTGGTAAGATTAATCCTATCTATGATGAAGAAAAAACAATAATAATTGAATGTGATACAATTGTTACAGCTATTGGACAATGTATTGAATGGGGAGATTTATTAAAAGGCTCTCATGTAGAAGTCTTACCTAATGGTACAGCAAAAGCCGATCATTGGACTTATCAAACAAATCAAGATGATATCTTTGTTGGTGGGGATGTCTATACAGGACCACGTTTTGCTATTGATGCAATTGCTGCAGGTAAAGAAGGAGCAGAAAGTTTGCATCGTTTTGTAAATAAGGGACATTCTTTAACATTAGGTAGAGTAAAAAGAGATAATTTTAAATATTTAGATAAAGATAATATTGCTTTTGGAGAATATGATCATCATCCTCGTCAACGTGTTAAAATAGACGAAACAAAATACAAAACAGACAAAGATGAAAGAGGTATTCTAACTGAAGAACAAGTTAAAATAGAAACATCAAGATGCTTAGGATGTGGAGCAGCTAGAGTAGATGAAAATATTTGTATAGGTTGTGGTCTATGTACAACAAGATGTCACTTTGGTGCTATTTCATTAAGTAGAGATCATGATGCCTTTGGAGCAACTTATGAACAACTTGTTCCTGCTGTTTTAAAAGAAGTAGGACGTAAAACAGGTAAATCTCTTATTTCTAAATTAAAGAAGGATTAATTATGCATGAAATAGGAGCTTTAAAAAAAGCAGTTGATTTATGTAATCAAATTGCTTTAGATAATAAAATAGAATCAATTAAAACAATTACTTTAGAAGTAGGAGAACTTACAGGATATTTACCAATCTTCTTTGAAAAATATTATCCTGTTGTTAAAGAAGATTATCCTATTTTAAAAGAGAGTACGCTTAAATGTATTGTTGTTAAAGGACAAGCTACATGTAATGATTGTGATGCTTTCTATAATGTTATGAAATGTCAAGGTATCTGTCCAAAATGTGGAAGTCGAAATAAAACGATTATTTCAGGACAACAATTTCTTGTAAAAAATATAGAATATTAAAATATAAAAAATCTTATTCTAATTTTTATAGAAGTAAAAAGGAAAAAGAAAGACCACTTTTTTCATAAATAAACTTAGTAAAATGAAAATACTAAATTTTCAATATATGAGAGAAATAGTCATTTATTAAACGAAAAAAGAAAAAAACATTAATAATCTTAGAAAAAGATATCAAAAAGCAAAGAAGCCAAAGGCGGTGTTAAAATCAACAACAAAGAACAACGTATCATGAAAGATACAGATCATAAGCTAAGTCGTGAAATTGTAAATACAGCAAAAGCACATGATATCTCAGTAATCAAGTTAGAGCGACTACAAAACATCCGCTCAACGACAAGAACAAGTCGAAAAAACAATCATAGCCTGCATACATGGTCGTTCTATAGACTAGCTACATTTATAGAATACAAAGCAAAACTGGCAGGTATAGAAGTTGAGTATGTAGATCCAGCATATACAAGTCAGATCTGTCCGATATGTGGAAGTATCCAACATGCAAAAGATAGAAATTATATATGCAGATGTGAGTATCATACACACAGGGATCTGCTAGGTGCAATAAATATAAGCCACTCAACTGAGTATATTGGTAATAGATATACTGCCTAGAGAACTATAAGTTCTGCTCTATGAAGGGTAATGGCATACCCCTAACTTGCACTGCGACCTATCAGAAATGAACTGGTCATCCAACAATGTTGGCAGGTAGCAAGAATCCCCTGTCTTTAGACATGGGGAGTGTCAAGTGTTGTTCCTTATGAAGATGATCATGTACATATTATGGAAGTATTTCAATCTATTGGAACAAAGTTTGATTTTTTAATTGGTTCATTTAATTCAAAACAAATAGATATTTTTACAAGTTATAAGATACTAGGATTTTATAATCTTTGTGTAGCAGTGCCTAAAACACATTCCTTAGCTAAAAAGAAAAGGTTAGAAATAACAGATTTATATCATGAAAGACTTTTATGTGTAAGTGGTGGAGACTGTTTAAATATTGATGATTTTAGAAAAGATGTTCAAACACTTTATCCACAAATTATATTAGAGGATGTAGGTTATTTTTATGATCTTGATACTTTTAATCGTTGTGAAGAACAAGGTTGTTTATTATTAACATTAGATGTTTGGAATCATATTCATCCATCTTTAATTACATTACCTGTTTCGTGGCATTATCAAATGCCTTATGGTTTGCTTTATCAAAAGAATCCTTCTAAACAAGTAAAAGCTTGTCTTAAAGAGATAGAAAAGTACTATAAAGATAGGTGAGAATATTAAGTTATAATTTAATTAAATCACTAGCAAAATTAAAGGAGGTGTTGGCAAATGTGCTATCTAATTGCGAAAAGATTTAAAAAATCAGGATGCATTGCACTAAAAGCAAAGCGTGGAAAAGAGTTGGCTGATTTTACAACAAATTTACAAAAGAAGCTAGGATACGATATTCAAATTGTAGCAATCACTAGACCTACTGCTTATGGAGAATATGAACCTTATCATTTTGTTAATAGTTTTGAAGAATTTAGTAAAGAAGAAAGTTTATTATAGTATTACAAGCAATCTACGGATTGCTTTTTTTAGTGTAAGTCATAAAAAAATATAGTATGATTAATGAGAACATCTTGAAAAGGGATAGGTGAAAATATGACAAATAGAACTAAATTGCAATTAGAAGATGCTTTTAAAAAGCTTTTATTAGAAAAACCATTTCATAAAATAACGATTAAAGATTTAACAGATTCTTGTTATTTAAGTAGGATGTCTTTTTATTATCATTTTCAAGATTTATATGATTTAACAGAATGGATTTTAATTGAAGATGCTAAAAAAGCACTTAATGAAAAGAAAGATTATGCTCATTGGAAATAAGGATTAGAAAATATCTTTGAAGCTGTTTATAAAAATAAACCTTTTATTTTAAATGTTTATCATGATATTTCTAAAGATCAGATAGAAAAAGTATTATTTAAACTTGTTCATGGATTGATTGAATCAATTGTTGAAGAAAGAAGTATTGAAACAAATTTAAATGAACAACAAAAGAATTTTATTGCTTATTTTTATAAATATGGTTTTGTAGGGATTATGCTTGATTGGATAGAAAAAGGAATGGATGAAAATTATAATGAAATTGTTGATGATTTAGAAAAGACAGTTCATGGAACAATAGATTTATCAATTAAAAACTTTACAGATAATAAGAAATGATAAAAATTAAATCATTTCTTTTTTATTGTAAATTTTAATTCAAGAGGGGAATGATAAAATTAAGGTATCAAAGAAAGGTGGAACCTATATGAAAAGAAGTATCAAAATAGCAGCAACAACAGCTGCAGCTGTTTCATCAGCTATGCTTGTTAAAAAAGCAAAAGAAAATAAAGTAGAAGAAAAAGAAAATACGTATCGTAATACTGAACTTGGTAAACATGATAAAAACTCTAAAGGAATTTATTATACAAATGGAAATTACGAAGCGTTTGCTAGACCTAAAAAACCTGAAGGTGTAGAAAATAAACAAGCTTATTTGGTAGGTAGTGGACTTGCTTCATTAGCTGCAGCATGTTTTTTAGTAAGAGATGGACAAATGCCAGGAAAGAATATTCATATTTTAGAAGCAATGGATATTGCTGGTGGGGCATGTGATGGTATTTTTGATCCTTCAAGAGGATATATCATGCGTGGTGGTAGAGAAATGGAAAACCACTTTGAATGTTTATGGGATTTATTTAGAAGTATTCCTTCTTTAGAAATTAAAGATGCCAGTGTTTTAGATGAATTTTATTGGTTAAATAAAGAAGATCCTAACTACTCATTATGTAGAGCAACAGTGAATCGTGGACAAGATGCTAAGACTAATAATCAATTTGGTTTAAGTCAAAAAGGGTGTATGGAAATTATGAAACTCTTTATGACTAAAGATGAAGATCTTTATGATAAAACAATTGAAGATGTCTTTGATGAAGAAGTCTTTAATTCAACATTTTGGATGTATTGGCGTACGATGTTTGCTTTTGAAAACTGGCATAGTGCCTTAGAAATGAAACTTTATTTCCAAAGATTTATACACCATATTTCTGGTTTACCAGATTTTAGTGCTTTAAAATTTACAAGATATAATCAATATGAATCCTTAATCTTACCAATGCAAAAATACTTAGAAAAACATGGTGTTGATTTTCAATTTAACAGCGAAGTAACAAATATTATATTTGATACAACACCTGATAAAAAAGTAGCTAAAGTTATTGAATGTAAAGTAAATGGTAAAGATAAAAATATTCAATTAACTGAAAATGATTTAGTCTTTATTACAAATGGTAGTTGTGTAGAAGGAACAATCTATGGAGATCAAGATCATGCTCCTCAAGGAGATGCTAAAGTAGCAAAAAGTGGTTGTTGGGATTTATGGAAAAATATTGCTAAACAAGATGCTTCATTTGGACATCCTGAAAAATTCTGTAGTGATATTGAAAAAACAAATTGGGAATCAGCTACAATTACAACATTAGATGATAAAATTATTCCTTATATTACAAATATCTGTAAAAGAGATCCTCGTACTGGACATGTTGTAACAGGAGGAATTGTTAGTTGTAAAGATTCATCATGGCTTTTAAGTTGGACAATTAATCGCCAAGGACAATTTAAACAACAAGATAAAGAAAAAGTATGTGTTTGGGTCTATGGTTTATTTACAGATGTTCTTGGAGATTATGTAAAAAAACCAATGAAAGAATGTACAGGAAAAGAAATTACAATGGAATGGCTCTATCATCTTGGTGTACCAGAAAAATACATTGAAGACTATGCGACAAACAGTGCTATCTGTATACCAACAATGATGCCATATATCACTGCTTTCTTTATGCCAAGAAGAAAAGAAGATCGACCAGATGTTATTGTTGATGGCGCAGTTAACTTTGCTTTCTTAGGACAATTTGCTCATACACCTAGAGATACTGTCTTTACTACAGAATATTCTGTAAGAACAGCAATGGAAGCTGTTTATGGTTTATTAGGTGTAGATCGTGGTGTTCCTGAGGTATGGGGAAGTGTTTATGATATTAGAGAATTATTGGATAGTTCTGTTAAATTGATGGATGGTAAATCTCCTTTTGAAATAAACTTAGGTCCTTTAAATATATTTAAAAAGCCTCTTATTAAAGCAGTTAAAGGAACAGTTATAGAGAAATTATTAAGAAATCATGAAGTATTAAAAGATAATATGTAATAATAAAGAGGCTGTAACCTTTCGAAAGTAGTTAAAAATCTACCTACTCGTTACAGCCCCCTTATTTTTTAAATTATTGTTGATAGAAAGGGATAAAAGGGAAAATAAAAAAAGCCTTGAAAAATCAAGACTTTTTAATGAATTATTTACAAGCTTCTTCGATAGCAACAGCAACTGCAACAGTAGCTCCAACCATTGGGTTGTTACCCATACCGATTAATCCCATCATTTCTACGTGAGCAGGAACTGATGAAGAACCAGCGAATTGAGCATCACTATGCATACGTCCCATAGTATCAGTCATACCATATGAAGCAGGACCAGCAGCCATGTTATCAGGATGTAAAGTACGTCCAGTTCCACCACCAGATGCAACTGAGAAGTATTTTTTACCTTGTTCGATACATTCTTTTTTATATGTTCCAGCAACTGGATGTTGGAAACGAGTAGGGTTAGTAGAGTTACCAGTGATTGATACATCTACACCTTCTTTATGCATGATAGCAACACCTTCACGTACGTCATCTGCACCATAGCAGTTAACTTTAGCACGTGGACCATCACTATAAGCAGTTCTAGATACTTCTTTAACTTCTCCAGTGAAATAATCGAATTGAGTTTCTACATAAGTGAAACCATTGATTCTTGAGATGATTTTAGCAGCATCTTTTCCTAAACCATTTAAGATAACTCTTAATGGATTTTTTCTAACTTTGTTAGCTTTTTCAGCAATTTTGATTGCACCTTCAGCAGCAGCGAAAGATTCATGTCCAGCTAAGAATGCGAAACATTGAGTATTTTCGTTTAATAACATTGCTCCTAAGTTACCATGACCTAAACCTACTTTACGATCATCAGCAACAGATCCTGGAATACAGAATGATTGTAATCCAACACCGATTGTTTTAGCAGCATCTTCTGCTTTAGTATCACCATTTTTAATTGCCATAGCAGCACCAACTGTATATGCCCAACAAGCATTTTCGAAACAAATTGGTTGTGTAGATTTTACGATATCATAAACGTTGATACCTTTTTCATCACAAATAGCTTTTGCTTCTCCGATTGATTTGATATCATATTTAGCTAATGCAGCGTTAATTTGATCAATTCTTCTTTCATAACTTTCAAATAATGCCATTTTTTCGTATCCTCCTATTATTCTTTTCTTGGATCGATGTATTTAGCAGCATCGTTGAATCTACCGTAGTTACCTTTAGCAGCTTCTAAAGCTTCATTAGCATCTTTTCCATCTTTAATCATTTCCATCATTCTACCTAAGTTAACGAATTCGTAACCGATAATTTCATCATTTGTATCTAAAGCGATACGAGTAATGTAACCTTCAGTTAATTCTAAGTAACGAGGTCCTTTTAATTTAGTAGAGTATGATGTACCTACCATTGATCTTAAACCTTTACCTAAGTCTTCAAGACCAGCACCTACAGGTAATCCACCTTCAGAGAATGCTGATTGAGTACGTCCATAAACGATTTGTAAGAATAATTCTCTCATAGCTGTGTTAATAGCGTCACAAACTAAGTCAGTATTTAAACCTTCTAATAAAGTTTTACCAACTAATGCTTCACTAGCCATAGCAGCAGAGTGAGTCATACCTGAGCATCCAACAGTTTCAATTAATGCTTCTTCAATGATACCTTCTTTAACATTTAAAGTAAGTTTACATGCACCTTGTTGTGGAGCACACCAACCAATACCATGTGTTAAACCAGAAATATCTTTGATTTCTCTTGAATATACCCATTTTCCTTCTTCAGGAATAGGAGCACATCCGTGTGATGCACCACGATTTACAGTGCACATTTCTTCAACTTCATGTGAATAAATCATTTTTTATTTTCTCCTTTCATCACATTAATGATCACAAACATTAAAAAAGAAATAACGTAAAACTACATAAATTTCTTCCTTCAGGTGAAGGAATTCACCTGAACAAATTATAAAGTGTCGATTAAAGAAAGTCAATGAAACAAGAAAGATAAATAAATGAAAAAAGGAATTTTTTTGTATCTATCAAAGAATATTTTATAAAAAAAGGAACAAAATAGTATTTGAAGTTGAAAAAAAGTAGTCAAAAAGGGTTGACACACAAGGTTAGTATATGCTAACTTATAGACAGTTAGTTACAGCTAACCTCGTGTTAATAAATCATTTTTTATTGATACCAGATCACAAACAAAAATCACAAACACAAACAAAACAAAAATGAAAGAAGGAAGTATTAAAATGGATTTAATTCAAAGTATTAAAGCACGCGAAGTATTAGACTCTCGTGGAAATCCAACTGTTGAAGTTGAAGTTAGAAGTGAATGTGGAGCTTTTGGTAGAGCAATCGTACCAAGTGGAGCTTCTACAGGAATTTATGAAGCAGTAGAATTAAGAGATGGAGACAAATCACGTTATTTAGGTAAAGGTGTTTTACAAGCTGTTAAAAATGTAAACGAAGTGATTGCTCCTGAATTATTAGGGTATGATGTTTTTGCTCAAAGAGAAATCGATCAAGCAATGATTGATTTAGATGGTACTGATAATAAAGGTAAACTTGGAGCAAATGCTATCTTAGGTGTTTCTCTTGCGGTTGCTAAATGTGCCGCTGATTCATTAGGTATGCCATTATATCGTTATATTGGTGGAGCAAATGCTCATATTATTCCTACACCCATGATGAATATTATCAATGGTGGGGCACATGCTGATAACAATATTGATTTCCAAGAATTTATGATTATGCCAGTTTCAGCTCCTACATTCAAAGAAGCAATTCGTATGGGTGCTGAAGTATTCCATAATTTAAAAGCTGTATTACATGATAAAGGATTAAATACGGCTGTAGGTGACGAAGGTGGATTTGCGCCTAACTTAAAATCAAATGAAGAAGCTATTCAAACAGTTATTGAAGCTATTGAAAAAGCAGGTTATAAACCAGGTGTAGATGTTAAACTTGCAATGGACGTTGCCAGTTCAGAATTCTATAAAGATGGTAAATATGTTTTACCAGGTGAAGGAAATAGAACATTTACTTCAAAAGAGTTAGTTGACTTCTACGGTGAACTTGTTGAAAAATATCCAATTATTTCTATCGAAGATGGTCTTGATCAAGATGACTGGGAAGGATGGAAATATTTAACTGAAAAATTAGGTAAAAAAGTACAATTAGTAGGGGATGACTTCTTTGTAACAAATACAAAACGTTTACAAGAAGGTATTGCTAAGAAAACAGCAAACTCTATCTTAATTAAAGTTAACCAAATTGGTACTTTAACTGAAACATTAGAAGCTATTCAAATGGCTCAAAAAGCAAACTATACTGCTGTTGTTTCTCATAGATCTGGTGAAACAGAAGATACAACAATTGCTGATATTGCTGTAGCTACAAATGCTGGACAAATTAAAACTGGTTCTGCATCAAGAACAGACCGTATTGCTAAATACAATCAATTATTAAGAATTGAAGATGAATTAGGAAAACAAAGCTTATATGGTGGCGTTGATTCATTCTATCAATTAGATAAATAATTTTGCTATTAAAAGATAATATTGTTATATCCCTTTAACGATTAAATCGTAACTTCCCAATTTTAGACTAAATCATATAATGAAATATTATCTTTTAATAATATAGATAAAAAAAGGTGATGCAAGTCATCTTTTTTTGTAAATAACCTAACTAAAGATAAATGTTGGTGATAACACTTAATAATGTCAGTCTAACTTTTGTAATAGAAAGCTTACCATTTTGATTTGTTCTATCATATAGTCAAGAGGTTGAAAGCTATGGAAAAAAATGTTTAATGATATTATTGATTCAATTATTAATAATGCAAGTGATGATGAAATTGAAATTATTAGAGAAAAACTTAATAATCACTTGATCAATCACATCTACGATTCAAATATTCATAAAGAACTATCAAACAACTATGATAGTTCTTTTTGTCCTCATTGCCAAAGTAAACATATCATTAAATATGGCAAGGATAATAAAGGCAATCAAAGATATTTGTGTAAAGAATGTTCAAAAACATTTTCTTCTATTACTGGTTCATTGCTTTCATACACTAAAAAGCAACCTTATCAATGGTTTGAATATATTCAATCTTTATTTAATGGTGATACTCTTGCTCGTTCTGCTGATATCGCTGGAATAAGTGAACCAACCTCTCTTTTATGGAGACATAAAATACTAAGTGTTCTTGCTGATTTGACTCATGATAACCCTGTTTTAAGTGATACGGTTTATTTGGATGAAAAACTAAATGTCGTTACACATTCAGGCAAACATATGGAAAACAAAGAAAAACAAAAAAGAGGGATGAGCAGTCAAAAAAGAAATATCGTATGTGCCATAGATCAACATAACAATAAAGTAATCCAAGTATCTGAAACAGGAAGGATTCATTCCAAAGAGCTCTATAAAATATATAAAGATAAGATTCCAAGTACATGTCAAGTTGTAAGTGACAGC
>NZ_PYLQ01000015.1 GCF_003024685.1 Faecalibacillus intestinalis | reverse complement strand
GTAAGACCCCTTAAAGACGATAAGGTAGATAGGTCAGGAGTGTAAGCATGGTGACATGTTAAGCGGACTGATACTAATAGGTCGAGGGCTTGACCGAAAAGGCAAGCGAGCTTGAAAGAAGAAAAACTACTGTCTGGTTTTGAGTGTCCTGAAGACACTTGAAAAGAAGAATCTGGTAATGATAGCATGATGGACACACCTGTACCCATTCCGAACACAGAAGTTAAGCATCATCGCGGCGAAGATAGTACATTGTGCGAAAATAGCTCGTTGCCAGTTCCTTCTTTTTTTTATGTTTTTTATCCATCAAAAAAAAGTTCTCCTGTATGAGAACTTTTATAACATATTTTCTAATTCTTTTAAATCATGGATAATATAATCAATTTTTATGGATGTTTTATCATGTTGTGGATTATACCAACATGTATCAATTTGTGCATTTATACCGCCTTGCATATCACTTGTAAGAGAATCACCGATAATAAGTGCTTTATCTTTATCAAAGTGTTCAATATGTCTAAAACAGTAATCAAAAAACTCAATTTTAGGTTTTTGATACCCAATTTCTTCAGAGATAAAAATATCTTTAAAATATTTATTTAAATCTAATAACTTTAAACGATTATATTGCGTACTAGCCACACCATTTGTCACAACATAAAGATCATATTTTTTAGAAAGATATTCTAATATTTCAATGGCATGTTTAATCAAATAGGCACCATGCGCTAAATTCCATTGATATTCATCTTCAAAGGCTACACCATCTTCTTCAATTCCAAGTTCATTAAATAATTTAACAAAGCGCGTATAAACTACTGTTTTTTTATCAATTAATCCTAATTCAAAATCTTTCCATAATTTTGAATTTATTTCTTCATAAATTTCAAATATTTCTGATGTTAATTCTAAATGATGATCACTAAATGTTTTATGCATAGCATAGTCTTCAGCTTTTTTAAAATCAAGTAAAGTACCATCTATATCAAATAAAAGTGTTTTATATTCTTTCATAAATTCCTCCTAGGTCTTTATTATATAGAAAAGTTTAAAAAAATAAATAAAAAAGTGTATACACCATAAATAATCAGTTAAATATTATTTATAAAATAACTTATTACTTTTTTTGAATTTTTGTTATATATTTAGATAAGATATTTTACTATATTTTTATGAAAGAAAGGAGATGTAAAATGGGCATTTTTTTAGCGATAGACCTTAAATCATTTTATGCTTCTGTCGAATGTATTGAAAAAGGTTATGATCCTTTAGATACAAATCTTGTAGTTGCTGATGCTAGCAGGACAGAAAAAACAATTTGTCTAGCTGTTTCTCCTTCTTTAAAGAAATATGGTATTTCAGGTAGAGCAAGATTATTTGAAGTAATCCAAACCATTAACAGAGAAAATAATAAAAGGCTAAAAGAAAGTCATTATTTTAATGGTGAATCATGCTTAGAAAGTAAACTCCAAAAAAATAAACATTTAAAAATAGCTTATGAAATAGCAACTCCAAGAATGTCCCATTATATGAAGTGGAGCCAAGAAATATATAAAATTTATCTTAAATATGTTTCTCCTGAAGACATTCATGTTTATTCAATTGATGAAGTTTTTATGGATATAACACATTATACTCACATTTATCAAAAAACACCTAAAGAGTTAGCTTCCCAAATTTTAAGTGATATTTATGAAACAACTGGTCTTATAGCGACAGCAGGAATTGGTACGAATTTATATTTATGTAAAGTCGCAATGGATATAGTTGCTAAGCATATAAACAAAGATGATAATGGGCAACGTATTGCCTTACTTAATGAAGAAAGATATCGAAAGTATTTATGGAATCATCGTCCAATCACTGATTTTTGGCGAGTAGGGAAAGGATATGCTAAAAAATTAGAAAAAGAAGGACTTTATACAATGGGAGATATCGCAAAATGTTCACAAGGTACAGAGAATGAATATTATAATGAAAAACTTCTTTATGATTTATTTGGTGTTAATGCTGAGTTACTTATTGACCATGCATGGGGTTATGAATCATGTACAATGAAAGATATTAAAAATTATAAACCCGAAAGAAATAGTGTTGGAACAGGTCAGGTATTAAGTTGTCCTTATAATTTTGAAAAAACAAAATTGATTGTTAAAGAAATGTTAGATCTGTTAGCACTTGATTTAGTAGAAAAAGGATTAGTAACCAATCAAATTGTTTTAACGATTGGTTATGATAAAGATAATGAATATCATGGAGAAATGATGATCGATCGTTATAATCGAAAGATTCCTAAACATGCACGTGGAACAATCAATTTAGAGCGTTACACTTCATCATCAAAATTGATAATTAAAGAAGTAATAAAGAAATTTGATGAAATAGTAAATAGGAATTTAATGGTTAAAAGAATCAATATTTCAGCATCCAATGTTTTATATGAAGATAAAGTAAAAGATATGATTTATCATCGACAATTGAATTTATTTACAAACCATCAAAATATAAATCAAAAAGATGAAAAAGAAGCTTTAGAAAAAGAAAAAAATTTACAAAAAGCAACTCTTAAAATCAAACAAAAATATGGTAAAAATGCAATTCTTAAAGGAATGAATTTAGAAGAAGGAGCAACAACAAGAGAAAGAAATGAAATTATAGGGGGACATAAAGCGTAATGGCCACAATAAAAAATATTCATGATTATAGTGATATCATAAATCTTCCTTATAAAAAATCTAAAAAGTATAAACATATGTCTCAAAAAGATCGTGCAGCACAGTTTGCTCCTTTTGCTGCTCTTACAGGACATAAACAACTTATTCAAGAAACCCAAAGGCTAACAGAAGATAAAAAGGAGCTTGATGAAAATAAAAAAAGTATTTTAAATCAAAAATTACTTTATTTTATAGAAACTAAAGAAAAGATAAAAATTACTTACTTCAAAAAAGATCAAAAAAAATCAGGTGGAGATTATTTGACGACCATTCAAAGAATAAAAAAGATAGATTCAATTTATAAAACAATTACTCTTCAAAATGGTCAAATTATTAAAATGGAAGACATTTATGAAATCGAACAATAGGTCATATTCGTTGAATCTATTATTTATTAGAGATATAATATTTGTAAGAAAGAAGGGGTGAATATGAAGGATATGAACGCATTAAATCATAAGTTACAAACCATGACAAGAAAGGAGTTAGGGGCAATTTGTAAATCACATAATTGTAAAATCAATGATGATAATTTATCGATTGCTTTACATTTGATGAAGAATAATCCTTCATCAATCCTAATCGAAGAATATCAAATTATATTTCTTATTGAATTAAAAAAAGAAACTTCTAAAGAAATATCAGATGAATTCAAAGATATCTTAAAACATGATTTCATTCATGAAATCGAATTACTTCATTAATAGCACATAAGTGCTATTTTTGTTTAATCAAAATGCTATTTATATGCTATAATGATGAAAATTGAGGAGAAATTTATGAAAAAAATTGAAAATACCGTTATAGGTTTTATTTTGATCATTATTGGAGTTATTATCGGACTAAATGCTTTTCATATTACAAATATAGATTTATTCTTTGATGGATGGTGGACGTTATTTATTATTGTTCCTTGTTTTTTTGGTTTATTTAAAGATCAAGATAAAACAGGAAACATCATAGGTTTGATTGTAGGTATCTATTTATTACTTTATTGTCAAGGATTAATAAATTTTCAATTTGCATGGAAATTAGTGGTTCCTGTTATCTTTGTATTAATAGGATTGAAAATGATTTTTAAAGATACTTTTAATAAAAAGAAATCTCATCAAAATATTTATGATAATCAGTTATATACAGGTGGAAATTATGATGTTACTTTTAATGGATTGATATTAGATTTATCAAAGGCTTATTTAAATGAGGAAACAAACATTACGATTTCAACTTTGTTTGGTGGGGTTGATTTATATTTGCCAGATGATGTAAATATTCAAATACAATCATCTAATTTTTTAGGTGGTGTCGATCTTCATAAAAGAGAAAATAAAATAGAAAATACAAAAGTTATTTATCTTAATGCACGTTGTATTTTTGGTGGTATAAATATTAAATAAAAGGAGTTAATAGAATGGAAAGAAATTATCCAGAGATTATTATTTCAGATGAAGGTGTTACTTGGCTTGATAAAGGCCAAATGTGGATGTATAAAAATAATTTAGAACAATGTGATCCTCAAATAAAAAATGGTGAACTTGTTGATATTGTTACAAATAAAGGAAGATATTTAGGAACAGGTTTTATTTCTTTAAAAAGTCATATTACGGTACGTATTTTATCTAAAGATAGAAAAGAAATAATTGATCATGAATTTTTTAAAAAGAGAATTCAACAAGCTTATGATTTTAGAAAAACTGTTGAAGGAGATAATTTATCTAATTGTCGTTTAATTTTTGGAGAAGCTGATTTATTACCTGGACTTGTGATAGATCGTTATAATGATATTTTAGTAAGTCAAATCAGTTCTTATGGTTTAGAACAAATTAAAGATATGATTTATGAAATTGTTTTAGATGTCTTAAAAGCAGATGGAGAAGATGTTAAAGGTATTTATGAAAGAAATGATATCCAAATTAGAACTAAAGAAGGTTTAGAACAATATAAAGGCTATTATAAAAATAAAGATTTACCTACACAAACAATTATTAATGAAAATGGTTTATTATTACACGTAGATGTTGAAAATGGACAAAAAACAGGATATTTTTTAGATCAAAAATCAAATCGTTATCTACTTAGAAAAATTGCTCATGGAAAACGTGTCGTTGACTGTTTTAGTCATACAGGTGGTTTTGCCTTAAATGCTGCTATGGGAAATGCTAGTCATGTTGTTTCTGTTGATGTTTCTAAAACAGCATTAGATCAAGGCTTTCAAAATGCTAAACTTAATCATTTAGAAGAAAAAATTGATTTTGTACAAGCAGATGTCTTTGATTATTTAGATGAATTAAAAGAAAATGAATTTGATATAATTGTTTTAGATCCACCCGCATTTACGAAATCAAGAAGAACTGTTCAAAAAGCTTATAATGGTTATAAAAGAATCAATAAACAAGCAATGAAAGTTTTAAAAAATGGAGGATATCTTATTACATGTAGTTGTTCACGTTTTATGGAAACAGCTAATTTTGAAAAAATGTTAAGAGAAGCTGCAAGTGAAGCAGGCGTTGTTTTAAAACAAGTTTCTGTTACTCAACAAAATGCAGATCATCCTATTTTATGGACAATGGAAGAAACATCTTATTTAAAATTCTATATTTTCCAAATTATTTAAGAGTTAGATTTTTTCTGACTCTTTTCTAAATTATTTCCTTGGAAATAATTTATTGCAACAAAATAACAGAAAGAATATAATACATATTGGGTGAAAAAGATGGACAAAAGTACAAATGCGGTTGCTTATGCACCGGGATATTATATTCGAGATATACTTACAACTTTAAATATCTCTTATAACGATTTTGCACAAAAGATGGATATGAATCTAGATGAAGTGACACAACTTATTTTAGGGGAATGTGAACTTAATGAAGAAATTGCTAAAAAATTAGAAGCTTTTTTTCATGTAGAAGCATCACGTTGGCTTACTTTAGAAAAGCAATATCGTATGACAAAGAAATGATTTCATTTCTTTTTTCTTTGCTAAAATATGCTTTATAAGCATAATATTATCTACAATAAAAGTATTGGAATAATAAAAATAAAGAAGATAAAATATCACTATACATTTAAGTTATAGTAGATTACACAATTATTATTGTACATCTTGAATTAAAAGAAATAGAATAGTAAACAGGAGGGATAATATGAAGAAAAAGAAAACATTTGATATGTTAAATGGTTCTATTTGGAACAAGCTCATACTTTTTGCTTTACCATTAGCAGCAAGTAGTATTTTACAACAATTATTTAATGCAGCAGATGTTGCTGTTGTCGGAAGTTTTGCAGGAAGTGGGGCATTAGCTGCCGTTGGAGCAAATGGGCCAATCATTAATTTACTTGTTAACTCATTTGTAGGGTTATCAATAGGTGCTAATGTTGTTATTGCATCATTTATAGGACAAAATGATGAAAAGAGAACATCACTTGCAGCACATACTTCAATTTTAATGTCGGTGATTATTGGAATTGTTTTATTGTTTGTAGGATTCTTTTTCGCAAGACCTATTTTAGAGTTGATGTCAACACCAGATGATATTATTAATCTTGCAGAAGTATATTTAAAAATTTATTTTATTGGGGTTCCTTTTGTCATGCTCTATAACTTTGCTGCAGCTGTTTTAAGAAGTAAAGGAGATACTCAAAGACCACTTATTGCATTATTTATTGGTGGAGTCATTAACGTTATTTTAAATTTATTCTTTGTTGTTGTTTTACATATGTCTGTAGAAGGAGTAGCTATTGGAACTGTTGTTTCTAATATCTTTAGTTCTATGATGTTACTTTATTGGTTAATGCATGAAACAGATGCTTTAAGAATTGATTTAAAACAATTAAAAATCAATGATCGAATCTTAAAAAGAATTGCAAAAATTGGGGTACCTGCTGGTTTACAAGGCATGGTCTTTTCTATTTCGAATGTCTGTATTCAATCATCATTAAATGCTTTAGGTTCAGATGCCATTGCAGCCAGTTCAGCAGCTTTAAACTATGAATATTTTGCTTATTATATATTAAGTTCATTTGCTCAAGCTGCGGTTACATTTATTGGACAAAATTATAGTGCTAAAAAATATGACCGTTGTAAAAAGATTACACTTCAATCTTTCTTATTAGGGGGAGCAACAACAATGGTTGCTTGTATGATATTTGTAATTTTTGATCATTTCTTTATTAGTTTCTTTACATCAGATGTTTCAGTAGCTAGTTTAGCTTATACAAGATTGAAAATCATTTTACCATTCCAATTCCTTAACATGTCAATTGAAGTTTTCTCAAGTGTAATGAGAGGTGTTGGTTATTCTAGTGTTCCAGCAGGTATTTGTGTTGCGGGAATTTGTGGAGTAAGACTTGCTTACTTATATACAATTTATCCATCAATTGCCTCATACGATCATTTATTAATCATTTATCCAATTAGTTGGTTTGTTACTGTGTTAGCACTAGCACTTGTTTATTTCATTCATGTACGCCCAAAAGTTTATCATCATCAAGCAGCAAATTAAGGCTGCTTTTCTTATCTCTACGATGCGTTTGTTTACATTTTGTATGAATATACATAAAATGCAAGTGAGGTGAAAGTTATGAATCAAGAAAAAATAGGGAATTTTATTGCTCAAAGAAGAAAAGATAAAAAGCTTACACAAGCTAAGCTTGCAAGCTATTTAGGAATTAGTGATCGTACAATTTCTAAATGGGAAAGAGGGAAGGGTCTACCAGATCCTATGTATATGTTAGAACTCTGTCGAATATTGGATATTTCAGTCAATGAGCTGTTAACGGGAGAATTTATCGAAGAAAGAAATTACCAACAAAAGGCAGAAGATAATTTATTGATGATGGCAGGTCAAGAAGTAAAACAAACAAAGAAAATGTTCTTTTATGAAAATGTTATTGGCATTGGTTCAACGAGTATCTTTTTGATTTTAATTTTTATGTCTGTTTATTTTGTTGAAAACAGTGTATTAAAAATCATCTTGTTTATCTTAAGCTTTATCTTTTTGATTATTGGTGTATCAGTTGCTTTAAAAATAGAAACAGAAGAAGGCTATTATGAATGTCAAAAATGTCATCATAAATATATTCCAAGCTATCAACAAGTTTATTTTGCAATGCATTATGGAAGAACAAGATATATGAAATGTCCACATTGTCAAAAAAGAAGTTGGCAAAAAAAGATTTATTCAAAATAAAAATTCGTTATAATAAAGATATAAAAAGAAAAGGAATTTGAAAGATGAATAAACATGTAGAAAAAGCAAAAGAATTAAGAAATGCTACACCCATGGTTCATAATTGTGCACAAACAATTATGGAAGTTTATGCCGATGATTTAGGAATCAATAAAGAACTTGCTAATCATTTGGGATGTAACTTTGGCGGTGGTATGAAATGTGGGAGCGTCTGTGGTGCTATTACCAGTGGTTTAATGATTTTAGGAGCAAAAGGAATTGATTCACCAGCAAAAGTGAACCAATTTATAAAAACAATTTCTAATAATCATCATGGACTTATTAATTGTGCAGATTTACTTAAAGAAAATGCTAAAAATGGTGGACAAAAGAAACCTCATTGTGATGGGATGATTCAAGAAGTAATCGAACTTATTGATCAAATGGAGAAAGAAAATGATTGAAGAAATTGAACAAGGCATGATTTTATATACTCAAGGAAATAAAATCAAACATGATGTTGCTCATTTTTTAAAAGTGCATCAATATGCACGTCTTATTGGAAAATTAGAGCATTTAGAAAAAAGAGAACAAGAAATACTCGAAGTAGCTGCTATTGTTCATGATATAGCTTGTCCAATGTGTCGTGAAAAATATGGAAATTCTGCAGGATATTTACAAGAACAAGAAGGACCAGCTTTAGTAAAAGATTTCTTAAAAAATTATTCTTTAGATAAAGCTTTTATTGAACGTGTGGCTTATTTAGTAGGACATCATCATACGTATAAAGATGTAGATGGTTTAGATTATCAAATTTTATTAGAAGCTGACTTTTTAGTAAATGGTGATGAATCGAATTTAACTAAAGAAGCTATCGAAAAAATGAAAAAGAATGTTTTTAAAACAAAAACAGGAATAGAACTATTAAATCATATTTTTGAATTATAAAATATGTTATAATGAAAGTCCTTGGCAGGGGCGTGAAAAAGCAATGTGAAAACATTGTTTTTTCTTTTTAAGAAATAATTTTGTTTTTTATAAAGGCTTTGTTATAATAGTCGCAAAGGTAGGTAGAAAAATGTATAAATTAATAGCATTAGATTTAGATGGAACATTAACAGATAAAAATAAAAATATTTTAGAAGAAACAAAACAAGAACTTATTAAATTAGCACAAAAAGGTGTTATTATTGTTTTAGCTTCTGGAAGACCAACAGCTGGTATCTTTAAAGAAGCAAAAGAATTAACTTTAGATCAAGTAGGAGGATATTTATTATCTTTCAATGGAGCAAGAGTATTAGATTATAAAACAAATGAAGTTGTCTATGAACAAACATTATCAAGTGAAATAGCACATGAAATGTATGATCGAGCAAAAGCCTTTGGTTTATCTCCGCTTACATACAATGCAACTGAAATCATTACAGAAGATATAGGAGATCATTGGATTCAATTAGAAAGCTTTACAACAAAAATGAATATTAAACATGTTCAAGATTTTAAAAAAGAAGTGAACTTTGATGTCAATAAAGTATTAATTACTGGAGAACCAGCATATGTTGCTCAAATTCTAGATGACTTTAAAAAACCTTATGAAGGTAAAATGTCTATTTATAGAAGTGATCCTTATTTTATTGAATGTATGGCAAATGGAATTGATAAAGCTGCTTCTTTAGATGTTTTATGTAAGAAATTAGGAATTAAACAAGAAGAAACAGTTGCTTTTGGTGATGGTTATAATGATTTATCATTAATTGAATATTGTGGATATGGTGTTGCTATGGAAAATGCTGTAGATGAAGTAAAAGAAAGAGCAAACTACATTACTTTATCTAACAATGATAATGGAATTGCTTATTGTTTAAAACAATTAGAAGAAAAAGGACTTATTTAAACTCTTAAGAAATTAAGAGTTTTTTAAAATGATAAAAAAACAAATCGCTTTTCATAGCACAGAAATAGAAGAAATGTATACCCTTTATCAACAAGCATTTCCAAAAAATGAACAAATGGATTTAACTCGATTATTTGATGAATTACATTTAGGCGCTATTTATGGTTATTATCAAGAAAATCAACTTGTAGGTTTTGCTATTTTATGTATTCAAAGTCAAATAGCGCATATTTTATATCTTGCTGTAAAAAAAGAATATCGTGATCAAGGTATAGGAAGCTATATTCTTAATGATCTAGCAAAACAATATGATTCTAAAAAGATTATTGTAGATATTGAAAAAATTAAAGATACTTCTAATAAAGAACAAAGAATAAAAAGAAAACAATTTTATTTAAAAAATGATTTTAAAGAAACAGATGTCTTTTATACTTGGCAAGGAGAAGATTATGTTATTTTAAGTAAAAATGGAATTGTTCAAAAAAAAGAATTTTGGAATTTTTGGGATTCCTTAAAGAAGGAGAAAAAATGAAGTTAGTTGCACCTAAACTATCCTATATAGAAAAAACAAGTTTTGAAGAATGTTTAAAAAAAATGAAATTTCAAGATGTTCATATTGATCAAAATATTCAACAAAGAACAATAATTCAAGATTTAACTTTTGATGGTTGTCTCTTTGAAAATATTGATTTTACTAAAGTTTCATTAAAGCATCTTGATTTAATAGATGTTACTTTTGATAAATGTGATCTATCAAATCAAAATTTTGATCATCAATATTTAAATCGTGTACAATTTAAAAACTGTAAATTAACAGGAACTTCTTTTATTGAAACAAATTTAAAAGATGTTTTATTTGATCATTGTCAGGGACGTTATAGTAATTTATCATCAAGTCAATTGTTAAATGTTATGTTTGATCATTGTGATTTACAAGAAGCATCATTTTATGATGCAAACTTTAAAAAAATACAATTTAATGAAACAAATTTAATACAAAGTGAACTTGCTTCATTACATCATAAAGGATTAGATTTATCTACATGTCAAATACAAGGGGCAATGTTTGATCTAGCAAGTTTAAAAGGATTGATTATTAATGATTTTCAAGCTGTAGATTTAATAGGGATCCTTGGTGTTAAAGTAAAATAAAAATGTTGTCATTTGGCAACATTTTTATGCTATATAAGCAAGTAATAATTTTAAAGTATTTTCTACAGCTTGAAGATGTGTTCTTTCCATACCATGACTAGCTGCTACACCTGGGCCAATTAAAGCGCCTTTAATATTTTGACCACCACGTAAAGCGGCTGAAACATCACTGCTGTAATAAGGATAAATATCAATAGCGTATTGTAACTGATGTGTACTTGCAAGTTCAATGAGTTTAGAAGTTAAATCATAATCATAAGGGCCACTACCATCTTTAGCACAAATACTGACATCATATTCACTACAAGCTAAATCTTCACCAATACACCCCATATCTACAGCAATCAATTCATCAATATTAGGATGAATATAACTACTTCCGTGTCCTACTTCTTCATAAGTAGAAATAATAATAATGAGATTATGTTTGGGTTTAATATGATTATTAGCTAAATGCTTAAGCATTCCAAATAAAATAGCGACAGATATTTTATCATCTAAAAAACGTGATTTAATAAAACCAGATTCTGTAATTTCAGTTTTAGGATCATAAGCAATATAATCACCATTTTGAATACCTAAAGCTTGTACATCTTCTTTATTTTTAACTACTTCATCAATTCTTACATGCATATTTTCACAATCTCTTGGTGCACTTTTAGCATCTTTATAAACATGAACAGCAGGATAATTAGAAAGAATTGTTCCTGTATAACATTGACCATCTCTTGTATGAATACGACAATATTCACCATCCAATGTAGGAATAATTGGACCACCAACATTTGTAAAAGCTAATGTACCATCACTTTTAATACTTCTTACCATTAATCCTAAAGTATCAACATGTCCACAAAAACCAATCGTATAATCATCTTGACCTTCAACATAAATTTCAAGATTTCCTTTATGCGTTTTCTTTGTTTGAAAACCTAACTTTTCAGCTTCTTTTTGACAATAGTGAATTACTTTCTTACTATAGCCAGAAGGGCTATCTATTGCCATAATATCCTTTAAAAAATCTAATATATATTTATTCATATCAATTCCTCCATAGGTATTATAACATATTAAATTGTATCTATTTTTATACATTTTAATTGACAAGTATGTTGGACTTTGTTATTCTTGAAAAGACAAAATAGAAGAATTGGTAGAGGTGCATGAATCAAGAGTAATTGTTGATAATGTTTGGTGACAGTCAACAATGAAAGGGAAACGTGCCGAAGAAAATAACAGCACCAAATGTTATTTATCTGGGAAATTATAAAATATATAATTTCTTGTCACTTTTTAGTGGAGAGCTATCTTGTATGTAAAGTACTTTGATATTCTCAAGGTACTTTTTTTATGGAGGAAAAGAATGAATTATGTAAAGACAATATGGGCTTTATTACCGCCTGTAATCGCAATTATTTTTGCTTTAAAAACAAAAGAAGTTTATATTTCATTACTCATTGGAGTTGTTTCAGGAACTTTATTACTGACAAATTTTCATCTTGTTGAAAGTTTAAATTTATTGTTTGATACAGTTGTTAATTGTTTAAGTAAACCTTCTAATATTGGAATTTTAATATTTTTAGTAATGTTAGGAATTATTGTAACTTTAATGACTAAAAGTGGAGGAAGTCAAGCTTATGGAAAATGGGCTAAAAAGAAGATGAAATCTTCTAAACAATCTTTGTTTTCTACTTTTATTTTAGGCGTTGTTATCTTTGTTGATGATTACTTTAACTGTTTAACAGTTGGAAGTGTTATGCGTGAAATTACAGATGAATTTAAAGTTTCAAGAGCAATGCTTGCCTATATTATTGATAGTACGGCAGCACCTGTTTGTATTATTGCACCTATTTCATCATGGGCTGCAGCTGTAAGTGGTTATACCTCAGGGGATGGTTTTCAATTATTTTTAAATACAATTCCTTTTAATCTTTATGCTCTTTTAACAATTGTCATGGTTTGTTATGTTATTGGCAGTGAGTTTCATTTTGGAAAGATGAAAAAACATGAATTAGCTGCTCAAAATGGCGATGTTTGTTTTGGGGATGATTCTTATCAGACAAATGAAGAAATTTCTTATAATCAAAAGGGGAAAGTTCTAGATTTGATTTTACCTGTTATTGTTTTAATTATGAGTTGTATTATTGGGATGATTTATACTGGGGGATTCTTTGATGGAAAAGATTTAATTACTGCTTTTAGTCAATGTGATGCTTCAAGAGGGCTTGTTTATGGTACATTTGTTACTTTGATCTTTGTCTTTATTTTATATATTCCAAGAAAAATTATTTCTTATAATGAATTTGTAGAATGTATTCCTGAAGGTTTTAAAGCAATGGTTCCGTCTATTTTGATTTTGGTTCTTGCATGGTCTTTAGGAGATTTAGTTTCTAATCAGTTACAAGCAGGAGCATTTGTTTATAATACGTTACAATCTGCTTCTATTTCAACAGCTATTTTACCAGCATGTTTATTTATTGTTGGGGCAGGTCTTTCTTTTTCAACAGGGACATCTTGGGGAACTTTTGGTATTTTGATTCCGATGGCAACTTCTTTATTTCCAGAAGGATCAACAATGTTGGTGATTTCCATTGCTTCCATTCTTGCAGGTGCCGTTTGTGGTGATCATATTTCACCTATTTCAGATACGACAATTATGGCTTCTACAGGGGCAAAGTGTAATCATCTTTATCATGTAACCACTCAAATTCCATATGCCTTAGTTGTCGCAAGTGCTTGTTTTATAGGATATCTTGTTGCTGGATTTACACAAAATGTATTATTAACACTATTTGTTGCTTTTGTTTCATTAAGCATCATTATTTTTGTAATTCGTCTTTATCAAAAAAAGAGTTCATAAAAACATTTGAACATCAAAATATATTGTGGTATAGTGTTGCGGGTGATAAAAATGAAAAAGAGTAAGATATCTTTAATAATGAAAATCATTGCAGTAGTCGCATCTCTTTATGGAATGTTACAATCATTAGATCATTGGATGTTTTTTACGTATTTTACGAATTTATCCAATATCTTTATAGATATTATGTTAGTGATCTTCATTATTTATGATCTAAAAAAAGTAAAATATATACCACAAGGGATGTACCTTATTAAATTTATGGCAACGATTTCCATTACATTAACGTTCTTTGTTTATATGTTGTTACTTGCACCAACGAATAGTCAAGGATTTATTGGTGCCTATTTAAATAATGGAGCAGGAAGTTTATGTGTACATTTTATTACACCAGTTCTTGCTATTATTGATTTTCTATTATTTAGTGAACACTATAGACCAGATGAAAAACATGTTTATTATTCAGTAGTACCACCACTTGTTTATGTAGGTTATGTGATTGTTTTAGGAAATGTTTTTCATATAAGATGGTACAAGGATATGTTGGCTCCTTATAATTTTTTAAATTATGGTGCACCAACAGGATGGTTTGGATTTGATTTATCTTTATTAGGTTCAAAAACATTAGGTATTGGAACTTTCTATATGATTGTTGTTTTATTAATTATTTTTATTGGTTTAGGTACTTTATTTTTAAAATTAAAGAGAACAAAGAAAGATTTATATTAATCTTTGTTAGAATAATTAAAAGATTGTAATAATTTGGGATTACCCCTTTTATTACAATTTTTTTGTTATGATACACAGGCAAAAATGATATTATTTTAGTTTTTTGAAAAAAACAAAAGAAAAAATTGAATTGTGATAAGATAGTAAGGATTTATAGAGGGGGAAATTTATGGATATCATGGTTGTCTTTCAAACAATGTTAAAATTGTTTTTATTACTTATTTTAGGATTTGTTTTATTTAAATGTCATATTTTTGATGAATATACAAATAAAAAAATATCAGCTTTAATTGTCAATGTTGCTTCACCAATGTTGATTATTAGTTCTATTGCGGGGGTTGAAGGAAGTAATAAAAGTATTGTCTTTTTAATGATAGGTGCAGGTATTTTAATGTATATCGGTTTTATTATTTTAGGGAAAATCATTAATCGAATCTTTCCATTTCCTAAAAAAGATTGGCCTGTTTATGAATGTATGGTCGTTTTTGCGAATACAGGATTTATGGGATATCCTGTTTTATTAGATGTTTTTGGACAAGAAGCTGTTTTCTATGCATCACTTATTCATATGGCTTTTAACTTTTTTGTGTATACATACGCTATTATGTGTCTAACAAAAGGAGACGATAGTGAATTTAAATTAAATTTTAAACAATTATTAACACCAGGAATTATTTTGATTTTTGTAGGAATATTTATTTACTTATTCGATATTCAACTTCCTAGTGTACTTATGGATACGATTAATAGTGTTGGTTCACTTACAGCTCCACTTTCAATGATGATGATTGGTTCATCATTAGCTGTTTATCCTATTAAAGATAGTTTTACAGATTGGCGTAGTTATGTCTTTGCTTTTGTTCGTTTAATGATTGTTCCTTTTGTAACAATGATCATGTGTCGTTTATTACACATTGATGCTTATTATGCTAATATTACAATTATTACAAATGCGATGCCAGTAGGATCAATGGTTTTAATGCTGGCAACACAATATAATGCAAATGTAAAAATCGTTACAAGAAATATTGTTGTTTCAACTTTATTATCAGTGATTACAATTCCAATTGTTGTCGCAACAATGTTATTATAGGAGAAAAATATGAATTATAAAATTTATGATCAATTGCCTCAAGAAGCAAAAAAAAATAGAATTAAAGTTTTTATGGAAGAACAAGGATTTAAAGATGAATTTGATGATTTAGATGAAGTATGTAAACATCTTGTTGTTTTTGATCATCAAAAAGCAATTGGAACGTGTCGCTATTATTATGATGATCCTTTACAAGCAAATGTTATTGGAAGAATAGCAGTGATTAAAGAATATAGAGGTAAAAAGGTAGGACAATATATTGTTAAAACTGCTTGTTCTTTAATTCAAGGAAATGTTTGTTTACATGCGCAATTACAAGCTAAACCTTTTTATGAAAAATTAGGCTTTAAAGCTTATGGTGAAATAGATTATGATGAATTTTGTCCACATACTTGGATGAAAAAAGAGATGTGAAAACATCTTTTTATTATGTCAATAATTGACAATTGAAAGAGCTTACGCTACAATTTAGACAAAGGAGACACATAGTCTCATTATTTAATGATTTAATATGGTACAATAAGTCTCAATTAAGAAAAAGAAAGGAAAAATTCAAATGAAAATCAAAAAAATATTTTTATCAATGTTGTTGATGATCGTAGCTATATGCTTTTGTCCAACAAAAGTATTTGCGACAAGTACGATAGAAAGAACAACAACATTAGACGTAAGCAAATTTATTCAAGATGAGGAAAATAAAGAAGAAGGATGGAGTTGGAATTCAACTACAAATACATTAACATTAACAAATGTGAATTTTAATACGGGTGATAACATGAGCATTGTTTTACCATCTGATAGAGATATACATATTGTATCAAATGGAAATAACAAGCTTATATCTAGCAAAACAGTCATTTATGGCAAAAAGGATGGTCCGGGATTTATTATATTTGGTGGCAATGGATTATTAGAATTAAACTCTAAGAAAGAATTACCAACAATAGATGCTAATGATCTTTTATTTGAAAGTGGAACAGTTAATGCTATTGGAGGCAGCATAATTACTATGCAAACTATAAAAGTTGACGGTGGATATGTCAAAGTTGATACCTCACAGGTAAGTGACGATGGTTGGACAGATGGACTCTATGCATGTGGAAGTATCGAAATATCTAGTGGGACAGTAGATATTATTTCAAACAGAGTAGGTATATTTGCTACAGGAACAGGACATCCAAATCCAACGACAGGAATAAAGATAACTGGAGGGAATATTGATGTATCAGCCAAATTATATGGAATGTGTTCAGGAAATAATACATACAAAAAAGACGTTTACATTGAAACAACAGGTACAATAGATTTTAAAGACAGTTCAATAGGTATAGCGTTGGCAAATGGAAATTTAACAATAAAAAAAGGAAACATTATTTTAAAAGAAGGCAACCAATTATATGTGAATTCTAAAAGTAACACGCAAGGAACAGTAACAATTGAAAAAGCTGATTATACAAAAGTTAATGAAGCAAAATCAAAAGTACCAGCTGATTTAAGCGTTTATACGGATGAATCGGTAAAAGCATTACAAGATGCTTTAGCAGCTGTTGTAGAAGATAAGGATGTTACTGAACAAATTGCTGTTAATGGTTATGCAACATCAATTGAAAATGCTATTGTAGGTTTAAAATATAAACCTGCTGACTATACAAAAGTCAATGAAGCAAAAGCTAAAGTACCAAATGATTTAAATATCTATACAGATGAAACAGTAAAGACATTAAAAGATGCTCTTGCTTTAGTAGAAGAAGGAAAGAATATTACGGAACAAACAACAGTAGATGGTTATGCAGATGCAATTAATAAAGCTATTGAAGGACTTGTAAAGAAAAATATTTCTTATAAAGTTATTGAAGGTGAAGGAGAAACTTTTGTTAAAGAAAGTGGAAAAGATATTTCAATAAGAATAGATCATGAATATACAGAAAATGTAAAAGTAGAAGTAGATGATCAAGAAGTTGATAAAGTACATTATAAAGTAACAAAAGGTTCTACAATTATTACTTTTGATGATATGTATTTAAATACACTTGCTGTAGGAACACATCATGTAAAAGTAACATTTAAAGATGGTTATGCAACAACAACTTTAATCATTAAAGAACAAACAAAAGATAATAATGAAAAGAAAGATACCATATCAAATAATCAAGAAAATGTAAAAGCTGAAAATAAACAAGAAGTTAAAAAGGTAAATACAGGTGATAATACAAATATTATAGGTATTACTTTATTATTGGTAGGAAGTTTGATAGTTTTAATTTATTTAAATAAAAAGAAAACAGCTTAATTAAGAAGATATCGTCATAGTAGGCGATATCTTTTATTAGGTATATTAATAGATATAAAAAATCTTTGACAAATAAATGATGAAGTGGTTTAATACAAATAAATACAGTGAAAAGAAGTAGTAGATGATCAAAACATAAGTAGAGAGCTTTTGGTTGGTGAAAAAAAGTTATGTTTGATGATTGAATTCCTCTTGGAGTAGAGTATTGAAGTAAGTAGATATCTCCGGGAACACCCGTTAACGTGTATGAGTATGTAGGTACTTAGTAAGGTTATTATTGTGAAATAATAACGAAGTAAGGTGGTAACGCGATGGTCTCTTTCGTCCTTATGGGATGAAGAGACTTTTTTATTAATATATGGGGGAAATAAAAATGGAAAAAAGAATTACAGGACATACAGAATTATTAGGTTTAGTAGCAACACCAATTAGACATTCTAAATCACCAGTGATGCACAATGCTGCTTGTCGTGCTTTAGGATTAGATTATGCTTATTTAGCTTTTGATATTCAACCAGATCAATTAGAAGATGCGGTTAAAGGTTTCAAAGCTTTAAATGTAAGAGGATGGAATGTATCTATGCCTTATAAAACAACAATTGGACAATATTTAGATCATATTACACCAATTGCTAAAATGTGTGGCGCTATTAATACTGTTATTAATGATCATGGTGTTTTAACTGGAACTATTACAGATGGAACAGGTTATATGACAGCTTTAAAAGATCAAGGAATTGATATTATTGGTAAAAAGATGACAATTGTTGGTGCAGGTGGAGCAGCTACTGCAATCGTCATGCAAGCTGCATTAGATGGTGTTAAAGAAATTAGTATTTTTAACATTAAAGATGCTTCATGGGAACGTGCTTTAGAAAATGTAGAAAAAATCAATTCACAAACTCAATGTAAAGCACAATTATTTGATTTAAATGATCATGAAACATTAAGAAAAGAAATCAATGAGTCAGTTATTTTTACAAATGCAACAAATGTAGGTATGGGTAAATTAGAAGGGAAAATGGTTTTACCAGATACTTCTTATTTAAGAAAAGATTTAATTGTTTCAGATGTTATTTATATGCCAGAAAAAACAAAATTATTAGAAGAAGCTGAAAAAATAGGATGTAAAACAATTAATGGTCTAGGAATGATGCTTTATCAAGGAGCTGCTTCATTTAAATTATGGACAGATCAAGATATGCCAATTGATGTTGTAAAAGAAGCTTTAGACTTTTAAAATGTTATGCAGTGCATAGCATTTTTTTATTTGACAAATAGAATATTTTATTATACTGTTGATATATCAACTAATGGAGGCATACTATGATTAAAATTGTTGCAGAAAATTATATTAAAGAAGAATATCAAGAAGAATTTTTAAAACTTACAAAAGAACTTATTATTTTAAGTAGAGAAGAAAAAGGAAATATCTCTTATCATCTTTATCAAGATATTAATGATGATAGTCATTTTACTTTTATTGAAGAATGGCAAAACCAAGAAGCAATTGATGAACATAATCAAACAAAACACTTTACAACAATTGTTCCTCAAATCAAAAGCTTTGCTTCAAAACCTTCAAGAGCAATTAAATATAAAGAGGTGCAATAATGAATACATTAGAAACAATTTTTACAAGAAAAAGTGTTCGACAATTTAAAAATCAAAAAGTAGATGAAAAAGACATCAAAACAATCTTAAAAGCAGGAATGTCAGGGCCAACATGTGTTAATTCAAAAGATTGGTCATTTATTGTAATTGATGATCAAGAAGTTTTAAAACAAATGTATGAAGCGAATGGTGTACCAGCGAAACCATTACTTGAATGTGCTTTTGCTATTTTAATTTGTGGAGATTACTCAAAAGCATTTAAATTCTCTAAAGATTATTTTGCTGTAGATGGTTCTATTGCTGGACAAAATATGATTTTAGCAGCTTGGTCTTTAGGTATTGGAAGTGTTTGGCTTGGTACATGGCCACAAATGGATCGTGTTTTTGCCCAAAGTAAATTGTTTGATTTACCAAATGATCAAATTCCTCATTCAATTATTGCTTTTGGTTATCCTCTAGATGAAATTAAAGAGAAAGAAGAATATTATGATGAATCTGTTGTTCATTATAATAAGTGGTAAAAATGGTTAAAGAAATTATTAAAGATGAATTCTTTTTAAAACAAAAATCAAAGTCATGTACAAAAGAGGATTTATATATCGCCAATGAATTATTAGAAACAATTCAAGCTTACAAAGAACAATGTGTTGGTATGGCAGCGAATATGATTGGATATTTAAAAACAATGATGGTTGTTTTAGATCAAAATAAATATCTTATTTTAATTAATCCTGTTATTTTAAAAATAAATGGAAAAACGTATCAAACAGAAGAAGGTTGTCTATCATTACAAGGTGTAAGAAAGACACAAAGATATGAAAGTATCAAAGTAAGTTATTTAGATCAAAATTTTAAAAAGAAAATTAGAACGTTTAAAGGGTATACAGCTCAAATCATTCAACATGAGCTTGATCATTTTGAAGGAAAAATCATATAAAAAATCAGCAATAGCTGATTTTTTTAATGACATATTTCTTCAACAAGTTGATTAATTGCCTCTTGATTTTCATCTTTATAAGTAGATTTAATTGTGACCGTATTTTCACAAATAGTAACATTTTTCATTGGAGTAAGCATTTCTTTCATCACTTTATTTGCAAGAGGAGCCCAAGAACCATTTTCAATAAGTCCAACAGTTTTATTTTGATATCCTTTATGTTGTAATCTATGTAAGAAATCTTCCATTGGACTAAAAACACCACCATCATAAGTAGCTCCGGCTAAAATCATTTTAGAATATCTAAAAGCATCTTCAACTGCTTCAGCCATGTCATCTCTTGTAAGATCAGTGAAGGCAACTTTAACACCTTTTTCTTTTAATAAATCAACTACTTTTAAAGCCACTTCTTTGGTATTTCCATGGATAGAAGCACTTGCCACTAAAACCCCTTCATCTTCACTTTGATAACTACTCCAAATTTGGTATTTATCAATATAATATCCTAAATTATCTTTTAAAATAGGACCATGTAAAGGACAAATCATTTTAATATCTAAAGTGCTGGCTTTTTTTAATAAAGCTTGTACAGGAGCACCATATTTACCAACAATATTAAAATAATAACGTCTTGCTTCACAAGCCCAATCTTCATCATGTGATAAAGCCCCAAATTTACCAAAGCCGTCTGCTGAAAATAACACTTTTTCAGTTGTTTCATATTCTACCATGACTTCTGGCCAATGAACCATTGGCGCCATGATGAATTTTAAATGATGATTTCCTAAATCTAATTCTTCTCCTTCTTTAACCACAATACATCTTTCATCTAATCCTTCAATATTAAAAAATTGAGGAAGCATCGCTTTTGCTTTGGCACTTAAAACAAGTTTTGCT
Source organism: Faecalibacillus intestinalis (assembly GCF_003024685.1). Lineage (GTDB taxonomy): Bacteria > Bacillota_I > Bacilli_A > Erysipelotrichales > Coprobacillaceae > Faecalibacillus > Faecalibacillus intestinalis. The sequence continues at coordinate 44,723 of NZ_PYLQ01000015.1, read as the reverse complement.
TCTTTATACTTTTCTGTAAATAATTGAATATTTGCGGAATGATCAGGCTCTAAATGAGAAACAATCAAATAATCAGGAACACGTTCCTTTAATTCCTTATCTAAATTATCAAACCATTCTTTTGTCTTTCTTGCATCAACTGTATCCATAACTGCAATCTTTTCATCTAAAATAAGATAAGAGTTATAACTAACCCCATGAGGTACAATATATTGACTTTCAAAAAGATCAAGTGTTGTATCATCAACCCCAATATATTTAATAGATTCACTTATTGTTATATTATTCATAAAAATCCTCCTTTTTTATGTATTATATCACTAATATAAAGGAACAAGATATAAATTATTGATTATGTTAATTTTTATCATATCAATTCTTACAAATTGTAATTTGAAATTATAATGATACAATAAAAATAAATATATATATTTAGATGTTTGGAGGATAAGTATGAAAAATATATTTGAAGTATCTCCTGAAAGCCATTATAAATTTGAATTGAAGAAATTAGGAAATATTAAAAAAGGAAGAGAACATTTAGGAGAAGAAATGCTTGTACTTGTTTATTGATTGTTAGAATATTGTATGAATGATGTTTTATTTAAGAATTTTGGAATTGAAAAAACAGATGAAATCTTTAAACAAGCTAGTTATCTTATAGAATGTGAATTTGCGAAAAATGCTTTACCTCTTGACGTTGATGAAAGTACATTTATTAGTACGCTTGTGCAAGCATTAGAAACATTAAAAGTCGGTATTTTGAGACTGGAAAACTTAGTACTTTAGAAACACTTTTAAAAGTAAAACTAGGAAGTTTATCAAAAATTCTAGAAGAACAATTATCAAATATAAGCATTGAACAATTAGATGAATTAGCAGTTAATATTCTTAATATTAATAGTGAAGAAGATGTTATGAAATTACTTCATTAAAAGGGAAATCATGTTTCACTTTTTTTATAATAAATTTTATTTTTTAGCACTTTAGTGTTGACAGTGCTAAAAATATGAATATAATAAAATTAGCACTAGGGATAAAGGAGTGCTAAAGGAGAGTGATAACATGGATATCGAAAAATTTACAGCCAAGATGCAAGAGGCAATTCAAAAAGCAAGTCAATTAGCATTAAGTTATAAGCATCAAGTAATTGACATTGAACATGTATTGTATGTTTTATTGAATGATAGTAGTGGTATTTTTCCAAGGGTGTTATCTAAGCTAAATAAAGATAAAAATCATTTCATTCAAGTATTAGAACAAAGGTTTCAACAAAAGCCGACACTTGAAAATATTGATGTCAATAGCATGAGAATAAGCTATAGCTTAAATGATTTACTTGCAAAAGCAAATAATCAAATGACATCGTTTAAAGATGAATATATGTCAGTAGAACATGTCATTATGGCATTATTTGAAATAAATGAAAATTGGATCAAAGATTTATTGAACCAAGAAGGTATGAATAAAAAGGATACAAAAAAGGTAATTTTAGAAATGCGGGGTGATCATATGGTAGATAATCCAAATCCAGAAAATACTTATGAAGTATTAGAAAAATATGGACGTGACTTAACAAAAGATGTGGAAAATGGAAAATTAGATCCAGTTATTGGGCGTGATGATGAAATTCGTCGTGTGATTCAAATCTTGTCACGTAAAACAAAAAATAATCCAATTTTAATTGGTGAACCAGGTGTTGGTAAAACAGCCATCGTTGAAGGATTGGCATGGCGTATTTATAAAAATGATGTACCAATTTCTTTACAAAATAAAACTTTATATGAACTTGACTTAGGTTCACTTGTAGCAGGTGCTAAATATCGTGGTGAATTTGAAGAAAGATTGAAAGCTGTTTTAGGTGAAATTAAAAAAGCAAATGGAAATATCATCTTATTTATTGATGAAATCCATCAATTAGTAGGTGCTGGTAAAACAGATGGTGCGATGGATGCCGCTAACTTATTAAAACCAATGTTAGCTCGTGGTGAACTTCATTGTATTGGAGCAACAACCCTAGATGAATATAGACAATATATTGAAAAAGATGCGGCTCTTGAAAGACGTTTCCAAAAGGTACAAGTTGATGAACCAACAATTGATGATAGTATTGCTATCTTACGTGGTTTAAAAGATTCTTTTGAAAGACATCATGGGGTTAAAATCAATGATAGTGCTATTATTGGTGCTGTTAATTTATCACAAAGATATATTACCGATCGTTTCTTACCAGATAAAGCAATTGATTTAATTGATGAAGCTTGTGCTTCTATTCGTATGGAAATTGATTCTTTACCAGAAGAATTAGATGGTATTACACGTGAAAAGAATCGATTAGAAATGGAAAGAATTTCTATTGAAAAAGAAGATAGTAATGAAGATAATGTAAAACGTTTAAATGATATTAAAGAACGTATTGCTTCTTTAACTGAACAAGAAACAGCATTAAAAGCAAAATGGAAAGAAGAAAAGTCTTCATTAGATCATATTAAAGAATTAAAGAATCAAAAAAATAAACTTGTAGCTTTACAAGATAAATATATGCAAGAAGGTAATTTACAAGAAGCTTCTAAACTTCAATATGGTGATATTCCAAAAATCACCAAAGAAATTGCTGATCTTGAAGCAAAAGAATCGGATGATGCTTTACTTCAAGAAAAAGTAACTGTTGATAATGTCTCAGAAGTTATTTCAAGATGGACAGGTATTCCAATGAATAAATTAATGGCTTCTGAAAGAGAAAAACTTTTAGCCTTAGATGATACATTAAAAGTACGTGTTATTGGTCAAGATGATGCAATCACTAAAGTAACAGATGCTATCTTACGTAGTCGTGCTGGTATCAATGATGAAGAAAAACCAATTGGTTCCTTCTTATTCTTAGGTCCAACTGGGGTTGGTAAAACAGAAGTGGCTAAAGCATTGGCTGAACAATTATTTGACACTGAAAAGAATATTGTACGTATTGATATGTCTGAATATATGGAAAAATTTAGTGTCTCACGTTTAGTAGGTGCTCCACCAGGATATGTAGGTTATGAAGAAGGAGGACAATTAACAGAAGCAGTAAGACGTCATCCTTATAGTATTGTATTATTGGATGAAATTGAAAAAGCACATCCAGATGTATTTAATATCCTACTTCAAGTTTTAGACGATGGTCGTATTACAGATAGTAAAGGAAATACAGTGAGCTTTAAAAATACAATTATTATTATGACAAGTAATATTGGTTCTCAATATTTATTAGAAGGTAATAATGAAGAAAACAGAAAACTTGTAAAAGAAGAATTAAAAGTGCACTTTAAACCAGAATTTTTAAATCGTATTGATGAAATTGTTATGTTCAATTCATTAGATGGTTCTGTAGTAAGAAAAATCATTGATAAATTTATTGGTCAATTAGTTCATCGTTTACAAGATAAAAAGATTACAATTTCTTTAACTGATCAAGCTTATCAAATGATTCAAGAAGAAGGATTTGATCCAATCTATGGAGCAAGACCATTAAAGAGATTTATTCAATCTCAAATTGAAACAAAACTTGCTAAAGAAATTATTAAAGGAACAGTTCATCAAGGACAACATGTAGAAGTTGATTATCAAGATGGATTTGTTTTAAAAGCTCAATAAGGAAGTAGTATAAAAGCTACTTCTTTTTTTATAAAACTATTTTGTATTTAGAAAGAAAATAATAACTAATTAAGTACGAGAAATCGTACTTTTCTTTTTGAAATTGTAGGAATATAAATAAAAATGTAAAATTGTTTTTTCTTGGGGAAATATTATGCTAGAATATGTTGGGGTGAAAGACGATGCAAAAATATTTTATAAATGAAAATATCGAATTAAATAAATCTTTCAAAATAGAAAGTAGTGATCAACATCATATAGAAAAAGTAATGCGTAATAAAAATGGTGATCAAATTATTTGTGTAGACTTAAAACATATTCAATATTTATGTTCAATTGAAAATGTTCAAGAAGGTACAATTTTACCAATTGAAAAATTAGATATTAATAATGAATTAGATGTAGAAGTTACACTTGTTTATGCTTTACCTAAAGGAGATAAATTTGAATTTGTTTTACAAAAAGCTTGTGAGTTAGGAGTTCATCACATTATTCCATTAAGTTCTAAAAGATGTGTTGTTAAACTTACTAAAGACAAATTCAATAAAAAACTGCCCCGCTATCAAAAAATATTAAAAGAAGCAAGTGAACAATCAGGAAGAAATAGAATACCTTCAATAGAAGAAGTAAAAACAATTAAAGAATTAAAACCCTATTTAAAAGATTATAATTTAGTGGCTTATGAAGAAACTGCTAAACAACATGAACATGGTGAATTATTTCATACTTTACAACAATTAAAAGCAGGAGATCAATTATTGATTATTGTTGGTTGTGAAGGTGGCTTTGATGAAAGTGAAATTCAAGAATTAAATGAGATGGGTGTTAAATGTTGTTCATTAGGTAACCGTATTTTAAGAAGTGAAACAGCACCACTTTATTTAATGAGCGTCATTGGTTATTCAAGGGAGCTTACAAAATGATTAAATTATTAAAGAAATATGGGGTAGAGTTAAAATTAAAAAAATGTGATTTGTTTCGTCTTATTGAAGGACAAAAAGATACTTTTCTTGAAGATGGTTTTGCTTTTAAAATGACAAATGAAGAAGAAATGTTTAAATATGAAGTGATTTTAAATGGTATTTATAATAAGACAAAAATAGAAGGGGAATATAAGAAATTTGTTTATGAGACACAAGATGCTATTCAATATTTAAATTATGAAGAAAAACAAAAAATGTTTAATAGTATTATTAGTGAAACGTTAAAAAATTTAAAACTCATGAAAGCTGATCAACAAATTATTTTAATTCCTTATTTAGAACCTTTTATAAATGAAAGATATTTAAATAATTATATGTTATTAACATTAAAACAACATCAATTGTATGTTAAAAATTATCAAAGAAATATAGAAATTCCTTATCAACTTTATGGTTTAAAAGTATTACGTTCTGCTTTTTCTTCTTTAAAAGGAATAGCTGAAGATGAAAATTATGAATATTATTATTATGATGGTTTAAAGAAAATCTATATTTTTGATAAGAAAGAATATGGTTTAGTAGATAGTTTTCCAATAGTTGATAAATATTTCCAAGGAAATACATCTTTAGATGATATAAGAGAAGTTATGACTTATTATAAACAACCTCAACAATTTATAAATCAATTACATGAATTAAATTATTTAAGTGATAAAGTACATAAAAAAATTATGAAAAAATTAAAGTAGGTGAAAGAATGAAAGTTGCATTCCATACATTAGGATGTAAAGTTAATTCCTATGAATCTCAAGCAATGTTAAATATGTTTGAAGAAGCAGGATATGAAGAAGTTGATTTTAAAGAAGTGGCAGATGTTTATGTTGTTAATACATGTACTGTCACAAATACAGGAGATAGTAAATCTCGTCAAATGATACGCAAAGCAATTCGTAAAAATCCTCAAGCAACCGTTTGTGTTGTTGGATGTTATAGTCAAGTAGCACCTCAAGATATTGAAGCAATTGAAGGTGTAAGTATCATTTTAGGGACACAATTTAGAAATGAAATTGTTGATTTAGTAGAAAAGTATCAACAAACACATGAAAGAATTGTGAAAGTTTCTGAAGTTAAACAATTAAGAAAATTTGAAGATTTAAATATTGATCGTTTTTTACATACAAGAGCTTATTTAAAGATTCAAGATGGATGTAATAATTTTTGTACATACTGTATTATTCCTTATGCTAGAGGAAGAGTGCGATCTAGAAAACCAGAAAGTGTTATTAAACAAGCAAAGGAATTAGTAGCTAAAGGATATGTAGAAATTGTTTTAACAGGGATTCATACAGCAGGATATGGTGAAGATTTAGAAAATTATAGTTTTTATGATTTATTAGTAGATTTAACAAAAATAGAAGGATTAAAGAGACTTCGTATTTCTTCTATTGAAACAAGTCAAATTACTGATGATATTATTGATTTAATTTCAAAATCTAAAATTATTGTGGATCATTTACATGTACCGCTTCAAGCTGGATGCGATGAAACACTTAAACGTATGAATAGAAAATATAATTGTGAACAATATTATGAAAAATTATCAAAAATTAGAAGATTGATTCCTGATATTGTTTTTACAACAGATGTCATTGTTGGTTTTCCTGGAGAAAGCGAAGAAGAGTTTGAAAAAACTTATGAATTTATTAAAAAAGTAGGATATACACAACTTCATGTTTTCCCTTATTCTATGCGTAAAGGAACACCTGCAGCTCGCATGGTACAAGTTGATGAAAAAATTAAACATGAAAGAGTTAATCGTTTGATTGCACTTTCTCATGAATTAAATGAAAATTATGCAAAATCTCAAATTGGTAAAACTTTAAGAGTTCTTTTTGAAAAAGAAGATCATGGATATTATGTGGGACATGGAGATAATTATTTACTTATAAAAGTACAAAGTGATGAACAATTGATAGGACAATTGAAGAATGTTATAATTGATTCATATGATGAAATGTTAATTGGAAGAGTGGTATAATGAAACGATTAAATGAGTTGTTTGATATTGATAATGATATGAAAATATATTCAATTCATAGTGATTCAAGATATGTAAAACCCTATTCTATATTCTTTTGTATTGAAGGATTGAGTGTAGATGGACATCGGTATGTAGATGATGCTATTTTTCAAGGAGCAAAAGTTATTGTTCATAGCAAGGATATAGAAAAACAACCAGGCATTATTTATATTAAGGTAGCAGATGCTTTAGATGAATTAAATAGAGTTTCTAATGTATTCTATGATTATCCAAGTAAGAAAATGCGTGTTGTTGGAGTGACTGGAACAAGTGGTAAAACAGTTGTTGCTTCAATGGTTAAAAGTGTGATGGACCATTATTGTAAAGCAGCTTACATGGGAACAATTTCTTTAGAGTATGATGGGGTAGAAGAACAGTGCCCTTATACGACACCAGAAACTTTATATGTACAAAAGAAATTGTTTGATATGGCAAGACGTGGTGTTAAGGTTGTTGCCATGGAAGCAAGTAGTCATGGTTTGGCACTTAAAAGAATTGATGCAGTCGATTTTAATATTGCTGTTTTAACAAATATTTCTGATGAACATTTAGATTTTCATGGAACTAGAAGACAATATATTGAAAGTAAGAAAAAATTATTTTCAATGTTATCTACAAATTCGATTGCTGTTTTAAATAAAGATGAAGAAGTTTTTGCTGAATTTAAAGCAGCTACGAAAGCAAGAATTATGACTTATGGTATTAAAAATGAAAGTGAAATTATGGCTAAAAATATAGAACTTTATATTGATCATAGTGAATTTGATCTTTCATTAAAAGGGAATCTATATCATATTGTTTGTCCAACAATTGCTGATTTTAATATTTATAATGTTCTAGCAACGGTAGGAGTACTTGTTGGTTTAGGATTTGATGATCGCATGATCATTGAAGCCATTAGTGATTTAAAACCAGTTAATGGAAGAATGGAGCTTATTCCTAATAAACATAAAATTACGATTATTGTCGATTATTGTTGTCATACAAAAGATTTTGAAAATGTTTTTAAATTTGCAGATCGTGTTTCTAGAGGAAATATTATTGCTGTTTTAGGAGCACCAAGTAAAAGACATATGGCAAGAAGAAAGAAAATAGGAGCATTGGCCAATAGATATTTAGATCATGTGATTTTGACTGAATTAGATGATCGAGGAGAAAATATTGAGGAAATTTGTAAAGAAATCCAAAGTGAAATTACAGATATTCCAAGTATTATCATTCCTAATCGTGCAGTGGCTGTAGAACAAGCTATTGAACAGGCAAGTCCAGGAGATGTTGTTTTATTATTAGGAAAAGGTCATGAAAAATTTATTGCCTTAGAAGTTGGTCAAAGAGAGTATGAAGGAGATAAAGCGATAGCATTAAAAGCTATTAAAAGAGTATACGAAGGAGAAGGAGAAAATGAACTACAACAAAATGATTGATCATACTGTTTTAAAAGCAGATACACCTTTAGAAACAGTTAAAAGAATTTGTGATGAAGCAATGGAATATGGTTTTGCAAGTGTTTGTATTAATCCATGCCATGTTGCTTATTGTGCAGACTATCTAAAAGATAGTGATGTCAACGTATGTACAGTTATTGGTTTTCCATTAGGAGCTAATACAAGTGCAGTGAAAGCATTTGAAACAAAAGATGCGATTGCTAATGGGGCTGATGAAATTGATATGGTAATGAATATCGGAGCTTTAAAAGATAAAAATTATGATTTAGTAAGAGATGATGTTAAAGCGGTAGTTGAAGCTGCTAATGGAACATTAGTAAAAGTTATTTTAGAAACTTGTTTACTTACAGAAGATGAAATTAAAAAAGCATGTGAATTATGCGTAGAAGCAAAAGCTGATTATGTAAAAACAAGTACTGGTTTTTCAACAAGAGGGGCTACAATTGAAGATGTTAGAATCATGAAAGAAGCTGTTCATGGAAAAGCAAAAGTAAAAGCTGCAGGTGGTGTTAGAACACCTGAAGATATGGTGAAAATCGTTGCTGCTGGAGCTGATCGTATTGGAACAAGTGCAGGATGTTCTTTAGTTAAAAAATAAGTTGGATGTAATTTTAATTTTTTAATGTTATTTACAAAATATAGGTATAAAATGAAAAATATGTAAATGGTATTCGAAATGAATATCATTTACTTTTTTATTCCAAAAATAATATATAACTAAAGAAGAAATGAGGGATTATATGGGAAATACACCAAAGAAAATAAAAGTAAGAGGTGCAAAAGTACATAACTTAAAAAATATCAATGTTGATATACCATTAAATCAAATAGTTGCTATTACAGGTGTTTCAGGGTCAGGAAAATCATCACTAGCCATGGGTGTTCTTTATAGTGAGGGTTCAAGAAGATACTTAGAATCTTTATCAACTTATACAAGAAGGCGTATGACGAGTGCTACGAAGGCACAAGTAGATGAAGTTCTTTATGTTCCTGCGGCTTTAGCACTTCACCAACGACCAGCTGTTCCAGGTATTCGTAGTACGTTTGGAACAGGGACAGAACTTTTAAATAGTTTAAGACTCATGTATTCACGTCTTGCTAAGCATTGTTGTAAAAATGGCCATTATATTGAACCAACTTTAAATGTGGCGTCTGAAAAAGAAATCATCTGTCCAATTTGTAAAGAAAAAATACATGCACCAAGTGCTGAAGAGTTAGCTTTTAATAGTCAAGGAGCTTGTCTTAAATGTGGTGGAACAGGAATTGTTAGAACTGTTGATATTGATTCGCTTGTTCCTGATAAAACACTTACCATAGATGAAGGAGCAGTCGTTCCATGGAACTCATTAATGTGGACTTTGATGACAGATGTTTGTCGTGCTATGGGAGTAAGAACAGATGTGCCTTTTAATCAATTAACTGATGAAGAAAAAAATATTGTTTATTATGGACCGGCGGAAAAGAAACATATTTTTTATAAGGCTAAAAATACAGATCATGCAGGAGAAATGGATTTTACTTATTTTAATGCAACTTATACAGTAGAAAATGCTTTATCAAAAGTTAAAGATGATAAAGGAATGAAAAGAGTTGAAAAGTTTTTAAAAGAAGAAATTTGTCCAGAATGTCAGGGAACACGTTTATCAAAAGAAGCAAGAAAACCTTTGATTAGAGGAATTGGTTTAGATAAAGCTTGTCAAATGCCATTAAATGATTTAGTAGAATGGGTAAGAGGTATTCCAGATTCAATGCCTGATGAAATGAAGCCAATGGCTCGTGAAATCTGTGATTCGTTTTTAGATGTTTCTAAAAGGCTGTTAGATTTAGGATTGGGCTATCTTTCTTTAGATAGAGCTGCTTCTACACTTTCAACAGGAGAAAGACAACGTATGCAACTTGCTAGAGCAGTAAGAAATCGTACAACAGGTATTCTCTATGTTTTAGATGAACCTTCTATTGGATTACATCCTTCTAATATTTATGGACTTATAGGAGTCATGAATGATTTAATTCATGATGGAAATTCTATTTTATTAGTAGATCATGATACTGAAATTATTAAAGAAGCGAATTGGCTCATTGAAATGGGACCAGAAGCAGGAAAAAATGGAGGTTATGTTTTTACGGAAGGAACAATAGAACAAATTAAAAATGATAAAAAGTCAATGATTGGGCCATTCCTTACAAATCATTATGATGAAAAAATGCGTCCAATATCTCCAATTGAACAACTATTTGAATTTGGAAAAATTCATCTTTCAACAAATCAAATACATACAGTCCATCCTTTAGAAGTAGATATTCCTAAAGGAAAATTAACGGTTGTTACAGGAGTGTCAGGTTCTGGAAAAACAACGATGATTCTAGAAAGCTTGTTACCAGCGATTCAAACTAAAATCAATGACTCATCATTACCTGATCATATTAAAGATGTTCAAATGGAAGGAATAGAACATATTAAACTGATTGATGCTTCACCTATTGGTATTAATATTCGTTCGACTGTTGCTACTTATATTAATGTTCATGATGAACTTAGAAAAAGATTTGCCAAAACAGAAAGCGCTAAGTCTAAGGGGTATAAAGCAGGAGATTTTTCTTATAATACAGGAAAGCTTAGATGTCCAACTTGTGATGGAACAGGGACATTAAGTTTGGATGTACAATTCTTGCCAGATGTTCAGGTGACTTGTCCTGATTGTCATGGTTCTAGATATAATAAAGAAAGTTATTTTATTAAATATAAAACGTCAAAAGAGAAAGAGTATTCTTTACCTGAATTGATGGAAATGGATGTGAGTTTTGCTAAAGAAGCTTGTCAAGATTTAAAAGGTGTTTATCGAAAACTGGAAGTATTAGAAAACTTAGGTTTAGGATATTTGACATTGGGTGAGGAAACACCAAGTTTATCTGGTGGAGAGGCACAACGTTTAAAACTTGCAAGTGAAATGAGTAAGTCTCAAAATGATTCAATTTTTATCTTTGATGAACCTACGATTGGATTACATCCTTTAGATGTTCAAATATTAGTTAAAGTTTTTCAATCACTTGTAGATCAAGGTGCGACAGTCGTCGTCATTGAACATGATCGTGATGTGATGAAAAATGCGGATTATATAATTGATATGGGGCCAGGTGGTGGTCGAGATGGTGGAATGATTGTAGCTACTGGTAGTGTTGAAGAAATAAAAAATAATATAAAGAGTATTACAGGTAAATATTTATAAAAAAATAGAAGTTCAATGTGAACTTCTATTTTTGTCTTGCTGAAACAATAAAGTGTAATGCAAAATATGCCACTTCATCTTCAGTAAATCTTTTATGATAAATAGATTCAATAGCGTCATTTAAGATTTCTGCCATTGCAAATTCTTTAGGATGTCTTTCTTTAATCTTTGCAGTTAAAGGATTTTCGATTTGACTATCATCTAATAATCGATCAAGTGCAGGTGTTAAATGTAATCCTAAAGAAACAAGTAATTTTTCATTATTTCTTAAATCTATACCTTTTTGTTTAAATAAAGAATCTAAAGTGTTTTGTAGAACATCAATAATTTCATCATCTAATAAATTAACACCAGCATTAAATTCAACATCTAATACGTTATTTTTAGATAGGTACATTGAAATAAGTGCTAATTCTGATTCTGGAAATTCAATATCAAATTTTTTACTAAGAATATTACAAATTTCAACTGCTGAATCATAGTTAGTGTTTGCTTTATATGATGTGATTTGTCCTTGACTTAAAGGAATGTAATTGTTTGTTTTGATTCTAAGTATTGCAATTGCAAGATGTACAACGAGATTTTGCGTAAATTGTGGAGATAATGTTAAATGATTTTTCTCAATTACTTCATTTACTGCTTCGCGACATACTTGTTTTGATAATTCTAAATCTTTATCAGCAGCGCTTGATAAAGCTTGGTTTGTTAATGTCATAAAAAAGCCTCCTAAAATGTCTACGTAAACTATATACTAAATCAATTAGAAAAGCTAGGAAAAAATAAATATTATTTATAAGAGCATATGATTGGATTTTAGGAATGATTCCTGTTATACTAAACTTGTAAAGTAATTATGTAAGCGCTCATCATTTTCTTTAAGTTTTTGTTGTCTATGCAAAATGTAAGTGCTATAATTATGAAGGAATTTTGATTTAGGAGGAAATAAACAAAATGGCTTTAACAGATAAATTCAATGAAGAATGGAACGGATTTAAAGGAAGACTTTGGAAAGAAGAAGTAAACACTCGTCAATTCATTCAAGATAACTATAAACCTTATGATGGAGATGAATCATTTTTAGCTGGTCCTACAGATGCTACTAATAAACTTTGGGGAAAACTTCAAAAATTACAAAAAGAAGAAAGAGCTAAAGGTGGAGTATTAGAATGTGAAACTAAAGTAGTAAGTGGACTTACTGCTTATGGTCCTGGATATATCGATGAAGAAATGAAAGATTTAGAAAAAGTTGTTGGTTTACAAACTGACAAACCTTTAAAAAGAGCTTTCATGCCTTATGGTGGTATCAAAATGGCAGAACAAGCTGCTGCAACTTATGGATATGAACCAGATGAAAAATTACATGAAATTTTCACAAAATATCATAAAACACATAACCAAGCAGTATTTGATGTTTATACACCAGAAATTAAAAAAGCTCGTCATAATAAAGTAATTACAGGTTTACCTGATACATACGGACGTGGACGTATTGTTGGTGACTATCGTCGTGTTGCTTTATATGGTGTTGATTTCTTAATTGAACAAAAAGTAAATGATTTCAATCATTGTGGTAGTGGATCAATGACTGAAGACATTATTCGTAAAAGAGAAGAAATTGCTGAACAAGTAAAAGCATTAAAAGGTATGAAAGAAATGGCTGCTATCTACGGATATGACATTTCTAAACCAGCTAAAAATGCTCATGAAGCATTCCAATGGTTATACTTTGGATATTTAGCTGCAATCAAAACTCAAAATGGTGCTGCAATGTCAGTTGGACGTATTTCTACTTTCTTAGATATCTATGTAGAAAGAGATTTAGCTAACGGAACATTAACAGAAGAAGAAGCACAAGAATTAGTAGACCATTTCGTTATGAAATGTAGAATGGTTAAATTTGCTCGTATTCCTTCTTACAACCAATTATTCTCTGGTGACCCAGTATGGGCTACACTTGAAGTTGCAGGTTTAGGAACTGATGGACGTTCAATGGTTACTAAAAACTGTTTCCGTTTCTTACACACATTAGAAAATATGGGTCCTTCACCAGAACCAAACTTAACTGTATTATATACAAAAGCATTACCAGAAAACTTCAAACGTTTTGCTGCTAAAATCTCAGTAGATACTAGCTCAATCCAATATGAAAATGATGATGTAATGCGTCCTGTATGGGGAGATGATTACTCAATTTGTTGTTGTGTATCAGCTACTCAAACTGGTAAAGAAATGCAATTCTTTGGTGCACGTGCTAACTTAGCTAAATGTTTAACATATGCTATCAATGGTGGTATTGATGAAAAAACTAAAGATCAAGTGGCTCCAAAATATCGTCCAATTACTTCTGAATACTTAGACTATGATGAAGTTATGGAACGTTATGACCAAATGATGGAATGGTTAGCAGATCTTTATGTTAATACATTAAACTTAATTCAATATATGCATGATAAATATTATTATGAAGCTGCACAAATGTCATTAATTGATACTGATCTAAAACGTACTTTCGCAACTGGTATTGCTGGATTCTCACATGTAGTAGATTCATTAAGCGCAATCAAATATGCTAAAGTTAAAACAATCAGAGATGAAGATGGTATCGTAGTAGATTATGAAGTTGAAGGTGACTTCCCAAGATATGGTAACGATGATGATCGTGCTGATGATATCGCTGTATGGTTATTAGGTGAATTCTTAGCTAAAATCAAAAAACATCATACTTATAGAGATTCAGAACCAACAACTTCTATCTTAACAATCACTTCAAACGTTGTTTATGGTAAAGCTACAGGTTCATTACCTGATGGACGTAAAGCAGGTGAACCATTATCACCAGGTGCTAACCCATCTTATGGTGCAGAACAAAATGGTTTATTAGCTTCATTAAACTCAGTTGCTAAATTACCATATGAATGGGCATTAGATGGTATTTCTAATACTCAAACAATCAACCCAGATGCTTTAGGACATGATGAAGGTGAAAGAGTTAATAACTTAGTACAAGTTATGGATGGATATTTTGAACAAGGTGCTCATCACTTAAATGTTAACGTATTTGGAACTGAAAAATTAATTGATGCTATGGAACATCCAGAAAAAGAAGAATATGCAAACTTCACAATTCGTGTATCTGGATATGCTGTTAAATTCATTGACTTAACTCGTGAACAACAATTAGACGTTATCGCAAGAACTTGTCATGAACATATGTAATCAATAACTTAATCAAATAATGAAAACAACCTCTTATGAGGTTGTTTTGTTACGGAGGAAAAATGGAAACAATTGGTAGAATTCATTCAATAGAAAGCTTTGGATCAGTCGATGGTCCAGGAGTACGTTATATTTATTTCTTACATGGATGTCCTTTAAGATGTCAATTTTGTCATAATCCTGATACATGGGGTTCAAAGAAATACGAAGAATATACTCCTGAAAAAGCGCTTCAACAAGCAATGAAATACAAAACATATTGGGGTAAAAAAGGGGGCATTACGATTAGTGGTGGAGAACCTTTAGCTCAAATCGATTTTGTTTTAGAGTTATTTAAACTTGCTAAAAAAGAAGGAATTAATACGTGTATTGATACCAGTGGAGGATGTTTCACGAGAGAAGAACCTTTCTTTTCTAAGTTTAATGAACTTATGGAGTATACAGATTTATTACTTGTAGATATTAAAGAAATTAATAATGAAAGACATCAGCTTTTAACAGGAAGAAGTAATGAAAATATTCTTGATATGGCAAGATATTTATCTGAAATTGATAAACCAATTTGGATTAGACATGTTCTTGTTCCTGAAAGAAGTGACTATGATGAAGATTTAATTGAATTAGATCATTTTATTTCTACACTTTCAAATGTTTATCGTGTTGAAATTCTTCCTTATCATACTTTAGGTGTATTTAAATGGGAGGAATTGAATATTCCATATCAATTAGAAGGAATTAAACCTCCAGTTAAAGAACGTGTAGAAAATGCAAAAAGATTATTACATGTAGATCGTTATACACGTTATTTAGATAATTAATGAAAAAAGAGTTCATGAATTTAGATTTATCATCTAAATCATGTAACTCTTTTTCAATTTATAATTGCATATTTACTTTATAATTAGAGTTGTTTAAAATAAGAGTAAAGGAAAAAAAGGAGATTATAATAATGAAATTAGGAGCAATTGAAGCAGGTGGAACTAAATTTGTAGTTTGTATTGGAAATGAAAAAGGAGAAGTTTTAGAAAGAGAATCATTTCCTACAGAAGCACCTGAAAAAACAATGGAAAATGTTTTTAAATTCTTTGATGGAAAAGAAATTGAAGCATTAGGTGTAGGAAGCTTTGGACCGATTGATCCAGATCTTACAAGTCCAACTTATGGTTATATTACAACAACACCTAAACCAGGATGGAACAATTATAATATTATGGGTGCTTTAAAAGAAAGATATGATATTCCTATGGCTTTTGATACAGATGTCAATGGGGCTGCTTTAGGCGAAGCAACATTTGGTGTGGCAAAAGGATTAGACAGTGCCCTTTATCTTACAATTGGAACAGGAATTGGTGGAGGAGCCGTTGTTGGTGGTAAACTTGTACACGGGTTACTTCATCCAGAAATGGGACATATGAAAATGATTGTAAGAGAAGATGACACATATTCAGGTAAATGTCCATATCATGGAACATGTTTTGAAGGTTTAGCTGCTGGTCCTGCTATTGAAGCAAGATGGGGAGTAAAAGGAAGTGAACTTCCAGAAGATCATCCAGCATGGGATTTAGAAGCTTATTATATTGGACAAGCGATGGCAAATTATATTTTAACTCTTTCACCTAAGAAAATTATTCTTGGTGGTGGTGTTATGCATCAAAAACAACTTTTCCCAATGATTCATAAATATACTCAAGAATTCTTAAATGGTTATATTCAAAAAGAAGAAGTGACTACTGATAAAATTAAAGATTATATCGTTTATCCAGGATTAGGGGATAATGCAGGGGTTGTTGGAGCTTTAGCTCTTGCCATGAGTGTAGTAAAATAATGAAGTAGAGAAATCTACTTCTTTTTTTAATAAAAAATGGAAGCGGATACATAATTTTGTTGACGGTGTGTGAAAATGGGATATGGTTGAAGGAAAAGATAAAAAAGGAGAAAGGAAATATGAAAAAATACTTTCATTTTTTTATATTGTTTAATGGTTTTAACATTAACATGATGTGGTGGATCAAGTGGAGATGACATTTCGACTTATACGTATTCAAGTGAATTGGATATCAAAAACTTAGATTCATCAGATGCTGATGATCAATGTCCATTGCGTGCTATCCATGCTGTTATTGATGGGTTGATGAAAACAGATAAAAAAGGAAATATTACGTATGGTATTGCGAAAAGTGAAGAAGTTTCAGAAGATGGATTAGTTCATACTTATAAACTTAGAAAAGATGTAAGATGGGATAATGGTGATCTTGTAACAGCTCATGATTTTGTTTATGCATGGCAAAGAATCTTTAAGAAAAAAGGCAGTTATTATTATATGTTTGCAGATGGTATAGCAAGCATTCAAGGTGCACAAGAATTATCAGATAAAATTGACGCTGGTGAAGAACTTACAGATGATGATTTAAATTCTATGGGTGTAAAAGCATTGGATGGTTATACATTAGAAGTAAAAACAACAGTACGCGTTTCGTTTTTAGATGAATTGCTTGCTTTTCCACCATTCTATCCAATTAATGAAAAATTTGCTGAAAAACAAGGAAGTAAATATGGTAAAAGTGCTAAAACAATTTTAGGTAATGGAGCTTTTAAGATGATTAATTTGGAACCTGGATCAGTAGCTGAATTTAAAAAAAATGAAAACTATTATGATCAAAAACATGTAAAACTTCAAAGACTTGTGATGAAACTTGTCCAAGAACCTAAAGTAGCTGCACAAGCTTTTGAAGCAGGTGAAACAGATTATGCGCCAATTAATTCTGATTTAGTTGATAAATATAAAGAATATGACTCTTTTAAACAAGTTTATGATGGTTTTTTATTTTATATCTCAATAAATTTTAAAAATGAAGATCTTGCAAATTTAAATGTAAGAAAAGCCATTTCATATGCTATTAATAGAAAATATTTATGTGAAAATGTTTTAAAAGATGGTTCACAAGTTGTTAAAGGATTTATTCCTTCAGGCTTAGCTACAAGCCCATGTGGTGTAGATTTTAGAAAAGATTCTGGTGATTTTACGTTTTATGATAAGGCGCAAGCTCAAGATTTGTTGAATGAAGGGTTAAAAGAATTAGGAAAATCTGAAATTACATTAAGAATTACTTATGGTACAGATAAATCACCAATGGATGTATTTGCAACTTATTTACAAAATGCTTTAAGTAAATTAGATGGTATTAAAGTAGAAATGGTAGCTACTACTAAACAAGATCGTATCTACAACAAACAAAAAAATGGTGATTTTGATTTAGCTGTAACACGTTGGGGACCGGATTATGGAGATCCAACAACATATCTAACAATTGCTTTATCAACGAATAGTAATAACTATGGCAAGTGGGCAAATAGTGAGTATGATCAACTTGTAAATCAAGTCGGTGTTGAATCAGATGTTGAAAAGCGCTGGCAAGAAATGAAGAATGCAGAAAAGATATTATTAGATGATTATGCGTGTATTCCTGTTTTTGAAAAAGGAGCTGCTACTTTACAAAATATGAAGGTAAAAAATCTTGTGATTAAACCATGTCGTATAATTTCTTTTGAATATGTAGAAAAAACAGAATAATTTTAAGAAAACATAATACAGTAAAATGTGTTATGTTTTTATTATGTATTGAAAAAAATATAACATTAATAAATTAAATACATTGTATACAAATATACAAAAAACTATTGACTTTTAAACCTATATAAACTATGATGATGTTAATAAATCGATAGATTGTATACAATATGTCGATTTATTGCACAAAAGATAATTTAAGAAGGGAAGAGAGAATATGAAAAAACTATTATCAATGGTGCTTTGTGCTATGATGGCTCTAACTCTTGCTGGTTGTGGGGGATCAGGAGGAGATTCATCTACTTACACTTTCTCAAGTGAATTAGATATCAAAAACTTAGATTCATCAGATGCCGATGACGGATGCTCATTTACAGCAATGCATGCTGTTATTGATGGGCTTATGAAAACAGATAAGAAAGGTAATGTCGTAAATGGTGTTGCTTCATCTTCTGAAGTTTCAGATGACGGGTTAACTCATACTTACAAAATCAGAAAAGATGCAAAATGGGCTAACGGTGATCCTGTTACTGCAAATGATTTCGTTTATGCTTGGCATAGAATCTTCCAAAAGAAAGGTCAATATTACTACATGTTCTGTGATGGTATTGCAAGTATTGTAGGGGCACAAGAAATGTCAGATAAAATTGACAATGAAGAAGATATTACAGATGCAGATTTAGATGCAATGGGTGTTAAAGCTATCGATGATAAAACATTAGAAGTTACTACAACTACTCGTGTTTCATTCTTTGATGAATTAATGTCATTCCCATGTTTCTATCCAATTAATGAAAAGTTCTGTGAAAAACAAGGTGATAAATATGGTAAGAGTGCTAAAACTATTTTAGGAAATGGTGCTTTCACTATGACAAACTGGGAACCAGGTTCAGTAGCTGAATTTGAAAAAAATGATAAATATTATGATGCTAAAACAGTTAAAATTGACAAATTAGTAATGAAATTAGTTCAAGATCCAAAAGTTGCTGCTCAAGCATTCGAAGCTGGTGAAACTGATTTTGCTCCAATCAACTCAGACTTAGTTGATAAATACAAAAAAGATGATTCATTCAAACAAATTAATGAAGGTTACTTATTCTATATTTCAGTAAACTTCCAAAATAGTGATTTAGCTAACTTAAATGTAAGAAAAGCAATCTCACTAGCAATCAACAGAAAAGACTTATGTGAAAATGTTTTAAAAGACGGTTCACAAGCTGCTAAAGGTTTCGTACCTTCAGGATTATCAATTTCTCCAGAAGGAAAAGATTTCCGTGATGAAGCTGCAACATATACTTCATATGACAAAAAAGCTGCACAAGCTGCTTTAGATGAAGGATTAAAAGAATTAGGAAAATCTGAAATTACTTTAAGATTAACTTATGGGACAGATGAATCTCCAATGGATGTATTTGCAACTTATTTACAAAACGCTTTAAGTAAATTAGATGGTATTAAAGTAGAAATGGTAGCTACTACTAAACAAGATCGTATCTACAACAAACAAAAAAATGGTGATTATGACTTAGCTACAACTCGTTGGGGACCTGACTATGGTGATCCTACAACTTACTTAACAATGGGTATTTCTACTAATGGTAACAACTACGGTAAATATACAAACAGTGAATTAGATGCATTAATGGATAAAGTTGCTAATGAATCTGATGCTAATACTCGTTGGCAAGAAATGATTGATGCAGAAAAAATTATGATGGATGATTTATGTTACATCCCAGTATTTGAAAAAGGTACTGCAACTTTACAAAATAAAGATGTAAAAGGTTTAGTAATTAGACCTGTAGGTGTTCCATATACATTCCAATATGTATCAAAATAGTCGATAAAATCAACAGAAACACAATATTTCGGTATTGTGTTTCTTCTTAAAAAAGAATAAAAAATTATGTTGTCTTCCAATTAATATAAACACCAAAATGAAATGTAAAAAAAACAATTGCTCTATTTTATTTTTGAATGTAGATTGAAAAATATATTTTTTGTATAAACAATAATACAATTTTGTATACAAAGTTCGTCTTTTTTGTTGACTTCTATAACGCATTGTACTAATATTAAAGCATAAATTTTTATTGTATATGTATTAGTGTATACAAAGGCGATTTATAGAAGGGAAGAGAAAAAATGAAAAAATTATTATCTATGGTACTTTGTGCTATGATGGCTCTAACTCTTGCTGGGTGTGGGGGATCTAGTGATGATTCATCTACTTACACTTATTCAAGTGAATTAGATATCAAAAATTTAGACTCATCAGATGCCGATGACGGATGCTCATTTACTGCATTACATGCAATTATTGATGGGCTAATGAAACCTGCTAAAGATGGTACTACTACATATGGTATTGCTAAATCTTCAGAAGTTTCAGAAGACGGTTTAACACACACTTATAAATTAAGAGATGCTAAATGGTCTAATGGTGATGCTGTGACAGCAAACGATTTCGTTTATGCATGGCAAAGAATTTTCAAAAAGAAAGGAAACTACTATTACATGTTCTGCGATGGTATTGCTAGCATCGCAGGTGCTCAAGAATTATCAGATAAAATCGATGCAGAACAAGATTTAACTGATGAAGACTTAAACAAATTAGGGGTAAAAGCTGTAGACGACAAAACGTTAGAAATTACTACAACTACAAGAGTTTCGTTCTTTGATGAATTAATGTCATTCCCATGTTTCTATCCAATTAACCAAAAATTCTGTGAAAAACAAGGTGATAAATATGGTAAGAGTGCTGATTCTATTTTAGGTAACGGTGCTTTCACTATGACAAAATGGGAACCAGGTTCAGTAGCTGAATTCGAAAAAAATGATAAATTCTATGCTGCTAAAGATGTAAAAATCGACAAATTAGTGATGAAATTAGTTCAAGAACCAAAAGTTGCTGCTCAAGCTTTTGAAGCAGGTGAAACTGATTTCGCTATTATCAACTCTGACTTAGTTGATAAATACAAAAAAGATGAATCATTCAAAAATATTTCTGAAGGATTCTTATTCTACGTTCAACCAAACTTAGAAAATGCTGATTTAGCTAACTTAAATGTAAGAAAAGCTTTATCATTAGCTATCAACAGAAAAGATTTATGTGAAAACGTATTAAAAGACGGTTCACAAGCTGCTAAAGGTTTCGTACCTTCAGGATTATCAATTTCTCCAGAAGGAAAAGATTTCCGTGATGAAGCTGCAACATATACTTCATATAACAAAAAAGCTGCACAAGCTGCTTTAGATGAAGGATTAAAAGAATTAGGAAAATCTGAAATTACTTTAAGATTAACTTATGGTACAGATGAATCTCCAATGGATGTATTTGCAACTTATTTACAAAACGCTTTCTCTAGCTTAAAAGGATTAAAAATTGAAATGGTTGCTACTACTAAACAAGATCGTATCTACAATAAACAAAAGAAAGGAGATTTCGATTTATCAGTAACTCGTTGGGGACCTGACTATGGTGATCCTACAACTTACTTAACATTAGCTTTAACTGACAACAATAACAACTATGGTCATTGGTCAAATGCTGAGTATGATTCAATCATGGGAAAAGTTAGCAGTGAAACTGATGCTAATGCTCGTTGGCAATTAATGATCGATGCAGAAAAAATTATGATGGATGATTTATGTTACATCCCAGTATTCGAAAAAGGAACTGCTACTTTACAAAATACAAAAGTTAAAAACTTAGGTATTAAACCAGTTGGTGTTCCATATACATTCGAATATGTATCAAAATAGTTCAATCTAAAAAAGAACATAGAGAAGACAACACAATATAGTATTCTGTATTGTGTTTCTTTTTTAAATAAATAAAGGAGGAAAAAAGATGAGTAATTCAACCTTAAAATATATCGGAAAACGTTTAGTTATTTCGTTAATTACTTTATTCGTTATTTTAATGGTATTATTTTTAATGGTTAAATTTTTACCAGGTTCTCCAATTAACAATGAAAAATTAAGTGTTTCAGCCAGAGCTGCTATTGAAGCACAATATGGATTGGATCAACCAATTCCGGTTCAATTCGTACGTTATATTCAAAATATGTTAACAGGGGATTTCGGGGTATCATTTAACTTATACAAAGATATGCAAGTATCTTCTTTAGTAGGAAGTGCTGCAAAATTATCTATGATTTATGGTTTATGTGCAGTTATTATTGGAACAGTTATTGGTATGTTCTTAGGGGTATTTGCTGCATTACATAAAAATACAATTTGGGATACAATTGCTACAGTAATCTCAGTAATTGGGGTTTCAATCCCATCATTCGTATTTGCAATGTTAATTTTATTATTATTTGCATCTAAATTACGTTTATTACCAACTTCATACAGTTCTTCAAATGCTGTACGTTCTTCAATTATGCCAATTTTAGCTTTATCTGTTGGTGTTATTGCAAACGTTGCACGTTTTACTCGTACTGAAATGGTATCAGTTTTAACAAGTGAATATATGACGCTTGCTAAAGCAAAAGGATTAGATCGTAAAACTTTAATTTTCAAACATGCTTTACGTAATGCTTTAATTCCAGTTATTACAATTTTAGGACCTATCTTAGTTAACTTAATGACAGGTACTATGGTTGTTGAAAAGATTTGTTCTGTTCCTGGATTAGGTAAATTATTAATTAATAGTATTTTATCAAATGATTACAACATCATTTTAGCTTGTTCATTCTTATATGCTGCAATGTACATTTTCATGATGTTAATTATTGATATTTCTTATGGAATTATTGATCCAAGAATTAGATTAGGAAAGGATGATTAATAATGGATTTAGAAAAGATTGAATTTTTGCCAGACGATTTTGAATTCGTTGGAGATAAACAAGACATTACTAAAGACGTTGTTGCTCCATCACTTCCTGCTTGGAAAGATTCTTTAAATCGTTTTAAAAAGAATAAAGGTGCCGTTATCGGTTTAATTTGTATTTTAGTTATCGCAGTATTTGCAATTTTTGCACCAATGTTTTCATCATATAAATTTGATGCAATCAATACAAAAATTGCAAGTATTTCGCCATGTGCTGAACATTTCTTTGGTACAGACACTTATGGGCGTGATTTATTTGTACGTGTTTGGACAGGTACAAGATATTCATTATTTATTGCTGTAGTCGCAATCTTCATTGACGTGATTGTAGGTATGACATATGGACTTATCTCTGGTTATTTCGGAGGTAAAGTTGATTCAGTAATGCAAAGAATTCAAGAAATCATAAACTCTATCCCAACTTTAGTAATATTAACATTGTTATTAATGGTGATGAAAGCATCATTATTCACAATTATCATGGCTTTATCATTTACTGAATGGATTGGTATGTCACGTATTACAAGAGCTCAAGTTTTAAGAGTAAAAGAAGAAGAATTCGTTTTAGCTTCACGTACTTTAGGAGCTAGTAACTTATTTATTATCTTTAAAGAAATTTTACCAAATATTTATAGTCAAATGATTATTATGATTATGATGTCTATTCCAAATGCTATCTTCTATGAAGCATACTTGTCTTTCGTTGGTTTAGGTTTACCAATTCCAATGGCTTCATTAGGTACATTAATTAATGATGGATTTAACTCAATTACTATTTACCCTTACATGATGGTAATTCCAGTTATTATTTTCTCTATCTTAATGTTAAGTTTCAACTTATTTGGTGATGGACTTCGTGATGCACTTGATCCAACTATGAAGGAGATGTAATTATGGCAGAAAGAGAAAAAATATTAGAAGTCAGAGATTTAAATATCTCTTTTAAAACTGATAGTGGAACTGTTAATGCAATTCGTGGTGTTAACTTAGATTTATATAGAGGTGAAACAATTGCTATCGTTGGTGAATCTGGATCAGGTAAGTCAGTTACTACTAAAGCAATTATGGGTATCATGGCTGGAAATGGTTCAATTGATGGTGGTTCTATTAACTACACTTGGACAGATGAGAATACAGGTGAAAGAATCACAAAAGACATTTGTCAATTAAGTGAAAAAGAAATGCAAAGCGAAATCCGTGGTCGTAAGATTGCAATGGTTTTCCAAGATCCAATGACATCATTAAACCCTACAATGACAATTGGAAATCAAATCATGGAACCAATGATTCATCATTACAATACACCAAAAGAAGAAGCTTATAAAAAAGCAGTTGAATTATTACAATTAGTAGGTATTACTAATGCTGAAAAACGTATGAAAAACTATCCTCACCAATTATCTGGTGGGATGAGACAAAGAATTGTTATCGCAATTGCTTTATCTTGTGATCCTTATGTTTTGATTTGTGATGAACCTACAACTGCATTGGATGTTACTATCCAAGCTAAAATTCTTGAATTAATTCAAGATATTCAAAAGAAAAAAGATTTATCAGTTATTTATATCACACATGACTTAGGTGTTGTTGCTAAAGTAGCTGATTATGTAAATGTTATGTACGCTGGTAAAATCGTAGAAACTGGAACAATTGATGAAATTTTCTATGATCCACGTCATCCATATACTTGGGGATTACTTTCATCTATGCCTGATTTAGATACAGATGATGATGAATTATATACAATCCCAGGTACTCCACCAAACTTAGCACATGAAGTAAAAGGTGATGCTTTTGCTCCACGTAATAAATATGCTTTAAATATTGATTTAAGACTTGAACCACCAATGTTTAAAGTACCTGGTAGTACAACTCATAAAGTTGCTTCATGGTTAATGCATGAAAAAGCACCTAAGGTTGAAATGCCAACTGAATTAAAAAACAGATTAGAAAAAATGAAAAAGGAGGGTGTTGAATAATGGAAAAGAAAGAACCTATCCTTGTCGTTAAAGATTTAAAACAACATTTTAAAATTAATCGTAACTTTACTGTAAAAGCGGTAGATGGTATTTCCTTTGATATTATGCCAGGTGAAACTTATGGTTTGGTAGGTGAATCTGGTTCAGGTAAATCAACTACTGGTAGAAGTATTATTCGTTTATATAAACCAACTTCTGGATCAATTGTTTTCAACGGAAAAGAAATTGGTGGAAAATTAAATAAGGAAACATCTAAAGAATTACATACAAAGATGCAAATGATTTTCCAAGATCCAATGGCTTGTTTAAATCCAAGAAAGAAAGTTATTGATATCATTGGTCAAGGTTTAGATATTCATAAATCTTATTCATCTATTGAAGAAAGAAATGAAAAAATCTATGAAATGCTTGAACTTGTTGGTTTATCAAGAGAACATGCTTCACGTTATCCACATCAATTCTCAGGTGGACAAAGACAACGTATTGGAATTGCCAGAGCTTTAATTATGAATCCTGATTTAATTATTGCTGATGAAGCTATTTCAGCGTTAGACGTTTCTATTCAAGCGCAAGTTGTTAACTTAATGAAAAAGATTCAAAAAGAAACAGGAATTGCTTATTTATTCATTGCTCATGACTTATCAATGGTTAAATATATTAGTGATAAGATTGGGGTATTACACCTAGGACATTTAGTAGAAACAGGAACTACTGAAGAAATCTTTGATAATCCAATTCATCCATACACAAAATCATTATTAAGTGCTATTCCTCATCCTAATCCACGTGTAGAAAAAGTACGTAAATCATTTACTTATGATTATAAAGAAAGTGGAGTCGATTATACAAAAGGTACTGAACATTTAGTAGATGGAACTCATTATGTTTTAGCTACTGATGAAGAATTTGAAAAATGGACAAAAAAATAGTTTAGGAGGCACTTAAGAAGGCAACCTAAAATATTATAAGAAAATATTCAAAAAAAGAGAACAAATGCGAAATGTTGTTCTCTTTTTATATAAATAAAAAATATTACAAAATAAAAAGGCTGTTATGAAATTATTTATTGAATTTCGTAACAACCTTTTTTGATAATTTCTTTCAATTTTTATTAATAATAATTGTGAAATTGAAAGCTTTTTTCGATTTGATTGTAAATGCTTACAGAAGATTGACTTACAAGTTGTTGTTAATTATGATGAAGATGTCTTCTAGATAAGAAGATAATTAATTTGTATCTTTTAACCGGTGAAAAGAGGAAATATGATGATTATTGACAAAATGAAAATATTAGACCATTTAACAATTCAAGAAAAGTATTTAGTGGATTATATAATAAATAATCAAGAAGATATTTTAAAAAAGAATATTAATGAACTGGCAAAATTAAGTTATACCAGTAGTGCAACAATTTCTAGGTTGTGTAAGAAACTGGGCTTTAATGGATATAAAGAATTTAAATATCAATATGCAGCTGAATATTCTCATTTACTTGAATTGAAAAATGATTTTAAAATTGAACCTTTTTCAAGTGAGAGTTCAATTGATGATGCTTTAAATAAAATCGAACTTTTACATAAAAGAGCGATAGAGTATACAAAAAGTTTACTAGATAGACAAGTTATAGAAAGAATTTATCAACTTATTAAAAATGCTAAATATATTGAAATTTATGGAACTGGTATTAATTTTTCTTTAGCAGAAATTTATAGTTTAAATTTTGAAGAAGAAGGGGTTATTTCTAAAGCATATAACAGTTTAAATCCAATGCATCTTCAATACTTAAAGCAAAGAAAACCAAATGATACAGTTTGCATTTATTTAACACATACAGGTCAAAATAAGGAAATGTTAAAAATAGCAAAGGATATTCGCAAATTTCATGCTAAATCAATTGTGATTTGTGATCATAAAAAAAGAGAAATTTGTAAATATTGTGATGAAACAATTGTAATTATGACCACTCAAAATACAACTGAACTATCTAATGCTGTTTATATTGCTTCTTTACAGTATGTTTTTAATATATTTACTTCGTTAAAATTGATAAGTAATTATTCTTATTTAGAAGAAACAACGAAAGCAGTTGATAAATTTAAAATGGGAGAATGATTATGAATAAAAGTTTTCTATGGGGTGGTGCTGTTGCTGCTAATCAATACGAAGGTGGCTATCAAGAAGGACATAAAGGATTAAGTGTAACCGATGTTATGTCAGCTGGTGATGTTGATCACCCTCGAGAAATTTCTTATGAAATATTAGATGATAAATATTATCCTAACCATTATGGAATTGATTTTTATCATCATTATAAAGAAGATATTAAATTATTTGCTGAAATGGGCTTTAAATGTTTCCGTTTAAGTATTTCATGGCCACGGATCTATCCTCAAGGTGACGAATTAGAGCCTAATGAAGAAGGGCTAGAGTATTATGATCATGTTTTTGATGAATGTTTAAAATATGGAATAGAACCTATTGTTACTTTATCTCATTTTGAAATGCCTCTTTATTTAGCAAAAAAATATGGTGGTTGGAGAAATAGAAAATTAATTACATTCTTTGAAAGATATGCGATTACATGTTTTAAAAGATATAGCAAAAAGGTCAAATATTGGATGACATTTAATGAAATTAATAATCTTATAGATACCGATAATCCTTTTAATGCTTGGACTGGAGCAGGTGTTTTATATGAAGATAATGAAAATATTGAACAAACAATGTATCAAATATCTCATTATCAGTTTGTTGCAAGTGCTAGAGCAGTTCAAAGAGCCAAAGAAATTAATGCCTCTATGCAAGTAGGTTGCATGTTACATTTTGGCCCAATTTATCCTTCTTCTTGTAATCCACAAGATATTCTTGCAGGAATTAAAGCAATGGATAAGAGGTATTTCTTTAGTGATGTTCATGTAAGGGGATATTATCCAACCTATACTTTAAAAAAGTGGGAAA
Organism: Faecalibacillus intestinalis; assembly: GCF_003024685.1. Taxonomy (GTDB): domain Bacteria; phylum Bacillota_I; class Bacilli_A; order Erysipelotrichales; family Coprobacillaceae; genus Faecalibacillus; species Faecalibacillus intestinalis. The sequence continues at coordinate 16,852 of NZ_PYLQ01000015.1, read as the reverse complement.
GGAGTAATATTCAATTAGATATAACTGATGAAGATTTAAAAGATTTAAAACGAGGTACTGTGGATTATATAGGGTTTAGTTATTATAAATCAACGATTGCTGAATATGATAAAATACAAGACTTTATTGAAGTACAAAATCCATTGTTAAAGAAAAGTGATTGGGGTTGGGCTATTGATCCTACAGGATTAAGGATTATTTTAAATGAAGTTTATGAAAGATACCAAAAACCAATGTTTATTGTTGAAAATGGTTTTGGAGCTTATGATAAATTAGAAAATGGAATCATTAATGATGATTATCGTATTGATTACTTAAGAAACCATATTTTAGAAATGAAAAAAGCAATTGAGTTAGATGGTGTAGAAGTCATGGGATATACTCCTTGGTCAGCAATTGATATTGTAAGTGCTTCTACTGGTGAATTGGCAAAAAGATATGGATTTATCTATGTTGATTTAGATGACCAAGCTAAAGGTAGTGGAAGAAGATATCGAAAAGCTTCTTTTGAATGGTATAAAAGAGTTATTTCATCAAATGGTGAAATTTTATAGGAGATAAATAATATGAACAAATTTATAAATGAAACATTAGTTATTTATATATCGAAGTTTACAAATACAAAAGTTATAAAGGCTTTAAAGGATGGAATGATGTTTTCTTTACCGTTTTTAATGATAGGATCATTGTTCCTGTTGATTGCCAACTTACCAATTGAATCAGTAAGTAAAGTAATTAGTGAAAGTGGAATAGGAGATGTATGTTCTCAAGTATATTCTTCTACGTTTTCATTAATGGCCTTCTTTACAGTAATAGGAATTACTTATTCTTATTTGAAGAATGATCAAGTAATAACAGCTATAAATGGCGCTTTAACTGGTTTAGCAGCTTTTATTTTATTAACTCCATCTTCTAAGGTATTAGACAGTGGGGAATCAGTTACAGGAATTATTTCTAAAGATTGGACTGCTGGTCAAGGAATGATTTGTGCTATTTTAATTGGTTTTTTAGTTGGATATATTTATTCTTTATGTGTAAAAAAAGATATTAGCATTAAAATGCCAAATGGTGTGCCTAGTGGTGTTGCAGATTCATTTTCGTCACTATTACCAACTGGAATTATTATTACTATTTGTGCAATTATTTATGCTATATGTCACTTTATATTTAATACAACATTTGCAGAACTTATTTATTCGGTAATTCAAATTCCTTTACAAGGAATTACAGATTCGTTCTTTGGTGTTATTATTATGACAGTTGTTATGTCTTTATTATGGTGGACAGGCGTCCATGGTGGTTCTATATGTGGAGGAATTCTTTCACCGATTTTACAAGCAAATATGGCAGCTAATCAAAAAATTATAGATTCAGGATTGCCTCTTACAATTCAAAATGGTGGACATATTTTTACACAACAATTTTGGGACAATTTCTTATGCATGTCTGGTGCTGGAATTGTGATTGGGTTAGTGATTTATATTACATTTTTTGCCAAATCAAAGTCATTACGTAGCTTAGGTAAATTATCCATTGTACCTAATATCTTTAACATTAATGAACCAATTATTTTTGGGACACCAATTGTACTTAATATATATTTATTAATTCCATTTGTTCTTGTTCCTTTAATTATAGGTATAAGTAGCTACTTATTAATGTATATGGGAATTTTACCATTATTTAGCGGGGTTATGGTTCCTTGGACAACACCACCAATTATATCAGGACTTTTGATTGGTGGATGGCGTGTCGCATTATGGCAATTTGTGATGATTGTTGTATCTTTTGTTATTTATTTACCATTTATTAAAAAAATAGATACTTTGGAATTAAATAAAGAAAATCAAAAGTAACTTATAAGAAATACAAATATTTAATCTTAATATCAAAAAGTCGTGAAAAATCACGGCTTTTTTTTGTAATGCTATTAAGTTAATACTTTTGCTTTATTTATTGTTTAAGAAATCTACACGATTTTTGTTACTGCTTATTTAGAAGCAGTGCTTTTTAAAATATGAAGTAATATTTCGACTTGTTTTTCCATCATTGTTAAGGAACAATATTCATAAGGTCCATGATAGTTAAAACCACCTGTTCCTAGATTAGGACAAGGAAGTCCCATAAATGTTAAACGTGCACCATCTGTACCACCACGAATTGGTGAACAATAAGCATCCAAACCATTTTCTTTAATGGCAGCTAAAGCTTGTTCAACAATGAACATATGATTTTTTAGAGCTTCTTTCATGTTTAAATAACTTTCTGTAATCGTTACTTCAATAATTTGATAACCATATTTTTTATTTAAGAATTCTGCAATGTCAATAAATTCTTGACATTGTTTTTTTGCTTGTTGTAAGTCATGATTTCGAATTATATAATCCATTGTTGTTTCTTCACAAGTTCCTTGAATAGCATGAAGATGATTGAAACCTTCATAGCCTTCAGTAGATTCAGGACGCATATGAACTGGTAATAATGAATCAAATTCATAAGCAACACGTGTAGAATTAATCATTTTATTTTTAGCACTTCCAGGATGAATACTTCTACCATGAATATTCACTTTTGCTGAAAAAGCATTAAAGTTTTCATATTCAACAATGTGAATATCTCCTCCATCAATTGTATAGGCATAATCAGCATTAAAGTATTTCACATCAAAATGATTACTTCCACAACCAATTTCTTCATCTGGTGTAAAAGCAATTTGTATATCATTATGTTTAAATTCAGGATGTGTGTGTAGATATTCAACCATTTGCATAATGATCGCAATTCCTGCTTTATCATCAGCTCCTAATAAAGTTGTTCCATCTGTAGTAATTAAATCATGATGAATAAGATGTAAGAGTTGAGGATATTGTTCAGGGTCTAGATAAAGTTTTTTATCTTCATTTAAAGTAATTTTTTGTCCTTGATAATTTTTGATAATTTGTGGATGAATATCTTTACCACTTGCATCAGGGGAAGTATCCATATGGGCAATAAAACCTATGACATCTCCTTGATGATTATTATTACTAGGAATTGTTCCATAAACAACACCATATTCATCTATTTTTGCGTTTTCAATTCCTAATGATTGAAGTTCTTCAACAAGATATTTTCCTAATTTTAATTGTTTTGATGTTGAAGGAACTGTTTGTGAATTTTCAACAGATTGTGTATCAAAACTGACGTAATTTAAAAATCTTTCTTTAATTTCCATTTGTCTTCCTCACTTTCTTCATTATTATACAACGAAAAACTATGAACTTCTATGAAATACTTTACAAATCAAAAAATGTATGTTACCATACAATTCGTAGCCGAACAATATAGGAGGAGTTATATGTATAGAGATCCAATTGGACATCGTATTAAGACTCTAAATAATCTTATGAGAAAAACAATGGATAAGCAGACGGGACGTCCTGATCGTGCAACATTAATGCATTGTTGGATTATTGGTTTTGTTGAAGAAAGAGAGTATATAGGTCTTGATACATTTCCTAAAGATATAGAAAAAGAATTTTCAATTAATCGTTCTACAACATCAGAAATGTTGAAATTGATGTGTAAAAATGGAATGATTACAAGAGAAGAAGTGGATTATGATGCAAGATTAAAGAAGATTGTTTTAACAGAAGCTTCAAGGCAACACAATCGTAATATTGAAGATAAGATGAGAAAAATGCATCAACAATTAATTAAAGATTTATCTGATGATGAAATTAATGCATTTATTAAAATTTCAGATAAGTTAATTAATAACATTAAAGAAGGTTTATAAATATTCATAAGTTCGGTAATGAATAGGAAAGGAAGTAAATTATGGTCAAAACTTTAATGAAACAAATTAAAGAATATAAAAAAGATTCTTTACTTACAATGTTATTTGCAACATTAGAAGTTGTTTTAGAAATTATGATTCCTTTACTTATGGCAAGTTTAATTGATAAAGGAATTGAAGCGGGAAACATGTCAAATGTCACAAAATATGGGGCTTTGATGTTTGTTATTGCCCTTGGAACATTATCTCTCGGTTTTTTAGCAGGAAATCACGCAGCAAAAGCTTCTACAGGATTTGCTGCTAATTTAAGAGATGCGATGTATACTAATATTCAAACATACTCATTTTCAAATATTGATAAATACAGTACAGCTGGACTTGTAACACGTCTTACAACAGATGTTACAAATGTACAAAATGCCTATCAAATGATTATTCGTATGTGTATTCGTGCACCAATGAATCTTATTTGTGCCCTTGCAATGGCGATGATGATCAACTTTAAATTAAGTATGATTTTCGTTGTAGCGATTGTTTTCTTAGTAGCTGTGCTTGTAACAATTATGTATCATGCTACAAAATACTTTAATGATGTTTTTCCTAAATATGATACTTTAAATGAAAGTGTTCAAGAAAACGTTGTAGGTATTCGTGTTGTTAAATCTTTTGTTAGAGAAAAATATGAAAATGAAAAATTTAGAAAAGCAGCACAAAATATTTATAAATTATTTGTTAAAGCAGAATCTGTTTTATCTTATAATAGCCCAGCAATGTTAATTGCTGTCTATGGTTCAATTTTAATGCTTTCATGGTTAGGTGCTAAAGCGATTGTAGGAGGAACCCTTACAACAGGTGAACTTACAAGTTTATTTAGTTATGTAATGAACATTATGATGTCATTAATGATGCTTTCAATGGCATTTGTTATGATTACCATGTCACTTGCTTCAGGAAGACGTATTGCTGAAGTTATTAATGAACAATCTGATTTAGTATCTCCTCAAGAAGCTTTAACTGAAGTAAAAGATGGTTCAATTGATTTCAATCATGTTGTTTTTTCTTATAAACATGGTAGTGGAGAAGCTGTTTTAAAAGACGTTGATCTACATATTAAAAGTGGTGAAACAATTGGTATTATTGGTGGTACGGGAAGTGCTAAAAGTAGTTTAGTTAATTTAATTTCACGTTTATATGATGTAGATGAAGGTAGTGTTGTTGTTGGTGGACAAGATGTGCGTAATTATGATCTTGAAGTTTTAAGAAATGAAGTTTCTGTCGTATTACAAAAGAATGTCTTATTCAGTGGAACAATCTTACAAAACTTAAGATGGGGTAATGAAAATGCCACAGAAGAAGAATGTAAAGAAGCTTGTCGTTTAGCTTGTGCTGATGAGTTTATTGATCGTTTTGAAGATGGTTATAATACGTATATTGAACAAGGTGGTTCAAATGTATCTGGTGGACAAAAACAACGTTTATGTATTGCTAGAGCATTACTTAAAAATCCTAAAATCTTAATTTTAGATGATTCAACAAGTGCAGTTGATACTGCTACAGATGCAAGTATTCAAGAATCATTTAACGAACGTATCCCTGATACAACTAAAATTATTATCTCTCAACGTATTTCATCAGTACAAAATGCAAGTCGTATTATTGTTTTAAATGATGGAGTAGTTGATGGATTTGATACACATGAAAATTTATTAGAAACAAATGAAATTTATCGTACAATTTATGAAACACAAATGAAAGGAAAGGAGGAAAAATAATGAAAGAAGGAACAATGAAACGTTTACTTAAGATGTTATGGAGTAAATATAAGATTCATTTAATTGTTGTTGTTTTATGTATTATTGGAAATGCTTTATTTAATGTTCAAGGAACAATGTTTATGCAAACATTGATTGATGATTATATTGTTCCTTTATTAAAGAGCTCTTCTCCTGATTTTAGTGGATTATTACATGCTTTAATTCGTGTAGCTTGTTTATATGCTTGTGGGGTTGTATGTGCCTTTACCTTTAACCGTATTATGGTTTATGTAACACAAGGGTTCTTAAGAGATTTAAGAATTGATATGTTTGAACATATGGAATCTTTACCAATTCGTTATTTTGACAGAACTCCTCATGGAGATACAATGTCAGTCTATACAAATGATATTGATACCTTAAGACAATTGATTTCACAATCTATTCCACAACTTATTTCAAGTTGTATGACTATTGTGACAACATTTGTCTCAATGATTATTTTAAATATTCCTTTAACTGTGTTAAGTATATGTATGCTTATGATCATGCTTGTTGTATCAAGAAAACTTGGTTCTTTATCAGGAAAATTCTTCGTTAAACAACAAAATGATTTAGGTAAAGTTAATGGTTATATTGAAGAAATGATTTCAGGTCAAAAAGTTGTTAAAGTGTTCAATCACGAAGAACAAGCTATTGCTGATTTTAGAAAATTAAATGATGAATTAAGAGAAAGTGCTTATCAAGCTCATAAATTTGCGAATATCTTAATGCCAGTTACGGTTCAATTAGGAAATGTTTCTTATATTATTTGTGCCATCGTAGGAGCAATTCTTGCTTTAAATGGACATTTCTCACTTACAATTGGGACACTTGTTGCTTTCTTAACACTTAATAAAAGCTTTAATCAACCAATTGGACAAATTTCTCAACAAATCAATGCTGTAGCGATGGCACAAGCAGGTGCAGGACGTATTTTTGATTTATTAGATCAAGAAAGTGAAGACGATCAAGGTGTTGTGACTTTATGTCGTGTAGAAACTGTTGATGGAAAAATGGTTGAAACAGATAAAAGAACTGGACATTGGGCTTGGAAACATCCACGCAAGGATGGACAAGTTGAACTTGTAGAAATGAAAGGTGATATTCGTTTAGAAGGTGTTGATTTTGGTTATTTTGATGATCGTATGGTTTTACACAATGTTGATGTTTATGCTAATCCTGGTGAAAAGATAGCCTTTGTTGGAGCGACAGGTGCAGGTAAAACAACGATTACTAACCTAATTAATCGTTTCTATGATATTCAAAAAGGATCAATTACTTATGATGGTATTGATATTAAATTGATTAAAAAAGATGATTTAAGAAGATCATTAGGTGTGGTATTACAAGATACACATTTATTTACTGGAACAGTTATGGATAATATTCGCTATGGTCGTCTTGATGCTACGGATGAAGAATGTATTGAGGCAGCAAAACTTGCTAATGCTGATTTATTTGTAAAACATTTACCAGAGGGTTATCAAACAATGCTTACAGGAGATGGAGCTAATTTATCTCAAGGACAAAGACAATTATTAGCGATTGCCCGTGCTGCTGTTGCTAATCCTCCTGCACTTATTTTGGATGAAGCAACTTCTTCTATTGATTCTCGTACAGAAAAACTTGTACAAGATGGTATGGATAAATTAATGCATGGTAGAACAACACTTGTTATTGCCCATCGTTTATCAACAATTAAAAATAGTGATTGTATTATGGTCTTAGAACAAGGACACATTATTGAAAGAGGAAATCATCAATCACTTATTAAAGAAAAAGGTAAATATTATCAATTATATACAGGAGCTATTGAAATGGATTAATCCATCAATAGCTTTTTATATTTTTTGGACTAAATGTCCATTGAAAGAAGAAAAATTGAAAGATAAAATAAATATAAGAAATGAGACATTTGTGAGACAAATTTGAAACAAACTTGAGACAAATATTGAGTACATACATGTTATAATCTACTTGTAATAAATCTAGATGACGTTACTTCAACTCAATAGAAAGTAGGTAATGTGTATGATACCCATCAATAAGGTAACCTCTGATAGTGCATGTCGGACATTCTTAAGTAATGATGTCAGTTTTGCATCTTTTTATAATGCAGCTATATTTGAAGGAAAATAAATCATTCATCCTGAAAGGTTGGTACGTTTTGAATTTGATATTTCTTTTATTATCAATGATTCAAAAAGAATAGAGGATAAAAAAAGAAGAAGAGATATTGTTGTTAAAAGTGATATTAATGGAATCTACTGTATACTAGGAGTAGAACATCAAAGTAGTGTTGATCAAGCAATGGTGGTTAGATGTGCCATCTATGAAATGTTGGAATATTTAAAACAGTTAGAAAATAAAGAGTATAAAAGATTAGTACCACAAATCATGGTTGCCTTTTATACAGGACCAAAGAAATGGAATGTACCTGTAAAACTCAGTGATTATTTTGAAATACCCGAAGAATTAAAGAAATACTTTAATGATTGGAAAATCATCTTAGTAGATGTTAAAGAAATGGATACAAGTAAGATCAAAGATGAACAAACACGCTATTTTATAGAAGCCATTCAAGCAATGTATAAGGGAGACTATATAAAATTACATCAAAAAAGAAAGATGAATACCAATAATTTGATTTATGCAGCGATAATTACAGGGAGTTTGGATATGATTAAAGATATTGTAGAAGGAGATGAGATGGATATGTGCGAAGGAATGGAAAGAATGGCAGAAGGATTTAGAAGTGAAGGACGTGAAGAAGGTATTCTTGTTGGAAGAAATGAAGGTAAATTAGAAGAAAAACAAAATACTTTATTAATGCAATTAAGATGTAAGTTAGGAGATTTATCAAAAGAAACAGAAAATACGATAAGAAGTAGTACGATGGAAAAACTAAATAAGCTTACAGTATCTATTTTTGATATACAAAGTGAAAATGATGTTTTAAAGTTAATTCATTAAACAAAAAAAAGAAATCATGAAAAGCAATGATTTCTTTTTAAATATTATTTTAAAGGAACTAATAATTGAATTGATTTTTGTAAATTATGTACATCAATAGGAAGATGTGTGCCTTCTTCACCATCTATATCCATTGTAAGATCTTGATCACAAGTAATGTGAATATGTTGTCCTTGAATATAATGGATAAAAGGACTCTTATCGTGTTTACCAAAACGATAATCTTTAATGAGTGCAATTAAATCTGTGATTGAACATCTTTTTACAATCACTAAATCTAATTTACCATCATTGATATCTGCAAAAGGAATAATACCATCGAAACCACCAACACGATTAGTGTTTGTAATTGCAAACATATAAGCATCTTCTTCAAAAGATTCATTATCTACAGTTACATTTAAATGAAGATTTGTTGATAATTGTTGAGGAAGTTGTGTCATTCCTTTAAAATAATAAGCTAAAGGACCAAATTTTTTCTTTTCTTCTTTTGATACAACAAACGAAATATCAGAAAACATTCCCGCTGCTGCTACATTAATAAAATATTGGTCATTGATTTTCCCAACATCACTAGAAATAACGTTGAAATTTTTAATCATTTCCACAATACCATTTACTGAACTTGGAATATTTAAATAATTAGCAAAATCATTAACGGTACCTGCTGCTAAAATACATAAAGGAATTTTTTTATGACTATCAACCATTCCAGAAATAACTTCATTTAAAGTACCATCACCACCAACAGACATGATAAAATCATATTGATTTTCATCACAGTCTTTTGCTTTATAATAGGCATCATCTTTTTTTTCTGTATAAAATATTTCAAAATGTTCTACAATGTTTTGTAATGTTAATTGACCAATAATACGATCTAGTTTATTTTGAATAATATGTTTTCCAGATGATGGATTTATAATAATAAGACAACGTTTCATGTTATTACCTCACTTAAATATACTATATACATTTTAAAACAATTAAAAAAGATATACAATCATTGTTTCAATGATTATAATAAAATAGAATAAGCAAAGGAGTTTATTATGGCAAAATTTTATGCAGTAAAAGAAGGAAAAAAACCAGGAATTTATATGTCATGGGATGAATGTAAAGAACAAGTTAATGGTTATTCAGGAGCAGTTTATAAATCTTTTACAAGTGAAGATGAAGCAAAAGCATTTATTGGTAAAGAAGTAAAAAAAGTAAGTGATGATTTAACTTTACTTGCTTATGTTGATGGTAGTTATAATATTAAAACAAAAGAATATGGCTATGGTTGTGTTTTAATTGAAGGGCAACAAGTTATTCAACAATTATTAGGTAAAGGGAATATTCCTGAGTATTCTTCAATGCGTAATGTTTCAGGAGAAATTCTTGGGTGTATGAATGCTATTGCTTATGCAATTGATCATCATTATGAGTCTATTTGCATTTATTATGATTATGAAGGTATTGAAAAGTGGGCTACGGGTCTATGGAAAGCAAATAAGGAACAAACTCAAAATTATGTTAAAACAATCAATGATATGAAAAAGAAGATAGATATTTATTTTCAAAAGGTTTTAGCACATAGTGGGGATTATTATAATGAAGTTGCTGATGGGCTGGCTAAAAAAGCAGTGGGTATAAAAAAATAAAGCTTGAAAATTAAGCTTTATTTTTTTTAGCAATAATATTAATAATAATATAAACAACTAGAACAATAGCAAAAATCCATAAGAAATCGCTTTTGATATATTGAGCATCACCAGACCAACATCCAAACCATTCTCCACATTTTTTAACAAGAATAGCAAGTGCATAAGATAATGTACCACATCCAATAACACTTAATAAGACTTTCACAATTTTATTAAGAATCTCTTTAAATAAAATAATAGAGATAAAACATACAGCTGTAACAAATACATTAATAACAAAATGCATATAATTTCCTCCTTTAGATACCTTAATAAAATAGCATAAAATCAAGGTAAATGCAATAAAACGTGAACTAATAGATAAATTATGATAAAATATTTTTGGAGGATTTTAATTATGAAATTACTAACAGTATGTATCCCTTGTTATAACTCAATTATGGAAATGCATAAAGCAATTAACTCATGTCTTTTAATGAAAGATGAGGTAGAAGTTTTAATTGTTGATCGTCATTCACATGATGAAACTTTACAAGTTGCTAGAGAATATGAAGAAGCTTATCCAGATACCGTTAAAGTTATTACAACTAAAGAAGATGTTCCTTTTTTAAAAACAGCTTTAAAATATAGCGAAGGACTTTATTTTAAGATACTTCAATGCTTTGATTATTTAGATCAACCATCACTTGTAAGTGTTGTAGAAACAATTCGTGATTTTATTCGTATTCAAGCAAATTTAGATGTATTACTTACAGATTATAAATATGTAGTTCCTCAAAAAAAAGAAAAAAGAGTTTCATATAAAAATATTTTTCCAACAGAAACTATTTTTGAATGGCATAATATAAAAGCATTTCATAAGCATTTTCAAATAGATTTAGGATCAGTTATTATTAAAACAAGTACTCTAAGAAAAATAAAAACGGATGAAGAAAATATTTTTTATAATGAGTTAACCGTTTATGGAATAATTCCTTATATTAAATCAATGTATTATTTAAATGTACCATTTCATTGTTATGGATCACATCGAAAAATTCATATTTCTAAATCAAATAGCTATATAGATTTAATGAAAAGTTTATGGGATTTATATGATGTTTATTCATTAAAGAGTAGAAGACAAAGAACTTATGTTATTGAATATTTATCAAAGGTCTATGTGCTTACTGTTTATTTATTATTAAAATCAAATCAAAAGGAACAAATTGAATTATTAAATGCATATTTAGGATTTAATGATCCTAAATTATACAAAGCACTTACAAAACGTGTTTATGGATTTTTATTAAGTAGTAATAATCAAAAATTATATGATATGTTAATTAAAATATTTGAAAAAGTATATAAATTAGAAATAGAGGAATAGAATGAAGAAGAAATTATTATTTGTTATACCCTTAAGTTTATTTGTTTTAGATTATTTATTGATTTATTTTCAAATCATCCAACCATTAGATTGGATGATTTATCATTTAGTACAAAATTTAAGATGTGATTTTATGACATCCTTTTTTAAACTTTGTTCAACATTAGGAAGTACATGGTTTTATGTTTTATTAGTTGTAGTATTAATGTTTTTAAAAGATAAAAAAGAACTTTTGATAGGTATCCATTTACTAATAGGACAAGGAATAAATAGACTTATTAAATATATTATTAAAAGACCAAGACCTCCTCAAAGATTACATTTAGTAAAAGAAACGAATTATAGTTTTCCTAGTGGACATAGTATGTCAGCAATGATTGGTTATGGATTATTGATTATAGAAGTTTATCAAAGTTCTTTAAAATATAAAAAACTTATCATGACATTATTAGCAATGATGATTTTATTAATAGGTTTAAGTAGAATTTATCTAGGTGTACATTATTTTTCTGATGTTATAGGTGGCTTTTTGCTGTCTTTAAGCTATTTATTATTTATTTATTATAATACCTCACTTTATACATAGAATGTGTAAAGGAGGTTTTTTTATTGGATATTGATATCATTAGTGGTTTATATCATTATGGTTTGACCATTATAAAATATGAACAAGATTATTGTTTAGTAGATTTAAAGACTCAAGAAGTTTATGAAAAAATGAGTATTTATTATATAAAAAGATTATTAAGAAGTTGGAATAAGCATCGTAAAAATATAGAGAGTGTGATATAATGGAAAAAAGTTTGAGGTGGTTTAAAATGAGGACAGTAAAGAATTATGTAGGAATTATTTTGTGTGCGTGTGTTATTATTTTTATTTATAAAACATTTGATATTTCATTGTTTTCCAATATTTTATCAGCTTTTATTCCTTTAATAGTAGGAGCAATACTTGCTTATTTTTTACAACCATTGGTTTATAAATTTGAAATGTTTTTAGATTCTTTTCAAAATAAAAAGCTTATTAAATATAGTCATACAATTTCTTCTATTTTTGTTTTTGTTGTCTTTGTTTTAATTATTGTTGTTTTAATGATTGCAATCATTCCAGCACTTGTCAATTATGTTGTCAATATTGCGGATAATTTAACCTTGTATATTAAAAACTTTGAAAAAACATTGGAAACTTATTTAGGAAGTAATCTTGCCAGTGAAGTTATCATTAAGATAGATGAAATGGTTGTTAAATATGTTAATTCAATTGAAGCTATTGATCCTATTGCGACACTTGGGACTCTCTTTAAAGCAGGAAGTACGATTATTACAGCTGTTTTAGGTTTGATTTTTACACCTTATGTTTTAATTGAAGCAAAAAAGCTTGTAGGTATCTTTGATCGTTTATGTTCACTTTTTATGTCAAAAGAAAAAATAGAACTTATTCATGATTATGCAGTACGCTCACATCGAATCTTTGGACAATTTATTTATGGTAAATTCTTAGATTCGTTAATTATTGGAATTATCGCATTTATTGGACTCGCTATTTTAAAAGTAAAATTCTTCCCAATTCTTGCTGTCTTTATTTTGATTACGAATATGATTCCTTATTTTGGACCATTTATCGGTGGGTTTCCTGCTGTTCTTGTAGCCTTGATGACAGGAGATTTATTCCATGCTTTAGCGGTCTTAGTTTTTGTCTTTGCTTTACAACAATTTGATGGTTTATTCTTAGGACCAAAGATTCTAGGAGATGTTGTTGGTATTTCACCATTTTGGGTTTTACTTTCTATTACCGTCTTTGGACATTTCTTTGGCTTTATTGGAATGTTCCTTGGAGTACCAATGATTTGTGTCATTCGTATGCTTTTTAATGATATCATTGACTTTCGTAATAAAATGAAAGAATTAGATACATAGATTGTATTTTAAATAAATATTTGTTAGGATAATAGAGGCTTTGTCCTCGTAGCATAGCTGGATAATGCAATCGCCTCCTAAGCGTAGAGCAGTATCTAGCCTAAATGAGCTATAACGGGCAGAAAAAAGATGTGGCGCTTTAGCTCAGCTGGATAGAGCATACGCCTCCTAAGCGTAAGGTCATGGGTTCAAATCCCATAAGTGCCGCCATTTTTATTGGTTTTTCTATTAAAAATAGGATGTTTGATAGGTATTATTGCTTATTGAATATCCTTTTTTCTTTCTAACAAAGTGCGGAACTTTTCTTGACTTTTTATCTAACAAAAATAGGGCTTTTCTAACAAACTAGATAACATATTAGAAATTAAAAGGGACTAAGTAAACAATTTAATAAGCAAAGGAGATTCAAAATGGATCTCCTTTTTTCATATAAAGGAGGTGATAAGAATATGGATAACGTGTTACTTTATTTTTCATTGAAGCATGAAGGAGATTTTAAAAAAATATATGAATCTTTAAAGGCAAAAGAACCTGTAGATGAAAATGAATTTATTAAATTAAAAAGAGTATTGAAAACAAAATACGTAACAATACTTGATAGTAATTATCCTGATTTTTTAAAGCAGGTTTCATGTCCGCCATTTGTGTTATTTTATGAAGGCAATCTAAAACTTGCTAAAAATTTAAAGGTTGGTGATGCTTTTATCTATTCTGCTTTTAATGATAAAAGATATCTAAGTACTGTTGAGCCATCGACAGATAAAGGAAAATTTTGTTTTGATTATATAATTGCTTGTGAAAGTCATGATGAATTTTTCAATATAAGGGAGCATGTAATGGATAAGAAAGTTCCATTAAAAGACTACAGTAAAAATACAAAACATAAACAACAAGAAAGATAGCATATAAAAGTCATCATAGTAGATGGCTTTTTTACATAGCCAATCATTGATTGGCAAAAAAGAAAGGAGGTCAATTTAATGCTATATATAAAGATAGGAGTGATTACAAATGAGCGAAGTAATAGCAATTGCAAATCAAAAGGGTGGTGTAGGTAAAACAATGACATCTGTTAGTTTAAGTGCATGTCTTGCATTAAATAACAAAAAGGTATTGCTGTTAGATTTAGATCCACAAGGACATTCAACAAAGGCATTTGGATTTTATGACAGTACACAATATCCTTTATCTATGAAGGATGTTATCGTATCAGTTATTGAAGATATACCACTTGATAGAGAACAACTAATACTTCACAGTAATGAAAATGTTGATATTGTTCCATCAAATATTTCTCTTGCAGGAATAAATTCTAAATTAGAAAGTGCTATGTGTAGAGAAACGGTATTGAAAAGATTTATTGATACCGTAAAAGATGATTATGATTATGTCATTATAGATACAAATCCATCATTGGATAATCTACCTATTAATGCTCTTACTGCTTCAGATAAAGTTGTTATAACTGTACAAGCAGAACCTTATGCAGTTGAAGGTATGGCTGACTTATTAAGATCAATTAATATGGTTAGAAGAAACCTTAACCATGATTTAAAAATTGAAGGTGTGTTGATTACGATGACAAATGAAAGAACCAATCTATCAAAGAAAATCACACATGAAGTTAGAGAAAACTTTGGAGGGCATATCAAGGTATTTGATACAACAATTCCAAGATGTACAAAGGCAGCAGAAAGTACAGGAATAGGAGAAAGTATATTTCAATATGATCCAAAAGGTGCAGCAACTAAAGCTTATGAAGCTTTTACAAAGGAGGTCATCTTAAATGCCGAAAAAGAGCATAAACGACATAAGAGTTCCTACGTACGATGATTTATTTACCAATGAAGAACAAAGACAGGAGGCAAAACTAGAAAAGATAATGGAAGTTCCTGTTGAAGATATTCAGGAGTTTAAAAATCATCCGTTTAGAGTTAGAAATGATGAACAAATGTCTGAACTTGTAAAAAGTATTTCAGAAAATGGTATTTTAGTTCCTGTTCTTATAAGACCACACCCAAATGGTCATGGATACGAAATGATTTCTGGTCACAGAAGAATGAATGCAGCAATGGTAAATGGTCAAGAAAAGATACAGGCTATTGTAAGAGAACTTACTGATGATCAAGCAACAATTATTATGGTTGATTCAAATATACAAAGGGAAAATATCTTACCAACTGAAAGAGGATTTGCTTATAAGATGAAATTAGATGCAATGATTAGACAAAGTGGGAGACCTAAGGATAATGGTTCCCAAGTTGGGAACCATTTAAAAGGTAAAAAATCTATTGAGGTACTTGCTGAAGAAGAAAGAAAAAGTAAAAATCAAATTCATCGATTTATACGTTTAACAGAATTAATTGAGCCGTTACGTGATATGGTCGATGGTATAAGAAGTGATGGAAAAAAGATTGCATTTAATCCTGCTGTGGAACTTTCATATCTTTCAAAAGAAAATCAACAACTTGTGGTAAAAAATATTGAAGGACTTGATTTAACACCGTCACATGCTCAAACAATAAGAATGAAGGAGTTATCAAGAGAAAATCGTCTAGATGAAAATGTTATTTATTCAATAATGACGGAAGAAAAAGCGAATCAGAAAGAAAAATTGTCGTTTAAAATGGAGGATATTAATGAATACTTTCCAAAAAACTATACGCCTAGAGAAAAAAGTGAAGTTATATTGAAACTTTTAAAAGGATGGGCAAAAAGAAGAAATAAAGAGCAAGAAAGATGACAGTTACATATATAACTGTATTTTTTGTACATTTTATTTCAGCAGACTTAGTGAAGGGGGAGTCTGTTTTTTGTGGGGAAATGTGACTCGGTTTTCCCCTAAGAACCCCTTTCCTGTTATCTTACTGGGAAAAGTAATATTTAGTATAGAAGAGAAAAATAAACAATTTTTATTTTATATATGTGAATAATTATATAAATTGACAATRAAAAAGCTTACATAGTAAAATTTAATAAAGATAAAATGGAGGTGAATTCTTGTGAGGTCTTTGAAAAAGTATATATATCCAACACTATCAGATAGAGTGTATGAGATATTGGGCGAAAATTATTTTTTGATTTTGTACCCAGTTTTGTTGTTTTTTATCATTGCTGAAAAATATCTTAATATAATATCCTTCGATGGTTTAGTTTATTTTACATTACTTTTGTTGAGACGAAAATTAGTTTATCTCGATTTTCATTTTAAGAAGATATCTATTATTTTTTGGACGATTACTCTGCTGTTATCTGGATTAAGTTTTTCTTTCTTCAAACAAGCAAATTACTTATACATGACGAAAGCATATGTAGAGTGTAATGTTTTGGAAACAAAAGAGTATTCGCTCGTTCGTCGAAATAAGGGATAT
>NZ_PYLQ01000014.1 GCF_003024685.1 Faecalibacillus intestinalis | reverse complement strand
ACTCCTTCATAAGAAACAGGCACTTTGATATAAACTTGATCATCAATTTCTTCAATAATACGATGGGCTTCTTTAACGATTTCATCACATTCCTTAGAAATCACTTGAATATGAAGACTTCTTTCTTTTCCAATGATTTTTCTTACTTCTTTCATATGTTGAAAGAAGTCTTTTGGACTTGTTTTCTTTACGATTGAAGGATTACTTGTTACTCCTACAATTGGCATATATTCTACTGCTTCTTTTATATCTTCTAAGTTTACTGTATCAATTATAAATTCCATTTTCTTTTCTCCTATAATGTTTGTTCAGTTCTTCCAATAATATCATCTTGTGTTGCTTTTGATAACACATTAAAGAATGCGGAATAGCCAGCAACACGAACAATTAAATCTTTATGCTTTTCAGGATGTGCTTGGGCATCTAATAACGTTTCTTTAGAAACAACATTGTATTGAACATGATAACCTTTTAATCGATTGAAGAAGGTTTTAATCAACATTTCAATCTTTTCTTTATTTTCTTCTTTCGATAATAACTGAGGTGTTACCTTTTGATTTAATAAAACACCACCCGTAATTTCATGTGTTGGTAATTTAGAAACAGATTTAAACACAGCAGTTGGTCCTTTTTTATCCATCGCATGAGCTGGTGAACATCCCTCAGCAAGAGGTGTATGTGCTTTTCTTCCATCTGGAGTAGCCATTGTGCCATAACCTTGTCCAACGTTGGCAGAAATACTTGAAGTACCAGCATAACGAATCCCACCGATTGGACCTCTTCCATAACGAGTATTTGGATATTTTTTCATTTCATCAATATAAATATTATAAACATCAACTACTAATTGATCGACTTCATCAATATCATTACCATACTTAGGTGCATCATTAATCAACATTTCTTGAATTTTTTGACTTTCTTTGCTTGTATAATCATCTAAAATCGCATTCCATAATTCTTCAGGCGTAATTTTCTTTTCTTCAAAGACAAGTTTTTTAATAGCTACAAGGCTATCTGCCATATTCGCAATTCCTACTTGTAACCCTGAAATAAAATCATAAACAGCGCCACCTTCTTTAATCGTTTTTCCACGACCAATGCAATCTTCTGTTAAGGCAGAACATAAAACATCTGGTACATCTCTTTCAAGTGCTAAATCAATCGCATTTTCAACAATCACTGACATACGTGTCAAATGACGCATTCCTTTTTCAATCGCTTTAAAGAGTTCATCATAAGATGTCATATCTTTAAAGTAACCACTACCTTCAAAGAATCTTTTTCCAGAAGTCATATCTACCCCGTCATTCATTGCCATTAATAAAATACGTGGGAAGTTCATATAAGACATCCCTGTACAACGATAACCCCATTTACCAGGAACTGCTGTTTCAACACAACCAATCGCTGAATAGTTATATGCATCTTCTTCTTTGACACCCTTTTCAATAAATGATGGAATAATGATTTCGTCATTATTGAATGCAGGCATTCCTGTACCAAGTTTCATAACTTCAATAGCTTCATCCAAAAAAGCTTTTGGCATATTTTTATGATATCGCACTGTTAAGTTTGGTTGTGGTAAACGTGTTTGGGCAACTGATTTTAATACTAAATATGAAAGTTCATTCGTTGCATCTTTTTTATCAGGTGTTTGTCCACCGATGGTTACATTTTGATACATTGGGCTTCCGGCACTTGAAAAAGTATGGGCTTGTGAACGCACCTTATTGATTGTTAGAGTTTTGATCCATAAGTTATCTAATAATTCAATAGCTTGTTCTTCTGTTATATTATGAAGATCTTTATCATGTTTATAGTAAGGATAAATATATTGATCAAAACGTCCATAAGATAAAGAATGTCCATTTGATTCAATTTGTAGAATTAATTGAATAAACCATGTTGATTGAATCGCTTCATAGAAAGTTTCTGCTTTTTCATAAGGAACTTTCTTACAAATACGTGCAATTTCTTCTAATTCTTCTTTTCGTTTCCCATCAGCACTTTCTGCAAGTTCTAAAGCAAGATCACTGTAACGTCTTGCAAATGTTTTAACTGCATCAATGACAATTAAAACAGCTTTATAAAATTGATACTTATCAATATTTTCAGGCATACATAAATCAAGTTTTTCTTTTAAATCTTTAACTCTTTCTTCATATCCTTTTAAACCTTTTTGTAAAACTTGTTGATAATCTACCGCTAGATGCGCATCTCCAGAATTAAGTTTCCCTTCCATTCCAAAGAAACCTGTTTCCATATAAACACTCACTTCATCTGGAAGCAAAGCGCCTCCTTTACTTCTTAAATTATTATTTTCCCAAAATGGTGCAATTGATCTTAATTCTTCTTTTGTTTCTTCTGTAATATAGAAAACATCCCCATCTCTTTTTTCAAATAGATCAAGTTCATTCATCACAAATTCCATTGTATATTCTGGAAAGATGGGTGCATCTCTATTTGATGAAGCTTGATTTCCTACAATCAAAGTATCTTCTTCAATATAAATAGGCATCTTTTCTAAGATGTTTTTTAACATATACGCTCTTTTCATAATTGGCGGTTCATTTAAATGTTCCTTATATGCCTCTGTCGCAAGGAGTGCTCTTTTTGCACAGATATATGGTTTTTTATCTAAAACTTCTTCTCTAAAATGATTCATTCTTGATGTAAGTTCACCAAAGTGTTCACTGTTCTTCATTTTTCTTTCCTCAACTTTCATTCGTAAGTTTTTATTCTTTCTTTTGCAATTAAATTATATAATAAGCAAAAAATAAGTCAATATTATTTTCATAAATAAACAATTTTAGTTTCATTTGAAACTTATAAAAAGATATGTTAGGATATTAGCGAGGAGAAAAACTATGGAAAAAGGATTAATATTTAATATACAAAAATTTAGTATTCATGATGGTCCAGGTATTCGTACGACTGTTTTCTTTAAAGGCTGTCCTTTAAAATGTAAATGGTGTTCAAATCCTGAATCCCAATTACTTAAACTACAAATACTTTACGATTTTGAAAAATGTGCTCATTGTAAGAAATGTTTACTTAACTGCCCAAAACAAGCAATTACCGAAAAAGAAAACCATATGATCTTTAATCATGATAAATGTATTGGCTGTCTACAATGTGTCAATCATTGTCCAACTAAAGCATTAAGTCATGAAGGAGACTTTAAAGAAATTCAAGAAATTGTGGATGTCTGCATGCAAGATATTGATTTTTATGAAGAATCTAATGGTGGTGTAACTATCTCTGGGGGTGAAGGTATGGCACAACCTGAATTTCTAGAAAAGCTTGTTTTATCTCTTAAAGAAAAAAACCTCCATGTCGCCATTGAAACAACAGGATATATTCAACAAGAAACATTTCAAAAACTAGCCCCTTTATTTGATCTTTTACTCTTTGATGTAAAACATTATGATCGACTTCAACATTTTGAAGGAACAGGTGTTTATAATGATTTAATTGTTGAAAATCTTCAATGGGCTATTCAACATCAACTTAATGTTTTACCACGCATTCCTGTTATTCCTGATTTTAATGATTCTTTAGAAGACGCTCAAGGAATCAGTGATTTATTAAAAACATCAAATATTCAAAAAGTACAACTTCTTCCTTTTCATCAATTTGGTGAAAAGAAATATGACTTATTAAATAAAGAATATACTTTAAAAACTTATCAAGCATATCATGAAGAAGACTTGAAAGATTACCAACAAATCTTTTTAGATAAAGGTATTGATTGTTTCTTTTAAGTATTTAAAAAGCTATCAACGAGGATAGCTTTTATTATTTTTATACTTAATACTTGTATCATATAAAATATTTAATACAAGCTGTGAATTATTAAAAACACTTTTATTTTTAGTATGCTTTTTCACATTTAAAATATCTTTTCTTTCTAAATTTTTCATATACTCTCTCCTGTTTTAGAAATAATCATTCTTCATTAAGAGTATATTAAAATTTATTTAAAATATTTGTCATTATTTATTTCACAATTCCGCCTTGTATGAATCCTTCATAAACTTTATATGTTTGATAATATATTTCTTCAACACCCTGAAAAAAATCAATTTTTCCTTGAATACGCAACAAGTAAAGATACTCCCCTTTTTGATAAAATAAAGGACCTCTAAAAGGCAATTCTTCATCAACTTGTAATAAAGCTTCTTTTAAAAAATCACCATTAAAGTTTTCCTCTATAACCCTTCCATAGTAATTCATAGACCAACATGGTTTTTCGTCTTTATAAACAATTTCTTGTCCACTAAAATTTTCCGCACCAAAGAAAGAATCTAAATAAGTATAATTATTCTCTTGATATGAATAATCATGAGACTCTTTTCTTGAAGAATTGACTTTATTTGTTTTATTTGCATACGTTGCCTTTTTGGCTTTTACAAGAAAGCATGCAAGTTCACTTATTTCAATTTTATGAGTTTCTAATGTTAAACAATCATCTTCTTTAACTAAATAATCTATTGAAACACCAAAAAGATTTGAAAGTTTTATTAAATACTCAATATTAGGATAAATAGTTCCCGTTTCCCATTTTGTAACTGTTTGTCTTGAAACATTTAATAGATATGCTAGTTCTTCTTGCGTAAGCATGTTTTTCTTTCTATAATACACTATCTTTTCATTAAGCATTATTGTCACCTCCTAGAAAAATTATAACATTCTTACTTCTTATCACCAGCAACTTTCCTTTACATTTTTGCTACAAAAATCCTAAGGAAACCTTAGGATCAAACTTTCTCAACTTGTATATGTTTTTCTTTAAAATATTCTTCAACTTCTTGAGGAATTCCTTGATCTGTATAAATACATGATACTTGATGTAAATCAATTAAATTAGAAACTCCTTTTTGATGAAACTTATTTGATTCAGTAACAATAATAACATGACTTGCTTGTCTTGCCATATCTTTAACAGCTTCACAACGCATATAATCATTTCCTGTAAATCCTGTATCAATACTAAAACCATCTGTTCCAATAAAGAGTTTATCCACAAAAAATGCTTCTGCACACTTTCTCATCATTGGTCCTACCATCACTTGAGATTCATGTTGATATTCTCCACCTAATAAAATAATTTTAATAGATGTATGTTTACGAATATAATCTGCAATAAATGCAGAATTGGTAATCAGTGTGATATCTTTTTTTGTCTTTGCAATTTCTAAAGCTACTAGAGCACAACATGAACCTGATTCAATCATAATTGTTTCACCATGTTGAATCGATTCTACTGCTTTTTTAGCTACTTGTTGTTTTTGTTCATAATGATAAGCAAGACGAATATTCATATCATCACTTTTATTAAGAGTAGCATATCCATGTTCTCTAATTAACATACCACTTTCTGAAAGAGCATCTAAATCTTTACGAATTGTAACTTGTGAAACTCCTAGTAATTCAGAAAGTTTTGTAACTTCTATTTTTTTATTTTGTGTGAGTAATTCTAAAATCTTTGTTTGTCGTTTATTCATAAAATAATCCTTTCATTAATAAGAACATCTACTTTTATTTGAAAGCAAGGATTTTATTAAAAAAGAGGCCTTGCCTCTTAGTTATTATAATCATCTTCGATTGTACTATCTACATCGTCTTCTACTTCTTCAGATTCTTCATCTTCATCAGTATAGATGTCATTCATATCGATGTGTACTTCATCAAATTTATGACGAGAACGTAAATCCCAGTTGTTTTCACCAATTGTAATGAAACGTCCATCTAAAGTAATGTTTGTATAGAATAAAGATTCTTTTTCATCTTTTTCTTCTTCATCAAAACCTTTTACTTCACTTACTTCTTGCCATAATTTATAGAAATTAACTGCTTTTTTCTTTTTAGACATTAATTCATAAGCGACATCAACCATTGATCTATTTTTATCCATCTTTATCTCTCCTTACATTTTTTCAGGTGCTTCAACACCAATTAAGTTTAATGCATTTTTTAATGTAATACGTGTTGCTTCTACTAAAGCTAAACGTTGCATTGATAATTCAATATTTTCTTTATCTATTACATAACAATCATTATAGAAACTATGGAATAATTGTGCAAGTCTTTGAATATAATTTGCGATTTTATGTGGGCTTCTAGATTTTGCACTATCCGCAATTTCATTTCTGAATTCATTAATATGTTTTAATAAAGCCATTTCTTTATCATTAATTAATAATTCAAAATGATCTGCAACTGTAATTTCATTTTCTTTTGCTTGTCTTAAAATAGAACACATTCTAGCATGCGCATATTGTGCATAATAAACTGGATTATCATTTGATTTAGATTTAGCTAATGTTAAATCAAAATCATAAGGTGTATTAGCAGCTTTAGCAGCAAAGAAGTAACGTGTAGCGTCCACACCAATATCATCAATTAAATCTTTGATTGTAATGGCATTTCCTGTACGTTTAGACATTTTAACAACTTCACCATTTTCCATCATTCTAACCATTTGTAGAATATCAATATTTAATTGATCACTATTATAACCTAAAGCTTGAATAGCAGCTTTCATACGATTGATATAACCATGATGATCTGCACCTAATAAATCTACTAAATATTCATAACCTCTATCTAATTTGTTTAAATGATAAGCAATATCAGGAGTTAAATACGTATAACTTCCATCAGATTTAATTAAAACACGGTCTTTATCATCACCAAATTCAGTAGATTTAAACCATAAAGCTCCATCTTGTTCATAAGTAAATCCCTTTTCCTTTAATTTTTCAATTGTAGGAACTACTTTATTTTCTTCATATAAAGAAGTTTCAGAGAACCAAACATCATGATGAACTCTAAATTCCGCTAAAATATCTTTAATTTTTTGTAATTCAAATTTAGTTCCTTCCTTTCTAAAGAAAGCAATCATTTCATCATGATCTGCATTTAAATATTTATCGCCAACTTCTTCTTTGATTTTAACAGCGATATCTTTAATATCTTGACCATGATATCCATCTTCAGGTAATTCAAAATCTAAACCAAAAGCTTCTCTATATCTTGCATATAAAGATAAAGCTAAATTATAAATTTGATTTCCTGCATCATTAATATAATATTCTCTTGTAACATCATATCCTGCAGCTGACATAATACGACAAATACTATCTCCTACTGCTGCCCCTTTAGCATGTCCTAAATGTAAATCTCCTGTTGGATTGGCAGAAACGAATTCAACATTATATTTAATTCCTTTTCCTGCATCACTTTTTCCATAATCATCTTTTTCTGCTAATACTTCTTTAATAATAGAAGTTAAAGCATCTTTTTTCATAAACATATTGATGAATCCTGGACCAGCAATTTCAATAGAATCGATATTTGCTTCCTCTTTATCAATTGCTTCGATTAATTGTTCTGCAATCATTCTTGGATTCTTTCTAAGTAATCTTGTAAGTTGCATAGCGATATTTGTTGAATAATCACCATGACTTTTTTCTTTTGGTATTTCTATTGTGATTTGATTTATTTCATAATCTTCTACAAAATTGCATTTAACCATTGCTTTTTTTAGTGCTTCTTTCAACGCAATTTCAATTTTATTTACAGCCATTTTTTACCTCCTTAAAAAAGATATTTAATCGTTTATACGTTACCATTAAGAGTGCATAAAGTCAATGTTTTTTACCTAAAGTAATGGAGCAATTACACGTAAAATTGCTTCAAACCAACCCATAAATTTACCAGTTACAACTTCATCCAAGGTAATTTCATGAGACTTTTCTACTGTCGCTAAAAAATCTTCCTTAATATCTTTTAATATTTTATTGTTATATAAATAAATCCCATTTTCAAAATGAAGATATAAACTACGATAATCTAAATTGATTGTCCCTACTGTTGCACATTTATCATCCACTAAAAAGTTTTTAGCGTGAATAAATCCAGGAGTATATTCATAAATACGAATACCATGTTTGATCAATGTTTGATAATATGAACGTGTAACTCTAAAAACAATTTTTTTATCTGGTATTCCTGGTGTAATGATGCGTACGTCGACTCCTCTTTTAGCAGCATTGATCAATGCTGTTTGTAAGTTATCATCTAAGATCAAATAGGGTGTTGTAATATATAAATAATCATACGCTTGATTGATCATGTTTAAATAAACATTTTCACCTACATTTTCATCATCTAAAGGAGAATCTCCATAAGGAGTTACATAGCCATCTACCTCAAATTTTTGATGAGAGCGCACATAATACTTTTCATAATCTTCTTCTGTATTTCTTGCTACATTCCATGATTCTAAAAACATCTTCGTAAGCGAATTAACAGCAGGACCATGAATCATTAACCCAGAATCCTTCCAATGCCCATATTTAACTCTTTGATTAATATATTCATCTGCTAAATTAAATCCACCACTAAAGCCTATTTCACCATCAATCACCACGATCTTTTTATGATCACGGTTATTCATCGCTAAAGATAAAATAGGTATAAAAGGATTAAATGCCACACTCTTTATGCCCATTTTTTCAAGTTGACGATCATAATGACGAGGCAACATCGTAAGTGATCCTACATCATCATACATAAATCTCACTTCTACACCTTCTTTAACTTTCTCTTTAAGAATATCTAAAACACTTTTCAACATTTTTCCTTCATCAACAATAAAAAATTGCATAAAAATGAATTTTTTCGCATTTCTTAAGGATTCCAATAAAGGTTCAAAAGCAGCATCACCTAATGAAAAATATTTAAGGTCTTGTCCATAATACGTAGGATATCTTTGTTGATTTAAATAATTCATTTGTCCTTTAATATAAGGATCAGCTACTTCTTCGATAATATCATTTTCAATAATACGTTGATTCTTTATTTGTTTTAAAAAAGCAAGTTGTAACCTTTGACTTGGTTTTTTATCTCCTAAAAATACATAAAGAACACCACCTACAAAAGGTACAGCAGCTATTAAAACAAGCCAGGTAATCTTATAAGCACTTGCATCATCCTTATTTATAATATATAAAGCAGCAAGAACACTAATAAGCTTGAACAAATAGACAAAAAATCTAGATGATCTATGAATTGTCAAAAAAGCTACAAAAACAATAATTAATTGAATTAAAATCAATAAACCTGAAAATAATATTTTATTCGTTAATAACTTCTTAGATTGCTTCATTTTCTTCTCCATAAAAATCATATTTCATCATCACGTAAACTTCACTTAATTGTTGATGCCCATCACTTAAAATATACTTCACTTTTAAATAACGATCATGTTCCATTGTAATAAGTTCTGTAAAGAGTTCTATCATCCCATAATCTGTATGATAATGATTTCCTATCTTTCTATGATAAGAAAGATTTAATAAAGAAGGTCCATTAGCTAATGTCATTTCTTTACCTTTTAAAATAATTTCTATCTTTTGATCATTGTTATAGAAAGTAAATTTCTCTTTATCAAATCCTTTTTCATAGATTCCATCACTTTTAAATTGAACTGTTTCATGATGATCATCATATTTAAATATACTCTTATAATTTACTTTAATATTCTTTTTCATTCTATCACCGTGCATATTATAACATAAAATGGCAAGAATAAAATCGGTGATAAAATGAGACAGTTTATAAAAAGAATTCTTTATTGTTTTATATTTTTCTTCACATTTCTTTTATTGATGTATATTATTGCCTTTTGTGTAGGAAAACCTGAACTTAATAAAGATCGTTACATAAAGCTTTATGATGATCAAAATAAGATTTTTTATCAAAGTGTCAATAATTATAGTGGGCAATATGTTTCAATTGATGATGTTAGTCCTTATTTTTTAAAAGCAATTGTTGCTATTGAAGATAAACGTTTTTATAGTCATCATGGGTTTGATTATGTCGGAATTTCCCGGGCAATAAAAACAAATGTCCTAAAAAGGAAAACTTCTCAAGGTGCTAGCACAATAACCCAACAATACGCTCGTCTTCTTTATTTAACAAATGAAAAGACTTGGTCTCGTAAAGTAAAAGAAGCTTTTTTTACTTTACAATTAGAAACGCATTTATCAAAAAAGGAAATTTTAGAAGGTTATATCAATAATGTCTATTTTGGACATGGAATTTATGGCATTGAAAATGCTTCCCAGTATTTCTATGGTAAAAAAGCAAAAGAATTGACTTTAAATGAAGCAAGCATGTTAGCAGGGGTTGTCAATGGTCCCCAATATTATTCACCAATTTTAAACAAAGAAAGAGCTAAACAAAGACAAAATCTTGTTTTAAAAGCTATGTATGATAATCAAATGATTACTCAAAGTATTTTAGAGGCCACTCAAAAGCAAACTCTTAATTTAGCAAGTGAACATTCACTTAATGAAAATATGTCTACTTATTATTATAAGGATACTGTTTTAGAAGAACTAGAGGAATTAGGTTTTTATAATAATCAATATTTAAATAAAGGATTAAATATTTATACTTCTTTTAACAGTGAATATCAAAATACTTTAAATGATCTTATTAAAGAAAAGAAAATACAAGGTGATCTACAATGCGCTTTTACGGTCGCAAATCCTAAAACCAATCAATTACAAGCCTTGATTGGTGGTAAAGATTACGCTAATTCTCAATATAATCGTGCAATACATGCTTCTAGACAAATAGGAAGTACAATGAAACCTTTTCTCTACTATTTAGCCTTAGAAAACGGATTTAACCCCTCTACACGTTTTCTATGCGAACCAACGACCTTTAAATTAAGTAACAATACAACTTACTCTCCTGCTAATTTTCATCAAAAATATGCTTATCAAGAAATCACACTTGCTCAAGCTATTGCTGTCAGCGATAATATTTTTGCTGTAAAAACACATTTATTTTTAGGCACAGAAAATCTTAGAGATTTTCTCAAATCCTATGGAATCAACGCTAAAAACAACGCCTCTTTAGCACTTGGAACAGTTAATACAAACATTTATAATCTTTCAAATATCTACTGTAATATTGCTTCTGGTGGTAAATATCAACATCTTTATACCATTGAAAAAATCGTTGATCATCAAGGAAAAACTATTTATCAACATAAAAATCAAAGAATTCAAAATTTGAACAAAGAAAGCTGTTTAATCCTCAATCAATTATTAACAGGAACCTTTAATAAACAATTTTCAACTTATTTAAATGCAACAATGGAAAATTATCAAACAAAATACACAGTAGCATGTAAAACAGGGAGTACTGATTATGATAATTTGATTGTTGCTTATAATCCTAATATCCTCATTAATGGTTGGGTAGGCTATGATGATAATCGAAAAATAGAAAACAGTCAGGAAAAAGTGCTTGCTAAAGAATTAGCAATTGATTTTTTAAATAAAGAAATCAAAAAAGAAAGTTGGTATAAATTAACATCTAAATTAAATGCTATCGCTATTAATCCTATCTCTGGAAATATTGATGAAACAGGGATTGTTTATTGGTTTAGAAAAGGGACTCCTTGATATCTTGTTCATTATCCTATAGAATGGATATGGTGATGAAAATGTTTAAAAATTCTTTTTGGGGAATATTAAAAAAAGGAGATTGGAATAACGAAAATACAGATGAAGTTTTTGAACCAATTATTAATTTTTTAGTAAATCATAAAGATCAATATATTTTTGATTTTCATGATTTAATGTCTGAATTTCTATATGAATTAGATCGTAAAGAAATCTATGAACATAGTATCAATCAAGAACAATTTAATGAGGAAGATTTCTTAAATCAAAGAGCTTATGTTCTTACAAATGGTAATAAATATTATCATGATATCATTTCCCTCATTAAACCACTAGATGGTGAATTAAAATGTCCACAGCTTTTAACGCTTCCAGCAAAAGCTTGGTCTATCAAAAACAACAAATCTATTGAAAAATATCCACATACACCTAAATATAATATTCAAACAAAAAGCAATACCAAATATTGGTAAAAAAAGAGGATTTTTGAAATCCTCTTTTTAGATACTTCATTATATATAGACATTATTAAAGAATTTGGAGTGCTTGGTGTATGAGATGTGTATTTCTTTAACTTTTAATCGCAACAATTATATCTTGTCTATACATATCAAATGTACCATGTATAGACATGAATATCAATCATTTTATAAAAAAAGAGAAGAATTTCTTCTTCCCTAAATAACATCATATCCTGCTTGTTTGACAGCAGCTATAATAACTTGATCATCAACATCTCGATCATAGACAACATGTGCTTCTTCTTTTTTTAAGTTCACTTGTGAACTTACGCCTTCAATAGCATTAATTGCACGTGTTACATTAGCCACACAATGTTGACAAGTCATACCTTTAATTTTAAATACTTTTTCTTTAATAATTGGATTGTCTAATTTTTTATCTTCAACAGCTTGATAGATTTCTCCACCGCCACCACAACAAGAACTTTCACCTTTCATATGCTTTCTTGTTGATTTTAAAGCAATACCAACAACCACAACTAATATAAGAACGATAATAACATTAGCCATAATTACCTCCTGTTATTTTCTTTTCTTCTTAATTTTTTGAACAAGTGTGTAAATAGAAACACCTATTAAATAAATAACAAGTACTCCTAAAAACATATAGAAAGTCGAACCACTTACATTACCCATGATTATGTCTCTCTTTCATTTTCTTTTGATCTCTATAATAATCATCTAAAGGAGATGAACATTGACTACACCCTGCACAAATACCACTACACTTATGTCCATCTTTCTTTCTAAAGAAATGTGTATAGATGACCCATGCACAATAGGCAACAATTAATAAAACAATAATCACATTAGCCATAATAATACCTCCTTTAATTTATTAAAATCCGGAATAACTCCGGATTTTATTATGCTTCAACTGATCTTAATGAATAAGTTTTTTGATCTTTATAAGGATCAGGTCTAAACAACATGAATAACATGAAGGCTAGAACAATGAACGCTACAACAGTCCAGAATCCAAATGTTCCATATAATACTAATGAACCAATTTGATAAACCATTAATGAGATACAATAAGCATATACGTTTTGGAATACAATTGCAAACCAGAACCATTTTCTATCATTTAATTCACTTGCCATAGTTGAAATAGCAGCTAAACATGGTGAATCTAATAAGTTAAAGATTAAGAATGATAAAGCAGCCATTCCTGTTGGGAACCATTTAGCTACACCAGCAGCAACGTTTACAGCATCTTCAGGATCTCCAGCAACATTAGCTAA
This sequence comes from Faecalibacillus intestinalis, assembly GCF_003024685.1. GTDB lineage: Bacteria > Bacillota_I > Bacilli_A > Erysipelotrichales > Coprobacillaceae > Faecalibacillus > Faecalibacillus intestinalis. The sequence continues at coordinate 60,712 of NZ_PYLQ01000014.1, read as the reverse complement.
TACACCCATTGTTGAAACGATTGCTTCTTTAGCTGAGAATCCAGTTAATGAAGAAGCAACAGATTGCCAGTTACCAAATCCAAGAGGTGCAAAGATTGGAGCGATGAAATCACCAATAGCAGCAATTAAACTGTTAGCAGTATCTTCAACCATACCGAATGATCCACCTTCAAATCCAAATGTAGATAAGAACCAAATAACGATACAAGCAACAACTAAAATAGTACCAGCTTTAATTAAGAATCCTTTTAATCTTTCCCATACATGTAATAATACAGTTTTTGCACTAGGAATATGATATTCAGGTAATTCCATAACGAATGGTGCAGGTTTACCTGAGAAAGGTTTTGTTTTCTTTAACATAATTGCAGCAACTAATACTGCAGCAATTCCTACGAAGTACATTGCAGGAGCAATAAATCCTGCAGCTTTCCAACCAGCAACTTTACCAGCCATAACACCACCTAATAAAGCAATAACAGGTAACTTAGCTCCACAAGGAATAAATGTCGCAGTCATAATAGTTAAACGACGATCATTATCTTGTTCGATTGTTTTTGATGCCATAATAGCAGGAATACCACAACCAGAACCAATTAATAATGGAATAAAGCTTTTTCCTGATAAACCGAAATATCTAAATACTCTATCCATAACGAAAGCAATACGTACCATGTATCCACAATCTTCTAAGATTGATAAGAATAAGAATAGAATTGCCATTTGAGGAGCAAATCCAATAACAGCTCCAACACCACCAATAATACCATCAACGATAACCGCAGTTAATAAACTACTTGCGCCAACTGAACCTAAGAATCCAGATACAGCATCTTGAATTGCAACAACGAAGACATCATTTGTCCAATCAGTAACAAATGTACCGATAGTTGTTACTGAAATATAGTAAACAACAAACATAACAGCTAAGAAAATTGGAATTCCTAAGAATCTGTTAGTAACAATTTTATCAATTTTATCTGACATTGTTAATTTTTCTTTTGGTTTTTCAACAGTTGTTGAAATTAATTTTTGAATATAAGTATAACGTCCATCAGTAATAATACTTTCCATATCATCATCTAATTCAGTTTCTAATTCTTTTCTTAAAGAATCAATTGTTGTTTTATTTTGACTACTTAATACAATATGATTCATTACTTTTTCATCATTTTCTAAAACTTTAACAGCATACCATCTTTTCTTATTAGCTGTAATTGTTTCAGATAATGCTGGAACAACAGTATCAATTGCTTTTTCAATCTTTTCACTAAAGATAGATTGAGGTAATTGATGTTCACCTTGTTTAGCAACTTTAACAGCTTCAGCAATTAATTCTTTTAAACCTGTTCCTTTTAAAGCTGAAGTTTCAATAATAGGACATCCTAATACCATTGATAAACGTTTAGTGTCAATTTTTAAACCTCTTTTTTCAATTAAGTCTGCCATATTTAAAGCAATAACTACTGGAACCCCAGTTTCAATCAATTGAGTTGTTAAATATAAGTTTCTTTCAATATTAGTAGCGTCAACTAAGTCAATAATGACATCTGGATCTTCATTTAAAAGAAAATCACGGCTGACAACTTCTTCTAATGTATAAGGAGATAAAGAGTAAATACCTGGTAAGTCAACAACAGTAATATTATCTTCTTTGTTTCCTTTTACTTTTCCTTCTTTCTTTTCTACAGTAACACCTGGCCAGTTACCAACATATTGATTAGCACCTGTTAATGCGTTAAACATTGTTGTTTTACCACAGTTAGGGTTACCTGCAAGCGCAAATTTAATATTCATTTTTAACTTTCCCCTCCGTTATTCAACTTCAACACATTGTGCATCGTTTTTTCTAACTGATAATTCATAACCTCTTACAGTAATTTCAACAGGATCTCCAAGAGGAGCAACTTTTCTAATGTATAATTCTACCCCTTTAGTGATACCCATATCCATAATACGTCTTTTGTAAGCTCCATCACCTTCAATTTTCTTAACAGTGACAGTGCTACCAACTTCTACTTCATTAAGTTTCACAACACTTCCCCCTTTTCTACACCATGATACGTTTTGCCATATCTTCATTAATAGCAACGCGAGAATCCTTGATATTAACAATCACATTTCCCCCGATTGCCGAAACAACAACAACTTCAGCACCAACAACAAAACCAAGATTATTTAAAAATCTTCTTGTTTCTTCGTTACCACCAATTCTTTTGATTTCACCGGTTTCTCCTATGTTTAACATTGTTAACGGCATCTTACTTACCTCCTCAAGAATTTGTCCTCGCTAACCACATTAGGTTATGCTAATTTGATTAGTATTCGCTAACTATAAGACATAAAATATAGTTAGACTTCTCTAACTTCAAATAGAATATACTGCATTTCGTTATCAATGTCAACCCTCTTTCTTGATTTAGCAAAGTGATTTCATTGCTTATCTTGTTAAAAATATGGTATAATATGCAAAGAGGTGATGCACATGAACTTACAAGAATCAGGAGAAATGTATTTAGAAACAATTCTTGTTTTATCTAAAAGAAATAAGGATGTTCGTTCCATAGATATTGCTCATGAGCTTAATTATTCTAAACCGAGTGTCTCTCGTGCTATTGGTTTATTAAAGAAAGATGAATATATTATTGTTGATAGTAAAGGATATATTGAATTAACTGATAAAGGTTTAAAAGTTGCTACAACAATTTATGATCGTCATGATACACTTTCTTCATTTTTTGAAAGTATCGGTGTATCTCATGACACTGCTGTTAATGATGCATGTCGTATCGAACATGTTATTTCTGATGAAACAATGAATAAAATTAAAGAACATATGAAAAAATAGCTCAGCGAGCTATTTTTTATTATATAAACAAAAAAGGTAAGTAATCTTACCAAACTTTTGCTTCACTTAATAATCTTATGATAGGAAAAAGGAATTTGGCTAATTTAAGTTAAATAAATCATAAGACAATTAAACGAATAATATTGCAGCAACGATGACACTCATTTGTAAAGCCAGAGCAATCAAGCTGCGTTTGAATTTATTTTTCATAGCTCTTTACTCCTTCTGTAAGTTATCCTTCGCTAACCACAACTATATGTTAGCATAGACTAACTATACTGTCAATCTCTTTTATTCATTTTTTTATTTTTATCTTATCTCTATTTTTTCATAGAAAATTAAGGTATAATTACTATAATAAAATATTAAGAAAAGAGGTGAAAATATGCCAAGACCTGGAACTAGCGGTGGAGGACATCGCTCTTCTGGTGGGCATTCAAGTAGTCGTGTTGGAGGCGGACACCATGTTGGCAGATCAAGTCGTCCTACAGGAAGCTCATCTTTTAACAGAGGTCCCTCTATGCATCATTATCATCATACTCCACCACCTCCTCGAAGAGGCTATTATGGATATAGAAGAAATGTTTATACTAGTTCTTCAAGTGGTTTAGGAACTTTGATCGCTTGTTTAATTGTTTTCGCAGTTGTTATTTTTAGCTTTTTTATGATTGCTAGTGATGATAGTGACGTTACATCAACAATCAATCGTGAAAAGATAGAAAATCCTATTCCTTACGATAATAACTGCATTAAAGATGAACTAGGTTATGTAGAAAACACATCAAAACTTTCTAAAAATCTTAAGAATTTCTATAACAAAACAGGAATTCAACCTTATATTTATTTAAAGAGCTATGATGAAACACTTACAAGTGATAGTCAAAAAGATAATTATGCACAAAACTGGTATGAACAAAACATTGATAACGAAGATACTTTCTTATTTGTTTACTATGAAGATCAAGATCCTAATGAAATAGGTTATATGGCTTATGTTAATGGGAAACAGGTAACTTCGGTAATGGATAGTGAAGCTGTTAATATTTTTTGGAACTACATAGATCGTTATTGGACAGATGATTCACTTTCTACAGTAGAGGTATTTACAAAGACATTTAATTCAACAGCAAATACGATTATGGAAAAATCAACAACTTCTAATGATATTATTAAAATCATTTGTATTATTGTTGGCATTATCATTGTAATTGGTGGAATTATTTATATCTTGCGTATGAAATTTAAACGAGATAAAGAAAAAGCTAAAGAAACAGTTGAAATATTAAAAACACCTCTTGATAAATCAGATGAATTAAGAGACAAATACTTAAATGAAGAAGGGAAAGATTAACTATGGGAATTTTAACAAGATTTACAGACATTATGAAAAGTAACATTAATGCTTTATTAGACAAATGCGAAGATCCAGCAAAAATGATTGATCAAACATTAAGAGATTTAAGAGAAGATTTAGCTGAAGTAAAAAAAGAAACAGCCAACATTATTGCTGATGCAAAAAGTGCAGATCGTCAAGTTCAAGAATGTGAAGATGAAATTGCTAAATACACAACAGCTGCTCAAAATGCTTTAAAAGCGGGTAATGAAGATGATGCAAGAACATTGATTGCTAAAAAACAACAATATGAAAGCAATCTTGTTTCATACAAAAAAACACAAGAACTTACTCATGCCAATGCTGATAAAATGCGTCAAATGCATGATAAATTAGTAAACGATATCGAAACATTAGAAGCTAGAAGAGATGCTATTAAAGCAACAGTTGCTTCTGCTAAAGCTCAAGAACATATTAATAAAATTGTTTCTGGTGGAGATAAAGCAAAATCTTCTATGGAATCATTTGAACGCTATGAAAAGAAAGCTGAAAAAATGTTAGATGCTGCAACTGCTGAAGCAGAATTAAACACTCATACAAGTGCTGCTTCTACTCTTGCTGATAAGTATACATCAAACGGTAGTGACGCTTCTGTTGAAGATGAATTAGCTGCTATGAAAGCAAAACTTGGATTATAATAATTGCTTGGAATATACATTTGTATATTCCTTTTTTTGTATTATAATATTTTCGAGGTGAAACCATGAATAAAAATAATTATCATACCCATACCGCGAGATGCTATCACGCTAGTGGAAAAGATGAAGAATATGTAAAAGCAGCTATTAAAGCTGGCATCAAAGAATTAGGATTTTCTGATCATACACCTTGGCATTATGATTCTTCTTTTAAAGCAACAATGCGTATGCCTGAAAGTCAATTAGATGATTATATTGAAAGCATTCGTTATCTTAAAGAAAAATATAAAGATCAAATTTCTATTTTAATTGGATTAGAATGTGAATATTTTGAAAGATATATGCCTTGGCTTGAAAAGATGTTAAAAGATAAACAAATTGATTACATTATTTTAGGAAATCATTACTATGAAACAGATGAACTTCATCAATACTTTGGAAGTCCTGTCAATGAATACTATTTAAAAGCTTATGTAGATCATTGTATTAAAGCAATCGATACAGGTCTTTATAGTTATATAGCTCATCCTGATCTTGTTTACTATGATAAAGATTCAAAACTTTATCAAGAAGAAATGTCACGTTTATGCGCTTATGCTAAAGAAAAAGATATGCCTCTAGAATTTAATCTATTAGGATTTATGACACATAGACATTATCCAAATAATGCTTTTTGGAAAATTGCAAGTCACTATAAAAATAAAGCAATCATTGGCTTTGATGCACATAGTCCTGATGCTTTATTAAAAGATGATATTTATCAACAAGCTTTCAATTATCTATCTTCTTTAGATGTTGAACTAATTGATACAATTCAGACATTAAAAAAATAAGGATTTTTTCCTTATTTTTTATTTTACAAGTTCAATCGCTTGTTTACCTGTTAAATGTTCAATTATAATTTCTACACAACAAAGATCTTTCCATTCTCTTTGAATTTCTTTTTCAACTGCAACTTCATCATTACAATATTTTAATCCTAAAGCATTTACCGCTTGATAGATTTCATCATCATCTTGTAAGATTTTTGCTTTTCCAAAAAGAATAATACTTCTAAAATAAGTTGTTAATTCTTCTTCAATAACATCTTCTTGATCAATAATACTTATTGATACTTTAGAATTATTTTTAATAGCGTCTATTTTATGTCCTGATTTTGCTCCATGAAAATAAATCTTTCCATCTAAGTAAACATAATTAACAGGAACTGAATATGGATACCCATCATCACCATGTAAAGCAAGTGTTGCTGTTTTTGCTCTTTTTAAAATATCAATACATTGCTTTTCAGTTAATTTTTGTTTTTTTCTTCTCATTTCTCTAAACATATTATTACCTATATTTCCAATGTAAAAAATTTATGTAAGATATCTTTTGTCACTTCTCTATTTTCTTTATTCACTAAGATTGTTAAATGATCACCTAAATGTAGAATTGTATCTCCTCGTGGTACAATTTCTTCAATTCCTCGATTAATAGAAATAATAATACATTCTTTAGGTAATCCTAATTCTTTGATTGGTAAATCTAAACAACATGAACCAAGTTCTACAGAATAATGGAGAATTTCTTTTTCTTCTAAGGAAATTTCATGATTGCCATTTTTAATCATTCGATTAAGTAAACTATGATAAATAGGTTCACATTTCATCATATTAGCTACAACATAACCAACAAAACTACATACAGCAATTGGTAAAAATTGTGATAAACTTCCACACATTTCTGCAATTAAAACAATGCCTGTAATAGGAGCACGAACAATACTCGCAAATAATCCCGCCATTGCTACAACTATAAAGTTATTAAAATACATTTGTGGAACACCACAATAAGTTGTCACAATTAAAGCATACGCACAACCTATTAAGCTTCCTAAAACAAGCAAAGGAAAGAAGATACCTCCTGGTGTGCCTGAGCCAAAGGAAATAAGTGAAAAGATAAATTTCATTAATAAAAGTAATAAAATGGTACTTAAGACAAAGTTTCCTTCATGAAGAATATCTATAATATGATGTCCACCACATAAAACATCTGGATAAAAGATCATAAAAACAACAGAAATCAATAAAGGAATATAGATTTTTTGATTGTTTTTCAAGAATGTAATTTTATCATAGAGTTTTAAAGTAAACATAGTTGTTTTATTATAAATAACACCTAATACACCAACAATAATCCCTAAAATAATAAGAAAACCATATTGTCCTAAAGGCAAAGTATCTGCAAGTGGAAAATAAAGTGAAGGGGTCATCCCAAAAATATTTTTACTTATAAAATCACCTGTTAAAGATGCTACCATAACAGTAACAAGTGCCAGTGGTGAAAAGTTTTTATGGATTTCTTCCAAAGCAAATAACACCCCAGCAAGTGGTGCATTAAAGGCTGCTGAAAGTCCTGCTGCTGCCCCACACGTTAAAAGATATTTTTCCTCAAGTTTCATTCTTTTAAATGCAGAAGCTAGTCCTTTACCAACCATTGCTCCAAGTTGAATACTTGGTCCTTCTCTACCTAATGATAACCCCCCTACAATAGAAAGTGTCCCTGCTACCATTTTAGCAAGAATAACTTTATACCATTTTTCATCAATTTGATCAATCATTTCTGCTTCTACTTGTGGAATTCCACTTCCTGAAATATAAGATTCATATTTTAAAAGCTTAGAAATAATAAAACCAATAATTAAAACACATACAATCCAAATACATAAATGAAGTGTGTTATTTTTGATATAATCCACTACAAAATAAGCCATCTTTTCTCCATAAGAAAGCAACAATCTATAAACAACACCCACAATACCCGCTAAAATACCAACAATAAATCCTTCTAATAAAACAATATTATCAAAACGACTTTTAGAGCTTAAAAAACGAGCAATTGAAAACTCTTTTCTTTCCATAATTCTCCCCCAATTCGTTTTTTATTATAGCACTTTATTAAAAAGAAAAACACAAGAATCATTACTCTTGCGTTTCATCTTTTTCATCATAATAATTTCTTACTAATGATTGTGTTTTTCTAATATGTTTTTCAACATTTGCTTTTGCTAGTGCTTTATCTTTCTTTACAATCGCTTCATAAATTTCTTTATGTTCTTGTGCTGCTTCAATTAAACGATTTGGTTGTTTAATTGAATGTCTGGAAGTAACATGAATATAATAGTTAATATCTGACAATAATTGTTCAAAATATTGTGAATGAGTTGCTCTATAAATAGCTTCATGGAAATCAATGTTTACTTCTGTAAATCTTTCTTGATCATTTTTTTCAGCATAGAATTCTAATAAATCATAGATTTCTTTAATTCTATCTAATTCTTCTTGAGTAATACGATCAATAGCAAGTTGTACAGATAAACTTTCTAAAACAACACGAATTTCTAACATATCATCAATATCTCTTGATGAAAAACCTAATACATAAACTCCTTTATTAGGAATACTTTTAACTAATCCTTCTAACTCTAATTGTTTTAAAGCTTCTCTAATAGGTGTTCTAGAAATATTTAGTTCTTTAGAAAGAACAACTTCATTTAATTTTTGTCCTTTTTCATATTCTTCATTTAAAATCTTATCTCTTAAAATACAAAAGATGCGATGTCCTAAGGAACCATGTCCTGCATTTTCTAAAATATTTTTTTTCATACTATAACCTATCTATAATTGCTTGCGTGAATTCCTTTGTAGAAGCATGTCCACCAATATCACGCGTTACAATTTTTCCCTCTTCTACGACTTTTGAAAGTGCATCACGTAGCCTATTTGCTTGATCATTTTGTCCTAAGGCTTCTAACATTAAAGCAAACGCTAAAAGCAATGCACTTGGATTGGCAATTCCTTTTCCTGCAATATCAGGAGCACTACCATGAACAGCTTCATAAATACGGTATTCATCTCCAATATTTCCACTAGGAGCAAATCCTAATCCACCTACTAAACCTGCACATAAATCAGAAACAATATCTCCATATAAATTAGGAGCAACCAATACATCAAATGTTTCTGGTCTTAAAACAAGCTGCATACACATATTATCAATGATTACTTCTTGTTTTTCGATTTCTGGATAATCTTTACCTACATTTCTAAAACATTCTAAGAATAATCCATCTGTAAATTTCATAATATTCGCTTTATGAATGGCTGTGACTTTTTTTCTACCATTTGCTTTTGCATATTCAAAAGCATAACGACAAATCTTTTCACTGGCTTCTCTAGTAATTAATTTAATACCATGCGCAACATCATCACCCACCATATATTCAATTCCTTTATAAAGATCTTCCGTATTTTCACGAATCATGACTAAATCAATATTTTCATATTTAGAATCAATTCCTTTAAAAGAACGAATTGGTCTTACATTGGCATAAGTTGCAAATTTTTGTCTTAAAGCAACATTGACACTTCTAAATCCTGTACCAATAGGTGTTGCTGTTGGACCTTTTAATGCCCATTTATATTCTTTAATAGCATCTACAAGTCCTGGTTCAAAGACTTCTTTTGTTTTAGCAGCATATTCTGCACCAGCTTGATATTCTACCCATTCAATATCTAAATTCATCGCTTTTGTAATGTCAACAACACTTTGTGAAATTTCTTTTCCGATTCCATCACCTGGAATTAATACTGCTTTCATTAAAAGTCACCTCCTAATTCTTTAATTGCATTTAATAGACCACCATATTGAATCATTGTTTTTTCTCTTGGTGATAATTTTAATTTTGCGGTAATTGTTTGATTATTTGTTTTATTGATAACAGTAATATCTTTATTGTTTTCAACACTATCTAATAAATTAATTAATTCATATTCATCTTGATCATTAAAGAAATCGTAATCTTTTTGATTAATAACAAGTGGTAAAATACCATTATTAATTAAGTTCGAACGATGAATTCTTGCAAATGAAATAGCAAAAATTGCTTTGATCTTTAAATAATTAGGAACAAGGGCTGCATGTTCACGTGAAGAACCTTGACCATAGTTATCTCCACCAACAATAAATCCTCCACCATTTTCAATGCATCTATTATAGAATTGATCATCTACTTTACAGAAAGAGAATTTAGCAAGATGTGGCACATTACTTCTATATGGGAGTAATTTAGAATCAGATGGCACAATGTGGTCTGTAGAAATATTATCTCCTACTTTTAAACATACTTTACCTTTAAATGTATCTGGTAATTTATCTCCTCGAGGAACTGGTTTAATATTTGGTCCCATATAAACTTCATTTTGAGGATCATATTCATCAATAAAGAAATTCTTATTCTTCACAAATGGTGTATTTTCAATATCGTCTAAATACATATCATCTTCAAATTCATCTGTTAAATATCCTTTGATTGCACTTAAAGCAGCAACTTCAGGTGATACTAAATAAACACTAGCATCATTTGTTCCTGAACGTCCTTTAAAGTTACGGTTGATAGTTCTTAAAGAAACACCTTTAGAAAGTGGTGCTTGCCCCATACCGATGCATGGTCCACAACCACATTCAAGAATTCTTGCCCCAGAGGCAATCATATCCGCTAAAGCTCCACATTTAGAAAGCATTGCTAGAATACTAGAAGAACCTGGAGCAATAACAAGTGATACATGAGTTGCTACTCTTCTTCCTTTTAAGATTTTTGCAGCTTTTAACATATCAGGAAGTGATGAGTTTGTACATGAACCAATCACTACTTGATTAATTTTCATTCCTTTTAATTCACTTACTGGTACAACTGCATCTGGACTATGTGGTTTAGCAGTTAATGGTACTAATTTTGATAAATCAACGATGATTTCTTCATCATATGTAGCATCTTCATCCGCTTTTAATTCAACATAATCTTCTTCTCTTCCTTGTTGAATTAAGTATTCTTTAGTAATTTCATCTGTTGGAAAGACAGAAGTCGTTGCCCCTAATTCAGCCCCCATATTACAAATAGTTGCACGATCTGTTAATGATAATTCTTTTAAACCTTCTCCAGTGTATTCAATAATCTTATTAACTCCACCTTTGACAGATAATTGTTGTAAAATATATAAAATAACATCTTTAGCCGAAGCCCATTTTGCTTTTTTACCTACTAAATTCACTCTAACAACACTTGGACATTGTAAATAATATGTACCTGTTGCCATTGCTACAGCGACATCTAATCCTCCTGCCCCAATAGCAATCATTCCCATCGCACCACATGTTGGTGTATGTGAATCTGATCCTACTAATGTTTTACCAGGTTTTGCAAAGTTTTCTAATTGCAATTGATGGCAAACACCATTTCCTGGTTTAGAAAAAGTAATTCCGTGTTTTTTTGCTACACTACGAATAAACTCATGATCATCCATATTTTCAAAACCTGTTTGTAACATATTATGATCAATATATGCAACTGCCTTTTCAACCGCTACATGTTCAATTCCCATTGCCTCTAATTGTAAATAAGCCATTGTCCCTGTTGAATCTTGAGTTAATGTTTGATCAATTTGAATCCCTATTTGTTGACCAGCGACTAACTCACCACTTTTAAGTTTAGTACTTAAGATTTTATACGCTAAATTCATTATTCTACGTCCCCCTTATTACGATTGTATACAATTATACATTCCATGTGTATTATTGTAAATACATTCTAAGTAAATAAAGGGATTTTTTTACGTATATTCCATTAAAATTGTATATTGTATACAGTTATCAATCATTTAAAAAGGGAGCAAAAGCTCCGCTTTTTTTATAAATCTAAGGCATATGCAATCGCAAGTTTTGTTGTATCTACGATTGAATCAATATGACAACGTTCTTTACCATGTGAATTGATCACAGCCATACCAAATGCTGCAGCATAAACATTATTACCTGCACGAATTGCAGCATTAGCGTCTGTTCCATAATGGAAGAAAACATCAACACAATAATGTAAGTTTGTTTTTTTAGCTTGGTTGATAATTCTTGTAGTAAGTTCTCTGTCATATGGAGAATAGTTATCTTTAGCACAGATACTTACTGTTTTTTCATCAGCATGATAATCAGGCCCAATTAATCCAATATCTAAAGCAACATATTCTTCTACTTCTTCTGGTACATAAGCTCCACCATGTCCGATTTCTTCATAAATTGGGAAAGCTAATAATGTACGATATTTTGGTTTTAAGTTATTTCTTTTGAAGTAAGCCATCATTTCGATTAATGCAGCAACTGCAGCTTTATCATCAATATAACGTGAAACAACATATCCTGATGGTGTATATTCGAAATGAGGATCTACAGAGATCACATCACCATGATCAATACCTAAAGCCATAACTTCTTCTTTAGAATGAACATCTTCATGTAAGATAACTTCCATATGATCTTCATCTCTTGGCATTGTTCTAGCATCTTCAAATACATGAACTGAGTGAGCTTTACAAATAACCATACCTCTATATTTGCGTCCATCTCTTGTAATAAGAGTAACACCTTCACCTTCCATACTATGGTAGTTAACACCACCTAATTGTCTTACAATTAAATGACCGTTATCATCAATATGACGAACAACTAAACCAATTGTATCTAAGTGAGCACCCAAACATACTGTTTTAGAATTATCTTCTCCTTCTAAAGTAATGTAAGCTGTTCTTTTACGATCATAAGTTACTTCTAATCCAAATTCAGCAGCTTTTTTTTCTAATAAAGGGAAAACTTCTTCATAATAACTAACTGGACTTGGTACATCAATAAATTCTTTACATAATTCAACTAATTCATTTTTGTTAATATTCATTTCCATTTTATAATACCCCTTTTACTTTTTATCATATAAATGACATGCGCAGAAATGACCTGGTTCTACTTCTTTAAAATCGGGTCTCTCTGTTTTACAAATATCCATTACTTTCGGACATCTTGTACAGAAACGACATCCTTTTGGTGGGTTGGCTGGACTTGGCACATCGCCACCTAAGATTTGTTTATCTTCAATTCTTTCTTTTCCGATTCTTGGAATTGCTGAAAATAATGCTTGAGTATAAGGATGTAATGGTTTGGCATAAAGTGATTCTGTATCAGCCATTTCCATCATATTACCTAAATACATAACCCCTACTCTATCAGCAATATGTTTTACAACACTTAAGTCATGGGAAATGAAGATATAAGCAATACCCATTTTTTCTTGTAATTCATTTAATAAGTTAATGATTTTTGCTTGAATTGAAACATCTAATGCTGAAACAGGTTCATCACAAATAATCAATTTTGGTTGTAAAGCAATTGCACGGGCAATCCCAATACGTTGTCTTTGTCCTCCTGAAAATTCATGAGGATAACGATACATGTAATCTAAGTTTAAACCAACTTGTTTCATAACTTCCACAACACGTGCATCACGTTCTTCTTTTGTTTTATAACATTTAGCGATATCAATTGGTTCAGCAATAATATCTTTAACTGTCATACGTGGATTTAAAGAAGCATAAGGATCTTGGAAAATCAATTTGATTTTATCACGTGCTTCTTGTAATTCTTTACCTTTTAAGCTTGTAAAATCTTGACCATCTAAGATAACCTTTCCTTCAGTTGGTTCAATTAGACGGATTACACTTTTACCCATTGTTGATTTACCACATCCTGATTCACCAACAATCCCAAAAGTTTCTCCTATTTTAACATCAAAGCTAATATCATCTACCGCTTTAACAACGCTTTTTTTACCTCTTAAAGAAGATGATTTAATAGAATAATATTTCTTTAAGTGTTCTACTTTTAATAAAACGTCTTGATTATTTTCCATTTTCTACATCCTCCTTATTCCATCTTTCATGATATTTCCAACAACGAACTAAATGGTTTTCACCATGTTCCATCATTGCTGGACATTCTTGATGACAGATTTCTTTAGCATGTTTACAACGTGGTGCGAAGAAACATCCTTTTGGAAGTTCATAAAGCATTGGTACAGAACCAGGAATAACTTCCAATTCTTCTTGATCATCGCTATCGATATCAGGGATTGATCTTCTTAGACCAATAGTATAAGGATGTAAAGGATTTTTAAATAAATCTTCTACATTTGTATATTCTACGATCTTACCTGCATACATAACGATTACATTATCTGCCATTTCTGAAATAACACCCATATCATGTGTAATTAATAATACGGCTGTATTTAATTCTTTTTTCATTTTATTAATTAATTTTAAGATTTGTGCTTGAATAGTCACATCTAATGCTGTTGTAGGTTCATCGCAAATCAATAATGATGGATTACATGAAAGTGCCATCGCAATCATGATTCTTTGTCTCATCCCACCAGACAATTGATGTGGGCAAGAAGCAAATACTTTTTCAGGCATTGGAATACCTACAAGTTTAATCATTTCTAAAGCACGTTCTTTAGCTTCTTGTTTACTCATTTTTTCATGAGTTAAAACAGCTTCCATAATTTGTTTTCCAACAGTAATAACTGGATTTAAAGATGTCATTGGCTCTTGGAAAATCATTGAGATTTCTTTACCACGAATATCTCTCATTTCTTTAGGAGATTTCTTTAATAAATCTTCCCCTTTATACATAATTTCACCAGCAGTAATTTTACCTGGAGGAGATGGTATTAATTGCATTAATGATAAAGCTGTCATACTTTTACCACAACCAGATTCTCCAACAACTCCTAAAGTTTCTCCTGGTTTGATATTAAAACTTACTTCTTGTACAGCAGGAAGCGCTCCACGATCTGTAAAGAAGGTAATACCAAGATCTTTGACTTCTAATAATTCTTTATTTTCACTCATATCTTTTCCCCTTTTTACGATCTTAATTTTGGATCAAGCGCATCTCTTAATCCATCACCTAACATATTGAACGCTAATACTGTAATAATAATAGCTAACCCTGGAATTACTGAATAGTATGTTGCACTACGAATATATGGTTGTGAAAAACTAATCATTGAACCCCAGCTTGCCATTGGTGCTTTAACACCTAAACCTAAAAAGCTTAATGATGCTTCTGACATAATTGCATTTGGAATACCTAATGTTACAGTAACGATTAATGTTGATAAACAGTTAGGTAATAAATGTTTCATAATAATTCTAAAACTATTTCCACCGCTGACTTTACATGCATCGATGTATTCCATCTTTTTAAGACGCATAACATCCCCACGGATAAGTCTGGCTGTTGAAGCCCAACCTAAAAGGCCAAGCGCTAAGTAAAGGTTAATTAAACCTGGTCCTAAAACGAACATGATTGCCATCGCAAATAATAAGAATGGAAAAGATGAAAATACTTGAATTAAAAATGAAATAACAGAATCTACTTTTCCACCAAAATATCCGGCACAAACACCCATCGTATACCCAATAACTGTCGCAATAATTTGTGAAATGATACCAACACTTAAAGAAACACGGCATCCATAAATAATTCTTGAAAAAATATCTCTTCCTAAATCATCTGTACCAAACCAATGTTGTCCGCAAGGTTTCATTAAACGATCTGTAAGAACTTGTTTGTTTGGATCATAAGGAGCAATCAATGGTGCAAATAAAGCAATTAAGCATAAAAGAATAACGATGAACAAACATACCATTGCTACTTTATTTTTCTTGAAAATGTTCCAACTGATTGACCAATAACTTTGATATGTTTGATCTTTTTTCTTTTTAAACATTTTATGATGACTCCTTTCCTAAACGAATTCTTGGGTCGACTACTGTATAAAGTAAATCAACTACTAAATACATAATGACACAAATAACCGCAATATACATCACGCCACCTTGGACGATTGGTAAATCACGTGTATTAATACTATCTACTAACATTTTTCCAATTCCCGGAATTGAAAATACAGATTCTACTAAGACAGATCCTGTTAAGATGTTTCCTAAATCAGATCCTGCAATTGTAATAATTGGAATTAACGCATTACGTAAAGCATGTTTAATTGTAACAACCCAACCTTTTAAACCTTTAGCTTCAGCTGTACGGATGTAATCTTGTGATAAAACATCTAACATACTTGTTCTTGTAATACGAGCAATACTTGCTGCATATCTTGTACCTAAGGCAATACCTGGTAAGATAAATGATTTAAAACTATCAATACCTGATAAAGGTAATAAATTAAATTTCAAACAGATAACAATTTGTAAGATGATAGCAATCCAGAATGCGGGAGCTGAAATACCAAATACAGAAATTGTCATTAAAGCTGAATCAACCCACTTACCATGATTAACGGCAGCCACAACACCTACTACTATTCCTAAAACAACAGCTAATATATAAGCAATACCAGCAAGCTTAGCCGTTACTAAAAATGAACTTGTTAAAATATCAATTACTGGTTTATTTTGGAAATATGATGTTCCAAAGTTTCCTTGAAGCATATTTCCTAACCAGCTGAAATATTGAATATAAATTGGTTGGTCTAATCCCATTTCATGTGTAACACGTGCAATCGTTGCTTGATCAGCGAACTCACCTAACATGATTTCAACTGGATTACCAGGCACAATGTTTAACACAAAGAATGTGATTAACGAAATACAAAAAACGACACCAATAGCTTGTAATACACGTTTTAGTAAATACTTCGTCATATTTTTCCTCCTTTTTCCTACAATAAATATATGGAATGCATTGCTGCATTCCATATATGATTAACACTTATTTAATTTCATTTACTATTTTTTAGATAAATCAATATCAATGTTATATAAATGATAAATTAAGTTTCCTAATTTAGCATTTTTTACATATGGTTTAGCAACAAATTGTAACTTACCATAATATAATGGAATTGTTCCATAATCATCACGAGATAAGATATAATCTGCTTTTTTGTATAATTCAACACGTTTATCAGAATCATTTGATTCTCGAGCTTCTTTCATTAATGAATCGAATTCAGGATTATTGTAGAATACACCTTTTCCTACAGCGTTTTCTGAATAGTAATAAGTATACATTTGGTTATCAGCATCTGCATATAATGGGAACCAACCAAGAACTGTAGCTTGTAATTCACCAGCAGCTCTAGCTGAAGACCAAATACCTGCATCAATTGTTTCTACATTCATAGTAATTCCAGCTTCTTTTAAGTAAGCTTGTAATGCAGTAGCGATTTTTTCTTCTTTTTGTCTAACTTTGCAAGTAAATGTAGGGTTTGAAATACCTGCATCAGCTAAAACTTGTTTAGCTTTTTTAACGTTATGTTCATAAGTTTTTAATTTGTCATCATGACCTGGAACACTTGGATTTAAGAATGATGAAGCTGGTTCAGCAGCACCATTTAATACAGTACTACATAATTCTTTACGGTTAATAGCTAATGAGATTGCTTCTCTAACTGCTTTATTACTTAATACTGGATCATTATCTTTAATTGATAAGAAATATGTACCTAATGGAGTTACTTGAGTAATTTCATCTTTTAAATCACTATCTTTATATTGATCTAATAATGAAGTATCTAAGTCACACATATCAATGTTACCTTGTTCATATTCCATCATTTTTGTACTTGCATCATCAATATAAACAATTTCTAAACGATCTAAGTTAGCTTTTTTACCATGATATTTTTTATTTGGTACCATTACAACTTTAGTTTGTTCATCATTTTCTTTAATTACATAAGGACCAGTACCAATTAAGTTAGTTCCTTTACCCCAGTTTTCACCAGCAGCAGCACATGCATCTGAAGGATAAATTGAAGCATAGTCCATACCTAAGTTAGCAATAAATGGCGCAAATTTGTAATCAATATGTAATTTAAAAGTGTAATCATCAACTGTTTCAAAACCACTTAATTCAGTAGCTTTACCATCTAACATATCTTGAGCACCAGTAATCATGTTGTACATATATGTATTTGTACATCCTGTTGCTGGTGTAAACATTCTTTCGAATGTATATTTAACATCTTCAGTAGTTAAATCAGAACCATCTGAGAATTTAACACCTTTTTTAAGTGTAATTGTATAAGTTAATCCATCATCAGATAC
This sequence comes from Faecalibacillus intestinalis, assembly GCF_003024685.1. GTDB lineage: Bacteria > Bacillota_I > Bacilli_A > Erysipelotrichales > Coprobacillaceae > Faecalibacillus > Faecalibacillus intestinalis. The sequence goes on along the minus strand of NZ_PYLQ01000014.1, from coordinate 42,835 downwards.
CTCTGGCATATCTTTAGCAAGAACACATTCTTCTTTATTATCATCATTCCAACGATATAATCCCTCTAATACGTTGTCAGCAACAGAAGAAGCCCCTGAGGTAGTGTTAGTTTGCATATCTAAACCAACTTTTGGATTAGATTGACCAAAGCGAAATACTTTTTCGCCACTTTCTGTACTTTTGCTTGAGCTACTTGAACCACCACATCCAGCTAAGGATACAGCCATTGCAGCAACAGCAAGAACAGATAAAGATTTCTTTAATAAGTTCATTTCCCTTTCCTCCTAGTTTTAACAATTCCCTACTTAAACTTTTTTAAAGTACCTTTGTATTATATCAAAGGGCTTTCTTTATTTCAACAGAATATTGCATTTTTGTATACAATTGAACAATTATCTAATTTCATACCTTATTATTTTATGTTTTTTCACAAAAAATGTTCTTGTTTATGCAAAAAAACAATATCCAATCCACATGGATATTGTTTTTCATTTTAAAGCATACTTGTCATTCCACCATCTATAACAAGTAATTGTCCTGTTGTATAAGTACAAGCGTCACTTGCAAAATAGATAAGTGCTCCGTTCATTTCACCTTCACGACCAAATCTCTTAAGAGCTACTCTGTTTTTTAAAACAAGAGAACCTGGTGCATCTAAAGCATCATGTGTCATTTCTGTATCATAGACACCTGGTGCAATCGCATTAACAAGAATACCATAAGGTGCTAGATCTCCTGCCATGGCTTTTGTAAGGTTAACAACCCCACCTTTAGCCGCAAAATAACTTACTTGAGCAGGTCCAGCTTGAATACCACCAACCGATGAAATATTAATAATTCTTCCATATTTTTGTTTCATCATAATAGTTGAAACTTCTCTTGCCATGAGGAAAACACCTTTTAAATCTGTATCTAAAACTTTATCCCATTGGGCTGTTGTATGATCATGAAGACCACTTGAGTATTCAACAACACCAGCATTATTTACAAGAATATCAATTTTTCCAAAATGATCGACGACAGCTTTAACCGCATTTTTAATACTTTCTTCATCTGTAACATCACATGAAACAGGTAAACAATCATGTCCATTTTGTTTTAATTCTTTAGAAAATTCTTCTAATCTTTCTTTTCTACGTGCAAGGATAGCGACATCGCATCCTTGTTCACTTAATGCTCTTGCAAATTGTTGTCCAAGCCCACTTGAAGCTCCTGTAACAACCGCTACTTTCCCTGTTAAATCAAAACTAATCATCTTTAATATCTCCTATTCCATCACACGGATTGCATGATATCCCTCATGAATTGCAGTTAAAATTTTTCTTGGTGCAACAGCATCTCCAATAACAGCAACTTCATCATATTTTTCATCTAATAAATCTTCTAATTGATTATTAGGTCTAAATCCAACAGCATTTAAAACAGTATCACATTCAAGCGTCATTGTTTGTCCATCTCTTTCAAATGTAACACTTGTTGGTGTAATATTTGTTACTTTAGCGTTTGCTTCTACTTTAACACCACGATCTTTAACCATTTTTCTTAAATGTTGATCATTATTTAAACAATGGTTCGCTGTAAATAAGATATCTGGACACATTTCAACTAATGTGACATCTCCATCTTTTCCTGCAATATCACAAGCTGCTTCAGTACCAGCAAGTCCAGCACCGATAACAACGACTTTTTTACCAACTGTTGCTTGATGTGTTAAATAATCACTCGCAAGAACTGTGGTATCAATACCTGGAATTGGTGGCATAGCAGGAGTTGAACCAGCAGCTAAAATAACTTTGTCATAATCTCCTTCAAGATTGTCTTTAGTAATAGGTGAATTTAAATGAATATTCACATCTAGTTTTTTACATTGTGTTTCTAAGTATTTAATTAATTTTAAAACATCCGCTTTAAAATCAGGACCACCTGCAGGCCATAAAGTTCCACCTAATTTATCTTCTTTTTCATATAAATCAACATCAAAACCACGGCGTTTTGCAGTAATGGCAGCCATCATGCCAGCTGGACCTCCACCAATAACTAATACATTACGTTTTTGACCATTTGGAAGTGGTAAAGCATAAGCTTTTTCTGCATAACATAATGGGTTTACCGCACAATAGTAGTGTTTTCCACTAAATCCAGCAAGTAAACATTCATTACATCCAACACATGGAGCGATATCTTCTTCATGATGTGCTTTGACTTTTTTAGGCCAATATGGATCAGCTAACATTTGATGAGCAAGTCCTACATAATCTAAAATACCATCTTCAACAGCTTTTTTAGCCACTTCAGGATCTTTTAAATTACCATCACCTAATACTGGAACACTTACAATATCTTTAATTGCTTTTTGTACATCTAATTTATATCCTTCTTTACTATAAACAGTAGTGATTGCTTGGAACCATTCTTCATAACATCCAGTATCAACATGTAAAGCATCAACCCCTGCTTCTTCTAAGATTTTAGCCATTTCAATACCTTCATCAATGGTTCTAAAGCCTTCTACTCTTTGATGTGGTGTAAATTTAACAAGCACTGGCATTGTATCTGGAACATTCTTTTTAATTGCTTCAATACATTCCAATGTAAAACGCATACGATTTTCAAGTGTTCCACCATATTCATCTGTTCTATTATTCCATTGAACAGAATGGAATTGATCTAATAAATATCCTCCATACGCATGTAATTCAACGCAGTCCGCACCAGCATTTACAGCAAGTGAAGCACTGTACCCTACTTTTTCTACTAAATAATGAATATCTTCTTTTGAAAAAGGTTTACAAATTAAATCTGGGAACCAGAATGCACCTACACTACCCGCACTATAAGGTGGTGTAAAAGGATCAGTAAATTGTTGACGTCCTAAACCTGGTGATAATTGTACACAGACTTTTGCACCATAAGCATGACATCTTTCAATTAACATATTTAATCTTTCTACATGATGGAAATCAGAAAGTTCTGTACATGGTCTTGGTTCATATTTTGTCGAAACAACGTTAGCACCTGTAATAATTAAACCAGCGCCACCTTTTGCTCTTTCTTCAAAATAATCAATACCTTCATTACAGTAAGCTCCATCAGCTTCTCCTGTCGTTCCCATAGGTGACATGAAAATTCTGTTTTTTAATTTCATTTTTCCTATGTATGTCTTATCAAATAAACTCTTAGCCATTTTCTTTTTCCTCCTCTACCATAGTAAATGTTTATTTAACTCAAGTAAATTATATAACTGTAAAAATAAATGTCAACGCTTTCATTAAATAAAAGTGAATTTTTTAACAAGCATCTTTGCGTTAAATTATGGTATATTATTTTTAAGGAGAATTTTATGAAAATAACAAAAGAAAAAATATCACAAACAGCTGTTCAGCTTTTTTTAGACAAAGGTTATACCAATGTCACAATTCAAGATATTTGTAATGAATTACATATCACCAAACCAACTTTATATAAATATGTCAATAATAAGGAAGAACTTATTTTAGATCTTTATGATTCAACAATAGATCATCTTGTAAAAGACACGTATAAACTAGTTGATAGTGATAGTCACTATCAACAATTACTTATTGTCTTTTCTACATTAATTAAAGATACTAAAAAATATGGTTATGATTTATTTAGTCAAATGTTTATTGCGAATTTAAAAGAAAATCGTCATAGCTTTGATATGCGTGATAATCTTACAAAACTTTGTATCATTATTATAAAAAAAGCTCAAGAACAAAAGGAAATTCATAATTTATCTAATCCAGAGATTTTATATCAAGCTTTAGCACATACCTTTACAGGTCACGAAGCTTTATGGTGTATTAAAAAAGAAGAAAAGTGCTTCGATGAATCTTTCTATTTAAGTATGAATGCTTTATTAGAAGTGGATTCCACTTATCAAGATTTATACAAAGAATATTTGTAAACAACTTATTTTATTGATAGAATAGTCGAGGTGATGAAAAATGCTTATAGAATGTTCAAATATAAAGAAATCATTTCAAGGAATTGATTTATTAAAAGATATTAGTTTTAAAGTAGATGACCATGATAAAATTGCGATTATTGGTGTCAATGGAGCTGGTAAAACAACTATCTTAAATATCTTAATTGGTGAAGAAAGTTATGATAGTGGTGATTTATTTAAAAGCCGTGATTTAAATGTTGGTTATTTAAAACAACATCATGATTTAGATATGAATAAAACCATTTATGAATGTGCTTTAGAAGTCTTTGATCCGCTTATTCAAATAGAAAATCGTATGCGTGAATTAGAAAGTATGATGTCTTACGATCATAGTGAACAAGTTATGAATGAATATGATTCATTAACTCAAAGATTTAATGAAAAAGATGGTTTTAGTTATCCAAGTCGTATTATTGGTGTATTAAAAGGAATGGGCTTTGTGGAAGATGACTTTCAAAAATATGTCCATGAATTATCTGGAGGTCAAAAAACCAGACTTTGTCTTGCCAAGCTTTTATTAGAAGAGCCTAAACTTTTGGTTTTAGATGAACCAACCAACCATTTAGATAGTCAAGCTATTTCCTTTTTAGAAAACTATTTAAAGGGTTATAAAAATGCTTTGATTGTGGTCAGCCATGACCGTTATTTTATTGATGTTGTTTCTAATAAGATTATTGAAATAGAAAATGGAAAAAGTCACAGTTATAATTGTCGCTATGAAGAATATTCTATTCAAAAAAGAACACAACGTGCTATTGATTTAAAACACTATATCAATCAACAAAAAGAAATAAAAAAAATACAAGAAAGTATTGATACATTAAAATCATTCAATCGTGAAAAAAGTATTAAACGTGCAGAATCCAAAGAAAAACAACTTGCAAAGATTGAACGTATTGATCGACCAGAAAATTTACCAAGTGCCATCACTGTTCAATTTACACCAGCTATTGAATCAGGTTATGATGTTTTAAAAGTCACTGATTTATCAATGCGTTATGATCAAATGGTTTTTGAACACTGTAATCTTGATATTAAAAAAGGTGAGCGCATTGCGATTGTTGGGGAAAATGGCGTTGGTAAAACCACTTTATTTAAAGCTCTTGTAGGTCAACTTCCTATTGATCATGGAAAAATACGTTTTGGTAGTCACGTAGAAATGGCCTACTATGACCAAGAACATGAATCTTTAAACTATAACAAAACAATTTTTGATGAAATTAGTGATTGTTATCCACGTATGACTAATCAAGAAATTAGAAGTACCCTTGCTATGTTTAACTTTAGAGGCGATGATGTCTTTAAAGATATTGCCATGCTTTCTGGTGGAGAAAGAGGACGTGTTGTTTTAACAGAAGTTTTATTAAAACAAGCCAACTTCTTAATTCTTGATGAACCAACCAACCACTTAGACATTTCTTCTAAAGAAGTCCTAGAAGAAGCTTTAAAGAGCTTTGAAGGAACGATTTTATTTATTAGTCATGATCGTTATTTTATAAACAAAATTGCAACGCGTGTGATTGAAGTACAAAAAGATCAATGTCTTTCTTATAATGGTAATTATGATGATTATTTAGCTCAAAAGACACCTGTTGTAGAGATAACACAAAAAGTGGTTACCGAAGCAAGACAAAGACAGATCATTGATAAAAAAACAAAGAATGAAATTAAAAAGCTTGAAAGAACGATTGATTCTTTAGAAAAAGAAATTAATTCTTTAAAAGAGGAACTAACAAGTGAAGAAGTCATGAATAATTATAAAAAATATAATGAAATTACTGATTCTATTGATGAAAAAGAAATGGAATTAATGGAAATCATGGAAAAATGGGAACAGCTACAATCGTAACTGTTCTATTTTTTTCATATTTTAAAAAAAATAAATATATTTTTATAAATTATGTATAATACCATTGAATTTAAGGAGGATATATAAATGTTACACAAAACTTTAAAACCATTTCCTAAAGATTTCCTTTGGGGAGCAAGTACAAGTGCTTATCAAGTAGAAGGTGCTAGTTTAGAAGATGGAAAAGGTCCATCATGTCAAGACGTAAAAGTCGTACCAGAAGGAACTTCTGATTTAAAAGTCTGTGCTGATCAATATCATAGATATAAAGAAGATATCGCTTTAATGGCAGAAATGGGGTTCAAAACTTATCGTTTCTCAATTTCTTGGTCAAGAATTATTCCTGAAGGAACAGGAGCAGTAAATCCAAAAGGGATTGAATACTATAACAATGTCATCAATGAATGTTTAAAATATGGAATTGAACCATTAGTAACTATGTTCCATTTCGATATGCCTGCAGCATTAGATGAACGTGGATCATGGGGAAACAGAGACTCAATTGATTGGTTCTTAAACTTCGCAAAAGTTATGTTTGAAAACTTTGGTGATCGTGTTAAATATTGGTTAACAATCAATGAACAAAACATGTTAACTTTAGTTGGACCAGTTATTGGAACATTAATGATTCCTGAAGGATGTACAAATGTTTTAAAAGAAACTTACCAACAAAACCACCATATGTTAGTAGCACAAGCAAAAGCTATGGCTTTATGTCATGAAATGTTACCAGGTGCTAAAATTGGACCAGCTCCAAATATTTCATTAGTTTACCCAGCAAGCTGTAAACCAGAAGATGTTTTAGCTGCACAAAACTACAACGCTATTAGAAACTGGTTATACTTAGATATGGCTGTTTATGGTGTTTATAACAACTTAGTGTGGGCTTATTTAGAAGAAAATGATGCATGTCCTGAATTTGGCGAAGGTGACGAGGAAGCATTAAAGAGTGGTCATCCTGATTTCATCGGTTTCAACTATTATAATACTGCTACTGTAGAAGCAAGTGATGGAACTGAAAAATTAGATCCAGGTGCAGATCAACAAACTGCTCGTGGTGAAAAAGGTGTTTATAGAGGATATAAAAACCCTAACTTACCAACTACTGAATTCGGTTGGGAAATCGATCCTATGGGATTCAGAGCAACAATTCGTGAAATGTATTCAAGATATCGCTTACCAATGATCGTTACTGAAAATGGTTTAGGAGCTTATGATACTTTAACTGAAGATGGTAAAGTTCATGATCAATACAGAATTGAATATCTAAGAAAACACATCGAACAAATTCATTTAGCTATTTCTGATGGAGCAGAAATGATGGGATATTGTCCATGGTCAGCAATTGACTTAATTTCAACTCATGAAGGTATGGTTAAACGTTATGGATTTATTTATGTAGATCGTGATGAATTTGATTTAAAAACATTAGATCGTTATAAAAAAGATTCATTCTATTGGTATAAAAAAGTGATTGCTTCTAACGGAGAAGATTTAACTGACTAATAATTAAGTATTTTAAAAAGAAGTTTAACTTTGTTAAGCTTCTTTTTCTACTATTATAAAGCAAAAAATTACGAATTATTGCTTCGTAATTTTTTAGTAATATTTTAATTATTTTGTTATAGATTTTTTATTTTTATTGTGAATATACTCAGCCATTACAGCCATACTAATACTTCCTGTTACAACATATAAATAAACATGGTTTGTATCGCCTGTTTTAACTGCACTTGTTTTTTTAACAGGTTCATTTTTTATCGTATTTTCTACAGGTGTTTTTATTTCATCATTTAAAGATTGTTTAGCTGTCCATTGCCATAAATGTTCTCCATTATTTGCTGGCTCATTTTTAGCTGTATGAATCCAAGAACTATGTCCACCTGTTTCATATGTAGTTAATATAGCACCTTTATCTTTTAATAAAGTATAAACTCTTAATGCACTTTCTTCGTATTTAACTGTTGTATCATCTTTAGCTTGAATAACCCATGTTGGTATATTAATTGATTTTATCTCTTCATCTGTAATTATTCTACCTTCACCATATGTCTTTATGTTTTGTTGATCAATAGCTGGACATGTTGATACTACTGCAGCAAATAAATTTGGATTATGTACAACCATATCTAATGCCATATATCCTCCTGCTGAACATCCATAAGAATATATTCTATTTGAATCAATATTATTATTTTTTATAATATTATTAATCAATTTTGTTGAATCATCAATATTTTCTGACCATTCATGTGGAGTTTGAGGTGCCAATACATATGCTCCATTAAAAATATTTTGTGCTTCATCGCTTGCTAAAGCAACAGCTCCTCTATTTGCTTTTAATTGAGAAAGATTATTATAGTGCAATCCTCTAAATCCAGATTCTCCACCTCCATGAAACCATACTATAAGTGGGTGTTTATTCCCATCATTTGCATTATTAGGTGTATAAAATTGATATTTTAACCCATTTGATTCACCTGCGCTAAATTTATCAATTTCTTCATTTATGATTTTTTCATTTTGTAAAAATTGAATATTACTTAATTCACTTCCATCTTTTAATGGTAATCCTTCATTCAAAGTAATTGTATACTTTATATTCAATAAAGAATTACATCCTTTTAACGTTGTAAAATTTGCTGTAAAATCTAATGTGTTTTTCCCTTTTGTTTCTTTATTGGTCACTAAGTGTAAAATAATATTTCCATTTTTTTCTTCTACACTTTCAACTTCTCTTTCTTCATCATATAATCCACAATGTTGTAAACCAGATTGAGAATTAGGACCAAAAAATTCATTTTCAAGTTGACTAGAATATACTGTTGTTCCTGTTGCATGAACTTTAAACATATCTTTTGTTATCTTACTATGATCAATTTCTAGATTAGATGTTTTCAAAACAACAGAATCTATAGCTTCTCCATCATCATAAACTATAGAATGTAAATCAAAATTAACGTTTTGTCCATCTAATGCATAAACTGGAATAACTGCAAAAGAGAACAACAACATCATACTAAATAAATAAGTTGTAATTTTTTTCATGATACCCTTCCTTTCTATATTTAAAATATATAGAAAATAATAGATAAATTATATTTATTTAGTGACTTTCTCGTCATTAATATGTGACTTTCTATATTGTCCTGGTGTCAATTTAAATATTTTTTTAAAAGAATTAATGTATTGTGTTTCGTTAGAAAATCCTGTATTAAACGCAATATCAGTAATTGTTTTGTTATTCAATTCTAACTCAATTAGCGATTTATTTAATCTATATTGAGTTAAATAATCTTTAAATGAAATACCTATTTCTTTTTTAAAAAATCTTGAAAAATACTCTCTAGAATATCCAAAACGTTTTGCTACCTCATATACAAGCAATTCTTCATTATAGTGGTTATTAACATATTCTAATATATCTTTTGTCTTTTCTGTTTTAATCATTTTACGTTCATTTTTACAATTTTCGTATAAAAAAATTAACATTTCCAGTGTCACCATTAATATGTTCATATATTTGGTAGATTGATTACTTATATAAAAGCTATAAATATCCATCATATATTTTGTTATTTTCTTATTTAAAAACGGCTCGTCAATATTGAAATATATATTCTTAATATCAGGTATCATTTTCTTTAAAAATCCGTAATTTATATGCATTGTATATCCTACAATTTTTTCATCAAATTCTTTATATTGAGGTATAGAATAATGAATTTCTTCACAATTTGATATATTCACTTCATTCTTATAACGAATTCTTTTCACCCCATCATTAAAAAAAATAACTTTTCCTTCAAACACTATTGATAATTCTAAAGACCTATGCCAATGTCCTGTACAAATTTTACATGGGCTTTTTTTATGAGGACAAATACTTATAGGTAAATTATTCATTGTTTTTGTTATTTCATAATATATTTTTTGCATTTTCCCTCCGACTTAAAATTCAATCAATTGAGTTATTATTTTTTAATAGCATTTTTTATATGTCTTAAATTTAAAATTTTCTAAAACGCTTATTACACGCCCTATGTAGAAAGCTGAAAATACAGTTCCTATACCAACACCATAAATAGAACTATGACAAATAAGACAAATAATGATTGTTGCTAGAATCATACTAATATCAAAGATGTTCTTACATAAAGAATAAGGTCTATGGAAAACTTCTGAAATACTTAATACCAAACCATCAACAGGTGTCATAATTAAATTTCCTTTAATCATAAAATACACACCTATTGCACAACACGTATTCCCTATTAATAACACAAGGATTTGTGTATAAAAATTCAAATTTATTGTAGGTATTATGTATTGATATAAATCTACCAAAAAACCAAAAATAAAAGAAAACGGAATTTCTAAAATAAACTTCATACTGATTTTTCTTTCAAGAATCATTTGAATACAAACGAAGATTAAATAAAAAACAATATTTGCTTGTCCAAATGTTAGAAAGGTTAAAAAACTTACCGCATAAGGAAGTGTACTAAAGGCCCCTACTCCTAAATCAGATAATGTATTACATGTAATCCCTAAAACTAATATATTCATTCCTAATAAATAATATAAATATCTTTTCATATCATCCCTCTTTTCATTCTTATTTTATAAACCTCTTTAATAACTTTCCAATATTATTATTTCATATTATAATAACTATAAGTTATGAGGTGATTTTATGAATATTAGACAACTTCAATATTTTGTTGATTTAAGTGAAACACTTAATTTTACAAAAACAGCTCAAAATTTTTATATTAGTCAAACAGCTATTACTAAACAAATTCAGTGTTTAGAAGGTGATTTAGATATTCCTTTATTTCATCGGTCAAAGAAATCTGTTTCTCTTACAAGTGAAGGACAAGCATACTTGCCATATGCCAAGAAAATATTAGAGGATATTGATTTAAGTTATAAAGTCATAGAAGAATATCGAAGAGGAAAGCGTTGTACTTTTTCTATTGGTTTTATTAAATCATTAGATGATGAATTACTTTTAAACTTATTACAAAAAATAAAAGAAAATTACCCTTTGATTCATCTACAATATCAAGCTTATTCACGTTTAGAACTATTACATTTATTTAAAGAAAGAAAACTAGATGCGATTATTACTTTTGAATATCCTGAAATAAAAGATGAAAATCATCTTTTATTAAAAAAAGGTCATTTAAGAAAATATTACCATCAAGATTGTTCTCTAAATAATTTAAAACTTATCTATGATGTAAGACAAGAATCGCTAGAAAACTATGAAATCGAACAAACACTTTTAAAAGTATGTTTAAAAGAAGGATATGCTATTTTACATGATTTTATCGAATCAAATCAGTATTCTAAATATCTTCAATATCAAGATTTAGATATTTCCTCTCCCATTTCCTTCTACTACCATTTAAATTCTACGAATAAAATCTTACAAAACATTATTCAGCTAATAGAAAAAGGATAGCCTCGCTATCCTTCTATATTTGTTATAAATTCTATTTCTTGATCACATTCAAAATATTGTTCAGTTTCTTCAACAATTTCTTTTCTTAAACCAATTAAACCAATTAAGTTTGGAATTGCCATACAACCATTAACAATATCAGCTAAAACAAAGATAAATTCCAAAGACATAAATGGTCCAATTGTAATAAATATAATAAAAACAATTTTATAAATCTTTACTGCTTTTAATCCTTTAAGATAATACATACATCTTTCACCATAATAATTCCATCCAATAATTGTTGTAAAGGCAAAGAATACAAGACCAATATTGACAATATATTTACCAATTAATGGAATAAATAGTCCCACTGAAAATGCATGTGTTGTCATCGCTGCACCATCTAATCCTGTTGTATAAGATTGTGTCAACACGATAGCAAGACCTGTCATTGTACAAATAACAATCGTATCAATAAATGTCCCTGTCATTGAAACTAGTCCTTGTTCTACACAAGAATCTGTCTTTGCTGCAGCTGCCGCAATTGGAGCACTTCCAAGTCCACTTTCATTCGAGAAAATACCTCGACTAATTCCCTTTTGCATCGCAATAACCATAGTAATTCCAGTTCCTCCACCAAAAACTGCTTGAGGTCTAAAAGCTGATTTAATAATTAAAGCAATAGTACTTGGTAATACTGTAATATGTGACACAAGTATTAAAACAACCCCTCCAATGTATAAAACGCACATAAATGGAATAACTTTTTCTGCCACCGAAGCAATTCTTTTGATTCCTCCAATGGTAATAAAAGCAACTGCAATTGTTAGAAGAATTGCTGTTATGTAACGTGGAATGCTAAATGACATAGTAAGAGCATCAGAAATTGATTTTACTTGCGTAAATGTTCCAATTCCAAGTAACGCCACACTGACTCCAAAGAAAGCAAAAATTTTTGCAAGCAAAGGACTATGTAGACCTTTTTCTAAATAATACATTGGTCCTCCTGCAATCTCACCATTTTCATCTTTTTGACGATAACGAATTGCAAGTAACCCTTCGGAATATTTAGTAGCCATCCCAAAAAAGGCTGAAATCCACATCCAAAATAAAGCACCTGGACCACCTGCTGCAATTGCTGTAGCAACTCCGACAATGTTTCCTGTCCCTATCGTTGAAGAAAGTGCAGTACATAAAGCTTGAAAGCTACTGACATCTCCATCTCCTTCTTGTTTTTTAAAGATGCATTTAAAAGCTAATTTTAATTTTGTAAGTTGGATCAATCTTAATTTGAAGGTAAAGTAAATACCTGTCCCTAATAACAGACAAATAAGTGGTAATCCCCATACATAATCATTAATTTGTTTTAATATTTGTGTTAGTAATTGCATAAAAAAACTCCTCCTAATAAATTAGTCGGAATTAATAATGAAAAAATACTATTTAGCCACTGTCCTTTTACCTGAGAGTTTCACCCTAACGGGCTTGCTCCTTCGGTGTTCAATTGAATGAATCTCTCCAATGGTTCGTCCAATAGCGATCCTTTTACCTGAAATCTTTAATTCTTCGGTGTTCTTATAGAATCTCTTTCGCCATTATCATCCGATATACGTTTTCATTATATCAAATTGTATACAATTGTAAACATTTATTTTATAATTATTATTTGTTATAATGCAGCTATGAAGAAAAATAAATACTTAATACTTACAATTCTTTGGATGATTTTTATCTTTGTGATGTCACAAACTCCAGGAAATGATTCTTCTAAACAAAGTAATTTTATTGTGGATATCATTATTTACATACTTCCAATTACAAGAGATACCCTTTCCTTCATTGTAAGAAAATGTGCGCATATGACAGAATATGCCATTCTTGCATTTTTAATTTATAAAACAATTGTACATATTGAAAAATCATTAGTAAAATCATTCATTTTTACATTTTTATATGCTTGCACAGATGAATTTCATCAACTCTTTATTGCTGGTAGAGCTGGACAATTTAGGGATGTATGTATTGATTCTACAGGTGCACTGATTATGATTTTAATTATTTATATCATTAATAAAAGAAAGGACAAAAAAATCGGTTCATAGAACCGATTTTTGTATATATATTAAATACCAAATAATAAGTCTACATAAGTTGGAATTGGCCAATAAGAATCATCTACTAATTCTTCAATTGTATCAATTGTTTCTCTTAATGATTGCATAATACCGAAGACATCATCTCTCCACATAGTAGCAACTTCAAAGATTTCAGCATCATTATTTTGAGCTTTTGAGATGTTATCTTCTAATGTTGTTAATTTATCTTTAGCTTCTTGTAATAATGTTGCAAGTTTTGTTGCATCTTCAGTTAAGAATGCTGCTGGAATACCTGCTTCTTTTGCAGCAACAACTTCTGACGACACTTTAGCTAAATAATCACAAGCTGCTGGATAAATTTGTGTTTTAACCATTTTAACTGCAGTTAAAGCTTCAACTTGAATTGTTTTAATATAGTTATCTAATAAGATTTCATAACGTGAAGCGATTTCTACTTTTGTATAAACACCTTGACGATCTAACATATCAATATATTTTGGATCTTTTAAGCATTTCAAAGCATCAACAGTGTTTTTGTGGTTAGGAAGTCCACGTCTTTTTGCTTCTTCTTCCCATTCAGCTGAATATCCATCACCATTGAAGATAATTCTCTTATGTTCAGAAATAAATTCTTTAATAACTTCTTCAAATGATTTTCCACCTTCAATAGCATCAGCCATTTGTGTCATTTCTTCAGCTAACATAGAATTTAAAATTGTGTTAGGCCCAGCTACAGATTGTGCAGAACCAACAGCACGGAATTCAAATTTATTACCTGTAAAGGCAAATGGTGAAGTTCTGTTACGATCTGTATTATCTTTAGAGAAAGTTGGTACTACAGAAACACCTGTATCAAAACGTCCAATTTCTTCATGATCAGATTTTTTACCAGTACAAATATCTTCTACTACTTTATCTAATTCTTCACCTAAGAACATAGAAATGATTGCTGGTGGTGCTTCGTTAGCTCCTAAACGATGATCGTTTCCAGCAGAAGCAATTGACATACGTAAGATTTCAGCATATTCATCAACAGCTTTGATTGTACAAGCTAATGCAGCTAAGAATGGTTTATTTTCTTCAGGATTTTTTCCTGGATTAAATAAGTTGATTCCTGTATTAGTAATTACTGACCAGTTATCATGTTTACCAGAACCATTAACTCCAGCAAATGGTTTTTCATGTAATAAACAACGTAAACCATGTTTTTTAGCGATATCTTGAGCAATTTGCATTAATAAATGGTTGTTGTCTGTCGTAATATTTACTTTTGCATAAACACAAGCAACTTCATGTTGTGCAGGTGCAACTTCGTTATGTTTTGTTTTAGATGGAATCCCGTATTTCCATAATTCAGCATCTAAATCTTTCATGAAAGCCGCAACTTTACGTTTTAAAGAACCGAAGTAATGATCTTCTAATTCTTGTCCTTTTGGTGCCATAGCTCCAAATAAAGTTCTACCAGTTAATTTTAAATCCATACGTTCTTGATAATATTTATCATCAACTAAGAAATATTCTTGTTCAGCCCCTACTGAAGCAGAAACTTTAGTTACCCCTTCAACCCCAATTAAAGGTAACAAACGACAAGCTGCTTTACTTAATGCATCACATGATCTAAGTAAAGGTGTTTTCTTATCTAATGCTTCCCCAGTATATGAACAGAATAACGTTGGAATATATAATGTTCCATCTTTAACGAATGCAGGTGATGTACAATCCCATGCTGTATATCCTCTTGCTTCGAAAGTAGCTCTTAAACCACCTGATGGAAATGAAGAAGCATCAGGTTCTCCTTTTCTTAATGTTTTCCCACTAAATTCTAAAACAGCTTTTGACCCATCTGGTTCTAAGAAAGCATCATGCTTTTCTGCAGTTAATCCTGTCATTGGTGTAAACCAGTGAGTAAAATGTGTAGCTCCATGTTCAACTGCCCAAATTTTCATTGCATTCGCAATAACAGTTGCACATTCTTTTGATAATTCTTCGCCTTTATCAAGCGATTCATGGAATGCTTTATATGTTGATTTAGGAATTCTTTCCTTCATAACATCATCAGTAAAAGCTAGGCATCCATAATCTTCAACTAACTTGTTAAATTCCATCTTTGTATCCCCCTTATTTAGTATATAAATTATCATTTATATGATGTCATTATACAAACGAAAATATAGGTTGTCAACAACTATTACAAAGTTTTTATCATTTTGATAATTTTTTATTTATTTTATACAAAAAAAGAGCTGCATACTATTGAGCAGCAGTTCTTTTAGCTTTCTTTTCTTCTTTTCTTCTTTTCTTTTCCCATTTACGATGAGTTTGGTTATATTCTTCAACTTGACAGTGAATTCTCTTATTTGAATGAACAACAGCATCCACAAATCCCATTTGATCTTTTGGAGCAACTGTTTGACGAGTTCCATCATCCATATAGATTTCATATGAATGTGCATTTGTAATGATCTTTGTCATTTTAGCGATTGGATCTGTAATTGTTTCACAGTTCATTAAGTTAATTTCTTTTGTTTTTCCAATTCTTCTATGAATTTCTAAAGTTCTTCTTTTTACAACATATTTATAAGGTCTATATCCAAATAAATACCCAATAGCAATGACACCTAATACAACAACCGCAGGTAAATCACTAAAATTACCCGAAACAATCATATACACCACATAGATTGCATAAAATACACTAAAGTATGCAGCAGGTAAATTTAATTGAACTTTAAATTCTTTTTCAAATGGTGTTAATTCCGCATTTGATTCGACTTTTTTTGATTCCATAAAAACCCCTCTTTAATTCTATACTTTCAATATTTAATAAATATCAATTTTCTTTAATAAAGTCAACTCATATTCATTAAATATTTTTTTAAAAAATAAGGGACGGGGAATCCCGCCCTTATTCATTATCTTATTTAATTTATCAATATTAAGCTTCTGCAGCTTGTTTGTTTTGATATTTTTCGTAAGAGATTAAGAATGGTACATAGATAACTGTTGAAACAACAATTAAGATTGCTTGAGTTACTGCACCCATTACGTTAGCACCACATGCTAAGAAACCAAATACGATTGGTGGACATGTCCAAGGTACTGTTAAACATGCAACTGGACAGAATCCGATAACTGTTAATACATAACCAATAATGATTGTGACTAATGGAGCAACTACGAATGGAATACCTAAGATTGGGTTTAATACCATTGGAATACCAAATGTAACTGTTTCATTGATGTTGAATAAACCTGGAACTAATGATAATGTAGCGATTGCTTTATTATCTTCACGTTTACCAAAGATCATGATTGCGATTACTAAACCGATAGTAACACCTGAACCACCAAATTCACCACACATTTGTAAGAAATACATATTGATGATATTTTTTGGAGTTTGATGTTTATTGAAAGCTTCAACGTTTTCAAGCGCTAATGGAGTAAATAATGCTTCTTTTACTGCAGATAACATGTTATTACCATGAATACCTACTAACCAGAATAACATGATTACTAAATAGATAATCATAACACCTGGGATTGTAGCACCTACAGCTCCTAAAGGACCTTGGATACCATTTTTGATAACATCATTTAAGTATAAACCAGTTAAGTTATAACATGCTGATCCAATACAAGCAGTGATGATTAAAGTAATAGTAGCTGGTACTAAAACTTCGAATGCACGAGCAACTCCTGGTGGAACTTGTTCTGGCATTTTAATTTTTAATGCATCTTGTTTTTCGAAGAAGCAGAATAATTCTACAGATAATACACCAATGATCATACCAGTGAATAAACCAGTAGCTCCTAATTCGTTACCAGCAATACCAGTGAAAGCTTCTTTAGCTCCGTCTACCATGTGTGAAGTGTTTGTAACTGATAACCATGCAGCTAAACCTACTAAACCTGGAATATAACCAGCTCTTTCAGCTCCCATGTTCCAAACACCGATTTCTTGGGCGATACCAAGAGTGATACCAACTGTGATACAGCTGATTGTACAGAAGTTAACGGCTTGGAATGCAGGATTTAAGAAATCTAAAGCCATGATTGGTTTGAAGAATAATCCTAAACCTGTTTGGTCGTTAACTAATACGTTACACCATAAAACCCCAATTGCCCCAGCGATTGTTAAAGGCATGAAGTTTTGGAACGCATTTTTAATTGCAGATAAATATTTGTTTTGACCGCACCATGCACCAGCGCGACCTAAGACATCCGCCATTTTGTCCATAAATTTTTCCTCCCTTAAATATTTTTTTGACACTAATAGTATAATCTATTATGCAAATAAAAGTCAATGGTTTTTTAAATTAAAAGTACCATACTTTTAATTTTAAAAAACATATTTTTTTAAAAAATCCGCATAAAATAAGGATTTTTCAAGGTTTAAAAAGCCGGTATTTTTCTTGAATTTTTTTGTAAAAAAAAGAAAACGCTATCATTTTAATAGCGTTTTTGATGTGTTTTTCACTATTGAACAGTAACAGTTTGAAGTTCGAATTTATTGTAATGATACCTTGTAAATGAATATTCAAAGATAATCCCACTACTTAAATAAGCTGTCTGTTCTACCTCAATATAAGGTTCATATTCTTTTAATCCTAATTGTTCTTGTTCCAGTGGACTTGATAAATGTGCACGAATTGTTTTATGAGAACTTTGAATCTTTAATTTTAACTCTTTTTCTATATACTGATAAATCGAGCCTTTTAAATGTTCCAATTTTAGATTTGGAATAATTGAGATGGGCATATATGTAATCTCTAGACAATACGGCAAATCATCCACTACTCTTTTTCTAATAATATGATAGACAAAGGATCCCTCTTCTATTTGTAATTTTTTAGATATATGTTCATCGCTAGGAATAACAGAAAACTCGATAATTTCACTTTTTAAATCCACTTTTCCATCTAATTTTCGTGTTAAGCCTAATCCTGATTGTTTAAGTTGTGTGGCATCTTCTGAAGAAGCATCATAATCTTTAACAAAAGTACCTGCTCCTCTTCTTCTTACAATTAAACCTTCTTTGACTAATATATCTAATGCTTTTTTCATTGTTTCTTTATTACAATGGTATGCAACACATAATACATATTCATAAGGGAGTTTTTGTCCATATGTATATTTCTTATCAAATATTTTACTTCTAATATCATCTGCGATATCAATATATTTAACCATAGACTATCCCTCCTACCATATCTAAAAATACCATACTTTTAATTAATTTGCACGGACTTTTTAACAAGAAGATTATTTTTGTGTAAAAGAAAAAACAATCCTAAGATTGTTTAAACTGTGGTAAATAGTCTTTATGCGCTTCAATAAGTTCATCAATAACAATATTAGCATCATGATCAATTTGACATAACAGATTCATATTTAAAGCTGTTACAGCTAAATCTCTATTTCCAGTAACCGCTGCTTCACAAACCATTCTTTCAAAAACTTTCATCATATGCACATAACCACTAATTGGTAATTTTAATTCACCTGTTGCAATTGGTTGAGGTCTATATTTCTTTTCCAATATTTCCTTTTTGATTCTTTCTTTATTGTTTTGAAAATACGTATGAATTTCATAAACGATCATTTTATCAACTCCCGCTACACCCTTATTACGCTTGACCCTCTTGACTGCTTCATTTAGATTTTTATCATCTAATATCACTTCAATTAATCTCATGTTGTTTCTTCCTTCACTCGTAAATATATTTGAAACCATTCCCTCTACCTTCATCTCCATGGAATTGCGATTTCCAATTATGAGACCATTCTCGATTTCGAACTGTTCAAACATTGCTTATGATGAGTAAACATCATATAAACATTAGGTCCTTTAGTATTGTGTGTCCTACCTACTACGACCTCAGCTGACTTTTTGTGACAAGCCTTTCTCGACCAACGGTACCATCACTGCTTTTAAAGTTTACTGGAATTCGTTGTCCACAAAACCTCTCGGGGTAATTCACTAATCCTCTAACTTTTACAACGTCTTGATTTACTGTCTTGGTTTTACGTTTACCTTTTGGACTTCGATTTGTAATGCAATCTCATCCACCATTTAGCCTTATATCAAGTTTCTGTTCGTACGCTCAAAAGAATCACTACACCACTTCCTCCATCCTTGCCATCACTGACAATGACTTGTGGTTCATTACACTTGGCGGTAAATACCTGTGGTTGGTTTATCTCCAACTGAATTAGTGCCATGCCCGGCACACATTAAAAAAATCGCTTGATATTATCTATCAAACGATTCTTTCATTAATCTAATTGTATTTGTTTTACAATTTCATTATCAAATGTTTTAATTGTAAAACAGTCATTTTCATAAATACCATAGCTATTCGTACCTTCTTTAGGTAAAGAAATCGAAGACGGATTTAAAATATAAATACCGTTTTCTTTTTTAGCAAGTGGTTTATGAAAATGTCCATAAATCAAAATATCATTTTCATTTAATAAAGGAAGTTGATCTTCATTAAATAAATGTCCATGTGTCATAAAGAAATGATGTTGATCAACATCCATTAAAGCATAGTCACTACGCATAGGGAAATCTAAAACCATTTGATCAACTTCACTATCACAATTTCCTCTAACTGCAATAATATCCTTCTTTAAAGGATTTAATAAAGCAATAACCTTCTTACAATTATAATCCTTAGGTAAATCATTACGTGGTCCATGATATAAAATATCCCCTAAAATAATAAGTTTATCCGCTTTTTCTTCATGATATTTTTCAATGGCCCTATTTGCCCAATAATAAGAACCATGAATATCTGATATAAACATTACTTTCATACAATTACGCTCTTCTAATTGTTTTGATCACAACTGGTGCTGTTGGACAATCTTGGAAGTTTGTAGGGACATTGGCAATTTGATCTACAATATCTAAACCTTCAGTAATTTTACCAAATGCAGCATATTCACCATCTAAATGTGGTGCTGGTTTATGCATAATAAAGAATTGTGAAGATGCTGAATCTTTGATCATTGTTCTAGCCATAGATAAAACACCTTCTGTATGTTTTAATTCATTGTTAACACCATTGCTTTTAAATTCACCTTTAATAGAATCACAATGTTTTTCTTTAAAGTCTTTTGTATATCCCCCACCTTGAATCATAAATTCTGGGATAACTCTATGGAAAATCAATCCTGCAAAAAAATCTTCATCAATTAATTTTAAAAAGTTTTCTACTGTAATTGGTGCAACTTCAGGATAAAGTTCTCCTTTCATCACATCTCCATTTTCCATTTCAATTTCAATTAATACTTTTTCCATTCTCTAATTCTCCTTATCTACAACATCTACATCAACAACCTTATTTTCAATAGATTGTTGTTTTTCTTTTTTCTTCTTCTTTAAAAGAAATCTTACTACAAAATAAACAAGTACAACTCCTGTCGCAATTCCAAATAACCAAACAATATTCTTTACTTGATCAAATTGATAAGCTGTCGCTACCACTAAACATAAGTTAATAATATTCATTGATCCTGCTAATTTATATTTTTGATTAACAATAAAATTTAAGGAAAGCGCAGATGAAGCAAATAACCCAACAATAAGCATAACTTCCATACTATGTACCTCCTTGTATCATTCTATCATAATAGAATCATTTTTGTTATATATTATTTAGTATGGACACTTGCATTAAGCATGTCAGTAATAGATATCATTGTAAAATTACTTCTATATATAACAAAAATAACTACCTCTTGTTTCTAGAAAAATGTGTGATAGTTATTTCATACTATTAAAATCCAAGGTAAACCGTTTGTTGTTCTTTTTTCATATTCATTATAATTAATTTTTTAAACAATTCTATAAAATCTTATCTATCTAATTTCATATATAACAGCGGATAAGGGTTTCCTGCTTCATCTAATTCTGTTTTCTTGTATGTTTTAAATCTCATTACTTCATAAAAACCAATAGCCTGCGGATTTTGCTCATTTACCGTTAATTCACAAACACCATAATTCTTCATACTATATTGTAGTAAAGCTTTACCTAGCCCTTTTCCTCTTTGGTTAGAAGCTATAAACAACATCTCTAATTTATGATTTTCAATTCCCATAAATCCCACAGCATCATCATTATCTACAACCATCAAATGTTCAACATTCTTTAATGCCATTGGAATATATTCTTTAATATGTTCAATTTCTTGTTCATTTAAAAATGTATGTGTGGCTTTTACAGAATCTTCCCAAACATTTACAGTGTATTTAATAGTTCATCATTTCTATCTTTTATCTCAATTATTTTCACTGATCATTTTCACCCTATTCTCTCTACCCATATTTATCATCGATTTCTTTCACTTTAACTATGATAATATAATTATATGAAATAGCCCTACCAAATAGGTAGGGTCATTTATTTTGTTAATATCTTTTTTATTTAGCAAATTGTTTAATTGCATCAGCAACAGCTGCTGTCACATCTTTATTGAAGATTTTTGGCATGATATTTTCTTCATTTAAATCTTCATCACTGATTGTATCTGCAATAGCTTTAGCCACAGCTACTTTCATTTCTGGTGTAATTGAAGGAACTCTTGCTTCTAATGCTCCTTTAAAAATACCAGGGAAAGCTAAAACATTATTAATTTGATTTGGATAATCTGAACGACCTGTTCCAACAACTCTTGCTCCTGCTGCTTTGGCTTTTTGATAAGTAATTTCTGGTTCAGGATTTGCCATTGCAAAGATAATTGGATCATTATTCATTGAATGAACCATTTCATCAGTTACTAGATTTGGTTTAGAAACACCTACAAAAACATCTGCACCTTTTAATGCATCAGCTAATGTACCTTGCATATTATCAGGATTAGTAATATCACATAAAGCACGCTTATGAGGAATAAGTCCTTCTTGTCTATCTTTATATAAAATCCCAAATTCATCCACTGCAATAATTTTACCAACACCGGCTGTATGCATCATTTTAATAATAGCTGTTCCTGCAGCTCCTGGTCCATTTAAAACAACTGTAATATCTTTGATATCTTTTTTTGTCACTCTTAAAGCGTTATATAAGGCCGCTAAAACAACAACAGCTGTTCCATGTTGATCATCATGGAATACAGGAATATCTAACATTTGATCTAATCTTTCTTCGATTTCAAAGCAATCTGGAGAAGCAATATCTTCTAAGTTGATTCCACCAAAACATGGTGCAATATTTTTAACTGTTTGAATCAATTCTTCTTTATCTTGTGTATCTAAACAAATAGGTACCGCATTGACATCTCCGAATTTTTTAAATAGAGCAGCTTTTCCTTCCATGACTGGAATCGAAGCTTTGGCTCCAATATTTCCAAGTCCTAAAACAGCTGTTCCATTTGAGACAACAGCAATTGTATTTGATTTTGTTGTATAACGATAAACATCTTCTTCATTTTCAGCAATCTTACGACAAGGTTCAGCAACCCCTGGCGTATAAACAACAGACATATCATCCATTGTATTAATTTCACAATTTAATTCCGTATGTATTTTTCCTTGATGTTTTTCATGTAATTTCAAGGCTTCTTCATAATAATTCATTTTCATCACCCGCCACTATTATACCTATAAAATAGACAATTCGTCTAATCTTTTTTATCTAAAACATAACCATGATCCATTGGGCCTTGTCCTTGTCCTAAATCAAGCATTGCCGCAAGCGCTCCCGAAATATAATCTTTAGCTTTTTTAACAGCATTTTCCAAATTTTCACCTCGTGCTAAATAAGAAGCAATCGCACTTGATAAAGTACATCCCGTACCATGAGTATTATTGTTATTAATACGTTTTCCTTTAAACCATTGATAATTACCTTCTTTATAAAGTAAATCATTAGCATCATTGATTTGATGTCCACCTTTAAGTAATACTGCACAATGATAATGATCTCCAATATATTTAGCTGCTGTTAACATTTCTTCTTCATTATTGATTTTTAATCCTGATAAAACTTCGGCTTCAGGAATATTTGGTGTTAAAACCGTTGCGAGTGGGAAGAGATTTTCTTTTAATGTATCAATAGCTTCATCACTAATAAGTTTTGCCCCACTTGTAGCCACCATCACAGGATCAACAACGATATTACGTGCATGATATTGTTTTAACTTTCCACTAATAGATAAAATGACTTCTTTTTGAGAAACCATTCCAATTTTAACAGCCATTGGATAAATATCTGTAAACACACTATCCATTTGACTTGCGACAAAAGAAGCACCCACATCATAAATCGCGTCGACTCCTGTTGTATTTTGAGCCGTTAATGCAGCAATAACAGACATGGCATAAACACGATTTGCAAGCATTGTTTTTAAATCTGCCTGAATTCCTGCACCTCCACTACTATCACTACCTGCAATTGTAAGGCAAGTTGGCATTTTGTTAGAGATAACTCTTTGAATTTTATCTTTTAATAGGCTACTTGCTTTTTGGATATCATCACTTCCAAAGATACTTGAAACGATAGCAACACCATCAATAGCAACACCCATAAATTCTAAGATATTCACTTGATTAATACCACCAATGGCAACCACAGGAATATCAACTTTTTGACAAATTTCATTTAATGTATCCATTGAAATATTTTGTGCATCATCTTTTGTTTGAGTTGCAAAAATAGCTCCGACACCTAAATAATCAGCCCCATTTTCTAAAGCTATTTTTGCTTCTTCATAATTATGTGCAGATACACCAATAATTTTATCTTCACCTAATATTTTTCTTGCTTCTTTTAAATTTAAATCATCTTGCCCAATATGAACCCCATCTGCATCAATTTCTTTACACAATTCAACATCATCATTAATAATCAAAGGAACATGATGTTTTTGACACACACTTTGAACATCCAATGCTTCTTGTTTAAATGCTTCATGTGTCATTTCTTTTTCTCTTAGTTGAATCATTGTTACACCACCAAGAATGGCTTCTTCAACTAATTCCGACATTTTTCTTCCTTTTAAATATTTTGAATCTGTTACTCCATACAATAATAAATCTTCTTTATTTAATTTCATCAAATTTCCTTCTTTCTTTACAATATTCTTTTTTTATTTCCCTGGAAATAAAAAGAGAGCCCTGTTGAACTCTGTTAACGTTTATATCTCCTACGTTGGCATTATCCAAATCAGGTTATGGGTCTAAGTCAATACTTACTCTCAGCAAAAAGCTCCCCGTTTCCTTTATTATAATTTTTTTAATAAAAATTGTCTATTTTTAATCATATTATTTATGCTTTTGTTCAAACTATAAAAGGAGGTGCTTTCATGAAATTATGTATTACAGCAGGTAACTATCACATTTTTAAATTAATGATTAAAAATCATAAAGATTCTCGCATTCAATTAAAAAACATTCATCCTTTAGATTTTGACCTTGTTTTTGATGTTTATACATCTTTAGATCAAAAAACAGTTATTTCTATACTTAGCCATGAATTACGTTATTCCCCTTTTATGTATCTATGCCCTGGTTTTAAAGTCATTCCTTTAAAAAAACGTCTTCCTCATGGTACAAAAGAATCAACTACTCCTTTAAATCTTTCTTTTAATTGAATAATTTACATTAAAAAACAGTTTGAGATAGCATTTATTTCAAACTGTTTATTTTTTAATTAATAATTTTTAAAACACCTTCTTCACTATTGATGTTAAAGATATTTAATGTAAGTTCATTCAATTTTTCTAGCAATGTATTTGTGAGTTGTTTTTCTAAAGGACTTGATAAAGTTCCTAATTTCACTTTAAGCAATTCTTTTAAAGTATTGAGTTTTCTTTCATCTCTCGTTCTTTGAAATAATTGATCCATTGCCTTACACATATTGATTTCATCTTCTTCTGGTAAGTCTTCTCTTCTAATATTTGTACACGTAAATGTTGCCGCCATCGTGAAGCTTTCTGTTTCGATTTTACGATTATTTCTTAAGTCATCATAATTTCCTGCAAACATACTTTGACTGATTTCTACGACATCTCGATATCTTTTGATTTCTGTTGGATCATCTACATTTTCTATCATTGTATCATATGTTTAAAGATAATTCGTCTCACATTTGTCTCATTTCTATTATTATTTTAGCAATCTCTCCTACCTTCTTCAATGGGCGGATAGTCCAAAAAAGTTTCTAATAAAAAAACCTACGAAATCATCTCGTAAGTCTTTAAAGAATACGTATTATTAAACCTGCTATTAACGAAGAAATACCCACAATTATAAAAATGATATATAGCTTTTTTTGTGGATTATTTTCTAAAATCAATATACGTTTAGGATTATTTTCCTCATACATAATTTCTAAGGAACTCCCTATAGGAAGTTCTTTGCCATAACCAATAGAGAGTTTTTGTTTAATTTCATTTCCATAATCATAAAATTGAATTACCGGAAAATAGGAATAAGAAAAACTATCATCACTTTGCATTCTTTCTCTTATATTATCAATCACTTTAGCTAATGTATGAATATTACAATACTTTACTTTCTATTGCTTGTACAGGACATTTTTCATAACATAATCCACAATATAAACAACGTTCTTGTTGAATTTGATAATTTGAAATACATTGTTGTGGACAATTCTTTTGATATAAGCCACATTGAATACATTGATTACTAATGATAAATCCCTTAGGTTTTATCTCTTTATTCACTGAAAAACTCTCTCTATAAATAGGTTCTTTGCCTAAATCAAAGAATTCTAGTTCACCTTCTTCAAGACAAAAGGCTTCTAAAATATAACGACTCTCATTTGGATAAACATAATTCATTAATGAATTATGTTTAAAAATACGATCTATCCAATATTTTTGCTTTTCTAATCGTTTAACAAGTCCATTTAAACGAACCATTTGATACTCTTTATTCATTCCTATAATTGCAACGTATGGATGATTTTTTAATTGTTTATAAAAATCTTTTCCTCTTGCTGTACAAAAATATAATTTATTATCTTCAACCAACATCACATCTATAATTCTTACTTGTGGTTGATTATTTTCATCAACGGTTGCAAAAGCAACATCTTTGATTTCTCTTAAAATATTTAAACAAGTTGAAACATTCATTGTTGTGCCTCCTTTTTCGTTTTTCATTATAATTTTATTTCTAATAAAAAAAAGCACGCACAATATTGTGGTATAGTTACTTCAAAGTAACTAATAAAAAAGTTACGACTTAAAATCGTAACTTTCTTGATTATTCAGTTTCGAATTGACTGTAATAAAGTTGATGATAATAACCTTGTTTTTGAAGCAATTCTTCATGATTACCAATTTCTACAATATGTCCTTGATCCATAACGATGATTTGATTGGCATTTTTAATCGTTGATAAACGGTGAGCAACAATAAAGGTTGTTCTTCCTTTCATCATTTCATCAAAAGCTTTTTGAATTTGTAATTCTGTACGCGTATCGATTGAACTTGTTGCTTCATCTAAAATCAACATTGGTGGATGTGTTAACATAATACGTGCAATACACACAAGTTGCATTTGTCCTTGAGACATATTTCCACCATCTTCTTCGACCATTGTATCGTATCCTTGAGGAAGAGACATAATATATTTATGCACACGTGCTTTTTTAGCCGCTTCAATGATTTCTTCATCACTAGCTTTTGTTTTTCCATAAGCAATATTTTCTTTAATAGTCCCTTTAAATAACCAACTATCTTGTAAAACCATACCGTACATTTTTCTTAAATCTTCTCGGTTCATATCTTCAATATTAACATCATCAATTGTAATTTTTCCACCTTGAGGATCATAGAAACGCATTAATAAGTTAATTAATGTTGTTTTTCCACAACCTGTTTTACCTACAATAGCTGTCATTGTTCCTGGTTTAGCTTCATAGTTAAAATCTTGAATTAATGGTTTACTTGGATCATAACTGAAATTTAAATGATCAATGATAATATGTCCTTGTTTATTTTCAATGATTTTAGATGTTGTTAATTCTTGGATTGTTTCTTCATCTAATAATGCAAAGACTCTTTGACTAGCCGCAATGGCTGTTTGCATTTCTGACATAACGGATGATATTTCATTAAATGGTTTTGTATATTGGTTAGCATATGTTAAAAAGCTTGAAAGAATACCTACTGTAAATGAACCATTTAATACTTGAAATGCTCCAAAAATACCAACAGCAGCATAAACAATACTATTAACTAAACGTGTTGTAGGATTAATTAAAGCTCCATAGAATTGTGAAATAACCCCACTTTTATGCATACGTTCATTGATTTCATTAAACTTTTCTTCGTTTTGTTCTTGATAATCAAAAATATTAACAATTTTTTGATTACCTATCATTTCTTCACAATAACCATTCATTTCCCCTCTTAAAGCAAGTTGTTCTTGGAAATAAGAATGTGTTCTTTTAACAATCAAAGAAGCGACAAGTAAAGAAAGTGGTGTTAAAACAACCACAATTACAGCTACCGAAAAATGAATATAAGCCATAATCAAAATCGTTCCTACAATTGTTGCAATTCCTGTAAGCAAGGATGTAAAACTTTGTAATAAGCCTTGTCCAATTAAATCAATATCATTGATCAATCTTCCTAAAATATCTCCATGACTTGTAGCATCAATATATTTTAAAGGAAGAACTTGAATTTGATCAAATACTCTATTTCTTAAATCATTCGTAATATTATAAGTAATTGTATTTGTAATTTGTCCCGTGATCCATTGAATCAAAGAAATAATTAAAATAACAATTCCAATAAAAATAAGTTTGTTCAATAACGCTTGAAAATGAACTTGATTCTTTCCAACCAATAAATCTATTGCTTGACCTATTAAAACAGGTGTAAGTAAAGTAAAGACAACAGAGACAATTGATAAAAGTGTTAATAACATAATTAAAAAACGATAAGGTTTACAATATGTAAGCAATCTTTTAATTGTTTTTTTATCCATTGAGATCACCATCCTTACTATTTTGAGATTCATAAATTTCTTTATAAACCGTACAATTTTTTAATAATTCTTCATGACAATCAAAACCAACAAGTTCACCATGATATAAAACCATAATACGATCACATCTTTTTAAAGACGCTGTTCTTTGAGAAATAACAATTTTTGTCATTTCTTTTAATTCTTGTAATTGTTTTTGTAAAGCAGCATCTGTTGCATAGTCTAACGCACTTGAACAATCATCTAAAACTAAAATATCCGCTTGTTTATAAAGTGCTCTAGCTATTGTTAAACGTTGTCTTTGTCCACCAGAGAAGTTTTTCCCACCTTGAACAACAGCACTTTCTATTCCTTGAGGAAGACGACTTACAAATTCTTTAGCTTGTGAAACTTCTAAAGCTTTATTCATTGTTTCTTCTTGGTAAGGTTTTGACATACAAATATTTTCTTTAATTGTTCCTGAAATCAATGATGTATTTTGTAAAACATAACTGATATGTTGTCTTAATGTTTCTAGTTTATAATTTTGAATATTTTTACCAGCTATTTTAATTTGTCCACTTCTAACATCATAATTTCTTCCAATAAGGGATACTAGTGTTGATTTACCAGCACCCGTTCCTCCAATAATTCCTACTGTTTCACCTTTATTGATCGTAAATGATAAGTTGTGTAACACATCTTTTTGAAGATATCCAAAGTTGACATCTTTAAATTCAATCATTTTTTCATTAGGAATAAGGGTTGAATAACTTCCTTGATCTTCTACTTGCGGTGTTGTTTCAAGTACTTCAAAAACTCTTTGATAACTTGCTGTAGCTTTATTGTAGATTGATAAAACATTCGCAAAGACAATGAGTGCTTGTAAAATACTATTCATATAGTTAATTAAGGCAATAACTTCCCCTTGAGAAAGACTTCCTACATTGACTTGGAAACCACTAGCATAAATAATAATAATGATTGCAAAGTTTACAATTAAATAAGTAAAGGGATTTAATAAAGCTTGTATTTTACCTACTTTTACTTGTTCATCTTTTTGATTTTTTGTTTCTAAATTAAATCTTTTTACTTCATGATTTTGATTTGAAAAAGCACGAATAACACGTACACCTTTTAAGTTTTCTCTTGCTATTAAAGCAATCTTATCTAATAACTTTTGAATACGAGAGAAATAAGGCATCGAAATAATTGTAATTGATAACATCGATACCGCTAAAATAATCGCCCCTACAACAAAGATCATTGATAAAGAACCACTGATCATAAACGCCATAAATAATGAACCAATCATTAAAAATGGAGCTCTTGATGTAAGACGAATCGTCATCGCTACAGCTAATTGAATTTGTACTACATCATTAATAAGTCTTGTAACTAATGATGGTGCTGTAAGGGTATCTAAATTGGCATCATCATATTGATTGATTTGATGATACATATCTTTTCTAAGTTGTGTCCCCACACTTTGTGATGTAAGGGAAGCATACCATTGACAAACAAGTGCAAATAAATAACCAAAAACAGCTAAACCAATAAGGACGAGCCCACATTTTAAAATATAATTGGTATCTTTATAAGCAATTCCTTTATCAATGACAGAGGCCATAACAACGGGAACACATAATTCTAAAGCAGCTTCAAAGATTTTAAATAAAAAACCTAAAGTTGCTGAAAACTTAAACTCTTTTACATATTTTAACAGTTTCACATTCTTCACCTCTGCGTTATTATATGATAAGATTTATCTATATGTAAAATATATATATTATATAATAATTATATTATTAACATATAAAGGAGGATTTATAATGGATATTCGACAAATGAAGTATTTTAAAACAATTGTAGAAGAAGGAACTATTTCTAAAGCTGCACAGGTTTTACATATGGCACAGCCCCCTTTATCTATTCAACTTAAACAATTAGAAGAAGAACTTGGTATTACTTTGTTAAAAAGAGGAAATAAACAAATTGAATTAACAGATGCAGGAATGCGTTTTTATAAAAGATGTCTTCAAATATTAGATTTAACTGAAATTACTAAAAATGAATTAAAAGAATCTTTTCAAGATGTATTAAGAATTGGAATTACTTCTTCTAATGGTGGTTTAATTCAACAAGATAATATTAAGCATTTTATTGAACACTATGATCATGTTCAATATCGTATTTATGAAGGTTCTACTTATGAAATACTTGATTTATTATTGTCTCATAATATTGATTTAGGGATTGTTAGAACTCCTTTTGATACTTCTAAAGTTAATACGTTTTATTTAGAAAAAGAACCTATGATTGTTATAGGTAAAAAAGAATATTTTAAAAGACCTATTTCTAAAATGAAAGACTTAAAAAAGATACCTTTGATTATCCATCAAAGATATCTTCCTTTAATCAATGATTATAGCCTAAATAAACACATTCAAATTCAAATAAAAGTGACTTGTGACGATAGCCGAACTTCTCTTATTTGGGCAAACAGTGGTATTGGTGTTGCTATCGTTCCTTTAAGTAGCTTATCTTTAAATTATGATTCTTCTTTAGAATATGCTTATTTAGAAGATAAAGATTTATATACAGGTATTGCTTTTATTACGAGAAAGAATGAAGAAACACCTATTCTTATAAATCAATTTATTGAATGTTTTAAATAAGTAGAGATTAATTTAATCTTTACTTATTTATTTTATATTCAATAGCTTTTTTGCATAAAAAAAGAGGATATTTCTATCCTCATAATTGATTAGTTATTGATTAATTTATCTTCATCAGACCAAGAATAAAGTTTTCTGATTTCTTTTCCGACTTTTTCTGATTCATGTTCTGCAGCTAATTTTCTCATTGCTTTGAAATGTGCTTGTCCTCCAGCCGCTGACATGTCTAATAAGAAGTCTTTTGCGAATGTTCCATCTTGGATATCTTTTAAGATTTGTTTCATTGCTTTCTTTGTATCTTCTGTAATGATCTTTGGTCCTGTAATATAATCTCCATATTCTGCTGTATTTGAAATTGAATATCTCATTCCTTCAAATCCTGATTGATAGATTAAGTCTACAATTAATTTCATTTCATGGATACATTCAAAGTATGCATTTCTTGGATCATATCCTGCTTCTACTAATGTTTCAAATCCTGCTTGCATTAAAGCACATACTCCACCACATAAGACTGCTTGTTCTCCAAATAAGTCTGTTTCTGTTTCTGTTCTGAATGTTGTTTCTAGTACACCTGCTCTTGCTCCTCCAATTGCTAGTGAGTATGCTAAGGCGATGTCTTGTGCTTTTCCTGTGTAGTCTTGTTCTACGGCTACTAGACATGGTGTTCCTTTTCCTGCTTGATATTCACTTCTTACTGTATGTCCTGGTGCTTTGGGTGCAATCATTGTTACATCAACATTTTTTGGTGGTACGATTTGGTTGAAATGAATATTGAATCCATGAGCAAACATGAGCATGTTTCCTTCTTCTAAGTTTGGTTCAATTGATTCTTTGTATAATTTTGCTTGTAATTCATCGTTGATTAAGATCATGATAATATCTGCTTTTTTAGCAGCTTCTGCTGAAGTATAAACTTCTAATCCTTGTTCTTCAGCTCTTTTCCATGATTTTGATCCTTCATATAATCCTACGATGACTTTTACTCCTGATTCTTTTAAGTTTAATGCATGTGCATGTCCTTGTGAACCATATCCGATGATGGCTACTGTTTTCCCATCTAATAATGATAAGTCACAATCTGATTCATAAAAAATTTTTGCCATTTTTAATATCCCCCTTAATTTTTATTACTCGATTTCCTTTTTCGTTACCCATTATACGTCTAACGTTGTCTTATGTCAATAGCGTTGTCTGCTCTCTTTAAATATTTTTTTAACAATCATCAATTATTTCTTTTCTAACTTTAATTGATTGATTGCCCTCAAGATGTGAATACGCATAGCACTTTTAGCTCCTTCAGCGTTTCTTGCATTCATAAACTCCATAATCGTTTTATTATCTGAAATAATATTTTGATTAGAAACATGTTCATATTCATAAAGAAATACCCCTTTTTGAATAGATTCTTGAAGTACTGGTTCTAACCTAGACATAAATTCATTATGAGTTGCTTGAGCAATAGAACAGTGAAATAACATTTCTTGTTTTGCATAACTTTTTTTATTTGTAATACATTCTTCAATTTCGTTTTTTAAAGCATTAATTCTTTCTAATTCTTTATCTGTTGCACGAAGGGTTGCATAATAAGCAATTTCTGGTTCAAAAATCAAACGAATTTCATAAAGATCATCTGCCCCCATTTTAACTTCTGGAAGTATATTGAACTTTTCATAACTTTGAACATCATAATCTTCTCTAACAAAAGTTCCTTTCCCTCTTTTAATTTCTAAAACATGTCGTGTTACTAAAATACGTATCGCTTCTCTTAATGTAATACGACTAACTCCTAATTCTTTAGATAATTCAATCTCATTAGGAAGTTTATCTCCTGGTAAATATTTCTTTTCAACGACGATCATCGAAAGGAGCATCTCAGCAATATCATCCGATAACCTTTTTTTCTTATCCATATCTTTCCTCGATTCCTTAAATTACTTGAAATTCTATCACAAAAATAATAATTATTCTATGCCCTTTTGTCCATACATCTTTTTTTAATTCCTCATATAGTACAATGAAAGGAGGTTATTTATGGACAATATAGCCAATCAAGCCACTTTGCTTTACAACAATATGACAACTAATTCAAATACAGTAACAACTCAAATATTAAGTCTCTATGACTTAACTGCTACTAAAGAAGCACTTCTTGATACTTATACCCCTAATCAAACAATCACTTATGTAACAAGAGTAGAAAATACAGGAAGTGCTTCACTTTATAATTTAACAGTTGTCGATGATTTAGCTAAAGGACTCACTCAATATATTGATAATAGTGTAGAAGGTTATTTAAATGGTACACCGATTGAAGTAAACGTACAAATAACAAATAATACAGTTATTTTTACCATTGATAATGTAATAAATCCTAATGATAATGTGCTTATTATTTTTGAAACAACGACACCTACAACAAGACCAGATGTGCTTACAAATACACAAACAATTACAGCCAATGGTGGATCAACCACTGGTCCTATCGTTGCTGTCACACCAAATCCTAGTGCAACTGTCACACTAGCAAATTATGTATCATTAGATATTACCAAATCAGCAAATAAAGCTAGTATTTATAGTGGAGACACACTTGTTTATACTTTCCAAATTATCAATAATGGTAATGAAACTGCAACAAATGTTTCATTTAGTGATGTTTTCCCAACAGGATATACAATTAATAGTATTTCTCTAACAACACCTGATTCACCTACACCTATTATCTATGATCCAACAACTTATGTTACTGGAACAACACTTACAATTCCTAATTTAGCTATTCCTGTAGGTACTAGTACGCTTACTGTTTCAGGAATTTATACAAATTAAAATGGATGCCATGGCATCCATTTTAATCGTATAATTGAAAATTTAAATGATAGACAAGAGAATCAAACATTTTTGTATTAAATCCATAAGCAATACAATCATCTACTTCTCCATCCCAATCATTATTTAATTGACCTAAAACTTCTTGTGCTTTTTCTTTTGTTATTTGACAAGTCGCAAAGAATTCAACAGCATCTTTTTCCATTTGTGATTCTTTGTAAGGAGATACTGAAAAATCAGGATAGATTTCTAATAATTCCTCTTTTACTTTTTGATAATCTTCTTCTTTTGAACTTGATATAACAACATATAATGTTCCTAACATTATTTCATCATCCTTTCTTTAAACTTTGATATATTTTCAAAATCATCATTTTGTCTTTTTTCTATATCATGATATAACTTACTTACCTTAAATGCAATCATGATAAAATAAAGAATAAGCATTACAATTAAAATGACAAACCACATAAAAATAAGCCAACCCAAATTACATAACTCCTTTATCTAATTGATGTAAATCTATATGATAAAAAATATAAAGCATGATTGCAGCAGCAATCCAAGCAAGAACCTCTGCTAAATATATTCCATAAACACCCATATAATGCGGTAAAATAAGTGCTGCTGATACTCTCATAATTAACTCAACAATTCCTGATACCATTGGAATAATCGTATTTTCCATCCCTTGAAGAGCACTTCTATAAGAATATAACATATATAAAACTGGTAAACAAACAGCCATTGTAAATAAATAATCATAAGCATATTTTAAAACAATTTGTGTTTGTTTTGGTGTCGTAGATATAAAAAGTAATAATATTTTTTTACCAAAGAATAGAATAACGATCATAATAACAATGGAAATAAAAACAGATAAAATATTTGCTTGAAAAACACCGGATTTCATTCTTTGATATTTTTTAGCTCCATAGTTTTGTGAAACAAAGGTTGTAATTGCATAACCAAAGGATATAGCAACAACTTCTAATATTCCATAGAGTTTATTTGTTGCTGTATAACCAGCAATAAATAAGAAACCAAAGTCATTAACTACAGATTGTAAAACAATTCCACCAAAAGCAATAATCAAGTTTTGAAAAGCTAATGGTAAACCTAATTTAATGAGTTGATAAATAAGTTTTTGATCTATTTGAAAACTATCTTTTTTAATTTTAAAGGGTAATTCTTTTCTTAATTTAAAATAACAAAAAGTAGCTGCAAATAATTGTGAAATCAATGTTGCTATTGCTGCACCAGCAATTCCTTGATGAAAGATATAAACAAATAATAAATCGAGTATAACGTTTAAACAAGCAGCAATGACCATTGCAATAAGCGGTGTACGACTATCTCCTATAGCTCTTAAAATACTTGAAAAACAATTATAAAAGATTACAATTAAAGCTCCACCAGACATGATTCTTAAATAGGTAATAGATCCTTGAATTGTATGACTTGGTGTATTTAATAGTTTTAATAAAGGTTCGATAATTATTTGTGAAAAAATGATAACTAAAATTGCTATTACAAAACATGAAAGATAGGACATCGCAATTGATTTTTCCATTCCTTTTTCATCATTAGCCCCTAAACAATTAGATACACGAATTGAAAATCCTTGTGTAAAGCCCATTAAAAGTCCTAAAATAGCCCAGTTGATCCAATCTGCCCCACCAATAGAAGCTAATGCATCAACACCTACAAAACGCCCTACAATCATGGTATCTACCATGATATAAAGTTGTTGTAAAAGATTACCGAACATTAAAGGTAAAGCAAAGAAAAAGATAAGTTTTAAAGAATGACCTGTAGTTAAATTTTTCATAAATTTCCTCCATAGATTTAATTATTAAGAGTTTTTAATATAAAGTCAATCATATTATTTTTTTATTTTTTGATTTTAGGTTATAATGTATAGAGGTTAAAGGAGAGAGTAGTATGGCTAATTGTAATCATGATTGTAATTCATGTAAAAGTACATGTTCAAAAAAAGATTTTTTAGCACCAATGAATGCACATTCTCATGTAAAAAAAGTGATTGGTGTTGTAAGTGGTAAAGGAGGCGTTGGAAAGTCTTCAGTAACTTCATTATTGGCGCTTGCTAAACAAAGAGAAGGATATAAAGTAGCTATTCTAGATGGTGATATTACAGGACCTTCTATAGGGCGTATTTTTGGCGTAGAAAACAAACAAGTTTTATCTAATGGTAAAGAATTCACACCTGTTGAAAGTAGTCAAGGAATTAAAATTATGTCTACGAATTTATTATTAGAATCAAATGATACACCAGTTATTTGGCGTGGTCCCGTACTTGCAGGAATGATCAAACAATTCTGGTCTGATGTAATGTGGGGAGATGTTGATTATATGTTTGTTGATATGCCTCCAGGAACAGGAGATGTTCCACTTACAGTTTTTCAATCACTTCCATTAGATGGTATAATCATTGTGACAAGTCCTCAAGAACTTGTAGGGATGATTGTAAGTAAAGCTGTTAATATGGCTAAAAAAATGGATGTCGATATTATTGGTATCGTTGAAAATATGTCTTATGTTAAATGTCCTGATTGTGATAAGAAAATTTATATGTTTGGTAAGAGTCATAGTCAAGAAGTGGCTGATCGTTATCAACTTCCATTACTTGGTCAATTACCTATTGATAGTGAATTGACTCAATTATCTGATCAAGGTTATGTTGAAAATTATCATTCTGATTGGTTTGATGAGTTTTCTCAAAAAGTAAAAGATATTTAAAAAAGCACTCACGTGCTTTTTTAATTTAGTGGCTCATTATTACGATTCATGAAGTCTTTTACGGCATCATTTAAAACATCATTTAAATATCTACTAAATTCATCTTTATCTTCTACATTAGATAATTGAATAGGCATGTTTACAACACCAACATGAACATTTTCATCAGCCATAAGTTTTTCAATATCACCTGATTGTCCAAACATTTTTGATGCTGCTTGCATTGTTTTACAATGTGACATTGTCGCATAATATATATAATCTTCAATTGTTTCCATTCCAGCAACATCTTGAATTTGTTTAAATTGTTCTTCTAATAATTCCATTTCTTCATCATCAAATTCTAAAACAACTTGTTTCATCTCAATCACCTCATATTTCGTGTAATATATTATCACAAACTTTAAAAAAAGATAGTCTTTTTATTATTTATTTCTAACAAGGAATAAACTTATAGATCTAAAAAATCCCAATGTTAAAACATTGAAAACAGTGATCCAATCTCCATATTTAGGATAAACCTTTTTTATAATTTGATGTAAAATATAAATATTCATAATAAAAGAAAGTAAAACACATCCTAAAAATAATAAAAAGATAATTGTATCTAATGAACCTAATTGAACATTTAAAGAGAGATAAAAAAGAATTGTTCCCATAATTTCAATCATCATTAAAAATAATCCTTCCTTTTCCAATGCTACTTCTTTTCCTAGAAGATATTTACTGTAATAAGGAATCCATGATTTTTTTGAATGTGTTTTATTATATAGAAAAAGACTTTCAAAAATATAATTTTCAACAAGATAAAAGATGCTGATAAAGATCAAAAAAAGATATAATGCATAAAAAGACATAAATAAACCTAAAACTACTAACACACTTATTCCTCCCATAATCTTACCTCCTAAAGAATAAATTCATAAACAATGCCAAAGATTTCTCTTACAAAATATGTAGGAAATAACCACCAAGCAGTATGAGCACTTATAGCATAACTTTTGATATTTAATCGACGAGCTATTGTTTGTGCACGATATTCATGAAATTCATTTGTAATAATCGTGATTGCTTTAGGTAAATTTTCTTTTTTAATTAATTGATAAGAAAACAATATATTTTCTCTTGTAGAAGTAGACTTATCTTCTTGATATAAGCGATGAGGATCAATTCCTTTACTTACAAGATATTGATACATACATTTAGCTTCTGATATTTCTTCATTAGCACCTTGTCCACCTGATAGAATACATTGTAATTTAGGATTTTCATTTAAATATTGATATGTTTTATCAAGTCTTTCTTTTAATGCAAGACTTGGTTTTTTATTTTTAACACGACATCCTAAAACAACAACTGTTGTTTCTTCTTGAGGTAATATATTCATATTTGTAAGTATTTTATAAGAACACGTAGAAATAATTGCTAAAAGGATGATTATGAAAGATAATATTATTTTAGAAAAAATCAAATGATGTAATGGCTTATTAAAAAAGATAATAAGGAAACAGCCTAAAGAAACTATCATTCCTGCTATATTTCCAATATTTAAGATTCCTTTTAATAAAAAAGGAAGTAAAAAAATAATAAAACTTATGATAAAAAATATCAGTAATAAATATTTTATAATTTTCATTGTTTCACCTACTTGGATTCATTCTAACAAAAAATAGAGATTTTGACATCTCTATTTAAAATATTGATCTATTTTATTTTTATTTAGTTCTTCACCCATAACAATTATGACATCTTGCCCTTGATTGATTTCTTGTATAGAGGTATCTTCTTGAGTCATATTGATTTCATACCAGTGTTTTTCTTTTTGATAAAAACCTTTAACTCTCATGACATGACCACAATCTTGATCTTTAAATATATGATTTATTTTTTGAATAAATTCATCTTGATTGAATCTATTATTCATATAATAAAGAGATTGAAAAGCATCATTTTGGTTAAACCATAATTTTTCAATATAATCATTTGTATATTGACTATTTAATAATTCTTGATAATCTTCTTGGGTCATTTCATCCCATTTTTTAATTTTTAATCTTTCTTGTAGAAGAGGTTTTCCATGAAATAAAGCAAGTGCATCATTCATTTGTTGAATTGTTTCTACAATTCTTCCTTTACTTGTAGTATCTACTTTACTTAAAATAATTTTTCCTGCACTTACAATTTGGCTTGCAAGTAAATAAGAGGCTTCTTTAGATAAATTCTTTTCTAATGAGGCATCTACAATTGCAAATACATTTCCTATTTCATACCAATTTGTAAGAGGTTCTTCATGTAAAACATCAAAAAATTCTTCTACATCAAAAATACCTGACGGTTCTACTAAAACACGATCAAACCCTCTCATTCCCATAGATATCAATTTTGTCTTAAAACGTCTTTGATGACAATCCTTATCACAAGCTCCTGCTACCATTTCTAATTCACAGTTTTCTGATTCTAAATCTTGTAATAACATCATATCAACATTAACTGCACCAAAATCGTTTTCAATAATTCCAATTCTATATCCTTGATCAATTAAATATTGAGCATATTTTTTTATGAAAGTTGTTTTACCAGATCCTAAAAAACCTGTTATTAAATCTACTTTTACCATAATCTTCACTCCTTGATTTTATTATATATCTAAAGAAAAAAAAGTCTAATAGAAAGACTCTTTAATCTGTTCTTAACGCTGTTACAGGATCTTCTTTCGCTGCTTTTTTAGAAGGAACAATTCCTCCAAGTAGAGTTAAAATCACGCTTAAAATAATTAAAACAATTCCTGCAACTGGTGGTAAAGAAGCATTAACAGCTGTTGTATCTGCAATATTGTGAATAACAATATTAGCTGGGATAAGAGCGAGTAATGTAATAATAATTCCAATAAGACCTGCAAACAAGCCAATAATAAATGTTTCAGCATTGAATACTTGCGAAATATTACGTTTAGAAGCACCTATGGCTCTTAATATACCAATTTCTTTTTTACGTTCTAAAACACTAATATACGTAATAACACCTATCATAATTGAAGAAACAACCAATGAAATACCTACAAAGGCTACAAGGACATAACTAATGACATTAACAATATCAGTTACCGAAGACATTAATGTTCCCACAAAATCTGTATACGTAATGACTTTTTCTTCTTGATTTGTTTTTTCCATTTTATGATTGTACGTATCTAAAAAGTGAATCACTTTTTCTTTGCTTTCAAAGTTTTTAGGATAAATACTAATACTTGCTGGTTTTTTAAAATCAGCATATCCTAATTTCTTTATATTATTATCATATGAATCTTGTTCACTTGTCATCATTGATGAAATAATACTCATAAAATCATTTTCATCACCACTAAAGCTCATTGCTTCTGCAAAAGCATGACTATCAAATTGAAAAGCATTTGCCATTGAAGAACTCATAGACATCATACTTTTTTGAATACCTCTTTGTAGAGAGGATGATAAATTTTGCATAGATGATTGCATATATTGAGACATAATTTGAGAAATTTGTGTTTCTATGTTTGTTGATTGTATAATAGATGTCATTTCTTGAGTTAAAATATTCTTTGCTTCTTGAGAATTTAAATAGCTCATTAAATACTCATTTATTTTTGTAATATCTAAGTCATTTGCGCCTAATTGTTTTTTATAATCGTCTAAGACTGCATTGATAATTTGTTGCATTTCATTTTGATCAATACCATCTTCAATATATTTCTTTACTTGTTCTTCTATAACTTGACGTGCATGATCTGTTTGCAAGTAATTTATAAATTCTTGTGTAGCTTGATTAATATTTACTTCTGGATGATTTTTTTCATATTCTAAATAACCATTTAATAAAGAATTAGCTAAATGATCAAGTTGATCACTTGAAACATTAAATTGAATTTGATTAATTATTTGATTCATGTCTAATGTTGGAAGTGATAGATGTGTCAGTTCTTGATTTAAATTCGTAAAATCTAATTGTAAAGCTTGTGTATTGAACTTAAATGCTGATTGCATTTTGTTTTGATCAATTGTAAATAATGAACTTAAATCAAATTGTGAATTTTTTTCTTCAAAAGCATTTCCTGTAAAAATATTCACATTTTTATTTTTTAATTGATCTTGAACAATTTGGGTTGTAAATGACTTTTCTATAATATGTTGTACAAGCGATGATGGATAATAAATTCCTGTTGATAACATGGTCGCTGTTTGGTCATCTTTAGGTTGGACAATGCCTACAATTTTTAAATCTTCACCATTTTGAACAAGTTGATTCATATATGTTTGATCATTAGATTTATCTTTATATACATGATATTGTTCATCATATTCATAATAATCCGCCGATTTAACAAGTTTGAATGTTTTATTTAAAATATCTTGATAACTATAATCATCCTCTTTTAATGTCACATCTACATCTTCTTCATTAGCAAACTGTTGTACCATTTGATCTAATTCTGATGAATCTCTTAAACCAAGTGTATAAGCCATCATATCACTTATCTTTCCAGAGGAAGTAAGAACAACAACACATTCATTATATTTTTTTGGCCAATGACCTGCTTTCATATCATATTGTCCACTAAATAAGTTGGTATTTTTAGGCATGGATTTAAAGACATCTGTAGACATCATGGAAGACATCATATTATTTGAACTTGTAGATGATCCCATTCCTAGTGAACTAAATGTTTTATCAGGATTAACTTGTCTATAAGTATTATCTTGATAGCGATATATTTGTGGTGTCACACTATAAGTATATTCGATTGCATTGGAATAATTTTTTAATTGTTTTTGATTACTTTGAATATAACTCCTTAATGATTCTAAATCATTTGATCCAATTTTAGAAAACATTGTAGTCATCATATTAGCTACTTGAATATCATTTTTAGAAGATTGTTTTTTATCTTGACTATCATCTACTAACATTGATGACATATCTATACCAGTACTTGTAATTTGTAAAGGATATTCTGACAACGTATCTTCTTCAATTGTTTGAATATACGTATTAACACCATTTGATAAAGATAATATAAGAGCTATTCCTATAATCCCTATAGAACCTGCAAAAGATGTTAAAAAAGTCCTTCCTTTTTTTGTTTTTAAATTATTAAAACTAAGGGATAGTGATGTAAGTAAAGACATAGATGTTTTCCCCATATTACGATGTTGTGGGACAAAACTTTTAACATGATATGGGTTTGTATCATCTAAAATAACTCCATCTTTTAATGTAACAATACGTGTTGCATATTCTTTGGCAAGTTCTGGATTATGAGTAACCATAACAACAAGTCTGTCCTTAGCAACTTCTTTTAATAAATCCATAACTTGTATACTCGTTTCACTATCTAAGGCTCCTGTTGGTTCATCAGCCAATAAAATATTAGGATCATTAACCAATGCTCTTGCAATAGCAACACGTTGCATTTGTCCTCCTGATAACTGATTAGGCTTTTTATGAATTTGTTGTCTTAATCCTACCTTGGTAAGAGCATCAATTGCTTTTTCTCTTCTTTGTGCTTTAGAAACACCAGAAATAGTAAGCGCAAGTTCAACATTGGATAAAATTGTCTGATGTGGAATTAAGTTATAACTTTGGAAAACAAAACCGATTGTGTGATTACGATAAGAATCCCAATCTCGGTCTTTATATTTTTTTGTAGAGATACCATTGATAATTAAGTCTCCACTGTCATATCTATCTAATCCACCAATAATATTTAAAAGTGTGGTTTTACCAGAGCCACTTGGACCAAGTATCGCCACAAATTCATTATCTCTTAAATTAAGGCTGACATGATCTAAAGCTTTTTGAATAAAATTTCCCGTTTTATACTGTTTACAGATATCTGTTATTTGTAACATCTTTTCCCCTCCATATAGAATAAAATTATCATTTCAATTTGAACTTATGATTAATAGTATGTAAAAACATAAAAAAAAAGAAGGAACTGGCAACGAGCTATTTTCGCACAATGTACTATCTTCGCCGCGATGATGCTTAACTTCTGTGTTCGGAATGGGTACAGGTGTGTCCATCATGCTATCATTACCAGATTCTTCTTTTCAAGTGTCTTCAGGACACTCAAAACCAGACAGTAGTTTTTCTTCTTTCAAGCTCGCTTGCCTTTTCGGTCAAGCCCTCGACCTATTAGTATCAGTCCGCTTAACATGTCACCATGCTTACACTCCTGACCTATCTACCTTATCGTCTTTAAGGGG
>NZ_PYLQ01000013.1 GCF_003024685.1 Faecalibacillus intestinalis | reverse complement strand
ACTTAGACAGGCCTATAATGCCAAAGAAG
The DNA here is from genome assembly GCF_003024685.1 of Faecalibacillus intestinalis. Lineage (GTDB taxonomy): Bacteria > Bacillota_I > Bacilli_A > Erysipelotrichales > Coprobacillaceae > Faecalibacillus > Faecalibacillus intestinalis. The sequence continues at coordinate 77,522 of NZ_PYLQ01000013.1, read as the reverse complement.
AATATTTGATATTCGATCAAGTTTCAAAAGAAGAAGTCAATAATTCTAATAAAAGAAAGGAACTCAATGCAGTAATTAAAAAATTCAAACATACACATGTGGAAGAAAGTATAAGTGTTGCGGTGACGCTTGAACATTGGAAAGAAGAAATACTCAACTCTTTTACATGGATAAATGACAGACGTATATCTAATGGACCATGTGAAGGTAAAAACAATTATGTAAAGAAGATCTTATCCAATGCAAATGGTATGTCCAATTTTCAACGTGYAAGAAACAGAATCATATATTCTCAAAACAAATATGAAACTTACACAATGAATGAACATACAGACAGAATAAAACGTATAGGAAATCCTAGAGGAGCCTACAAAAAATAAAATAAAAATAGAAAATAAATAAAAGGAGGAAAACCAGGACCAGACATCATCCTAATTTTCCTCTTAAAAAAGCACTGAATATTTTAGAGGGAATACTGATTCCACATCAATATCCCCCCTAATAATATAGAGCGAATTTCGCTAAAGCACTCGATTATTTAGAGCGCCACAAATTGAAGAGAGGCTCAATCGTACATATAAGCAGAATTATTATGGAACTAACGGCTATGACAAAATAGAAGGTGCCAACAGTTACATTCCGTATTTGCTCTCTTTTTCATAAATTTTATTTTAGTATTTTAGGTTAGCCACCTAGAGAACCCCTAACTTTCAACAGAGTTTTCTTAATCTCCCTTAAAGTGGTTCCCTAAATAATTTAGCTTTTCCTCTAAATTATTTGGCTACCCTTTCTTTTATCTATTTTTTCTTTCTTAGATATAGTAGTAACAATGAAATCAAAAGTGCAACGACTATCAAGATTTTTGGATAGATTAGTTCTTTTTTTTCAACTATCGGTTTTCCATTAATATTTTTTTTATTTTCTTTTTCCTTTTTTTGTTTACTGTCATCTTGTAAAACGCTTCTTTCATCTTCATTTGAAGAAGTTTTATCTTCGGAAGATGTTGTTTTATTAGTATCAGTATCTTTTTTAGTCTCCTCTTTACTTAAACTATCATTTGAACTAACCTTATTTTGTTTACTTGTGTTTTTCCCATCACTATTTTTATGAGAATCATTTGGTTTATTGGTTGTATTTGATTTATTCGTATCATTTTTTGAACCATTGTCTTTAGATGTATTTGAACTATTAGAACCGTTACCCGTATTGGAATTGTTTTCTTTCTTATCTGTTGTAAAAACAGTTTGTACATCATCTAAATTAATCTTTTGATTTTTTGAAGTAGATCCTGTTAATTTTGTTACCTTTACCGTTGTATCCCCTGTAACATTTTTCTTAACTTTAAATGTAAAGCATACTGCATCAACCGATTCATTAATGGTTTTAGAATTGATCAATAAAATAAATTTTCCATTCTTTTCATTATACTCTGGTGTTTTTAATTTTTTTGATACCTGTTTTACTTTAACAAGTTCTAATTTATTTTGATCATAATCAATTTTACCAGAGAAAGCATCTAACCCATTTTCTACTTTGGGAAGATTCAGTGTTACTTCTACTGAATCTTCTTTTTCATTTAAATTCAAATGAGGTTTATCCAATGCGTAAATCATTGAAAAATGAGAAGATAGTATTAATACAAAAGTTGTTATAACTGAGATAATTTTTCTTTTCATCTTTTTCTCCTTCTTTTACCACTAATTAAGTGTTTTCTTGTTCATTATTGAAAGATCGACAATATCAATTTCACCATCATCATTCATATCCGATGCCATTGATTCTATTTCATTTTGAATCAAAGTACGATCTAACAAGTGATTAATTAAAAGAGTTAGATCTAATTCATTATGATAACTATCACCATTAATATCTCCAGTTACAACTAATGTATAACTTCTATCATTATCAAGAACAAGAATTGTTCCTGTTGAAATTATATCAACTTCTTGACCATTTTTAATAAGTTTGAATTGTTTCGCATTTGTATTTAATTTTGATTTTAATTCTTCTAATGAAGTATTTGCATCAATATTTTTAATTACATCATCTTTAACAACATAATCGTCTGATTTAACATATAAATCATCATCCACCTCAGTATCTTTAGCCGTAATCCATGTTACTTTTGCGGTAACATAACCAATATTACCTGCTTCATCTTGAATCATAAAAGTAAATTCGCCATTTTTTGTAAAAGTATGACTACCATTTTCATCACCATTAAGCACTTTTACATTTTCTTTTGAAAAATCTTTTAAAGTTGCTTTCACCGCAAATTCTGTTTTTTCTGTAATATCATATTCTACTGTAGCAGTTGGAACTTCTTTATCGATCCATGAAACTTTGGCTTTGATTGTTTTTTCTTTATTATTTAAATCTTTATAAGTGAATGTATGTTCACCATTTTTATCAAATGTATATGTACTTTCACCAACAGCTTTAAATCCTGAAGGAAGTTGTAAAGTCGCTACAACATCTTTATTAGTAAGTGAAGTTACTGAATATTCGATACTTGGATCTTTATATATTTTTGTTGTATCTTCATAATAATTGAATCTTCTTCCACTTACATATTTATTTGGTCCTTCGTGGTTTCCATAAGTTTCCGTTGCTTCGATTTTCACAAATTTTGCTGGAAGAGATTCATCTAAAACAAGTTCTTTTCTGGCGGTGTTATTTGCCATATTTGTTTTTTCTCCCGCTAAGGTCCATTCTTTACCATCTAAACTTACATAAACCTTTGCTGATTTGATTCGCCCATTGACACCATCGGCAGGATCATAGGTAATTTGTGATAAATATTTTACTTCATTAAAGCTTACGACATAGGTTTTATCTTTAGCAACTTGTCCCCACGTTGTATGCCATGTTGTAAATGGACTGGCATCGATCATATTTTTTGCAGCATATCCACTTTGAGAACTTCCAGAAGATATGTAAGAAATATCTTTAACGTAAACATATTTTTTCTCTTTATCGTTATTTTCAGTAAAGTTATATTCTGTACTATCTCCACTTAAATACACCCCATGTGCTCTGTATCGAGCAAGCACTGTTTGATTTCCTGTAATTCTCGTATCACGATCAAAAGCCTTCCATGTTTTTCCATTGTCTATACTATATTCTAAAACTTCTGTTTTTCCAACAAAGGAATCTTCATCATCATTCACCGCAAGTGTTTTTGAAGAAATATTTTCACCTTTTAAAATATCAATCGTAAACACTTGATTTGATCCTGATATTTTAACTTGGATATCATTATCAGCAGTAATACTTTCGATTTGTTTTTTAGATAAAACTATTTTATGTTCTAATGAGGTTTCCCAAGTATTTCCCCCATCCAGACTATATTGGACTTGGAAATCATAATCATCATATTTTGAATTCATAACGATCTTACCCGCATTTTCTCCATCAAAAGAGAATGAAGCTAAATCGACTTTGTCACTGCCTAGGAGTTCACGGGCAATTTCTCTACATGCTCCTGATTGTAACACTTCATCATCTGTCGCATTTAAAGCTTTATTCAAAGCTTCTGTTTTTAACATATCAACTTCTAGTGCATCTTCTCTATTCAAATAAGGATTAATCACTCTTAATAAATCTGTCATAGCCATTGGATAGTATGTATATGTTGAAATCACTCTTTTAGCGAATTCTAGCCAATTTGCACTTGTTACTTTATCACCTTTTTGTTTATAAAGATTAAGTATTGCTTCAAAACTATCTAAATTGATATCTAAAACTTCTAGTGCTTTATTATAAACTTCTTCTTTTTGTGTTCCACTTTCATAAGAATTAGCAATTAAGTTATAATAAAGCGATTTTTGATAAGCTTCATAGTTATTTAAAGCAGCTTGTCCTAATAATTGATATCCACCGTTATTTCCTACATCCGATTTCACTCCATTACCTAGATCAACCTTTAATCCCATATGTGGTCGTGTAAATGATTTATTATTCCAATTTAATAATAAACGTGTTCCATTTCCACCATACCATTTTGACGAACTTTGTCCCCAACCAAAAATATTGTTTCCAATACTCCAGATACCTTTACCATCACTATTTTGTGAATAAGTAAAATAAGATTCATGAGCTGGTTGATAGATACCTACTGTTGGTATTCCATAAACACGATTTAAGTTTTGTCCTAATCTTGAAATATTCCAACAAATACCTCCAGCTTCCATAACCATCCATGTTCTTGATGTCTTTGTTCCATCACTATTTAATCCATAAGGAATGTTATATTTACTTAATTGATACTTCGTATCATATGTTTCTTTATTGTTTGCATCATAAAGTTTATCTTGAGCATAGTTTGGTGAAACATAATGCATATAATTATAAGGGTTTAGAGCTTTATTGAGATCCGTTCCATGACGTGATTGCGAGTAATGTCTTAACCAATCGATTTCATCATTACTAATAGAATCATTCATTACCATTCGAATAAGTTCCATGTTGTATGTACTAAATTCATCTTTTCTAGCAAACAGACCTGAATCGTATAAGTTTTTTATAATTTCATATCTTTTTAAAGCATCATAAGAATTCGGTTGCATATTGAAACTCAACGGTGAACCGTTTCTATCTGTACTATAAGCAATTGCTAAGGCAATCATCATCTTTTTATAAACATCACCTTGTGTTTGATCATTAAGATCATCTTTGTGCTTACTATATAATTCTTTTAATAGACTAACACATTTTAAAGAATCTCCTACATTTCCAGTTTCAATAAATAGTTGTAAGTTTTCTTGGTCATTAAAAATCCATTTAATAGCTTCTTTAGCTTCACCAGTATCATCATCTTTGATACTGTTTTGTAAATTCCAATAACCCATGCGATTAACAAATTCTCTTTTTAATACTGTATCGAAATGATTATTATAGTTTTCTTCTACTGTATTTTTAGAAAGAATTTCATCATAGTAAGATACCTTTTTAATATCATCAAAAAGTTCTGATGAAAGATCATAGTTTTCTTTTACAATTCGCGAATCTGCATAAACAGCATGATCTACTGCATTTGAGCCATTTTTATCTGCATATAATCTTAAATATTTATAATCTTTAATATTTAAATCTACATCTAAGGCATTGTCTTTTGAAGTTACTGGATTTGATTTATAAAGTTCATCCCAATTTGTTCCATCCTTTGAAGCAGAAATTCTAAACCAAACTTCTCCTAGACCATTTTTAGAAGCATCGACTCCCATTTTAGAAACAAATCGGGTATATGTACCTGAAAAACCAGAAACATCATAGGTAAGTTGTGAAGAAGCATGCGCTCCCATACCTTTACTGAAATAGACCCTTGTTCCATCAACAAGTAAACTGATTTGCCCATTTTCAATATTCTTGTCTTTTTTGATTTCTCCCCATCCTGCATAAGACCAATTATTTTCTGTAATATAATCTAAATCAGAAAGATATTTATAGTCTTCACTTTGGTGAGCAGCCATAACAACAATATTTTCTTCATCTTTTGAAGAATCCTGAGCACTGTTATCTTCATCTTTACCAGTGTTTTCATCCATCACTAAGCTTTCATTCGTCGTTTCTTGAGTTTCTTGTCCACCATTTTCTATTGCATAGGAAGAAACGGGACATACTATTTGAAACAACACAAACAAAACTAAAATACTACTTATTGCTTTCTTTGATTTTTTTCTCATACATTCATCTCCTTTACCGAAAGCAAATAAACTTATAAACTTGAGTTTATCTCTCCCATAAATCTAAAAAAATACTCTTTGTCGATTTCATTGTCTGTTGCTTTACATAAAGGCTTCATTAACATTAATATAAAAAGGTAAAGATCATCTCAAACCCAACTTTTCTCTAATTCAACTAAATTCTTTTCGACTTAGGTGAGTTCTCTATATTTTTAATAGTCCTTCTTTATTCAACAATTATTTATCATTTATTCAATTAACAAGACAATGATTTGTTATTGTTTCACTTTCTATACACACCCCTCCTCATTATCTCCTATCTATCAAAATAGCATATCTTTATGATTTTAACAACAACATTTATATTTCTGTTAAGATTCAGCAATTATGTCACCGTAAAATCCCGCAAAAATGTCACCATTATTTTCTTTCTATAATTTATCCTCTATCATGTTATATGAAGGAGGTTTTTTTATTGGACAAAAAAGAAGCTATTGATTTATTGTCTAAAAAATTAAATGATGATCATAATTTATCTTATGACAAATTAGCTATTATTACTGGCCATTCTAAGCGTCAGCTTATTCGTCCTTTAAAAGAAAAAGGTATAGATTCTACATTGAACCACAGTGATAAAGGTTTGGCAGCCAACAATCGTGCATCCGACAATGAAATTGATTACATTGTCAATTTTAAAAAACCATACCCTAATATCACTATAGCACAATTTAGAGATATTTATCTTGTAGATGTGATTTTCAATCCATCTAAAGAAGCTGATGGCCTACAATATAACCTTAAAGTAAGAATCATTTCATTCTTTCAACGTCTTTACAAACAATTCAATTGGTCATCTCCTTCACACATCACTTCACAGTGGTGCACTAGATTAAGCTTCTCGAATAGCACTAGTGCACATGAGGTAGGACTTTCACCTACAGGATTTCTATATTCCTTGACACATTTCAAGTTTATAGCTAACTATCTTGAGCAACCATTTGTAAATAGAAAATATCATGCCCCTATAAACATGGCATATAAGCAACTGCCTGTCGCACAAAATGATGATGTTGATACATCATCAGACTTAGATATTTCCGAAATTGATTTCTAATGTATAAAGAAACGTGGGGCAAATTTGCCCCACATCATTTGTTAGGTTTTATTTCAAGCCATGATATTTGAAACTGCTTTTCAAAATCTTGTGGTTTTAATATATGTAGTAAAAACAGACCTCTTCTGTTTCATGAGATCTGTTTCTACTAAGTTTTATCTATTGAATGATTTCTATTGTAGTAATCAATTCAATAAATATTATTTTTCTTCTTTTCTTCTTATTTTAGAAGTTAAATAAATAATAATTCCACCACATGTTATTGCTAAAGTAGCCCATAGAATTAATTGAGTATCATCACCTGTTGTAGGTTTTGTAACAACTTCAGTTTTTTCAACTTTAATTGTTGATTCACCATTAACACTGACATCTTTTCCATTAGATCCTAATCCTTCTACTTTAACAGTATTTTTTACATATCCTCTATCTTCATCTGCTTTTTTTATTACATATTTAGTAGTGAATATTTTTTCTTCTCCTGGCTTTAAGTTATCAATAGTCCATTTATCTCCTGTTAATTCATCAATAACTTTGATTCCCAAAACAGTAACATTACCATTGTTGATAACTTTAATTTCATAAGTTACAGTATTACCTACTTTATATGTACCTTCTTTAGTTTTTTTTTCAACTAAAACACTTGAAATTGCAGCTTCTACATTTTCTTCTTGTTTACCAGGAACGACTTCTGGAGTAATTTTATCTAAGATATCATCACTTGTTGCGGTTGCTGTATTAACAACTGAACCTGCTAGAACATCTTTTTCAGTTACTTTATAAGATGTTTTGAATACTTTACTAGTTTCTCCAGGAGTTAATTCTTTAATAGTCCATTTATCTCCTGTTAATTTATCACTAACATTAACATTGTATAAAGTAACATTTCCGTCATTTGTTACAGTGATTTCATATTTAATTTCTTCACCATATTTATAAGATTTACCGTCTTTTGGATTGCTTACTGTTTTCTTATTAACAATCATATGAGCATTAATTTCTTCTGGAGTAATTGTTGATGAACCAGTTTCTTCTATATCATTCCCTTTTGGATCTTGACCTTTAGCACTAGCAACATTTACAATTTCACCATCTAATATGTTATCTTCAGTAATAACATACTTAGCAGTTAATTCTTTTTCTTCTCCTGGTTTTAAAGTATCAATTGTCCAAGTATCACCAGTTAAATCATCTCTAACATTGATGTCGTTGATTGATACATTACCGTTGTTAATAACTTTAATGTTATAAACAACTGTTTCACCTAATTTGTAAGAACCTTCTTGAGCTTCTTTAATAACTACAAAACTTGGTTTAGAAGTTTCAACAGCTTCTTCCCTTATTCCAGGATCAACTTTTGTTTCTAAGTTGTCCTTATCAGGACTTTCTCCTTTAGCTGTTGCTTTGTTTTTTACAGTACCTGCTAAAACATCTTTCTCAGTTACAGTATAAGATGTTCTAAAAGTTTCGCTTGTTTGCCCAGGCGCTAATTCCTTTACAGTCCATTTATCTCCTGTTAATTCATCATTTACTTCTATATTTTTAACAGTTAGATTACCGCTATTTGTAACTGAAATTTCATATTCAATTTTTTCACCTAGAGCGTACACATTCCCGTCTTTTGGTGTACTTACAGTACGTTTATTTACTGTTAATTTAGAATTTTTAGTTTCAATAGCTACCTTATCAGTATTTTCAAATTTCTTACCATTTTCAAAAGAAACACTTACTTTATTTGTATATACAGTACCTTTTAGTATGTCTGCTTCAGTAACTGTATGTTGAGCTGTAGTGGTTACAGTTTTTCCAGGTTCGACATTTTCAAACCTTGTATTACCAGTAATAGTAACCCCTTCTTGCTCTTCAATAATCATATTTTTATTTTGACCATAAATATTAGTAGCTTCAATAGTAAATTCAACGACTTCTCCCAACCTATAAGTTTTAGAATTGTCATGTGATTTTTTAATAACTTTGTTAGAATCAATTGGTTTGTTTTTAGTTCCATCAGTAACCTTTAAAATTCCAGGAACCAACTCAATTGTATAGTTTTCTTTTTTAGCATTACCTTTAGGAGTTACTGCTGTAATTGTGTTGCTCGATTCACCAACAAATGTTTGCTCACCAGTAACTCTAATATCAAATTCTTCTCCTTTAACAAATCCACCGTCAGATACAGAATATCCAGAATCACTAATTGGGTTCCCATCATATTCTTTTTCTGCGCTGTTTGCTGTTAATTTAACTTTTTTAGGGGTAATTTTATATGAAAGTGGCTTTTCACCTTGATATATACCTTTACCTTTGATAGATACTGTTACATCACCTACATTTGTTAAATCTTGACTATAAACAACATCATAATCAACACCTTCAACTAAATCTTTTCCTGTAACATTATCTTTAATAGTTGGAGTCCACTTTTGTTCTTGACCATTATAAACTTTGTCAACTGGTTGATTACATGTAAAACGGTCATCTAATGATATATCAATTTTTGATTCATGAACTGCTTGAATTTCAATATCTTCTTCAACTACAATTTGAGAAATTTGATTTTCTTCAATAGCGTTTCCTGCTTTAATAACAGTACCATCTCTTAATTTTACGTCTTTATTTACAACATAATTTTTAAAATTGTACCCTTCATTTGGAGTATCTTTAACTCCTTCTGGGCTACCATTGATATCAACAATTTCTTCATTTTTACTTAATGTTCCATGCCCATCTGTTGTATAAGTAACTTTAGGCTTAGCATTAATAAAATTTAAATTAGGAATTTCTTCATATTCGCTCCATGTATTTCCATTGTCTAATGAATAACTCCAAATTTTGATATGATTAATTCCATTGATTGCATATTTAGATTTAAATTTCACATGGTAGCCATTTTCTGGTGTAGTTTTAAAACCATTGCCGTAAACTTCTTTGACATCAATTTCAAATTCATCCTTATCTGTTGGCATAGGAATTTGAACATTATCGGTAGCACTACCTTCGCCATTTAAAGTTAAATTAACATTAGCAGTATTGTCACCTGTAATACTGAATTGAACATTTTTTGAATCTTTATTTTTATCAAAATTTATACTTCTTTTATTGATTTTAATAGCTTGCTGATTTACAATAGTTGGCTTGCTCATCGCGTATGTTAAACAACCAGAACAGTTTACATCAATAATATTAGTAGCTTTTATAAGCAAATCAACCGATCCAATTTTTCCTCCAAAATTTACAGTTCTAACAAAATAAGTAGTATATTGATTTAAATTTTGAGCGTATTCAGGTTTCCATTGGTTTGTATTGTAACTTGGGCTACCATAACCTCCTTTAAACATATCGAAATTATGTTTACTTGATTCAATGATTCCCTTATTCATTTGCTTAGTAACACGACCTTGAACTAACTTTAAAGTAGTGATATCCGTATTAGTTCCATTTTTCTTAATTCTAATTGTTCCATTACTATTGTTCGGTGTGAAAACTGCTCTGTCCCCATTAGTATCCTTAACCTCTAAATACATCTTCCAATCTGCATCATTGAACTGTAATGTTCGTCTGCTAAACGTTCCATCTTTTGTTTTGACATCAACTACAATATTGTTAATATTTGTTTGGGGTGATAGTGCCCACTCATTTTTTAATACTTGATCATAGCTAACATTTGCATCTCCCCAATCATAAGCACACCATAAATCTGATAACAACAATATTGCTCCATATTTATTTAATTGTGCATTTTTTTTCATTACTCGTCGTAAATTTATTAGTATTAATAAAATGCGGCGAAGTACGAATGCGTGAAGCATCTGATGTTGTGTCATTAACGTGAAAATTAGGTGATTTATTGACATCAATTGTATCATAGTTATATTTCGTTTCAAAACTTTCAATATTACTAGTTTCACCAAGTGCACTAGTTTTATTAGTATTAGCCGAAATAGTTGTAATCAATCCTAACACTAAAACACAACAAATAACAAGTTTTAAGATTTTCTTCATTGTATATTTTTCCTCCCTTTCCATATTCTAAGCTAAGTCAGACCAGTAGAGACTACTATATATTTGTAAAACAAATATAATTTATTTTATTTTTAGACTAAACTGCCCTGCTTAATATTTATATATATATTAATACTTAATATATATATAAATATTAACACTTAGTATATATATGTTTTTCTCATTTTTTTAGTAAATTATTGCAAATTTTTGGGAATTTATTTTAAAACTATGTTGTCATTGTCGTTTTAGCGTATTTTCCTTTTAAAATAGGTTTTCTATACTTGCCACATTTTAAATCGACTAATCTTTTTTTTATAAAAACCCGAATTGCAAGCAGAAACTGGAAATAAGAGAAAAAAGTAATTAATTTTTATAGAAAATCGTATTTTCAGTTACGTTAATTTTTGTTAATTCGTCAAGAAATAATTTTTCAGCAGGAAGATATCCAAGTATCTTCCTTTTCTTTTGATTTATTTTGTTGTTTATATCAATGCTTGCTTTTTTATCGATTGTATTAATATCTGTTCCCTTTTTAATAAAATACCTGACAAGAGCGTTGCAGTTTTCATTTGAAGCTCTATCACAAGAATGATAGGGTCTACCAAGATAAATTTTAGTTCTTTGTTCTTTTGTGTTGGGCTTTATTTCCATATCTTTCCATCTTGAAAACTCATTACCGTTATCAAAAGTAATGGATTTGAAAATATCTTTAAAGCTGTTCCCATAAAACTTGTGAAGCTTGTTGATTTGCATATATACCTTCTTTGATGATTTGGAAGAAATAGAAATCATATAATAAAATCGAGTTTTTCTTTCTAATAAAGTAAGATAAGCTCCATTTTGTCCATCTCTGGGACCAGTAACCAGATCACCTTCCCAATGACCAAATTCACCTCTTTCATTGATATAATCTGGTCTTTCTGCAATGGAAGTTCCTTTTTTCTTTTAGGAATATAGGTTTTCCAGTTTTTCTTTGTCTTCTTTCTAACCATACGAGGAAGATCGATAGGTTTTATAGATGTTCTCCCTTGATGTACATAGTTGTAAAAGGTTTTAGTAGAAATAGTTTCTAAATTAGCGATTTCATCAGATTGATGAAGAATCAAATAATTGATGGTTTCATCAATAGAAGAGAGCTTGTTAGATTTAATTTTGTTTTCAACGATAGAGATAAAATCTTTAGCTTTATCACCACAGTAAGGACAAATACCATCAAAGTTAAAAGAATCAGGGTCTCTTCTTTTTACAGGTGTGATAGTGCCATTACGATTGATATCTTCAAAAGAAAGCTGTTGAACAGAATCATTTTTAAAAAGAGGAGGTTCATCAACTTTTAAATCAGCATAAGGGATTTGGATATCTTTATTATTAGAAGATTTCAAATGAGACAGCTGTTTCTTGGTAATGGGATTGATATTGTTTTCAAAGAAGTCATTGAGCCAATCAATATGTTTGGAAGCTTCATCAAGATGATAAATGAAATCAACATTGTTTAAATGATCAGAAATAGAATCAGGAATCTTGTTCAAGATGTTTAAAGGTTGAAAATATTGAGAGAATTTAAAATTTTGTTTAGAAAAAGATTCAATAGAATTAATTAAATGTGTTATACTTTGCATGATGAAATATCCTTTCGTTAGATTTTGGTTGGCGCTTACAAAATAAGAGAACATGGTTCCCCATATTCTCCCTTTTTACTACTATTTTATCATATTTTTTAGCTAGAAAAAATTTACTCTTCACAGCTGTTTTTATATGATTTTTAACTTTCTAAGACCACATTCATCTCTCATTTAATACCCCTGCTATATTTTTAATACAGGAAATTGTAATTTTTCATTACATGATAAGTTAAAATCCATACTTTCTAAAAGTAACTTTGATTTATTTAATTCCATATAAACTCTTTTTCTTATTCTTCTTTTTTCAAAGAATATAAATCTTTTTGTAATTAGATCAAATTTAACAGATGAACAACTATCATGATCAATCACTTCAATATAATACTTGTGATTTACTACTTTTCCATTACTTTGATAATATACTACTAAATTCAATTTTCTATTTCCTCTTTAAATATAGGATCAAAGTCATCCTTTCCTCGGCCACATAAAGGACAAATAAAATTATTAGGCAGTATTTCACCAATATGTACATAACCACATCTTCGACATTTCCATCCTATAATATGTTGAGATGATGCTTTATTTTTTTCTTTTAATACCACATTTTTTTGATATTCATCATATGTAATAGGCTTACTATTATTGATATCATTGATATCAATAACTTGCGCAATAAAGAGTGTATGTGTTCCTAAATCAAATTTACTGATTACATTAGCGCTTATGACAGTGCTTACATTTTTTGTTACATAAGGAACATTATTTTTATCCATAACTGTTGAAATATTTTGAAACTTATCATTTTTTCTTCCTGAAAAAAGTTCAAACTTCTTTACCATTTCACTTGATACATCTTTATTTAAAATACTAATCGCAAATTTTTTGCTTTTTTCTATCAATTCATTTGTATAACTATTTTTCATAACCGATATAGAAATACATGATGGATTTGTTGAAACCTCCATACAATTATTAATAATACAACCATTCTTTATACCGTTAAATTCTGTTGTTAATAAGAATAGTCCCCCTGTTATCCTTTTTAAAAAATCTAAATTCATATTTCCCCCTATATATCTTCTTTTAGTTATTTAAGAAATTTTCACTCATTCTTTTATGATTTTTTATAAAAGAATGCTTATCCATTGGTCTTGCAAATAAACAACCTTGCATATAATCAGCGCCTAAAGATTTAATTACATCTGTAATAGTATTTTTTAATATTTTTCGATAATAATCCGATTTTATAATATGTTTTGTAAATGAATGATCAATTTTTATATATTGTGGTTTTGCCGCTGTTAAACGATGTACATTTGAAAATCCAGATCCGTAATCATCTAATATAAGTGCTCTTTTCCCTTTTTCTAGCCCTATACAAAAATTATAATATTGATTTGAATTTAATTCCCCTGTTTCTGTTATTTCTATTCCTAATAAAGTTGTATCTATTTCTTTTATAATATCTATAATCATTTGAACACTATTATTTTGATTTACTTGCACAAATGACATATTCACATTCATTTTTAGACCTGGAATCAATTGTTGCAATTCTTTCCAACTTTCCATAGCTGTTTTTAAAACCCATCTTCCCACAGGAAGAATTAAGTGTGTTTGTTCAAGTAAAGAAATAAATTCTTTCGGTTGAATGTACTCATCTTTCATTTTTAATCTCAATAGTGCTTCTAAAGTTATTATTGATTTTGTATTTATATCAATAATCGGCTGATAATAAAGTTCGAAACCTTCAAAATCATGATTAATAGCCCAATATATATGTTTTAATATTTCTTCTTTTCTTTTTAATCTTATATAGTGTTGCATATCAAATAGATAGAACTTATTTCCATTAAATCCCTCTGCACGATTTAAAGAAAAATTCAAACACTCTAACACTCTGTCATAAGAATAAAATTCTTTACTCAATTCAATAGCTCCTGCAGCTATTGAAAAATAGATTTTTTGTTTCTTATCATTTAATAACTGATTTATTGAATTGGTAATACATTGAAAAAGATTCTTTGCATCTTCTGCGTCTCCTTCTAAATCAATAATTAAAAAATTCCATGAATCCAATTCAATATATTTTTGTTTCTTTTTCAAAGAAGAAATAATACATTTTTTTATACTACTTTTTACAAAGTCACCATATTTATAGTAAGTCGTAAAATGAATTTCATCATACTGATCTACTTTCATCATCAAAGCAAATCCTGCATTATTTAATTTAAAAGAATCAAATAAGTTTTCAACACCAATATATTCTTTTATTTTTAACTTGTTTTTTTCATAAATAGTTCCCAAAACAATTTCTTTACGAATGATTTTGTTATATAAATTATCAATTATATTTCTATCCTTAAAATATATTTTTTCTTTTATACTTTTATAATCATCTAAAAAGACATGATCATCTTCGATATGTTTTTTATTTCTTTTTGTAGCACAAAAAGAATCCTTTTTTATATCATAAAAAAATAAATAATCATCTAAAACATTATTAAAACAAATTAATTTATTATTCATTTTTTTATCTACAAAATCTTTTACTGAATGAATCATAAATGCCTCCTTATTATATAAATGAAAAAAATTATATAAATGAAAAAAAGAATTATAAAATTTGATTCGGAATTGTTACGTTTTTCATTTGGGAGAATGAATTTTATTTTTAATCAAAAGTTATAATTCTTTAAACTACTTAGAATTAAGTTACCAATTTATAAAAGTACGTATTTATGTGTGCATAAAATATAATGATTAAGCATGTATAGAAATGATTTACAGTAAAATTATCTTTTTTTATGAGGTTTTAATATTTTTTCGGGAAGTTATTATTAAAATGAAAATACCTAATATCATATTCTCATAGATACACTCTATTATTTCTTTTATAAATTATTCATTCTACTTAAATTCTTTTTTTACAACTACTCAATATTAAATAAGAATTGTTATTTAAACACTTAATGTTTATTTGAGAATGCTACCTGTCTATAAATTTAAGAGTTAGAATCATTAAATGGATCATAATATCTATAATTGTGCAATGTACCAAAATTAATTTTTATCTAGACATCTTTAACAATAATCTTATTTTTAACTTTTAGA
Source organism: Faecalibacillus intestinalis (assembly GCF_003024685.1). Taxonomy (GTDB): domain Bacteria; phylum Bacillota_I; class Bacilli_A; order Erysipelotrichales; family Coprobacillaceae; genus Faecalibacillus; species Faecalibacillus intestinalis. The sequence continues at coordinate 61,983 of NZ_PYLQ01000013.1, read as the reverse complement.
ATATTAACTTATAAGTCTACCCTCTATCTAAGATTAACAAGCGATTTATAATATTAAGTTTTATAGAGTGGTAGCTTTTTAGATTGCTATTAAAATCTAAAAGCTTTCATTATTTTGTGTTGTATCACCTCCTATAAATATTTTAATGAATAAGGTTTATATGTAATAAAAATTTAAAGAAGTATTAAAAAACGAGTTTGTACCTATTCATTAATAATTAACTACTTTAGATAGCAAACTGAACCGATTTAGTTTAGCTTACCTAAGCTACAATAAATGCTTTACTATTTTGGACACATCTATTTATAACTTGATGGTATGATAGCATACAATTTTATGCGTTTTTTCCCATATTTTTTATTAATCTATTTAATTTTTTGAGAATATTAAAATAAACAGTCCCTTTCAAATTTTTAATATAGAAATTATTGCAAGAAGAATATATTAAATCCTTTTGACTTTATAAACATATTCAATATTTTGGTAAAGTGGACTTATTCAACGTATTGAATGGACTTTTCTAGCGTAACATTCAACTCAGCAAGTCTATGTTTTCAATTTATTAGTACAGAATAGCTTAGTAAACTTTTGTATAAGTGCTTTAGCTGATATCTAATAACCAAAACTTTTAGATGGTCAGGTTCATCATAATGATTGATCAGCCCCATCGGAATTTAATGAAAAATAGCAGTTGATCAAGTCTGTCGGAATACTTGATCAACCTAATCGGAATAAGTGATCAATTAGAGTGGAATAATCATTTATCAATTATTTTCTTTTCACTTTCAATAAGAAAAAAGTTTTTATTTCCACAATTAATAAGTCTCTATTTTTCAATAACTATTAAAAAATTATATCTTACTTAAGATAATATTTTAATTTTAAAGATAAAAAATTCTTCATCCTGCAATGCTTTATATTCTATATTGTAATTATTCAGAATATTACTTACAATATATAAACCTAATCCATTACTATTTTCCTTATTTAAATCAAATTTAACATCGAATATTTCATCCATATTCGAAATTTTATTGTTACCGTATGAATTTTCTATATATAACCAATCATTAACCATCCCAATATTAATTACCCCATTTACATCAGTATATTTTACCGCATTACTAATCAAATTAGATAAAATAATCTTTAAAGCTGTTTTTCCTATATAAACATTCTCATCTAATATATAATTATTGATAGTTATTTTCTTTTGATGTGCTAATATTTCATACTTTTTTAATACATCTTCTAATGTATCATTTATTTCCAAATATTCTTCATCATTATTCAAATTTTCTATAGAATGAACTGATAATATTTGAGAAATATTTTTTGTTAAACTATCAACGATTTCAATACATTCATTAATATAAATATCTCTTTCTTTATATTTTCCAATATTGTATTTCATGTTTTCCAGTATTATTTTAAGACTAGCAAGAGGAGTTTTAAGCTCATGGGATGCACCTTTAAAAAAGTCATATTTTAACTTTTCTAATTTTAAAATTTCTTTATTTTTAAATTCTAAATCGTCAATTGTTCTTAATAAAGTAGAATACAAATCATTAATTTGTTGTTTTAATTCTCCAACTTCATCATTAGAGCTAACTTCTAAACGTATTTTTTTATCAAGTTTCATCATTTTATCAGTAACAATTTGTATTTCTTGTACATTGTTTTTTATTAATTTTGCATAAATTAAAGAAATAATAGTAGAAAATAAAATTGATATTAACAAAGAATATGGTAAAAATTTAAGACTTAAATCTTTTGCATCTTTTTGCATATCAGCTGTAGAGACAAATTGTAGATATGTTTTTTTACCATCATTAAGCTTTATTTCTCTTTCTTCAATTATCAAAGAATTACTATTACTTTCTAAATTAGCATCTATATTATCTTTGATTTGTATTTCATTATTATTATTATTTCTTTCTTTTATAAATGCCTTTATTTCGCTACTTTTAGAATAAAGTTCCAAGGTTTGTTCTACATATTTTATTTCTTTTCCATTCATAATACTGGAAATTTCATTTGCTTTATTATAGACCTCTTCTTTTCTGGTCTCCAAATATGTTTTAGGAAAAATAAAGAAAACTAATAAATGAACTAATATAATTATTATTCCAAGAACAGAAAATATTTGTATGAACATTTTGGGAAATATCTTTAATTTTTTCATTTTCTCATTTTATCTCCAATTTATATCCCACATTCCTTATAGTGGTTATGCAGTCTAATTGCAATTTTTTTCTAAGTTCTTTTATGTATACGTCTATTACTCGATCGTAAGGAATTTCTTCGCTATCTTTCCATACATAATCAATAATTTGCATTCTAGTTAATACTTGTCCATTATTATCCAATAGACACTTTAATACATCTAGTTCTTTTGCATTTACATCTATTTCTTCATCATTTATTTTAGCTGTATAGCTATTAAAGTTAACCGATAGATCCTTATATTCAAACTTCTCTAAATGTCCATAATTCTTCTTAATCAAAGAATCTATTCTAACCTTTAAGACTGGCAATGAAAATGGCTTTTCTACATATCCATCTGCTAAATTAGTAAATGCATCAATTTTATATTCTTCATCACTAAATGCAGTCAAGATTAGAATTGGTAAATTGCTTTTCTTTCTAATTTCTTTCAACACTTCTAAACCATTTATAAAAGGTATCTGAATATCTAAGATAACCAAATTTATAGCGTTATTAAATTTTGACAAAGCTTCTATTCCATCTTTAGCTTGAATAACAGTATATCCAAATTCCAAAAGATATTCACTTATTCCCTCTCTGATCATATTATCATCTTCAACAATTAATATTTTCATAAATACCTCCACTTAAGCCTATACACTTATATTATACAGCATATTATTTGATATTTAAAAGTCAAAAAAATTTCGGTGCTAGAAAGCACCAAAATTTTTAATTATTGTCAATTAATAATTCTTTTGGATTCCTTCTTAATATATCGAATGAAGAAATAATCAATGATACAAGAAGTACTAAACTCATAAATATAACTACATAAATTATGAATTTAGGTAATACATTTATATCTAAACTTGATAATGTCTTATTAAATCCTTCAGCTTCTGCCCCACCACCTAATTGGCTAGATGCAGCTTGTCTAGCTATTTGTTTAGCTATATCACCAGTAACCTTATTCAATATATTATTCCCAAGCTTATCAGCTGTATATTGAGCTAAGAAATAAGAACCAACGAATGCGGGGATTGATATAAATACCATCTCAATTAGGAATTGACCAAAAATTTCTAATTTTGATATACCTAATGATAGTAATACTGCTATTTCTTTCTTTCTAGCATTCATCCATAAGAATAATAATAATGAAACTACAATTCCTGCAAATATTAATGAGCCAACAAATAATTTATTTGAAATTGAGTAGATACCTGATATAGATTGTTGTAATGCAGGGTAATTTGATGAACTTTTAATCAAATTATATTCTCTCCAATTTATATCTAATTTCCCAAGATCTTTTATCACACTATCAAGATTCTTATCACCTTTTACAAAGAATGTTGCATCTTGGTATACAGCTGTATCTTCTGTATTACCATAAACTTTAGCGGCCGTATCAATATCAGTGATTAATGTATTTTCGTATAGTTCCTGTGCTGCACTTACTCCACCACTATTATGCCCATCGAATAGACCTTTAATTTCTACTTCTACTGTTTCATCTGCACCTTTTTCATTATCAGCGTCAAATAAATTAGATTTTAATTTTATCTTATCTCCAACTTTAAGATTATTTTTTTTAGCTAAATCTTTATGCATTAAGATTTTATTTTTATCTTCATTTTCTAAATGCTTTCCTTCTACTAATTTATATGCTTCTGATACAAATTTTGTTTCTTTTGATGAGTCATTAACCCCAGTTAACATAACTGTTCTTTTGAAATTCTTCGCTCTTTCAGGCGATTGATTCGCAAGAGTCTCTTGAGTTTCAATAATATCATAATCAACTAAATCTGCAACACTGTTTATTCTTTTTACATAGGAGTCTATACTATCTGTTTGAGATATCTTTTTAATATCTTCACCTTTTACATTTCCCCCACCTCTAGGTGTTCCTGGATTTACTTGTCTATTTATCTCCATAGAAAAACTATTTGTTATATTAGCCAATGTTTCTTTTGAAGCTCTGTCCGTAGCATCTTTAAGAGATAAACTAATAAAACTTAAAATTGACATAGATAAAATAACTAACATAATAATTAATGATTTTAAGCTTTTTCTAGTTACATAAGCAAATGCATTTTTTATCATTATTCAACCTCCAAATTCTTTTTATTTACTTTTTTCAAATTTTTACCACTTAGTTCTAAAATGATATCCGCAGAATCTGCTACTTCCTTACTATGTGTTACAACTATTACACATTTATTTTTGTCTTTAGCCAACGTCTTTAATATATCAATTATTTCTCCAGCAGTAACACTGTCTAAATTACCAGTAGGTTCATCAGCTAGTATTATTGGCGCATTTGATACCAATGCTCTAGCAATAGCTACTCTTTGTTGCTGTCCACCAGATAATTTCATAACATTTCTTTTTATTTGTTTTTTATCTAAACCTAGTTCAAACAAGATACTTTCATCTGCTGATTTGTTTACTAATCTAATATTTTCAATCGGTGTTAAATAATCTATTAAATTGTAGTTTTGAAATACTAAAGATATATTATTTTTTCTATGATTGTTATATCCTTTCTTTTGTATATCTTCATTCTTAAACAATATTTTTCCTGTTTTAGGTTTATCAAGTCCAGCAAGTAAGGAAAGAAGTGTAGTTTTTCCTGTCCCTGACTTTCCTACTATCGCATAAAACTTCCCAAGTTCAAATTTTTGATCTACTCCTGACAAAACTTTTTCTTTAGAATTTTCATAACTATATGCTACATTCTTTATTTCTAATATATCCATTATTTTCTCCTAACTTATTTTTGATAATATTTCTTTAGGCTTCTTGATTAATATTAATGAAGAAGCAAATACAACTGATAAAACAATAATACTTATTAATATTAAATAACTTTGTCCAAGTGCTACTATATTTAACATAAAACCACTATTATTTATTAAACTTCCACCGGAAATTATTGAATCCTCTGAGTTAATGAATCCATCTACAATTACTTTTAGTAATACATTTCCTAAAAATAAGGAAGATATTATACTTGGTATCGATATGAATATTAACTCGAATATAAATTGCATTATAATTTGTATCTTAGATGTTCCAATAGATAAAAATATACCTATTTCATAAATTCTTTCTCTTAACCATAGAATCAAGATTAACGAAAGAACAACCATCCCACCTAACATAATAGAATAAGTCATTATTTTTATTATATGTTTTATTCCACTCACTGACTCTAAAGACTCTTCAAACGCATTAGAATCTTTTTCAACAAAATACTTTGACTCATCAATTTTAAACTCTTTCAATTTGTTTAAGGCTAAGTCTGTAGATTCTGCACTACCAGAATACATTAAAATTTTATTTGCGATTTTATTATTTTCTGATTTATTTAATATCTCTTGGCTTGTTGAATAATCTACAAATACCATATTTTCACTAAAATCAGAAGATAATCCTGTATATGTTTCCTGTTTTTTGCCAGAAAAGATACCTATAATTTTAAATTTATGACTTTTTATTTTTCCACTTTTTTCAATATCTAGTAATTCAAGATCAACTTCATCACCTAATTTTAGATTGTTTTGTTTAGCAAATTCTTCATGAACAATAATTGAATTCTTATCATTTTCTCCTATATTTTTACCTTCTTTAATTGTAAATACTCCACTACTAAATAAAATATTTCTTTTAGTATTATTTGTAGCTTCGAGTGAAACAACATTCTTAAATTCGTCAGATAAATCTTCTCTATTTATTTTTTGTTCCCCGCTAATTACTTTAGCATCTTTTAGTTTTGCTAATCCATCATATTGAATTATTGTTTCTTCAATTTCTTTTAATTTTTCAATATCCTTAAATTGATTAACATTAAAATATTTACCATCTTTTTTTGTTATTGATATTGAAGAATTAGAACTTTCGTATAAAGTCTTTTCTATTTCATTGCTTGATTTCATTATTGTTAAACAAGAATACAAACAAGAAAGAACTATTGTTAAAATAACAAAAATAATAAATGTTCTATTTTTTTTTCTTGTAATGTATGCTATTGCGTTTTTTATCACTTTTCTAATAAGCTCCTCTCTATTTTTTTATTCCACAACTAATTGTATCCACAGGACAAGCATTTTTGCATCGTCCACATCTGATACATTCTAGATGATTACAATTTTCAACTGGATCTATATTCGTTTAGCAAACTTTTTCACATTACCGCAACTGATGCACTTTTCTTCGTCTAGTCTATGCCTGAATACTGAAATTGGGCTAATAACTGAATAAATAGCTTCCAAAGTCCAAGCATACCAATTGGACTAATAAGCTTACAAAAATATGGAGACCCTTGTCCTAAAATATCAACTAAAAATAGAGGAAGTATTATTACAAATACAATCAATATTATATATTTCAATTTTCTCAAATTCTTATCAAGCTTAAATGTCTCAATTTTTTTAATTCTATCCAATTCCAACACACTCCAAGCAAATTCTTATTGCCTTCTCCAATTCAACTCTAGTCGCTCCATGACTATATCCATAGTAAGTCACAGTCATATTAATAAAGACAATTACTAAAGAGAAAGTACGGCCTTTTTAAAACTAATTAACCATATACCTTTCACCGCTTTACATTTACTTATTTTTTATTTTTGTTAATTCTTTTTCAATTACTCCCTTGTTTTCACCATTATCATCAACATTATCTGTAACAACACTAACAATATTAAAACATTTAATTTTTATTTTGTTCTAAACCTCAACTAAATTTGAAATCTCTTTTACACAAACTTTACGCTAAATTGTAAATACGTTTACCATACTTCTCAAAATATTTACTTGTAAAATCCTAACTGATTATTTTTTAAATGCTTCTGTATTTTCTAAATCAGTTTTTTCTGATAGAACAAAACCGTTTTTAGGACGTTCTTTTTTTTCTATAATTTGAATCTCAGTTTTTTTAAATTCATTCAGAAGTTTAATTTCAGATCCGCTGTTCGTACTAAAATAGCAATCGTATTTTCCATCACTTGAAACTCCTATTTTAGTATGAGTATCACATTTTGTCATTTTAGATATTTTTTCTTCTGCTGTATTTTTTTCAAATATACCAATAGTTCCAATTCTTTTAAGCCCATTTTCCCATTTTTCATAACCACCTTCCTTTTTATCAACAACTGCTTTTTTTTGCTCTTTAGTCATTTTATTAAAAGTTAAAAAAGCATATTTTAATTCCTTATTTATAGGACTTTGATCATCTAACATCGCTATCTTTTTATCATTCATATACTTTTTAAATTTATTTGAAAGTTTAAATTTAAGGCCTAAATATTCATAAACATATTCTTTTTTTGTTTTTAAAGTATAATCTGACGGCTTAAATGTTGCATTTTTATCCTTTTTGTTAGTTGACGTACCCTTCTCTTCAGAACTTATTGATTGTCCTTCTTTAATTTTATTGCTTTCATTACTTTTTTTACACCCAACTGTACTTAAGCTCAAACATAACGTAAGTAATAGGAATGCACCTCTGGCTACTTTTTTCCCATAATTTTATCCTCCTTTATTCCTCTTTTATTTTTTAAACAAAAGCCTTTTATAACTACTTTCAATAATATTATACACACCATTTATGAAACGTTGATGAAATACAATTTTTTATTTTTCCAAACCACAGTATAATAATATAAATATTGATGTTAGTATAAAAACTGTACAAGTTAAATAGAAGAATTAAACATCATTTGGTACAATGTCATAAGTAAAAAAAGAAATGGAGAAAGACTATGACAAAACCAGTATTTGATGATGAATTTAAACAAGGAGTTGTAGATTATGCTAACCAACATCCTGAAGAATCCAAAGTTTCTATTGCTAAAAGTTTTGGTATTGCAGATAGTACAATTCATAAATGGATAAAAGATGCAAATAAAAATAGCAATAAAATTGAGTCTCGAGGATCTGGTAATTTTTCTAGTGATGAGGCTAAAGAAATTGCAAGATTAAGAAAAGAATTAAAAGATACACAAGATGCGTTAGAAGTGTTAAAAAAGGCTATTGGCATACTGGGAAAATAAACAAAACAGATATTTATAAAGCTGTCAAGGAAGAAAAGCAAAAGAAAACCCATAAGGAATCGTATGAAATATATGGATCACCAAAAATAACAGAACTACTGAACAAAAAGGGTGACAAGGTAAGTCAAAAATATGTTTACTCGATCATGAAGGAAAACAATCTCAAGGCAAAATATATTAAGCCATATATTCAAACAACGATTAGTCATGATTTCTCTGACAAACTAAAAAATCTATTAAACAGACATTATAATCCTACGAAGCCAAATGTAACTTGGTGAAAAATCAGTAAAAATAAACAGGCTATGATCCAAGACATTCATGCTGAACTGAGATGTAACAATCAAAGCAAGATCATCAATTTGTTTTCTCATGTCACAAAACTGCTTGGCAACATAAATATTTTTGATTTCATCATTATTGATAAGCATAGCAGGTTCTCCAATAAAATCATGAAATTTTGTTTGGAACAGAAAATACGATGACGGTCAATATCAAAATCAATAAAATCATTACTTTTATCAATGATGACAGGAATAAAAATATTTTCTTCATCAAGAATCAAAGCCTTTTGTTTATAGAAGCTGGAAATACAAATAGGATTGTCATTACAATACTTTTTAATTGTCAAACCACTTTGTTTCTGTGCTTCGATAACTTCCTTCCATTTTTCTTTTCCTCTAATTATCAAAAAAGATGCGCCTCCTTATTAAGTACATCCTTATTGTATTGAATTCATCCATTATTTATTTGACACTTACAATTGAATAACCTATTTTAGTAATTGTTAAATTACTTGCACACTTTTCTTGACAAACTCTTTTGAATAAAACTATTTCAAAGATATAATATTTTTTTCATAAAGAAAAAGGCTCTTATACTATAGCAATCATCTATGATATAAAGGCCCTTTGTTTATCTATTGTAGAAAACTTACAAATTATTCAGACATTTTTCTTTTTAGCAACAGCTAAAACAATGATTGCACTTGCTAATAATCCAGCTAATACGATAAATGGCATATTGTTTGTGATAATTCCTGTTACTGCTACATCTTTATAAGTATTGACAAATGTTACTCTATTTTCTTTTTCACCTACTAAGTTTGTTTGTCCTGTTGCAGCACTTGATAAATCACCTGCATCTGTTCCTGCTTTATCTGCGTTTTGTTTACCGTCTTCGATGACTTTTACTTTTGGTGTATATCCATCAGTTTCACCAACTTCGACTGCGTTGTATCTTGTCCCTGCTGGTAGTTTTTCAAATACTAATTGTTCACCATCACGTAATTGGAATTCTTTTTCTTCTCCATATGTAAATTTTACTTCTTTATTTCCAATTTTTCCGATGATTGTTTCATCTTTTGCTGTCTTTGCTTTTCTTAATGTTAATCTGAAAGTAAAGTTTTTAGTTTTATCTGCTAATTCTCCTACTGTTTGTTTTTCTACAACTAAGGCTTGATTTTCTTTAAAATCTTCCCCACCATTTTTTTCATACGTATTTTTAAATGATAACTTATCTGGTTTTTCTCCAGTTTCTGTATCTACTACAGTTATAGATTTAATGTATGTAGACTTATCTGTATTGTTTGCTACATAAACTCTTAAACGATATTCTTTTGTAGAATATGTCATTCCTTTATCAGTACCTTGAGTTTCTTTTACATTATATTCATATAGCCCTGCATGTGGGAATGCTGTAGCAAAATTTAACTTAGATGTTTTTTCAACATTATAAACACCATCAGTTTCATTTCCTTTAGCTTCTGCAAACTCTAAATTTTTTGTAACTGTTGCTTGTGCAGGCGCTGCAGGTGGGAAGGATGCATGTTTATTTAAAGTTATAATTTAGATAGTGTATAGTAATAATAAAAAAGGCGTTGCTAAATATTTATATCTAGCAACTTAATACTATCATACTTCAATAAATATCTTTCACATTTTTTTGATTATAATATTTTAATTTTTGAGAATTTAATTACTACTGTAGATAAAAAGAGCTCATTTCAATTGAGCCCTTCTATAATTCAATAATTCTATTATTTCCCAAAATATCTATCTAATAAACCTTTTAAAGCTTTACCATGTCTAGCTTCATCTCTAGCCATTTCATGAACAGTATCATGAATTGCATCTAAGTTATTCTTTTTAGCACATGTAGCAAGTTCAACTTTACCAGCTGTTGCTCCAAATTCACAATCAACACGCCAAGCTAAGTTATCTTTAGTAGTTGCTTTCATATTTGGTTCTAAGTCTTCTCCTAACATTTCAGCAAATTTAGCAGCATGTTCTGCTTCTTCATAAGCAGCTTTTTCCCAATATAAACCAATTTCAGGATAACCTTCTCTATGAGCAATTCTTGCCATACATAAATACATACCAACTTCTGAACATTCACCTTCAAAGTTTGCTTTTAATTGATCAAAGATATATTTTTTATCTTCATCACTAATATCAGGATTATTTTTTACAGTTTTAGCGTAAATACCATATTCATGTTCTGCCGCTAATTTCATTTCACCTTTTACTTCTTCAAACATGTCAGCTCCTACATGACATACTGGACATTCAGCTGGTGCTGCATCTCCTTCATAAACATATCCACATACTTTACATACAAATTTAGCCATATTTCTTTTCTCCTTTTTTTAATTCCTTATTAGGAATGATTACTACTTAAGTATAACATATAATTCTCCATTGTCAATCTCTTTAGAAACATTATTTAACTCTTTCTATTATTATAACTCTTTTTTAAAAAGAAAAAAGCAATCTTTCAATTGCTTTAATCAATCGGTGGGCGATAAAAGCCACCAAAAAAATTTTCAGTTTTTATAACATTAACAATAATATGAGAATCTACTGTTTTCATTAACTCTACAATATCTAAAACCTCATAACTAGAAACAACTGTATGTAATAAATACATCTTTTCATGACTATATCCTCCAATAGCTTCAACACATGATATTCCATGTCGATAATTTTTAATATATTTATCCATCACAGCTTGTGCTTTTTTTGTTGTTACTTGTAAAGTAACGCGTTCATAACGATGATAAAATAAATCTATTGTTCTAGTAGAAATAAATTGAAATAAAATAGAATATCCTGCATGGATCCAACCAAACATAAATCCAAAAATCAATAATATAATTGAATTAAAAATAAAAACATAGCTCCAAATCGATTTTCCTTTTTTATTAGAAATATATAATGCAACAAAATCTGTTCCTCCTGTTGAAGCATTCATTTTTAAAATACTTGCCGTCATTAATCCATAAAGAGTTCCACCAAAAATCACATTCAATAAAGTATCATCAAAAAAAGGTGGAAAATGAATTATTTTTAAAAAGAAACTTGCTAGAAAAACTTCTAATAAAGAAAAGAACGTAAATCTAGGACTAATACTTTTATAACATAAAATAGCTACTGGTACATTTAATACAATCATTCCTAAAGAAGTAGAAAATGAGAAATGAAAATAAGTTGATGTAATCTTTTCAATCAATATCGCAACTCCTGTAAATCCACTTGATAATAAATTAGCTGGTTGAATAAAGACTTTAATGACATAAGCTTGTACAAAAGCACCTAAAATAACTGTTATCAATGTTAAAAAACATTTTTTATTTAAATGAAACATAGAGCCACCACCGGTATTGTTATAATTGATAATAAAGTTGATAGAAAAACTGTTTTTGCTGCTAAAAATTCATTTTGTTGATATCTTTTCGCAAATAAAACAGCACCATTAGCTACAGGCATCCCTAAAATAATCATCGTCATTGCTTGAATCATTGTATCTTTGATAAGAAAATGAACTAATGGTGAAAAAATCATTGGAATGATTAAATCAATGAATATTGTAAATAAGTAAATCTTTCTATCGAGTAATATTTTCTTGATAGGATATTTAGAAAGTGTTGCTCCAATAATAATCATTGCTAATGGTGTTGTCATATTACCTATCAATTGAATAGGTTGTAACAATGTTTCAGGTAATGATATTGAAAAAATATATAATAACACTGCAATCAATGAAGCAATAATTCCTGGCGTAATGAGTTTTTTTATTTGAAATGATTTATTATTTGACATAATCATCATTCCTAAAGTAAACAATGATAGATTAAAAGGCATATTGATTAAAGCTGTTAATAAAAGCGATTGTTTACCAAATAATGATTGTAATAGAGGAAAACCAATGAAACCTACATTAGGGTAGATTATCATAAATAAATAGAGTGATTTATCTTTTAAAGAACTTATTTTCAAACACAAATAAGCAAAAATAGGTAATATAATAATTAAAATAATCATTGATAAAAATAAATCTTGATAAGGAATACCATTTTTATTGGCACTTACAGATGAAATAATTAAACAAGGCATTGTTATATTTAAAACAAAACGATTCATTTTATCAATAAAACTCTCATCAAAATCTTTCATTTTTCCTAAGATAAAACCTAAAACAATCATCATAAACAATTGTAAAATTTTATTAATTACTAAATAAACACTCATTTTAATCCCTAAAATATTCTAAAATAATATTCATCATGACTTTAAAACCTATCTTATAAGAATCTAAATCAATCCATTCATCATAAGTATGTGCTTTTTCTCCCATTAAAGTTCCAATCGTATTAGCACATATTCCATAAGATAAAGGAATATTTGAATCTGTACCATTAGCACATTTTTCTACATCATCTAAATAATATTCTTTAATCAATCTCATATTATGATCTGTAAATTTTTCAAATTTCTCTCTATTTAATAAACCATTTCCAGGTCTTACTCCTAAAATTTCAATTTCTACATTTGAATAGTGAGAAACAATTTCTTGAAATTGTTTCTCCATGATATCTAAACAGTTTTGCATAGAAGAACGATATTCATAAAGTAATGTAGCTGTAGAAGCAATTGCATTAATTGTTGTTCCACCTTCTATTTTTCCAAAATTATAAGTTGTTTTAGCTTCTGTTGGTATTTGTTGATGACTTAATTCATACATAATTTTACTTAAAGTCTCAATAGCATTTTCTTTACCAAAATCAGCATAAGAATGTCCTCCTTGACAATGAACAGTCAAACGATAACGTTTAGAACCTACAGCACTATTTGTACACTGATTCAAATATCCATCAAAAGAAATAAATGATTTAATACGGTTTTTATACTGTTCAACAATATAACGACACCCATTAGAATTTCCTAATCCTTCTTCACACGTATTTAAAACAAATAAAACACCTGTCTTTCCATGTAAATGATGAAGGTGAATATAATGAATCACTTGCATTAAATGAACAACATTAGCTGTATCATCTCCTACTCCTGGTCCATATAAATAATTCCCTTTTTGTGTTATTTTTAACGGTTCCATATCAGCAAAAACAACATCAAGATGCCCACAAAATACAGCAATATCTTGATTATCATCAAACATTTTAATAACAACATTATTCATCTTATCAATTGTTGTCTCAATACCTCTTTCTTTAAACCACTGTTTACAAAATTGTGCTCTTTTTTCTTCATGATAAGATGGTGCTGGAATAGTTGCTAACTGTTTTAAAAGTTCTATAGAATAATCAGCTTCTTGTTCAACATAATCTTCTTCATATTTATATAACATATTTTTCCCCCTATATTAAAGAAAAGGCAATTATGCCTTTTCAATAGATTCCTTTTTGACTTCTTGTTTATCTAACATTTTAAAGAATGGATAATAGATAGCCATTGAAATTAATAATAATACAATTTGTAATAAAGCTCCTCTAATACCACATAATAAGAAACCTGAAATAATTGGTGGTGTTGTCCAAGGAACTTCAACTCCAATACTTACTGGGACTAATCCAATATATGTAGAAGCATAAGTGACAATTGCCATTGTAATATTAGCAATCACAAATGGAATAGCCATAATTGGATTTAAAACAATTGGCATACCAAAGATCAATGGTTCATTAATATTAAATAATGAAGGAATTAATGATAATTTACCTAAAGCTTTATATCTAGATGATTTAGCAGTAAAGACAATAACAAGTGCTAATCCTAAAGTAGCTGCAGTTCCTCCTAATTTAACAAAGTTAGCAATAAATTGATAATTGACAATATGTGTAGCAGCTTTTCCAAGTCCAATTGCTGCAGCGTTTTCAGCAGATAATGATCTCCAAATAGGATTCATTACTGAAGAAACAATACTTGATCCATGTAAACCAAAGATCCATAAAATTGATTCTATTAATAAAACTAAAATTGTAGCTGGTAATGTACTACCAATAGATTGTAATGGTTGTTGTAACATTGTAAAAATGAAATTTTGTGCACTTTTGAAACTTGTCATTTCAAAACCAATTCTTACAAAGTTAAAAATAATAAAGATAATAGCTACTGGAATTAAAGCTTCAAATGGTTTAGCAACATTTTGAGGTACTGAATCTGGTAATTTAATTGTCCATCCTTTTTGAACAACAAATCTAAAGATTTCTACTGCTAAACAAGTTGTAATAATTGCTAAAAATAATCCTGATGCACTAAAATTATCAAGTGGTAATCCTTTTAGTCCATCTTCTGTTACTAAAACAGGTGTTAACATGAAGATAGCAATAAATGATACAACAATTGACTCTCTTGTATCTACTTTATAAAAATGTGCAAGAGAGCGTGCAATTCCTACAACTACATAAATAGACATGATTCCATAACTCATACGATAAGGAACCATAAATATTTGACTCCAATTTTCCCCTAAAAGTCCTGTCATAAATTCACTATAACCATTAATAGGAATACTTGTAAAAAGTAAGAATAAAGAACCAACAATAATAACTGGCATTACGCCAAAGAAACCTTCTTTAATCGCATTTAAATAACGATTTGCACTTACTTTAGATGCAAATGGCATCAGTTTCTCACCCATTTTATCAAAAAAACTATTCATCATTTTCTCCTCCTATTCAAATTTTGTTTGTCCATTGGTTTCAATTACTTTCTTATACCAATAAAATGATTTCTTTCTATATCTTTTTAAACTTCCATTTCCTTGGTCATCTTTATCAACATAAATAAAACCATATCTTTTCTTCATTTCTCCTGTTCCAGCAGAAACTAAATCAATACATCCCCATGTTGTATAACCAATAACATCAACATGATCAATTTTTATAGCTTGTTTTAAAGCCTCAATATGTTTTCCTAAAAAATCAATACGATATTGATCATCTACAGTACCATCTTCATTAAGTTGATCAACAGCCCCTAATCCATTTTCAACAACAAATAATGGTATTTGATAACGATCATATAATTCATTAAGTGCAACTCTTAATCCTAAAGGATCAATATGCCAACGCCAATCCGTAAGTTCTAAATAAGGATTACGTCCTTTAGCATTAATTGAACCATCTCTTTGATAAGAAACAATAGAAGAAAAATAATAACTAAAGCCAATAAAATCAACCGTTCCCTTTCTTAATATTTCTTCATCACCCTCATCAATAATCAATTTTCCTCCCAATTGTTCTTGTTTAGCCAAACATGTATTCGTATAAAATCCTCTACACATCACATCTAAATAATAATGTGTAAACAACATATATTCTCTTTTAGCTATTTGATCTATTGGTTGGCAAGTTGCTGGGTAGCTTTCTGGATATTGAACCATACAGCCAATTTTAAAATTTGGATTAATTTGGTGTCCTAAAATAACTGCTTTGGCACTTGCTACAAACATATGATGACTTGCTTGTAAAACAGTTGATGCCTTATCTTCTCCTTCTTGAAAAAGAATACCAGCTTGATGATAAGGATTTTTCTTATTCATCGTTTCATTAATTTCATTAAAAGTCATCCAATATTTTACTTTATCTTTATAACGTTTAAAAATTGTTTGACAATAATTCATAAAGAAATCAATCATTTTTCTATTTCTCCATGAACCATATTTTTGAACTAAATGTAATGGTGTTTCATAATGAGAAATTGTCACCACTGGCTCTATATGATATTTTAATAATTCATCAAAAACTTGATCATAAAATTTCAATCCAGCTTCATTCGGTTTTTCTTCATCTCCTAGAGGAAAAATACGTGTCCAATTGATAGACATTCTAAAGCATCTAAATCCCATTTCCGCAAACAAAGCAATATCTTCTTTATAATGATCATAAAAGCCTGTTCCTTCATGACTTGGATAATAAGTATGAGGATGCACACTCTCATGTATTTCTCGAGGATGATCAATATTTCCTCCCATCTCTACATCGGCAATACTTAATCCTTTTCCATCTGCAAGGTAACCACCTTCATATTGATTAGCTGCTGTTGCACCTCCCCATAAGAATTGATCTGATATTTTCATTTAAAAAGCCCTCCTTCTATGGTTATTAAAACATAGAAGAAAGGCTTTTATAATTGAATAGCTTTCGTTTTTAACAATGTTTAAAAATTTTAGAATTAAATATTTTTTATTATTTAACACTGTTTAGATTCATCCATTAATATTGGATTTGAAGAATGTCTTGTACTTTCTGATTTAGATGTAAGTTGTAATTTTTTATTAAAATTATTTTCATAATCTAAAGAAAAATAAGAAGCATACAATAAATCCAATAAAAAATAAATAGATAAATTACTATTAAAATTTGCAATATTATGCGTTAAATTTTCTCTTGTAGAAATATACAATTTAGCATCACTCATTTGACTTAACGTATTTTCTCCAAAAGAAGTTAAACTTAAAAAAGGAATATTTTTCTTTTGACATGTTTTTGCCATATTGATAAGTGTCTTGGTTTCCCCAGAATAAGAAATAAAAATCACACAATCCCCTTTAGGAATACAATTTACTTCATAACGTTGATAATTTAAATTATTAGTAATATATACATTCTTTCCTATTTTCATCATTTTTTCTTTAAATGATTCTGCTATATTTAAAGCTGTTCCATATGAATAAATATGAATATTGTTATTATTATTTAATAATTGAACAGCTTTTTGAAATAAATCATGATGTAATAAAGATAATGTATCTTTAATTGTTTCTTCATATAAAGAACCCATTTTATTAGCAATTTTAAAAATAGTATCTCCTTGATCAAAGGGTAAATTAGGATCAACTACTCCAAATTGTTGATTTAAATACTCAATTTCACTTAAATAAGCCTTCTTAAAGTTATCAAAACCTTCAATACCTATTTTCTTACATAAATTTAAAACAGTCGCTGGTGATGTATAAGTTTCTTTAGCAATACTTCTTGCTGAATAATTTTTTATCTTTTCTCCTAATTGAATAATAAAATCAGCAATTATAATTTCACTTTTAGAAAAATCAACTTTATTTGTTAGTTTATCAATTAATAACATACCATCACATCCTTTTTGATATCATAGCATATAATAAAAAAGAAAACAAAAACACAGTTTTTCTACAAAAAATCTTTTCATGTTATTATATAAAAACAAACACCCTCCATTAATTTATTTTATATAAGAATTATTTGCTTCTCTTATAAAACATTTCTAATTTTGAAATATTATCAAATCATATCTGATTTTCGCCAAAAAAGGCCTTCTGAACAAGCTATCTTTTGCATAAGTGCCTGTATTTCCTTTGATGGATTATACACTGTTAAATTTAAGTTATCCCACTCAAAAACCACAAGAACAGTTTCATCTGGAAGCAATATATTCAACCAACCTGAATGGTTATTCATGATTGTATTGATTGCATCCTCTAATATTTGTAAAGATGGTCGGTCAATCCAATCATCCAATTGTATAGATACATGATAATAACACATTAATTTTATAATGATATTTACAAATTTATCTTTCAGCAAAAAATGTTTATCACTATTGAGTAAATAACATTCCACATCAAAAAATTGTCCTCTTGAACTTGGTTTTACCTGTTCAGGAAGAAAATCTATCACATAGCATGGCTTCTCTAATAATTCTTCAATTTTACTTACTGTTTGTTCCACTTTAGTTCACCCATCCTCTTTTAAATATTCTTCTTATAATATAACACTTTATTCTAAAAACATCTTTTACACCTGTCCATTTATTAAATTTAATATCTTATTTGGTAAATATTGAGCAATCAAAAAAGATGCCTATT
This sequence comes from Faecalibacillus intestinalis, assembly GCF_003024685.1. Classification (GTDB taxonomy): domain Bacteria; phylum Bacillota_I; class Bacilli_A; order Erysipelotrichales; family Coprobacillaceae; genus Faecalibacillus; species Faecalibacillus intestinalis. The sequence continues at coordinate 43,571 of NZ_PYLQ01000013.1, read as the reverse complement.
GAGCATCTCTTGATTGAACTAAAATAATATTTTCATTATTTTCAATAATTGTATATTCACCTTTAACTTCATTCGATACACATAATGGATCATCTCTTTTAAGCAAATAATGATCTAATGTATATTCAGCTTGACTAATAGAAAGAATACTTTCATTTAAAGCAAATAATGAAAAATAATAATATTCTTGATTATATATATGATGAATTCCAGGTTTTAATAATTGAATACAGTTTTGTTGATCAATAACCTTTATAGAAACATCTTGATATTTTTCAAGCAAACACATAACTGCAAAGAAATGATCTAAACGTCCTCCGGTAACACCATATAATTCAATTTCATCATAACCTTTAGAAATTGCATATTCGATAGCAGCATGCGTATCCGTAACATCTTTTCTTTCCGGTAAGATTTGAATATTTAAATCTTCTAATGATTTTCTATTTTGTAAAGAATCAAAATCGCCTATTGCAAACCTCGGTGTTATTCCTTGCTTTAATAATTCTTCTACCCCATGATCAACACCAATATAATCTCTATCTTGAGGTAATGTCATATTAAACAAATGTGTTGCACATAACGCTATTTTCATTTTAAAGAAGTAATCCTTTGTGTGTAATCATCACTATTAAATACATAACTTCCAGCAACTAAAACATCTACTCCTGCATTTTTACATTGTTTTCCAGTTGTAGCATTAATACCACCATCTACTTCAATTAAATAGTGTGTACTATTTTCTTTTCTTCTAGTAGCTAGATCTTTAATTTTATCAAGAGCAATTTCTTTAAATGATTGTCCACCAAACCCCGGTTCAACTGACATCACTAAAACAACATCTAATAAAGATAAATAATCTTGAATAGCATCAACCGGTGTATTTGGTTTAATACTTATTCCTACTTGTACATTATTTTCTTTAATATGATGAATAAGTGCTAAAGTATCTTCTTTATTTTCCATTGCTTCAATATGAAAAACAATTAAATTTGCTCCACTTTTAATAAATTCATCTACATACTTTTGAGGTTCACTGATCATTAAATGAACATCTAAAAATAAATTTGTTACTTTAGAAACATCTTTTAAAATACTATATCCAAAAGAAATATTAGGTACAAAATGTCCATCCATAACATCATAATGAAGCCAATCAGCTTTTCCATTTTCAATTTTTTCAATATCATCTTTCAAACAAGCAAAATTTGCTGAAAGAAGAGAAGGTGCAACTTTAATCATATCGTTTCTCCTTTTTTTCCTTTAATTCTTTTAACATTGTTAAATAATGTTCATAACGTTCTTTAGAAATCTTTCCTTCATCAACAGCCTCTTTAACAGCACAATGAGGTTCACTATCATGCAAACATCCTCTAAACTTACAATCAGTAGCATATTCATCAAAATCATGATATGCTCTCGCTGCTTCTATTGGTTCCATCTCTAATTCAAGAGATGAAAAACCAGGAGTATCTGCTACATAACCATCATATAAATTCATGAGTTCAACATGTCTTGTCGTATGTTTCCCTCTTCCAAGAGCTTTCGATATTTGATTTGTTTCTAAATTTAAAGAAATATCTAACGCATTTAAAAGCGTTGATTTACCAACACCACTTTGTCCAGTAATCACAGTCACTTGATCTTTAAAGATTTCCTTGATTTCATCTATTCCTTTATTTTGTTTAGAACTTGTTTCAATCACAGTATACCCTGCATTTCTATATTCTTGAATATATTGATAAATAGAGTCATCCCCTTCAATATCCATTTTAGAAATAACAATGATTGGTCTAATGTGATAGTGTTCTATCAATAATAAGAACTTATCTAATAATATTGTTGAAAAATCAGGCTCTTTTCTTGAAAAAACAAGTAATGCTTGATCAATATTTGCAATCGGTGGTCTTCTTAAAACATTTTTTCTCTCTAATATTTTGAGAAGGTAACCATCATCATGGTTACCTTTTTGAAATTCTACAAAATCACCAACAACTGGTTTTATATCTTGTTTTCTAAATTTTCCACGGGCACGACATTGATGAACTTCATGACCATCATCAATGTAATAAAAACCAGCTAATGCCTTGACAATACGCCCTTTATCTATGTTAGTCTTCATAATAATAGATTGTAATTGTTGTTCCTTTTTTATCTACTTTTGTTCCTGCAACTATACTTTGTTTATAAACTGCACCAATATAACGTTCATCTCCACCAGATTCTGGGAATTGTGTTCCTTCCATAGAAACGGTAAATCCCAAGTTTTCAAGATTCGACTTCGCACTATCAGGTGTTAAACCAACAACAGAAGGAACTGTTTGACTATATCCTGTAGAAACCGTTAAAGTAATATTTCTATTTGTATCTGTTGGATCTACTTTATAGCCTTTCGCTAAATTTTGATCAATAACGGTACCTGCCGGTTGATCAGAAGTTTGTTCACGTTTTGTAACATTGAATCCTAAACCACTCAATTTATTATAGGCATCATCATAGCTCATACCTGTATAATCATCTAAAATCACATAGGATCCTTTAGAAATCGTAAGTGTAATTGTACGATCTTTATCTGTAGGATCTTGTTTATAACCTTTTTCTAAACTTTGTTCTAAAACTGTTCCCGCCTTTTTATCAGAAACTTCACGTTTTATATCAACTTTAAAGCCAATCTTATTTAATTTCTTTTTAGCTTCATCATAACTTAATCCCGTATAATCATCTAAAACAATATATTTACCTTTTGAAACAGTAATTGTGATAACATCTCCTTCTTTAATAGAAGAACCTTTTTCTGGATCAGTTTTTGTAATTAAACCTTTTTTATAATCATCAGATAATTCTTTAAAAACTGTCTTATTAATTGTAACATCATAATCTTTTAATATTTTTTCTGCTTCACTTTGTTTCAATCCAACTAAATCTGGCATTACATTTGGTTGTTTATTTCCACCAAAAAGTAAGAAATAACAAATAATTCCAATAATCAAAACAACACCTGCAACGACTCCTGCAAGAACTTTAGGATTTTTTAATTTTTCTAAAATTTGTTTTCCTTTACCATTATTATTCTTCTTTTCAACAGCTCTTTCTTCAACTTCTTCTGGTTCTTCTTCATCAAAGATTTGTCGTGGATTTACAACAATCGTAGGATCATTCACTTCATCACTATGATCAAAAACAAGTTTTTCTTCATCTGTTCTAGATAAACATGTTTGTAAATCTTCTAACATTTCCGTAGCACTTTTATAACGATCATTTAAGTTTTTAGCAGTTGCTTTAATAATAATATTTTCTACTGATTGAGGAATAGATGGATTAAATTCTCTAAGTGATGGTAAATCTTCTTGCATATGTTTTAAAGCAATATTCACTGGAGATTCACCATTAAATGGTACTTGTCCTCTTAATAATTCATAAAAAACAATTCCTAAAGCATAAATATCACTTTGAACTGTCGCTTTTTCTCCTCGTGCTAATTCTGGTGCTAAATAATGAAGAGAACCCATAATCACATCTGTTTGTGTAAACTGTGTAAGTGATTGAATAGAAGCAATTCCAAAATCAGCAATCTTAGCTGTTCCTGTATCCGTTACTAAAATATTTTGTGGTTTTAAATCACGATGAATAATTCCCATTTGATGTGCTCTTGCTGTTCCTGAAAGTACTTGTTTCATAATGTCAATAGCTTCCATTACATGTAAAGCTCCTCTTTTAGCAATTAATTCTTTCAGTGTTCTACCAGGTACATATTCCATGACAATATAGTATTGATCATTATCTTCACCAACATCATAAATTTCAACAATATTTTTATGTGAAAGCGCAGCTGCTGCTGAAGCTTCTCTTTGAAATCTTGCAATATAAATTGGATCTTTCGCTAAAGATGTACGTAATATCTTGATAGCAATTGTACGATTTAAAATCGTATCATTTGCTAGATAAACATCTGCCATTCCTCCTTGACCAATAATATCAATCAATTCATAACGTTCAGCAATGATTTTATTCATTTTTTAACGTCCTCCTTCTATTAACACAGCAGCAATATTATCATGTCCACCATGTTCATTTGCTTGTTCAATCAATAGATGAACTTTATCTTTAACATTCATATTTTTTTTAACAATATTTAAAATTTCCTCATCTTCTAAAGAATTAAATAACCCATCACTACAAATCAAAATATTCTTCCCATTTAATTTATACTTTTGAATATCTGGTACAATATTCATTTCAACACCAATAGCTTGCATTAAAACATTCTTTTGACGATGATTCTTTCCTTCTTCTTCAGTAATCGCACCTCGTTGAATAAGTTCATTCACTAATGTATGATCTCTTGTCATTTGAATAATTTCTTGATCATCATAAACATAAATACGACTATCACCTACATGACAAAAGAAAGCATCATCACCATCAACCACCGCAATCGCTACAGTTGTTCCCATTCCTTTCGTATCTTCTTGCATATTAGCCATTCTTTTTACAATTTGGTGAGCTTCTAAAACAGTATCCATTAACCAATTTGTCACTTCTTCATCATCCAAAAAAGGTGGATTGGCTTTAAAACATGTAAGTACATGTTCTTCTACAACATGAGATGCAATTTCTCCTGCCTTATGTCCTCCCATACCATCACAAACAACACCTAAAACCTGATCTTTCAAATTAATTGCTGTTGCTGCCTGGTCCTGATTTTTTTCTCTGATTTTTCCAATATCAGTCAATGCATAATATTCCATTATATCACCCCACTACGTTTTGCTCTTAGCTGACCACATGCTCCATCTATATCTCTACCATGTTCTTTTCTAACCGTACAGTTAATATGTAATCTTAATAGTTCGTCTTTAAATTCCTCTACATGACTACTTGGTTTAAAACCATGTTCATCAACACTATTATAAGGAATTAAATTCACATACGCATTCAATCCTCTCATATAATGAGCAAGCTGTCTGGCATGTGCAAGTGAATCGTTGACATCATCTAATAAAATATATTCAAATGTCACTCTACGATTCGTTTTTTCGATATAATCTGCAACACTTTTTCTTAAAGCATCCATATTAAACGCTTTATTTACAGGCATTAATTGGTCTCTAATTTCATCATTAGGGGCATGTAAAGAAATAGCAAGGTTTGTTTGAATCCCTTCATTGCTATATCTTTCAATCATATTGACAAGTCCACATGTAGAAATCGTAATATGTCTTGCTCCAATAGCTAAACCATGAGGATGATTAATAATTCTAACGAATTTCATCACTTCATCATAGTTATCAAAAGGTTCACCTGTTCCCATGACAACAACATGTGAAACACGAATACCTGTATCTTTAGTGACTGCCATGACTTGATTCACCATTTCACCAGCTGTTAAGTTACGTTGTTTTTTTAAAAGTCCACTAGCACAGAATGCACATTGCATATTGCATCCTACTTGGCTTGTTACACATAATGATTGACCATAATCATGTCTCATTAAAACGGCTTCTATTAAGTTACCATCAATCATTTTAAATAAGTATTTGATAGTTCCATCACTTGATACTTGTTTTTCTTGTATTTCAAAGGTATCAATGATGCATTGTTTTTCCAATTTTTCTCTTAAATCTTTTGATATATTAGACATTTCTTGAAAATCAAAAGCATTTTTTTGATATAACCATTGAAAAACCTGCTTTGCTCTAAAAGGTTTTTCATTGATTGATTTAAAATATTCAGTTAATTCTTCTAAAGAATAATTATATAAATGTTCCATCTTCTATCCCTTTTTCATTTTACACATATAAAATCCATCTGTGTGATATTCATAATTTAAAATTGTACGTTGTTCAATAACTTTCATATCAGGATGTTTTTGAATAAAATGTTCAATCATCATTCCATTTTCCTTTTTATTGATTGTACATGTACTATAAACCATTGTACCATCATTTTTCAATAAATTATACGCATTTTCTAATAAAAGTGCTTGTAATGGGATTAAACCATCCATCACACTCGAATCATGATATTTAATTTCTGGTTTACGTTTTAAAACCCCAAATCCTGAACAAGGTGTATCTAATAAAATACGATCAAACGTTTCAGGAGGATAGTGTTCTATGAGCTTTGTAGAATCACCTGCTTGAACATGTACGTTTTTAACACCTAAACGTTTTAAATTATGTTCTATTAATTTTACTTTGTGCTTATATAAATCATAGGCTTCTATTTTTCCTTGATTTTCCATTAATGCTGCAAGATGTGTTGTTTTACTTCCTGGAGCACTACACATATCTAAAACGTAATCTGTTTTTTGAGGATCTAAAAGTCTTGCTACTAATTGACTTGATTCATCTTGAATCGTTACTTTACCTTCTTTGTAATAAGAAGTATAGGCTAGATTTCCTCTTTTATATAAAAGAGCATCTTGAGACAATGTTCCTTCTTCAAAACAGCTTTCTTTTAATAACTCTTCTTTTGTTGTTTTTAATGTATTGACTCTCCCACTTCTTGTAGGAGGCATGTTATCTTCTTCACAAATCATTTTTGTTTTTTCTAAGCCATATTGTTTATTAAACATTTTGACCATCCATAAAGGATGTGATGTCATAATCGAGATTTTTTCTAATTCATCTAATTCCTCTAATGATCTTCTTTCGTTTCTTGTAAAATTCCTCAATACCGCATTTACAAATTGACTTGTTTGATAACCTTCTTTTTTAGCTATTTTAACCGCTTCATTAATAATGGCATATTCAGGTATTTTATCTAAATATATCAATTGATATAAAGACATATAAAGAAGTGCCCTTATTTTTTTCTTTACTCTTTTTCCTTTAATATAAGGTTGAAGTTGATATTGAATATATAAAAGATTTTGAATTGTTCCATAAACAATGGTTGTACATAAATCTTTATCTTCTCTTTTTAAATTACTTTTCTTTAATTGTTCATTTAAAGCAATATTTAAAAAACTCTCATCTTCAAAATATTGATTTAAAATCATAAATGCATTTTCTCTTGCCATAACTATATCGTTGTGTATGGATTAAAATCACATATCACATTTACCTTTCTTCCTTTTTTATTATAATAATCACTCATTGCATGCAATACCTCATAAACATGTGTTGTATTCGTTATTTTAAGTGTCATTCTCTTTCGATAAATATCATTCATCTTATAAATCGTACAATTAGCAGGTCCTAAAACAATTGCCTTCGGTAATTGTTTTACTAAATATTCCTTTATTTGTTGACTACAAAAAGTCACATCATCTTCTTTTTTACCTTGCACTAAAATACTTATTAAATAACAATAAGGTGGATATTTCGCAAGTTTTCTCATTTCCATTTCTTTTTGATAAAAACTTTGATAATCATGATTTTTAACACATTGTAAAACAAAATGATCAGGGTTATACGTTTGAATCATCACTGTTCCTTGTTTCTTCCCTCGACCACTTCTACCAGAAACTTGTTCTAATAATTGAAATGTTCTTTCATTTGCTCTAAAATCAGGAATATTTAAAGAAAGATCTGCATTAATAACTCCTACAAAAGTCACATTTTCAAAATCTAATCCCTTAGCAATCATTTGTGTCCCAATTAAAATATTTGCTTCTTGATTTTCAAATTGTTTAAGCAATTGATGATGTCCTTGCTTCTTTCTTGTAGAATCAACATCATAACGAATCACTCTTGAATTTATAAAATTATTTTGTAAATATTCTTCTATCTTTTGGGTACCACTACCAATCAGTTTAATATTAGTACTTCCACAATGACTACATTTTTGCTGGTAAGGTACTTGAAAGTCACAATAATGACAACGCATTGTATGAGTATCTTTGTGATAAGTTAAAGATACATCACAATGAGGACATTTTAATACTTCATCGCAATCTAAACAACGAACATAACTTGAATAACCTCTTTTATTAAGCAATAAAATCACTTGTTCATTTTTATCGATTGTTTCTTGTATTTTAGCTTTCATCTTCCTTGATAATACTTCATAATGATGTGCTTTCATTTCTTCGACCATATCAATCAATTCAATTTGTGGTAAAGGTTTTTGATTGACCCTTTGAGAAAGTATACATAATTCATAGGCACCCTTTAAAGCACGACTATAGCTTTCAAGAGAAGGTGTGGCACTACCTAAAACAACTGGACATTGATGATAAGCACCCCTTTTTCTCGCTACTTGAGATGTTAAATAACGTGGTGGACTTTCTTGTTTGTAACTGGCATCATGTTCTTCATCCATAATAATCAAACCTATATTTTCCAGTGGTGCAAAAACAGCACTTCTTGCTCCAACGACGATTTTTACTTCATCATCAATGATTCGACGATATTCATCATATCTTTCTCCCGCTGATAATTTTGAATGTAAGATAGCGACACTTTTTCCAAAACGGCTTTTAAAAGCAGAGACCATCATTGGAGTCAAAGCAATTTCAGGGACAAGCATCAAGACAGTTTTTCCTTGTTCAATCACAAATCTAGAAAGGTGTAAATAAACTTCTGTTTTTCCTGAACCTGTGACTCCATAAAGTAAAAAGGTTTTAAATTGATGAAAAGATGCTAATATTTGATTAACAACTTTTTGTTGGCTAGTAGTCAAGGGATAATCTTCTTGTTGTAGATGTTCATTGTAAGGATTTCGATAAACTTCTACTTGTTTATAAATAATTGCTCCTTGTTTTTCTATATTATTTAAAAGAGCTGTTGAAAAAGGATAATCCTTTATGGGTAATAAATCGTGTTCTTTTATATAATTTAAAGCTTCTTGTTGTTTTGTTGTTTTAAGGGGAATATCTTTTACAAAGGAAACAACTTTTTGATATTTAATGCCAACACTATGATTGGTACTTGGTTTTAATTGAGGTGGTAGCATACATTGTAAACAACTGATTCTTGTAGAAAGCGTTTGTTTTGAAAGATAATTTGCAAGTTCTTGTAATTCTTGATTAAGTAATGGTTTTTGATCAATGACATCTTGGATAAAAGAATATTTAAAACCATTTTTTTCTTCTAATTGTTTTTGAGTAAAAAGTGTTTCTTGACATTCAACGACATAACCTACAAGTTGTTGATAACCAAAACGGATATGGACTCGACAACCTGCCAAAACTTGATATTTAGATAAATAGTCATAGGTCGTATCTAATTTATAGATTGCATGTTCCACAAGAACTTTAACAATATACATATTTCCACCTCTCTTTTGTTTGTATTTTACCACATCTATTGTAGCTTTATCAAAAAAACTGTCAGTTATAAAAACCAACAGTTACTTTTGATGTTCTTTAATAATTTTTGCTATTTTATCTTTTGCTAGATGAACATCGTCATTTTCTACAACATATTTATATTCATCTTTTGTTTGAATTTCTTTACGTGCTTTATCCAAACGTTCTTTTACGATATCTTCGCTTTCAGTACGTCTACCACGAATACGTCTTTCTAATTCTTCTAATGAAGGTGGTACCAAGAAAATAGTCAATGCATCAGGACATTTTTTCATGACTTGCAATGCTCCTTGAACTTCGATTTCTAAAACGACATTTTTACCCTCATCTAATAATCGATCTACATTATCCTTAGGGGTACCATAATAATTACCTACAAATCTTGCCCATTCTAATAAGCCACCTTGAGCAATCTTATCAACAAAGCTTTTTTCATCAACAAAAAAATAATCCACACCATCTGTTTCTGTAGGTCTAGGTTTTCTTGTTGTCATTGAAATAGAATAACTTAAATTTAAACTATCATCTTTGAACAATTCTTCTCTCACTGTTCCTTTTCCAACACCACTAGGCCCACTAAGAATGATTAACATTCCTCTTTTCAATTTTTCCACACCCCTTTTTTTATAAAAATAACTCTACAATAACAAAGAGATAATGTCAATTAAATTTCAAATATGTTATAGTATTTTGGGGTGATAACTATGGCATATGATGGCATTATGATGCATCAAGTAAAAAATTTATTGATAGAAACAATAAAAGGCGGTCGTATCAATAAAATTTATCAAATATCAAAATATGAACTTTTATTTCAAGTTCGTGCAAATAAGAAGAATTATCAGTTATTGATTTCAAGTCATCCAATGTATGCACGTGTTCAATTAACATCTTTATCTTATCCAACACCAGAATCTCCTAATCCGCTTACTATGCTTTATCGTAAGCTTTTAGAAGGTGGTTATATTAAAGATATTGAACAAATCGATTTGGATCGTATTTTTAAAATCACTTTTAGCTGTCATAATGAATTAGGTGATTATATTGAATATATTCTTTATGTAGAAGTGATGGGTAAACATTCAAATATTATCTTAGTAGGTCAAAACGATAAAATCATTGATTGTATTAAACATATTTCACCAAGTATGAATAGTGAAAGATTTTTACAACCCGGAGCCCTTTATCAATTACCACCAATGATAAAAAAACTTGATCCTTTTAGAAGCGAATTTGTAGAAGATAACCAACTTACTAAAATCTATCAAGGAATGTCTCCTATTTTATCTAAAGAAATCTTATATCGTATTGATCAAGATGAATCTTTTAAAGAGATTATGAAAGAAATAGAAAATTCTCAAAATCTCTATATTACTAAAGTGAATGATAAAGAATATTTTCATGTTATTGAACTGACACATTTACAAGGAGAAACTTCAAAATATTCTTTATTTGATGGTTTAGATACTCACTTTAATGAAATAGATCAAAAAGAAAGAATTAAACAACAAACAAGTAATCTTTTAAAATTTATACAAAATGAATATCAAAAAAATACTTCAAAATTAAAGAAATTAAAAGCAACCTTAGATGATTCACATAATAGTGATGATTATCGTATTAAAGGGGATTTATTATATGCTTCTTTACATTTAATACAAAAAGGAATGACTCATGTTGAAGTTGACAATTATTATGATAATACAAAATTAGATATTACTTTAGATCCTAAATTAGATCCAAAAGCCAATGCTCAAAAATATTATCAAAAATATCAAAAAGCTAAAAATTCAATCAATGTTCTTTTAGAACAAATTGATTTAACTGAAAAAGAAATTGAATATTTCGATTCTTTAATAACCGCTATGTCACAAGCAACATATTATGATGCTTTAGAAATCAAAGAAGAATTAGAAAACGAAGGATATTTAAAAAAGAAAAAACAAAAAAATACAATTCGTAAGAAAAAACGTCCTCAATTTCAACAATATCTTACAAAAGATGGAATTGAAATCGATATTGGTAAAAATAACTTACAAAACGATTATTTAACATTTAAATATGCGCATCGTTATGATATGTGGTTCCATGCAAAAGATATGCCGGGAAGCCATGTCATTGTTAAAGCACAAGATTTAGATGAATATACGATTCGTTTAGCTGCTAAAATTGCTGCATACTATTCAAAAGGAAAAAATTCAAGTAGTGTTCCGGTAAACTATACACTCGTCAAAACACTCAAAAAACCTGCAGGTAGTAAACCAGGAAAAGTAATTTTGGATAATTATAAAACAATCTATATTGATCCAGATGATGAGTTTTTACAAGAACTTACAAAAAAATAGATGCTAAGCATCTATTTTTAGTAACGATTTGTTTGTGTATAACATGTTTGTTCATAGCGAGGGTAATAACGTGGAACATAAACAATGTTATTAACGCGACGACATTCAATTGGACAAATAATAGGTTGTTCTACATATTGATTTTGAAATGTTGTACATACTTTCTTAGGAGCGATAATTGGTTGTGGAGTAAAACCATTTCCTATATTTGAATTAAAATAATTTGCATAACCGTTATTATCAAAGTTTCCATATTGTCCTTGACAGCATGTATTTTGTTGACAATTACAACTCATAATAACACCTCCTAATATAAGGTATGGTCATGTATTAAAAAGAATTGGACTTTTGTAAAGGAGAAACAAATGAAATTAATAAAATGGAATTTACATGAAGATGTAGAAGCATATACAACAACTAGGAAATTAGGGGATATTTCTTTAAATAATCCAAATTATTTAAAAGTATTAGAAAATAGACAAGAACTTGCTTCATTACTAAATACAGATTTAGAACATATGGTAGCCCCTAGACAAACACATTCTACCAATTTAAAACAAGTCTTTTTAATGAAAGATGGTGGTACCAATATGTTAAAACAAACAGATGACCTCTATGAAGTAGATGCAACTTATACGAAAGATAAAGATTTATTCTTACTGTCATTTCATGCTGATTGCACACCAATTTTAGTTTATTGCAAAGATCAAAAAATCGTTTGTGCTATTCATTCAGGATGGCTTGGTACAGTTAGACAAATTGTTGATCATACAATTCGTTATCTTATTGAAAAAGAAAATTGTAATCCAAAAGAAATGTATTGTTTAATAGGTCCTTGTCTTTCTAAAAAGCACTTAGAAGTGCAAGATGATGTGATTAATCAAGTTAAGAAAATGAACTTTGATACTTCACCTTTTTATCAAAAAACAGATGAAACTCATTATTTATTAGACAATAAAGGATTAAATAAACAACAATTATTAAATTTAGGGGTTTTAGAAGAAAATATTCAAGTTTCTTCTTATTGTACAAATGAAAATAATGATTTATTCTTTTCACATCGTGTCAATCATGATGGTCAAAGAAATGTAACAATCATTAAAAGAAAATAGGCGATATGAAATTCATATCGCCTATGATTTTAAGATTTAAAATATTCTTCAACATCTTTTCTTTCATCAGCTGTCAATTTTAAAACATCCATAGCTCTTTGCATGGAACATTGTAAACTTTCCGTCATATTTTTAATTAATGTAATTCTTTCCAACTTTTGTCCTTGTTCAAGCCCCATAGAATGTCCTTTTTCTATATTTTCTCTGGCTATCATTTCTCCTAAATTACATATCTTTTTAACTTCCTTCTCTATTTCTTCAAATCCATATTCTTTCATAACTTCTTTTTTTACTAAAAGATCGTATGTATTATTTAAAAAGATGACTAACGGTGTCTTTATCCAATCACTATCTTCATACTTATCTTTGATATTATGATCTTTATTTAAGTATATCATCATCAATGATTTCTTCTAAAAATACATCCTCAGCTTCTTTAATAAATCCTTTAATGATTCTTCCTAAGATTTCAGGATGTCCTAATATTCTTTTACAGAGTTTATTAATCATAATAATATGATCGTTTGATGTGATTTCTAGTACTTTGTCCATATAATTTTTCCTCCTATTATTATATAGACAATTTTTGGATGTTTTTCTTTTTATTTTTTTTAAAAAAGGTAAAAAAAATTACGAAACGAACACGTTTCGTAATCAATCTTTTTTCATTTTTTTCATCATTTGAGGAATTTGGTCAATTACTTTTGAAGCAACAACCGTATAATTTTCTTTATAGACTTCATCACCACATAAACCATGTAAATACGTTCCTAAAATAGCCGCATCTTTTGGCAAATAACCTTGTCCTAAAAAGCTACTAATAATTCCAGCAAGTGTATCCCCCATACCTGCAGATGACATTCCTTTATTTCCTGACATAATACGATATGTTTCATTTCCATCACTAATAAGAGTATGTGGACCTTTTAAAACTAAGGTAACATGATATTTTTTTGCAAATGCATTCGCTTGATCCACTAGTTCACTTGTTTGGTTAAAATTCACAAATCTTTTAAATTCTCCATGATGTGGTGTTAAAATCCAAGAGGAATGATGATTTTCTAATAATTCTGGATGTTTTGCAAGAATGGTCAAGGCATCACCATCAATCACAACTGGAACTTGTGTATGACTTAAAAGTTCACAGACAAAGCGTTCACTATCATCATTTAAACCTAGTCCACTTCCTATAAGAATTGCCTCTTTTCCTTGTAATAAATGTTCATCAAAATACTGTCTTTGACACGATGTCGCCTCAGGACAAAACAAACTTAATGCATCAATTACTTTTTCATTAGACCAAACCGTAACTAATCCACTTCCTGTATAAACAGCTGCTTTAGCTGCTAAAAGTGCAGCTCCTCGATAATGATAGCACCCTGTTACATGCATAATTCTTCCATAAGTTCCTTTGTGTCCATCATAGAAACGTTCTTTTATATGATATTTGGCCCATTTAAAATCAACTGGTTGTGAAAATAGCATTTCTTCATGAAAAGATTTAGCGTCTAATAATTCTAAAATGACTTTCCCTGTATACATTTCACTCTCTGGATTTAAAAAAGCAAGCTTATAAGCTGTTAACGTTATTGTTTGATACGCACAAATACAGCTATTATAAGGTTTTCCTGTATCAGGATTTAAACCTGTAGGAATATCTATCGCAATAACATCTACCTCTATATTATTTATAAGATCAACAACATATTTAACAATTCCTCTTAAATCACTATTAAGTCCAAAGCCAAATAATGCATCAACTACCACATCAAAATGTGGAACACTTTTTTGAAATTCTTCAAGTGTTTCTTCACTTACAAATAAACACTCTATCGATAAAGATTGTGCTTGATCAAGATAATATCTATTTGCTTGGCTGAGTTTTTCTTCTTTTCCCGTTAAGCAAAGTAATACCTCTTTACCTTCTTGGTGTAATTTAATTCCTAATGAAATCCCATCAGCACCATTATTCCCTGGCCCACAAACAATCATAATATGTTGATACTTATCAAAATGTTTCAATAAACAATCACTGGCTTTATCTACTAATTGCTCAATTGAATAGCCATAATCCAACAATGCTTGATCATATCTTTTTAATTGACTACTTGTTGCAATATACAAAAAAATCACCCTCTTTAGGTATATTATATCGTTTTTAAAGGCAAAAAAAAAGGTTTCAAATCGAAACCTTTATTGATATCTAAGTCCACATGTAAATTTACCTACACCAGAAGAAACTTTAACAACATCTCCTGTATGTGGTGCATGAACATATTGTCCATTTCCAATATAAATTCCTACATGTCCTGAACGCCATAAAATATCTCCAACTTCAAGTTCAGATAAACTTACTACTTTTTTAGCAGCAGCTTTTTGTTCTGATGAAGTTCTTGGAATATAAATACCATTTTGTCTATATACCCATTGTGTAAATCCTGAACAATCGAATGAATTAGGGCCTGTTGATCCCCATACATATGGACATCCTTTTTTAGAAAGACCTGTATTAACAATTCTTTCTCCAGAGAATGTTACTTCCACTTGTAATTGTACTTCTGATTTATTACCTGCTGAATCCACACCTGTATATGTGACTGTCTTTACTCCTGTTGTAGAAGTATCAATTGTATTGAATGAAATCTTATCTTTCATATCACCATCTAAGTTATCTACGGCAGATGTAATATATGATTTTAAATCAACATTGCTTCCTTTATCAACAGATACTTTATTTGTTGATAAAACGATATTTGGTCCAGTAATATCTTTAACAGTAGCATTCAATGTTACTTTTGATGAATTACCAGCGCCATCAGTAACAATAATTGTCATTTCTTTTTGTTGATTTAATTGTTTAGTATCAATTGTTCCTTCTACTTTAGGTCGAATATTTGTATCTAAGTTATCACTAATTGATACATAGTCTTGCCATTTAAATTCACTACCATAATCTACTGTAATATCACTTCCTGATTTTAAAGTAATTTCTGGAGCTTGCATATCAGCAATAAAGAACTTAAACGCTTCTTCAGTTGTATTACCACTATTATCACTTACTGAAACATTAATTGTTTGTGTTCCTTGTTTTGAAGTATCTAATTGTTTATCACTTTCGATAAATGGTGTCACATCTCCATCTACATTATCCACTGCTTTAATATATGAAGATAAATCTTGACTACCATAAACTGGTACTTCAATATAATATCCATCATTTGCACCTAACGTTTTTAATTTTGGTGCTTCTTCGTCAACAACATCTACTTGAATTGTTTTAACATCAGTATTATTAAACTGATCTGTTGCACGCACTTCAACTTGATATGTTCCTAATTGTTTAACATCTAAGGAATCATCATCAGCTTCTACTAACAGCTCACTTCTACTATCATGATTATCAACAACATCAACTGCATCCGTATCAAACTTTTCACCGTAAGGAATTTGAATATGACTTGATACAATCTCAGGATTTTCATGATCCACACCAGCATAACCTACTAACATAAATGCAGCTACCCCAGCGATTGGAATAAACATTGCTTTTCTGTTTTTAATTTTCTCATCAAACAATGTTTTGAGCTTGGTCTGTATGTCTGTTTTCATAATGTTCTCCTTTTGAATTTTTTAACCGTTTATTATTATAACACATTTTATTTAAAAATGCAAATTTGTAGAATTTATCAATCTTTTTTCAATTTTATTATACCCAAACAATCAATAATTAATTTCATTCATTATTAAAAATATATTCTTTTAAAGTACAAAAAAAGCCGTGATTTTTCCACGACTTTTTAATATTAAGGTCTAATTGCACATGTAAAGCTACTTACACCAGATGAAACTTTTACAACATCTCCAGTTTGTGGAGCATGAATGTATTGGTTACCACCAATATAAATTGCTACATGTCCTGGTCTCCATAAGATATCCCCAGGTTGTGCACTCGAAATACTGATTACAGTACCAGATGATTTCATCGCACTTGATGAATGTGGTAAAGATTTACCAGCTTTAGCATAACACCATTTTACTAGACCAGAGCAGTCAAATGTATTTGGTCCTTCAGCACCCCATACGTAAGGGCACCCAAGTCTTGAATAGGCAGCACCTACAACTGATGTTCCGTAATAATTTGGTCTAGAAGTAGTACCAGTAGCTGCAGAACCTTTCTTAGAAGAAGTACGTACCGCATTAACTTTTACAGTTAATGACGCACTACCTTGATTTCCAGCAGCATCACTTACTGTATAAGTAGCTGTATAAGAACCAGCTTTCGAAGTACTTACAGAAGGAATTGATACTTTTCCTTTTACATCTCCATCTTTATTATCAGTTGCACTTGATAAGTAGTTAGATAAATCTAAACTTGCTCCTACGTTTACAGAAACTTCTGATTTTGATAAAGAAATTTTTGGTGCTTCTGTATCTTTTACAGCAACATTCAATTGAGCAGAAGATTCATTACCAGATGAATCAGTTGCTTTAATTGTTAAAGTTTGTACACCATCTTCTTTATGGTTATCAATGCTTCCTTCTACTTGAGGTTGAATGACACCATCAAAGTTATCTGTAACATCTACATAATCAGATAAGTTAAAATCTGACCCATAATTTAATGTAACATCTGCACCATTTTTCAATGTAACTACTGGTGCATCATCATCAGTCACAGCAAAATCAATTGTTTTTTCTGTTTCATTTCCTGAAACATCTGTGGCTTTTAATGTAATTGTTTGTGTCCCTAATTTAGAAGTATCTAAAGTTTTATCTGCTTCAATAAATGGTGTTACATCACCATCTACATTATCAGATGCTTTTACATAACTTGATAAATCACTACTTCCATTAACAGGAACTTCAACTACATAACCTTCATTTGAACCTAAAGTTTCAAATTTTGGACCTTCTTGATCCACTACTTTTACTGTAACTTCTTTTGTTGTTTCATTATTAAATGAATCAGTAGCTGTTACAGTAACCTTATAATCCCCTAATTGTTCAACATTTAATGATGCCAGATCAGCACTTACTTGAATGTCATCTTTGCTATCACGATTGTCAGTTACATCTACAGTATCAACATCAAATTTTTCTCCATAAGGAACCTCAATTTGATCAGATGTGATTTCTGGTGCTTTTGTATCAGCAGCAGCGTATCCTACTAACATAAATGTTGCAACACCTGTAATAGGTATAAACATCGCTTTTCTATTGACAATTTTTTCTTGGAAAAACTGAGTTAACTTCTCTTTGACTTTGTTTTCATCTACATATTGACTAACTCTTTCCTTAATATTTCTCTCCATTCGTCTCCTCCTTTCAACAAATACAAACGTATTATAACGTAAAATCAACTAAAAATCCACCCTTTGTCCTGTCTATACAAGTAGTAAATCCCTTGAATGTCAACCATAGCAATGGATTTAGAAGATTCAGTTTTTTTTAATTTTTTTTGAAAAAATCCTTAATTTTACGTAATCCTAAATAATATTTATGATTACTCTATGCTTTTCAAAGACTCAACCATGTCTATTTTTTTAAGAACTCTTCGCATATAAAGATTAATCAAGAATGTAAATGCCATTGTTAAAATAATAGCAATCATATAGCATCTGATATTAACTGTTCTAATAAACATCGCCATATCTACTTCAACCGTTCTAATCAAATAAGCATGAATAATCTTACCAAGACCAAGTCCAACAATCGAACCAATAAAGGCTAGAATAATGTTTTCTCTAAAGACATAATCATAGACTTCTTTTGGATAGAAACCTAAAACCTTAATCGTTGCAATTTCACTTTTTCTTTCTTGAATATTAATATTTGTTAGATTATATAAAACAATAAACGCAAGTGCACCTGCACAAACAATTAAAATAAAGACAACACTATCTAAACTTTCCATTTGACTATAGAATCCTTCTGAAATACCACTGACATATTGAATAGAAGTAATATTTTCATGATGATCACAATAATTTGTAAGTTTCTTTTCACTTGCTTTTTTATTTAATTTAAAATATTGGCTATTATAATGAACTTCATCTTTGGTTAAGTTTTCATAGTATTTTGGAGACATATAAATATAATGTCTAAAATAAAGCTTATAAATACCTGCAATTTTTACTTTATAATCTTTATTATCTAATGATAATGTAAGTTGATCACCAACTTTTAAATCTAATATTTCAGCAAGTTTTGCATTGATGTAAACACCATCATCTTTAAGATTTAAAGTCTTGCTTGTTTGATAATCACTCATATGAATATATTGATCAAAATCTTTTGTTTCACTTGGAATTTCAACTGTTACCATTTGTTGATCAATCGTGATCGTTTTATTGTAAATACCCATTGTTGATTTCACTTGAGATTGCCCTTTAAAATCATCTTGTGCTTGTTTTTTTGTCGTTGCTGTTAAATCATCTTTATAATTTACAACACCATCATAAATCCACATATTGCCATATTGTTCGCTTGCTAGTGGAGAAACGGAATACTTGATTCCAAAACCAACAACGATCAGTGCTGTACAACCTGCTATTCCAATAACAGACATAAAGAATCTCTTTTTATATCTAAAGATATTTCTCATTGTTACCTTTTGATTAAATGATAATCTCTTCCAAATAAAAGTAATTCTTTCAAGTAATATCCTTTTCCCTAGCTTAGGCGCTTTCGGTCTTAAAATTTGCGCTGGAACAGCTTGTAATTCTTTATAACAAACCATAAAAGTGACAAATAAAATAATCACGACTGAAATAATATATGTTTGTATACATGTTGCTAGTTCAAAAATAATACGTGTTGGTGCTCCTATATCAAACATCATAATACGATATAAATAGTAAATAATACTTGGAAAGAAATATGTTCCAAAAACAATTCCAATACTACTAGCAAAGAATGTTGCTAGAAAAGCATAGATCAAATATTGCATAATCACATCTTTTTTCTTATAGCCCAACGCTCTTAATGTTCCATTTTGTACTCTTAGTTCTTCAACCATTCTTGTCATTGTTGTCATTGAAACAAGAGCTGCTACTAAGAAAAAGAGCACTGGGAACAGAATTGATAAAGCTGAGATTGAATCACAGTTACCACTATAACTTAAGATTGCTGCGCTTTCATTTTTAGTTAAGGTAATGATCTTTCCTTTTTGTAAATCAGCTGCTTGTTGTTTAGCTTCATTTAAATCACTTTGTGCTTGATCTAATTTTACTTTAGCTTCTTCTAATTGTGGTAAGTTACTATCTAAAGTATTTTTAGCTTCGTCTAATTGTTTTTTAGAATCAGCAAGTTTGATTCCTGTTTGATCTAAAAGAGCTTTAGAAGCCTTTATTTTTTGATTTGAGGTATCTAATTGTTGTTTACTTTGTACAAGTTGAGCATTTGTTTGATCTAAAACCGTTTTATTTTGATCAAGTTCTTGTTTAATAACAGGTAATTGTGTTTTTAAAGTATTTATTTGTGATTCATTTTGTTTTAATTGATCATAGCTTGCAATCAAAGTTTGTGCTTGTTGATAATAAGGTGAATCACTTGGAATATTTTTAGCTTGTTCATAACCACCAAATTGACTTAACGCAGCTTCAACAGTTTGGATAGATGTATCATATTGATCAACTTTTTCTACATAATCTAAATAAGTCTGGTAACCTGCTTGGTATTGTTTAAGTCCTTCTTGGTATTTTTGATACCCTGTTTGATATTGACTTAAACCAGCTTGATATTGTTTTAAACCACTTTGGTATTCTTTTAAGCCTTGTTGATATTGAAGATATCCTTGATCATATTGTTTTTTACCATCAAGATATTGATTCATACCATTTTGATAAGCATCCATTCCCTCTTGATATTGTTTTAGACCATCTTGATACTCTTTTTCACCATCAGCTATTTTATTCAAAGCATCTTCTTTTGTTTGATTGTAAAAAACAAGATTATAATCTTTTAAAATTGCTTTGATTTTTTTATTGATTGGTTTTACATACTCATCATAATCATCATCAAATTCATATAAATGATTTTCATTTTTTAAATGAATACGCAAATCATTATAAAAAGTCTTTTGATCATGTAAATCAAACAATTCATCAGGAACAGCCATATGTTCATTTCCTTGATTTAAAACAAGAATAAACCCACTATTATTCCCATCACCTAAACTGTTTGTACCTCTTTCTAAATCACTTACATAACGACTATCATTAATGATTCCTACAATTTTATATTCTTTTTTACCATAATCATTTTCTAAAGTAATTTGATTATTTAATTTCAAAGATGATTTTTTTATATACTGATAATCCATCAAACATTCATTATCTTTTTGAGGGTATCTTCCCTTTAATAATTCAGGTAGGTCTACCCCCTTTGAAAAATCATCATCACTATAAACTGTCATCCCGATATTTGCTTTTTCATCATATGACATTAAAGCATCAAAGCGAAAACCATAATCAACAGCTTCTACTCCTTTTACTTTTTCAACTTTTTGAATAATAGATTCATCAAAACCATATGTTGCAATATAGTTCAAATCATTCCATTTATATGTTTGTAAATAATCGTGCATTGATTCTTTCATAATCAAAGGACTTTGTCGAAGTCCTGCAAAAAATGAAGCCCCTAAAAAAACAATACAAAAAATAGATAAAAATCGTGCTTTTGTTTTTTTAATAATTCTTATTTGATTTTTAACATAAGCATTTCTTTTCATTATTACCACTCAATTTCTTGAATAGGTTGAGGATGTTCATTTAAAAACATTTGATCAACCTTTCCATTTTTTAAATGAATCACACGATCTGCCATTGGGGCTAAAGCACTATTATGAGTAATCACAATAACTGTCATTTTATACTTATCACACATTTCTCTAAGCAAAGCTAAAATAGCTTTCCCTGTTAAATAATCTAAAGCTCCCGTTGGTTCATCACATAAAAGCAATTTAGGATTTTTCGCAATCGCTCTAGCAATTGCTACACGTTGTTGTTCTCCACCTGATAATTGCGCAGGAAAGTTATTCATACGATTTTCTAGTTCTACCCTTTTTAAAACCATTTTTTCATCTAAAGGATCTTTAGATATTTGTGAAGCAAGTTCAACATTTTCTAAAGCTGTTAAGTTTTGCACAAGATTATAAAATTGAAACACAAAACCAATATCATCTCTTCGATATTGCGTAAGTTTTGCTTCATCATAACGCGCAACATCTTGACCATCAACCATAATCGAACCACTTGTAGGTTGGTCCATTCCTCCTAGTAGATTTAAGATCGTTGTTTTACCTGCTCCACTCGGTCCAACAATAACCACAAATTCACCTTTATTAACTTCAAAATTGACACCATTACTGGCATGAATCTCAACATCTCCTACTTTATAAGTTTTTTTCACATCTTTAAATTGTATAAATGCTGACATAAAATACCTCACTTTCTTATTTTATGATAAAATAATTATAGCATATTTAAGGAGGTTATTTATGAAAATTATGATTTTATCCGATAGTCATTCCATGACCAAACAAACCCTATTACAATTTATTAAAAATCATCCAGCATCTTATTATATTCACTGTGGTGATATCTATATGCCTTATACTCCTTTAGAAGTAGATCACTTCTATAATGTTCGAGGAAACAATGATTTTGTTGATTTACCAAAAGATCTAACACTGGATATTGATCATTTGAAATTCTTTATTTGTCATGGACATCTTTTCCACATTGATGAATCCCCTTATGAACTTGAAGCGTATGCTTCCAATCATCATCTAGATGTCGTTTGTTTTGGTCATACACATAATCCAACTTATTATAAAAAAGAAAACACAATTTTTATCAATCCAGGAAGTATGACTTTTCCTCGCGGTCAGTACCCTCATCCTACTTATTGTGTATTTGAAACCACAAACCAAGAAGTCACATTTTATGATTTAAAGACCGACTCTCCTTGTAATCCTTTTGAAGTAAAGAAAAAAGAATCCTTTTTTAAAAGATTCTTTAAATAATTATTTTTCCATAATGATTGAAGTTGGTAAAATGCCTTTATAAAGTTTGATACTTAATAAATAGCTTATAAATAAAGGAACAATTTGTATAATTAAGATAATTAAAAATAAATAAAACGTAATTTTAGCTCTTAGAAGTAAATTACATAAGATAATGATTTGATAGGATAATGGAAGTAAAAGAATAACACCATAGAAACAAATCATTTCTTTTTTTATGATTCTTTTTAATTGTTCAAGAGAAAAACCTAAACGACAAAGATTTTCAAAATTACCTTTTCTTTTAGAAAGCTCCATTCCTATTTTAAAAACAATCGTCAATGACATTAAGATCATCACTGAAACATAAGACATTAAAGCAACCATTGAAACAAGTGGTTGTTTTATTGTATAAACGATAATACAAGTAAGTAAAACAGAGGAAAGCAACGAAATCAGCAATAATCCAAAGATTTTTTGAATATCACTATGAAAAAATCCTAATGAAATTAAATCTTCTGAATTCTCTAATGAATTATTTCTTTGTCTTTTTCGAATATATTCTGGTAATACTTTTTTAATAAGCCCTGATATACCAATCAAGCCAAATAAAGCTATAAACATATAAGAAGTTGAATCTTTCACAAATAAGAATAAAACCATTGGCACAAAATAAAGAATAATAAAAACTTTACTCGTAATTTGTGGACCTTTTAAACCACTTAAATCTATTTTATTTTTATCATGAATCATAGAATTAATCGTACTTCTTACACAATAACCTAAATTCAACATAGAACACCACATAACTTCAAAAGCAAGAATCATAAATGTTGCTGGAAAAGTTTGGCTTGATAAATAGAAAAGCTGTCCGCTATATTTAAAAGTCATCATAAATAATGAATTGATTGTTGGAATGAGTAAATAACCTAAAACAAGACCTAAAGGAATCGCACAAAGCATGATTGTAAAAACTTGTAAAAATAAGTAGAAGCCTAATTGATAAATACTTGCTCCTGACATCAAAATAATCGAAATTTCTTTTCCTTTATTAGAAACATAAAAGTTATTTGCGAGAAAAACACAAAGCATAGCAATAACAATCACAAAGACTGCAACGGGCGTCACAAAGGTTGTATCATCTTTTCCCAAATGAATGCCTGAATAAGGATTAAACGTAAGATTAAAAAAAGAGAATATAAAAATAGTTGTAAGAAGAAAGGTCAAAAAGTAAAAGATACTTTTTGACATATCTTTCTTTAAAGAAACAAATGCAAGTTTAATGATACCCATTATTCAAACAACTCTTGTGATTCACTTGAATTAATATCAACTATTTTATAAAAATATTCTTTTTGTGATAATCCTTCTCTTTCAATCGTACGATCAATAATGCCATCTTTAATATATAATAGTTTAGAAGAATAAGAAGCAATCTTACTATCATGTGTTACCATTAAAATAGAGACACCTTCTTTTTCATTAAGTTCTTTAAATAAAGAAAGAATTTCATGAGAGTTTTTACTATCAAGATTTCCAGTTGGTTCATCAGCAACAATCAATTTAGGACTAGTAACCAAAGCACGACAAATAGCTACTCTTTGTCTTTGACCACCTGAACATTCATTAGGATATTTATCAAGAGTTTGCGCTACATCGAGTTTTTTAGCAACTTCTTCGACTCTTTTGGTAATTTCTTTTTTATCCACATTTGCAAGAGTTAGTGGTACAGCGATATTTTCAAAAATAGTTAAACTATCTAAGAGGTTAAATTCTTGGAAAATAAAACCTAAATTTTCATATCTAAACTTACCAATTTCCCCTTCTGACATAACACGTACTTCTTTACCATTAATAAAGACTTTTCCTTTTGTAGGAATATCAATAGTTGAAAGGTTATTAATGAAGGTCGATTTACCAGCCCCAGAAGGTCCCATAATACACACAAATTCACCTTCATACATTGTTAGTGAAACTTCATGTAAAGCTTCATAAAGTGTTTTTGTTCCAATTCCATAAATTTTTGTAATTTTATCAGCAACAAGTATTTCTTTTCTTTCCATTTTATTTTCCTCCTTTGATTGGTTTAACTACTGCATTGATATATTGAACATAAGTAATAAATCCTGAAATAATAATTGGTATAACATAAGATAAAACATAGATAAATGCAAATTGAAGTGACATATCTCCATAATAAATAAAACGTCCTGATATAAAAACAATATAAACAAGCGGAATTAAAATCAAAACAAAATAATAACTAATAACTTCCTGTCGTACTATTTTATTAAGTTCTTTTTTGGTATAACCGATTTTCCATAAATTCAAGAAAAGTGTTTTTCTAGTCATAGCTTCCATCGATAACTTATAAATAATCGAAACAACTAGTAAAACAATAACGACCACATAACCAATAACTCCTGTCGTAAATTCACGTGGTGAATGAATATTAGAAGCAAGAATGGCAAGCATTCCTGTAACAGCTACCGTCATTAAAGAAAATAAAAGAAGTGATCTTTGAATTGAATAATTTAAATTAGAAATTGAAATAAGAATATATCTTTTTGTAAGAAAAATTCCTCTTTTTAAATTCCTTACAATATCTGGTAATACATATCGAATCCCCCCTACTGCCCCCGATAACCCTACAAGCGTTGGTGCAATATAAGCAGTTGGTTCATGGGGATTCATAAACATCATAACAATTCCAAAAATATAGATTCCAAAAAAAGTAAGTGAAACACTTTTTTTGTATTTTTTTTAACTTTCATTTCTTTTTCTTGACTTAAAAGAGTTTGAATATCATTTTTATGTAAAAAGCCTGCCGTTAAAACACAAATCATTGATAAAACAATGGCAACTAAGATAAAGGAATAAAGATAAGCTTCACTTGGTATAATGGATGGATCTTTAGAAACGCTTAACATTTGATACATGTAATCATTTGAAAAAGGAACCACACATCTCCCAATTAAAATTCCTAAAGGCGTAGCAAGAATCAACAAAGTAAATGTTTGATATAAAACATACATCGTTGAATTAATGTACCCTGAACCAGACATAGCCATAATAGCAAGTTCTGTTGTCTTTCTTGATAAAAAGAAATTATTTGCGAAGAAAATCATAAAACAACAAAAACAAATAATTAAAAATGACAAAACTGAAGAAAAAGGCATTTGTACATCATTCCATGTACCACCACTTCTAGCAATCGCTTGATCAGCTAAATCTGGATTATTAATAATATTGAAAAATACAAAACATACGGCAACCGCAAATATTAACGTAATCCCATAAAAAAGACTCTTTTTATAATCTTTAACAAGCATTCTCATTGAAAACCTAAATGTTCCCATAATAACCTCCTATTTAAATAATTCTTTGATTTGATCAACAGATTGAATAATTGTGTTCATTTCTTCATCAGAAATAATCACTTTCATCTTTCCTATGATTTCTTGATAGATATCTTCTGTCTCTTGAATCAATTGTTTTCCCTTTTCTGTAATTGTAACATTCGTATGTCTTTTATCCACACGACTATTACCAATTAAAAGATAACCTAAATCATCTAAGCGAAAAACAATTCCCACTACTGTTGAATGAGAAAGCTGAAATTCTTGACAAATTGTTTTTTGATAAACCGGACCATCCGCCTTTTCAATAAAACGAATAATATTCAATTCATTAAACTTGATTCCATAAGGTTTTAGTTTTCTACTTGCAAATTTGTTCATTTGTGTCACCAACAAATCTAACACAACAAGCACTTGATATTCTTGATTCATTGACATCTCCCCAATTCCCTTTTTCCATTATAATAGCGCTTTCATTAAATAACAACAAAAAATATGTCGAGTTCGACATATTTAGCAAAATTGGATAAGACTTGATTATTTTATCATGTTAACCCTTTTATTTTGATTTTTTTCATAAAATAAAAAAATATTTTAGAATATGCTCTAAAATGTCTTAAATAATTTCTCCTACTCCTCTTAAATAATAAGTCACAACTGTAATCAATTCTTTAGCTACTTCTTCTACATACTTATCAGATGTTTCCTTATTTCCTTGAACTATAAAAAAGATATCTTCACTTTCATTTGTGACTTTAGTTTTATCAACTTGTCTTATTTCACTAAAACAAATAATATCATTAGCATCATCTATATAACTATAAATACCTGCTTTAACAACTTTTGCTTCTTCGCTACCTAAAGGAATATAGTTTTCATTCCCTGTTGTTAACTTTAAACTAATATTTCCTTCAGTTTTTGCTAAATCATGCGCCCCTAATGCAAGTTTAGTATCCATTGAAATTAGATTATAGATATCTACTAATGGGTTAATTTTATGAAATCCTTGTTTTTTTAATAAATTCTTTAATAGATTTTCACTTGCAGGTAAATTCTTTCTTTTAGGAATTCCTACTTCTTTATGTAAATCATAAAAACCTTGAATAATTTGATTTTCTTTTAACGTATCAAGTGTATTATTTTCTAAAAGACGTTTAACATGAACATCAATATAATCATTTAAAGATGAAAAATACACAGTATTATTAATACCATGTATTCTTACACCTTTTATTTTTACCCCTAAATCTAATACTTCTTGTTGTATCTTGAATTGAAAATTTTTCATCCCTATATCCTCCTTTTAAAAAAAGGGAAAATAATTTCCCTAATCTTGAATTAAAGGTGTTGATAAATAACGATCTCCACCATCTGGTAATAAGACGACAATTATCTTCCCTGCATTTTCTTCTCTCTTGGCTAGTTCTTTAGCTGCATATAATGCTGCTCCTGATGAAATCCCTACTAAGATTCCTTCTGTCTTTGCCATTTCTTTTCCTGTCGCAAATGCATCTTCATTTTCTACTGTAATGATTTCATCATAGATCTTTGTATCCAATGTCTCTGGTACAAATCCTGCCCCTATCCCTTGGATCTTATGTGCTCCACCTTTTCCTGTTGATAATACCGGTGAGCTTGCTGGTTCTACTGCCACTACTTTTACTTCTGGATTCTTTTCTTTCAAGTATTTCCCAATCCCTGAAATTGTTCCTCCTGTTCCTACTCCGGCTACAAAGATATCTACTTTTCCTTCTGTTTGTTCATAGATTTCTGGTCCTGTTGTTTTATAGTGTGCTGTTGGATTCGCTGGATTTTCAAATTGTCCTGGAATGAAACTGTTTTCGATTTGTGATGCCAATTCTTTTGCTTTGGCGATTGCTCCTTTCATTCCTTCACTTCCTGGTGTTAAGACTAATTCAGCTCCATATGCCTTCATAAGATTTCTTCTTTCTACCGACATTGTTTCTGGCATTGTAATAATGATCTTTAGATTCAATGCTGTTGCTACAGCTGATAGTCCAATTCCTGTATTTCCACTTGTTGGTTCAATCAATGTTGTATTTTCATTGATCAATCCTTTTTCTAGTGCATCTAGGATCATTTCTTTTGCAATTCTATCTTTGGCTGATCCTGCGGGATTGAAGTATTCTAGTTTTGCGAGTACATCCGCTTTCAATTCATCTTTCTTGATTAAGTTGTTTACTCTTACTAGTGGTGTATTCCCTACTAGGTCTAAAAAACTGTTTTTTACTTTGCTCATTTTTCCATTTCTCCTTATTCCTATCGTTTTACTATGATTTAAGAATATACTTATTTAAAAAGAATGTCAACGAATATGATAATTAAAAAAGGACCAACTCAGTTGGTCCATGATTTATTAAGCATTTAAAGCTTTTTTAGCTGTTTCAACGATAGCTGTGAAACCTTCTGGATCGCAAATAGCGATTTCAGATAACATTTTTCTGTTGATTTCAACATTAGCTAATTTTAAACCGTGCATTAATTTAGAATATGAGATATCATTCATTCTAGCTGCAGCGTTAATACGTGCAATCCATAATTTTCTCATATTTCTTTTTAAGTTTCTTCTGTCTCTATAAGCATATGCCATTGAGTGCATTACTTGTTCATGAGCAGTTTTATATAATTTATGTTTAGCTCCAAAATATCCTTTGGCTAATTTAATAACTTTTTTTCTTCTATGTCTAGTTGTATATCCACCTTTAACTCTTGCCATTGTGTATTCCTCCTGTATTTATTTTTAACTAAAATTATTTAGGTAATCTTGATTTAATTCTCTTGTAATCTGAAGCACTTACTACTGTAGCTTTTGCTAAGTGTTTCTTTTGTTTATGAGTTTTATTGTGTGATAAGTGTGAAATGTAAGCATGGCTACGTTTTAATTTTCCACTACCTGTTCTTTTTAAACGTTTTTTTAATCCGCTATGTGTTTTAATTTTTGGCATAATTGTTTCCTCCATTAATTATTTTTTCTTTTTTGGTGCTAATATAGCTGTTAAAGTACGTCCTTCTAATTTTGCTGGTTTTTCAATTTGACCAACTTCTGCACATTCTTCAACAAAGTCATCAATAACTTTTTTACCCAAATCAACGTGTGCAAGTTGTCTACCTCTAAATCTGATTGCAACTTTAACTTTGTTTCCTTCTTCTAACCATTTTAATGTTCTTTTTAATTTAACATTTTTATCATGAGTATCAATAGTTACTGATAATTGAGTTTCCTTTAAAGTTACTACTTTAGAGTTTTTCTTCATTTCTCTTGCTTTCTTTTGTTGTTCAAAACGATATTTACCAAAGTCCATAATACGACAAACTGGTGGTTTTGCATTAGGTGCAACACAAACTAAATCTAAATTTGCATCATAAGCAATATCCAACGCTTCTCTACTACTTTTTACTCCTAATTGATCACCGTTTTGATCAATAACCAACACTTCCTTAAAACGAACTCTTTCGTTTACTAAATCATCAGGTTGTTTTGGTTTTCTGTTATCAAATCTGCTAATAAAAGCCACCTCCAATTATTATAGTTGAAATAAAAAGTGAGCACACTGAGTACCCACCATTGACATTAAGATTAAATCTTAGTGACATTTGCCTATCGACAAAATCAATCAGGCGAGAAGTAGGCACTTCTTCTTTCCACTACTTTTTATTGCACGTAGATATTACCATCATATGCCACTCATGTCAATAAAATTATTGATTATTTCAAGATTTTCAAGATTTTTTATTTTGGATTCAATACTGTTTCTAATTGATATTCATTATTAACTTTATTAACTATAATTGCACTGGCATTTTGTGGAAAATCAAGTGTTTTATTTTTTAATAACGTTTTAATAAATGCATATAAAGAACATCCATGACCTACCATTAAAATCGTATCATCATCTTGAAATTTCTTTTCTATATCATTTAATAATTCAAAATGTCTTTGAATTACATCTTCAACATTTTCACCTTCATATCCAGTATAATCCATTTGTAAATCATCTAACCAATTAGAAGATTCTAATTGAAGTTTATCTACAAATAAACAGGGTAATCCTTCTAAAAGACCAAAATTCACTTCTTTTAAACGACCATCTTCATTTAATAAAACAGAATGATTTTTTAAAATTATTTGTGCTGTATTTTTTGCTCGTAATATTGGAGAAGTATAAGCAGCGTCTATTTTATAATCCTTTAACTGTTCTGCCATATTTTCTATTTCTTTTATTCCTTGCTTTGTAAGAGGTGAATCACACCATCCTTGTTTGAGCTGTATTTCATTAAAATGTGTCTTTCCATGTCTAACAAATATGTATTTCATAAAGATCTCCTTTAAAAAGCAGGTCAATCGACCTGCTTTGATTTTAAGATTGGTTTTAATGCTTTGTAGATAGCTAGTGAAACAATTGCCCCTAGAATAGCTTCTAAAATACCATTTGTAGAAACAACTCCTAATAATACCGTTACTAAAGTAGAGTATTGCACTCCTACCGCACTCGCGTATGCTTCACCAAAGAATATGTATATTCCTGATAAAACAAGCACTGTGTTTGTAATAGCTCCTGTTAAAGCACCTACAACAACACCTAAGTTTTCACGATTATTCTTTTTCATGATTCCAAAAACGAGTCCAGCTAAATAGCCAAGTAAAATTCTAGGAACAAAAGCAATCAAAAGACTTTTGTAATTTCCTGACATTGTGCCTATTGTCACAAATGGGGAAAAACAAAAAGATGTAATGCCTGGTTGAATCGTTGCCTTGATTAAACTTGTTAATCCAAAAACAAAACCCAACTCAGCTCCTGCTTTTTTTCCTAATACGATTCCTGCAATAATGACAGGAATGTGCATTGTTGTGGCATTTAATGGTCCAATTGGAATATATCCAAGGGGTGTCACAACAAGAATGATTTCAATCGCTAAAAATAAAGCCATTGAAGTCATGTACTGTGTCTTTTTCGACTTCATATAATCCTCCTACTGTCGCTCATAAAAGATGCAACGTTTTTATGGTATTCGCTATTTCAAATGTCTTAATAAGAGTCTTATAGATCTCTTTTAATATCAAAATATACGAACGAGAAAATTATATGCTTTTTCGATTATTTTTTCAAATCTTGATAAGCTAATAAACCATATCCACTCTTAGCTTTTTTAATCGCTCTTTGAATACATTTAGAAATGACTTCAACAGCTAAAATACCAACAGCATCAACCATTCCATCAACTTCATTTGTACTTAATACAAAAATTGTATCCCCATCACTCATTGTATGAACTGGATCAATACTTTTAGCGTAGCCATTATGACTAATTCCAGCAATCTTTGTACATTGTGCTTTAGTCAGTTTGACATTCGTTACAATACATCCAATGGTTGTATTACCATCCGGTAATTTTCTAAGTTGATCCATTTGATCTAAAATAATTTGACTAGCCGAAACACATTTTTTATCAATATTAACACCTGCCAATATTTCTTGCGTTTGATAATCAATAATATTTCCACAAGCATTGACAGCAACGATCCCTGCTACTTGAACATTTCCAACTTGTACACCATATGTTCCAATACCACCTTTCATGGCATGTTCAAATCCTAAAAGTTTACCAACACTAGCACCACAACCAGCGCCATAATTTCCTTCTTTAATCAAATCATTTTCACTATCTTGACAAGCCTTATACCCCATTTCTTTATCTGGCCTTACATGAGAATTTCCCACCGATAAATCAAATAATGAAGCACCACATACAATTGGTACTCTTGCTACAGACATATCAAAACCAACACCATGTTCTTCAAGATATTGCATGGCACCACTAGCTGCATCTAAACCAAAAGCACTCCCACCACTTAACATAACAGCATGAATTTGTTGCACCATATTGATTGGATTCAATAAATCTGTTTCTCTTGTAGCAGGACCTCCACCACGAACATCTACTCCAGCTGTCGCTCCATTTTCTACAATAACAACACTACATCCTGTAGCTGCTTCTTGATTTTCATATTGTCCTACTTTTACACCTTTAATATCCGTTAATTTTATTTCTTTCATCATCTTTTTCCTCTTTTTTATCATTATACTAAAAAAGTAGAAAAAAGCTTTAAACTTTTTTCTACCAACTCATTTGTAATATTTCATCACTATGATCTTTTAATTGTTTTAATCCTTTGTATTCTTTTGTTATTTGATGATCCTTTATATAAAGTAATGTAGCTGATTTAACTTTTTGATTTTCAATAACTACTTCTTTATCCTTTATTTTCACAAAATAAACATTACTTACTGCCTTATTAAGACGAGCTATCCCATTTTTAGAATCCATGCTTTCTTGATTATCCATTGAATAAAAATAAACCCAATATCGATTAAATTCCTTTACTTTTAAAACTTCACTTGTTTTTAAATGATTATAACTTTTATAAGGATCCCTCTTTTGCATATTATAAAAAATAGTTCCTAAACACACAATTAAAACAACACCGATCATTATTACCTTTTTCTTCATCTTCTTTTCCTCCTTATCTATACTTTAATCCTATTCTTTTAAATAAATAGCAAAGAGGCACCAACAACCATCAACCTGTCCCCAACAACAAAATCCAAATAAAAAAACTATGTTATAATACGCGTACAGGAGGAAGTTATGAAAGTTACTGTTGGAAAAATAAAGAAAAGAAAAATCATCTTATTAAACTTTGTTATTTTACTTTTTGTTGTTTGGTGGTTAGGTGTTTTCTTTATCATGTATAAACATTTTTATGAAAGAATAATGTTTTTTGGTGTTCTTATTATTATATTATTAATAATTTATAGTTTAGTATTACCAGGAATAGTTTTCGCTAATACTATGTGGGAAGTTGATCAAAAATATTTAAGATACATTTATTTTGATAAAAATTTAGATAAAGCAAAGTATCTTTATTCTTTTCTTTTTAAAAATAAATATCCTAGATATCAAATCAATTTAAAACTTTCACAAATTGATTTTGTACAAATCTCTTATTATCGTTATTCTTTTTATCCATCAAAATATTTAGTAAATGGTTCTGGAAATAAAATTGTGTTTAAATTTAATATGTTGGATGGTTCTCAATATATTATTGAAAATTTAGTAAGTTCTGATAAAGAAACTTTTAGTAAAGGCATTGAACTCATGAAAAAAAATGGTGTATGTTTTATTGATTCTTATCATTTATTAGATGTCATACGTTCAAATAAAAATCTTGATCAATATATTGTAGCTATTGAAAAGGAGAAAAAACATGATTAGAATTTCTCTTATTTCAAAACATTACAAACAAATAGAACCACTTATTCAACAATTCTTTAATGATTTACAAATAGAATATAAACTTACGAATTATACACATCAAACAATTCAAGATATTTATTTTGTAGAAATAGAAAAAAAGAATGATTTAAATATTTTAAATCATCTTAAGAAATTAGATAGTACACTTATTTATAT
This sequence comes from Faecalibacillus intestinalis, assembly GCF_003024685.1. Lineage (GTDB taxonomy): Bacteria > Bacillota_I > Bacilli_A > Erysipelotrichales > Coprobacillaceae > Faecalibacillus > Faecalibacillus intestinalis. The sequence goes on along the minus strand of NZ_PYLQ01000013.1, from coordinate 9,999 downwards.
TATTGGACCTAAAGATTTTGATCTTGTAAGCATTTGTTTACAAATGCAAACACATCTTTATTTCATTAATAATGAATTAGAAAAGCAATTTATTCATTATCATGATTTTATTCAAAAACAAATTCAAAAAAACTTTCAATATTATCTTTATCAAAGAAATGGAATTACTTCAAAAATAAGATTATCACAAATCTATTATATCGAATCACTTAGACATCAAATTATTATTCATTCTATTAATGGAGAAATGATTGAAAGAAAAACATTAAGTCAATTTATTAAAGAAATACAATCTCTTGATTTTATTCAAATTCACAAATCATACATTATTAACAAAAGATTTATTCAAGAAATTAAAAATCAAGAAGTTATTTTAAAAGAACAAACACATCTTCCTATTGGAAGAAGCTATAAAGAAAGTTTAAAGGAACAAAATTAATGTTCCTTTTTTTATAAAATAAAAACCCTCTCTCAATAGTGAAGGATTACTACTTACAACCATTTTTATTCCGCATATTGGCAACGGTATACTTACTTCTCGTCCAATTTTATAAAGAAAAATAGTTATTGTAAATAATATTATTCAACACTATCCATTCTTATAAATCAAATAATTATCTTTCTTTTTAAATCCAAGATGTAAATACATGTTTATTCCCTCTTTTGAACTATTCAAACAAATCATTCCAACATCTTTTTGATAATTTTCAATAAGATATTCTACCATATATCTACCAATCCCTAAATGTCGATAATTTTCATCTACCCAAACATTCGTTATTTGTCCAACTTTTCCTTTGGAATTTTCATTACTTGGAAGGATATCATAATAGTAAATTGTAGCTGTTGAAATAATTTGATTTAAATGATAGCCCACCAATGTATGACATTCATCTTTTAACATTTTTTCTTTATAAAAAACTCTAATGTTTTCTATTGTAGAATTTGTTATTTTTTGATTAGAAAACATTTTTAAATCTTTTATTCTTATCTTTACTAATAATTCTAAATCATCTACACCTAGTACTTTATATTCTATTTCTTTCATATGCTTTCTCCTTTGTTTTATTATAACAAAATCTTTTTACCTATTTTTTACAATTTCCTTAGTTTTTATTGATAGAAATATCATTCTTCTTTCTATATATTTTAAAAAGAATAGAGGATAGATAAATGAAATTAAACGAAAAGAAAATCAATGAATTTTTTAAAATAATTAATGAAAAGAAAATAAAAAGTGTTTTTCAACCTATTGTTTCCTTAAAAACAGGAGAAATAGTATCTTTTGAAGCCTTAAGCCGTATCACTTTAGAATCATGTACTCTTAATATTGAAGAATTGTTCAAGATTGCCAATACACTTGAACAATCATGGAAATTAGATCAACTATGTCGTAAATGTGCTATTAAAGCAAGTCAACAAATGCCTTTAGGTAAGAAGTTATTTATTAATGTAGATGCTAATATTTTATTAGATTCAGATTTTGTTCAAGGATTTACAAAAGAATATTTAAAAAAATATCATTTAGATTCTAATAATATTGTCTTTGAATTATCGGAAACAACTTCTATTGAGGATAAACATTTATTTAAACAAGCCGTTAGACATTATCGTAGTCAAGGTTTTGAAATTGCTATTGATGATGTTGGTTCAGGTTATTCTAATTTAAATAGAATCAATCATACACAACCTGAATATATCAAATTAGATAAAGAACTTATTCAAGATATTCATTTAAATAAAGATAAGCGTACAATGGTAGAAGTCATGGTCAACTATTGTAAAGTTATGCATTATAAATTAATTGTTGAAGGTATTGAAACAAAGGAAGAACTTGAATGTTTAATTCAATTAGGTATTGAATATGGTCAAGGTTATTATTTAAAGAAACCTGTTGATAATTTTGATGATCTTTTACCAGATATCAAAGAAACTATCAAAAAATTATACAACAAATATAAGAAAACATTAGATATTCCTACAATAGATTCTCTTTGTCATTTCCCTTGTACATTAAAAACCTATCAAAATATAAATAATGCTTATCAAATTTTTGAAGAAAATAATACCACTCAAAGAATTTATGTTATCAATGATGAAGGACATTATTTAGGTTATTTAAAAAGAGAAAATATACTTTGTGATTTAGATATTGTTGAACCTAATCTTTTTAAAGATTCTTTGATTGTTCCATCACATCTTCCTATTAAAAATGTTTGTCAACTTTTTCTTGAAAATGAACATTCACATTTTTATGAAGATATTATTGTTTTAAAAAACCCATGTTTTTATGGCATTGTCACAATTAAAGATTTATTAAAATATTTAATAAAATAGATAATACGCACTTTCCCTCTATTAAGTACAACTTAATAAAGGGTTTTATTATGTTCTACAAATGTTATAATAATAGAAATATTTCAATAAAAGGAGATTATATTATGTCTATTAAATTAGTAAAAGCATCAAATGAATATCAAGATTTAATTGTTGATATGTTGAAGGAGTGGATTGATTATAATAATAATCATTCTGAAGCTAATACTTCTCCAGCTTCTATTTTTAAAAATGATTATCATAATTTTGATTATTATATTAATAATCTTGATTTAAAAAATCCAAAACCTGGTTTGGTAGAAGATTCAACATTTTTCGCCTTAGATGTAGAAAGAAACAAAATGGTTGGAGCCGTCAACATTCGTCATGAACTTAATGATTATTTATTAAATTATGGTGGACATATTGGAGATGGGGTAAGACCCAGTGAAAGAAGAAAAGGTTATGCAACTAAAATCATCGGTTTAGCTTTAAAAGAATGTCAAAAGTTAAATATTGATAAAGTATTACTTGTTTGTGATAAAGATAATATTGGTTCTGCAAAATCAATTAAAAACAATGGTGCCATTTTAGAAAATGAAATTGTTAAAGATAGTAAAACAATTCAAAGATATTGGATAGAAATTGAATAAGGGTTCAGCTAAACCCTTTTTTTGTTATAAAATCCTATATTTGTCCATAAAGAAATCATTACGTAATAATGATTTGGCAACCCAGCCAAGACAAGGTTTAATATTCATTTTCGAAACCTTAAAGCTTCTTACTTCATACCTCTTTTCATTTGCTCACTTGATAAAGTTTTCAGAGGATATTCATTGATCCTTTACTATTTGGACTTCCTTGTAATACAATAGTTTCCATCGTTTTCCCACCCCTCTATATATGAAAAGTGGTATTGCTTTGCAATACCACAAATATTCAATATTTAGTCTTCTACTTTATTAATACAAGCAAGTGCATTTAAGCTACGAGGATATCCCATATATGGAACACATTGTAAAACAACATTTGTAAGGAAAGCTTTATCATTACCTAAATTTAAGTTTCCTTGAATATGGGCCATAACTTGAGGAACACAATCACCTTGTCCATATAAGAAACAGAAAGTAATCATTTCTCTTTGTTTTAAATCTAGACCTGTTCTTGTATAGTAATCACCAAAGCAGTTAGCTGCTAACCATTTATTGACAGTTGCTTTTTTCCAAGCTTCATTCATATGTTCCCCAAAGATATCTACTTGTGCTTGAATTCCTTTTTCTAATCTATCTTCAATAGTCGTTGTTGTTTGTGACTGTAATGGAAGTTCGATTTCCTTTTTATTAAATACTTCATTTGTAACTTTTAAAAATTCGAGCATTCTTCCATATCCTAAATAGTCAGTTGCTTGATAAACCATTTCTTTAACTTGTATAGGTGATAAAACATCTAAAGCTTTTTCAAGAACTTCTTCATAAGCACAAATTCCTTGGTTTCCCATTAAAACGGATAAGATAGCTAAATAACGAGTAGGTTCATCTAATTTATTTCCTTCATCATTTTTAACTTCTTCTAAAAAATAATCAAATCTTTCTTTATATTCTTTATCTGTTGCATATAAATTCATCCTTCTTCTCTCCTTTTATTTAATTTCATTTACCCATTCTTTTACATCGTTTGAATCCTCTTTTAATGCTGACTTTGAAACGTGCAATCCTTTTACCACTGTACCACTACTTGAATTGTTTTTTCAGTATCTAACAATCTACTTTCACCACTTGTACAAAATGGTGCAATCGTTCTGTTAGATAAATTATAATCATCAAAGAATGTATAAAGAATCATAGGCATATCTCCCCACCAGTTTGGATATCCTACGTAAATGGTTTCGTATTCATCAATATTTTCAACTCTATTTTTAATCTTTGGTCTTGATTTTTCTTGTTATTCCTTTTTCGCATCATCAACAACCGTATCATAGTCATCACTATAAGCTACTTCTGGGATGATTTCAAAGATGTCTGAATTGGTTTGTTTTTGTATTTCCTTGACAATATTTTGAGTACTTCCAAACCAAGAGAAATAAATAACTAATGATTTTGAATTGGCTTCCTTTAAATCTGTTTGTGTTTTGTTTTCTTTTTAGCGGTTGCTTTTTTACTACTACAAGCACTACAGGTAAAAACTAAAAGTAAAGGTTACATCAATGTACAAATCTTTTTCATTTCTTATTTCCCCGATCCATTTCATATCTTAAATAATCAATTCTGGATAATTGTTTTTCTTTTAGATGAACTTCATCTAAGATTCCTTTTCTTTTTTTATTTAATAGTTTTAAACATTCATTTTCATTCTTTTTTAAAGAAAGTTTCATATATTTTTCTATTTCTTAAACCGAAAAATCTAAATCGTATAATGTCATAATCAAACTTAATATTTTTAAGTCTGTTTCATCATATTGCCAAGATCCCATTACTTTTTTAACTTCTTAACACAATCCCCAACTTTCATATTCTTTAAGGATATGAATTGGAATATTATATTTTTTACTTGCTTCTTCAATTGTTATTCGTATCACTCTTTCTTTACATCTTTATTATAATTCGCTTTATTTTAAATATCTAATACTTATAATTTATCAATAACGATACCTTTTAGGTATTAAAATAGATGATATTTCTATCATCTCTTAAAGTATTCTCTTGCACATTTGATAAAAACAGTTGTTGCTGGTAAAAAAAATTGTTCCTTTTTCCAAGCAAGTGGCATTTGTTGATGAAGTGATGATTTTAAAGCTAAAACATAAATCTTTATAACCATAACTTAGCTTGATACCTAAAACAACACTCACTTTGCTTTGTACAAAGAAGGGTTCTACCACGAGAAACATTTCCTTCATCTTTGCATGATATATTGAAAGATAATAAGATCATCCATATAAATTCTAATCGTAAATGGTTCTTTATGTTTGTCATGTTTTTCAACAATTAAACATCTAAGTTTAAAACAATCATCATAATTAAAATCTTTAACTTCACTGTATTTCATGATTTCTACTTCTTAATCAACAACATATTCTTCACCCGGTGATAAAATAACAACTCTTTCAGGATTAACGACATTGTCTAAAATATCTTGTGGATTTCCATTAAAGGCACTTGCTTCAGGTGCATCAACACTTCCCCAATGAATTAAAACAAGTTTTGTATTTGGATAAATATTGGCAAGTTTATAGGCATTTTCTAAACCAATGTGCACAGGATTATCTGCAAAATCAAAGAACATAACATCTGGCGGGTCCATATGTAATTGACAGTCCATCAATTTAGAATCTCCTACATACCAAATTTTCTTTGTTGGTGTTTTTACATAGAAACCACAATATTCACGATTTTCCCATACACGATAATTATATTTAGCAATTTGATTTTACCAAGCATGATCAGCAGGTGTAAGTTCAACATCAATATCATTAATTTGAATATGATCTCCTATATCATGTCCAATTCCATCTACACCACACTCTTCTTTCATTAAAGAAGCAACATAATAAGAAGTATGATATTCTTTACAAATATCTTTTAAATCTCTACACGTTGGTCTTGAATAATGATCGTTATCTACATGGGATACTAAAATAGCATCAACATGCGGTACATCTTTTACATCAATTGGCATATCAATCAATAAAGGCATATCAAAGCCTTCTAATAGGGGATCTATCATAATCACTGTTCCATGGTCATTGATCATGGCTCCTCCTCCACCTAACCAATAAACACGGGTATTTCCTTGATCTTCAAAATCTTTTTTTGTCATTATGACTGTTTTTGGTGCAACTGCTTGTCCTTTTTCATTCTTTAACATAGATATTTCATCCTTTCTTTTATCTAATTCTATTATATTAAATGAAATATTAACAACAATGCATAATCCTCTTTATCTATCCATATATTGACAATTCATCTTATTTGTCCATTTATATAAATAATTATAGCTTCTTTAATAGATAACTTATGATTAAAATTTAATAATTTGTGGTTCGTGAGTAAATGATGAAAAAATAGCTGTAGCATTTTCAAAATAGAAAACTTCCGTATTGCCATCATCTGCTTTATACATCTTTTGTAAACTTGGATAAGCATCTAACATAGATTGTCTTGCTTCATTACGATCATCTTCGATTAATTTTCCACTTACTCGTAACCATTCTCCATTTTTAAAAGCACAAATTTCTGCTTTAGGATTTTGATGAAGTTGTTTTGAAACATCTTTGACTTTTCCTGTTTGAATATAAAGCTTTCCTTCAAAAACATGTACTGTTCCAAAGGGTCTTACTCTTGGTTGATCACCTTCTACTGTTGCTAAATAATAAGTTTCTGCGTCTTTTAAAAATTTTAATACTTTATCCATAATGATCCTCCTTTATTTACTTTATTTTATCATTGCATAAAGAAAAGGACAAAAAATTTGTCCTTACCATTTTTCTCCTGGATATTGCATTTTCCATTCTTTACGAAGTTGACTCATAATATCCATGACATCCTTTGTATACTCTAAATTTAAATGTGAATCATCTTGATTTCTAACAGCTTCTTCCATATCACACATTTCATAATAAAGTGCCTTTTCAGTATTTCCTTTTTCAATAACTGTTTGTTTCCCTGTTACAGCATCCACAATCGTTGCTTTTTGTCCACGAGGAAATTCATAAACTTCAATATACCCTTTTTCTAAAGAAATCATAATTCTTTTAGGTTGTTTTGAATGCATTGATAAAGCAATCGTTGCCATTTGTTGATCTTCATTTTTAAGTAAAATCGTTGCTTGTTCATCAGAGCCTGTAGGTGCAAACTTCACTTGACTTACAATTTCATTTGGCTGTTTAGACATAAAACTACGTACTGCAGAAAGAGCATAGACCCCAATATCTAATAAAGCCCCACCAGCAAGATTCATATTAAAGAAACGATTATTCATATCGTATTCTTTAAAACTTCCAAAGTTTACTGTCATGATTTGCATTTTACCAAGTTCACCGCTTTGCACGATTTTCCATAATTCTTTATAGATTGGCATATGCCAAATGGTCATGGCTTCTGCAAGAATTAAATTTTTCTCTTTAGCAAGTGCTATCATTTCATCTAATTCACGACTATTTAACGTAATTGATTTTTCTACAAATAAATGCTTTCCATGTTCTAACGCCTTTTTTATAAATTGATAATGCGTATTATGTGATGTTGCCAAATAAATAATATCAACATTTTCATCATCAAACACTTCATCAATTTCATCATAGACTTTTTTAACACCATACTTCTTTGCAAAATCAATAGCTTTTGCCTGTGTTCTATTAGCAACTCCATAAAGTGTTTTATCCATCCTTTGTAAAGCTTGTGCCATTTCATTAGCAATCACACCTGTTCCTATGACTGCCCAATTCAATTCTTTTTCCATACAAATCCCCCTTGTGACTTCATTTTATCATCTTTGTATATAAATACAATTGATAAATGTCATATTATTTCATGTTCTCATTATAGAACAAAAAACATCAAATAGCATCTTGTGTTCTGATACCAGAACACAAATACAAATATTAGGAGCTTTGTTCTCATTATAGAACAAAAAAGATTGTAGATACTGTCCTACAATCTTTTTTGCATTAAATTTAAAATATCATATCCTCTTTTATATGTACAAAAAAATTATTCTTAATCCAAATAAAAATAAAAATATTCCTAAAATCATATAAGAAGTAACATATTCTTCATCTTCATAAACAATATGTAATCTTTCATCATAATAAAAGAAGTCAGTATCTCCTACTTCTTTTTTATAATCATGTCCTTTGGTTTTATATTTTACATTCGTTCCTTGATGAATAGATTGATAACAATATATATACGTAATTTCATAAACACTAACAGGTGATTTATATACAGATGTTAATTCCATAGGAATCATTTTAAAATTATCTTTGAAAATAAAATAGTTTAACCCCTTCAATATATTAAATGCACCCTTTATAGTAAATAAAAAACCTATTATCATATTCAACCTCATCTATTGTAATTAATTGAACTATTTAAACAATCATCTACATTACACATTTCTTTCTATCAATTTTTATTTATTATTTTCACTTCTATTGCCAAATTTCAATTAATAAAAAAGCCTTGAGAAATCAAGACTTTTTAATCATATTGGCGTCCTCGAGGTGATTCGAACACCCGATCTATCGCTTAGGAGGCTAACAACCACCAATTTTTTTAGTTTGATTTTTTTCTCCAATCCCTTAAAGTCTATATACACCAACACTTTTGAAGATTTCTTGATCTCTTATAATTTTTCTAATTTTATCTATTTTTTGCTGTTTTTTTATGTCTTTGTTAGAAATCTGTTAGAAAACATCAAATTTTCTCGTTTGAAATATTCCTTCAAAAGCCTTGATTTTACTATGTTTTCTAATTCATCCTCGGTTAGATTCGAACTCACTTATGACAGCCATTGTTAGGAAAACCCTTGTTTTTAATAATTTTATAGTAATTTAGCCTTAAATTCAATGAAAAAAATGGACCTGTAGTCCATTTATAAAGATAACATTTTTTTTAATTGTTCTCTTAATGCATCATTATTTTTTAGTATATCCAACAATTCTGATGCATCATCTTTTTCCTCTGTTTCATTAGAAGCATAAAATTCATCTTCAAATTTTGTAGCGTTAACTTTTCTATCTTCATCAATAATATGTGCGTATCTTTTAGTTATCATATCGGCTGATTTATGACCAGTATCCCCTTGGGTTGCTTTGATGTCCCCTTTGCTTAATTTAAGTTTATAAGTTGCACTTGAATGTCTCAAAGAATGAAATACTACTTCTCGTAGATTATTCACTTTTATAAACTTTTTAAATCTTTTTTCAATATTTGTTTTTTCTATTGGATTTCCATCTTCAAAACAAATAACAAGATCATTTTCATCATAGATACTACCAAATTTCTTTTTTATTTCATTTTGTTTTTTCTTCCACTCTTTTAACATATAAGCAACTGTTCGAGGTATCCACACAGTTCTTGCTTTACCATTCATTTTAAGTGATTTTAAAACCAATACTGTTTTACATTCTCTTTTTAATTGTGTATCAAATTGTTTATAGATTTCATCCTTAGTTAAAACACCTATCATTTCCTTATCAATTCTAACAAATTGTTTATCTATAATTAATCTAGTATTGTCTTTTTCAAAATCTTCATCTTCAATAAATACATTATCCCAAGTAAGTGCTAATAATTCACCTATTCTCAGTGAACAAGAGAAAGACAAGTTTATGCACAAATATAATATTTGATCTTCACATATTTCTAAAGCATGCTGTATTTCTGTTGCTGTCCATATTTCTCTTTCCTTAGATTCACAATAAGGTAAATTACAATCAATGAACACATTTTTCTTTACAACTTCCCATCTAAGAGCTTGTCGCCATGCACATCTTAATAATTTTACTACTGATTTTATTGTGTTAGGCGATACATATTGAGGTGCATTTTTTCTTACACCATAATTCACATTTTTAGTTTTAGTCAATTTATTAATATATTGATCGACATTTAATGTTGAAAATGATTGGATTTTTTTATCACCTATAAGTGGATAAACATAGTTATTCAATAAACCTGTATT
>NZ_PYLQ01000012.1 GCF_003024685.1 Faecalibacillus intestinalis | reverse complement strand
AATACAAGAAGCAATCGCAAATCCTGCATCTAATTCTTCTCCTACATACATCGCATAAAGTCCTAAGAAATAACCTAAGATATAAATATAATCAGGAATGATAAAGACACGATGATCTTCTTTTTGTGTTGTAATATATTTATCTTTAATAAGTGATGATAAAGAATTATTGTTGATATAGTTGATTTGCATAGCGATTAAAATAACTAAAATACAAACAACTAAAATTCCTAACATCTTAAATAATTTAAAGTTAAAATAGAAAATACTTTGATGAATATGACAATAACGATAAACAACTGTTAAAAAGATTGGTGTTGTCACTAATGACAAACAACAGGTGATTATTACTGAAACAACCATGAGCATAATCATTTGAATCAATTGATAAAGCACTACTTTACCCTGATTAAATCCTGCCATTTTAAGCATTCCTATTTCTCTAGCATGAAGTTTCATATAATAGTTACATGAATAACAAATCAATGAAACACAAACCATTAAAATAAACAATCCCATCAACATAATGCAATAAGGTTCACTAAAATCAAGAATATCATCATATGTCACCTTTTTAGCGAGATATGGATTAATAATAAAATGTAAAAACAATAAACAAATACTAAGTGTTGTGACAATAGAAACAATCAAGCCATATGCTTTTTTTCTTTCTGTCCACAACATTTCTAATGCAAACTTCAACATAACTTTCACCTACTATTCTAATGCTTTTTTAATATCACTTGCTTTGTAATAAACATGATCAATCTTTTTGTTTTCTACATGAATGAGCATTGGTACTTGTTTTACTGTGATACCTTTATAATCTGTCACGTTTTTATAATCAAAATCTTTTCCTGTTTTAATATCATTTGCTTCTTCCATATTGAATACATAAATACTTGATTTTCCTCTAACATAAGATTTAACTGCTTCATTTGTATCTTTGCATTTTTCATTTCCTGTTTCATAGAAATAAACATAATATGAATCATAATCTTTACTATTCAATATATCACTTTCTTCAACATGTTGATATCCAAGTTTAACACGATCATCATTTTTAAATGGATCTTCTGGTTTTTTCAATATATTTACAGCCACCACAATTACAAGTCCAATAATACAAATTCCAATCATTTTTAATGTCTTTTTACTCTTTTCCATAAGTCATTTCCTCCTTTGACATCTTTAACATAGACTATAGAGTCACTTTATACTCAAGTATTTTTTGAAATATTTTTTATATTTCCTCTCTACACTTATTATTTTATTTATTTTCTTTTAAATCGGTATCTTTCTGGCATGGAAGTCAGTTTTATGGCACGAAAATAAAAAATTAAATAGTTACACCTATCTAAAAAAGCTACTTTCATAATTGAAAATAGCTTACATTATTAATTTAAAAGTGTCTTATATACAATTTCATCCACACAGCTCTTAATAGTATTCATCATTTGAACCCACTTTATTTGATCGTTTTATTTAAGTTCTTCAGTAACATTCCACTTGGTCTTATATTCTTCAACCAATCTGTCATATAAATCATCAGCTTCTTTTTGTACTTTTAATAGATAATCATGCTTCTTTAAATAATCTAGTTTTGCTCTTCCAAAGCGATTTAAATGCATTTCTTCTACTTTTAAGTTCGGTAATTGATAATCTCCAACTTGAATATATTCTATTTCTTTCATCTTTCATCCCTGCTTTCTCTTTGTTTTATTTTCAATTACCTGTTGAAGTACTTACCGGAGAAGATGCCGATGTGATGATCATGGAAGATTACTTCTTGATTGGTAATTTACAGTATTTTTGTTGGCGGATAGATTTTGATAGAAATCTATCGATTAGTGAAGAATTATTAAAACAAATTAAAATTGCTATTTATAAAGCGAATATTGAAATAGTTAAGCACATTAAAAATCAAAATGATTTAATATATGTATTGAAGCTCTTTGATTTGGATGATGAAGATAATTCTAGTACACTCATTGATTTATTTGAAAAAAACATTCAATTAGTTACTAAAGGAGATTATAACGAAGATCATCAAAGTATAGAAAAACTATCCAAGGTTTTTGATTACGCAATTAATACAAAAAATCTTATCGATAAAAAAACCTATAATTCGATTGTGAATATCCTTTATCCACTTGTCGAATGTTATAAAAATAACCCTGAATAGACACTTATTTTAAGCATCAAAAATTAATGATTTTTTGATGCTTTTTTGGTGGAAATTTTGCACTTTTTTCGAATTTTTTTGGTATAGCCCATTTTTAGGGCATTTTTGAGCATTATTTTACTTACAAAAAATAAAAACCCGCAAATCAAAAAAACGTTGATTTCATGCGGGTTTTGGCGTAAAAAAAAGGGCTTCTTCTATCTTGAAGCCCTTTTTTATTTAGCATATTTTTCGCTAGATTAAGCTAATTCAGCAAAATATTTAATAGTTCTAACCATGTTAGAAGTATATGAGTTTTCGTTGTCATACCAAGCAACTGTTTGAACTTCAGTAGTTCCGTTGTCTAATGGTTTAACCATAGTTTGAGTTGCATCGAATAATGATCCGTAAGTGATTCCTACGATATCAGAAGATACTAATGGTTCTTCAGTATATCCGAATGATGGAGTAGTTGCTGCTTTCATAGCTGCATTTACTTCTTCAACTGTAACTTCACCTTCAACAACTGAAGTTAAGATAGTTGTAGATCCAGTTGGAACTGGTACACGTTGTGCAGAACCAATTAATTTACCATTTAATTCTGGGATTACTAATCCGATTGCTTTTGCAGCACCTGTTGAGTTAGGAACGATGTTAACTGCAGCTGCACGAGCTCTTCTTAAGTCACCTTTTCTATGAGGTCCATCTAATACCATTTGATCTCCAGTATAAGCATGTACTGTTAACATGATACCAGATTTGATTGGTGCTAAATTATTTAAAGCGTTAGCCATTGGTGCTAAACAGTTAGTTGTACATGAAGCTGCTGAGATGATAGTGTCAGAAGCTTTTAAAGTACCTTCGTTTACACCGAATACGATTGTTGGTAAGTCATTTCCAGCAGGTGCTGAGATAACAACTTTTTTAGCTCCAGCATCGATATGAGCTTGAGATTTAGCTTTAGATACATAGAATCCAGTACATTCTAATACTACGTCTACACCGATTTCTCCCCATGGTAATTCAGCTGCGTTAGCTTTAGCGTAGATTTTGATTTCTTTTCCATCAACTGTGATTGAATCTTCACCAGCTTCTACTGTATCAGCTAATGCATATTTACCTTGTGCTGAATCATATTTTAATAAGTGTGCTAACATTTTAGGATTAGTTAAATCGTTGATTGCTACAACTTCATATCCTTCTGCATTAAACATTTGTCTGAATGCTAGACGTCCAATACGTCCAAATCCGTTAATTGCTACTTTTACTGCCATTTTATTAATATTCCTCCTTGTAAATAGCTTTTATGCCATTATTATAAGTCAAAAACTTCACAAAAGCAACTATTACAACGTTGATTTCTTGTATAAGATGCATTAATTTTTCCTTTATTTTTCTAATAATTCCCATTTCATTATATCGTTAGCGCTTACACTATTTTCTACTATTTTTTTAAAAAAATTTTTACTTATTTCATCAGTGCAAAGAATAATTTTTATTATTAATTTCTATAATTACATATGGAGGTTATTTTATGCATCTAATACCAACCGTTATAGAAAAAGATAAAAATCATCAATATGCCTACGATATCTATTCCAAACTTTTAGAAGAAAGAATTATTCTACTTACAGGGACTATCGACGATGCCATGGCAAGTTCAATTATTGGTCAATTACTTTATTTAGAAGCACAAGATAATAAAAATGATATTTACATGTATATCAATTCACCTGGCGGTAGTGTTTCTGCAGGACTAGCAATTTTTGATACAATGAACTTTGTTTCATGTGATGTCAGCACAATTTGTTGCGGCATGGCAGCAAGTATGGCTTCTATTCTTTTAAGTGCAGGTTCTAAAGGAAAAAGATGTGCATTAAAAAATAGTGAAATAATGATACATCAACCTCTTGCCTCTTTAGAAGGACAAGCAAGTGATATTGAAATAAACGCTAAAAGAATATGCAAACAAAAGAAAAAACTTTCACTTATTTTAAGTGAAAATTCTAAACAATCATTAGAAAAAATCATTCATGATTGTGATCGTGATTACTACTTAGATCCATTAGAAGCTTTAGAATATGGTCTTATTGATGAAATCATTTAGATTTAGGGGATTTAACATCCCTTTTTCTACATAAAAAAATACAAATTCCACTTAAAGCACCAAGCATTATAAAATAATTCAACTTTGAACTATCACCTGTTTTAATTGCTTGAATAATTGGTTGATCATACATGATGACTTTTTGTATTTCTCCAGTATCTTTAATCACAAATTCGACTTTTTCACTCTTTTCATAACCATAAGGTGCCATTGTTTCTTCTAAAATATATTTTTTACCAACTTTCAAATGACAAATGCGGTGTTCTTGATCAGTTGAAATCCAAGAATCAAGAACTTCTCCATCTTCATTTTTCACTTGTAAATGAGCTCCAGACAATTCTTTTTTATTTGTTATGTCTTTTTTAGAAATATCCACTTTAATATCTTCATCAACAACTTTTAAAACAATATTCTTTTCTCTTATTTCAAAAATTTGTTCTTTAGCTGTTGCATATCCACAAGGTGTCAATGTTTCTCTTAAAATATATTTTTCCCCACTATTAAGTCCTTGTATTAAGTGGGCTGTCTCATCTCCTTGAATATCTATACAATAATATGTCACATCTTCTCCATCTTTCAACATTAAAAAATAATCATTTGATTTTAATTGGGGAACAACTTTATATTCAATACCTTCTTCATTTTTACCTTGACACATATCCCCTTTTAACAATTTTTTCTTCATAACATCATTAATATCAAAAATATGTTGTCCTGTAATCCATTGATCAATTCTATTTTTTGTTTTTGTAGAAACAACTGTAAGCTGTGCCCCTTTTAACAAATTGCCATCTTCTTTTTGTTTATAAACTTTAACAAAAGTATCAATCATTTCTATTTTTTGATTTTCTTTTTCATAAGAAACTGTAAAAGATATATCATTTACTAAATTAAATCCTAAAGGTGCTAAATCTTCATGTAAAGTATACGTTTTTCCTTCTTCTAACCCACTTACAGGATGTTCATTTCCATCACTATACCATTGATCAACTGTATTTCCTTCCTCATCTATTACTTGTAATAAAGCTCCTTGAATTTCTTCACCACCTAAAGTTACTTTAGAAATTGTTACAACTTTATCTTTCATATTTACTTTTTGAATTTTTCCATCTTCATTGACTTTAAATTCAATTTTCGTTGCTTTTACATATCCTGCTGGACTTGTATCCTCATTTAAATAATAAGTTTTTCCACTTTCTAATCCATCTATTTCATGGGCCTTATTAGATGAAATCCATTCATCAATAACTTTTCCCTCTAAATCCGTAATAGACATTTTAGCACCACTAACTTCTTGATCACCAGTAACATCGGTTTTAGTAAATGTTGTCTTAGTAATTTGATTTGTTTGTTCATGAGAGTTTGTATAAATTGTTGTTGTATGATCTTTTTGTGTAATTTCAAAATCATAAGGTGTAGAATCTAAAACATAACCTTGAGGGCATGAAACTTCAACAACTTGATATTTTCCAAGAGGAATTCCTGTCATTTCTAATTGACCATTTTCATCTACAGAAATAATTCCTTCTTCATTCATTACCCCTTTTGAAACTTGTACACCATTTGAATAAGTAATCATTTGACCATCATTTGTATCAACAATACATTTTCCACTTCCTAAAGTAATTATTTCCCCTTTAGAATATAATTTTTTCAAAGATACTGTATCAACAATATCATTCATTGCTACAACTTTATATTTTGTTTTTTTAATATCTTTATCTGCAAGATCAACAGCTCCTTGACATGCATCTTCAAGTTTCTTTTGAAGTTTTAATGTTCCTGTTGGTCTTAATGTATTTACAACAATTTTCTTTGTTGTCTTATCTTTTACAATTGTCACTTGCCATTTAGCAACAACAGGTGCAAAGTGATCTTCACATTCAATCTCAGTAAGTGAATAAGTTCCTACAGGTAAATAATCAATAAATAATTCATAATCTCCATTTTCATCTTTTGTGACTTCAAAAGTTTCATCATATCCTGTATAAGAAGTTGAAATTAATCTAAATTTAGAATTTTTTTGAAATTCAGAAGTATTATCTACCTTAGAAAGGCGTAACGCTCCAAAATCCAACCATTCAACTTCATATTTTAATTTATTTCCATCAGGATCTAAATTCCATGAACCTTCTGTTTGTGTTCCTTCTGCACCATCTTTAATAGCTAATGCAGTAAACATTTCACAACCTTTTCCCGCAATATTTCCTGACTTATAATTTTCTGGACTATTTTTGCATGGTGCTGTTAAATAGAAACTTTCTCCACCATTTACAGTTACCGTTCCCCCTGTTTGCATCGTTCCTTTTGTTACGTTATATAGTGTAACATTATTTTGTAAAGGAACTTGAATGGTAGAGTGACTTGTTCCTTCTAATTTAACAGTATTTGTTTTTTGAAGTTTATTTACCTTATCAAATTCAGCCTTAAAAGAGGCTGTAACTCCACCATCTTGACTTGGGCTAAAATAAGCATAACCAATATCAGGTTGATTCATAAGCCAGTTATAGCCCCATAAAATATTATCTCCATAACCACTATTACCATCTGCATTTGGCCATTTAGCATTGAAATCTTTTAAGTTTAACCCCATTAAATCTCCGCCATAAGCATAAGAAAGCCAAATATGGGTAAACAAATAAGCACCATCATCAAAGTTACCATGCTTTTCTCCAAAATCATCAGGAACACAAGAATTTAATTCAACTGTATACATTTCTTTAATTGCTTGATCATAGCCTGGTCCTCCAAATCCATAATAAAGAATTTTTCTTACAGCCTCATTATTTTCAATCACTTGAGCTGGGTATTTTCCAGCTGATGGTGATTTTTTACTTGCTTCTAAACAATAAGCATATTTATTATCATACTTACACATATAAGTGGACCATTTTTTCGCACTACTTATTTTAGAAGACCACCACCATGGATAATCAATTTGTTTAATACGTGTAAATTCATGAGGTGTACTATTATCCCATGCTTCGACATTATTTGCATATTTTTGTGAAAAACACATAGATAAAATAAACACCATAACTGCAAATATTTTCATAACTTTATCAAATATTTTTTTCTGTTTCATTTCATATTCCTCCATCATAAATAATTTCTAATAAAAAAAGACAATCTCTGATTGCTTACGGACCTAAAATCCACTTATAAACACAATTCACTTTTACTCCTCCTTCAATTTTCTAAGAATGATTAATTCCATAATGAAATCTACTATGTCTCCACTCTATTCCTGAAAATTCAATAGCATCTGTACACTTTGTTTGATCAAACTTCTTTTTAGCATCTTCTAAAGAAACATTTGAATCAACATATAATCCACAAAGATAACATTCATACCAATAAACCGTTTGTTGGGGCTTTGTTTGTTGATGATCATTATCTAAATGATCCTTTACATTATTTTTTTCATTTGATTGAGAGATTGTAATGTCCTCATTCGGTTTATTATTTTCACTTTCAATCTTATTCATATTATTTTCTTGATTATTTTGAGAATTAGTTGTTTCTTGTTTATTTTCTATAACATTGACCTTAAATTCTTTTTCTCTTCTATTTTTATAAATATCTTCTACAAATACTTTTACTTGATATTCACCTATTCTATGAATATCGATTTGACTTGTATCTATTTGAATTTCTTTTAATGGTGATAAATCGGTAGCTATGATCAATGATTTAAAATCAATACTTTCTAAATCACTTTCTTTTATAACATCTACATTTTTAGGAAATGCCAGTACAGGTGCTAATGTATCTTTACAAATAATTTGAATCGTTGAAAGCTTATTATTATATTTTATAAAAATCTTATATTTTCCTACTGCTGGATAACTTTTTTGATCTTCATTTTGAAGATTATCTGTTATACTTACATTCTTTTTTAAATAACAAATCTCCTCTTTACTCATTCCTGTTGTATCCACTAAGCCTTTAAAATTAGCATAATAAGTTTGTCCATATTCAATATTGATTTTTTTCTTTTTTAGTACCAGTGTTGGTGGTGTATCTTTAGTTATAAAAAAAAGCATACCAATAAGCATGCCTAATAAAGTAATCAATACAATTAATTTTTTACACTCTTTAAAATATTTATAAATCATGATCTTCACCTCATTGAAAATAAAAAACCGCCTAAGCGGTTTATAAGATTAGTTAATTTTTTGAATAATATAACCATTTTCTTTAAATTTATCAGCAATCGCTTGAATATGAGCTTCACCATTTGTTTCACAAGTCACTCTTAATTCTACTTCAGAGAAACGAGCAAAGTTTTTAAATTGGTTATGTTCAACTCCAATAACATTTGCATTACATTCATTAAGTAAATGAGAAACAACTTCTAATTGTCCTGGAATATCTTGTAATTGTACAGAGAATGTTAAAATTCTTCCTCTTGAAATAAGTCCCTTATTGATCATCGAAGAAATTGTCATAACATCCATATTTCCACCTGAAATAAGTGAAACAACTTTTTTACGTTTACAATGTAATTTCTTTAAAGCTGCTAATGATAAAATACCTGATCCTTCAGCAATTAATTTATGTTTTTCAACAAGTAATAAGAAGGCTTCCATCAATTCATAATCACTTACAGTTACGATTTCATCAACATATTTTTTAATATATTCAAATGGAGTTTCTCCAATTTGTTTAACTGCTGTACCATCAGCGATTGTACTTACTTCACTTAATTTAACAAGTTGATCATCTTCAACTGCGGCAAGGGCACTCGCTGCACCTTCTGGTTCAACACCAACGATTTTAACAGATGGATTGATTTGCTTTGCTGCACAAGCAATACCTGAAATTAATCCACCACCACCAATTGGTACTAAAATATAATCAACATCTGGAAGTTCTTCCATAATTTCTAAAGCAATTGTTCCTTGCCCTTCCATAACATCTTCATCATCAAAAGGATGAACAAAAGTGTATCCTTCACTTTTTTGTAATTCTACAGCTTTTTCATAAGCTTCATCATAAGCTTCACCATATAATACAACATCCGCTCCATGTGCTTTTGTAGCATCAACCTTAATTAATGGTGTATGTGCTGGCATACAAATTGTTGCTTTGACCCCTAATTTTTTTGCTGCATAAGCAACACCTTGTGCATGATTTCCAGCTGAAGAAGCAATTAACCCTTTTTTCTTTGCTTCATCATCTAATTTCATAATTTTATTGTAAGCCCCTCTAATTTTGAAAGCTCCTGTTTTTTGTAAGTTTTCAGGTTTGATGTAGACATCATTTCCACATTCTTCAGAAAAGGCATCACTATGTATTAAATGAGTTGGTAAGATAACTTCATCAACTCTTTTTTTAGCCGCTTTAAAATCTTCTAATTTTAACATTTAAATTCCCTCCGTTTAAGTATTCATAATTATATCACTATTCTTCGATAAAACAATTATTTTGTTTTAATTTGATTTGTACTTTCATCATAAAAATATTCGTTTTCATCTAATCTTTTCATAAACTCAGTTTCATCCAAATCATAAACAGAAAGAACATGTGATAATTGCATATCATCATCTCTTAATTTCATATTAATCATACTTACTAACATGTGTATATCTTTTGGCATTTTTAAACTCCTTTATTTATATTTTTCTAGACATTAACATTATACATGATTTTTTTATGTTTTTTGTCTCAAATTTGTCTCAAAAGTTATTCACATTTTATAATTGTATAAAATTAAATATTTTTTATCATATTAATTAATTCTTATTGATTTTTTATAAATCCTATACTATACTGTAAACAAGTTAAAAGCAAAGACAAGGAGAGTAGTATTTTTACGAAGCAACAGCGAGCTAGTAGAAGGTGAAAGACTAGCAGTGAACGAAAATATGAAGAACACCTTCGAGCTGTCTACCGAAAGCAATGCAAGTAGGCTAGAACGTCTCTAGTTATGTTACAACTAGCGGGTATCGAGTACTCTTTGAAGTATTTTCCGTACCATGTATATCTTTGGATTTATATGTTACACGATACTCGCACACTATGTGCGTTTTTTAATTATAAGGGGGATATTAAAATGTGTGGTTTTTTAGTCGTTGGAAGTGAAGAATTTGAATTACAGGTTTTCCAAAAAGCTTTAGATAAAGCAGCGTATCGTGGGCCTGATTATCAACATGTCTCAATTGATCATGGAATAACATGGGGATTTAACCGTTTATCAATTATGGATTTATCAACAAATGGAAATCAACCTTTTGTTTATAAAGATTATACACTTGTATGTAATGGTGAAATATATAACTATCCAGCATTAAAAACAAAATTAGAAAGTAGCTATACTTTTAAATCTGGTAGTGATTGTGAAGTTTTGATTCCATTATATGAACAATATGAACTTGAAATTTTATGTAAATATTTAGATGCTGAATTTGCTCTTGTTTTATACGATAACAAAACAAAACAGTTAGTGGCAGCAAGAGACCCAATGGGAATTAGACCTATGTTTTATGGTTATAGTAAAAAAGAACATCAAATATGTTTTGCTTCCGAAGCCAAAACTTTATTTGATTTATGTGATGATATTATGCCTTTTCCACCAGGACATTATTATTTAGATGGTCAATTTGTTTGTTATAATGATTTAAGTGATCCTAAAACAATCGTTGATGATGATTTAGAAACAATTGCTGGAAAATTAAAAACAAAACTTGAAAAAGCCGTAGAAAAAAGATTTATGTCTGATGCACCTATTGGATATTTATTAAGCGGTGGATTAGATTCTTCTTTAGTATGCGCCATTGGTCAAAAATTATCAGATAAACCTATTCGTACTTTCGCTATCGGTATGGAAAGTGATCCTATTGATTTAAAATATGCTAAACAAGTTGCTGATTATTTAGGAACAGAACATACAGAAGTTATTATGAATAAAGAAGATCTCTATCAACATCTAAAAGAAGTCATCTATCATCTCGAAACTTTCGATATTACAACAATTCGTGCGAGTATGGCCATGTATATTTTATGTAAATATATTCACCAAAATACCGATATTAAAGTTATTATGACTGGTGAAGTTTCAGATGAATTATTTGGTTATAAATATACTGATTTTGCACCTAACGCTAAAGCTTTCCAAGAAGAATCAAGTAAAAGAATCAAAGAACTTTATATGTATGATGTCTTAAGAGCCGATCGTTGTATTTCTGCACATGCTCTTGAAGGACGTGTTCCTTTTGCTGATCTTGATTTTGTTGATTATTCTATGTCTATTGATCCTGCTAAAAAAATGAATGTTTATAATAAAGGAAAATATTTGTTAAGACATGCTTTTGAAGGAACTGATTATTTACCACACGATATTTTATTTAGAGAAAAAGCAGCTTTTTCTGATGCTGTTGGTCATTCAATGGTAGATTATTTAAAAGAATTAGCTGAAGATAAATACAGTGATGAAGATGTTTTAAATGCTAAAGATAAATATTCATATTGTACACCTTTCACCAAAGAATCATTAATGTATAGAGATATTTTTGAATCATTCTTCCCACAACAAGGAAAATGGATCAAAGATTTCTGGATGCCAAATAAAGAATGGGAAAACTGTGATGTTGATGATCCAAGTGCTCGTGTGCTTAAAAACTATGGAGATTCTGGAAAATAAAAATAAAGCAATGCTAGATGTTTATTCTAGTATTGCTTTTTCTTCGTTTATTTTATTTTCAATAAATATCTTTTCTAATTCTCTTAAAAAGAATTGTGATGTCCTATAATTCCTTTTTTTAGGTCCTTTTACATGCTTATGTTGTTTTCTAGAAAGATGTCCTAAATAACGAGAAGTCAACAAATTATTAATATTATCTTCTGTAATTCTTTTCCCCGATACATGAAGTATCGTTACATTTTTAAGCAAAGCTAAACTTGCAAGTCCATAATCTTGACTAATCATTAGATCACCTTCTTGTAAATAAGAAAGAATCATTTGATCAACACTATCTTTTCCTACTTCACACATAATTATTTGAATTCTTTCATCTTCAATAACATGTGCAAAATCAATAAACAATAAAACTTCTACTCCATAATGCAAAGCAAGTTCAATAACTTTTTGACGATCAGGACAAGCATCTCCATCAATTAATAAACGCATAAGCCACTTCCAATAAGCACTAGCATAGCAATAACACCACCAACAAAGCCACCTAAATGCCCTGTTTTAGAAATATTTTTATCTGCCAACGTAAAAACAACATTAATAGCAATGACAGGAATAAATTGTTTTAAAACCATTAAAAATGGTCCTTGAAAAACAACACCTAAAGTCACAATAGCTCCCAAAAACCCATAAAAAATACCGCTTGCACCTAAAGTAATCGTATTTTGATAACGTCCCTCTTTTTTAGATGTCATATAAGTAATAAGATAAGAAAAAATTCCAGAAATTAATACTAGATACAAATATTCTAAACTTCCCAAAAAAGGTTCAAAGAAAGTTCCACCCAAATAATAAAGTGCATAACAATTCATAAAAATATGAACTAAATCAACATGAACAAAATTAGCTGTTAAAAAGCGCCAATACTCTTGTTTATATTCTATTTTAGGAGGATAAAAAGCTCCATATTTAATAGCTAACACTGATTTTTCATCTGAATGATCTATAAAATTAATAATGACATAAATGGCTACGGATATCACAATCATCGCTAAAGTTACACTCATTTTTTCTTCTCACTTTCATTTTTAATCACTTCTACTTTTCTTGTTCTTTGAATATTATTACCCTGACTATTTGTAATTGAGTAAATAACTTCATAGGTTCCTACTTCTTCAGTATTGACTGTATTTTTCAAAATCTTAATTTGATGTGTAATATCATTTCCATTACCATCACTAGCTTTAACACCTTCCATAATATCAAAATGTGTTCCTTGAACAATTTCAACATCATCAATACCTTCAAGCGTTGGATGATTTCCTAAGCTTCCCACAACAATCTTAGCTCTTAATTTAGCCGCTTGATTCCCCACTACATCTTCTACAAGAATATTAACTATATAAGAACCTTTTTTTGTGAATTTAAGAGTTGTATTTTTTGTTCCATCATCCTCTAAAAAATAAGCAATAACTTCTGATTGATCATCTACTTTATCGATCAAATTCAAAGCACTAATTTCTTCATTTAAATTCACATTAAAAACAACTTGTTTTAAAGTTACAACTGGTTTTGTTGTATCTTGAATTTTAATGTAAAATGGAAATTCTACTCCCGCATAAGAAGCCGATACTTTATAAACACCTATCTCATTTTTTAAATTAGAAAAATTTAATTGTACCTCATTAATAACATTTGCATTAGCATTGACATAATCTGCCGGATTATTAGAAATTGGTGTTCCATATTCATAAACAAAAGTATCTCTTTTTAAAGTAACGGGTGTTATTCTAAAAGCAAAAATCGTAAGAAGAGTACTTACAACAACAAAGAATGTTAAAACAATACCAATTATTTTCTTCTTCATTGTTATCACCTCTTTCTAACCTATTATACCATCTCATTATGTCTTTTTTGTGAAAAGTACCGTACTTTTGACAATATATTATGCCTTCATTTCAAAAAAAGCAACATAAATCAAACTCTATGTAAAAAAAACATAAAAAAAGGATAAGAATAATTTCCTATCCTAATCTTTTTAATACTTTTTCTTTACCTAATAATTCCATAGAAGCTGCTAAATCAGGGCCATGCATAATACCAGTTGTCGCAATACGTAAAGGCATGTATAACATTTTTCCTCTTGCTTTTGCTTCTTTTTGTGTCGCTTTAATACAAGCAAAAATTTGATCTTGTTTAAAATCTTCTTCAGCTAATTCTGCGACTTTAGATTTAAATACAGCTAAAGTATTTGGAATAGCTTCATCTTTCATAAATTCAATAGCTTCTTCTTCTAAATGAATCTCATCTTCAAAGAATAATTTAACTTGTTCAACGATTTCTTCACCACAAGAAATATGATCTCTATGCACTTCTACTAATTTTTCAATCCATGCTTCACTTTTATTGCTTAAATCATAAGCTTCTTTTAAGAATGGTAAACATAATTCTGTTAATTGTTTTGTATCTAATTTTTTAATATATTGGCTATTGATCCATTTTAATTTATTCATATCAAAAATAGCCCCAGATTTAGAAATACGTTTAACATCAAACGCTTCAATTAATTCATCTAATGAGAAGATTTCTTGTTCACCTTCAGGTGACCATCCAAGTAAAGCAATATAATTTAAGATTGCTTCATTTAAGAAACCTTTATTAATTAAATCTTGATAAGATGCATCCCCATTACGTTTTGATAATTTATGTTTTTCATCTTTCATAACAGGTGGACAATGAATATATGATGGTACATCCCATCCAAATGCTTGATAAATTAAATTATATTTAGGTGTTGAAGATAAATATTCATTTCCTCTTACAACATGTGTGATGTTCATTAAATGATCATCTACGATATTCGCAAAGTTATAAGTTGGATAACCATCACTCTTTAATAAAACCCCT
Source organism: Faecalibacillus intestinalis (assembly GCF_003024685.1). Classification (GTDB taxonomy): domain Bacteria; phylum Bacillota_I; class Bacilli_A; order Erysipelotrichales; family Coprobacillaceae; genus Faecalibacillus; species Faecalibacillus intestinalis. The sequence continues at coordinate 65,161 of NZ_PYLQ01000012.1, read as the reverse complement.
TCAGCAAGTCCAGCATTTTCTACTTCAATATGTCCATAAACTTCATCTTCAAAAGAAGTAATTCCAGTACTTGGAATTGTTTGTCTAACAACATATTTTTCACCATTAGCGATTCTTTGTTTTGCTTCTTCTAAAGAAAGATGTTTACAAGGATCAATATATCCTAATTCTTCATTATCAGATTCTTCTTTTGCTTTATTGATTGTTTCTTCATCACAGAAACAATAATGTGCTCCCCCTAATTCAACTAATTTATCAGCATATTCTTTATAAATAGCTAATCTTTCAGATTGAACATAAGGTCCAACTTCTCCTGGTTTATTAGGTCCTTCGTCATAACCTAATCCTGTTTGATCCATAACTTTATAGATCATATCAACAGCACCTTCAACTTCTCTTTCTTGATCAGTATCTTCAATTCTTAAAATAAAATCTCCATGATCATGTTTAGCAATTAAATATTCATATAATGCTGTTCTTAAGTTACCGATATGCATATATCCAGTTGGACTAGGTGCAAATCTTGTTCTTACTTTTGCCATTTCTATACTCCTTTTTTCCTTAATAATACAACCGCTTGAGCTACCATTCCTTCTTGTCTGCCGACAAAACCAAGTTTTTCTCCACGTGTTGCTTTAATGTTAATTTGGCTGATGTCACAATGTAATTTACTTGCAACATTTTCTCTCATTTTTTGAATATGTGGAGCCATCTTAGGTGCTTCACACATAATAATACTATCAAGGTTATTGATTTCATAACCTTCTTTATCCATCAGTTGATAACAATGTTCCAATAAAACCATTGAAGAAATTCCTTTATATTGAGGATCCGTATCTGGAAAATGTTTTCCAATATCACCAAGACCTAATGCCCCAATAATACTTTCAATAATGGCATGTAATAAAACATCTGCATCGCTATGTCCTAATAAACCTTTATCATGATCAATTTTTACACCACCAATATATAAATCTCTTCCTTCTACTAATTGATGAATATCAATCGATTGTCCTATTCTAAACATGTTATCACCTTCCGCAAACATTCTAGCACATATTTTCTAATTTATGAAGTATAGGATGTTTTATAATCAAGGAAAATATGGTAAACTAAGACATATAAAAATTATGGGAGGACTTCCTATGGATAAAGAAGAAGTAGTAAGTAAAAATTTTATTGAAAAAATTATAGATCAAGATTTAGCGGAAGGAAAATATACAAAAATTGCAACACGTTTTCCTCCTGAACCAAATGGTTATTTACACATTGGTCATGCTAAATCAATCTTATTAAATTATGGATTAGCTAAAAAATATAATGGAACATTCAATTTACGTTTCGATGATACAAATCCAATGAAAGAAAAAACAGAATTCGTCGAAAGTATTGTTTCAGATGTAGAATGGTTAGGTGCTAAATATGATGGTGATATCAAATTTGCTTCAAACTATTTTGATCAAATGTATGAAGCTGCTGTTCTTTTAATCAAAAAAGGAAAAGCTTATGTTTGTGATTTAAGTCCTGAACAAATTAGAGAATACCGTGGTACTTTAACAGAACCTGGTAAAGATTCTCCATATCGTAATCGTTCAATCGAAGAAAACTTAGATTTATTCGAAAGAATGAAAAATGGTGAATTTGAAGATGGATCAAAAGTATTAAGAGCTAAAATTGATATGGCTTCATCAAATATCAATATGCGTGATCCTATTATTTATCGTGTTGCCAGAATGACACACCATAATACAGGAGATAAATGGTGTATTTATCCAATGTATGACTTTGCGCATCCAATTGAAGATGCCATTGAAGGAATTACTCATTCAATTTGTACTCTTGAATTTGAAGATCATCGTCCTTTATATGATTGGGTCGTTCAAGAAATTGGTTATGAACATCCACCAAAACAAATTGAATTTGCAAAACTTTATCTAACAAACGTTATTACAGGAAAACGTTATATTAAACGTTTAGTAGATGAAGGTATTGTTGATGGTTGGGATGATCCTCGACTAGTCACAATCGCTGCTTTAAGACGTAGAGGATTTACACCTGAATCAATTAAATCTTTTATGGAATTAGTCGGTGTTACAAAAAGTAACTCATCAAATGATTATGCGATGTTAGAATATTGTATTCGTAATGATTTAAAACCTAAAGCACCTCGTGTGATGGCTGTTTTAGATCCTATTAAATTAGTAATTGATAACTATCCCGAAGGACAAGTTGAATATTTAGATGCGATGGTCAACATGGAAAATCCTGATTTAGGTTATGAAAAAGTACCATTTGAAAGAGAATTATGGATTGATCGTGATGACTTTATGGAAGAACCACCTAAAAAATATTTTAGATTGTTCCCAGGAAATGAAGTTCGTTTAATGAATGCTTATTTCGTTAAATGTGTTGATTTTGAAAAAGATGAAAATGGAAAAGTAACTGTTGTTCATTGTACTTATGATCCTATTACTAAAAACGGTACAGGATTTACTGGTAGAAAAGTAAAAGGTACAATTCATTGGGTTCCTGTTCATCATTGTAAGAAAGTAACAGCACGTTTATATGAAAACTTAGTTGATGAAGAAAAAGGTGTTTATAATGAAGATGGATCTTTAAATTTAAATCCTAATTCATTAACTGTTATTGAAGATTGTTATGTTGAACCAGCTATTGAAAAATATAAACCTGGTGATTCATTCCAATTTGTAAGAAATGGATATTTCTGTATTGATACCAAAGATTCTACAGATGATCATTTTGTATTTAATAGAGTCGTTTCATTAAAGAGCTCATTTAAATTACCTAAGAAATAAAAATTTGGAGATTGCCTCGACAATCTCCTTTTTTGTATAAGAAAACAATATCTTTCGATATTGCTTTTTTATTTATTATATTTACGATCATGTGCTGCTGAAATCAAACCTTGGAATAAAGGTTGTGCACGGTTTGGTCTTGAAGTAAATTCCGGATGGAATTGACATCCTACATAGTAAGGATGATCTTCAATTTCAACAATTTCCACAAGATTTCTTTCTGGATTAAATCCTGCAACTTTTAAACCATTTTCAACTAAAACGTCTTTATAATTATTATTAAATTCATATCTATGACGATGTCTTTCTTTAATTAATTCTTTTCCATAAAGACGCGCTGCATGTGTACCTGGATTTAATTGACATTCATAATCACCTAATCTTTGTGTACCACCCATATCTTCTAAAGATTGATCTGACATTAAGTTAATAACTGGATTTTTACATAATTCATCAAATTCTAATGAATTAGCATCTTTAATACCACAAACATTTCTAGCATATTCAATGGTAATTAATTGCATACCTAAACAAATACCTAAAAGTGGAACTTTATTAGTACGTGCATATTCAATAGCATCAATCATACCAGCAATACCACGATCACCAAATCCACCTGGAACGATAATTCCATCAGCATCTTTTAATCTTTCTGCTACATTTTCTTTATTTAATTCTTCTGAATTAATAAAATCAATATTAACAACACTATTTACATAATATCCTGCATGTCTTAAAGCTTCATTAACTGATAAATAAGCATCAGGTAATTGAACATATTTTCCAACTAAAGCAATATTTAATTCTTGATTTAAGTTTTTAACACGATTAACTAATGCATCCCATTCTTCCATATGTGCTGCTGGTGCATTGATTTGTAAATGTTGTAATACTAAATCATCCATTTTTTGATCTAATAACATACGTGGTAATTCATATAAATTTTCTACATCGTAGTTAGAAATAACATTTTGTGTTGGTACATTACAGAATAATGAAATTTTATCTTTTAATTCTTTTTCAATATGATGTTCACTACGACAAACAATAAAGTCTGGTTGAATACCTAAACCTCTTAATTCTTTAACACTATGTTGTGTTGGTTTTGTTTTTACTTCATGACTTGCTCCAATGTATGGAAGTAAAGTTGTATGAATATAAACAGTATTTTCATATCCTAAATCTAATCTTACTTGGCGGATAGCTTCAATGAAAGGTAAACTTTCGATATCTCCTGTTGTTCCACCAATTTCAGTAATGACGATATCTGCTTTAGAACTACGTGCCGCTGCATAAATTCTTTCTTTAATTTCATTTGTAATATGAGGAACAACTTGTACAGTAGCTCCTAAATAATCTCCACGTCTTTCTTTTGAAATAACGTTACTATAAATTCTACCTGTTGTAATTGATGAGTTTTTATTTAATTGTTCATCAATGAATCTTTCATAATGTCCTAAGTCTAAGTCTGTTTCTGCCCCATCTGCAGTAACAAATACTTCCCCATGTTGATAAGGTGACATTGTTCCTGGATCAACGTTAATATATGGATCTAATTTTTGCATGAAGACTTTTTGTCCTCTTTGTTTTAAAATTCTTCCTAAAGATGCAGCTGTTAACCCTTTACCAAGACCAGACACAACTCCACCTGTTACAAATATGTATTTAGCCATTTTCTATCCTCCTCTAGTATCTATAAAAATAAAAAGTGCCTTCCTATGGAAGACACTGTATTGCCCTTTCTTATTCTAACAATATTAAATATTTATTGCAATAATAAATTAATTATTTTTGCACAAAAAAAGGAACACGCGTTCCTCCTTTGCGTATAAGTGAATTTTTGGGAGAGGGGTCACTTATACTTGTTTATTATATTGTCTTCATCTGACATGATTAATATAACAATTCTATATGAATTCATTATGAACTTTCTCTTAAGAGAAATTCTTACTCATAAAACTGCGTTTCATAATTTGCTAATTGTGCATATAGTTCAAATTCTTCTTTTCGTTGTTCATAATAAAATGTGAATAAATTCCGTTACAAAAAATATAAAAAAGAAAAGGTAGGACATGCCTACCTTAACTATTATTTATCAAATTTATTTTTGTAATCGTAAATTTTACGTAAGATATCTTCCATATCTTTAACCATAGGCATTCTAGGGTTAGCTGGTGTACATTGATCTTCGTAAGCATTCATAGCAATTCTATGAACTGATTCTTCCCAAGCTTCTCTTGAGATACCTTGAGATTCTACGTTAGATGCAACACCTACTTTGTGACATAATTCTTCACAAGCATCAGCGAACATTTCAACACCTTCAGCTGGAGTTTTAGGATTCAATCCAATTAATTGAGCTAATTCCATGAATTTAACATCAGCTTTATAGTTTTCAATTTTTGGCCAGATATTTAATTTAGTTGGAATAGTTCCGTTATATCTAATTACGTGTGGTAATAAGATACCATTAGTTCTACCATGAGGAATATGCCATTCTCCACCAATTTTATGAGCTAATGAGTGGTTCATTCCTAAGAACGCATTTGCGAATGCCATACCTGCGATAGTTGCAGCATTATGCATTTTTTCTCTAGCAATTGGAGTACCTTTCTTAACTGATTCTTCTAAGTATTCAAATACTAATTTAACAGCTTGTTTAGCCCATCCATCAGTAAAGTCAGATGCTAAAATTGAAACATAAGCTTCAACCGCATGAGTTAATACGTCGATACCTGTATCAGCAGCGATTGCTCCTGGTAATGACATTACGAATTCAGGGTCAACGATAGCGATAGTTGGTGTTAAAGCATAGTCAGTTAATGGATATTTTTTGTTTTCTTTCTTATCAGTGATAACTGCGAAAGGAGTAACTTCTGATCCAGTTCCTGATGTAGTTGGGATACAAATCATTTTTGCTTTTTTACCTAATTCAGGGAATTTGAAAGCACGTTTTCTGATATCCATGAATTTTTGTTTGATATCATCAAAGTTAACTTCTGGGTTTTCATACATTAACCACATAACTTTAGCAGCATCCATTGATGATCCCCCACCTAAAGCAATGATACAATCAGGTTCGAATTTTCTCATTAATTCTACCCCTTCTCTTACAGTATCAATACTTGGATCTGGTTCAACATCAAAGAATAATTCGATATCTACATGATTACGTCTTCTTCTAATAACGTCTTCGATTTTTTCAACATAACCAAGATTTACCATACTTCTATCAGTAACGATCATGGCTTTTTCCATATGTTTCATATCTCTTAAGTATCTAATTGAATTCTTTTCAAAGTATACTTTTGGAGGAAGTTTAACCCATTGCATATTGTTATTACGTCTCCCTATTCTCTTAATATTGATTAAGTTAACAGCACTTACGTTGTTAGATACTGAGTTATGTCCGTAAGAACCACAACCTAATGTTAATGATGGAATGAATGCATTATATACTGATCCAATACCACCGAATGTTGATGGAGCGTTTTCAATGATACGGATTGCTTTACATGCATGTCCGAATTTTTTAGAAATTTCATGATCTTCTGTATGAATTGCAGCAGAGTGACCTAAACCGTTAAATTCAACCATTGCAGCTGCTTTAGCGATACCATCATCAGTGCTTTTAGCTTTTAAGATAGCTAATACTGGAGATAATTTTTCTCTAGTTAATGGTTCATTTGGTCCTACTTCTTTACATTCAGCACAGATAATTTGTGTTTCAGCAGGCACTTTGAATCCAGCTTGTTCAGCAATCCATTCAGCAGGTTTACCTACAACATTTGGATTTAATTTAGCTTGAGCAACATTGTCTGAATAAGCTTCTGCACCAAACATGAATTTTTCAAGTTTAGCTTTTTCTTCTTTATTTACAAAGTAAACATGGAATCTTTTAATTTCTTTCATGAAATCACTGTAGATTTCTTGGTCAACGACTGCTGCTTGTTCAGAAGCACAAATCATACCATTGTCGAAAGATTTTGATAATACGATATCATTTACAGCTCTTGGTAATACACATGTTTTTTCAACATATGCAGGTACGTTACCAGCACCTACACCTAAAGCAGGTTTTCCACATGAATATGCAGCTTTAACCATTGCGTTACCACCAGTTGCTAAGATAGTTGCAACACCTGGGTGATTCATTAATGCATTAGTAGCATACATAGATTTAATTGATAACCATTGGATACAGTTTTCTGGTGCACCAGCAGCAATAGCAGCATCTCTAATTACGATAGCAGCTTGTTTTGAACTTTCATGAGCGCTTGGGTGGAACGAGAAAATGATTGGGTTTCTTGTTTTTAAAGCGATTAATGATTTGAAAATTACTGTTGAAGTTGGGTTAGTTGTTGGAACGATACCACAAACAACACCTACTGGTTCAGCAATTTCAGTAATACCAGTTAATGGATCTTCATTGATGATCCCTACTGTTTTTAAATGACGTAAATTGTTAGTAACATATTCACATGCAAATAAGTTTTTAACAGCTTTATCTTCAAATACTCCACGTCCTGTTTCGTTAACTGCAGCTTCAGCTAAAATACCATGATGGTCTAGTCCAGCTACAGAACATTTAGCGACGATGTAGTCTACTTGTTCTTGTGTAAAATCTTCAAATTCTTCTAAAGCTTTTAAAGCTTTGTTTACAAGGTCATCAACATGAGCATCAGTTTCTGCTTCAGTTGGGACAGCTTGTTGTACAGGTTTTTTTTCTGCCATTTTATTTCCTCCATAACTATTGTGAAATTTTTCATTTGTACACAACCATCTTACATGAAAAACATACAAAAAACAAGCATTATCGCTCGTTTGATGTGAAAAAAAATAACGTAAGCGATTACATTTTTAATTTCTTAAAATTTTTATTTGCAATAACAATATTGACACCTTTTTCCTTAAAATAAGCATATCTAAAACGGTTCTTTACACCCCATGTATTGATGTCTAATCCAGCTTTTAAAAAGAGTGCAATTTCATCTTCATCTAGAAAATCTTCACGTGCATGTACATGAAATTTTTGTGTTAAACATAATTGTTTATTTTTTTCATAATCATCTTCAAAAAGATAACCTAAATATAAAGATGAATCAATTGCTCTTAATTTATAAAGAGAATCAACATAAAAACTTGAAAATAAAACTTGATCTAGCATCCCCATTTCTTTGATCATTTGATAGCTTTCTAGTTCTATTCCTGGATATTGAATTTTATTTGTTTTAATTTCTAAGTTGATCTTTACATTTTTTCCTTTACATAATTCCAATAATTCTTTCAACAAAGGAATTCTTTGAGGATTTTCTTTTGTTCCAAAATTATATGCACAAAGCTCTTCATAAGTCATATCTTTAATATAACCTTTTCCATCACTTGTTCGATTGATTTTTTCATCATGACATAAAACAAGAACACCATCTTTTGTTTTATGCACATCTGTTTCAATACCATCAAATCCACTTTCAATAGCTTTTGAAAAAGCTAACATTGTATTTTCAGAATATTGATCACTATAACCTCTATGTCCTAACAACAACATAGTCTCACCTCCAAAGCCTATTTTACTCTTTTTATTGTTAAGAATACACCAAAAAAATGTAATTTAAAAAGCAGACTTTTATAAAGAGTCTACTTTTCATGTACTATTTTAAAAGAATCTAAATAATAAAGTTCAAGATCTTTATTACATTCTAACATACTACATTCACTAAATATTCTTGTTTTGACACTCCCCATGTCTAAAGACAGGGGATTCTTGCTACCTGTTAACATTGTTGGCTGACCAGTTCATTTCTGATAGGTCGCAGTGCAAGTTAGGGGTATGCCATTACCCTTCCTAGAGCAGAACCTATAGTTCTCTAGGCAGTATATCTGTTACCAATATACTCAGTTGAGTTGCATATATTTATGGCTCCCAATAGATCCCTATGTGTATGAAATCCACATCTGCACGTATAATTTCTATCATTTGCATGATGAACACTTCCACATATCGGACAGATCTGACTTGTATATGCTGGATCTACATACTCAACTTTTATGCCTGCCAGTTTTGCTTTGTATTCTATAAATGTAGCTAGTCTATAGAACGACCATGTATGCAGGCTATGATTGTTTTTTCGACTTGTTCTTGTCGTAGAGCGTATGTTTTGAAGTCGCTCTAATTTGATTACTGATACGTCATGAGTTTTTGCTGTATTTACGATTTCACGACTTAGCTTATGATCTATATCTTTCATCGTTAATTTTTTTCTTTCATATAATCACCTTTGTCATTATAACAAAAAAGTTCACTTTAAATAAAGTCACGTTCCTTCAACCATGTTGTAATTCCATCATCATTGACATCTGGACATATTTCATCAGCCACAAATTTTGCTTCAGGAACCGCATTATCCATTGCAACACCTGTTCCAACAGTTTCTAACATTTCTAAATCATTGCGTCCATCTCCAAAAGCAATCGTATCTTTGATATCTTTATGAAGTGCTTCTACTAATTTTTGGATTCCTACAGCTTTAGAAACACCTTTTAATGTTAAATCAAACGAACATCCTGTTTGATGTCTTTGAATATCAAAATATGGAGATAATGTTTCAACTAAAAGAGGAATATCTTCTTTTGAATTGACAACGATCATTCCAATATATGTTTCAATTTCTTGTGGATCAAAATCATCAATAATTGTTTCATCTTTCATTCCCCATACTCTAGCAAATTCTTTATGTTGTGGGTCATTTTTGTCTAAGACATAAATATAATCGCTACTTTCAAAATAGAAACTAAAATGATGTTCTTTAGATAATTTAATTGTTTCTTCTATTGCTTTTGCTGGAACAACAGCTTTATAAATAGCATCTCCTTTATATTCTACATAGCCCCCATTACAAGTGACATATCCACTAAAAGGATAATCCATAACACCTTCTGTAATAAAACATTTGCATCTACCTGTAGCTAGAAATACATCATGACCTTTTTGTTTTAACTGATCAAAGGAATTTCTATTTACTGTTGATATACCATAAAGCCCTTTATTACAATCTATCAATGTACCATCTATATCAAAGAAAAATAATTTAGACATCTTTACCTCCATAATATAAAAGACAAATGTGAATACATTTGTCTAGAATGTTTTTTCTAATGCTACTAAATCAATTTCCATAGGTGTTTGATTACCTAAAAAATCAATAAGTACTTTAGCCGTTTCTTTTTCAAAATCAATCGATTCAACAGTTCCACTTTTACCAGTAAATGGACCTGAAATAACATTTACTTCATCTCCAACAGCATAGTCAATTTCGATTGCTGAAGTACTAATACCCATATTCTTTAAGATTGGATCTAATTCATGTTTTTGAAGCGGGAAAGGTTTTGCTCCTCCACCAGAAGAACCAATGAATCCTGAAACCCCTGAAGTATTACGTACAACATACCAAGCTTCATCTGTCATAACCATTTCTACAAGAACATATCCAGGAAACATATTTGTTACTTTGTTGATTTTTTTACCATCTTTAATAACTGTTTCTACATGTTCTGGAATAATAATATTATATAAGCAATCTTGTAATCCCATTGATTCAATACGTTTTTCTAAGTTTTCTTTTACTTTATTTTCATGACCATTGTATGTACAAACAACATACCATTGTCTTCCTTCATCATTCATTCCTGCCATAATTAATCCATCCCCAATGCTTTCAATATAAATGCAATAACGGCATCTCCACCAAAGAAGAATAACCCCATTACAAAAGTAAACACTAATACAGTTAAAGAATTATTAAATAATTCTTTTTTTGTTAACCAATGAACATTTTTAATTTCAGCTCTGATTCCTTTTAAATTGAACCACTCTTTAAATTTTAATTCACGTTCTACTTCTTCAACGACTTCTGTTTCCGCCTTTTTACCAAACACGACATAGCCTCCTTATTTTGTTTCTTTATGTAACGTATGCTTTCCACAACGTTTACAATATTTATTTAATTCTAATCTTTTTACATTTAATCGTTTATTTTTAGTCATTGTGTAGTTTCTCGATAAACATTCACTACACACTAAAATGATTTTTTCTTTCATCTTATCAACTCATTTCTATGCCACTATAATTTAGCATAAAAGCTAGCTATAGTCAATCTTATTTAGATTTGTCCATCTTTTTTTGTAAGCGATATTTCGCATTATAGACACAACGAATATCAATATTCAACAATTCAGCAATTTCTTTACTCTTATATCCTTTCATAAAACAATCAAATATTTTTCTTTCAAGTGAAGAGCTTGCTTTTTCTATTTTATTTAAATAATAACTTTTGTTTTCATTTAACCGTAATTGATATTCCGGTCTATTATAACTCTTTTGATCTGCAATAATATTTTCAATACGCATATTACTTCCATAGATTTCTTGATCTAAAGAAATCGTAGAAATTTTATTACCTCTATTAAGTATCCTTTTTTGTAATTTTAATACATCATTAATCGCATATGAAAAATATGTATTTATAGAAGCATTCTTATCATAGCGATAGCGATCAAAAATTCCAATCAAAACAAGTAACGCCTCTTGACTATAATCTTCTGCAGAAGTTAATGCTGTTTCTCTACAATAACGTTTCACAAAAATTTCAATTTTATTTTTATACTCATCTAACAACAATTTATACGCTATTGAAGAACCTAAATGATATAAATACAATAATTCTTGTTCATTATACGCTATCATAGTTTGTCTCTCCTTTCTTACTATAAAGGATGACGTGAGTTATAGACTTGATATAAAAGAACAGATGCAGCTACTGATGCATTTAATGAATTCACATGTCCTACCATTGGTAAAACAACATTAATATCACAACTTTTCTTTACCAATCTTGACATTCCAAATCCCTCTGAACCAATAACTAATACTGTAGGCATATTGTAATCAACACTTCTATAATCTTGACTATTTTCTAATTCACAACCAACGACCCAAAATGCCTTCTTTTTTAAATCTTCTAATGTTCTTGTCAAATTTGTTACCTGTGCTACTTTTACATGATGAATAGCTCCTGTTGAAACTTTCGCAACCGTTCCATTCAATCCAACACTTCTATTTTTTCCAATAATAACACCATCAACACCAACAGCATCACATGTTCTCAAAATAGCACCTAGATTATGAGGATCTTCCAAACCATCTAACATAAGTAATAGAGGTTGTTTATTTTCAGGAATATCTTTTAAAATTTCATCAATTGTATAATAGCGATAATTTTCAATATAGGCCATCACTCCTTGATGAACAACCTTTCCTACCTTCTTATCAAATTCTTTCTTATCAACAAATTCTAATGGAATTTGATTTCTTTTACAAATATCAAAAATTTTAGGATCCTTATGCCCATTTAACATATAAATCTTATAAACACTTGCACCCTTTAACGCCTCCATGATAGGGTTCTTTCCATATATATATTGTTTCATATTTTTCTCCATTTTTCGTCTCAAATTTGTCTCAAATTTGTCTCATTTACATATCTTTTGAATTCATCAAATATCTCATAAATTCTATCTTTACATTCATTTAAATATAAATGTCCTATTAAACATTCAAATCCTGTTGAATAACGATGTTCTTTAGTATCTCTTTTAGAAGTTTTTGTATTTCTCCCTCTTTTAAAAATACCAACTTCTTTTTCAGTTAAAAAATCAATTTCTAATAAATGTAAAATAAATTTTTCATGGGACAAACTACTAACAAAATGAGTTGCTTCTTGGCACAACTCATTTACTTTTTTTAGTTCACTTTCTTTTACTAAATAATCTCTAACTAAAAGTTCTAAAACACTATCTCCTAAATAAGCAAGAACTAATGGATTGATAAAATCTGGATTCATTAAATAATCCCCTTTTGAATTAATTCTGCACGATATTGATCAGCTTTTTCAAAATCTTTAACAGCTTTAGCGTCTAACCATTTTGAATATAATTCTAATTCATCTTCATCTAATTGTTTTGGTTTAAAAACAAATCCAATGACATCTGTCATCTTAAGTAAAGTATTATATTCTTTTAAAATTAAAGTATTGTCTTTTTCTTTAACACGCATTGCTTGATTTAATACTTTAACTTGATTTAAAATTTCAGTTAAAGATAAAGAAGTATTTAAATCATCCGCTAAAGCATCTACCATATGATCAACAGTGTCTTTATTAAAGTCATCACCATCAAGATGATTTACTTGTACATAAAGAGATGTTTGTTTTAAAACGTTTTCTACTTTAGCTACTTCTTTTTTTACACCTTCAATAATCTCATTTGTCATATTTAAAGGATTTCTATAATGGCTTGATAACATAAACCATTTATAAACATTGCATCCAAGTTCTACAATTAAATCTTTAGCCCAAACAACATTACCTAAAGATTTAGACATCTTTTCATTATTAATATTGATCATTTGATTATGCATCCATGTATCTGCAATAGGATGTCCATTTAAAGCTCTTGATTGAGCAATTTCATTTTCATGATGTGGAAATTTTAAATCTTGACCTCCACCATGGATATCAATACGCCCATTTTCAAAAATATCATTGATCATAACAACACATTCTGTATGCCATCCTGGTCTCCCTTTTGACCATGGACTATCAAATTGAATACCTTCATCTGTTTTCTTCCATAAAGCGAAATCCGTTGTTTCTTCTTTAACACCTTTATCTTCAACACGTTCACTTGCACCTGCTACAAGGTCTTCAATTTTAATACCCGATAATTCGCCATATTCCTTTACTTTAGAAACTCTAAAATAAACATCTCCATCAACTACATATGCATAACCTTTATCTACTAATTTTTGAATAAAAGAAATAATTTGATCCATTGTTTCTGTAACTCTAGGTGCATAAGTAGGAAATTCTAAGTTTAATCCTCTTCTAACATCTTCATAAGCCTTAATATATTTATCAGTTAATTCTTTTTCAGTAATACCTTCTTGTTTAGCTGCTTTAATAATTTTATCATCTACATCAGTAAAGTTTGAAACAAAAGTCACTTTATTCCCTAAATATTCAAATGTTCTTCTTAAAACATCAAAAACAATCATTGGTCTTGTATTTCCAATATGAACATAGTTATAAACTGTAGGTCCACATACATAAATACTTACTTCACCTTCTTTTAAAGGTTTAAATTCTTCTTTTTTATTTGTAAGTGTATTAAATAATTTCATAATGTTCCTCTCTCCTCTAATAAAAAAAGCATACACTATCTAGACACTGCCGTGTTCTTCCACCAGATAGACGATGCTTATCATGACCTTAACGCAATCAACGTTCTTTCTTTTCAAAAGACTCAAGTAAGTGCATTTCTATTCAATCATTTAGACAATTTCCACCAGCATGCCCTCTCTATAAAATATCATCAATATACTTCTCTTACCTATAATTTTTTTATTGACCTTATTCTATCACAAAATATTTATTTTACAATCCAGAAGACTTCGTAAAAGACTCTAAATAAACAATCATTTTCTTTAAATTCTTTCTAAAATCTTTTCGATTTGCTTCATAACCATAAACATACGTATTCTTATCATCAAAATATACTAAATGAATAAACTTCAATCCAGTTTTTACATAACTTCCCTTATATTCATAACATTTAAGTCCACTTTCTAAAGCTGGCATTTTAACTTTTAATGATGAAACTCCTGAAGCCTCTAATTCACCTTTATAAAGTTCAGATAATTGATCAGTATCATTATCATATTCATTTTCTTCTACTTTATAAAATAATATTTGATTTTCTTTAGTAAAACGTGTAACTCCATCATTTGGATTACCCTCACTTAATTTAAAATCAGAAGGATAATAAAAAGAAACCCCTACACCTGCCTCATATAAAACACCATCTTTATTTGCTGAAACAGTTGTATCTTTTCTTCCACAAGCAACTAATGAAACAACACAAACAAAAACCACCATTAATTTTATTATGCTTTTCATATCATCACCTCGTCTTCTTATTATTCTACACGACTTTATTGATTTTGACAACTCTATGGAAAAGACCATTTTGTTCTTCATTTTGTTCTAAAAAAAAATGCCAGTTTAAACTGACATTAATTGCTTTTATTTCTTATATCATTCCAAAAACCAGGAACATTATCAGAAGCATTAGATTCACCTTTAATATAAGCACAATACAATTGTACTTTAACATCTTGTTTGGTAGAATCCTTTACACCTTTCATACGATTATAGTTAATGCCATTTTCAGCCTTTGTATACATTGCACGCCCCACTTCTTCTTTAGCATTTGCTTCTCCGCTTTTAGACCATAAATATTTATGAGACCATATTTTACCATCATAAAACCATGGCTTACTATCTTTTGTTTCTTGATAGATAACACAGTAAACATGATACATTTTTTCTTCATCTGCACTTCCTTTATAAGAAGTATGCCCCGCTCCAAAAATCAATATATATGGATTTTTTTCCAATCCTGCTTTTGATTTTAAATCAGCAGCCTGTTCTTTAGTTAATTTTTTATTTCCATTTTTAGAGCCATTATCATCACCAAATTCACCATCAGTCCCATAAGTTCTAATCAAAGTTGTTTGTGATGCAATCAATGCATCTCTTACTTTATATAATTGTTCAGATTCTTTTGCTTGTTCAACATATCCTAATACTGATGGAACTGCAATAGCTGCAAGTATAGCAAGTATAACAAGTACAACAATAATTTCTACTAATGTAAACCCCTTTTTGTTTCCTTTTTTATTCACGTCAACAACTCCCTTATATTTCATATAATACCCTTATTATCAATACTTTTCAAGATAATAAAAGAAGTACCACCAAGTGATACTCCTCTATTTTTAAAGTAATGACGCAAATAAACGAATGTATTGTTCTGCACTTGCATCCCAATCTAATTTTTCAGCCATTGCACGTTGCACTATTGCATCCCATGCATCTGGATAATCATAGAAAGTATGCAATGCATAATCAATTGTATCCATCATCTCATGTGCATTATAGTTAGAAAAACTGAATCCTGTACCAGTTTGTTCAAATTCATTATATGGTTGAACACTGTCAGCTAAACCACCTGTTTCTCTAACAATAGGAATTGTTCCATATTTTAATGACATCATTTGTGACAAACCACAAGGTTCAAATAATGATGGCATTAAGAACATATCACATCCTGCATAGATACGATTTGATAATACAAAATCATATTTACATTGGAATGATACTTTATCTTGATGCGCCCATGCTGCACCTTTTAAAGCATCTTCATACATACGATCTCCTGAACCCAAGATAACGATTTGAACTTTTCTTTGACACATTGCTTCAAATTGATTAATAATCAAATCTAATCCTTTTTGTTCAGTTAATCTTGTTACGATACCGATTAAAGCAACTTCTGGATCTTCTGGTAATCCAACTTGTCTTTGTAATGCTAATTTATTTTCCAACTTACCATTTTTAACTGAACGAGCTGAATATTTTTTAACGATTGTTTGATCTTTACTTGGATTGATAACATCATAATCAACACCATTTAAAATACCATATAAATCATGTTTTCTCATTTCAAGAATAGATTGTAATCCTTCACCATATTGATCAGTTAAAATTTCTTTAGCGTAAGTCGGAGACACTGTCGTAATAACATCACTGTAGAAAATTGCCGCCTTCATCATATTTAAACATCCATCATTACGACAGTTCCCGTTATAATATAAATAACTATCTAACGCAAAATATTCTTCCAATAATTTTGGATCAGCTTTTCCTTGGAACAAAATATTATGAATTGTGAATACAATTTTAATATTTTGATAATAATCATAATAACAATATCTTTCTTTATAAAGCATTGCAATCATTGCTGTTTGCCAATCATTTAATTGTAAAACATCAGGTTTAATATTTAAATGACTAATTAATTCTAGAACCGCAAAATCAAAGAATGCAAATCTTTCATAATCATCATCATAACCATATAATCCTGGTCTACCAAAATATTGTTCATTATCAATGAAATAGAAAGTTACACCATCTACTTCAGCTTTAAATATACCACAATAGCGTTTTCTCCATCCCATATAGATATCAAAATTTGTTACATATTCAATTTGATCTACAAATTTCATATCTTGATATTTAGGAATAACAACAATACTTTCAACATCTTTTTTTGCTGTTTCTTTTGGTAATGAACCAATAACGTCAGCTAAACCACCCGATTTGATAAAAGGAGTCGCTTCACTGGCAACATACATAACTCTCATTAAACACGGTCTCCTTCTTTAATATAAAGTGGACTTGTTTCTGTTCCTTTTAATTCTAATTTCTTTTCAACTTTTGCACGTTTATCAATAATTACGTTTTCTAATACTGCTCCAGAAGCAATCTTAGATCCAGAGAAGATAACACAGTTTTTAATAACTGCACCTTTCCCAATTGTAACTTCACGTCCAAGAATACTATTTTCAACAGTTCCATCAATTACTGCGCCATTAGCTACGAATGATTTTTTTACATTAGCGTTTGCTAAATATTTTGTTGGAGGTGTGTCGTTTGTATTTGTATAAATTGGCCAATTTGATTTAAATACACGTGATGAAATATCAATATCTAACATTTCCAATGAATATTTGAAGTATGCTTCTGTAGAATCTAAGCATCTAGCATATCCTTTATATTCATAAGTATGAATTTGTTTTTCATCACATAAATATCCTAGAATATCTTTTAAATCATAGAAAGCAGAAATCTTATGTGCTTTTTTCATGATTTCTAATAATTCTTTTCTATTGATTACATAAGTTTCTAATGAAATATTTTGTCTTTTTCTTGTACCTTTATTAATTGTTTTACCAGTTAATAAACCATCTTTATCTATTTCTAAAACATCACAACCAACCCAAGCAACATCTGCATCTTTTGCTTTACGATAAGTCATTGTGATTGTTGCTCCTGATTTTTCATGAGCTGTAATCACATCATTATAATCCATTGTGGTAACGATATGAGCAGGTGCAATCACAACATAATCTGCATTACTTGTTTCTAAGAAATGAATATTTTCAACTAAGTTGTTAATATCATGATTGTATTTAGGATCGTTAGCATATTTTTCATTATAAAGTAATGAAACACCACCAGCTTTTTGGTTAAAGTTCCAAGAATTACCATTTCCTAAATGTTTAAATAAAGAACGTGGTTTCTTTTGAATCATAACCCCAATTGCATCTATTTTAGAATTTGACATATTTGATAAAACAAAGTCAATAATTCCATAACGACCAAGGAAGCTTACAGAGGCCACTGGTCTTCTTTCTGTTAATCCCGTAAATTCTATATCTGAATGTAAGTTTACTAAACCAATAACTTTTGCCATCTTTACTTCCCCCTCTTATCTACTATTATCGCTCACTAATTCAACTTCTTTAGCTTCTGAATTAATGACAGTTCCAGCTTTAACAACTACATTTTCATCAATAATGGCTTTATAGATTTCTGCCCCTTCTTCTACAAGAACACCAGGCATCAATACAGAGTCAACAACTTTTGCGCCTTCTCCAACATTGACATTATTGAATAAAACAGATCCTTCAACAGTTCCGTTAACCATACATCCTTGAGTAACAAGAGAGTTTTTAACTTCTGCTTTTTCACCGATAATTTGAGGTTTTCCTAAAGTGTCTTCAGTATAGATTTTCCAATCTTTTTTGATATTATATAAATCTAAATCTTTATCTTTAAGTAAATCCATGTTAGCTTCCCATAAACTATCTACAGTACCAACATCTTTCCAATATCCATCAAATTCCCAAGCATAAAGCTTTTTATTATCATTTAACATTGCTGGAATGATATTCATACCAAAGTCATGTTTACTATCTTTATCTTTTGCATCAGCTACTAGATATTTACGTAATTGTTTATAAGTAAAGATATAAATACCCATAGATGCAAGAGTTGATTTTGGATGTTCTGGTTTTTCTTCGAATTCATAAATAGTTCCATCTTCATGAGCATTCATAATACCAAAACGACTCGCTTCTTTAAGTGATACATTTAATACTGCAATTGTAGCATCTGCACCACGTTGTTTATGAGCTGCTAACATTTGATCGTATTCCATTTTATAAATATGATCTCCTGATAAAATCAAAACATATTCTGGATCATAACGATCTAAGAAATCTAAGTTTTGATAAATGGCATCTGCAGTACCTGCATACCAAGTGGCTCCTACTTCGTCTCTTTCACGTGCTGGTAAAATAGCAGCCAAAGAATTAGCTCCATCTAATCCCCATTTAGTTCCAGCTCCAACATAAGTTCCAAGTAAAACTGATTCATATTGTGTAAGTACACCTACGATATCAATACCTGAATTTGCGCAGTTACTTAGTGGAAAGTCGATGATACGATATTTCCCCCCAAAGTGAACTGCCGGTTTTGCGACTTTTGCTGTAAGTTCTTTTAAACGTGTTCCACGCCCTCCAGCTAAAATCATAGCGACAATTTCTTTTCCCATTTTTAACTCCTCCTATACAAAATGTAAGCGCTTTAATCTACATCTTTATCTTATCATATTTCACTTTATAATTCACGGAATTATTTAAGTTTTTAAGCAATAATAGATCAAATACTTAGGGTAATATTATTGTACTCCTTTTTTGACATAAATTTAAAGGATAATCATAAATTATTTTGAGGTGAAAACATGGCTCGAATTTCATATACCGAAAAAGAAGTCGAATTATTGGCGAGATTGATAAAATCTGAAGCTTTAGGAGAGGGCGAAGAAGGCATGCTCCTTGTAGGAAATGTCGTTGTCAATCGTGTTGTCGCAAATTGTGACATTTTTAGAAATGTCAGAACTATTAGTGAAGTTGTCTATCAGACAAATCAATTTGCTGGAGTAGGACAACCGCTATTTAATGAACCTGTGAGTCAAAATGAAAAAGACATTGCCTTAAGATGTATTAATGGCTATCGAAATGAACCCGCCACGAACGCCTTATGGTTTAAAAATCCTGGCACAAATGTTGATTGTCCAGAAACGTTTTATGGAAGACTATCTGGAAAATATAAAAAACATTGTTTTTATAACCCAGGGTTAAAAGATAATTGTGACTTATAGGAGGTCTCTATGGATTATTTTGATGATTTAAACCCTTACTTAGTAAAAGAAGATGATAATGAAAATCTTACCAGGCAACAAACTGTTCCCCCTACTCAACCTGTAGAACAAACATATGTTGAAAATATCTTACGTGTTAACGTTGGTAAAAAAGGAACATTCTATTTTAGTTATACCGGTTCTAAAACATGGAATGATAAGATTTATACAGGAACATTGCAACAAGCTGGTAGAGATCATTTTATTATCGTAACTGATACTGGTAAAACAGTAATGTTATTACTTGTTTATTTATTATGGGCAGAATTTGATGAGCCTTTAGATTATCAATATAAAGTAAAATAAGTGCTTACGCACTTATTACATATTTTCGTACTGTTGATACAAAATGTAATGATCCTGTTACAACAATATTTTGATGTTTAGCCTTCATTATTTCAATAGCTTTTTGATAGGGAATATGTCCCCCTTGACTTCTTTCATCATCAAAATCAGCAATCACAACATCAAATTCTTTCAACATATCTAACATCTTTTGACAATCTTTATCCATCAAAGCACTAAAAACAATTCCAACATCTTCCAATTTTCTTTCTTTGATTGTTTGAATTAATGCCTCTATTCCACTGATATTATGAGCACCATCTAAATAAAGATGTCCAAATTGTTCAAAACGACAAGGCCATTTAAAATCATCGATCACCGCTTGAATATCTTCACCATTTAAATCACAAAGATAATCAACAACATTTAAAGCAAGCGTTAAATTACTTACTTGATATGTTGGTAAATGTAATACATATTCTTTTTGATGAAAATGTAGATGATAAGGATACTGATATTGTTTTTCTACTTGTAAAGGATAAAAAGTACTTTGATGTTTTGTACAATAATCTTTAAAATAACTTAATATTTCTTTATTTTGTT
This sequence comes from Faecalibacillus intestinalis, assembly GCF_003024685.1. Taxonomy (GTDB): domain Bacteria; phylum Bacillota_I; class Bacilli_A; order Erysipelotrichales; family Coprobacillaceae; genus Faecalibacillus; species Faecalibacillus intestinalis. Next base: position 44,234 of record NZ_PYLQ01000012.1, on the reverse strand, counting down.
CAGTTGTAAATAAAGGAACATTTTCTTTAACAATACCTACTTTATGACTGGCTATTTCTAACAAAGTATCACCTAACATAAATTGATGATCATAACCAATATTTGTTATCACTGCAACATTACTTTTAATCACATTTGTTTTATCATGAAGTCCTCCTATACCACATTCAATAATATGATAATCTAAATCTAATTCATTAAAATAATACAACATAATCAACGTATCTATTTCAAACATTGAAAGATGTTCTTGTTGTATTAAAGGCAGTAATTGATTAATGAATCTTAATAAATCATCATCTGATATAGGTTTTCCATCAACTGAAATTCTTTCATGATGTTTAATAATATAAGGTGAAGTAAAAGTACCTACATGATATCCTTGTTTCATTAATAAATCTTTTATAAATGTAACAGTTGAACCTTTACCATTTGTTCCTGCTACATGAATTACATTTTTTAAATCAATAGGTATTTGATATCTTTCTATTATCTTTTGAAAATCTTCAAAAGAGCGTTTAGCTCTTTGAGATTCTATAAAATGAATGGCTTCATCTACTGTTTTAAACATCTGGATTACTCCAATCAATTGGTGTCATACCATTTTTTATTAAAAAAGCATTTGTTTTAGAAAATGGTTTTGATCCAAAAAATCCTCTATAAGCTGAAAGTGGTGAAGGATGTACACTTGTAAGAACTAAATGTCTAGAATCAATATATTTTTTCTTTTCAATAGCATTCTTTCCCCAAAGAATAAAAACCAGCGGCTTTTCTCTTTCATTTAAATAACGGACAACATTTAAAGTAAAAGTTTCCCATCCTAATCCTTTATGTGAATTAGCTTTACCTCTTTCAACAGTTAAAACATTATTAAGTAATAGAACACCTTGTTTAGCCCAATAAGTTAAATCTCCATGATGAGGGATAGGTAATCCTAAATCATCATGTATTTCTTTATAAATATTAACAAGACTAGGAGGAATACGGACATCTTTAGTTACTGAAAAAGCAAGTCCATTTGCTTGATGAGGTTCATGATAAGGATCTTGTCCTAAAATAACAACTTTAATATCATCAAAATCACATAAATTAAGTGCTCTAAAGATTTGTTGTTTTGGTGGATAAATTGTTTTAGTTTCATATTCTTTTTCAATGATTTGATGTAACTTTTGATAATATTCTTTTTGAGATTCAATTTCTACTATTGTTTTAAATCTATTCATGATCTTCTCCTAATACAAACTTTTCAATAACTTCACTTACTGCCCCTTCATCATAATCCTTCTTTGTTACATACTGTGCCAATTCTTTAATATCATCTCTCGCACAAGCAACAGCACATCCTAATTTCGCAGTTTTAATCATTTCTACATCATTATAATTATCCCCAATACCAATCGTTTCATCCATATCATAGCCTAAATAATCGACTAACCAACGCATTCCATATCCTTTATCAACACCCTTAGTATTCATCTCTAAATAACGTCCACTAGAAAAAGCTATACTACATGTATCTTGAATACTTTGAGGTAATTTTAAAGCTAGTACTTTTAAATAATCCATATCTCTTTTTTCATATAAAATCTTAGCTATTTTTTCATTCTTTAAAAAAGAAATATCAAAATCATCAATCACTTCAAATTTAGCTTTTTGAGCAATCTTTCTTTGAATTTCATCTTCATCAGCATGAAAAATATAACAACAATCTAAAGTAAATACTAAAACACAAACATCTAAATCTCTTGCATTGTCAAATATTTCTTTTGCTTTTTCAAACTCTAATCCTTTGAAATGAAGAACCTTATTATTTTTATTTTCAACAATCAATCCTCCATTAAAACATAAAGAATACTCTCCTGCTTGATCATATGTGCCTATTTCTTTTAAAATATCTGGAATCATATTAAAAGCTCTTCCTGTACAAGGAACAAACTTTAAACCTTCTTTTCTAGCTTTTAAAATAGCTTCTTGATTTACCTTTGGTACATGATGATTTACTAATAAAGTTTCATCTAAATCTGAAAACATTAATCGATACATACAATTATCCTCCATAAAACATTTCTAAAAAAAGTGGTACTCTTTGTGACCAATCATATTCACTATGCTTTCCATTTGGAAAAAAATGATATTGATAATTTTGTAATTTTCCCTCGATACATTCTTTTAAATGTTCATTACTTGGAATATACCTTTTATCATCTTCTTGACCACCAACATCCATATACAACATATTATGACTTATTGAACTGACTTTCAATAAATTTACAAATTCTTCTTCATAAATCCAAAATGCTGTTGATAAAATAGCACATTTTTTAAAGATCGTAGGATACTTTAAAAAAGCGTAAAATGAAATAAGAGCTCCCATTGAACTTCCCACTATCCCATAATCATCTATTTTAGTAGGAAAGTTTTGATCTAAATAAGGTTTTAATTGCGTTGTTAGAAATGTCACATAAGCATTTCCTTCTCCTCCTACGAGTCTATGTGTACCATATTCTCTTGATAAATCTTGATTCATCATCCATGGCCCATATTCATCTTCTCTTTTTAAAAGTTCAAAATTACAATAGATAGCTACTAAAATCACATCAATATTTAATTGCTTTACCGCTTGTAAAAACCCCCAACTTTTTCCTATATAAGATTGCTCATCAAAAAAAGCATTTTGTCCATCATTAATAATTAAAACAGGATATCTTTTTTTTGATGTTTGATAATCATCTGGAACATAAATATCTATTTTTCTTGTTCTTTTTAATGAACGTATATACATTTCTTCTTGAATAATCATAAAAAATCTCCTAAAACAAAAATAAGCAATCTTTGCTTATTTTTCTTGATCTATATCTGGTAAGATGACAACTTGTTCCCCATCTTTTGTGAAAACATAGTTTTCTCTTGCATAACGCGTCACATAATCATCATCATTTAAAAGACTTACTTCATTTTGTAAATCATTCTTTTCTTTTTTTACTATTGCGACTTCTTTTTCGAGTTTATCAATTTCTGCTGTTCTTGAAAAAACAGACATGGCTTGAGATAATAAGATGTATATTAAAAAGCATCCAATAGAAATATAAGCCATTGGTTTATACACTTTTTTTAGTCTTTTTTTTGTCATCTTTTCACCCTCTTTTTTATAGACCCTATTATACCATCAAACTTCAAAAAAACAAAGCGCACAGGTTTAAATAGTCGTGTTAATTTTTGGTTTATTTTAACAATCACAATATACATTTTTTCATGCATCAAATTTTGATAAACAACATATCCCGCTAAAACACTCACTAAAAAATACGCTCTTAAAATACCTTCATTGATTTTTAATAAGCCTATAAAATAGATTGCAGCAAAAATAATACCAAAACAACCTTGCATAATAAAATAAATAAATTTGATTTTAATTTTGATGAGATGACTATAAATAAAATGATATACAAAGGTAAAGATAATCCCGTATACAAAAGAATACCCTATTCCTTGTATTTGTGTAATTAAATCCATTATTTTAATAATTTATTTAAAACACTATCTTTACTCTTTGTTGTTCTTTTATTCGATAAGTAAGAAATCGCATCAATATTTCCTTTAATACTGACCTCTTTTTTCTCTTGATCAAAACGCACAAGTGCTAAATCGCTACCTTTAATATTTAAATATCCTAAAGATGTTTCAATTAAAAATTCTAAAGAATCAAAACTTTCAATTTTTTTAATGCCTGTAAGTTCCAATGTCTTACGATCTTTTAAATACACATGATGATAAGGTGTTTGTTCAAAATGTATTTGATTATCCATAATATCCCTCCTCTATATCATATGAAAAAAGAGAATGTTCATGACATTCTCTTATTCATTTACTTCTTTTCTTTTTTCATCAACAATATCATAAAGCATTGTACTTTCATCTTTTAAAACATGTTCCTTAAGAAGTTTAACTTTAACCGTTAATATCGTTCTTCCAAATTCAATTTCAATCAAATCTCCAACATTTAACTTTGTTGAAGGTTTAGCCACTTTACCATTGACTTTAACACGTTCGCTTTGAGAAATCTCTTTAGATAAAGTTCGTCTTTTAATAATTCTTGATACTTTTAAAAATTTATCTAATCTCATCTTATTCACTCATAACAGCAGTAATTGCTGGAACTACTTGTTTTTTACGAGAAATAACACCAACTAATGTTCCTTGACATTCTGTTAATTGAACATTAAATGCTTTTTCTACTAATTCAGGACGTGGTCCACCAACAAAGATTTCACTGTTAGCGTTGATAATATCTGTAAGTAATAATAATGTGAATTCCAAATTATTATCTTCCGCAAATTTATTCATATAATCTAACATATCTTTTTTGTATGGTAAGAATCCTTCAATATCCATTGAGTTTACTTGAGCAACCCCTACTTGTAAGTTATCAAAACTGAATTTTTTGAAGTCTTGGTTAAAGATTTCATCTACAGTTTTACCAACTAAAGAAGTTCCTGCTTTAAACATTTCCATTGCAAATTCTTGAATATCAACACCTGCAATTTTAGCTAGTTTCTTAGCAATCTTAGTATCAACTGGTGTACAAGTTGGTGATTTGAATAATAATGTATCAGAAACAACCGCACCTAATAATAAACCAGCAATATGACTTGGCATTTCAACATCTAATTCATCAAACATTTTAGTTACAATTGTAGCTGTTGAACCTAATGGTTCTCCTCTAAATAATAATGGTCCTACTGTTTGAATATCAGCCACTCTATGGTGATCGACGATTTCTAAAATATCAGCTTCTTCAATACCAGGAATAGATTGACCTCTTTCATTGTGGTCTACTAAAATAACTTTTTTTCTTAATCCTTTTAATAAAGCAAAACGAGAAATACTTCCTACACAACGATTATTTAAATCAATAACTGGATATCCTCGATATCTTGTTTCAGACATAACTTCTTTCATATAATCTAAAGTATCATCTGTAGAGAAAGTTTTAATATCTCCTTTGATCATGACATATTCAACAGGAATTGCTTGAACAATTTGTTGAGATGTTTGATAAGTATTAAATGGTGTAGAAATAATTGAAATTCCTTGTTCTTCACATTTTTTTACAACATTTTCATCAGCAGTTAAAGAACCAGTTAATACAATTAAAGATGGTTTAACTGAAATAAGTTCTTCTAAATCATCACTTCTATCTCCACCTACAATCACAACATCATTTTCATGAATACGTTTTTTAGCTTCACTACCTGACATTGCTGCAATGTGAATATCTCCTTCAATCACTTTTAACGCATTATTTAAATAAATCACATTTGCTTCTAAAGTATCAATAACATTTTCAACAGGAGTTTTAGCTTTCTTTAAAACTTCACTATCCCATTGATCCATATATCCTTCAATAATATTAGATGTAGATAATAAACCTAATAATTGACCATGTTCATCTAAAATAGGTGCAGATTTTAAATTTTGTTGTTTTAATAAAAACCAAGCTGTTTTTAAAGTTAAATCTTTAGAAAAAACAGTTACTTTATCATAATTTAAATCTTCAACTTTTTGTTTAACTGTTTTAAGTAAAACAGGGTGTTCTACTCCAAAACGTTTTAAAACATATTCAGTTTCCCTATTAATTTCTCCTAAACGTACAGGAATTGCATTATATTTATTTGTTGCATTTAATAAATAACTATAAGCAATTGCCGAACAAATACTATCTGTATCTGGATTTCTATGTCCACTTACATAAACTAAATCACTCATTCATATTCTCCTTTATACATTTTTCTTCAAATAACGATAAACTGTTGGTTCAGATACCGCTAATTTTTCAGCCACTAATACAATAGCACCTTTAACCTTAAAAGTCCCTTTTTCTTGTAAATATTTTACAACTTTTATCTTTTCATCTACATTTAATCTTTCAGCTAAGAAATAACTTGGGAATCCCATCTTTTCTAAGCATTCTTTAATATACATATCAATCATTTCATCTAATGGAGATGATAAGATTTCAACTGGATTATCCATTTTAAATTCAATATCTTTTTCTTCCTTAATCCCTAAAATCTTTTTAATTGTAGAAGTTAAATATTCTAAATCTGAAATATTCACATTAATACATAACATTCCTACGGGCATTTCACGACCTTCTTCTTTAATAAAATAAGTCGCTGCTCTCATTAATTTACCATCATTACCTACAGTTTTATAATTCATGACAAAGTCATGATTTAAATATTGTTTTTCTTCTAAATAATGTAAAGATAAATTTGATAATTTTGCTCCAACTTCTCTTCCTGAAATTGGATTATTTGAAATAGCTACAATTTCTTGATCTTTAGATGTCAAATCATGTAAAGCTATTTCACAATTGTCACCTAATGCAGCACTTAAAAAATTAACTAATTTTGCATAAGGTTCTAAACTTTTGTACATACTATTCTTCCTCATTTCCCTTATTATTATGATAATAATTCATATCTATATATTATCACGATAATAATTCATATCTATATATTATCACGATAATAATTCATAAACAATGATTATTATTATAATAAAAAAGAAGTCTATAGTTTTTCACAAAGACTTCTATTTATAAATATTCTTTTTAGAAATTTCTCTTAAAGAAGAAACACCTGTCATCATCATCGTATTTTCTAATTCTTGACCTAACTGTTGAACATAAGCTTCAACACCTTCATCTTTACCACCATAAATCATATTAACAAATGGTCTTGCTATAATGACTGCATCCGCACCTAAAGCAAGGGCTTTAAAAACATCTAAGCCACTACGAATACCACCATCAACAATAATTTTAACTTGTCCTTTAAATTGATCAGCAATTTCTTCTAAAACACATGCTGTTGCAGGAGTCCCATCTAAAACTCTTCCTCCATGATTGGAAACAACAATCGCTTTGGCACCTGCATCTACCGCTTTTTGTGCACCTTCAACTGACATAATCCCTTTAACAATAAAAGGAACGTGGGCATAATCAATAATCTCTTTTAACTCTTCTACACTCTTTCTACCAGCCGGAGGAATTCTTCCTTGTAAAAAAGGAAGTCCTGCAGCATCAATATCCATAGCAATCGCAAAAGCATTTGATTCATTAGCAAGATCTAATTTTTTAAAGCAAGTATCTTTATCCCAAGGTTTAATCGTTGGAACACCAATGCCACTATTTTCTTTAATAGCATGTGTTGCATGCATCATGATTTCTTCATTTAAACCATCCCCTGTAAAAGCAGCAATCCCACTTTTTGCACAAGCACGTACATAAATTTCATTAAACATATTATCATTATATAAATCACTATAATGTTGACTTACTGCTCCTACTGGTCCAGCAAAAATAGGATACTTAAATGTTTTTCCAAACATTTCAAAAGTTGTATCAATTTCTTTATTTTCAGCAAGAGTATCCATTTTAACTTCTATCTTTTGCCAAGCCTCATAATTTTTAATAGCTACTGTTCCTGTTCCTTTAGAGCCTGGTCCAGGGATTTTATTCGAACAAGCTTTTCCATTACATACTGGACATGACTTACAATAAGGTCCAATAACACTTCTACTTTTTTCTCTTATTTCATTAACATTCATTTTCCTTCATCCTTTATTTACGCTAAAAGATTACACCTGTACTTTGATAAAAATCAAGCTTTTCATTAAAAAACTTGTTTGTACAAGTTGTACAAACAAGTTTGAAAATATCATCAATCTAACATCTTTTGCATTTCCTTTGAATTAATACTTACAATTTCTTTAAAATATTCTTGTTGTGTTTTATTTCCTCTAAATAATTCTTTTTCAATTTTACCATCTTTTAAATAAAGAAGTCTTGATGAATAAGAAGCAATTAAAGGATCGTGACTGACCATAACAATTGTAATATGATTTTCATTCATCTTTTTAAAGATAGATAATATTTCATGTGAATTTTGACTATCTAAGTTTCCTGTTGGTTCATCTGCAATAATGATTTTAGGATTTCCAATTAATGCTCTAGCAATAGCGACTCTTTGTTGTTGTCCTCCCGAACATTCATGAGGATATTTATTGAGTAGTGATTCAATATCTAATTCTTTTGTAATTTGATGGACTTTTTCATCAATAACTTTTTTATTTTCGCCAATGAGTTTTAAAGGAATCATAATATTTTCATAAACCGTTAAAGAATTTAATAAATTATAATTTTGAAAAACAAAACCTAAATATTGATACCTAAATTTTCCTAATTGATTTTCAGACATTTGTTTCACTTCTTGATTTAAAATATACAAACTCCCATTAGTAGGAATATCTATTGTTGAAATATTATTTACTAAAGTAGATTTACCGGAACCTGATGGTCCCATAACAACAATAAACTCTCCTGTTTTAATTTCTAAATCAATATTTTCTAAAGCTGTAAATGGTTGTTTACTTCCAAGTCCATAAATTTTTGTCATATTTTTTGCTCGTAAAACTGTTTTCATATTATTGTCCTCCTAGTTGTACTTTCCCTACACAATAATTTAATAAAAGACAAATCAATAATGTCACTACATAATAGATAAATAATCCACTATAGAAAAATAACATTGTAGAATTCATTAAAATAAACTCTCTCGCCATAAAGATTAAATAAGGTAATGGAATTACTAAAACACAAATAAAATAAAGGATATTTTCTTTCAAAAGCATCTTCTTTAAATCACTATAAACATAACCTACTTTATTTAAAGTATTAAATTCCTTCATTTTATTTTTCTTTTCCATATTCATCTTATATAAAATAGAAATAATTACCATCGCTACAATAAACAAATAACTGATCATTCCTGTCACAAATTCATTACTTTCAATATTTTGTGACGCTAAAACAGGTAATAAAACTGTAATCAATAATGTAAGTAAGCCAATTAACGAAGCTGTTGATTTAATCATCAATCCCACATGTGATAAACAAATATATATTTGTTCTCCTTTTAAATTCTTTTTATTTTTTAAAAAGATTTGTGGTAATAAATACTTATATAATCCATACATTCCCACAACACCTAAAGCTGTTGGCGGAATATAATTTATTAAATTTCCTTCAACCGTTATAATTGAACAAAATCCTATCAAATAAATAAGTAAATACATCATCATTTTTTTAAAACTTACAAAATGAATAGCTTGTACCTTATTTTCATCATTCATTAAAGTATAAATATCACTTTTATGAAGTTGCCCTATTAAAAAGATGATCACAATAACAACTAATACACATAAAGCTGAAATCGTTGTAAAAAAGGTACTTGGCATAATGGTATAAATTGAATAATTGATTTGTAGATAAGGATATATCTTTGAATGAATGAAAAATAAGCTAAGAACACCTAAAATAAATGAAATCGGTAAAACAAAGATAAAAACAATCCCCATTTGAATCAATGTATATTTAATAAAATCTAACAAGTTAAATCCACAAGTAAATAAAATTCCAAATTCTTGATGTTTTTTATTGAAATTATATTGACTGGCATAAATAATCATAAACCAACAAAATAAAATAATTAAAAATGGTAATCCCATTGATAATGGTATATCCGCTCCAAGAGGACCATCTATTCCTCTAGCCCTATCTTCTTCTATTAAATAGGGATTGTTGATAAATTCTGAAAAGATCAAATGAATGACAATTGCAAAAATAAGTGTGAGTCCATAAATCATATATTGTTTTTTATTCCTTTTTAATGTTAACGTAGCTAGTGAAAAAACCTTCATTGCTCCCACCTCCTAACTCCATCATAAACTTTCCATCACACCTTACAATAAAAGTGGCACCAACAACCTAGAAATGACACAAACAACATCTTAAATAAATCTACTTATGATACAATACAGTTAAAGGAGGGATAGCATGAAGTACAAAGTAGGAAAACCCCATTATAAATTAAGTTTTATTTATTCATTCATCATTATTTTTTGGGCTGTTTTTTTAATCATTTATAGTCCATTTTCAGGAATGAATATTTGTGGATTTATGCTTATTTTTTTGATTATCTTTATTTTTCTTCCTAGTATGGCATTTTGTAATAATATTTGGGAAGTGGATGAATATTATCTTAAATACACTTTTTATAATAATGTAATCGATAAATCACAAGCATTTTTTAAAACAATTTTCACTAGAAATATGGAATATCAAATGAAAATAAAACTAGATAAGATTATATCTATTCATGTCACTTATGAAGCAGTTCCAATGCTTTTTTATGGAACCAATGGTTATAATGTTATTTTTAAAGTATTGATGAAAGATGGCTCTTCTTTTTCTTTTCAACCAATCGTTACTAGAAAAAGAAAAGAAATTATCGATGCAATTGAATTTTTAAAAAGTAAAGGCGTTATCTTTAAAGATAAATATCATATTCTAGATCAATTAGATAAACAAGAAGCTTTATCTTATTATTTAGAAAAAATACATGGAGGTAAAAAATGATTTCTATAGCTTGTAATATACAAGAGTGTTATTTTGAAATCATCAAAAAACACTTTACCTCAAAAGATTACTATTTAGAAAAATTCAATCCTGCATCTTATGATGATATCTACTTTATTGAAATAAATACCCTCAATGATTTAGATAAAATTCATCAAATCAATAGATATCCAGAAACTTTAATTTATATTATTGGTCCTAATGACTTTCATTTACTTAATGAATGTTTAACATTAGGGATTCATTTATATTTTGAAAAAGATGATTTAGAAAACAATCTTCACTCTAAATCAAAAACTATTCATCAACAAATATTTACTAGATTTAAAACATATCATTATAAAAATAAACAAATGTCTTTTGAATTAAGACTTGCTCAAATTATGTATGTAGAATCCATGAATCATAAACTTGTAATTCATCATGATAATGGTGATTTTATTGAAAGAAAAAATTTATCTTTATTTATAAAAGAAATCAATTCTTCTGACTTTATTCAAATTCATAAATCATTTGTCGTAAATAAAAACTATATTCAAGAAATAAAAGCTAAAGAACTCATTTTAAAAAATTCTACTATTCTACCCATTGGTAGAAACTTCAAAGAGAGTATTTAAAAAGTAAGGACACACAATCCTTACTTTTTATAATAATTCAATATATTGTTTAGAACAAATTTCTTTAGATGTTGATTAATAACAAGTTTTTGAGTAATATGTGGACAAACACTATAACATAATTTACACCCTATACAGCTATTTTGTACAAAATACTCATGTTTATTTTCTATTGTTTTACCAATAAAAATAGAATCTCTTACTATATGACTAAAAACACTAAATCAATATATTCTTCACTTGCTTCATATAACCAAAAACTTCTAAAGCACCTCTTGTATCTTGTGAGTAAATTTCTTCCACCAATATTTTAATAATCCATTAATCAATATTTCTTTATTAAAACATCTCTTATTTTTAGAAATAAATATTATAATGTATATTCTTTTGGTGATTGTCCATTATCAGCAATAATACTTGAGCATCAGCTAAATAAAACACTTCAAAAATTGGATTATCCATATTTCTTTTTCAGCTTTATTATCTTCAAATACAGCTCTACAATAGTTAAATATTGTACTGGCGTATCATTTAAAAGTTTTACGAATCATTCACATTTACTTCCATCGTTATTAATCATTATGAAATAATTATTTTTTTCATCTTCGCTATTATAATAACTTTACACAAATATATGCACTCTAAAGTGCTATATACTATCCATTTTAAAATTATTGTTTAATATAAGCATTTTGAAGGAAATAAAATGGAAAATAATGAATTACCTGCTTGTCCAGTAGAAACAACACTTACCCTTATTGGAAATAAATGGAAAGTATTAATTATTCGTGATTTAATGCCTGGTTCTAAAAGATTTGGGAAATTACAAAGAAGTATTGGGAAAATCAGTCAAAAAGTTTTAACTTCTAATTTAAAAGAAATGGAAACAAAAGGGATTGTTCATAGAAAAGTTTATGCTGAAGTACCACCGCGTGTCGAATATAGTTTAACTGACTTAGTAAAAAGCCTAAAACCTATTCTTGATTCTATGTGGAATTGGGGAGAAAATTATAAAAGAACTATTCAATAAAATAAGTGCCAGCCTATAGCGACACTTATTTTTTCATTTTAATAATCACATTTAAAGAATTATTGACATCACTAGCCTTATATAAAGCTTGATCAAGCTGTTCTAATGGAAATTCATGAGTAATCATACTTTCTAAATTCCACTTACCACAAGCCATGATTTCTTGAACATCATCAACCTCTTCTTTCATATAACCACCAGAGCCAATAATACTTTGTTGTGCATATGTCATATGCAATAAATCAATGGAGCGTGGTTCTTTATTGACCGCTACTGAAACAAAACGACTTTCTATTTTTCCTAGTTTTAAAAAATCATCAAGAATACTTTTAGCACCTGCTGCATCTAACCAACAATCAATATTTGCAGTTGGACCATTTAAAGAATAAGCCATTCCAAAATAATCTTTGGCATGATTTATAAAATCATCTACTTGTAGGTTACATGTTTCAAAACCTAATTTTTTAGCAATTTCTAAACGATAAGCTGAATAATCACAAATCATCACTTTTTCCATCCCAAAATATTTAAAAGCAACCGCTGCAGCAATACCAATCGTTCCACTGCCAAAAACAACCGCATTTTGTCCTTTGACATACCCTTGACCACTTAGAATCATGCCCCTTCTAGCCCCTCGACAGCCTACAGTAAAAGGTTCAATTAAACTTGCTAGTTTATCTGAAATACGTTTGTCTACCTGATAGAGAGAATGATTTTTCTTAACATTTGGTACTAATATATACTCTGAAAATCCACCTAGTGTCCCCGCTCTTGAAGTATCATCTTTAGCATATAAAGGATAAGGATAAACACGGTCTCCTACTTTAAAATCCTTAACTTCTTTTCCCACCTTAACAATTCTTGAAATTGTTTCATGACCAAATTCACCACCAACATTCACTTTATGTCCTGTATTTGGACCATGCATAAAAACAGCCACATCTGTTCCACATATACTTGAATAAATATTTTGTATTAAAACATCATAATTACCCACTTCAGGAAGAGGTAATTCTTGTATTTTTACTTTTTCTTTTCCTAAATAAATTCCTGCTTTCATAAATTCCCCTTTGGTTGTTTGATACATCGTTGAATCACTTGCATCACAAATTCTATTTCTTCTTTACAATCATCTTTTAGCCATTGAGTAATAATTGCTATAATGCCTTGTATATAAAAAGACATAATGTATTTTCTTTCTTCTTGAGGAACTTGATAACAATCTAAGATTGGCATTAAAACATGTTGAAATAATTGTGAATAACTTTGATTAAGTTGTAGCACTTTTGCTTTTTTTATAGCTGTTAAAAAAAGACGTTTGTTCCTTTTAATATAACTTAAATAAGGTTTTAAATATTTGGGTGTAATTAGATAAAGTTCATCTTTTGAACAATCATTGATCTTATTCACAAAATTTCGTGAATCTTGTCCCATATGCTCAAGAAAATGACGATTCATATATTCAACACTTTCCTTTAATAAATCATCTAATGTTTCATAATGTAAATAAAAGGTCGAACGATTCACACCTGCTTCATGACAAATCTCTTTAACCGTAATATAAGCAAAGTCTTTCTTTTCTAAAAGTTCTAGAAAAGCCTGATCCATTTTTATCGCTGTATTAAAATATTTACTTTCATTTTTATTCATAATCTTTACCCTTTGTTTTATTTATGAAATTTTACTTCCATTTAAACTATTTATATTATCATATTATAAGTTTAACCGAAAAAATGAACCTTAATTAATATTAATTAAATATTATTACCGTTATTCTTCATCACTAATTTCTTTAGCAAGTTCCATAATTTCAAAAGCATACTTTTGTTTTCCACGAACAAGTATTTTCTTATAAACCGGATAATTAATTCCCATTCCAATTAAACCAATTAAACCAATAATAACACCTAAAACAAACATACCCGTTGTCCCACTACCAATGACATTCATTGATAAACACATTCCAACACCCATCAATAAAGCTGAAATAATTCCTAAAGTATAAGTAAAAATATTAGCTGGTAATTTTGCCTTTGCATCTAATTTTCGAAGAGCCACTACCTTTGATGTATCCTTTGGCGCATATTCATTAGCAAGTTGTTCTGCATAAATTTTATCTGTATTCATTTTCATTTCCTCCATTTCTTACAGGTTTATTATAAAAAATAGAAAAATGAAACCAAACAACACAAATAAAGAAGAATGTTGATTTAAAAAAGAAGCTATTCAAATAATAACTTCTACTTTGTATTATTTTTAAGATAATCTAAAAATGCTTGGATTCTTTTTTCACTACCCATTTGTGATAAATTAAAATAATGATGATGATCTAATTCATCAGGCATACATTTTTTACCTGAATAATGATTAGGAAATTGATGAACATTATCTAAACCAACACCTCTTCCTAATTTATAAGCATTTTTATAACTTGCATCTTGTAAAAATGCTGGAATAGGAACATCCGTTGTTTTGTTTGTCTCATCCATTGCTTGATAAATGCCATTAGAAACCGCTGATGATTTAGGCGAACAACAAACATATAAAGCAGCATGTGCTAAAATTGTTGTAGACTCTGGCATTCCTATTCTTTCTACCGCTAGAAAAGCATTTGTCGCTACAACAAGAGCTTGTGAATTAGCCAAACCTATATCTTCAGATGCACAAACACAAATTCTTCTAGCAATATATTTAACATCCTCTCCAGCAATCAACATTCTTGCTAGATAATAAAGTGTTGCATCTGGATCGGTATGTTTCATCGATTCAATAAAGGCAGAAATAGTATCATAGTGATTATCACCATTTTTATCATATCTTATGGCCTTTTTTCGAATACATTGTTCAGCTACTTCTAAAGTAATTGAAATTATCCCTTTTTTGTTTCTTTCAGTTGTAAGATAAGCAAGTTCTAAGGCGTTTAGAACACTTCTGGCATCTCCTCCTGCTTGATCTGCAAGGAAGCTTTTAGCATTTTCATCAATTATAATCTTTTCTTTACCTAAACCTTTTTCTTGATCTTTTAATGTACGATCAATTAAGGTTATTAAATCATCTTTTTCTAAAGGTTTTAATTCAAAGATACGACATCTTGAAAGTAAAGCATTATTGACTTCAAAATAAGGATTTTCTGTTGTAGCTCCTATTAATATAACAATTCCATCTTCAACAAAAGGAAGAAGATAATCTTGTTGTGTTTTATTAAAGCGATGAATTTCATCAATAAATAAAATTGTTCCTTTTTGATAAGCATTTTGATTAAATTTAGCTTCTTCAATGATTTTTTCTAAATCCTTGATTCCTGCATTTGTTGCATTTAATTTACAAAAGTATGATTTTGTCGTATTCGCAATTACTCGAGCAATCGTTGTTTTCCCTACCCCTGGTGGTCCATATAAAATAATAGAACCTAAACGATCAGCCTTTATTGCACGATAAAGCAATTTATCTTTCCCTATGATATGAAGTTGGCCAACTATTTCATCGAGTTTCTCTGGTCTCATACGGCTTGCTAGTGGGAGTTGTCTTGTATTTTCATTCATATCAAATAAATTCATTTTCTTATTCCTCTTTTATCTTTGTCATTAGTTTTTCAAATGATTTTGCATTTAATATTGTATTCGATATAAATTCACCTTTATAAAAATTAGCCCAATTATTAAAGATACAAGGAACATTTTTAGCCTTTTCTAATGTATCTATTTTAATAAAATTAATTATCAAATTATTTTCTTTAGCATAATTTGATAATTCTTTAACTCCATATTCAACATAAGGACATTCATAACTATAATAAACTGTAAAATCTTGTTGTTCTATTTTCATAGTTCTTGCCTGTTCATTAAAGCGTGGTATTTCATGATTATCAAATTGAAGTGCCATTAATTCATATTCACCAATTGTATCAACTACTTTAAAGCCATAATGTTCAAAGAATTTCTTTTCTCCAAGAAAAGGCTTCTTCTTTTTAGAAACAAGTGTACATACCCCACTTTTAGCTTTTTCTTTAGAATCGTTAATCACATATTCCAATAATTCATTAGCTATTCCTTTTCCTTTAAAACTTCCTGCCACCCATAAACAATAAATATATTCATAATTACTTCCACTAATAGGCACCCATGCTGTTTCTATAGACTCGTATTCAACAAACACTTTACCTCTAGCATCCAATTTTCTAAATACATGTCCATCTTTTATTTTATTTTTAATCCATTCTTTTTTTTGTGTGACACCTGCTTGATGTTTTTTATCTCCTATAGCGCAACAAATATGTTCTTTTTCAATATTTTCTAATGTCAAATTTATATACTGATTCATATTATTCAGTCCCTTCTAATGTTTTAATTCCATTTATTATAATTTCTAATGATAAATCAAAACTTTCTTTTATAGATACTGGATTACCAAAAGCATTGTTATTTACAAGCAAAGAAAATCCTTCTAAAAAACTGCGCAGTGTTCTTATGATATGATTGATATTTTCATCACTTATATTTACTGTTTTCATCACTTTAAAAATCATTTCAAATAATTTTCTGGTTGCATTTTCTTTTTCAATACTTTCATATTTGTTATACCAAAGCATCGCTGTAAAGATTCCTTTATTATTAATTGCATAATTATAAAATGCATAACACATGTTTTTTAATGCCTCGTATCCTGTCACTCCAACAGCTGCTTCTATCGTTAATTTTTCAATTTGTTTCCAGCCATAGAGCATTAATTGTTTTTTTATATCATCAAGGCTAGAAACATGATTATAGAGAGAAGGGGATTTTATCTTTAGCTCTTCAGCAATCATCTTTAATGATAAATTCTCTAACCCTGCTTTATTTGATAAATTTGCTGCTGTTTCAATAATTCGTTCTCGACTAATATTACTCATAGTATTTCTCCTAATTAATTATATTATTATTTTAACTAATCATATTAGTTTTATCAATTATTAAAAAAATGTATCCAAACCCTTTCAAGTTCAAATACATTTTTTATATTATCTAGCTTTCTTTCGATGATATAAATAGGAATAAATAATTGGTAAGATTCCTGGTACAAGAGCTAAAGTAAAAAGCATAAACATATCCATAAAAGGTAACAGCATAATAAGTAGGACCCCACCTAATACCATACATTTGCCACTAAAGCGATGAGTATGATACCAATTATCTTGATCATTTAAAGTCCAAGGAACACGTATTCCAACTGTATAATTAGGCTTTACAGTTGGAAGATAATTACCTAAAACAATATACAACGTTCCTAATAATAACCCTGTAATAAAGCCAATATTTTTAATAAAACCTAATGTATACCCATAAATACAATTACAAATAAATACTGAAACCAAAGGGCAAATCCACAAAACAATTGAATACATCTTGTCATTAATATTTTTGGATTTTGGATCTGTACTTACAGCAAAGATACAAAAAAGATGAATCACAAATATAATTAATGGTAAGACAAATACTGCAAATTCTTTTGATGAATAACCATCAGGTTGTCCATTAAAACCAAAATGTGTAGCAACATCTTTTGGTAATTGATTCCATATAAGCAAACCAATAACCATTGGAAGTAAAACAACAATAGAAGATAATATTACTTTATTTTTATTTCGTTTCATCATAATCATTCTCCTTTTAACTCACTCATCCATAACATAATTTCTTCTAATACCGTTGTATTAAGCTCATAATAAATAAATTTTCCCTCTCGCTCATCACGAATTAAACCTGCTTCTTTTAAAACAGAAAGATGTCTTGAGATTGCCGCTCCTGATACAGAAAAGTTTTTAACAATATCACCTGCAGACATTCTTGATTGCTTAAGCAAATTAAGTATTTCTCTTCTTGTTGGATCCGTCAAAGCATGAAGCGTATCTTGCATTGCCATATTCATCATCCTTTACATTTAACATTTAACTTAGTTGTTAAATGTATTATAACATACTAAAAAATAAATAAAAGACCATTTTTCTCATATATTCAAATTTTCTTTAATTTCAAAATTTAGAATTTCTATTGTGGTATATAGACTTAATATGTTTGAACATATTTTTTCATGAAAAAGTTTACCTTTCATTTAAAAATAAAAAGCATTTGAATTTATTCAAACACTTCCTCATAATTTGGAATTGAATCAACAGCATTTACTTTTAGTGCTTCTACTTTTATATCTTCTTTATCTGTTAAAACTCTGCTTCCTTCTTTTCCCATTGTAAAAAGAATGTGGGTATGAGGATATTTTTGTTTTAATGTTTGAATAATCTTTTCGTAATCTTCTTCATTACTTAATGCAGCTCCTTCTGTTTCATTAACAACAAGCCAAGTTACTTTTTCAATAGGAGAGTTTTTAACAGCTATATCATAAGGAGCTGCATTGAAAAAGCTTTTCATTTCTTTTTCATAACAACGCTCTATGATATAAGGAACATTATTTATTTCATTTTGTAATACAACAATATCACCCTTTGAAAAATGAGAAAGTACCTCATCGATATATTCAAAATCAATTTCTTTATTTGTTCCACCATATAAAAGAATATGATTTTGTCCACTTTGATCAACTTCAATAATTGCATGCCCTGTTGGTTTATTAGAAATCTTCATATAATCAATATGAACACCTTTATCTACTAAAGCATCTTTCAATAAGCCACCATCACTACCAATAATTCCCGCAAAATAAGTATCATTACCAGCAAATGCCATGGCAATCGCTTGATTAACGCCTTTTCCTCCACATTTAATATTATATTCAAGACATCCTTGAGTTTCTCCCGGTACCGTAAAATGATCTACTTTATATACATGATCCAAATTAGCAGATCCAAAACACAATACTTTCATAACTCCTCCATAATAAATCTTTATTCATTCACATTATAAACGGTATTCTCTTTTATTAAAAAAAAAGAAATATTTGAACATCAAGTTTAATTACTTCTAAATTCATAACATTCCGGAAAAGACGTTTGTTCTATATATGTATCTGCTTTTGACTCATAAACATCTTTCATTATTGCATATGGTAATTTATTCACCTTTTTATAAAGGGTACCTGTACTGATATTTAAAGCAAATATTCTTTTAGTTTCAGCCAAAACTTTTAATTTATCCTTTGGTAACTTTATAATATAAACATTTCCTAAATCACTATTATCTTCTTCTTGAAACTCCCTACATCCTTCATTTATCCATGTTCTTAAATCAAACTATTGTTCAGGTTTATAAATTCCAATGGAACCTACATCTAAAAATCCACAAAAAGTTGCTCCTTTTTCCGCCTTTATAACAAGTTTGTAATCCCCATTATAAAATAGCAATTATCAAGATGTAAACAAACACATCACAATACTTTCATTAACTAAAACACCTTAAATTTAACTTAGCATTTCATATTCATTATCGACAATATTTTATATAATTACTTTGTTATCGTCCTCCCCTGAAAGGAGGTGGTGTAAGTTGTTCTCAGATTTAGTAATATCTGTCGTGGCATGTTTTTAGTTTATTACATATGCAAATGGTTGGACAAAAGATTTAAACGATAACCAGCCTAGTGCTAAGTACACTCTAAAATACTAGAAAAGGTAAGGAATGGCACTCCTTACCTTTTCGTTTGATGCAATTGTTCTCAGATTTGCATTTAGATTATAGCATCTAATATTTTAATGTGCAAGTTGATTTCAAAATCCAATTTGTTATACAAGGTACATAACGAAAATTCATTTCAGTTTTATATATTGTCAAGGAAGAAAAATTATAAAACTAATCTAGATTTTCACCATTTGTTTCAATTACTTTTTTATACCAATAGAACGATTTTTTTCGATATCTATTCATTGTCCCATGACCTTTATCGTCTAAATCCACATAAATGAATCCATATCTTTTTGACATTTGACAAGATGAAGCACTTAATAAATCAATGCAGCCCCATGTTGTATACCCCATTAATTCAACACCATCTATAATAACAGCATCCTTTAATGCTTTAATATGTTCTCGATAATATTCAATATGTCTTTCATCATTAATTTCTTTGCCTTTGACATATACTTCATTTGTTCCTGTACCATTTTCAACAATAAATAATGGTTTTTGATAACGATCATAATACATATTCAATGTATTGCGTAACCCTATTGGATCATCTTGTCTTTTATATAAAATTTCACCTAAATATGGATTTTTTAAAGTAGCAAGAGGATTATTTTTTATCTCCTCATTTATTCTCTCGTCTCCACTAACAACATGAGTTGCATAATAAGAAAACGAAAGAAAATCAACCGTATTATTTTTAAGAATTTCTTTATCATCATCTTCAAAAGGAATAGTAATACCTTTTCTTTCTAATTCTCTTAATTTATACGAAGGATAATAACCTCTCGCCTGTACATCACAAAAAAAGAATGCATCCCTATTTTTTGTAATTGCTGCAAATATATCTTGTGGATGACAAGTATATGGATACCATGTGCCTCCCGCAAACATATTTCCAATTTTATTTGTTGGATCAATTTCGTGACCAATTTTTACCGCCCATGCACTCGCTACTAAAAGATGATGAGTTGCATTGTATAATTGTTGTTCTCTACTTTCATTTTGATCTATAATCACTCCCGCTGATAGATAAGGTAAAACTAGCGTACAATTGATTTCATTAAAAGTAAGCCAATAATGAACAACGCCTTTATATCTCTTAAATAAAACTGTTACATACTTTTTATAAAAATCAATCATATTTCTATTTTTAAAACCACCGTATTCTTTCACCAAATAAAGTGGAAAGTCATAATGAGATAGTGTCACTAAAGGCTCGATATGATATTTTTTTAATTCTTTAAAAATGTCATCATAAAATTGCAAACCTTTCTCATTAGGGTGTTCTTCATCTCCACGTGGAAATATTCTTGACCAAGAGATAGATAATCTTAATACTTTAAAGCCCATTTCTGCAAATAGAGCAATATCTTCTTTATATCGATGATAGAAATCTATTCCTTTTAAAACAGGGTATTTTTCTTTTTCTTTAAAAGAAAGATCTTTTACATTCCCAAACATATATTGAAAACGATTTTTTCCACTTGGAACCACATCCATATTAGCAAGACCTCTACCATCTTCATTATAGCCACCTTCTACTTGATTAGCAGCTATTGCTCCACCCCACAAAAAGTTTTTTGGCAAAGTCTCCATTTTATGCTTCCTCCTCAGCTAATTTCGTAGCTTCTTCTTTCTTGCATAAAGAGTGATCATATGCAATAAAGAATGGATACCAAATAGCTAATGTTAATGGAATCATCAATGCTACAAAAACTAATACTCTCCAGTCTAGACAATAAACAAATATACTTAAAAAAATAGGATACGTTCCACTAATCAATAAATAAGGAGCTGTCACTAAACCAAATGAACATGCTAACCAATAAAGAATAGCAACAATTAATCCATTGGCAATAAATGGAATCATTAATACAGGATTAAACATAATTGGAGCACCAAATAACGCTGGCTCTGAAATTCTAAAAATACTAGGTACAATTGTAGCTTTTCCAAAAGCTTTCAATTGTTGTGATTTTGCTTTCCAACAAGATAAAACACATAATCCAAATGTGTTTCCTGTTCCTCCCAAAAATCCAATACCTAATGTCATAAAAATAGGATGAAAAATCGGTGCTTGTCCTTTTGCAACTAATGCTGCATTAGCTGTAAAAGCTGCTGTTGTAATAGGAGCAGTAAGCGCCATTGTAACCATTTGCCCATGTACACCACAACACCATAATAACAGCATAAATGCACATAAGAATAATGATCCAGGAACAGAGTCAACGGCAGCAATAGGAGTTGCTAAAACTTTTTCAATAAGCGCTGGAATCGATACTCCTAAATAATTACTACTTAACAAACTTAAAATATAAAATATAGAAACATTGATAACCATAGGTACAATTGTTCTAAAAGAATTTGTTAATGCTGGTGGACAAATTTCTGGCAAACGAATTGTAATATTATGTATTTCACAGAATCTTGTAATTTCCACTGTTAATAAAGCCACAATAATAGCAGTGAATAGTCCTTGTGCACCTAAATATGTACAATTCATTAATAATGAAGTTGTTCCGTCTGCTAAAGCTAAATAATTAGCAGGTGCTGCAACTAATAGGAAAACAACAAGAGCTGTTAAACCACTAGTAATACCTTTCATTGAATATGACGTTGCTAAATTATCAGCAATAACAAAAGCAACTGCCATTGCTAGTAATCCCATTGACATATTATAAGGAACTAAAATTGTCATTTTATATTTTGTTGCAAAATTAAGCCACCCAGAAAAAATAGACCAAATTCCTCCTGATTTTACCATATCTGCAGTTACCGGTGGATTAGCAATAACCATAAATACCGCTCCAACAAAAATCAATGGCAATACTGTCATAAAACCTTTTTGCATTGCAGATAAATGTCTTTGTTCCCCTAATTTATCAGCAATTGGAGACATTTTATCTTCAACAAAGTGCATAAACTTATCCATTTATTTTTCCTCCTTTATCATTCTTTTTACTTCTTTTATAATATTTTCAACATTCCCCAAAGCATAATCTGAAGGATTAATAACAGCCGAAGGTCGATCAGTTACTGCTTTTTGAACATCTTTAATTTTATATCTCATTTGTGGTCCCACTAATAAGACATCATAATCTTTATAAACACTTAAATAATCATCAATTGGAATTGCTTTTACCTCTAAATCTTCGTTATTTTGTTTCGCCCATTGATTCATCTTATTCATTAAAATGCCTGTCGACAAACCATTAGCACACATTAATAATACTTTCATAAATCTTCCCTCTCTTTAAATTTGGTAGTGTCAAAGTAAATTGAACACTCGATCGATCTTTTATTTCTTTTTACTTAACAACTGTAGTATAAAATGTAACCGCTTCTTATTCAAATAACGTATTTTGCTTATTTTATTTTATTTATACACTTTTTTTTAAATTTATACACTTTTTTCTTCATCCCTATTTATTTCTTACTTTAATTTATATTTCTATAAGCAATAAATTTTTATCTTTTTATTACTATTAAATATTTTTTATACACTTTATACACTAATAAATAAAAAAATAGCTTACTTTACAATAAGCTACTAAAATAAGTATTAAATTTCTTTGATAATCATAATCAAACTTGCAATATCAGAATCAGAAAATCGAATATGAAAAGGTTCTTCTATTATCTCTAATATATCATATAAATATTCATAAGTTTTTTTATGTGTCAAAATTATATTTTTATAATTAAATTTTTTAGGAATTGGAATATTATCAACCAAACTACAGATAACTCCACTAAGATGCATAATAATCCCTATCTTTTTATCATAGGACAATTTATACTGATGATCCAATTCCTGAATAAATTTTGGCAATACTTTTTTCAAGATATCAATATCAATATTAGGTGCTTGCTTCTCAATATTATTAAATATTAATGAATATTTTATTTTCTTTTTTATGACAATATCTTGATCAGAACTTGAAATTAATAAAGTTAATTTATCTAATGGCGTATTGAATAATTGAGTTATTGAAATAAATTTAACGCCATATAATTGAGGATCAAATGGTCCCATTGTGCATAAAATATTATATAACTTTTTTAATTCATTAATTTTAAACAGTAATTCTTTTTGATTGCTCATTGATAATGGAAAAATATCAATATCTTGTAATTCCAATGAATCTTCTAAATATTTTTTTATTTGAATAGCACCACCTTCGCCATTCATACATAAAGTGATAATAATATTTTTCTTTTTTTGGCGATAATAGTTTTCAACAATAGTAGGAAAATAATGTTGATAACTTTGTTCCAATCCAGACATAATATCATCTAAATTATCGTTACAACTCATCTTTTTTACAGTTTCCAAGGCAAGTATTGTGGAGGGGGCAGCAATAAAACGAATATCTATACCTGTTTCTTTAGATATTAATTTACCCATAGTTTTTACAGAACCCATATCATATATAAGTAATACACCCTTTCCTCTATTAATTTTCTCTATCAATGATTTCATTTCTTCATAAGCCACTTGCATTTTCTTTTCTAATAAAAGATCGTATGAATAAACACTATTACTATTTGACATTTGTTTAACAACACCAGCAAGAGAATTTGCAACGTTCTTTCCATGCATAGCAATCAGTAATACTGGTTTATTTTCAGTTTCTTTCAGTTGATTCAAAAGTAAAATTAAAACTACATTTATCGCTTCACCTAATGGAATGGATATTTTATATCTTTTCTCAAGATTTTCTATTAATTTTAAACTTAATATATATTCTTTTTGATATTTATTTATTACCTGATTTAAATCAAAATTTATATATTCATTTTGATTATTATTTATTATTTTTGTCAAATGAAGCGATAAAATAAGAAAGACATCTTGAGTAAATATTCTTTTTAATTTTTGTGATGAGTTATCTAAAAATTCTTTTACTATATCTATAATATCTTGTGAAACATATTTTCCAATGGTCAACTCATCTATTTTTTCTTTATCAATATATTGCCTATAATATGATATCAATTGTTCATATCTATTTTTCAATAAAAGAGAGGTATCAGTTTTTCGTGTGCCTTGTTTTTCAAGATGTTCATAAACAGTATAATTACTTTCTTTTATTTTTACTTTTTCAATAGTGTCTTTTGAATAATAATATAAAAAATCATGTGAAATAATTTTATTTAGTTCTATGTCCTTTTCTTTATAAAAAATAAATCCTTTTTTTACATAGATTGGAAAATCGTCAAGATAAACATAAACATTTGAATCATTATCTAAATTCTTCAAAAAAGCATGTGAACATGCACTAGAAATATCATTTATAAGTTGTTTTATATTATTTTTACAATGATAAAGCAATAAACATTCTAAGGTTTCAGGTTCAACAACAAACGATTTATCGATTTTTCTTGCTTCATTTTTAAAACATTCTTGCACTATTTCTAGTCTTTCAACCAATCCTCTTTTATCTAAAGAAGGTAAATCAATTTTTATTGATATATTATCAAGAGCATTGCTTTTTAAAGCATTTTCATTAAAGTAATCAGATGACAAAACAACCATAAAATTATTTTCTTTTATTGAACTCATTTCAATTAAATCATATATAATTGATTTATATTTTTCTGGTATTAAATGAACGTTATCAAAATAAATCATTCCGTTTTTTGCTTTATCTATAGTAGATTTTCTATAATCAACAAATATATTTTTAATCATAGTTTCATCATTCATAAAGTACTTACAATTTAACTTCACTAATTGCCCACTTTGACTAACAAGTCCTTTTTCTTTGCAAAATTCATATATTTTTTTAGCAAATAAACTCTTACCCGTACCACTTTCCCCTGTCAATAAAATAATAGGTTTTTTTCCAGGATATAAGAGCGTTGATTTAATATCTTGAATGGGCTTAGCGAGGCTTCCATTAACCCCTATAAGTTGATTAAAGATTAGATCATTTTCATCTAATTTATTATGTATTTTATAAAGCACAGGTCTCCCAGATATTTTTTCTAATTTGTTTTCTCTAACTAACTCATTCAAAATAGCAGATAAATTAGAACGTTGAATATTTAAATAACTTGCTAATTCTTTCGTTGAAAATAACATTTTAGAGGGATTATTTTGATTTTTTTGTGTAGATAGTTTATCGATATAAAAAAGAACTTCATATTTCTTTTTCATAAAATTTCTCCTTTTCTAAATATATTCATATTATAAAACAAAAAAATAAATATGCACACTTTTATAAAATCTATATTTTTTATACGCCTTTCAATTCTATAGGTACTTTAACTTTCGCATAACGTACTTTTTTACCACTTTCTTGAAAATAGTAATTTGGATAAGTTGCTGTTGCAATTCCACAAGATTTAATATTGTGTTTTTTCAAATAACTAAAAATATCTCTAAAAATTTCAGTATTTGGGTATTCCCAATCTTCATTAATAACAACCGTATTTAAACAATGTCTCCTTGGCATAACTTTTGCATCTTCTAAAAATTCTTGAGGAATTTGATTATAAATAATTTCTGGTATTACAAAAAACCACTCTGTTACACTTTGTGGAGAATCACATATATTTTCTACATTAGTTACTTGTGCTTGGTTAATAAACGGAAGATATTCAAATAATTTTGCATAATATCTTGGATTATCTTTAGTAAAACATATTTCTGATTGAGAAATTTTTGCATATGGCAATAAATAGCATTTAGGTTCAACAGTAATCCAATAGTTTCCAATATTATAAAAGTCTATTTCTGACTCCATTTTTAAAGTTGTTAAATAATTAATAAGATTTTTAGTTTCTTTTACTTCTAGCTCTAGTTCATCAATTTTTTTATTTAAAATATCTGTTATTTTAGAAACTGGTATACCTTCAACATATTCTACCGATTCTTTCATAGAATAGCCAATTTTTCGATTATATATACAAATCAATAATGAAATAATATCTCTATTGTCTAGATCACGATAATTATTTTTACTTGTTCTTTTTGGAGTAATAACTCCTTCTTTTTCATAATAACGTATTGTATCTGTAGAGATTCCCAACAATTTAGCTGCATCACTAATTTTCATAATCTAAACTCCTTAACATTTAAGTTACTCCTATGTTTTATTGATATAGAATTATATCATACAAGATTTATTTCTGCAATTTCATGTATATTTAGAAGCAATCATACCTAAATTAGATAAATAAAACCTTCCTTGACTATAGAGTTACTCCATAAATTATAATTTATATATAATCAAATTTGGAGGTAGAAAAATGAAAAATCGTATTGTATTAATTACTGGTGGAGCAAGCGGAATAGGAAAAGCTATGGTTCGCATGTTTGCTGATAGAGGTTGTCAAGTTATTATTTTTGATGTTCAAGACGATAAAGGAGAAGTTTTGGCAAAAGAATTATGTGATCAAAGAAAAAAAGTTGTTTATAAACATGTTAATTTATTTGATATTGATGAAATCAAAAGTGCCTATATATGGATAAAAGAACAATTTGGAAAACTAGATTACGCTATGAATAATGCAGGATTTGGTATTCCAGCAAAACCACTTGATGAATGTACTAGTGAAGAAGTCAATAAAGTAATTGGAATTTGCTTAATAGCTGTTACAAACTGTATGATTGAAGAAATAAAAATAATGAAAGAAAATGGTTTTGGACGTATTGTCAACACTGCATCAGGTGCTGGACTATTAGGGGTCAAAGGAAATTCAATCTATTGTGCAGCAAAACATGGTGTTGTGGGTATCACAAAAGCAGCTGCACTTGATTACGCAACATCTAATATTACTATTAATGCTATTGCCCCAGGTACTATTGAAACTGAATTAGTAAATTCACTTAAAGAAATTGCGCCTGAAGCTTATAAACAAGCAGAAGAATCAAACCCAGCTGGTCATTTAGGAAAACCAGAAGATATTGCTAATGCAGCACTATTCTTATGTGAAGATACATCATCCTTTATAAATGGTGTTATACTTCCTGTTGATAGCGGTTGTGTAGCCGGAAAATAATAATATAGTTCTAATAAAAAAAATTCTAACAATTGTATTGTAAACCATATTATATTTATAAATGACTATTTTCCTACAATAGCTAACTCTTAAAAATAGAAAAGGTAAGGCGTACCATTCCTTACCTTTTCGTTTTGATGTTAATTGCATTCCAATTTGCAATTAGATTATAGCATCTAATATTTTAATGTGCAAGTTGATTTCAAAATCCAATTTGTTGCATATTTGATAACTTTGTTACATAATAGTCGAATTGTCAAAACAATGCAAAATAACTTATTACACATTATATTTTTTCTTTACCTAAAAACAAATCAATAGCATTTATATGATGAACACCTTCTTGTTGATCACGAAATCTATCTAATGAAACAATATAGCGAGGATAACCATCCCTTATTTTTCTAAATGGTCGGTACTCTCTCTCCTTAATCCGTTCTGTGGCTTTTATATCCTCACCTTGCATGGTATAAGTAACTTGAATATATGCGTAATCACCACTCGTATTCCGTGTAATAAAATCACATTCCAATTTACCTATTTTACCAATGCTAATTTGATAATCTTGGCTCGCTAAATATAAATAAACCATATTTTCAAGTGAAGGTCCATAACTCAATCTATTATCCGTATTCATAGCAAAATATATAGCCAAATCTGATAAATAATATTTTTGTTCTCTTCTTAAAGATTTTTTACTTTTAAGATCAAAGCGATTACACTCATATATTATTTTTGCTTTTTTTAAATCTTCGATATAACCTCTAACTGTTGTTGCCTTTGTTTTATATCCTTCCTTTTCCAAACATTCAAGCAGATTACTTAGCGAAAATGGTGCTGAATAATTATTTAAAAGAAAAGATTGTACTCTTTCATATACTGGAACATTTGAAATTCTTTTTCTTGTTTTAACATCTTTTTCAAAAATTTCAGATATAATTCCTCTAGTGTATGTTTGCCTTGCTTGAATATCATCAAACTCTATAGTTTTTGGAAAGCCTCCATTTAAAATATATTCTTCAAACTCAACATATATATCTTGATCTATTTTCTTTTTAAAGAATCGTTTCATTTCTAAATACTCTGAAAAATCTAGTGTAAAAGTTTCAAAGTTTAGATACCTACCTGTAAGTTTTGTTGAAATTTCATCACTTAGTAAATAAGAATTTGAACCAGTAAGGAATATTGAATATCCTTCTTCAGCATATGCATGAATTACACTTTCAAACCCAAAAACATTTTGCACTTCATCTATAAATAAATAATAATTTTCATCATCACCTAGCATAGATTCTATTTTTGTTTCGAGTTCTTCAGAAGTTTTTATATTTTTGTACCCTCTTCTATCTAAAGGAATATAAATAATTTGTGTTTTTGGGATTCCTCTATCAATCAACTCATTCATAATAGCTTTTAAAATAAATGATTTTCCACACCTTCTAATGCCGGTAATTACTTTTATAATATCCGAATCATAAAACGGACGGATTTTTTTTAAATACTTTTCTCTTGGATACACATTATTAAACATGATTTTTCCTCCAATCTTTACCACTATCATAGCATAAATCCTAAATTCATGGTACTATTTTATAAATTTTGTTATTTAAGGTACCGTGAGAAGCACTTTTATTATCATAGAGTATATTGATATAATGAAGCATTTTCACACGTTATCATTTATTATACCTACACAAATATAAATTTCTTTCAAATTTACATTCTACTATATTCCAATATTTCAACCAACATCTAGGTAATTCTATTTTCTACCCATTGTAATAATATTATTGATTTCTTATGATAATACAAAGTTTCAAATTTAACCATTCTTTACTATATTCATTATTGTCAGTATATCCTTATTTTAAAAAAAAGAAGTATTCAAACTTCTTACAAAGTTAAAATACTTCTTTAGATATCTCATAAAAGTTATTACTAACATTTTGAGAATTACAAAACACGATAAATTAAGGGAGATAGCGTAATTTTGTTGCATATAAGTTGCATTGTCAAAACGCTTTAAAACTTTATTAACAAACCTAAAAATATATTATTAATTTTTTATGTTTTCAGGGAAGAACAATATCACTAATTAATCTATACAAAAAAATAAATATATTGTATATGTATATTTTAAATTTAACTTAGCATTTCATATTCATTATCGACAATATTTGATATAATTACTTTGTTATCGTCCTCCCATGAAAGGAGGTGATACAATGATTTCTAACTTAATAATATCTGTCGTGGCAGGTGTATTAGTATACTACATATGCAAATGGTTGGACAAGATATTCAAACGATAACGAGCCTAGTGCTAAGAACACTCTAAAATTTCAAAAAAGGTAAGAATCTGACACATTCTTACCTTTTTGCATTGATACAATGATCTCTAACTTGCAATTAGATTATAGCATTTAGTATTTTAATATGCAAGTTGTTTTCAAAATCCAATTTGTTGCATAATTGAGAATATTTATTACACACCGAAGAAAATAAACAATTCAAATATAGAAATTACTATGATAGCTATTTTCTCCCATTAATGGTACAACTTGGATTTGATCAAACACCTCATTGTTGTAGACATACCTGTATTTCATTATTAGCTGAAGCGAAAGTATCTCCTACATATCAAAAAATGATTGTTGGACATAAAGGAGCAATGAGCTTGACCGAAAAAGTTTATACACATATTGATATTAATTTGTTGATTGATGCAGTTAATAGTATTTACTATCCAGAAAGTATAAAAAATAAGTAATATGAATATAATGTATAAGTCAATATTAATAATTGACTTGTACACTTAATTGTGTATAATTTATTTGAAGGTAGAAATTACCGAACAGTACGGCTCCTACCGCCACAAGTGTAGGGCGTTAAAGTGTGGAAGGATGCAAATCCTTCCTTTTATTTTACAAAAAGGGAATGTGATTAAAGTGAAATTTTATACTATAGATATAGATTATATTAAATACTTATATTCTTATGATTCTGAAGTTTATTTGAATAAGCAACGTCATGATTATGAAAATAAACCCTATGTAGGAATCATTATATACAATAACTCAATTCCTTATTTTGTTCCTTTAACCTCCGCAAAACCAAAACATTTAAAATTGAAAAATAATGGTGCTGATTACTTGGTTATTTACGAAAACATAAACAAAACAGAAGTACATAAATTAGATATTATTAAAGATATAGGCAATGGCGAAATCAAAAAACTATTATCTGTTATTGATTTAAAAAAAGCAATTCCTGTTGCAAATAATTGTTATCATGAAATTGATATACGCAACCACAAAGATCGAGACTTACTTGCAAAAGAGTATGAATTTTGCAAAAGAAAGAAAAAAACAATTTTTGATAAAACCATAAGTATTATCAATTATCAAAAGAAAACAAACATAATTAAATTTGCTTATTGCAATTTTAATTTATTAGAAGAAAAAATGAACGAATGGAATGACACTCATTAGGTCATTCCATTTTTATTTGTTGCATACTAGTTGCATACCGTTTTTATTTATTTTACAAAAAACAAAAAAACCAAATCGAGTTTTGCCGATTTGAGTTTCTTTGAATTTCTCTGAATAAACGTATAAATTAACGTTTTGAGAATTGTGGAGCACGACGTGCTTTTTTAAGACCATATTTTTTACGTTCTTTAACACGTGAATCACGAGTTAAGAATCCTGCAGCTTTTAATGTTGGTCTATAATCGTCACCAGCTTGTAATAAAGCTCTAGCAACACCATGACGGATTGCACCAGCTTGTCCTGAGTACCCTCCACCATAAACATTAACAGTTACATCAAATTTGTCTTTAGTGTTTGTTAATTCTAATGGTTGATTAACGATCATGTTTAATACGTCTGATGCTAAATATTCTCTAGCTTCTTTTCCATTAATAACGAAGTTTCCTGTACCTGGTGTTAAGATAACACGTGCTACAGAAGATTTTCTTCTACCTGTTCCTCTATATTGTACGTTTGCCATTATCTTTCACCTTACCCTTTCACTTTCATTTCTACTGGATTTTGTGCTGCATGAGGATGTTTATCACCAGCATAAACAAATAATTTCATTCCTTGTTTTCTACCTAAAGTGTTATGTGGTAACATACCTTTAACTGCTGCTTCAACAAATCCTGTTGGATTTTGTTCTAAGAATTGTTTAGCTGTCTTAACTTTAAGACCACCTAACCATCCTGAATGACGGTAATATTTAGTGTTTTCTAATTTTTTACCTGTCATAACTACTTTGTCAGCATTGATAATGATTACATAATCACCAGTATCAACATGTGGTGTGTAAGTAGGTTTATTTTTCCCTCTTAACACTGTAGCAACTTCTGAAGCTAAACGACCTAATGTTTGTCCAGCTGCGTCAACTACATACCATTTTCTTTCGATTGTGGCAGCATTTGCCATTGTTGTTTGTCTCATCTTTTTCTTTTCTCCTTTGTTTATCCTTACCGGGGACTTTAAAAGGTTTTTGCCTATGAAACCTTTTTAATTATATGAAATCACAATATCAATGTCAACAAAATAATGCGACAAAATCGAATATTTTTTATTCTAATATCAAATAAAAACTATCTTGGATCTACAGGTATAATACATGCTGCAACAACATAGGCAAGAAGTCCTGTTCCTGCATATAAACAAAGCAAACCACAAGCAAGTCTTACAAGTGTTGGATCTACATCAAAATATTCTCCAAGTCCTCCGCATACCCCTGCTAAT
The DNA here is from genome assembly GCF_003024685.1 of Faecalibacillus intestinalis. Taxonomy (GTDB): domain Bacteria; phylum Bacillota_I; class Bacilli_A; order Erysipelotrichales; family Coprobacillaceae; genus Faecalibacillus; species Faecalibacillus intestinalis. The sequence continues at coordinate 11,724 of NZ_PYLQ01000012.1, read as the reverse complement.
ACCTTATCTTTAGTTGAACGATATAACTTTTTATTCATTATTATTCCCCCTTAAAATGAATTGTTACATTTCCCATATCTGTATCGATATCAATATTTTTATTTCCTATTACTTGACTTGCATCACTTATATGAATAGAACTCATACTTCCATCTTTTGTCACTTTATATTGATCTCTTGTATCTGTCATCACTAAAGATACATTTCCCATATCATTTTCTAAATCTAAGTTATACGTATCTAAATTTGAAATCTCAAGATCCCCCATATCATTAGAAATATCAGTATTTCCTTTAACAAGTAAATGTTTGATTGTTACTTTACTTGTATCACTTTCCATTTCTAATTGATTGCATTGTAAATCTTCAATTGTAATCTTTGAGGCATCAATATCTAAATCAATGTGATTAAATTGAATATTTCTTGGAATATATAAAGTAAGGTTACTTGTTTCTTTTTTACGAGTAACACCCGTAAAAGAAATATCTGCAACTTGTCCATTATATTTAAAATCATAATCTTTATTAACATGACTTCCTTCTACTTTAATTGTATTTCCATCATAATAAACGATTTTACCATTTAATGCTGATAATTCTAAATCAAGGTTACAATGAGCATCAACACCTAATTCCAAATTAACATCTTTTGCTTTACCAAAAGATTTAAATTTAACATAATTCGTTACTTTTTGTGCTTCACCAGGTAATTGATCTAAGCCATTCATCAAAACACCACCAACGCATAAAGCAAGACCAAGAATTAATGTTACAAGTGCAATACATTTATAAATTTTCATATTAACCCACCACCTTATTATAAATATCTTTACCTAAATCAATGAGTGCTCTAAATGCTTGGGGTAAATATTTAAAAATACTGACTGTCATTAAAGAAGTTAAATAACTCAAAGAAAATAATAATAAACCAACACCTAAACAAATAAGACCACCAGCAATTAAACCATCCATAAACATTTTAATAGCAACAACAACTAAAGCAACTAAAGCACATAACAATCCAAATGTACCAAATATACCGATACATACAATTGAAAGAAATAAACCAAACGCTGCTACTACTAAACCACCAACACCACCAATTGTTGGTAAAATAAGTAAAACTAATAAAACAACAATGATTCCTCTTAATATACGTGTATTTCTTTCATTATAATGAATTACTTCTTCATTTTCTTGCTCATTTATATCAAGTCCCTCTTTAATTGTTTGTGCAACTTTTTCAGGTGTTCCTAATTCATCTATAATTTCTTGTTCATGTTCACTTCCTGCATCTTCAAAGTAATCACGATAATAATTAAGTGCTTCATCTCTTTCTATTGAATCTATATCTTGTAATAATTTTTCCAATTCATCTAAAAATTGTTCCTTATTCATTATTATCCCCTCCTTTTAATAATGAATTAATTTTTTCTGTATAACTTATCCATTCATTTCTATACATCTCTAATTTATTCTTTCCATTATCTGTAATTCTATAATATCTTCGATTTCTACCATCAATTTGTTTATCATATGTCTCTAAACAATCATCTTTTTGTAATCTTCTAAGGACAGGATAGAGTGTCGATTCTGAAACATCGATTCCTTTTCTCACATCTTGTGTAATTTTATAACCATAGGTTCCTTCTTCTTTTTTAGCGACAACACTTAAAACAATGGCGTCTAACAAAGCAGCCCCTGTATTAAATATCATATTTGCCCTCCTATTCTTTTTACAATAATATTATATAACGTATAGTATTATATTACAACAAATTTGTTGATAAAAAAATAATGTGCTAAACACATTATTCAAAAAATTTTAAAGTTAATTTTAAAACTTGTTTAATATCAGCTAGTTTATCAAAATTATGATTGCCATCTTCTATCGAAACAAACTTTGTTCCTTTATGAAATAGTTTCATGTATTTGTTACTGATTTCATAAGGAACTGTTGTATCTTTTGTTCCATGAATCACAAGTAAATCATTTTGATAAGTATCTAATTCTTGATAAAAATCTCTTTTTAAAATATCTTCTACAAAATCATCTGATATTTCATACCCACCATGATCATAAGTTTTCGCTCTTTCAACTTGTCCTGTTAAATAATGAAGCGCATCTGGTAAATTGAAAGCAGGTGCCCATAAGACCATCTTTTTAATCACATCTGGATAAAGCTTAGCAAGTTCACTAGCAATAGCGCCACCCATTGAATGACCTAAAACATAGATTTCAGTACAATTTTCCATTTTTAAACATTCTTCTAAAATCACTCTTGCACAAGAAAGTTCATCTTGAAAAGTCATATCGACAAAATTACCATCACTTTCTCCACTTCCTAAAAAGTCAAAACGAAATGATGCTATTCCTTTTGATTCTAACATACGGGATAATTGAACATAAGAAAACTTTGTTCCTGTTTTTTGTCCCGTAAAACCATGAAAAATCAAACAAACCGGATGTTTATCTTGATTAGGTTTATGAAAAAAACCTCTAAGTGTACCTTTAGGTGTAGGAATTTCACAATAATGTTGCATTTTAAATATCCTCATGTGCTTTCTTGATTCTTCGAATGCCACCCATTGTAACATATTGTTTTGTAATATCTATAATATTTTCTTTTTTAAAATCTCCACCAATAAATAAACATGTATCCATAATTTCATTTGTTACAATTGTAAGCATTTCATCAGATAATTCCTCTGGTATTTCATTTCTTACAATTTCTTTACATTCATCTATATATTCAGTTTTATCAATTTCTGTAATACCTTCCATATTAATACCTCCATGTATTTTTCATTATAACAAATAATATGTCTAAATGATGAATTTATCAAAAAAAAGACCAAATTGTTCCATTACAACAATTCTAATTAATCTTTCCATATAATGAAAATAAGAACACTCCATACTCCGTTGATACTATGATTATAGCGTGTTAGTAGAGAAATAAAGAAAGGTAAAAAATGACTAAAAAGAAGAAATATATTTATATTAATTTAAAAAATACCAGGGAGGATAAAGATTTAAAACAAAAAGACATAGCTAAATTGATCCATGTATCCCCGCGTACATACTCTCACTATGAGAATAACGAAAGAGAAATGTCCCTCGATACTTGGAAATTACTTTCTAAACTTTTAGAAAAAAGTATTGATTATCTAAGCATTATTGAAGAAAAAAAGAAAGATAAGGAGTAAAATCTCCTTATCCCTTATTCATAATCACAAGTATAACCTTTATGATCTAATTCTAATTTAATAACTTCCCAATCATTTAATAATGATCCAAGTTCTTCTTTTAAGCGAACAACACCCATTTTATCTTCTTCACGAATAACTGCCATTAAAGTAGGTCCTGCCCCTGATAAATAACATCCTAAAACATTTTCATCGTTTTCTAAAACATTCATAATTTCATCATAATTATGAATCAACTTACCACGATAAGGTTGATGTAAACGATCTTTAAATCCTAATTTTAAACCATCATCATAACCATTAATCAAAGAAGCAACGACAAGAGCTAAATGGGAAACATTTTTGATTGCATCTTGACGATCTAATGTTTGTGGTAACACTTTACGTGATTCTTCAGTAGATAAAGTAAATGGTGGAATTAAAGCTACAAAACGATATTCATGTTTTACAGGAACATTTAATGTAAGTACTTGTTCTTCTTCCATGACCGAAACTGTTAAACCACCAAAAATAGCTGGTGCAACGTTGTCTGGATGTCCTTCAATCTTGGTCGCAAGTTCAAGAATTTCTTGTCGATCATCTGTTTTGTCTTTAAAAGCAAAAGCTCCAACGATTCCTGCCACAATACATGTTGAACTACTTCCAAGACCTCTTGTATAAGGAACTTGACTTTCACAATGAATATTGACACCTTTAAAATCTAAACCACAGCTTTGAGCTGCTTGGCTAAAAGCTTGGTATGTTAAGTTTTCTTCATTACAAAATTGTGTTGGACAACCTGTAATATTTAATCCACCTTCATTTAATTCAAAAGTAAAGGTATTATATAAAGTTAACGCTAATCCAGCAACGTCAAATCCTGGTCCTAAATTGGCACTTGTTGCTGGTACTTTGACTTTGACTTTCATTCTTTAAAGTCCTTCCATTTCTGATTTAATAAAATTAATAATTTCTGTTTTATCAATATGTGTTTTATGTAGCACTTCTCTATCCTTAATTCCAACTAATGGTTTAGGTACTGCTACACCTGTTTTTTTATTTAATTTTTCAATTGCATCATAAACATCTAATTCTTCATTGAATAATGCTTTATAAACAGATTCAGGGAATTTATATGGTGAAGCTGTTGAAAGTAAGATTGTTTTAGTTTGATCTCCAGTTTCCTTTTGATATTGTTTTAATACACCATAACCACACGCTGTATGTGTATCTAAAACATAACCATTATCTTCATAACAATCTTTAATTGTTTTTAAAACTTCTTCTTCATTTAAATATCCTGCTTTAAATTGATCTTGAATACGTGCAAATGTTTCATCATCAACTTCATAAATACCATCTGCTTTTAATTTTTCCATGTATTCTTTAACCTTATCACCATCTTTTCCAGACATATACCATACAAGTCTTTCTAAGTTACTTGATACTAAAATATCCATTGCCGGTGCATTTGTTTTAAAGAATTCCCTATTAGCATCATATTTACCTGTTGTAAAGAAATCAGTTAAAATATTATTCTTATTAGATGCGGTAATAAATTTATTAACAGGAAGACCCATATTTTTCGCAAACCATCCTGCCAAACAATTCCCAAAGTTTCCACTAGGTATACAGAAGTTTACTTGATCTCCCATTTCAATTTCTTTATTTCTTACAAGTTCAAAATAACTATGGAAATAATAAACGATTTGTGGAATCAAACGTCCTACATTAATTGAGTTAGCTGAAGATAAGAAAACATGATGTTGATCACTTACTTCTTTTAACATTTTATCTCCAAACGCTACTTTTACAGCACTTTGAGCATCATCAAAGTTACCATGAATTCCAACAACTTTAACATTTTTTCCTTCTTGAGAAACCATTTGTTGTTGTTGAATCGCACTTACTCCATCTAATGGATAAAATACTTTAATACATGTTCCTTCAACATCTTTAAATCCTTCTAAAGCAGCTTTACCAGTATCACCACTTGTTGCTGCTAAAATCATGACTTCACGATCTTCTTTTAATTGTTTTAAAGATAAAGTCATTAAATGTGGTAATAAAGATAATGCCATATCTTTAAAAGCAGCTGTTTGTCCATGGAATAATTCAGCTACATAAACATCTCCTGCTTTTTTTACAGGAACAACAATTTTTGGAAATAAACCTTTTCCATATGCATTTAAACATGCTTGATGGATAAGTTCTTTACCATCTTCAGGAACAAAAGTTGAAATCACCTCTGTTGCTAAATCTACATAATTTAATTGAACTAATTTATTTAAATCTAATTTTTGAAAATCAAAATTAGGAACTAACAATCCCCCATCATCACCAATTCCTTGTACAATTGCTTGATAGAAATTGATTTGATTTTGATGATTACGCGTACTTACATATGTCTTATTCATCGCTATATCCTCCAATAATTGAATTTATTATATTGAATATTGTATACAAAGTCAACAATCCAAGATTTTATTATTAATATAATATAAGGAAAGAAACTATGAGAAAAAATTGACTACTGTATACAATCATGCTATTATATCAAAAAAGTAAAGAAAGCGAGGCTTAACTATGATAACCATTAAAACTATTATTGATGCATTTAAAAAATAAAGCTCAAGAATAATGGTTTGTTTATGTTAAGTTTTCAATAGACCATTTGGTCTATTTTTATTATAAGGGGGACTATCATGAAAATAGGTGTTATTGGACTTGGTACTGTAGGATATGGGGTCATTGAAATTCTTACAAATGAAAAAACACGTTTAGAAAAAGAAATGAAACAAGAAATTGTTGTTAAATACGGGTGTGGTCTTGAAGAAGTAGACTTACCTAAGGAAATCATCTATACAAAAGATTATCATGATGTTATTAATGATGAGGAAATTGATGTCGTGGTTGAACTTATTGGGGGAACAACAATTGCGAAAAACATTATCTTAGAAGCATTAAATAACAAAAAACATGTAGTTACAGCTAATAAAGCTTTATTAGCTCATTATGGAAAAGAAATTTTCAAAACTGCTAAAGCAAATGATGTACATATTTTCTATGAAGCTTCTGTAGGGGGAGGTATTCCTGTTCTAGCAAGTCAAAAAGAAAGTTTGATTGCAAATAACACTAAAGAAATTGTTGGTATTTTAAATGGAACAACAAACTTTATTTTAACTTTAATGGAAAATGAAAATCTTGATTTTGATGAAGCCTTATCAATTGCAGATGGTTTAGGATATGTTGAAGCTAATCCAGCTTTAGACTTAGATGGAATTGATGCTGCTCATAAAATTTGTATCTTAGCGCAAAATGGTTATCAAAAATTTGTTGACTTTGATCAAATTCAAGCTAGCGGTATCCGTAATGTCACTAAATTAGATATGGATTACGCTAAAAAATTAGGTTATCGTTTTAAAATGATTGCTCAAGCAAAACCTGTTAAAGATGGTTTAGGAATTGATGTTTCCGCAACACTTGTTAATTTAAATGAACTTGTTGCTAATGTTATGGATTCTTACAACGTTGTTGAAATCGATAACGATTATGTTAATAACATCATCTATTATGGTCGTGGTGCTGGACGTTATGTCACTGCTTCAGCTGTTGTCAGTGATATCATGAAAACACACCAAGTAGAAAGATGGTCACATGATTATGAAGATTGTAAACATGTTTACCCTATTTCTTCTTCACGCTATTATGTAAGAGCATCTAAACCTGTAGATATTCCTTATGAAACATACTATAGTGAAAAAGATGATCATATTTATATAACAGAAGAAATTGAATTAGCTGATTTAAAAAATAAATTAAATGATGAAAATGCTGTTATTTTCAAAGTAAGAGGATAAGGAGATTATAAAAATGAAAAAATTTAAAATTGCTATTGTAGGTGCTACTGGTGCCGTTGGTCGTGAAATGTTAAGATGTGTTTTCCAATTTAACTTTCCTTTTGAAAGTATTAAATTATTAGCTTCTGCAAGAAGTGCTGGAAAAGAAATCGAATTTGAAGGACATAAATTTGTTGTTGAAGAATTAACTGAAAACAGTTTTGAAGGTGTTGAAGTTGCTTTCTGGTCTGCTGGTGGAAGTATTTCAGAAAAATATATGAAATATGCCGTAGAAGCTGGATGTGTCAATATTGATAATACTTCACATTTTAGAATGGATCCTAATGTTCCTTTAGTTGTACCTGAAGTAAATGGTGAAGCATTAGTAAATCATCATGGAATTATTTCTTGTCCAAACTGTACAACAATTATGATGTGTAGTGCATTAACAAGATTAAATGATGAATTTGATATTGAAAGAATCGTTGTTTCTACTTACCAAGCTGTATCTGGTGCTGGTGTTGCTGGTATGGAAGAGCTTTATCGTCAAAGCCAAGAAGTTTTAGATGGTAAAGAACCTGTTGCTAAAACATTACCTTGTGCTGGAGATAAAAAACATTTTCCAATTGCTTTCAACTGTATTCCTCAAGTTGATAAATTTGATTTATCAAATGGATATAGTAAAGAAGAAATGAAAATGGTTAATGAAACTAAAAAAATCTTCAATAAAGATATTGAAGTCAATGCGACTTGTGTACGTGTTCCTGTTTTACGTGGACATAGTGAATCAATCTATATTGAAACTAAAAAAACAATCGATATGGATAAAGTCTTTGAATTATTAGGAAATAGTACAGGTATCGATTTATGTGATGATTTAGCTAACCAAGTATATCCAATGCCAACAAGCTTTATTGGTGATGAATTAACTCACGTTGGACGCGTTAGAAAAGATTTATATAAAGATAACGCTTTAAGTTTATGGATTACAGGTGACCAATTAATGAAAGGTGCTGCTTATAACTCTGTAGACATCGGATTAAAAATGATTGAATTAGGTTTATTAAAATAAAAGGCAATGACCTCCAATGGAGGTCATTTTTATTGTTCAATTGTTTTAATGACTTTTGCTGGAACACCTGCAATCAGGCTATTGTCTGGCATATTTTTAGTCACCACTGCTCCTGCTGCAATCACACACCCCGCACCAATGGTAACTCCTGGCATCACAGAAACATTGGCCCCAAACCAACAATTATTCCCTACTTTAATTGGTAAAGCTTTTTCTAGTCCTTGATTTCTTCTTGTATAATTCAATGGATGATTCGCTGTATAAAACCCACAAGAAGGACCAATAAAAACATGATCACCTATTTCAATGGATGCCCCATCCATAAAATAGTTATTAATGTTCACAAAAACATTCTTTCCTAATTTTATATTTTTTCCATAATCTGCTGTAAAAGGACTTAACAAAACAAGATTCTCTGGAAAATATCCTAAAATCTTTTCAATTATTTCATTTCTTTTTTCATCACTTGGTTTTAATTGATTTAATTCAAAGCATAAATCCTGACAAACTAATCTTTGATCTATGAGTTCTTGATCATTATTCGCATCATACCATAAACCTGCTTCCATCTTTTCTTTTTCAGTCATATTCAACACTCCTTTTTCAACTATTATATCTTTTAAATAAAATACCTCAACAAAAAATATAAAATTTACCACATGCTTTTCATCGTCAGGAACAAATGCTTTTTCCATATCATATTTTTGAGACAACTTGTTATAACATTCTTTACAAATTTGTGGTGCTACAATAGCTTCTCTAATTTCACTAGGAATTTCCCAACGCCCAAGTACAACTTGATCTTCCTTTTTTCAATTTTTTTCAGACAATTTCCATAATAATCTTCATAAAGATACTCTATAGTTTCATATTTATTCCTATCATATCTACATGAACTACCAAGGCATGCATTAATAATTTTCTTGCAAGTATTTACGCTTATCTCAGATTTTTAAAACATGGTAACTGCTGTTTCTACAACCTCATTCATTCCATATCCAATAACATGATTACTCATCATCTTCATCTTCCTTCTGCCTTATTTTATCATCGTTCTCTCACTATTTTATTGGCTGGATTGCCCAAACAGTTGACAAACTGTTTTATACTGTTATATACTGTTTATAGATGGAGGAGGACTTATATGCGCATAATTATTAATCACTCATCTATGATTCCAATTTATGAACAAATTGTCGATCAGATAAAGAAACAAATCAATAACCACACTTTAAAAGAAAATGATGCTTTGCCTTCTGTAAGAAGTCTTGCTAAAGAATTACAAATTAGTGCTCTTACTGTAAAAAAAGCCTATGATTTTTTAGAAAACGGAGGTCTTACTAAAACAATTCATGGTAAAGGAACTTTTATTCTTGCTGTTAATGAAGAAACACTTCTAGAAGAAGCACGAAAAGAGATAGAAGATTATTTAGAAAAAGCCATTCAAAAAGGAAAACAAGCTGGTGTGAGTTATGAAGAAATTAAAGAAATGCTAGAACTATTAATGGAGGAGTAATATGTTAAAAGTTAATCATATTCAAAAAACTTATTCACATTTTCATTTAGATTGTTCATTAGAAATAAAACCCGGTTCCATTACTGGAATAATAGGAAAAAATGGTTCAGGAAAAACTACACTTTTTAAAGTTATTTTAAATCTCATTCATATCGATTCTGGTGATATTACACTTTTAGATAAAGATTATAAAGATGTTGATAAAAATAAAATTGGTTGTACACTAGCTAATATTTCTTTATGTGAATATCTTAAATTGAAAGATTTAATAAATCTTTTAAATAACACCTATAAAGATTTTGATTTAGATTACTTTCTACAAAAATGTAAACAATATCAATTTCCTTTAGATAAAAAAATCAATGAATTCTCTACCGGTATGAAAGCAAAACTCAATGTTTTAATTGCCTTATCACATCATGCCTCATTTCTTATTCTCGACGAACCAACAAATGGTTTAGATGTTCTTGCTCGAGAAGAAATCATTGACTTAATTCGAGAATTTATGGAAGAAGATGAAAACCGTTCAGTTTTAATTAGTTCTCATATTTCTTCTGATTTAGAAGGTCTATGTGATGATATTTATATGATTGATGATGGCAAATTTATATTCCATGAAACAACGGATTGTTTATTAGATCAATATGGTTTGTTAAAATTAACAGAAGAACAATTTAATCAAGTAGATCATAATTACTTTATAAAGACGAGAAAAGAAAATTATGGTTATACTGCTTTAACAAATCAAAAACAATTCTATCAAGAAAACTATCCAGAAATTATTATTGAAAAGAATAATTTTGATACTTTATTTTCTATGATGTTAAGGGGTGAATAAAATGAAGGGACTATTTATTAAAGATTTTTCATATATCAAAGAAAGCAAATTACTCTTTCTCTTTCTTGTTTTATTTGGTTTTGGCTCTTCTTATTTCTATAAGAAACCCACCTTTGTTTTAGGTTATTTCAGTGTATTTCCAGGTATCATTTTAATGAGTACAATTAGTTATGATAGTATCAATCATGGCTTTACATCTTTATTTACTTTGCCTATAAAAAAAGAAGATTATCTTAAACAAAAATATAGCTTAGGTATTTTATTAGGATTACTTTTTCTATTCTTTGCGATTTGTATTTCAAGTATAGGTTACTATCGTATTCAACAATCATTTCATTTTCTAAATAGTGATTTTCTACAAGGTTGCCTACTAACACTTATGTTTTCTTATTTTGTGATTGCAATCATAACTCCTGTAGGAGTCTACTTTGAAGCACAAAGAAGTCAACTTGCAATGATCATTGTTTTTGGTGGTATCTTCTTATTTGTAGCTCTAATTTATTTTCTAACAAAATTCATTGGTTTTGATTTAGAAACAATTATTGATTCACTTATAGAAAACCATTTATCTATGGTAACACTTGCAACTGTTATATTCACATTCATCTGTAATATAATTTCTTATCACATTAGTTTAAAACTTGCTTTTTCAATACTTGGATTCGCAAAGATTTGTTTTAAGACTTCTACTGGCGCTGTGATTGCTTGACTTCCATAATTGAAGGCATCTCTTACTTGTTGTACCCCTTTAAAGCTTGCTGCTAATATCTTACAATCATAACCATCTTGTACGATTCTATTAGATAATTCATTGATCAGTTCCATTGGATCATTTCCTAGGTTCCCTATTCTATTGACATAAGGTGCAATATAGTCTGCTCCTGCTGCCAAGGCCATATAGGCTTGCATCAAATCATAAACAGCTGTCGCTGTTACATTTATTCCTTCTGCCTTTAATTGTTTAATAGCTTTGACTCCTTCATAAGAAACAGGCACTTTGATATAAACTTGATCATCAATTTCTTCAATAATACGATGGGCTTCTTTAACGATTTCATCACATTCCTTAGAAATCACTTGAATATGAAGACTTCTTTCTTTTCCAATGATTTTTCTTACTTCTTTCATATGTTGAAAGAAGTCTTTTGGACTTGTTTTCTTTACGATTGAAGGATTACTTGTTACTCCTACAATTGGCATATATTCTACTGCTTCTTTTATATCTTCTAAGTTTACTGTATCAATTATAAATTCCATTTTCTTTTCTCCTAT
>NZ_PYLQ01000011.1 GCF_003024685.1 Faecalibacillus intestinalis | reverse complement strand
AGTATCTCTTGAAAAACTAATCAAATAGTGAAAAATTTAGAATCATATTTAAAATTACTGAATTTCAATGCACATAAGCTGTTGCCTATCTCTTTGAATATATGAAGAAATATCTTCTTTTGATAATATTTATTATGTTGATCTTTATATTTATAAAGCCCTATATAATTTCTTAAATATTTATCTGATATTCCTCGATACTTATATAGAAATAAATCTATCGATGAATGTAAATCATTTATCTTTTTAAGGGTGCTGTCACTTACAACTTGACATGTACTTGGAATCTTATCTTTATATATTTTATAGAGCTCTTTGGAATGAATCCTTCCTGTTTCAGATACTTGGATTACTTTATTGTTATGTTGATCTATGGCACATACGATATTTCTTTTTTGACTGCTCATCCCTCTTTTTTGTTTTTCTTTGTTTTCCATATGTTTGCCTGAATGTGTAACGACATTTAGTTTTTCATCCAAATAAACCGTATCACTTAAAACAGGGTTATCATGAGTCAAATCAGCAAGAACACTTAGTATTTTATGTCTCCATACAAGAGAGGTTGGTTCACTTATTCCAGCGATATCGCAGAATGAACAAGAGTATCACCATTAAATAAAGATTGAATATATTCAAACCATTGATAAGGTTGCTTTTTAGTGTATGAAAGCAATGAACCAGTAATAGAAGAAAATGTTTTTGAACATTCTTTACACAAATATCTTTGATTGCCTTTATTATCCTTGCCATATTTAATGATATGTTTACTTTGGCAATGAGGACAAAAAGAACTATCATAGTTGTTTGATAGTTCTTCATGAATATTTGAATCGTAGATGTGATTGATCAAGTGATTATTAAGTTTTTCTCTAATAATTTCAATTTCATCATCACTTGCATTATTAATAATTGAATCAATAATATCATTAAACATTTTATTTTCCATAGCTTTCAACCTCTTGACTATATGATAAAACAAATCAAAATGGTAAGCTTTCTATCACAAAAGTTAGACTGACATTATTAGGTGTTATCACCAACATTTATCTTGGATTAGGTTTTTTCGTAAAAATGTTGATTTTATTTATACATTTAATCTCCCATATAAAATTCTTTATACCATTTAGCAAATTTTCTAAGTCCATCTCTTAATGATGTACTTGGTTTAAATCCAAAGTCTCTTTCCAATGCTGATGTATCAGCATACGTTACTGGTACATCTCCTGGTTGCATTGGTACGAGTTCCTTGTGTGCTTCAAAATCATAATCTTCTGGTAATACTCCTGAACTAATCAATTCCTGTTGTAAGATATCTACAAACTCTAGTAAGTTTTCCGGATGACTATTTCCTATGTTATAAACTGCATATGGTGGTACCGGTAAGCCATCTTCTCCTGTCTTTCTTTCAGGAGCTTTCTTCGTGACTCTTGATACTCCTTCTACAATATCATCGATATATGTAAAATCTCTTTTACAGTTTCCATAGTTAAAGATCTTGATTGTTTCATTGTTTCTTAACTTATTTGTAAATCCAAAATAAGCCATATCTGGTCTTCCTGCTGGACCATAAACTGTAAAGAATCTAAGTCCTGTTGATGGAATATTATAAAGCTTACTGTAAGCATGTGCCATTAATTCATTTGATTTCTTAGTAGCTGCATATAAACTTACTGGATTATCTACTTTATCATCTGTACTATATGGTACTTTCTTATTAGATCCATAAACACTGCTTGACGATGCATAAACAAGGTGTTCCACACCTTTGTTTCCATCATCATAAGAATGCCTACATGCTTCTAAGATGTTATAGAAACCAATTAAATTACTTTCGATATATGCATCAGGATTGCTAATAGAATATCTTACTCCTGCTTGTGCAGCTAAATTAACTACAATATCAGGTTTATATTCTTCAAAAATCTTATCAATCAATTTCTTATCAGAAATATTTCCATAATAAAAAGACCACTTATTTGTAGTCTTTTTTATTTTCTCTTTAATCTTATTTAATCTGTATTCTTTTATTGATACATCATAATAATCATTCATATTATCGATACCGATAATATGAATATTTTCATTTTCTTTTAATAATTTCAATACCAGGTTAGAACCGATAAAACCGGCTGAACCTGTAACAAAAAATGTTTTATTCAACTTTCATACTTCCTTTCTCTACCCTCTTAAAATTTTATGAAAAATATTATTAACATATTTCCTGTAAAAAACAAAATTAATCATAAAAACAATAACCAATGTAATTAATGATACTTTTATCGCAATAACTACCCACTCAAAATAATTTGCTGGATTAAAAATAAATGCCTTAGTTGAAATAAAATACATGATAGCAAAAGTTACAATATCTATACAAAGCTGTTTGATAAATGTTTTAAAAGGCCATTTAATCAAATTCTTTGAATTGTAATACGCCATCCATACCGTTTGATATAACATTGCAATTAATGTCCCAATCGTTACTCCAATTAATCCGAATTGTCTAACTGAAAATATTGATATAACAATATTTGATACAGCAGCTATAATATAATTATTTTGTGTTTGTTTATAATGTCCACTTGCTAAGATCAAAATGTTATATGGCAATCTCAAGCAATGACCTGCATTAGCTAAAACAATCATAAGCCCAAATAATGGTTGATAATAATTCGCATCATTTATACCTTTAGTATATACTTGTACAAATGATACAATTAAAATTGCAGTAACACCAAATATATAAATTGTAGATGTGTGAATAATCCACTCTACCCAACCAAAAAAATTATTCAGATTTTCCAATTCTTTTTTAGCCCACATCTCTCCTATAAGAGATGTAATTCCATTAGTCAATGACATAAATAATTGTTTTACACCTTTTACTACAAAAAAGTAAACTGTATAAATCGACACATCTGACAAAGTCGCAAAAGTCGTTAATACTACAATATCTGTACCATCTATCACAACAGCAGCAATGTGCTGAGCAATTCCATTCCACTTTTGTTTTATCGGTTCTACTGTATATTTGATTTTTTTATTTATCTTATAATGATTTTTTACATATAAATTTATTATAATAGGTTGCATTAAATAAATTACTGATGTAGTCAATTTTACAATATGTATATTAAAACCGAGATATATTAAAATAAAGCAAACGATAGTATTAAGAATAATGGCGACTGTTTGAACAATATATTGAATATATCCTTTTTGATCAGCATTCAGTAATAATCTATTAACTATTCCAAATAAATATTGTACAAAAGTACTAATAGCAAGTACAGCGACTAAAGTTGAAACATATAAAAAATTATATTCGCTATTAATAATAACAGGATATATAAAAACTAACCCAACTGCATATACTAATAATATAAATCCTAGTTTTTTAAAAAATTTCTTACCTGACTTAACAATTTTACTTACTTCATTAGTATCATTTTCAGCCAACGGTTTATAGAGAGATGATTGAATAACTCTCCCCACTCCTAATTCCAAAAATGATATTAGACTCAAAAACTGTGTAATAGAATTAACCAGACCATTAGTATTTGTTCCAAAATTTTCTAATATCAATCTAGGAAGGATAAAACCACATATGATTGTTGTAACTTGATAAATTAAAGAAAAAAAGGTATTATACATTAATTTTCTCTGTCTCATGTTTTACTCCTTCATAAATAAATTAGGTATGACTATTAATATGTAATTTATAATTTTTATATACATTGTTTCCTAAATAGCCTACATTATTAAATTTATATCCCAATTTCCACAATACATACGGAAAAATTAATTGATCTCTTTTTACATCTGTATTTAAAAATTCATTCCACCAAGCATCCAATATTCTTTTCGAATTATCATTATTTAAATCACTTACTATAACGTTACATTCAAACAATCCATAATTTTTAGGAAATTTTTCATAATTTAATTTTTTAATAAACTTAACTATTTCATCTTTATTTCCCTTTTTTATTGCAATACAACTGTTTGCCTCATCATATATACAATTTCTAGAATTATGATGATGAAAAGCTAATCCTGTAGCTGAATTAATTTGATTAATAAAACATGATATGTTAGAAATAATATCAATGTTTCCATCAATATATATAGAATAATCATATCCCTTTTCTTTAAAAAAAGTAGACGGTTTCATTTTTGCAAATCTATTCATATTTATTGGACTAGAAGAATTATAAAATTCTTTTATATCTATCCATTTCCAATTTTTTGTATTTCTTCTTTTTTCAGAAATAATAAAATAATCACATTTTGGGTATTTTATAAAGTTATCGTTTATTTTATCATAATTACCAATAACAGATGTATAAACAGCTATTTTAACATCACCTATCATATCGTTATATTCACAATCATTATTTTCCTTATAGTCTACTTTTACTTTGTTGCTATGAATATTATTCGTAATAATTTTTTTTAATTTTTTTATATCTCTATTTTTCAAAATGTTTATTATTTTAAATAACTTTCTACCTAATATAAACTCTTTTGAATTTTCCAAATCTATTCTTTCTTTGTTCATTAATTCTAATTTTTTTTCTTGATATTTTTCTATCATATTTTCCTCCATTTATGCGTATGAGCTGCGCTCAACACAGATACAAACACGTAATATAAATTTATTCACCATTTTTACTTCATGTAATATACTTAAAAAGAGATGGTATACTACAAAGCACGGTGGGGTGAGTAGGCAATTCTACCTATATATAGAATATCCTGAATTTTTATAAGTCGCCGTCAACTTTTCAAACACAAACAAGTGAGATTTTAAGCCCGGACACTTATGATTGTATAATAGACAATTCGTCTATTTTCGCTTGTTGACAGTCTATGCCATTTCTAATATTAAAAACCACAGTATTTCTTACAAATCTTGGTTATGAAGTAACATTAATTACTTTAGAAAATACTAAACTAAACAACAACTCACATAATTTCGAATTTTTTAAACATTTTCGACTTGTTTTTAAGTCACTTTTTTTTCGTAAAAATGTTGATTTTATTTATACACTTTTATCCTCAATTTCTTTTTAAAATTATTAGTAATAACATAAATATACACAAAAGTCATAATAAAATTATAACTTGCAAAAGGAGTGATACTCATACTGAATAATATTCCTTGAGCAAATAGAATAAAACAAGAAACTTGATAAATATCCCCTTTTTTCATCCTGAATCTAGACATTATTGCCCCAAAAACAAACGATTCGACAATCAATCCAAAGATTCCACAGTCTTTATACATATATCCAAAACACGTAACAAAGTAATTCATTTTAATATTTGGTGAAACATAAAATACTGTATTTTGACAATCCATCAAAAAACTATTTGCTTTTGAAAGTAAAGAGAAATCCTGAATACCAAATATGTTTAAAATACCAAAAATCGGCCTAAATATACCTTGAAATCCATTAACACCATATAAAAACGTACTATTGAAAAGATAATTCATATCTAAAGATTTAGAAAAGAATACTAAAGACCCTGCATAATAAGTATAAAAATTTTCAAGTAAATTTACACCACGTTCAATAGTTAGCAAACTTGTTAATATACCAATAATTAATATACTATACATTATTTTCTTTTTATTTTTTTTTGAAATTTTTTTTCTATAATAAAAAAGCAAAATACATAATGAAATAAATAATTGTATCATAACCGATCTTCCACCATCCGAAAGAAAAGACAACATAGTAATTAATAATACTTTAATAATATTTTTTATATTAATTTTATTTTGAAATAAATCTACCATCAAAATAATACTTACGCATCTAATAAAAGGTTTCGCAAAATAAACCTGTAATGTCAGTAAAAATCCAGATAAATTCAAAGATTCATTCAATATCATTTCTGTTCTAGCTGATGTTATTCCTGATGTTAATATTATTGGTAATAATAACATAATTTTTTTTAACATAATTAAAATAGCAAAAAACAATAAAATGTACATTAAATTCTTTCGATATTTAAAATTTAAAGTTTGTATATGTAATTTATTTCTACAAAATAACTTTATATTACTTGTCAAAGTACCAAAATAAAAAAACAAGTTACCCAGTAAAACTATACTGTACGTTTTGTTAGATATTTCAAATAGTCCAAAGAAATGGAACATAGATAAAAATACAATCATAAACCAAAATGAATGAAAAATGAAAGGCAAAGATAGTATAGTGTTCTCCTTAAAATAGGATAATATTGCAAATAAAAATATTCCAATTAAAGCAATAAAAATCACTATAATTTTCCAAAAGTTGCCAATAGAATGAATTTTAACTTATCATTCTTTGGCAAATCTGCTTTTAATAATGAAAAAATAAAATGTATTTTTTTTTCTTTATAATTTGCAATACTCTTTATTAAACTATCTTTCATATCAAAATGATTTATAATATAAGAACAATTCAAACTAATACACAATTGCTTTTTATTTTTAAAATAGAAAGTATATATTTTTTTCAATTTCTTATAAAAACTATTAGGTGTAACTCCACAAGCATTTCCTCCATGTACTCTATAATTAATGTAACTATTACTATCATAAAAAGAATTACCTATAGAATTGGCAACCAAATTCACCCAAATATCATGTGTCATTCCCTTTGGCATTTTTAATTTTTTAAGTTCACTCATTAATTCACTGTTCCATACCATTGTACACCCATATCCATTATATATATAAAAATAACGTGAAAAATATTTTTTTACATATTCATTGTTATATAAATAATATCTACTATTGTTAACCATATCAAAAACATTAAGATTACTATAATACAACATTGGTTTTTTACTATTATTTATAGATTTAATGGCTGTAATTAGTTTATTTTTTTCCCAAATATCATCTTGATCACTAAAAGCATAATAATCCGCACCAATATTCATTTTTAATAATGAATAAAAACTCTCAGCAAAGCCAACATTTTCACCCTTGAAAACAGTTATATTATTATTTTTTGCTGCAAATTCATATAAAATTTCTAATGTATTATCCGTTGATCCATCATCTCGAACATATAAATTAACTGTAACATCTTGTTGATTCAATATACTCTTCAATTGCTCTGCTAAATATTTTTCACCATTATAAGTTGACAATAATACAGCAACTTTATTTTTCATTCAAAACACCATCCCATTTATTACTTTCAAAATTATATTTTTTTATTACCTTTGCCGGGTTACCTACAGCAATACAATAACTTGGTATAGATTTTGTAACAACACTTCCAGCACCAATGACTACTTTATCCCCTATTTCAACTCCAGGTAAAACAATTACTTTTTCACCTAGCCAACAACCTTTTCCTATTTTTACATCACTACAAATAATATCTTGATCTTTATAAGATAAATTGTGAACAGGGTTTATACTGTGATTTTCTGAAATAATGGCTACATCACTTGCAATTATAGTATCACTACCAATTGTTATTTTTCCTCCAATTATAAATGAATCTCTATTACAAATATATACATTATCACCCAAATAAAGTGACTTATCTAAATCATGATTAAAAAAATTTATTCTGACATCTGTCCCAATAGAAATATTTTTTCCCAATTGTATTCTTTTATAGTGTTTTATATTTGCTCTTCTTTTAATAAATAGAAATTTATTTATAGGAGTTCTAAAGGCAATTAAAGGATGAAAAATAAACATATAAATAGTTTTAATAATTTTTTTCATTTAAAATCTCCATTATTTTTTTATTACTTCCCCATACTGCTTTTGAATCATAAGGCCTATCAGGAAATGCACCATATTCTAATTTAATTTTATATCCTTCATCTTTTATAAATTTCTCAACTCTATTTGATAATTTTTCTGGATATCCTGAGCACGAATTAATTATTCCATTTATCTTTTTTTGTTCAACAATAGAAGCAACTTGAAAAGAGAAATCATTATAATCTATAAAATCCCATTGATTTGTACCTGTTGTAAATGGAAATGTAGTTTTTCCTTCTTGTACAGCTTTAGTGATTTTTGAAAAAATAGACGATCCATAATGTGAATTACCAACAATATAATACCCTCTAATCCATTGACATATAGCTTTATGTTCCTCGCACAATAAAAAAGTCGCCTTTCGTAAAGCATCTTTAGAAATTCCATATAAACTTTGCGGATTTGTTGGAGTATTTTCATTAATGCATCCTTCATAAAATCCAATTTCATGCATGGTACCTAAAACTGCAATATGTTTTAATCCTCCATCCAATAAATGTTTTATAAACAAATAATGAGATGGTAAATCTTCCATGTGACTGATTGCATTATGTACAAATCCATTTCTCCACGCTAAATGAAGAACAACATCAGGTTCTCCAAAATATTCATATGGATTAGTTAATGAAAAAATATCTGCTTGCACCTTTTTAGCACGATTATCTACATTATCTAAACTTAAATCACATGCAATTACTTCATTATTATCTTCAATTAATTGTTTTACTATTCCTTGGCCTAGATACCCATTCGCTCCTGTTACTAGTATTTTCATTTTTTTTCACCGCCTAAAATTCTATCAGATACAAAATCAACTCCCATCATTCTTCCTATTACTTTTAATGGTTTCTTCGACCATTCAGGAGAATGAAAATTTACAAAACATTTCAAGTTATATTTAAAATTATCCTTTTTATTTAAAACATTTCTATTTTTTAAATCAAATGTATAATTTTGCTTTTTGAATATTTTAATACACTTAGGTAAATATTGGCTTTGGATAATACCATGTGTAATTTCTAAAATATTACTATCATCTTGAATAGAATCAATTTTCCCGTTATTATGTAATCCTTTCCCTAATAACTTAAATTCGAAAATCCATGGATTGTAGTTTCCTTCACCTATCAATTCTAATAAATATTTTTTATTCCAAATTGCAGGTTCTAAACATAATCCATACTTATCACTTGAAGGAATGATTTTTATATGTTTTTCTTTTTTAAAATGCTTACCCTTCATCTTTTTTTGATCAAGTATTCTACAAAAAGTTAAATTATTATCTTCCATTAAATTAACAATATGTTCCAGTTTTTTTCCATCAACATTTCTTGTTGTAAAGAAATCCTCTAATAATAAAACAACATAATCTTCATTAATTTGTTCTAATGCAGTTCTAGCCTTATTACTCCATTCTGAATTTTCACCAGCACTTATTACTTCAACACCATCATAATTTGGATGTAACACACTCGTAGCCAGATAAGTTTTTGGTCTTATAGTACTAGGCCAATATTTATTCAATAACTCAAAATAACTATCCCATACATCAACATAGCCATCATATCCAATTATTAATAACGCAACATTCATTTTTTTCTCTCCTCTTCTATAAAATTAATTAATCCTTTTATTTCTTCGGCAGAATTTTCCAAATATTTATTTTCATTAACCAAATATGCCCATTTTGTTGTCAATTTGTATTGAATTGGATTTTCAACTATATAATTATTAAATTCTGTACCATTTATTTTTTTATATAATAGATCACTTTGTATTGGTTCAGTTACACAATTTAAAACTTTAATTGAGTTAGATATAACCAATTCAACTATCTTATCTAATTTTCGTAAATCAAAATACTGATATATTGATCTTGAATCTGTAAATCTTAAAGAATTATATTTTGAATTAAGAAAATATGAACTTAGTTTTGAATCCTTATTTATATTATAAAAAATTTCCCCATTTTTTTTATAATATAAAAAAATAGTTGGAAATTCTTTTTCAACATTTATGTAATCTTCAATCTCCAAAAATTTTGGAACGGGAGAGATTAAATCATATATATAATTTTTTTTCAAATTATTACCATAAATAGCTGGGAGTCTAACTATATGATAATCTTTAACATTTTGCTCTACCCATTTTTCTAATAGAAATCTATTTTTTCCATAAGTATGTAGATTATTAACATTACTTATGTAATCTTCATTTTTTCCATCCAAATCATCATAAACATCGACAGAAGAAATTAATATCAATTTCTTAGGATTAATTTTAGTAATATTTAATTTAGCATCTTCAATATTCTTTTCATCCTCTTTTGGAAACTTATTTGCTAAAATCTTTGTTCCCCTTACACCTGCATAAACTAATAAATCTGGATGTAAATTATAGGCATTTTCAATATTTTTACTATTAAAAGTATAATCAAATTGCATTATTTTTTTTAGGTTACTACCTACAAATCCTGTATCACCAACTAATATTTTCATAATATCTCCTAATCTAAATAATATCTTTTTATGCTATTCAACGCATACCACATAAAATAATAGCATCGCTTAAAAAAAGGTATACATAAATAATTTTTATATATATTCCATAAACCAAGCGCAGCTTTTTTTTTGTTTCTAGAAGCAGAATTGCTAAGAATTCTATAATGTGCAATTATATTATCGTATCCATGTGCGATTACACCTTGTTTTAAAATTTTTGCCCACAACAAAAAATCCCATGCCATGTTTACACAAGGTATTGGTTTAATATTGATTTGATTTCTATCTATCATCACAGTTAAAAGCCCAATATTACTGTTTTTCAACATAGTTTTATATGACATAATTTTTGGTATTTTTATAATTTTATGTAACGATTTAGAATTGCTATCAATCCAATCATAACTTGCATATGTAAATGCATAATTATTTTCTTGCATAAAATTAATTTGTTCCTCTAATTTTGTCTCAATCCATAAATCATCAGAGTCCAAAAAAGATAAATATCTTCCTTTCATACAATTAAATGCCACATTCCATGCATTTGCCGCACCACCATTTTTTTCCAGATTTATTACTTTTATACGATTATCCAACGCCGCATATTCATTTGCAATTTTTAAAGTATTATCTTTTGAACAATCATTTACAATAATCATTTCCCAGTTTTTATATGTTTGCGCCAATACACTTTCAATCGTCTCACCTATATGTTCTTCGGCATTATATGCAGGTGTTATTATGCTTACTAAATCATCTACCATCACTTTACCACCTTCTCAATATTTTTTATAAGATGTACCTTATTTTTAAAAGTCATATTCAATAATGTATGAATGTATTGTACTAAAAGCAAAGTTAAAATCACACAAATAAAACAGATAAAAAAACACGCAAATAAGGTGGTATTTTTTAAAAACAATGTCATTACTGTTGCAAGAAAGAAAATAAAACTCATAACAATTAAAAAGTATTGAATGGAATATGTATGAATTAATAATGACTCTAATCCCTTTGATATTCTTTCTCTTTTTTCTTCCTTATCATATTTGATATATTTTTTTGATGCATTATAGAAAATCGTACTATTATCCAAGCCACACGTATTAAGAACTGATGTGTTATTTGAAAAGTATTTTGACATCTTACCTACTCTATTGATAGCTCGTCTTGAAAATATTTTAAATCTTTCAGGATATATTTTTTGATCTTTTTTTACTCCAAAATTATAAATATTATAATAAATTTTTTGGATAATTGTTGCTTTTTTATTTGGAGAAACAAATACAACATCATTTCCTTCTAATGATTTTTTATAAGCTTCAATAATCAAATTTGTTTCGTAATCTAAAATAATACTTTCAAATTCATAAACAAAGTCCCCTATAGCTAAATCAAGACCAGAAGCCATAGCCTCTTCAATTGATTTACAATATGATAGTGAGATTATATTTAATGAAACATCAGAGAATTTTTCATTATGTACTTTTTTTAATATATCTATTGTTTTATCAGTTGAATCATTATTTACACAAATAAATTCATAATGTTCAAAATTTTCACCTATAACTTTCATTACGCTACTAATAAATTTTTCTATATACAATTCAAAATTACGTACATAAAACACAACAGATACAAAACTTTTTTCTTTATTTATCATAATATTTCCTCCAAATCATATATTGTATTTATTTTTCCCGATAATACTGTATAAAAATACGGTTTTTCACTATATTGTTTAATTACAGTAGGTCTTGAATCATCAATTTCTGACGCCATTAATATTGGTTTCATAGAATATAACGATTCCACATATTCAAATTCAAAGTTATCTTTCATATATTTTTTTGCTAAATTAGACATATATTCCCATGCAGTTTTAGGCTTGTTTTTGCAAAAATTGCAATTACCTAACGAGTATTTTGAGCAATAACTTTCATTACCTTTTTGACAATCAAAAGTTGGTAAATCATCATATGAAACTTGATGTGGAGTAAATGTCACAGATGTTAAAGAATGTAATCCTGTTTTCCCAAATGGCATTATAGAAAAAAATGGACCATCCATCACTGTAAATCCGACATTCGCTAATTGCTTATTCGTTTTACATAATATTATTTCACAAAGTTCATACTTAATTTTTAATTTTTCATAATTCAACATATCTAAAATTTGATTAATAGATGCATACGTTGTATTTAACAAATATGGTGTATTAAACATCCCTTTATCAGTTTTCAAAATAAAAAACTCTTCATCTTTACGAATAGTTTCTATATTTGTATCATATAATATTGTTATATTTTTTAAATCACAAATTTTTTTTAAAAAAATATCTCTTAATATTTTTGCATCATATGTATATTCTCTCGTCAAAAATGCACCATCACATAACTCTTCGTTAAAGTAATTGTTCGCAGGTAACTCTTCACATTTTATCATTGTATCTTTACAAAATTTTTTAAACTGTTCTCTATTTGTCCATGAAAATGCTGAAGAAGTTGCATAGATTTGTTTAAAATCATCATGAATGCACTCTGGAAAGTCACTTACAAATCTATCAAAATAATTTGCTGATTTTTTTGCGGTAGAATACGATCTTGGATAATGATACCCCATATGTACTCTGGCTTGATTTATGTATGTAGCTCTTCCAAAAGCTTCAGAGTCTTTTTCAACTACTAACACTTTTTCATTTTTTTTCCCAGAATAAATAGCAGAATATAACCCATATATTCCCGCACCAATAATAATTTTATCAAACAGTTCCAATTTATTGTCCTTATATCCTTTAACAGTCCCTTTCTAAGTGGGATCATATAAAAATACTTTACCTTTCTATCAATCTTTTTCATCCGTGATTGATTACGTTTTTTTAATTTTAGTATATTACTTAGCCCCTTCCCCTGTTAATACAGTTTTAATTGTTAAATAAAAGATTTTAAAATACATTTTAAATCCTCTTTGTTCTATGTACTCATTATCTAAAATCCACTTTTCTTTAGGTGTTACGTTATATCCACCGTTAATTTGAGCCCATCCTGATAATCCAGGTGCAACCATTAATCTTGTCACAAAACCTGAATTTTCAGCATTGAATTCAACTGTTAATTTAGGCACTTCGGGTCTTGGCCCAATAAGTGACATTCTACCAAATAAAACATCTATTAATTGTGGTAATTCATCAATTCTATGTTTTCTAATAAATTTACCAACTTTAGTAATTCTTGGATCATCATCTTCTGCCCATTTTTGTCCATTAGCTTCTGCATCAATTCTCATTGATCTAAGTTTATGTATTTTCATTAGTTTACCATTTTTCCCAACCCTTACTTGTGAAAAAATAGGATATCCTTTTGAATCAATTCTAATAATAATTGAAAAAATTAAAATAAGAATTAATACAGGAATTAATGCAACTAAAGAAAAGATAATATCTACTAATCTTCTAAAAAATTCATATGCGTATTTTGGTTTATAGTTTACTGTATTTTTATATTTTTCTATTTCATCTCTAAAATAACTTTCATAGTTATCTTGTTGAATTATCGGCTGTTCAATGCTAACACCATTTGAATCTAATTCCATATTTATACCCCTCCCTAAATAAAACATAAAACTACGTTTTACTAATAATCTCTAGGCCTACTTGTACTCTTGTAATCTTTCCAAGTAGTTCTACATCAACATAAGCGATTCGCTTATGTCGATCTATCTTTGTGATATATCCTTCCAGATTCATTAAAGGACCATCTGTAATAATAATCTTATCATTTTCGATAACACCTCGAGACATATCAACCACATGATTTCTATTAGAAAACTTTGTTAAAAACATGGCTTCTTGAGGATATATAGGATAGATGTCTTCTCCATCATTTCCTAAAAGCTTTGTAAGATCTGGTATCTTTTTCAGTTCTGTATAAAGTTGCTCAACTTTATCAGTAATCATAAAGATATATCCCTTAAAAAGAATATCATCGACAATATGCCATGTACCATGATATTTCTTTTTCTTTTTCGTGATTGGAATAAAACAATCAAGTAAAATATCATGATCAATATAGAACTGACATTTCTTAACGATTTCTTCTTCTTTTCCTGTTCTTACTTGAACAACATACCAATTATCAAACATACAATAACCTCCATTTGAGCATGCTTCGCCCATCCAATAATTCTATTGGACTCTTTTCTAATATATAAGATAAGAGAAAACAACGCGGCACAGCGACGATTCTTTTCTATTTATCTTTTGTCATCATGATTACTTTCAAATTTTTTAAACCACTCATTAATTGAGAGGATACACATATCCCATCTTACTTACAAAAAATAAGTATAATTCATTAAGCCTTCTTTTACATGTATTACATAATATAAAAAGCTTTGATAAAATCATACTTATTTGTTTCGATATAAATATTCTTTTTAATTCTAAAAAATACTTTTTTATGTACATATTTGTACCCCCCCTCAATTTTTTAAAGTTAATACGACGTATTTTTCGAGTTCATCTATAATCAATCTTATTATACCGTGATTTCTTAAATTATCAATAAATATGTTATTTTTTGTCAATTTATTTTGATAATTTCTCATTTTAATTACTGAGCGGTCGATTTTTACAACTAAACGGTCAAATTTATGACTTTCCTTTCCTTATATAATAAGACTTTTATAAAAAAATCTAATTCTGTTGATTTTTAAAGGCTTTTGTTAGATAATGAGCATCGACGTAGTATCTATAATTGTTTATAAAAATATGTATTAAAGGAGATTAAGTAATGGATAATCAAGAAATCCAAAATGAAGAGATTGAAATTAATTTAGCTGAATTGTTTCAAGTATTAAAAGAACATTTACATATCATTATTATTTCAACACTAATTTGTGCGATTTTAGTGGGAGCTTTTACTATTTTCTTTGTTAAAAAACAATATGCTTCTACAGCTAGAATCTTCCCAAAACCAGAAGTTAACGAAGGAATCGTTGACTATTCACAAATTAACTCAAATAATTCGATGACTAAAAACTATGTAGCTTTACTTGGAGGAAACAATATTCAAAGTAAAGTTGCTAAAGAATTAAACGTTGATACAAATGTTGTTTCTTCTGCTTTATCTATTTCAAATGAAACAGATACCCAAATTATTTCTATTTCAGCAACAACAACTGATCCACAACTCAGTAAAAAAATTGTTGATACAACGGTTGATGTCTTCACAAATGAAGTGAAAGAAACTTTAAATATCAACAATATTACAACAGTTGATGATGCAAAACTTCAAACATTACCTGTTTCACCAAGTGTTCCTAAAAATATAGTTATTGGTGGTTTAGTAGGTGCTATTTTAAGTATTGGTATTATCTTTATTAGATTTATGTTAGATAATCGTTTACATACTCAAGAAGACGTTGAAAAATATTTAGAAATTCCAAATCTTGGCGTTATTCCTTATTTTGAGGATTAGTTATGGCTTTTATTGATATACATGGTCATTATGCATGGGATATAGATGATGGAATGCCGTCACTTGAAGATGCTAAAAAGGCTTTAGAAAAAGCTAAAAATAATCGTATTTCTACGATTGTCGCAACACCTCATGTTGTTTCTGGAAAACATACTTTAAAAGATTTAGAAATTATTAAAGATAGAATTCATGATTTAAAAGAGCTTGCTAAAGTTTACAATATTGAAGTTTTAGAAGGGTGTGAACTCTTTTTAAATCATGATTATCTAGAAGCACTTGAACAAAACATCTTTATACCTATTGAAAATACCCATTATTTACTTGTAGAATTTGATGTTAGAAAAGAATTAGGAAATGAAAATGAAGTAGAAGATCGTCTTTATGAAATTCAATATAAAGGATATACTCCCGTTATTGCTCATGTTGAAAGATACTTTAAAGGTTCTTTAGATATCGAAAGAATTCAAGATTTTATAGATAATGGTTATCTTATTCAAGTTAATGCAACAAGCTTTTTGGGATATCATGGTAAACATGCTCAAAAGTTTGCTTATCAATTATTAAATCAAGGATTACTTCATGTAATTGCAACGGATACTCATCGTTGTGACGGACATCGTTCTCCTTGTTTACAAGAAGTCTTTGATTTACTTGTAAAGAAATATAGTTATGAAGATATTCATACATTAATGTATGAAAATCCTCTACATATCATCAACAATGAAGAAGTTGATCCTATTGAAGGAAAAACATCCTTCTTTAAAAAAATATTTAAAAGGAGATAATTATGGCAAAAAAAACAAGTAAAAGAAAAACATTAAATATTTTAGATAAAAATAAAAAACATAGCCAATTTGATTATACTGAAATCTTTCGTCATATTCGTACAAACATTGAATTTTCTACAGTAGACAAAGACATTAAATCAATTTGTATTACTTCATCACAAGCTGGTGAAGCAAAAACAACACTATCTATTAACCTTGCTTATATTTTTGCAACAAAATATAATAGAGTTTTATTAATTGATTGTGATTTAAGAAAAAATACTTTACATAAATATATGGGATTATCAAACAAACATGGTTTAACAGATGCTTTACTTGAATATCGTCAAACTAAAAAATTAAATGTTGAATACTTCCAAAGTGTAAATGATCCTTCTTTTGCAGGTACTATGGCTGTTTTAACAAGTGGGATTCATATTCCTAATCCTTCTGAATTATTAGGATCACATGTATTTAAAGATTATATTAATGAATTAAAGAAATCCTTTGATTTCATTATTATTGACTGTGCTCCTATTGGAATGATATCTGATGCCATTCCTGTAGGAAATGCCGTTGACGGGACTATTTTTGCTATTTCTTCACAAGATACTAATAAAAAAGATGCTGCAAATTGTGTAAAACTACTTCAAAGAAATAATGTAAACGTTTTAGGAAGTGTTTTAACAAAAGCAAAATCTCTATCTGGTAGTCATTACTACTATTACTAATATGAAAAAAGTTACTTTTTCTATTACTGTTGTTGTTTTAATTGCTATGATTGTTGGTTTAATTGGTTATGACCGTTTTTCAACAAGTCAAAACGCTAAAAAATACCAATCAGAAGAAAAAACAACAACTACAACAAAAGAAGAAACAACAAAAACAAAAACAAAAAAGAAAAAAAATAGTCAACGTATTTATTGTATTGGTGATAGCTTTACCTTGGGAAGTGAATTTGCTAGTTACCCACTTAATTTAGAATCACTTACAAATAGTGAAATTATTAAATTCGGTGGAAACCAAGATACAACTTTTGATTTATCTATTCGTGTAGGAAGAACAAAGATTTTCGCTAATAATATCACCATCCCTGGTGATAAAGAAGCTGTAGACCTTACTTTCTATAATGAAAAAGGTGAACAAGTAGAAGCTTTAAAAAGTAGTGGATCAAACTTCGATGAAGTTACCATTCAAGGTATTAAAGGAACTTTAGCTTACGATTCATCTCGTAATATTCATACATTTACAAGAGACAAATCTGGAAAAGCTGTTACCCTAACAGCTCCTGCACAAATCGAAGCAACACTTCCTGAATTCAATGAAAATGATATCGTTATTATCTTTTCTGGAAACTATGATAAACAAAACAACCAAGATGTTTATCGTACAATCACTTATCAAAGAGCTATTTTAAACCAAATTAAAACACAAAAATATATTGTTGTATCAATGACATCAAAAAGACAAAACAACCTTGTAAGAGACGATAATAACATCTTAAAAGAAGAACATAAAGATCACTTCTTAGACTTTAGAACTTATCTTCTTACAAATGGCTTAAAAGATGCAAATATTACAGCTACTGAACAAGATCAAAAAGATCTTACAAATAGCTATATCCCATCAAGTCTTCTAAAAGAAGACAAATTCGCAGGTAATGATACATTCAATCAATTACTTGCAAACCAAATCTATCAAAAATTACAAGAACTACAATATATCAAATAGAAAATACCTCCACTGGAGGTATTTTTATATAAAATAAAAGCTCTAGTCTCCCTGAACCCTTATAACGAGAGGTTACTACTAAAGCTTAGTTAACAACTTGTGTACTCATTAAGTACACTTTTATATTATGCTCATTCTTATAGCTCGATATTATCAAAGAAATAATTCTTCATATATTCATCTTTTATTCCAACAAATCTTGGACAATCTGTCCAATGATTTTTAGTTTACAACAATATATAATTTAACTAATTAAAATTATATTAAACATAAGGAAATGAATAATTTATGAAATTAGTACCTATAGGAATTGAAAACTTTAAAGAAATGATTGATAAAAATGCTTATTATGTAGATAAAACAAATCTTATTGAAAATGTATTAAACGAACAGAGTGTCTTTTTTACAAGACCTCGAAGATTTGGAAAGACTCTTAATATGTCGATGCTTTATTATTTCTTTTCTATTAAAGAAAAGGAGAATGCTTATTTATTTAATGGATTAAACATTTCTAAAAATAAAGAAGCTATAAAACATCAAAATCAATATCCAACACTTTTCATTACTTTAAAAGATATGAAAAATAGTTCCTATGAAAAACAAATGAATCGCTTTAAAGAAGTTATTTGTTTGTGTGCAAAAAGTCATCTTGAATTACTTAATAGTGAGAGATTATTAGCTTCTGAAAAGAAACTTTTTCAAAAATATGTTGATAATGAAACAGAAGATAATGAATTAGAAAAACCATTATTCAATATCTCATATTTTCTTTATAAACATTATCATCAAAAAGTCATCATTCTTATTGATGAATATGATGTTCCTTTACAAGCTGCTTATCAATATAACTACTATGATGAGATGGTAGAATTTCTAAGAAGTGTCTTTTCTTCAGTACTTAAAACCAATGATGCTTTAGAAAAAGGAATCATGGCAGGTTGTCTTCGTATTTCTAAAGAAAGTATCTTCACCGGTTTAAATAATTTTAAAGCCTATCCTATTCTTTATAAATCAAAAAATGAGTAAAAAGAAATCTTACAATTATTAAAAGATTATAATCTAACAGATTATGTAGATGAAGTTAAAGAATGGTATGATGGTTATTTATCTGGAAACATCGAAATCTATAATCCTTGGAGTACACTTATGTATGTTAATTGTAAATTAAATAGCTCAGATAACAAACCTATTTCCTTCTGGGCAAATACCAGTGGAAATGATCTTGTTGTCAACTATATTCAAAATGGCAGTGATGAACTTCATGAAGAATTTGAACAACTCATTCAAGGGAAGTCTTTAACGAAATATATCAAACCTGAACTTACTTATCGAGAAATGGATAATATTAATAATATCTATAGTTTTCTTTTACTTACAGGATATTTAAAGATAAAAGAAGATTTAGGAGAAAATAAGTATAAACTGATTATTCCCAATAAAGAAGTCTATGAAATCTATAAACAAACATTCATGTCTTATTTTGAAGACTATACTTTTGTAAGAAAAGAAAATCTTTATCAAAGTCTTGTTAAAGGAGACGTTGATCATGCAAATGAAATACTAGGAGATATCTTATCTAGAAGTATTAGTTACTTTGATAATGAAGAATCTTTTTATCATAGTTTTCTATTAGGACTCTTTAGTGGTAAAAAGATCAAATCAAATCGAGAAGCGGTGCATGGAAGATTTGATCTATGTATCTTTCCTAAACAAATCTTTCAGACAGCACTAATCTTAGAATGTAAACATTCTAAGAGTGTTAAGGATTTAATTAAGGATTCCAGCGAAGGAGCCCAACAAATCATTGATAATAAATATGAAGAAGAAATCATCAATGAGGGATATCTTCATGTAAAAGGATATGGCATATCCTTTTATAAGAAATACTGTTATATTGTAAAAGTGCAAGCTTAAGCCTGCACTTTTATTTATTATGTAAAGATATTTCATTAATTACCTGCTTATATGTTTTTCCTTGTCGATCAACAAATAAAACAGAACCATCATCTAATAGCTTTTGAAAACAAACTTCTCCATAATCACCATATTCTACCCATTGATCTTTTAAATAAGAAATACTATTAGCGTATTCTAAAACCTTATGAAACTGATTTGTTTGATATAAATTATAATAAATCAACATAAATGTTTTCAGTCCAATAGCAAGTTTAGATATTTTATACTCTTTATGAGTAATTTGTTTCATTGATTGAAAATCTTCATTATTAACATTCAATCCTATTCCTACAATAACTCCTTTTAAATCAGGATCTAAGATCGTTTCTACTAAAATACCACAAATCTTTTTTCCATCAACATAAATATCATTCGGCCATTTAATCGTTGCTTTAATACGATTGCGATCAAGTAAACCAACAACACTACATGTTGCTAATTGTGTCATTTTCCAAGCATCTTCTATTTTATGAAAATCTTTAAATAAAAAACTCATAATCAAATTCTCATTTGCATGGCTTTCCCAAACATGACCATTTCTACCTCTACCTTTTGTTTGATATTTGGCAGTGACACATGTTTGCATAGGTAAATTTTGATATTCTCTTTTTAAATAATCATTTGTTGAATCAACTTCTTCTAGCTCTATCAGTTTCATAGTTTCACCTCTTTATCATGATAAAATAAAAAAAATTGCAATTCAAGATTATTGAATTGCAAATGTAAGTTCAGCTTTGCAAACAACTTTACCATTTACTTTTGCAATAGCTTCACCAATTCCTACGGGTCCTTTTTGTTTAGTAAGAACACATTCCATTTCTAAAACATCCCCTGGTGTTACTTGCCCTTTAAAACGACAATTTTTAATACCACCAAAAAAAGCAATTTTTCCTTTATTTTCTTCTTTTGATAAAATAGCAATACATCCTACTTGTGCCAAAGCTTCAACGATCAAAACTCCTGGCATGACATGATGACTTGGAAAATGTCCACAAAAATGCATTTCATTAACACTGACACATTTGATTCCTTTAGCATACTCACCTGGTTTATAATCTGTAATTCGATCTACTAAAGCAAAAGGATAACGATGAGGATTGATTTCTTGTATTTGATTACTATTAAGTTCCATTACTCTTCTCCATATTTCTTAAAAATAATTGAGGCATTATGCCCTCCAAAACCTAATGAATTTGACATTACATAATTTAATACTTGTTTTCTTCCATGATTTGCAACAATATCTAAATCGCATTCTTCATCAAAATTTTGATAATTAATAGTTGCTGGAATAAAGTTATCTTCTAATGCTTTAACACATAAAACAGCTTCAATTCCACCAGCAGCTCCTAAACAATGACCTGTATTTCCTTTTGTTGAAGATACAGCTACTTTATGAGCATGATTTTTAAAAGCTTTTTTGATTGCAGCCGTTTCTAACTTATCATTCATCGGTGTTGATGTTCCATGAGCATTAATATAATCAATTTGATTAGCTTCAAGAGAAGCATCTTGAAGTGCATTGATCATGGCTTTAGCACCTCCAATACCTTCAGGAGCTGGAGCTGTCATATGATAAGCATCACAACTAACACCATAACCTACCATTTCGCAATAAATATGTGCCCCTCTTGCTTTAGCATGTTCAAGTTCTTCTAAAACAAGCATTCCTGCTCCTTCACCCATGACAAAACCATTTCTTTCTTTATCAAAAGGAATGGAGGCATGTTTGGGATCATGTGATTCACTTAAAGCTTTCATTGATGTAAAACCACCAATACCCAGAGGGGTAATGCTTGCTTCGCAACCTCCAGCAATGGTTACATCTAAATAACCATCACGAATATTTCTAAAGGCATCACCAATAGCATTTGTTCCTCCCGCACAAGCTGTTACAGGACATGTAGCAAGT
Source organism: Faecalibacillus intestinalis (assembly GCF_003024685.1). Classification (GTDB taxonomy): domain Bacteria; phylum Bacillota_I; class Bacilli_A; order Erysipelotrichales; family Coprobacillaceae; genus Faecalibacillus; species Faecalibacillus intestinalis. The sequence continues at coordinate 60,824 of NZ_PYLQ01000011.1, read as the reverse complement.
CCTTGTGCTTTAAAGGCAATGGCAATTTGACCAGCTGCTAAATTAACAATGGTCATAGGAATAAAGTATGGAGAAACACGATCAAATCCTTTCTTTAAACCACGTTGATGATTTTCTTCAATAGATCCTAATCCTCCAATACCACTTGATACTACTACCCCAAAACGATCATGATTTATAGAATCTATCTCTAATTTAGAATCTTTGATAGCTTCTTTAGCTGCAATCAGTCCATATTGAATAAATTTATCCATTTTACGAACATCTTTTTTATCTAAATATTCAGTAGCTTCAAAGTCCTTTAATTCACCTGCTACTTTTACCTTCATATTTGAAGTATCAAATGATTGAATCAAATCAATCCCACATTGATGATTTAAAATACCCTTCCATGTATCATTTACATTATTTCCAATAGGTGTTAAAGCACCTATTCCTGTTACGACAACTCTTCTTTTCATATGCTTCTCCTTTACATAGCCATGCCACCATCAACATGTAATGTTTGTCCAGTAATGTACTTTGCTTCATCACTTGCTAGAAAAACAACTGCATTTGCAATATCTTGAACACTTCCAAATGTTCCTAAAGGAATTTGACTTTTCATTTGTTCTTTAATTTCATCACTTAAAACATCTGTCATTGCTGTTTGAATATAACCTGGTGCTACTGCATTAACAGTAATACCACGACTTCCAACTTCTCTAGCAAGAGACATTGTCATTCCAATAATTCCTGATTTACTAGCAGCATAATTGACTTGTCCTGCATTTCCCATAACACCTACAACAGATGACATGGAAACAATACGTCCATATTTTTGTTTCATCATTAATTTTGTCGCATGTTTCATACAATTCCATGTTCCTTTTAAATTGACATCAATAACTGTATCAAAATCATTTTCTTTCATGCGTAACATTAAGCCATCTTTTGTAATTCCTGCATTATTAATTAAAATATCCAATCTTCCATATTCATTTTTAATTGTTTTAAACATCTCTAATGTTTCATCATAACTTGCTACGTTTGCAGGTAAGATTTCACATTTTCCTCCAAGACTTTCAATTTCATTTTTTGTCATTTGAGCAATTTCTTGATTATTCCCTAAATCTATATAATTAATTAAAACAAAAGCACCATTTAAAGCTAATGTTTTAGCAATTTCTTTACCAATACCTTGTCCTCCACCTGTAACAAGAGCAATTTTATTTTCTAATCTCATTTTATTCTCCCTTCAAAGCTTTCACTGTTTTTTTCAATGATTCCATATCTTCTATTTGATAAAGCTGAATACTTCGATCTATCTTTCTAACAAAACCACTTAATACCTTTCCTGGTCCTACTTCAATGATCGTATCAACACCTTGATCTATCATATAGCGAATACTTTTTTCAAAGTAAACAGATGACATCACTTGCTTTTCTAAAATTTCTGGTATTGATTGATCTTCGATTTCATGACCTAAAGTATTAAAAATAACAGGTATTTTCATTTCATGAAAAGTTTCTTTTTTAAATCTTTCTTTTAAAGCAAGTGACGCTTCTTTTAATAAAGAAGTATGAAAAGGTCCACTCGTATTTAAAGAAATCACTCTTCTTGCTTTATTTTCTAAAGCTAATTCTTTAACTTTTTCCACAGCCTTCTTTTCACCAGCAACAACAAGTTGACCAGGGCAATTATAATTAGAAATAGAAACAACTCCTAATGAACTTGCTTGATGACATAAATCTTGTAAAAGTTCTTCCTTCATTCCTAAAACGGCAATCATTTCACTTTCAATTCCTGATACTGCTTCTTGCATGACTTTTCCTCTAAAGCGTGCAAGATCAATAACTTGTTTCCTTTCAAAAACACCTGCACAATATAATGCTGAATATTCCCCTAAAGAAAGACCAGCTGTATAGTCAGGAACAATCCCTTGTTCCTTTAATAAATCTGTAATGATTGTTGCAACCATCACCATACATGGTTGGGTATATGGTGTATAAGATAGTTTTTCAAGTGGTCCATTAAAACATAATTCCTTTAAATCTTCATTTTGATCAAAGATTTCACGAGGATAAAATGATTTTCCCATTCCCACAACTTGACTTCCTTGACCAGCATAAATAATTCCTAATTTCATTTGTCATCCTCCATTAATTCACGAATCACTTCATCAACATGCATCAAATGATCTTGCCTATAACCATGAGCTCCTGTAAAAATAAGACCATCTTCTAAATTTCCTTTAACAGCTTCTATTAAAGCTCTTGAAATACAATAAGGTGTATTTTTAACATCACAAGGAATTAAACATTGATAACATTTTTTAACAGGTATTTTTTCTTTCTTGGTTTTTTTAACAAAACTATTTTGCATTGCTCTTCCTGGCATTCCAACAGGAGAAGAAACAAAACCAATATCTTCCTTTATAGCTTTTAAGAAGGCTTCTTTATATTTGATAGAAGCATCACATTCATAAGTTGTAATAAAACGTGTTGCTACTTGAATACCATCGACACCTAGATCAAAGAAATGCTTAACATCACTTCTTTGACTGATTCCTCCTGCTACAAAAATAGGAATGTTCAATTTATTATTTTCTACAATTTCTTCAACATCTTTAAAAATTTCTTCTAAACTTTGGCATGTTTGATTTTCTAAGTCTTCTTTTTTAAATCCTAAATGTCCCCCTGCTTGACTTCCTTCAATAACAATAAAATCTGGTGTACGTTGATATTTTTTGAGCCAATGTTTTATGATTACCTTACAGGCTTTACCACTTGAAACAATTGGAGCAATTAAAACATCATGATCTTTTACCAATTCTGGTAAACGTAAAGGAAGCCCAGCTCCTGAAATAATAGCATCAACTTTACTCTCTAATGCTGCATTGATCAATTCCTCATAATCTTTTAAAGCAACCATCGCATTGATGGCTACTAAACCTTTTCCTTGAGAAAGCTTTTGTGCTTTTAAAATTTCTTTTTTTAAAGCACGAATATTTGCTTGACGATGATTACTTTCAAAATCATCTTCCTTGTATCCTGGATGCGCTGTAGAAATAACCCCCATCGCCCCACACTTAGCAACATGTCCTGCCAAATTTCCTAGAGAAACACCAACACCCATTCCTCCTTGAATTAAAGGGACAGTTAGGCTTTTTTGATTGATTTCTAACATTTTAAATCTCCAAATTTGAATAAGTTTCTTGTAACTCACTCATCATTTCTTCTAAAATTTGTTTAACGGGTTTAATTTCATGAATCATTCCTGCAACTTGTCCTGCCATCAAAGAACCTTCATCAACATTTCCCTCAAAAACAGCTTTTTTTAATGAACCTAAAGTATATTTTTCAAGTTCCATCATATCTGCTCCAGCTTTTTCTTTTTGAATATAAGCTTTTGCCATTTTATTTTTTAAGATTCTTACTGGTGTTCCATTAATTCTTCCTGTAACAGTTGTCGAAGTATCTTTCGCTTTTAAAATCGCTTGTTTATAATTTTCATGAATTGGACATTCTTTACTTGCGAGTAAAACTGTTCCAATTTGTACACCACAAGCACCTAAAGCATAAGCCGCTAACATTTGCTTGCCACTGGCAATTCCTCCTGCAGCAATAACAGGAATAGAAACATTACTTACAACTTGAGGAACAAGCGCCATAGTCGTTGCCTCACCAATATGTCCCCCTGCTTCACAACCCTCAACAATTAAACCATCCACGCCTGCACGTTCTAATCTTTTAGCAAGAGCCACACTAGGAACAACAGGTAAAATTTTAATTCCTGCTTCTTTCCACATTTTTATATATACACCTGGATTTCCAGCACCAGTTGTCACAACTGGGACATGTTCATCAATAACGATTTGTGCCATTTCTTTGGCATCTGGATTGAGTAACATAATATTGACACCAAAAGGTTGATTTGTTAATTTTTTACATGCTTGAATTTCTGCTTTTAACATTTTAGCATTCATTCCTCCAGCTCCAATCAAACCCAAACCTCCTGCATTAGAAACACTCGCAGCAAAGGCACCGGTAGCAATATTGGCCATTCCTCCTTGAATAATAGGATATTTAATATTTAATAACTCATTTAATTTCATTTTGTTCTCCTTACCATTCCATTAAAATTGCACCCCAAGTAAGTCCTCCACCAAAGCCAACGAGAATGATTTTCATTCCTTTTTGAAGTAACCCTTGTTCATTCATCTTCGCTAAAGCTAACGGAATACTTGCTGCTGAGGTGTTTCCATATTCTTGTAAGTTCATATAAAACTTTTCACTTGAACATTGATATTTTTTATAAACATGTTTAATAATTCTTTCATTTGCTTGATGACAAATTACATAATCAATATCATTTAATGTCATCTTTGCTTGGTTTAAGACATGATCAATACTTAAAGGAATTGCTTTAATAGCAAATTTAAAAACATCTTGACCTTTCATTTTTAAATAATCATTTCTTTTAGAAAATAGTACTTCTTCATTTCCATCACTATCTAAATAACTAAAAAAAAGCTTTTGACTTTTTTTAATCAACGTAGCGGCTGCACCATCTCCAAATAAAATACACGTATTACGATCTTGATAATCTACAATAGAGCTTAATTGTTCACTTCCAATAACAAGTCCATATTGATTTTCTTCTAACAAGCTTTGAGCAACTTTTAAAGCATAAACATAACCACTACAAGCAACATTAATATCAAAACACATCATTGATTGATGATTTAAACCTAAAGCTTTTTGTACAAGACAGGCATTACTTGGCGTATTATTTTCTGGTGTCATCGTAGCTACAATAATTAAAGCAAGTTGACTTAAATCTTGATTTTGAGTTGCTTTTTTAGCAGCTTCAATAGCTAGAAAAGCACTTGATTTATCTGAAAGATGTCTTTTTAAAATACCAGTTCGTGAAACAATCCATTCATTAGATGTTTCTACCATTTGTTCAAGTTGTTGATTATCTAAAGTCTTTTCAATTTTGGCATAACCTGTAGAAACAATTTCAATTCCATTCATCTTTTTCTCCTTTAAAATACTTGTCCTATCTTTCTATATTTTTCATAACGTTTATTAATCAATTGAGATGTTGATAACTTTTGTAATTCTTTAAGATTTGTATTTAAATATTCTTTTATTTGTCGATAAACTTCATAACTTTCAACAGTAGCCCCTTTTAAATCTTCATCTATGATATGATCAATAATATGACGCTCATAAAGATCCTTAGCTGTTAATTTCATTAAGCTTGCAGCCTCTGCAACGCGCTTTCCTTCTTGATCTTTCCATAAAATAGAAGCAAATCCTTCAGGAGATAAAATCGAATAAACACTATTTTCTAACATGACTAAGCGATCACTCACACTTAAAGCCAAAGCTCCTCCAGAACCTCCCTCACCAATAACAATAGTAATAATAGGAACTTTTAAAAGAGACATTTCTAAAAGATTTCGAGCAATTGCTTCTCCAATTCCATGCATTTCTGCTTCCATTCCTGGATAAGCTCCTGGAGTATCGACAAAAGCAATAATAGGACGTTTAAATTTTTCTGCCTGTTTCATTAAGCGCATTGCCTTTCGATAGCCTTCTGGTGAAGACATTCCAAAATTACATTTTAAATTATCTTCTAAAGTTTTTCCTTTTAAATGACCAATAATTGTTACAGGTTGTTGATTAAATAACCCAATGCCTCCAACAATTGAACCATCATCTTTTGCTAAACGATCTCCATGTAATTCAATAAAATCATCAAAGAGATGATTGATATAATCTTTAATATTTGGTCGTGTACTTTTTCTAGCAAGATAAACATGATCATAAGGTGAAAGATGTTGATAATATTCTTCTTGTTTTTTGATTTGACTTTCGATTTCTTTTTTTCTTTCTTGATTGCAATCAAGAAGTTCTTTTTGTAACTTTTCAATTTCTTTTTCTACTTGACTTAAAGACATCTTTATGCCCCCTTACCATGCATTTTTAAAATTCTAATAAGTGTTGAACGCATTTCTTGACGTTTCACAATTAAATCAACAAATCCTTGTTCTTCCATAAATTCCGTTGTTTGAAAGTTTTCCGGTAATTTTTGTTTAAGCGTACTTTCAATGACACGTCTTCCTGCAAATCCAATCAATGCTTGAGGTTCACCAATAATAATATCTCCTAAGCTTGCAAATGAAGCTGTTACTCCTCCTGTTGTTGGATGGGTAATATAGGAAATATAAAGTAAACCTGCTTGATGATGTCTAGCAAGAGCTGAGGAGGTTTTTGTCATTTGCATTAAAGAATAAATTCCTTCTTGCATTCTAGCGCCTCCTGAAGCTGTAAAAATAATGAGTGGATACTTTCTTTTGGTTGCATGTTCAATAGCTTTCGTGATTTTATCACCTACAATAGAAGACATACTACCCATTAAAAAACGTGAATCCATCACACAAGTAATCACCTTTGTCCCATTTATTTTTCCACTTGCTACAACAACAGCTTCATTTAAACCTGTTTTTTGTTGTAGAAATTCTAATTTTTCATCGTATCCGGGAAATTCTAAAGGATTTACTCTTTGTGTACTTTTATAGAGTTCTTTATATTTTCCTTGATCATAAATCATTTCTAATCTTTCATAAGCAGTGATCTTTAAATGATTTCCACAATGAGGACAAACTGACATATTTTTTTTAAGTTTACTTGTAAGAATCAATTCTTTACACTTTGGACATTTTGTATAAAGTCCTTCAGGAACTTCTTTTCTTTCATTTTCTCTTTTTTTTCTTAATGACTTAAATAAATGAAGTTTTTCTTTTCTTTCCTTAAATAACTGTTCCATCATCTTTCATTCACCAACTCATCTAAATGTTTTTCAATAAAACTTGTATCAAAATTTCCTTTGACATAATCACTTTCATGTAAAATCAAATACTGTAATTCTTGATTCGTATCAATACCATCAATCACTAATTCACTTAAGACCCTACGCATTTTACGAATTGCTTCAATACGATTTCTTCCATGAACGATTACCTTAGCAATCATTGAATCATAATGAGAAGACACTTGATAACCTTGATATAAAGTTGTATCAATACGTACCCCAAAACCTCCTGGAATATGTAAACTACTAACAATCCCTGGTGAAGGTCTAAAACCTTCTTGAGGATTTTCAGCATTGATTCGACATTCAAGGGCATGTCCCTTTAATTCAATATCACTTTGTTTATAATTCAATTTTAAATGTGCAGCTATTCTAATTTGTTCACGAACCAAATCAACCCCCGTTACCATCTCTGTTACTGGATGTTCAACTTGAATACGCGTATTCATCTCAATAAAATAATATTTTCCATCCGGTGCTAAAACAAATTCAATCGTTCCTGCATTAACATATCCTACTTTTTTAGCTGCTTTGATAGAATCATTTCCCATCTTTTCTCGAAGCTCTTGACTTAAAGCTTTACTTGGAGATTCTTCCATCATCTTTTGGTTTCTTCTTTGAATTGAACAATCTCTTTCTCCTAAATGAATAACATTACCAAAATGATCAGCTAAAATTTGAAATTCAATATGTTTAGGATTTAAAATCAATTTTTCCATATACATATCATCATCACCAAAACAAGCCTTTGCCTCTGCTTTAGCTGTTAAATAAGCATTTTCAAAATCTTCTTCCTTAAAACATTTTCTCATACCTCTTCCACCACCACCGGCAGAAGCTTTAATTAAAACCGGATAACCAATCTTTCTAGCAATTTCTTTTCCTTGACTGACAGATTCAATACTGCCATCACTTCCAGGAACAACTGGAACTCCTGCTTCGATCATCATTTGTCGAGCAACGCTTTTATTCCCCATTTGATCAATCACATCACCACTTGGACCAATAAAAGTCATACCACATTTTTCAACAAGTCTGGCAAACGTCGAATTTTCAGATAAATAACCAAATCCAGGATGAATTGCATCACACCCTGATAAAGTAGCTACTGATAAAATATTTTCCATATTTAAATAACTCTCACTACTTTTAGCAGGTCCAATACAGTAAGCTTCATCTGCTAATTGAACATGTAAAGAAGTGGCATCTGCTGAAGAATAAACAGCAACGGCTTCAATTCCCATTTCTTTACAACAACGAATAATTCTAACGGCTATTTCACCGCGATTAGCAATCAATATCTTTTTAAACATTTTCTTCAATAACCATTAAAGCTTGATCATATTCTACAAGCGCTTCATTTTCTACAAGAATTGATGTAACCGTTCCATCACATGGTGCCTTAATTTCATTCATCACCTTCATTGCTTCAATAATACAAACAATATCTCCTTTTTTAACTGTCTTTCCAACAGTAACATACGGATCACTTTCAGGTGAACTTGCACCATAGAAAACACCTACAATTGGTGATTTTACAGGCGTACCTGTAGGCTCTTTAGTGTTTACTTCTGCAACCATTTTATTTTCTTTTTCTAATGGTTTTACATATTCAACTTTTTCACTTTCTTTTTCTAATTCTATTTTTAAATCATCTATTTCTACTTTCATTTTAGTGACATTTGATTGATCAAACTCACTCATAATTTGTTTAATAAAATCTAATTTCATAGCATTCTCCTTTATTTGAAGTTCAAAGCATATAGTAAAATAATAAGCTTTGAAATTCAAAGCTTATTATAAAATATATAGTCGCCTCAGCGACACCTCTTTACTATTTGTTTGCTTCAATATAATCTACGATATCTTTAACAGTTTTCATGTTAGAAGCAACTTCATCTGGAATTTCTACTTCAAATTCTTCTTCAATTTGCATAATTAATTCAACAGCATCTAAAGAATCAGCTTCTAAATCATCTTTTAAATTTGCTTCCATTGTAACTTGACTTTCATCACAACTTAATGAATCAACAATGATCTCTTTTACTTTTTCAAAATCCATTTTACTTTCCTCCTTGAATACGATTTGTATTATACACGAAGAACATAAAATGTAAATACTTTGAAGTTCAAATTTATTTATTTTTTTAATTTTATTTGATTTCATCAGTGTTTTTTTATTTAAAATATTTTTTTTAAAGAGGATAAATCATTGATTTATCCTATTATTCTTTATGAAATACCCACTTTGTTTGTGCACTATAACTGAGTAAAAATAACAGTAAATCCCCTACTGGTTTCGCAAGTTTTTCTGACATGATATTAAAAATCGATGCCACATAAACAAATAAAGTAGATAAAATTGTAATAATAACTGTTAGAATCAAAAAACGAATAGCTGTCTGTTTAGTTTCAGTTCTTTCTTTAAAAACAATCTTTTTATTGTAAATGTAATTTTCAATAGTTGAAATAACACGGGCTACAAGACTAGCAATAGCAATACGCCAAAAATCACTTGTCATCCATATTTTTAAAACATCTAATAAAATCCACGCTAATAAAACATCTATTATAGAACTAATAATAGAGGAAGATACAAAGCGAATAAGATGTAAGAAGATAACATAAATAATTTGAGAAGTTTTATTTTTTGGATGAAAAGCTTCTTGTGATAATTTTTTGACCTTGATTTCTTCTATATCATGTTGATTTTGTACTTGATCTATTAAAGCTTGTACTTCATAACAGTTTTCATCAACTTCTAGCATTTCATCTAAATAAGATGTTGAAAAGCCAAACAATTCACTGTCGACATTGATAAATTTTTGATTATAAATAAGTGAAAATAATTGAGATAGAATCTTTTTCCCTTGATGATGCACAAAATAGAATTTAGATGCATCCTCATTAATTGATTGACTCATTTGATCAATTAAATTTAAATCATATTCATTTTCTAAAATAAGAATTCCTTTTTTATCCTTTAAGTGTTCTTTTACATACTGATATCCCTTTTTTAAAGCATAGCCTTTTCCTTTAAAATGTGGATAATTAATGATTTTACAGTCATAGACCATCCTTTCAAAAACAGCGTGATAATTTTCATCAGAGCCATCATTAATTACAACAACATCATAATTTTTTTCTTTTAACTTTTTAACATAGTTTATAATCCTCTCCCTAGGATTATAAACTGGTATTAAAATAACCATTTTACTAAACATATTCATCCCTCATCATATCTATGATACATGAATGTGTTTTAAAGTACAAACCTATGAGAAAAAATTATTCTTAATTTTTCTTAATAATTAATTTATGAGTTTCTAGTTATTTACTATTTTTTATGCTAAACTACTTTTGTTTAAAAGGGAGAGAGTTTATGAATTTTAAAAAGAATTATAAAGGAATGTTATTATGTTTGATTATTGCCATTCCTTGTTGGTTTTTAGGAAAGAAGTTTCCTATTGTAGGTGGTCCTGTCTTTGGAATTATTCTTGGAATGATCATTACTTTATTTATTAAAGATAAAAATGACTTACAATCAGGAATTACTTTTACCTCAAAGAAGATTTTACAATATGCGGTTATCTTGTTAGGATTTGGAATGAACCTATCTGTTGTATTACAAACAGGTAAACAATCATTACCAATCATTCTAGCAACGATTTCTACATCACTTATTGTTTCTTATGTATTACATAAAGCAATGAAGATACCAAGTAAGATATCCACACTTATTGGTGTAGGATCTTCGATTTGTGGTGGTTCAGCCATTGCAGCAACAGCACCCGTGATTGAAGCGAGCGATGAAGAAGTAGCTCAAAGTATTTCTGTTATCTTTTTATTTAATATGATTGCTGCATTATTGTTTCCTACTCTTGGAACAGTTCTTGGTTTTTCTACAAAGAGTGGTGAAGCATTTGGTATTTTTGCTGGAACAGCCATTAATGATACATCTTCAGTTACTGCTGCAGCTTCTACATGGGATTCAATGTACCATCTACAAAGTGCTACTTTAGATAAAGCTGTTACTGTAAAACTTACAAGAACACTGGCTATTATTCCTATTACTTTAGTATTATCTTTTTTTAAGTTAAGAAAGAATAAAGATGGTCAAAAGGTTAATTTAAAGAAAGTTTTTCCTTTCTTTATTATTTATTTTATTTTAGCTTCACTTATTACAACAATATCCATTCATATGGGTGTATCTGCTAATTTCTTTACACCATTTAAAGAATTAAGTAAATTCTTTATTGTTCTAGCAATGGTGGCTATAGGACTGAATACAAATGTTATTCAATTAATTAAAAAAGGTGGAAAACCTATATTATTAGGATTTATTTGTTGGATCAGTATTACCTGTATGAGTTTATTTATGCAACATATATTAGGAATTTGGTAAAAGCTCTTAGGAGCTTTTTTTGTTAAGAATATGTTAAGTCTATATACATTACCTTAAGAAAGTGTTAATCTACTTACGGATTGTGAGGGATTATATATGAAACTAACAAATATTTTTTCTATGTTAGGTGGTTTAGCGCTTTTCCTTTATGGAATGAATATGATGTCTAATGGATTAGAGCTGGCTGCTGGAAATAAAATGAAAACGATTCTTGAAAAATTAACATCGAATCGTATTTTAGGAGTTTTAGTTGGTGCTTTAGTAACTGCTATTATTCAATCTTCATCAGCAACTACAGTAATGGTTGTAGGTTTTGTTAACTCTGGATTGATGTCTTTAACAAGTGCTGTTTGGGTAATTATGGGAGCTAATATTGGAACAACCATTACTGGTCAATTGATTGCAATTGATATTACAGCAATTGCACCTTTAATTGCTTTTATTGGTGTAGCAATGATTGTCTTCTTTAAAAGTAAAAAATTAGATGCTTTTGGAAGTGTTATTGGTGGTTTAGGTATTTTATTTATAGGAATGGAAACTATGTCTAACGCTATGGTTCCGCTTCGTACTATGCCAGAGTTTGTAGGATTAATTTCTAAATTTCAAAATCCATTTATTGGTATTTTAGTAGGAGCGTTATTTACTGCACTTATTCAAAGTTCTTCTGCTTCTGTTGGTATTTTACAAGCTTTAGCTAAAAGTGGCGTTATGACTTTATCATCATCTATTTATGTTTTATTTGGTCAAAATATTGGAACTTGTATTACTTCTGTTTTAGCTTCTATTGGGACAAGTAAAAATGCTAAAAGAACAACTATTATTCATTTAACTTTTAATATTATTGGAACTGTTATATTTGTAAGTATTAGTATGTTATTTCCTTTTGCTCATTTGGTTGAAAGTATAACACCAAATAATGTTGCTGCTCAAATAGCTAATGTACATACAATATTTAATGTTGCTACAACATTATTATTACTTCCAATTGGAACAAAATTAGTTGATCTTGCTAAGATGATTTTACCTGATGATCCAGAAGATCATCAACATATGTCACTTAAATATTTAGATTTTAGTATTTTTAACAATGATTATCATATTGGAACAAGTGCTATTGCAAATACTCAATTATTTAATGAAACTCAACATATGTTAAATGTAGCTAATCATAATGTTAAACGTGCATTTGAGTTATTAGATCATTTTGATCAAGAAAAATATGAACGTTTATTAAAGGATGAAGAATATATTAATTATTTAAATCAACAAATTATTGATTTTACTACAGAAGTTATTTCAAATGAGTTTCCTACAGAAGGTTCTCAAACAATTGTATTATTTTTAAAACTATCTTCTGATTTAGAAAGAATCGGTGATCATGCTATTAATATTGCTTCAAGAGCACAAAAATTAGCTGAAGATGATACGCATTTTTCTGCTGATGCTTTAAAAGAAATAAGTATTATGGAAAGTTTATGTAATAATATTTTAGATGAATTAATTATTTTAGATTATGATGAATTTAAAAATATTGTCGATAAAGTAGATATCATGGAAGATAATATTGATAAAACTCAACATCAATTCACTGTTAATCAATTAATTCGTTTAAAAGAAAAGAAATGTTCGACTGAAAATAGTATTATTTATACTAAGATTTTAACTGATTTTGAAAGAATTGGTGATCATGGTTTAAACATTGCTGAAAGCTTATATCATATTCGTAAAATCATGAAACAAATGAAAATGATTAAACCAGAAATAGAAGAATAAAGAAAAAAGATTTCTTATATTATATGCATAATATTTGAAATCTTTTTTTATAAATGACATGGAAATGTAATAATTAAAATAAATGAATCCATTAAATCTTGAATGAAGCATTGTCCTTGATGTATTTCTATAATCTTTTTAACACTTTTTAATCCAATCTTATTACTTTCAACTTCATGATTTGTTTCTTTCTTTTCATTTTCAAAAACTATTTTTAAATTTCCTTTTTCAATACTTATTTGTAAATAAATGGGTTGCTCTTTTCTTGCATATTTTTGGATATTAGAACATATATTATCCATCATTCTTTTCATCATTGATAAATCTAATTGTAATTGTACTGATGAAATTGTTATCTCTTTTTCAATCTTAAACCCTTCTAATTCTAAATACTCTAAATGTTCTTCAATATATTGAATAAATGATTCACTACTTATTGTTTCTAAACTTGGAATTAAATCATCATTATAAACCAAAGAATATTCAAATGTCTTATTAGATAAATCTTTAATTTGTTCAGTCTTTTCAATACAACTATTTAAATAATGATCCATTTGTTTTTCATCTTTATAACAATGTAAACATAAAATATCTAAATAGCCTCTTAAAGCGGTTAAAGGTGTTCGCAAATCATGTGATAAACAAGTAATCATTTCTTGATGAGCTTCTTTTATCCTTGCTTCATTTTGATAATTAGAAGCTAATGTTATTCTTAAAGTATCCATCTCTTGAGCTAAAATAGCTAACTCATCATGACTCATAATCGTCATAGCATGACTCAAACCCCCTTGTGACATATTTAATACTTCTTGTTTTAAAATATTAATATATTTAACTTTTCTTTTAATAAAAATAAAAGTTGGTAAAAAGAAAATAAGTAAACTAACAAACAAAGCAACATAAAAATAGTATTTTACATACTTTAATAAATGCATAGAACTAACATATACAATTCCCTCGCCATCTTTAAATTTCACTGATCCACTTATCAATCTATTAAAAGAATACTGTTCAAAATCATTTTGTAAACTATATAACGGTGTAATTCCTACAGGTTCATCCAATACTTTACCAAAATCTCCTCCTAGAAAATTATCTTCTGCATCATCATAAATATAAACATTGGTATAAATATCATGTTTTTTTAATAATTTTTTTTATGCTTTTTTATCTTCTTTATTTTTAGAATAAAGATTGATTTCTTGTGCTTCTTGTTCAAATCTTTTAAAAAATTTATCCTCATTAAAGGGTTTTTCTATAGAATCAATATAATCATAAAATTCTGTCACATTTTCTCGAAAAGCTGCATAACACAAAACAGCAAGCATAGCTGAAGAAAGAAGTAGTAAAACAATTTTCATTGATAAATTCAAGTTCTTTTTAATCAATATAATACCCCTTTCCCCAGACAGTTTTTATAATTCGAGGATTTTGAGGATCTTCTTCAATCTTCTTTCTTAAATTACGTATATGTACCATAATTGTATTATTAGCCCCATAATAATAGTTTTCATGCCAAATAGTTTCAAACAACTGACTTGCTGAAATAACTTGTTTACGATTTAAAATCAAATAATCTAATATCTCATACTCTATATCTGTTAAAGATAACTTATTTTTATTTAAATAGACTTCTTTATGTTCTTGATCAATTTCTAAATCATTTAATCTAATAATTGCTTTTGCTTCCTCTTTTTTACCTTGATATACATGATATCTTCTAAGTAAAGCTTTTACCCTTACATTTAATTCATTATAAGAAAAAGGCTTAGTTAAATAATCATCTCCTCCACTAGAAAACCCTAATGTCTTATCACTTTCTTGCCCTTTAGCTGTTAAAAATAAAATAGGAGCATTTGTCTTTTCTCTCATTAATAAACAAACCTGATACCCATTCATCTCTGGCATCATTACATCTAAAATAATTAAATCAATAGAATCATCTAATAATTCCAAAGCCTCTTTTCCATTTTTAGCTTCTATAATTTGATACCCTTCGTTTGTAAGTAAAACGTGTATCACTTCTCTAATATCATCATGATCATCTACTACCATTATCTTTTCATTCATAAACTTCTCCAATCCTTAGCCTTTACCCAATTTTCATATTTCATCATATGATTTAAATGTCTCATTACTTTCTTTTGTGATGTATAATCATTGATTAATTTCATTTTAGCATCATATTGATTTATTTTCTTTAAATTTTCAGGTACATGATTTTTTTTATAATACTTACCAAAATAATATAAATTTTGTTGAGAACACTTTATACTGACTATCTGTGAAGTTAAACGGTGATGTATATGTCCATACTCTCCTAAAGGATTATGACTTACAACACATTTCCACTTCTTTTTATGACTCAAATAAGCAACATCCTTTTCTATACTTCCTTTTACATGCACCCATGAATCTCTTTTACCATTTGTCTTATCAGGATAATCAAAGATTAAACCTTGATTATGTGTTTCTTTCATTATTTTCATAAATTCTTTTCTTCTCGTTGGATTATTTCCATTTGTTAAACAAACAACTAAATAGTGTCCTTTTAATAAATGATCACCACCCCATATCGTTTCATCATCAGGATGAGCAACAATCATTAACTTTTGACAATCATTTAAATCGATTTGATCTATTTCATTTTGATGTCTACAAGATTCATGATCTATAAAAAAACATCCTAAAACAACTAATATACAAATTAATATTCTCTTCATTTCTATCACCTCTTATACCTTATCACTTCTTTCTTAATAACAATTCATAAGAATTCTTAAGACTTTCTAAAAAGAATAACCACAATTTATAAAGTTGTTTAGGAATTCTTTAGAATTAATTAAGGCGATTATTAAGAATTCATTGATACAATTCTTTTTGAGGTAAAAAAAGATGAAAAGAAAAGATTATTTATATATATTCCTTTTAATAATGATTCCCTTGTTATTTTTATTTATTATCACAAGTCAAAACTTATTATTTGGAAATAAAGTTGATTGGTTTAATCAACATATTACAATTGCTGATGCATTAAGACATGCGATAAGAGAAGAAGGAACTATTTTTCCTACTTATCTTTCTCATTTAATGTCAGGAGTTAATATTTATTATTTTTCTTATTATGGTTCTTTAAGATTTGATGTTTTATTAGGAGCACTATTTATCAATGTAAAGATGATTGATCTTTTTATTGGTTATCAAGTATTTCTTTTAATTCTAACAAATTTAACTTGTTATTTTTTCCTAAAAAGACATTTAAAAAGAAATGATTTATGTTTTTTATTAAGTTTATTTGTTTTATTATCTTCTATCTTTTTTCAATTTCACAAACAAGTCATGTTTGTGAATTATATGCCTTTTTTATTTTTGATGTTAAGAAGTATTGATCATTATTTTATTAATCATCATTTTACAGGCATTATTATTTGGGGAAGTTGTATTGTTTTACATAGTTATTTTTATTGTATTGCTTGTTTTATTGTTTGTTTTATTTATTTCGTTATGCAATGTGCCAATCATAAAGAATATAAGAAACCTTTATTTCATTTATTAATAGCTTATGTAGGTATTGTATTACTAACTGCTATTTATACAATTCCTACTTTATATGTTATTGTTGATGGTAGTAAAAGTGTAAGTTCAACACATCTATTAGATTTATTAATGCCTACCTTTTCTTTAAAAGGTTTACTTTATAACAATTATGGTTGTGGATTTACATATCTTATTTGGATTTTAATTGTATATGGTCTATATAAAAAGAAAACGCGTTTACTATCATTAATTATTATAATTTCTATGTTTTGTCCTTTAATTAGTTTTATAATGAATGGTTTTTTATATGCTAGAAGTAAAATACTCATTGTATTTATACCTCTCATTATTTTACAAGCAGGTTTAGTTTTAGAAGATTTCACTTTTAGAATCAATTATTCTATGCTTATTTTAATTATTTTACCATTATTTTTTATCACTCAACCTTATCTTGTATGTATTGATTTAATCGTCAGCTTAACCATTCTTTATTTTTATAAGCACCATCAACAAATAGTTTTTATCTATTTATTGATTCCTTTACTTGTTGTTTATTTTAATAATCCAACAACAAGTTTTATATCAACAAAACAATATCAAAACTATTCAAATGAAGAAGTAGAAACACTCATTCAAAGAAATAAAATCAATACTTTAGTTAATTTAAATCAAAGCAAACAAAATATGAATCAAACATATCAAAATCAAATAACACGTATTTCTGGTTATACATCAACAAATCATAAATTATATAATTCATACTTATATGATACATTGAAATTGCCTATTTCAATTAATAATCGTGTTGCCCAAATAGATCAAAATCATCTCTTTTATTTAAAACTGATGTCTGTTGATTCTGTTGTTTCTAAAAAGAAAATTGAAGGATATCAAAAAGTTGATGAAATAAATGGTTTAAAGCTTTATCAAAGTCAAGATGTTAAACCTATCGCTTATGCGACAAATCAACTTTATAGTCAAAACCAATTTCAAAAACTGAAATACCCTTATACTTTAGATACACTATATCATCAAGCAATTGTAAAAGATGGAAATAATGATTATCAAAGTCAATTTATTAAAGAAGATATGGGTTTAAAAAAAGAATATCAAATTAAAAATAATAAAAAAACACATATTAATTATCAACTAAATAGAAAAACAAATAATGAAATCATTGTAATTGAAGGAGATGTTATTAATCATCTACCTTTACAAAGTGTTTCTATTACTATTAATGGTATAAAAAATAAATTATCAAAAAGTACTTCACCTTATTATAATCAAAATACACATTTTACTTATTTATTAACAGCTCAACAATTATCTATTTCATTATCTAAAGGACACTATGACTTAAAGAATATTCAAACTTATTCTTTAAATAAAAATGCTCTTAAAAATATAAAAGTTGATCCTCTATCTATAAATAAAGGAAAAGATATTTTAAATGGAACAATAAATGTAAGTAATGATGGTTATTTTATTACACGTATTCCTTATGATCGTGGATATCAAATTTTAGTTGATCATCAAGAAGTTAAAAGTGAAGTTGTTAACGAAGCTTTTTTAGGATGTAAAATCAAAAAAGGAAAACATCAAATTCAAATTAAGTTTACTCCTTATAGTTATAGATTAGGTTTTATTTTATCTTATTTTGGATTTATGGTTGTTTTTATACATTATTTAATTGAAAGGAAAATAAAAGATGAAAGAAAATACTAAAGAGATTATTAGTTATGTTTTTGTAGGTATTATGACTACACTTGTTAATTATATTGTTTATTTTGTTTTATTGATGATCCATTGTCATTGGTTAGTCGCTAATAGTATCTCCTGGTTTTTTGCTGTTATATTTGCTTATTATGCTAATAAAAAATATGTATTTGAAAGTCAAAATGATATCAAAAAAGAATTGAGTTCTTTTGTTTTGTTAAGATTTTTAACTTTAATTGTTGAAAATGGTTGTTTATATATTTTTATTACTTTAATGCATATACAACCCATGTTTTCTAAGTTATTAGTAAGTTTTGTAACTATTTTATCAAATTATGTTTTATGTAAGTTTAAAATTTTTAAAAAAGAAGGTGTTTATAATGGATAAAATAAGTGTCATTGTTCCATGTTTTAACGAAGAAGAAGTTTTACCCCTTTTCTATAAAGAAGTTGTACATACTTTAGAGAAAATTCAAAATATTGATTATGAAATTCTTTTTATTAATGATGGTAGTCAAGATCATAGTGAAGATATACTCAAACTATTAGCACATAAAAATAAACATTGTTTCTATTATTCATTTTCACGTAATTTTGGAAAAGAAGCCGCTATGTATGCTGGTTTAGAAAATGCGAGTGGTGATTATGTAGTCATCATGGATGCAGATCTACAACATCCACCTTATTTATTAGAATCTATGTATCAAGCATTAAAATATGAAGACTATGATTGTTGTGCTGGTAAAAGAATTGATCGTATTGGTGAAAATAAATTAAGAAATTTTTTATCACATAGTTTTTATAAAGTGATTCAATATCTTACGAAAATGGATATGGATGATGGAGCAGGTGATTTTAGAATGATGACAAGACAAATGGTAGATGCGATTTTAGAATTAAAAGAATATAATCGTTATATGAAAGGCATGTTTTCTTTTGTTGGTTTTAATACTAAATGGTTAGAATTTCATAATGTAGAACGTCCTGCAGGTAAGACAAAATGGAGTTTTAAAAGTTTATTTTCTTATGCATTTAAAGGTATCTTTTCTTTTTCTTCTACACCCATTACAATGGCTGGAGTTATTGGCGGAATATTGATATTAATAGCATGTTTTATATCTTTATATTCTATTTTTATTCATCATCTATCCTACTTAACAAGTTTAGTTTTATTTTTAAGTGGTATCCAACTTGTATTTGTAGCTATTTTAGGCCAATATTGTTCCTCTTGTTATTTTGAATCTAAACAACGACCTATTTATATTATTAAAAACACAAATAAAAAAGTGTAGTCTTTTAAAAAGGATAGCTAAACTGCTATCCTTTTATGTTAAGCTTGAAAATATTTTCTAATTTCTTCTCTTTCATCATCTGTTAATTTTAAAATATCCATTGCTCTTTGCATAGAACATTGAAGCTCATGCATTACATTTTGTAAATGTTCTAGGTTCATTACTCTTCTTTCTTTTTGTTTTGCTTCTCTTTCAATCATTTCTCCTAAGTTACACATCTTTTCTATCTCCTTATCTATTACCTTAAAACCATATTTTTTCAAAATCTTTCTTTTTTCTTGATAATTTAATACATTATTTAAAAAAGTAACAAGTGGTGTTAGTATGTTATCATAGATTATATACTTTTCATTAGTATCATGTTCTTTGTTCAAGTATATCATAATAAGTACACCTTTGTCATAGGTTTCTATTCTTTCTATTGTTGTTCCATTGATATTTATTTCATCTATCTTATATGCATTGATATGACCATCATTCTTTTTGGCAGATTGTGGTAATATCCAAATTGAATAGACTTTCTTTATATGATTATAATCATAGTCATAATATTCATTTTTCCATTGTGTGGTCATGATTCTTGAGATATAAGTAAGACCTCGTGTAATCAGAGAATAACCTGGATTTGGATCGTTTTGTATTTCAACATTTAGATAGATTCTTGGGGATAAATCAATCGTACAAAGGAAATCATAATTCGTTTTACCACTATAGGGAATAAAGTTTTCTTTATCTAAATGTTGAAAAGATTTCTTTTCTTTGATCAATCTTTCAATTTCATTCAGAGTTAAATGTTTTGCTTCATCAACAAAACATTTAACTATTCTACTTAATATTTCTTCATGACAAATAATCAACTTACAATAGTTATCTAATACTAGTTTATGATTAGATGAACTTTTTTCAATTATACCTTCCATAAAATATACCTCCTATTATATATATCGTCTCTTTTTTTACTTTTTTCTTTAAAAAAATAAAAAAATTACGAAATGTTCGTAATCTCTATAAATCATTTAATCTTGCTTTAATAAACATGAGTATATAATTATTTTTTTTACCTCTTTTTTTGTGTTAAATGAAAGGTCCTTTTAATTAATATACTTGATAGCATTATTCCATTCATCTAAAGAATAATCATCTATTGAAAAAAATAGAATCTTATTTACTTGCGTATAAGTAAAAGCAATATTATTTCGTAAACCTGAAATATAATTTCTATCAGTAGAAATTCTTATTTTTTCTAACAATTCTATTTTTTCGTTCATCATTAAATCCTTTCTAAATAGTGGAAAACTATATTAAAGAGTTAGTATCTTTAATATAGTTTGGGAAGAAGATATAAAAATATCTAAATGTTGATGTCTAACACACCACATGATTAATATACACTCATTAAGAGCTTAAATAAAGAGATTAGCTAAAGGCTGTCACAGGTTTCATTTAATGTTACATAATACTTAATAAAAAGAAAAGTGAGGTTTTTAATCCTCACTTTAAGGCTATGCCTTTTGTTTCTTTAATAAATACAATCCAATAATAGCTAAAACGCAAATTCCTAAATATAAAACAATATTTGTATTATCTCCAGTTAATATTTTAGATAACTTATGTTGAGTTGCATCATTTTTAATTGTTGTTATAACTGGTACATAAGTATTAGTAATATTCATACCATCAATAGATGTATTATATCCTTTAACATAATCTTCACTGGTTGTATAATTGATTTCTTTTCCTTCTTTATATTTTGAAAGATTTCCAAAGTCATATGTCCAATCTTGTGATTTTGAAACATCTAGAAATGCAATTTCTTTTCCATCAGCATATAGACGTACTCTAATAGTATCAGGTCTTTGATGTGCTTGATCATGATTATCAATCCAAGTCTTAGTTCCTTTAAGATGAACAGTTTCAACATCATGACTATTTGTAATAATATAACCATCCTTTTGATTTCCAGTAATACCTACTTTATATCCTTTAACTTCATCTTCTTGAACTGTATAAACAATTTCTTTTCTATCTTTATATTGATTTAAATCATCAAATGAACTAATCCATTGATTATCATCACTTAAAGTTAATGTTTTTCCAGTATCTTTACCATTAGCGTATAAATGAACAATAACTTGTTTAGCACGTTTACCATCTTGATTATCTTGATCATTCCATTCTTTTGTTACATTTACACTTGTTTTTAAGATTTTATGTGTATTTGTAATATCATAATTATTAATTTCTGTAGTATAACCTGCTACTTCATCTTCATCTACTGTATAATTGATTTCTTTTCCTTTTTTATATTTTGAAAGTTTTCCAAAATCATATGTCCAATTAGAATCTTTATCAACTACTTTTGAGGCAATTTCTACACCATCAGCATATAATCTAACAGTAATATTTTCAGGACGTTTTCCATCCTGATCATGATTATCATTCCATGTTTTAGTTCCTTTAACTTCTACTGTTTCAACATCATGTGTATTGGTAATAACATAGCCTTTATCTTGACTACCTGTATATCCTATTTCATATCCATTCACTTTTTCTTCTTTTACAGTATAATTAATTTTATTTCCATTGCTGTATTGATCTAAATTAACAAATGAATCTTTCCAATGATTAGTATCACTTAATGTTAGTGTCTTTCCAGTATCTTTACCATCAGCATATAAATGAACAATAACTTGTTTTGTACGTTTACCATCATTATTGTTATTATCATTCCATACTTTTTCAACTGGTATCGTAATTTTTTCAACCTTATGTTTATTCGTTATTTGATAACTCTTTGTATCTTCATCATAATTAATTGTTTTATTATAATGAGCAACATCTACTTCATCTATTGTATATTGAATTACTTGTCCTTGATTATCATATTTTGGCATATCAACAGACCATTTCCAATTATTATCTTTTGTTACAGTAATTGTTTTAACAATTGTATCACCGTTTTTTATTTGTATTCCAATAGAATTTGGACGTAATCCATCGTAGTCTTCTACATCATCCCAAATTTTTTCACCACTAATATGAATAATTGGTTCAATTAAACCTAAGTTTTGATTTGGTAAGTTATATTCATATTGCCCGTTATTAATCATTTCTTCTTTAGAAGGCATTGTTAGATTAGGAATTGATCCTGTTACAATTCTTTGATCTGTTTCACTTTTTGTAACTATATTATCGGATGTAACTTTTGAACTTTCTTTATCACTACCTTGATTAGCAATTGTTGCTTCATATTTTTCTAAAGATGTTTGATCAGATGATTCAAAAACAACTGTATATTCACCTTCAGGTAAACCTTCAAATTTGTAATGTCCGTTTTTATCTGTTGTAATTGTTGTTGGATGTGTAATTGTTTTATAAATATCTCCATCTTGTACAACTTCTTCATAAGCTTCAAATGATTCATAGCAATCACCATTTTTCTTAAGAATAATCACCTTAACATTTTCTACTCTTTTTTCACCATCTTCCAATTTACCATCTTTATCTTTATCAATCCAAACAGTTCCTTCTAATGAACGTTTAACAACATCTACAGATGCATCATCACTAAGCAAAGTATCTTGATGTAATGTAGAAATTGAATTAAGTAAATGATCTCCTTCTGCAGCAATAGCAGCATATTCCATTTTTAATTTAAAAGAACAATTTCCTTTTAATTTTTTATCTTTATAAGCAATAACTGTTGGCCATGCACCAATCAAGTCCTTACCTTTAATTATTACTTCTCCATTTTCTTCAACTATTTCAGCCTTTTTCCAACCATTTTCTTCTGTAACATCAGATGCTTTTATTCCATCTGCTTTTTTTCTTCCGTATTTTTCAGCATTATTTGTATACCAAATTTCAACATCATTTATTTCATCACCAATAGCTGCTTTATCTAATGTTAACCCTGTTAATTTATAAATTCCTTTCATGATTGTTCCATCATAACCATCTTGAGGCATTGTATCAACTGCAAAAACATCATCTCTTGCATTAGAATTTACATTACTTAATAATAAATTAAAATCTCCTTTATCTTCTAGTTCTAATACAGACTTACCTGTTTTACCTAAATAAAATTCATTATTTTTATTAACTATAATTGATGTTGTAACTTCATTATTATTATAAGTTGTAAACGGTCTTTTATCTTCATCTGTCTGTATATTAATTGTATTTTGTAAAACATCATTATTATTTACATCTTGATTAAGATCTGTTGTATTACCAATTTTACATGAATAATAAAGTGATGGTAAAGTTCCATTAACTAAATTAACTTTTTTAATTTTCCATTTTAAAACAGTTTTTCCATTTTCATTTGTACTTATTGTAGGTTCAATCGCTTTTCCACCTTCTACCTTACCTTCTTTAGGAAATTGTGATTTATAGTTTCCACCCCAATATGCACTATTAGGTATATAAGTAAGACCATCTGGTAAAGTATCTTCTAAATAAACTGTTGTTGTAGAACCCTCTGGAATAGTTACATTATCCCAAAAACTCATTTTACTATCAATTTTATAATCTACATATCTTTCATTAGAAGAAACATTATAAAATTTTCTTGATTCTCCATTACTCTTTTGAGCTACTTGTTTTGTGATACTTGTTGTATATGGGACAACATAAATACCATCAGCAAAAGTAATATTATTATTTGGAGTTACTTTATCTGAATAAACTCCATTTTCATAAGTTGGAACAGTATATTCATTTCTATAGTCAAGTGTAGCATTTGAAGGATTTATATTTTTAAATAGTTCATCTGGTTTTTTCCCTTGTTCAGTTTTATGCCAAATCCATTGTTTCCAATCTTCTGAATTTAATTTTTCACCATTTGTTTTTCCTCTATATTCTCGAACATCTTGTTCATATGCTTGCATATCACTAATACTCCATGTGTTAGTAACAGCGGTAACCATGTATACTTGATCTGCTATATTTGGATTTTTCTTTAAATTTGATGTAAATTGCGTAAGTAAATTGACATCAGGTTTACCTTTTTTTGTTGGACAACCTCTATATTGCACATAAACAACATCACAACACGTTTGTTTACGACCATTATTCTTCAAATCATCCTTCATATCTTCAAGACTATCATAAAATTTAAAATCACTTAAATTTTTAGTTCTCATAGATTCATTAGTTAAAGCTTCTCCATCATTAGAAATACCATATGATATTTTACATTTGTAGCCAGTATCTTCTCTTGAAAAATTTTTCATCTTTACTTCATCAAAAGCATTTCTATTAAATAAAACAAGTTGATCTATAGCTACTGGATAATTATTAATATTACCATCTTCAGAAATAATATTCGTTTGATCATAGCCTACTGTAAATCCTAAATCAGTTGCTCCAACAGCAGCAATATCCCCATCTACGTTAGTAAATTTCTTTCCAGGAGTATATTCATCAGTCCATGTTTTTTTATTTGATGTAGAACTGTAAAAAATACTTTGATTTCTACTACCTGGACTTGTATTATCCCAATTTGATGTTTGTTTATTATCATCTATTTTAGTTTCTTTTGTAGTTACATTACCATCAACTTCAGAATATGCATGCATATTGATGACTTTAGCTGTTGCACTTATATTAGTTTTTCCTGTTGTATCAGGATTATATGATGATAAAGATGTTGTTTCATTGTTATTAGGATATACTACTTGAAATTGTTGTGTAGAGAAAACACCTTCTAAAATTGAATTAATATCCCCATTTGAATAACCAATAGGCATATTTTCATAGCCAGTTGGGAAATGATTAAAATCAGTATCGTATCCAGTAACTTCAAAATGTAAAGTCGTACCTTCTTGTGTAACTACGTAATTTCCACTATTACTACAATAAATACGATCATTAGCATTACCAGAAGCATTTTTATTTGAATATGCTATATCAGTTACTGCATCGCCATCTCTTTTATTTTCACACACTCTATATAATAAAGGCGTAAAATCACTAGATGCATTTATACCATTTACAGTAAATTCACTTAAATCAACATCAAATTTAAATGGTTTTGTTGGATCAGGTAATTCAACTCCTCTCATTCCATTACCTGGTTTTCTTACTTCTAAAGCAACACCATAATTAATTTTATATCCTTTAATATCTTTATCTTTTCCATTTAATAAAGGATTACCATAATAACCTGTATGATCACTATCAAAATCATATTCAGCGAGTTTTATTGTTTCAGTTTTCTTTTTTAAAACGATATTGTACATTGGGGCAGTTGTAACAATAACTGGCTTCATATTATCAACAGTAGACATATGATTTTTATCATTATCTACATAAACATTAATTGTTGGTTCAATTGTATCATCTTGATGTTTATTTTTAATTTGTAAACCAAATCCTACACCAATAGCTCCACCATTATACTCATTTACATTTAATTCTTTTGAAATCGTATAGATTTTATTATTACCATCAATGACTGGTTCAGGTATTTTATCCGATGTTACAGTTTGTGTTGATAAAACTAATTCATCATCATTTGGAATAATAAATTCATAAGTAATTGTATGATTAACATTACCTAAATTTTGAAGAGTCGTATTGACCCTATATGTAACAGTATCAAAAGAACATACGATATCATTTGCTTGAGAATTATCATAGCCTCTATTTTCTCCTGTCTCTTTGTTATAACATAATTGATTTAACTCAGGCGTTCCATTATCTCCTAAACCACTTAGTATTCCATTACCATAAACAGTACCATCATTATTTTGTAATAACTTTGAATTAACAATGACACCTGATTCCTCGGCAAATACACCTACTTGGAATGTTGCGACTGCAATACATAAACATATCGTAAAACAAAATATTCCTTTAAACTTTTTAAATATTTTTTTCATCTTTTACACCTTCCCTTAATTTAAAATACAAAAAGCCATTTACAAATCCTATTGCAACTGGCTAGCATTTTAAAGCCCCTTTAGCTTTGCGTCATAACCTTTCGATTACTTTGCTGAATATATCTAACTACGCCTATAATATAAAATATATTTTAATAAAAATGAATACTATTCATTTTCCTTGTCACAATTTAC
Source organism: Faecalibacillus intestinalis (assembly GCF_003024685.1). Classification (GTDB taxonomy): domain Bacteria; phylum Bacillota_I; class Bacilli_A; order Erysipelotrichales; family Coprobacillaceae; genus Faecalibacillus; species Faecalibacillus intestinalis. The sequence continues at coordinate 34,154 of NZ_PYLQ01000011.1, read as the reverse complement.
ATTTCTTGTAACAAAAAAGGAGTATTGCTACTCCTTATGCATTAATATAGAACATATATATTTTTTAGCATCTAAACTATTATTAAATTCTTTATTTTGATTACTCACATATTTTGCTGCATCGTTCCATTCTTTTAAAGAATAATCATCAATATTAATTTCTTCAATTTCATGAAATTGATAGAAAGTTAAATAACGATTACATGCTAAATCTGAAATATAGTCGCTATTAGTAATAAATCTTATTCTTTCTAATAATTCCATCCCTAAATCCTCTCATATTTACATGTTTTGTATAGAAGGTGTTAAAAATTTTAATTATGATTTGTAAATATTTTAATATTCATTTTTATTTTTTAATAAGAATATGCCCATTAATGATGTAATCATCATTAATATAAAGAACATATAAGATGTTTGATCATCTGTTTGAACAGATTTTCTTTCTATATTTGATGATAATTGTTTATTTGTCTGATCATCTCCTTGTATCACATCATGATGAAATTGATCTTCTATGTATCTATCTTCTTCAATAGAAGATGGATCTTTGCTTCCATCTAAATAAGGTAATGTATAATGAAGTGGATTTCCACATTCATTTCTATATACATTTCCTAAATCTGTAAGTACACCTAATTGATTTTGATTTGATGTATCTTTAGTATTATAGAATAAAGCACTTGATGCACTTTGTAACTGCGTAGCATCAAAACTGAACCAAGCATATCTTTCTACAAAAGAAAGATCATCTAGTCCTTGAATATCATCAAAACCATTAATAACATATTTCATAAATTCTTGAACAGCTTTATTATGTTGTTCATCATTTCCATCATATGGATGCCAATATTCATTTGAATCCCAAGCTGCTACTGCAAATTCTGTTACCCAAATAGGTTTTTGATAACAATCATAAATATCATTCATATATTTCAAAAAGCTTTTTGCTGCTTTTTTAGGTGTATATTCTTCACTATCTAATCCAACATATCCTGGATAATTATGAACAGCAATAAAATCATCTTTTATTTCTAGCCGATTCCAATAGTTTTCAAACCAGCCATTTTTTTTAACTGTAGATTCACTTACTGCTGGAGAACCAACTCTTAATCCACTTGAATGGAAATCTTGATTATAACCAGAAGCTAAGTCAACCGACATATTTGCTTCTTGATCATAATCAGGTTCATTGAAACTTAACACCTTATCATACCCCTTTTCTTTTAATGATTTTAAGCGTTCACTAACATTTCCTGCATCATTCCATATCATCGGTACAAATTCTAACTCGCTATTTACTTCATCTTGATTATCATAAGCTTCTTCACCCCAGTTATAATACCAAGAAACCCCCATATTTTGTACATAGCTTAATGAATTAATACCTTGATCATCCTCATATAACCCTATTCCTTTTTTTGAAATATAAAATGTACGCTCACTTACATTTATTTCATCATTATTTTCTAAAACAGCAACAACTCTTATTGTATGTCTTGCTACTGCTGTTGAATAAATAGTTGTTTGTGTTATATTTGCTTCTACACTTTTTTCATATTTCCCATCAAAATAAATATCATAATGTTGAACTTTTTCTAAAGAATTCCATGAAATCTTGATATCTCCAGCTGCTACAAGTTGTCCTTTAGATGGAGATTTTAAAGCTGTTGTTTTCCAAGTATCATAAGGATTATCTTGTGCATTGATAGAAGTCATACAAGGTATAAGGAGGAGGGTTGCACTTAAAAGTGCAACGCCCAATTTTTTAAATCTTTTCATTTTTAATTTTCCTTATTTCTTCTACAAACAGTAACATATCCACCTGCTGCAGCCATCATTAATAATGCATATGGTACAACTTTCATATTATCACCTGTTTTTACTTTAGACTTATTTCTATTTATTGCATTTCTTTCTTGAGTTGTTTGCCCTTTTTGATTATCTCCTTGTCCATTTGCATTTCCTAATTTATCTCCTTTAGTTTCTTCTTCACTAGGAGTTGTTGTTTTAGTTTTTAATGCATCAGTAGCTTCTTTTAAAGCACCATAAGCTTGATTGACTTCTTCTTGAGTGGCATTTTCATTATTAAGAACTTCTTGAGCTTTTGACAATGCATCTTTAAATACTTTCCATGAATCAGCGGTATAGCTTTCTTCTTTAAAATCTTTTTTATCTGTATAAAGTTTATCTAATTCATCTTTATTAACTTTTATTTCTAATTGAGCTTGTGCATCTTTTAATTTTTTCACCGCTTCATCTACATCTTTTTGTATACTATATTTTAATCCATCGGTTGTTAAAATTTTTGATGCATCAGCATAAATGTCTGCATATTTTTTATAACTATCTTCTGTATATAAATTTTCATTCTTTTTATTGTTAACAAGTTCTTTTAATTCATCTAAATCTAAATCATCATCTCCTAATTGTTTAATATTTTCTATTGTATTCACACCAATATATTTACCTTTTTGATCACTATTATTAGCTTTACCAACAACAGCAGTACCATTTCTATAATTTAATAAGAATTTTCTAGACCATCCTTCTCCTGTAATACCACTGCTTACACCTGAACCAACACCATTAATAATAGAATTAAATTTTTGTAAAGCTCCATCTTCATTAGCAAATGTTTGAATACAAGCATTTTCAATTAATACATCTTTATTATTAGGAACTTCAATTGCATTATCCATTGAAATAGAAACAGTTTTACCATCACCTAAAGTTCCTGGTTGCCCATTTTCTCCTAAAGTTCCACCTGTATAAATAAATACATTATAAATACCTAATCCAACTGCATAATGTTTTTTTACATTATTAGCTACTTTATAAGCTGCATAACCATTTACCGAACCATTATGAGACATCCAACTTTCTTGAGAAATAGGATCATAACATTTTTCATTTTGATAGAAATATGTTGAACCATTTTCACCATTCCATAATGTATCATATTTGTTGAAATGTTCATTAAATAAAGCGTAACATGTTACATCATCACCATTAACAATTAATCCATGATTTGAAACATTTCCATCCCAAGCAACACCAGTTCCATGATCTGCACGCCAAATCCAGAAGTGATCACATAAAACATTATGACTATTAATCTCTAAAGCATTATCTGCTGTTGTCAATGTATCTGTTGTTCCACCAACTCTAAAGAATAAATCTTGTAAAATTGTTGGATCATCTTTATGACTATTTTTACTTCCTGTTTTCCCTACTTTTAATAAATATTTTGAATGACTACCTGCATCAAAAATAATTCCAGCAACTCTTACTCCGTCAACATCATCAACTAACATAGCTGCATCATCATTATCAGGAATAATTGAAGTCATTCCACTACCTAAGACAATTGTATCAGCTTTTTTTACATGAATTGTTTCCTTAGCATGATATGTTCCTGGAGTAAAGTAAATATTTTTACCTTCATCTAAAGCTTTGTTAATATCGCTTGCAGAATCTGTTGGTTTAGCAACATAAAATTCATCTAAAGAAATAGATTTTCCAGCTCCCATACCATTATTATCTTTACCTTCTCCCCAACTAATACCTTTTGTATTCTTTTGAACTGAAGGAACAAATACTTTATATTCACCATCATCATCCATATATAGGAATGGTTTTTCTGCTAATTCTTTTGTTTGATCAATATGCGTGAATACTTGTTGTCCTCCATCACTTGCTGGAATATTCCAGTTAGAAGCACCTTGTCCACTTAATAATTCTTCACCACTTGTTCCATCTGCTTTTGGTAAATTACTTGCTTCAACTCCTTGGAAGAAATTATTTAAAGTCGTTCCATATGCATTTCCTTTTAATTTTGAGTTTCTTGTATAAAATTGTTGCCCAGAGAAAGTACCTGCACTCAATTCATTTCCATTATCATTAAATGAAGCATTAATCCATGAATCTGCAACATATCCTCCACTTGCCCATCCATAATTCCAATCATAAGCAATTGGTCTTTCAGAATAAATTCTTCTAAGTGGAGCAGCTTGTGCCACTGCCCAGTTTAATTGATCTGCTCGATATGAACCATATCCTGCTTTTCCTTGTTCATTTCCTGTATTATAAACTGCTAGATTTTCAGCAGATCTCCAGAAATTACAAGTTGCATTGTCGCCATTTCCACCTAAAGCTCCTGCTGGAAGATAAGCTGGAATAGCAATATTATTTAATTTAACATCTGTTGGTACTTTTCCTAAACCACTTAATGTTGTATAGAATCCCAAATACATACATGATGTATTTGTATAATCACCTTTTTTGAAATAAACTTGATATTGATTTCCTTTAAATTGTGCATCATTTGTATAATCATTTTGTTGTTTAAATAATTTATTCAATAATTCATCAATTTTTGTTGTATCATCATTTGGTGAGAAAACAAAAGTATTTCTACCAAATAATTCAGTTTCTAAAGAAACATATTCAGATTCATCTGCTTCTTCCGCATTACTAAAATCTAGATCTCCAAAATTACCATTATTTAATGCTACAACCTTATAATAGTTGTTATATTTATTTTTAGAATCTAGTGCATTTACTTTAGCGCTGTTTGTATTAACAGTAGCAACTTCAGTATATTGACCAAACATACTTGTTGCTCCTAAAATACGATAATGTGTCGCATTTTTTGCTTTATCAAAATTAATAGTAAATTGATTATTAGATTGTTGTAATTTTAAATTTGTTACTGTTTGTGGTTTTTCACCAATTCTTGTAGAAGCCTTGATTTTTTTAGTTTCATAAACCGGATTATCAGATAATTCTAAGTTACCATTACCACTAATAAATTTTAAATAGAATTCATATTGAGTTCCTTCTTTTAAATCATTAACAGTATAATGATCGACATTTGTAATAGTTGTAACTTTATTAAATACAACTTCATTTGAAGCTTTTGCATATACTTCAATATCAGTATATAAATTCAATGGTTTATCCCATGATAAATCTATACTTGTTTTTGTTCTTGTACTCTTATCAAAAGTAAAGTGAGAAACTTCACTTAATTCTTGACTTGTATGGATAATAAATCTTTCATTATCAGGAATTTCATCAGTTGCTTCACATCCTGCTTCTAAAATATTATCATCATTTACTTTTACATAAGTCCCCTTTGCTGCATCTCTTAAAACAAATTGTCCATTACCAAGTGGTTCAATAGCAATTGATTCCCAACCACCATTTCTGTTAATAGAACCAACTAATGGTGTAGCACCATCAATCCATTTAGCTGAGGCAATTTGATATCCTGGTTTACTTACTGATTGAAATGCTACAACATCTTTAATACCATCACCATTTGTACCATAACTTACATTAAATTTTTCATCATCTGTAATATTTTCTTTATCACCCGTAACAGAAATTGGTGCATATTCTTCATCACTTTGATTTTTAAATGTTACTAATTTACCAGTAGCGACACTTTCAATATATGCTGTATTATCAATAAGTTGTGGATTTTCAACAAATGTAAATTCTGTTGCTTGGCTTGCATCATCACTTAATTTTCGAATTTCACCTTGTTCATTGACTTTTAGATAATATCCTCTTGTCATATCTCTAATAATTCCTACATTATCATCAGTTTTAGTAATAATGTAAGTATTTAAATCTCTAAGTTGAGGATCAGCAAAAATAAAATCATTTCCTTCTGAACGCATTGGATATAATTTTCCATCTACTGTTTGATATTCAATATTTACTTTTACTTCACCCTTAGAAGAATCCGCTCCACTTTGATCATCTAATGGCGTTATTTTAAAAATAGAATTTGGTAATACTTTCCCAGATCTTGTATAATCACCATCTGCCTTTGTATCATTATTTCCCCAATTTATGTTATGTACATAAATTGCTTTATTATTTGTTTTTGAAATTACTGCATACGTCTTACTTTTATTAAATTCAATAGGCGATTGCATAGCTTGAATAGTTGCAATACTTGCCATCGACAATGTCATTGCAAAAGTGAGTACCATCGCAATAAGCTTTTTTATATAACTCATATTTTAATCCTCCCTTAATATTTACATTCATCTTGTGATATTTATAAAAGTTGGCCAAGTTTTTATAAGCTATGCACTGAACATGAATGCATATTTATCACACAAAAATAAAATAGCATATAAGCCAAAAATAAGATAGCGCTTTCAAATTTAATGTAACAGGTTACATTCTTTGTAACAAAATGACTTTTTGTCATAAAATAAAAAAAGTGCCTTTATATGCACTTTTATTCTAATATTTCTAAGTTCTTTTGAGTTTGTAATTTTCGACAAATACGTTCAATAATATAAACAACAGGTACTTGAGATGAAATATTTTTAGTATTTGGTAAAATAACTTTTTTAATGAAATACGGTATTGTTAAATCTGACATTTTAGCAATTGTGCTATTTGAATCATTTGTGATTGAAATAATTTTAGATTGAACACCTCGATAAAGTCTTAATTGATCAATAACTTCTTTTGTTTCTCCACTATTTGAAAAAGCAATTAATAAACATTTTTCAAATTGATCTGTTGGTGCAGGATAAAATGGATCATCGATATATTGACTATAATAACCAACATTAGAAAAAAAACGTGCTGCATATCTTGCCATACTTCCACTTTGTCCAATTCCTAAACAAACAATAAAGTTACTATCTGTAATATACTCAACAGCTTGATTTATATGCTCATTAAATTCTTTTCCCTTAGAATAATCAAAAAACTGATTGAGCATAGTAATTTCATCATCAATTTCAGGCATCTTATTAATTTCATTAAATCTTTTTAATTCTATTTTAAATTCAACAAAGCCATCACAATCTAATTTATGACAAAAACGCGTAATTGTTGCTGTTGATACATGACTTTGTGCTGCTAATTCCCTAATATTCATTTTTAAGACTAGTCCAACATTTTTTACAATGTAATTATAAACAATAAGTTCAGTATCATTGAGTTTTGAAATTTGTTCATATGTAAAAATCATTATATCACCTTCCCAAAGTATATATTATCATAAATCTTCATTGATAAAAATATCATAGTTTTTAGGCATTAAAAATGATTGAAATCAAGTATTAGACAAATCAAATTTGAATTCTATAATATAGATAAGAGGTGATAAATTTGAAATATACAACATTAGGACAAACAAATATAAAAGTATCTAAAGTATGTTTAGGATGTATGAGCTTTGGAAAAGCAGGAACGATGCATGATTGGACTTTAGATGAAAAACAAACTGAAGAGATGGTAAAGCACGCCCTTGATTTAGGTATTAATTTTTTTGATACTGCTAATACGTATTCAAATGGTACAAGTGAAGAATAGTTAGGAAAAGCTTTAAAGAATTTAAATGTTAAAAGAGAGGATGTCGTTATTGCTTCAAAGGTTTATTTTAATGAAGGTAGATTATCTAAAGAAGCTATTTTTAGAGAAATAGCTGGTACTTTAAAGAGACTACAAACTGATTATTTAGATTTATATATTATTCATCGTTTTGACTATGATACACCAATGGAAGAAACGATGGAAGCATTAAATGAACTTGTTAAATGTGGAAAAGTACGAGCAATTGGTGCTTCTGCAATGTATGGATATCAATTTCATAACATGCAAATCATTGCTAGGGACAATCATTGGACTCCTTTTTCAACTATGGAAAATCATTACAACTTACTTTATCGTGAAGATGAAAAAGAATTAATTCCTATTTGTCAACAAATGAATGTCTCCTTAATGCCTTATCGTCCTTTAGCAGGTGGACATCTTGCTAGAAACACTTGGGAGTCAAATACCTTAAGAGGGAAAACTGATCGGGTTGTTCATGGTAAATATGACCATTTTGAAAAGCAAGATATGGAAATTGTTAAATGTGTTGATGAATTAGCACATAAATATCATTGCAAGATGTCTCAAATTGCTCTTGCTTGGCAATGGGCTAAAGGTGTTTCTTCTCCTATTATTGGTGCTACTAAAATGCAATACATTGATGATGCAGTAATGGCATTAGAGATTTCTCTTACAAATGAAGATTTAACTTATCTTGAAGAGAGGTATGTTCCTCATCCTATTGTAGGAGCTATTAATGAAAACCCACCACAAGGAACTGTTTTATTAGATAAAAAATAAGAAGGAGTTTTACGACTCCTTCTTTAGTTTTGTAAATAGGATTAATAATATTGTTCCTACTAGTGTTGAACAAACAATTAAACTTAAATAAGAAATTGGATTTTGAATCATCCATATTAAGAATAATCCACCATGAGGTGAAGCAATAGAACAATTAAAGTACATAGATAATGCTCCAGCAAGTCCTGCTGAAAGGCAACAAGCTGGTAAAATTATTTGAGATTCTTTTTGAATAAAAGGAATAGCTCCTTCTGAAATAAATGAAATACCATTAATATAATTCATTAAAGCATCTTTTTTAACTTCAAATCTATCTTTAAATAAGGTTGCTGTTAAAGCAATGACAAATGGTGGAATCATTCCTCCAGCCATCACAGCAGCCATTGGATAATAATCATAACTTATTAACATACCTATAGAAAATACATAAGCTGTTTTATTAATAGGTCCTCCATTATCAATAGCCATCATCATACCTAATACAAAACCAAATAGTACTTTAGTTGACATTTGTGATTCAACTAATGAAACATAATTTAAAATATAAGTATGACCAATATATAAATAACTATTTAAATAAAACATTAATAAAGTAACAATAATTGTAGAAATAATTGGATGAAACAAGGATGCTTCTATTCCTTTTAAACATTGTGGTAAATAAGAAAATAACTTTCTTAACATCAAAGATACAAATCCTGCTAAAAAACCTGCAATAATTCCAGCAAGTAAAGAAGGTGAACTTGTAGAAATTGATGTGATTGAAATTCCTTGACAAACAATCAATCCCCCAGCAAATCCAGAAAGCATACCTGGTCTATCAGCAATACTATCTGCGATATATGCTGAAATAATGGGAATAATCATAATACTAATGAGTTGTTGTACATTACTTGTAAGGATTAATAATTGGTTTGTAAGTACTTGATCTTTAAATAAATAAAGAATTCCATAGAGTACCCCACTTGTTACAAGAAAAGGTAATGCATGAGAAATACCATTCATTAAATGTTTATAGAATAAACGAATGATATTTTGTTTTTCTTTCTTTTCTTCATGATGATATATCTCACCATCTCCATTATTAGCTTTTTCAACAAGTTCTTGAGCTTTAGAGATACCATCTCTAACAGGTACTTGTATCACTTTTTTACCTTCAAATCTTGCCATTTCAACTTTCTTATCAGCAGCAACAATAATTGCTTTACAATGTTCAATATCTTCTTGTGTTAATTGATTTTTAACACCTTCTTGTCCATTCGTTTCTACTTTAATAGAAATATTTAATGCTTCTCCTGCTTGTTGTAAAGCTTTAGCCGCCATAAAAGTATGAGCAATTCCTGTAGGACACGCAGTTACTGCTAAAACAGCAGGATGAACAATTTCTTTCACTTCTTCTTTTTTATTTTCCTTAGCATCTATTAATTGTAAAAATTCTTCTTTAGAAGATGCATTAATTAAAGCATTTCTAAAATCTTCTTCCATTAATAAAGTAGATAACTGTGCAAGAGCTTGTAAATGAGCACCTCCCGAATCTTTAGGAGCACCAATCATAAAAAATAAATAAGTAGGTTGTCCATCAAGAGATTTAAAATCTAATCCTTCTTTAACAACCATTGCAGATAATCCTGCTGTTTCCACACCTTCACTTTGTCCATGAGGAATAGCAACACCATCCCCAATTCCTGTTGTACTTTGGGCCTCTCTATTTAAAACACTTTCTTTATAAATTTCTTTATCATTTAATTTTCCACTTTGATCTAATAAATTAACCAGATGATCAATTGCTTCTTCTTTATTAGAAATTTGTGGATTTAAATCTATCGAATTTATATCTAACAATTCTGTAATTTTCATTTCTAACAACCTTTCTTTTTTTGTTTATCATAAAGCAAAAAAGTTGTTCAATCAAGAACAACTTAATCATACTGACATAACTTATAAATATCTTTGATGCAAGTTCCTACATCTGCTGGTTTATGTGCATCACTCGCTGTAATAATATCCACATGATGTTCTTTAAAAATATCTAATAATTCTTTAGAAAGACCTTTATCTTGATGATGATAACGATAATAACATCCTGTATTACATTCTCCTTTAACATGATGTTTTACTAGTAACTTGGCTAATTCATGATATGTTGGTTTTAAATCATATGTTGGATAATAGTTAAACATTTTAATTGTATCTGGATGAGCTAATTGCGTGAATAAACCACTTTTAACTAAATCAAAAATCAATTCATAATATCGATGATAAATATCATCTACATTATATTTATCCCATAAGATTTCTTTAGACCAAGGCATATCATATAAAAGTCCATCAATAGAATGAATAGCTCCTACTAAAAAATCAAATTGATAGGATTCTAAAATACGTCTTATTTCTTCTTTATATTCAGGAACATAACATACTTCTAATCCAAATAAAACTTCTATTGGAAGTTCTTCCTCTTTTACCTCATTAATTAAACACACATAACTAGAAAGTGTATCTTTAAATTTCATTTTCTTATTAGCAAGCCATTCTCTTTGTTGATCACTTGCTTCTTTAACACCTTGATAAATAACTTCAAATTCTTTAAAACGATGTGTATGATCTAAAATTTGAATACGATCAAATCCTTGTTTATAAGCTTCATTAATAAATTCCATTACATATTCTTTAGTAAGTGGTCCGTTTTCTAAATGCATATGTCCATCTACTAGCATAGGCAATCCTCCATTCATGTTGTATACAATTATAGACTTTTTAATAAAAAAAACAATCAATTTGATAAAACATCTTGTGACAAAAAAGTAACAAAAACAGTAGATTATTTCCTCTCTATATTTTACTAATATTTGACTATTAAATTTATCATTAGATTTAAAATTCAAATTAGTAGCATATAAATATTTTAGCATACTTGGTATTTGTTAAGAACGGTCGTTCAGTTTTGAATAGTGTCGTTAGGTATTTAAAATTGAAAACAGCGAAAAAGCCTTTAAGCATCAACTTAAAGACTTTTTCTATATCTCTATTAATTTTCTTTTTTTCTTACAAATACCATCACAAACATACTGCTTACTAGTAGCATCATTAATCCTATAATATTTGCATTATCTCCCGTTTTAGCTTTCATTGTTTGTTTTGTATTTGATTTATTTATTGAAGTAGTTACCGTTGTTTTTAATTCTTTTTTATCTTTATAAAGAATTGCATAATCACTGAACTTATCTGTTTCAAATGTTAAGCTGTTTGTCTTTTCATTATATTTTGTTTCTAAGATATCTACTTTTCCATTATGACTTCTTGCGATATAGTATTCTCTTTTAGTTTTACTATCTTTATTGATTAGTTCTTCTGGAACTTTGATTGTTACTTTCATGACTTTTGTAAGTTCATGTATACTTTCACTTGTTCCATTAACTATTTTATTTAAAGTAATATTTAAGTATTTTCCTACTTTATATCCTTTTGTATTTGTTTCAATAAGTTCATTTGTTTGTGCTTCTTTTACCTCTAATACGATTTCTATTTTCTTACCTTCTGCTACTTCACTTAATTCATTTGCTGTTATTTCTTTGTTTTCAATAAGGAGATCTATAATTTCATCTCTACTTATTTCTACATCTCCTGTTGTTTTAACAGTAAATGATCCTGTTCCTATCTTATCATTTTCTTTTGGTAAGATTGCATAGCTATATTTAAAGGATCCTGTATGGTTATTTCCTTTAGCTTTGATTGTTAGAACATGTTTTCCTTCTTTCGTTGCTTGATTATCTAATACTTCATAATCTTCTTTATTTAATGCTTTTCCATTGACTAAAACTTGTTCTACTTCTTGTGTTTGTTTTTCTCCTGTATATTTTAAGACATTTCCTAATACAACTGTTCCTTTATCAATCGATAATGGATTAATTGTATATGTTCCATCTTTAAAAGTAATATCATAATTTGGATTTGATCCTTCTTTTTGACTTACTTTTATCTTATATGTTCCTACATCTTCTCCTTCTTCTCTTGTAAGAATGATACTTGTTAATTTATCATTACCAATAAGTTTATCATTTACATATGTAAATTCAGAGTCTTCATCTCCATATGTCTTTGATGCATCATTTACAGTAACTGTAATCTTTTTAGCTTTAACAGTAAGATTTATTTCTTTAGATACTTTTTTATAATTCTTACTTTCTTTTTGACTTACTGTAATGATGACTTTACCTGCGCCTTTGATAACTACATTACCTTCACTATCTACTGTAGCTACTTTTTCATCGCTACTTGCATATTCAATAGCTGATTCATGATCTTTACTTTGAGCATGAATTGTAAATGCTTCATCACCATAAGTCTTTTCAACATCTTTTTGATCAACTGCTATTTCATGATTGATTTTATTAACAGTTAATGTTACTTCTTTACTATCACTATCATAGTTATGATCAACTCCTAATGTAACTTTTAATTTTGTTGTACCAGCATTATGAATTGTTACATTACCTTGATCATCTACTGTAGCTACATCCTCATTACTACTTGAATAAGATAATTTTCCATTTCCTTTATGAGATACTTCTAATTTAAATCCTTGATCACCATATTTTTTATCATTCATTTCTTTTACTTTTAATCTAGCATCTGCACCTTTTACTACAAATTCAGCTGTATTTGTACCAGTTAAATTATAGTTTTTGTCATTGATACTTACTGTAACAGTATATTTACCAGCATGACTAGGAACTTCTGTTCCATTAACTTCTGTTCCATCATACCCTGTTCCTGTGTAAGTTAATGTTACTTCTGGATGATCGCCATTTTCTACATCATTTAACTTAGCTGTAGCACCTGTAATTTTTTCACCATAAGTACCACCATTAGGTGTTATTGTAACAGTGATATCTTTTGGTTTAATTGTATAACTTGTTGTGACATCTTCAGGTAACTTATAATTTTGATTACTTACTTTTGTAGCTGTAGCTTCATAAGTACCTGCATTTCTATTTGCACCTGCAACAGTAACTTCACATTTATCACCATCTGCTAAGTTATTAACTGTAGCTGTTGGTAATTGTTCTTTACCATTGTAAGTTAACTCTTTATTCCAGTTTAAATCAATTGTTCTAGGATTGATTTTATTTGTGATTTCTTGTACATCTACATCTTTAAAGTTTTTATTTCCTTCTACTTTGTAATAAACTGTATATTCTTTGGCCTCTTTCCCTGTTGGAATTGATGTTGACCAGTTTTTGTTGTCTAAAGAATATTTTACTGTTCCTCCATTAGTAGATGCTGCATTTACTAATTCTTGTTCACTTCCATTATATGTTAGTGGTTTTGTTGTTGGTTTCGTAACAACTGGTGTTGCTTGGGTAATATTGAATTTTACTGTTGTATCAATAGTACCGTCTTCCCATCTATAATTTGTAGGATCTTTTAAAGTCAATTGAACATCATATTCATTTACATCAATACCACCATTATTTTCTTTAACTGTGTATAAACCATTTTCTGAAATATTTGCAGTTAATGTTTGTCCTGTATATACTTTGCTTTCTACGGTTGGTTTTTTAACTTTTTCCCAGTTAACTGTAATCTTATTTAATGTTGTTTTATTTCCTGTTTTATCTGTTACTTCGATTGTATATGTTCCTTTTTTTGGAACCAATGTATAACTACCATTAGTAGGTTCAACTGTTTTCCCATCTACTTTTACTGTATCTAAATTATTATCAGTTACTGTAAATGTTTGTGTTTTCGTATATGTTTGATTGCTTTCTACACCTGATACTTGTGGTGCAATCGTATCAATTACGATACCATCTGTTGAAACATATTTAATATTTCCTGCTTTGTCTGTTACCTTGGCATAAATAACATAATTACTATCTTCACTAAATGTAACAGATGTTCCTTCTTTCCAATCTACTGCTTGTAATTGTTTTTCTGTTAGTGATTCTTCACTACCTGATTTATCAACATAATAATAGTATTTATTAACTCCACTACCTTCATCTGTAGCTGTAATTTCTGCTTTTTGTGTTTCTTTAAAGAATAAACCGAATGTGATTTTATTTAAAATACTTTTCCATGTTTTATTGGATACCTTTATTTCTGTATCAGGTGCTGTTATATCAGCTACTCCTTCAACTGTAATATCTGTATCTTTTTGAATATTTTTAATTGTGTATTGATTATTGTTATTTAATTGAACTGTTTCACCATTGACCTTAACAGCGAAATCTTTTGTTTTTGAATAGCCTTTATTTAATTTAAATGTTAAAGTGCTTGATTCATTATAATCAACAACTGTATTACTAACACTTAAAGTATATCCAACTTGACTACCTGGAACATTTACTTTGATTTCTTGTCCATTGGCAATATATACTTCTTTTTCAGATGATTCATAATAGTTTTTACTATCTTTATATCTTACATAATACTTACCAGTAGATAATCCTTCTACAGTATCTCCAGTAATACTATGCCATTCATTTTCACCATCTTTTCTATATTCCATTGATGAATCAACATTATTTAATTTACCATCTGTTCCACCCTTATATGTTGTTCCTGTGGCTGTTACAGATGTTGGTGCTTCTCTTTGGGCTTTGACAATTTCGAACGTTACTGTTTTTTGTGCAGGTAATTTATAATTAGAATTACTCAATCCAGTTGCAGTTGCAGTATATGTACCTACATCAGTTTGTTCACCAGAAACAGTCACGTTACATTTGTCATCTCCAACTGTATTAATGACAGTTGCTGTTGGAACATGTGGTTTACCATCATATGGAATTTTAAATGTATTTGTACCATCTAGTTCCCATGATAAAGTTGCTGTTCTTTGGGTAATAGTAATAAATTTTTGAGGAGCATAGCCAGGCTTATAAAGATCGGATCCCGAATTATATATACTTAAATAATATTTTCCTACGTCTGGATATTCTTTATCTACCTCAACATCTGTATCTCGATAATAGTATTTAAATGAATATTGACAATTATTTAACTTACTTTCAGGGACAAGTTCTGGTTGCTCTCCATATTCCCATGTATATTTAACAATGCTAGGTGGAGTAGGTTTTGCTTTAGTCACAGTAAATTTAAGTGATTCTGTTGTTAAACTTAAATAATGATTATTTTCAGAAACTACTCCTCTAATACAATAAGTACCAGGTTTTAGACTGTTTAGCTCATCTAAACTTATTGATTTATATGCACTGTCGTCATCATCATATTTCTTATATTCGTAAGAAACACGTGCATCTGTTGGAACATAGTAATGGCCATTTCCTGTATTCACTTCTACATATGGGCCAAATTTTGATTGATATCCTTGATAAGTATATTCACAACTATCTTGTTTATTCCAATTCTTATCTTTGAAATATATTTTATTTGTCCAATATTTTGCTTTCGTAATTGTGAATTCTCCAGAAACTGAAACTTGATCCATTGTTAGAGTTACTGAATAATCTCCTGGTTCTTTTGGTCTTTGTGATAATTGTTGTCCATTTTGATAATATGTTAATTTGTATGAATCTCCTGATATTGGAAAACTATTGGTATTCTTACCATTGGCATTTTCAACCCAAGCATTGGTTCCTCTGTTATACTCTCCATTTTGTGTTTTTAATACTATTTTTGCTGTTGTAGTATCTGGATTCTGATAATCACATTCATTATTTCTTTCTTCTTCACTACAATAACCTTTTATTGTTTTTCCACTTTCATCGCTGTTATCAAGTACATAGTTCCATTTGTGAACATGTTTTGCTAAATAAATATATTGACCTTCATCATCATATTTAAGATCAACCTTGTATAATTTACCACTATTTTTTACAAACTTGATTTTATTCAAATCAGCTTTACTTACTCCTCTAGGAGAAATTCTATGTTTCTTTCCATCGTTTATTTCATAATCAATATCAATTGTAATAGCATTTCCATTATATTCTGAAAGATCAATGGTACCATTACTACCAAGTTTAACGTCTGTTCCACAATTTTCAAACGTGATATTTTTAAGTTTAAGTACTGCCTCTTTAAGTTCTGTCCCTTTATTGTAAATACCTATACTATTTGCTTTAATTGTTGCATCATTAACATTCAAAACTCCCTCTATAGAGTTAAATCCAACTTCATCAGATACAATCGTTCCACCACTACCATTGATTGTCATTGTTCCTGAATTTCCAACAAATCCGCATAGACTGTAAACATCATTTCCACTATAAGTAAATGTATGACCATTCATATTAATAGTTACATCAGTATTACTGTCAGCCCTAATAAAATCAAACCTTCCACTTTTTTCAGGATTATTAACAACATCGCCTAATATATTTAAAGCTATCGTTCCTTTTTTAGAGCTATCATATTGTATATAAACTTTTGTACCTGCATCAGCCCATGTAGAATATTTCTTAGTATAATACGTACCTCCAGGTAAATTATATGTTCCTGGTGTACTTGTACGATACGTATTTCCATCATTTGAAATATTAGTATCTGCCGCAAATACATTTACAGGCACTTGTGTAAAGACCATCATAAATGTAAGTACGCTTGCTATTATTTTCTTAATTTTTATCTTCATAACTTTCTTTTCCTCCCCTTATTAAAAATTATTATGTTTAAAACTACTTATTTATTTGTTAATAAAAAACCTCCCTTGTCTATTCATATTTTACTATTTATGATACTTTATTTTTTCATTTGTCGCGAAATGTCGTTTTTAGGGTGTGAAATGCAAAAAGACCTCTTTCGAGATCTCCTAATAAATAATTTTCAATATTTTAAAAGAAGTCCACTAGGGACTTCTAAGTAGTCTATTTTCTCCATTGAGATGGAGCAAATAATAATAACATTGGGAATATTTCAAGTCGTCCTGCTAACATATCAAAAGATAAAACAAGTTTTGATACATCCGATAATGATGAGAAATTTTCTACTGGACCAACAACATTCATTCCTGGACCAACGTTATTTAAACACGTTGCTACAGCTGAAAAAGCACTTGTAAAGATACTACAAAAATCATTAAGTAAATCACTAAATATCCTTGAATTGAACTTATGACATTACTATCAATTGGTTGATTTTCAAATTCAATTGTCTCTACACTATGAGGATGTAATGCTTTTCTTAATTCTTTACGAGCACTTTTACAATACATGACGATTCTAGAAATTTTAATTCCTCCACCTGTTGATTCTGAACTTGCTCCAACGAAAGTTAAAACAAGAATAATCACTTGTGAAAGTAATGGCCATTTACTATAATCAACAACCACAAATCCTGTTGTTGTAAATAATTAAAATGTTCTGTTACTTTAAATTCAACAGCTTCTACTTCACCATCAACAATTTTATAAAGTGTTTTAACAGCTGAATCATGATCTTTAGTCATTTTAGCACGTACATATCTAATAATTTGACTAGCAACAATTTTCTTTGGTGCAACAATACTATCAACCTTTAACACATCTGATAATCCTATGTAATTCATTCTTGTTACTTTCGCAATTGTCTTTTTATGATATAGGCTTTTTGCGGATAATGATAAAACAATATTTTCTTCATCTAAACCTGTAAGTGCTAAAACAGCATCTGTATTTTCAATACCTTCTTCATTTAATAATTCATCATCACTACCATCTCCATGGATAATAGTGACATAAGGCAATTTTTCTGCCAGAACCTGACAACGATTTTTATCCTTTTCAATAATTTTAACTTTAATTCCTTGTGTTGATAATTGTTTTGATAAATAATAGGCAATCTTACCGCCACCAATAATAATAACATTTTTAATACGATTTGTGATAGCACCGATATCTAAACAAAATCTTGATAAATCTCGATGTGTCCCTGTAATATATAAATGATCACCTGGTTTGATAGCGTAATTTCCATCTGGAATAATAACATCTTCATTATGACTAACAGCACATACTAAGATATTTGTTTTTGTAATTTTATGTAATTGATTCAATTCTATTCCTTTTAAACGACTTTGATCTTCCACAAAGAATTCAGCAAGCTCAACTTTTCCTCTTGAAAAAGTATCCACTTTAACAGCTGAAGGAAAAGATAGAACACGGCGAATTTCACTTGCTGCTTCAAGTTCAGGATTAACAATCATTGAAAAACCTAATTGATTTCTCATAAAATCACGTTGCGATGAATAATCAGGATTTCTAACACGTGCAATAGTGTGTCTTGTTCCCATTTTTTAGCCATTAATCCTGCTAAAATATTTAATTCATCTGAAGTAGTTACACAAATAATAAGGTTAGCATCTTCTGCTCCTGCTTCCATTAATATATCCTATGAACCGCCATTACCTACAACACCTATAACATCATATTGGTTTACAACTTCTTCTACTTTAGTTGCATTTTGATCAACAACAATAATATCATGATCTTCATTTGACATATGTTTAATAAGTGTTTTTCCGACTTTACCGGCTCCCAAAACAATGATTTTCATAAAAAATGAAATCCCCTTAATACAGATAGATATTTTTACCCTTTTTCTTTAATTACTCAACCTATTTTACATTAACCAAACTAAATATCAATGAAAAAATTATTTTTATACAGTATAATAAAAAACTCCACTATATCGTGGAATTTTCATTATTTTTCAACTGCATTATTTACAATAATACGGCTTGCTTGCATACGAGATAAATCTCTTTTGAATCCTTCTAAATCAATTTTTTCTAAAACTTGTTCTTTAGTCATTTGATTAGCTTGTGCAACCATATTTAATTGTTCTTCTAATACTTCTTCAGTAACAACAATATTTTCAACAGCAATAATTTCATCAATTAAAGCTTCTAATTTAGCTTGTTGAGTAGCAGATGGTTTCATTTGTTCTCTTAATTTTTCTTCATCCATACCTGTCATTTGTAAGTATTGATCTAATTGAATTCCTTGAGCCATCATTTGATTTGCCATATAAGACATTTGTCTATCTAATGCTTCATCAATTGCATCTTCATCTAATTCAACTTCACAATCATTCATAAATGTATCAAAAATTGTATTTTCTTTTTGTGCTTCATATTGTTGATCATGTTGTTGCTGTAAACCTTCATTAATATAAGCTTTTAAATCTTCAATTGTTTTAATTTCAGGTACACCTAAACCTTCAACAAAATCATCATTTAATTCAGCTTCTTTTTTTACAGATAATTTTTTAACTGTTACTTTGAAAACAACATCTTGTCCAGCTAAATCTTCTGCTTGATAATTTTCTGGGAAAGTTAAGTTTAAATCTCTTGTTTCATTAACTTTCATACCAATCATTTGTTCTTCAAACCCTGGAATAAATGATCCTGAACCGATTTCTAAATCATAATCATTTCCTGTTCCACCTTCAAAAGCAACATCATCTTTTAAACCAACAAAATCAATTGTAGCGATATCTCCGTTTTCAACAGTATCTCCATCTTTTTCTTCTGTTTGACTTGATTGAGCTAAAATCATTTGAATTTGTTGTTCAACTTCTTCATTTGATACAGGTACTTTTTCTACTTTGAATTCAATTCCTTTATAATTACCTAATTTAATTACTTTACTCATTTATCTATTTCCTTTCATTATATGCCTGTTTATTCTATCATAAAGAAAACTTCTTGTCTTTATTTAATCTTAATATCCTTAATATTATTTAAAGTAATTGTTGAATATCCTGACATATCTGTTTCGGTTGTAATATTTTCATGATTTAAATAATCTTCAACATTTAATTCAATAATACGATCATCATCTAAAACCAATTTACATCTTGACATACGATCTAATGAAAGTGGGACATTAACAATTTCATCATCTTCTTCAATTCCTAGATCTCTCATAATCGTTTCAACTTCTTCTTGTGCATTATAATCATCACCCATGACCTTCTTCGCAATTTCCATTGGTTTTAATGGTAAATGTTCCATTACTAAATCAATCATTTCTTTTTTGACCATAGCTGTAGGATCACCTTCAAAAACATTATATTCACTATCGACTTTTTTAACGACTTTATTGACAATACTCATTTTTTGTTTATCTGTTAATTTAGGTTCACCTTTAATATATTGTTCATTAAGATAGTAGCCTGGTTTTCCATCTATTTGAAATCTTTTTTCAATTAAAGAAACTGTGTTTTTATCAACATTGATAATAATTGCTTCTTCAACAGCTGAAGTTTTAGGTGGAAGACTTTGTCTATTAACAAATTTAATAAATCTTTTACCATCTACTTCTTCCACAATAGAAATAGGGGTCACTTTATAATTTAACTTCATGATGAGAATCATCTTTTCTCCATCTACTTTACATTCAACAAACATTAAATTACTATTAGGCATTTCTTCTACATATTTGCTGACAGCAAATAGATCTTGAGCAATCTTTTTAGATTCAGCAATAAATTGTTCATCATCAATGATCATATTTCTAGCTGCTTGTAATAAATGATGTTCACTTCCTACAATGAGTTCTTTAATGGTTGTATTCGTTAAACATTTTTCTATTTTTTTATCATAATATTCAGTTGTTCCTTCTATTAAATCAATAAATTGATCAGAATAAATAATTTGACTATGTTCCATATCGAGCATATGAATTAATATCTTATCTATAATTGTTGTATTCATCTTTATCACCGAATGTAGTATATCATAATTTTTTATTTTAATATATAATGGATGTGGTGAAGTCTATGAAAATTATAATTGCTGATGCAAAAAGTTTAAAAGAAAAGCATTTTCCTATTGAAAAACAAACACCATTGTTTTTTAATAAAGCAGAATCTTTAAGAAAACAATTAAAAGAATTAGATATTAATCAAATTCATGATTTGATGAAGATTTCTTTTAAACAATCTTCATTAATTTATGATTATTTTCATAATGAGGAAACTTTTGCAGCCATAAATTTATTTAATGGCGTTGTTTTTAAACAGCTTGATTTAAAGAATTATCAAAAAGAAGAATGGGATTATTTAGATAAGCATTTACTAATTAATTCTCCACTTTATGGAATTTTACGTTATAATGATGCTGTAAATTATCATCGTTTAGAAATGAAACATAAATTAAATGAAATAAATTTATATCAATATTGGTATAAAGAACTAAATGATTATTTAAAAAATGAAGATGTTATTCTTTCTTTAAGTACGAAAGAATATGAAAAAATGTTTGATCTTCCAATCATTCAACTTGATTTTGTGATAAGAAATGGGCATACTTTTAAACGAAATGCCGTGTATTTAAAAAAAGCAAGAGGAATGATGCTCAATTATTTGATTGAACATCATATTGAAGATATTAAACAAATAAAAGAAATTGTAATCGATGATTATCATTTTAGTGAAAATGATTCAAATGATGATCATTGGGTTTTTATAAAAAATGAAAAAATGAAATACATCAAAAAATAGGAGGTTATTTATCATGTATAAAGTTGGTGTTTTAGGAGCAGGTACATGGGGGATGGCTGTCGCAAGAGTGTTATGCAATCGTCATCATTCAGTGATGGTTTGGTCAGCTTTACCTCAAGAAATTGAATATATTCAAAAAAACAGAACACATCCAAAATTACCTGAATTAGAAATTCCTGATGATATGGAATTTACAACAGATATTAAAGAAGTATGCAATAGCGAGTATTTAGTGGTTGCTGTTCCTTCCATTTTTATGAGAAGTACAATGGAAACAGCTAAAGATTATATTAAAGAGCAAATCTTAATCGATCTTGCTAAAGGGGTTGAAAAAGATAGTCTTTATACAATGTCTGAAATTATTCGAGATGTTTTAGGAAATCAAGCAAAAATCGTAGCTCTATCAGGTCCAACCCATGCTGAAGAAGTTGTAAGAGATATGCCTTCAACCATTGTTTCAGCTTGTGATGATTTAGAAGTTGCTGAAAAAGTACAAAATCTTTTCCAAGATACATGCATGCGTGTTTATACAAACATTGATGTCCGCGGGGTTGAATTATGTGGTGCTTTAAAAAATATCATTGCTTTAGCAGCTGGTATTTCCCATGGGTTAAATTATGGTGATAACACTCGTGCTGCCCTTATTACGCGTGGTCTTTCTGAAATGACACGTTTAGGAACAACAATGGGATGCCTTGAACAAACATTCCATGGTCTTGCTGGAATTGGTGATTTGATTGTCACAGCAACAAGCGTGCATAGTCGTAACTTTAAATGTGGAACATTAATTGGACAAGGTTACAATGTTGATGACGCTACAAAAGAAGTTGGTATGGTCGTTGAAGGTTTAAACGCTTTACCTGCTGCAATGCAACTTGCTAAAAGATATGATGTAGAAATGCCAATTACTGCCATGGTCGATGCTATTGTTAAAGGTAAAGTTAGTCCAAATGAAGCAGTCAAGGCATTAATGAATCGTGATCGAAAAACAGAGCTAACAAAGTCTGTTGCAGATATTAATTTTGAAAATAGTATTATTAAAAGTAAAAGAGGGTTAGGTATGAAAAGAGTTATTACTTATGGTACATTTGATTTATTACATTATGGACATATTAATTTATTAAAACGTGCGAAAGCTTTAGGTGATTATTTAATTGTTGCTGTTTCAACTGATGAATTTACACGTTTGAAAAAAGATAAAAAATGTTATTTCTCTTATGAACAAAGAAAAGGTCTACTAGAATCTGTACGTTTTGTAGATTTAGTTATTCCTGAAGAAAATTGGAATCAAAAAATCAAAGATATTAAAGAATATCATATTGATACTTTTGTTATTGGAGATGATTGGAAAGGTAAATTTGATTATCTAAAAGATGAGGGTGTAGAAGTTATTTATTTACCAAGAACTCCTGAAATTTCTACAACTCAAATTAAAGAAGATTTACATCATACAGAAGAAAAATAAAGGCTATAGCAATCGCTATAGCTTCTTTTTTATAAAGGATTGTTATGAAAAAATCATAACAATTCTTTTTGATTTAAATAGTTTTCTAAAAATTCAAAGAATCTTTCCATTTGTTGATCAGTTCCAATCGTAACTCTTAAATACTGATCAATCAATGGTTTATTCCAATGACGCACAATAATGCCTTCTTTTCTAAGTGCTAAAAATAATTCTTCCCCATCAATCTTTGGATGTTTTACAAATACAAAGTTAGCATAACTATCTGGAACCACAAATCCTAATTCTTTTAGTTTCGTTTTTGTATATTCTCTTGTTTGAATTACTTTTTGACATTTTTCTTTCATATCTTGACTATTTAAAACAGAAACAAGTCCAATTTGTTGAGTTATATAATCAATAGGATACGAGTTAAAAGAATTCTTTACATCATATAAATGAGAGATTGCTTCTTTATTTCCTAAAGCTACTCCTAATCTAGCTCCAGCAAAAGATCTTGATTTAGAAAACGTTTGAATAACCACTAAATTTTCATATTGATGAATAAGTGGGACACATGATTGTCCTCCAAAATCAATATAAGCTTCATCAACAACAACAATACTGTCTGGATTACTTTTTAAAACTTCTTCTATAAAATCTAAAGAAACAAGTAATCCTGTTGGTGCATTAGGATTAGGAAAAATAATTCCTGAATTTGGTTGTTTAAAATCTTCAACATACATTTTAAAATCTTGATCCAAAATAATTTCTTTATAATTCATTTGGTAAAGATCACAATAAACTGGATAAAATGAATAAGAAATATTTGGAAATAATACTGGATCACTTCCATTAAAAAATGTTAAAAATGTAAGTGCTAAAACTTCATCTGAACCATTTCCTAAAAAAACTTGTTCATCTTTTAAACCATGATACTTAGCTAAAGCATGTCTTAATTCTTCTCCATCACTATTTGGATAAAGTTTTAATTTTTCAATATCGATTTCTTTTAAAATATCTTTTATTTGTTTACATGGACCATATGGATTTTCATTCGTATTTAATTTAATCATATTGTTGATTTTTGGTTGTTCACCTGCTACATATGGTTCTACTTGTCTTAATTTATCTTGCCAACTCATTGTTATTCCCCCTCTAACATATCGTTGATGACTTCATAAACATAATCAACTTGTTTTTCTGTCTTTTCTTTTATTTGTTTTTCTACACGATTAAAAGTATAAGCATGATCAGCTTTTTCAAACATATCTAAATCATTATAAGAATCTCCTATACAATAAGAAATCACTTCTTGATCCAATAATGAACAAAGCTTTTTAAGTCCACTTCCTTTAGTACAATCTACTGTAATATCTAAATAAACAACATTGAGTGTTGCATGAATACCTACATATTTTTGGTGGATTTGTTTTTGAATTTCAAGTATTTCATCTAATTTTTCTTGTGGATGAAAAGCACATACAATATCAATATCATCTTGAGTATGATCTAATATTTCTAAAAAATCACCTGCTATTTCTTGATAACCATTTTCTGTTAAAATACATGTTTTTTGATTTATATATCCATATGTTTGTTGACCATCAAAAAATGTATAATTTAGATAAGGATATTTTTGATAACTTTCTTTAAGTATTTCTTTAGCAATTTCATTTTTTATTTGTTTTCGATAAAGAACTTGATCATTTTGATCAACAATCATTGCTCCATTATTTAAAACAAGATAATCATATTCAAAATATGGTGTGACAAGTTTTGTTTCTTGAATATTTCTTCCTGTACAAAATGAAAAATAATGACCTTGTGTTCTTAATTTTTTTACAGCTTCTTGATCTTTATAAGTAATGGGTAAATTGTCCTTAGCAATTGTTCCATCAATATCACTAAATAATATTTTTTTCATATCTTCTCCTTAAGCTAAGTCTAAAAATAATTGATATAAACGATCATGATTTTCATTTTTTTCAATTAAAGCTTCTTCAATATTTTTAGATATAATTTGATTATCTTTCATACAGATACATAAACCACTTTTTCTTTTTTCTAATAAACAAATGGCTTCTTCTGCCATTTTAGATGCTAAAATACGATCTTCAGGAACAGGTGATCCACCTCTTTGAATATGTCCCAAAACAATTGATCTTCCTGAATATCCAGTTTCTTCGCTAATACGATTAGCTAGTTTTTCAACATCTAATATTTTTTCACTTACAATAATTATCGCATGTTTTTTATGATACTCTTCTTCACATATTTTAAGTTCTTCAATAATTTTATTTTCATCATACTCTGTTTTATCTGTAATAACAATTTCACTACCACATGCAATTGCAGAATATATAGCAAGATTATCTGCATGATTTCCCATAACTTCAACAACAAAACAACGATGATGTGAACTAGACGTATCTCTTAATTTATTAACAGCATCGATAATGTTATAAAGTGCTGTATGAAAACCTATTGTTTCATCTGTTCCATTAATATCATTATCAATTGTTCCAGGAATAGCAATACAATCAATTCCTTTTTGACTAAGTGCTAAAGCTCCTTTATAACTTCCATCTCCCCCAATAACAACAAGCCCATCTATCCCTCTTTGTTTAAGCTGATGAATTGCTTGTTCTTGAACTTTATCTTCCTTAAATGAAGGTAATCTTGAAGATTCTAAAATAGTTCCCCCTTTAGATAATATTTCAGAAACATCACTATACCCTAATTTTTTGATATTCCCTGCTACTAATCCTTTATATCCTTCATAAACACCATAAACCT
This sequence comes from Faecalibacillus intestinalis, assembly GCF_003024685.1. Lineage (GTDB taxonomy): Bacteria > Bacillota_I > Bacilli_A > Erysipelotrichales > Coprobacillaceae > Faecalibacillus > Faecalibacillus intestinalis. The sequence continues at coordinate 8,312 of NZ_PYLQ01000011.1, read as the reverse complement.
CAAAACCTCTTTTTATTCCTACACGAACAATAGCACGAATAGCCCCATTCATTCCTGGTGCATCTCCTCCTGAGGTTAAAACTGCAATTTTTCTCATCGATTCACCTACTTTTTCCCTATAATTATCCCTATTATACTTGTTTTACATAAAAAGAAAAAGCCAATTTCTTGGCTTTATATAAATTTTTCTAAATTTAAATTTGAATCATAAGAAAATTTTAAACGATATGTATCTTTATAATTAAATATTCTTATTGAAGATTGATCGTTTCCTTTTGATTGTGTCATTCCTTTTCCATAATGAGAAAGTGTTTCTTTTGTAATTTCAGCTTCATTATTTTTTAAATCATTTAATGTTTTTTGAATTAATTCTTGATTATCTTTTTCATTAAATAGTGTAATGATTTGATTTATTTTTGTAACTTGTTGATTTAATTGTTGATAGCCATCATCTAATTGTTGAATATCATTTAAATGATATTCAAACTGTAATTGGCTTTCTTTTGATAAATCATAATCATAAGAAATACTCATTGTATTTTGTTTATCTAAAGAAATATCATATTGAACAGATACATAAAGATTATTATTATTTGTTATTTGAAACAAATATTCTGAATCCATATTTTTTGTTCCAACTATTTTTTCTAAAGACGATTCCATGTTATTAATCTTATTGACATATTTTTTACTATTTTTAACATTTTTTGAAAATTCTTTTAAGGAATCATATTGATATACAACTGTTTCTTGATTTGATTTTGTATATGTTTTTAATGTTGCTGTTTGATTGATTCCACTATCAGATAATGTATTAAATGCAAAGAAATAAGAAATTCCCATAGGTAAGAAAACAAATGCAATAATCAAAATTGGATAAATGAATGCGTATTTTCTTTTAGGGGTACGTTTCATTGGTTGATAGCCAGATTGAGGTGTTCCACAATAAGGACATACTTTTGCATTACTTGGTATATTTTTATGGCATTTTGGACATTTTTTCATATTTTATCAATCCTTTCTTTTAATCTTGGTATATTTGGTCTAGCCAAGATGAAAGTTTATCAATATAATTCTGTTTCTTTTCTTTTTGTTTTTTGCTTGGTAATGAATAATAATCTTCATCTAAAAAAGTATATTGATCTACAAATTTCCCATTGATCACTAATTTTAAAGTAGGTGTCCATGAAAAATCAAGTTTTTTTCTCATTTGGTTATATCGAGATTTTTCTTTTTTTGTTGCTTCTTGACTATTCGCTTGATCTCGATATTCTTTAATATTGAAATAATAAAGATAAACTCCTTTATTTTTCTTTAAATATTTTTTTAAATAAGGTTCAAATTCTTGACAATCTTTACAATCAGGTCTTCCAATATATAAAACAAAATCTTCTTTTTGATTTATTTTCTTTAAAACATCATCATAATTGATTTCTATGATTTGATCTTTTGATAAATCTTTCTGTATAGTATGAGTGGATGTAGTATGACTACACCCACTTAATATACCTATTAAAAATGAAATCAATATGAACTTATTGATTATTTTAATAAAGATTCTCCATCCATTTCTTCAGGAATTGGTAAACCTAATAATTGTAACATTGTTGGAGCTAAATCTCCTAATTTTCCGCCTTCTTTTAATCCTATATGAGAATTAGTAACAATTAAAGGTACAACATTTGTTGTATGTGCAGTAAATGGATTTCCATCTGCATCTAATTCTTCTTCAGCGTTACCATGATCAGCAGTAATTAACATAGTTCCACCTAATTCAAGAACTTTTTCATAGACTTCACCGATACAATCATCAACAACGCTAACAGCTTTGATTGCTGCAGGAATAACACCAGTATGTCCTACCATGTCACAATTTGCAAAGTTAACAATGACAACATCATGAATATCTTTATCTAATTCAGCAATTAATTTATCTTTTACTTCATAAGCTGACATTTCAGGTTGTAAATCATAAGTAGCAACTTTTGGTGAATTAACTAATACACGAGTAGCTCCTTCGATTTCTTTATCTACCCCACCATCAAAGAAGAAAGTTACATGAGCATATTTTTCAGTTTCAGCAATACGTAATTGTTTTAAACCTTGAGCTGACAAGTAATCACCTAATGTATTTGTAAGTTCAGGTGAAACGAATGCGATTTCTCCATTAACGCTGTCTGCATATTTCATCATACATACGAATTCTAAATCTTTAACTTGTTTTTCAGGCACATATCCTTCATAGAATGTAGGATTTGTAATTACTGTAGCTAATTGGATTGCTCTATCTGGTCTGAAGTTAGCGAAGATTACTGAATCTCCATCATCAATTGTTCCTTCAACGTTTTTGTTGTAACCAGGGATAACGAATTCATCTAAAACATCTTTAGCATAAGAATCTTTTACATATTGAACTGGACATTCAAAAGATTCACCTTCTTGACATACGATTGCATCGTAAGCTAATTTAACACGATCAAATCTTTTATCTCTGTCCATTGCATAGTATCTACCAGAAATTGATGCAATTTGTCCAACACCGATTTCTTCAATTTTTTCTTGTAATTCTTTTACGAAATCAACACCACTATCAGGAGCAACATCTCTTCCGTCTAAGAAAGCATGTACATATACTTTATCTAAACCTTGTTGTTTAGCTAATTCTAATAAACCAAAGATATGTTCATTTGATGAGTGAACACCACCATTTGATAATAATCCCCAAATATGTAATTTAGAACCATTATCTTTAGCATGTTGAATTGCTTTTAAGAATTTTTCATTTTCAAAGAAAGTTTTTTCATTTAAAGCTTTATTAATTAAAGTTAATGATTGATAAACAGTTCTTCCTGCTCCAATATTTAAATGCCCAACTTCACTATTTCCCATTTGTCCATCAGGTAAACCAACTGGCATACCACTAGCTGAAATAGTTGTGTTTGGATACATAGCCATTAAATCATCTAAGTTAGGTGTATTAGCAAGTCTTACAGCATTACCATTAATGCTTTCAGAAATACCATAACCATCCATAATACATAATACGATAGGTCTTTTTTTCATTTTTTTGTTTCCTCCATTAATACGTTATACATATTATCATTTTTGTTATCGTGTTTCAATTCATTTAGCTATATAAAATCAGTATTTTTTATTTCATTTCTTTTTAGTTTTTTGTGGTGTAGCAAGCAATGAAACACCGCAAAAAGTAATGAATAAAGGCCAGTATTCTTGAATATAATAAACAATAATTGAAACAATACCTTTGAATTCATTTGTTCGATCTAACGTTAAGATGATTCCCAAAACAATCAAAACAATACCACAATTTTTTTTAATATTCATTTTATTCACCTAGTTTTATTTTATCTTGGATAAAATAAAAAAGATGTCCAAAAAAATCATACGATTTCTTTAAATATCTTTTTTGCATAATCTAGTAATTGAATGATATTGACTTCTTCTTGTCCTTTTTGTGAAAAAACATAAACTTTATCGTCCTCAAAAAAATCAAAACGATTTGAATGGATAATACTATTAATATCTTTTCTTCTTTCTTGATTTAAAGTAATAAATTGATTTTCACACATTTTTCTTAGAATAATACACAAAGAAGCAAGTGATAATTCTAATTGACACTTTGTTTTTAAAAGATCCCTTTCAATTATATAATTAGCTATCTCTTGATTATTTTTTAATCTATTTAATTGATTTAAAATCATTTCTACTTTAACAACCTCTATATTTAATTGTTCTAAATAACAACTTAACTTTATTTGCCTTTTATTCATTCTTAAGCTCCTTATAAATTGATAACAGTTGTTTAGCATATAAAACAAGTGATAATAACATCAACACAATACAAACAAAAATTGAAATAGTTGCAAAAATAGAATTTGGAATATGTATTCCAATTAATACGATTGCGACAACATCAAAGATAGCAGTAGAAATTTTCCCCCACCATGAGGCTCCTTGGACCTTTGCTCCTTTTTCATATAAATAAAGTCCCCCTAAAGCCAGCATTCCATCTTTTAAAACAATGATAAGAAGTAATAACCACATCCATGAATACGTATAAACTAAAACAAACGCAACCGTAAATTGTGTCAATTTATCAGCAATTGGATCTATAACTTTCCCAAAATCAGTAATCATCTGGTAATGTCTTGCAATGTAACCATCTAAAAAATCAGATAGACCTGAAATAATTAAAATAGTAGCACATATATAATAATCTTCTTTACTTCCAGCTAAAAAATAGCGATGTAAAAAAATAGGAATAAGTATTATTCTTAAATAGCATAAACAATTAGGTATATTAAAAAATTCTTTAAGTCTTATTTTTTTCATAATTTTCACCTTCTGTATTAGTAATATAATCTTACAGTTTAATGATAAAAATTTCAACCTAAACAAAAAAAGGGAGATTTCTCCCTCATGAATTTTAATATTCTTTTTCTAATAAAGCTGCAGCTGCTTTATCAATAATTACAGTTACATCTTTATGATTTTGTAATACACTAGCTGGTAATTCTGGAGTTACAGGTCCTTCAATCATTCCTTTAACAGCATTTTCTTTATTTTTACCACAAGCAATTAAAACAACACTTTTAGCATCCATAATATTTTGAATTCCCATAGAGATTGCTTGTTTTGGAACAGCATCTTCATCTCCATTAAAGAATAATCTTGCATTGTCTTTAATAGTACTTTCTTTTAAATCAACATAATGTGTTTTTGAATTAAAATCAGTTCCTGGTTCATTGAATCCAATATGTCCATTTGAACCAATTCCTAATAATTGAATATCAATTGGATTTTCAGCTAACATTTTATTATATTCATCACAGTTTTCTTGAATATTTCCTTGTCCGCATGGAACATGAACATTTTCATCTTTAATATCAATTCCATTGAATAAGTTTTTATACATAAAATAATGATAACTTTGTGGATGACTTGCATCTAATCCAAAATATTCATCTAAGTTGTATGATTTAACATCTTTATATGATGTATGATTTTTTTCATGATCTTCTCTTAATAATTCATACATTCTAACAGGTGTAGATCCTGTAGCTAATCCTAAAATACTATTTGGTTTTTCCTTTACTTGATTAATAAAAATTTTTGCTGCTTCTTGGCTTGCTTCTTCATAATTTTCAACAATAATAACTTTCATTGCAAACTCCTCCTCGACAACATTTTATCATGTCTAGACAAACAATTCAATAAATACTTATCTTTTTTCTTAAAAAGTCCTTTCGTACAATGAAAATATCTTTATTTTTCAATAAAAATAGGTTAGAATTGGAATGTAAATATGGAGGTGTTTAATACTATGATTAAAGGTATTGGGGCTTCTAGTGGTATTGCAATTGCTAAAGCGTACAAACTAGTTATGCCTGATTTAACTGTAACACAAAACACTGTAGAAGATGTTGCAGCTGAAATCAAAAAATTTGAAGATTGTATGGCTGAAACAGCTAAACAATTAGAAGCAATTAAAGAAGCTGCTTCTAAAAACTTATCAGCTGAAGAAGCTGCTGTATTTGATGCTCATGCATTAGTACTTCAAGATCCTGAATTAAAAACACAAGTTTTAGACAAAATCAATAATGAAAAATTATGCGCTGAAGCTGCATTAGATGCAGTTGCAAATAGTTTCATTGCAATGTTTGAAATGATGGATGATGATTATTTTAGAGAAAGAGCTGCTGATATTAAAGACGTTTCTCGTCGTTTATTAGCTAACTTACTTGGTAAACCATTACCAAACCCTGCTTTAATTGATGAAGAAGTTGTTATTATCGCTGATGATTTAACTCCTTCTGATACAGCACAATTAAATAAAAACTTAGTTAGAGGATTTGCTACTAATATTGGTGGTAGAACTTCTCACTCAGCTATCATGGCTCGTTCTTTAGAAATTCCTGCAGTTGTTGCTTGTAAAACAATTACAGAAGAAGTTAAAGATGGAGATTTAATTGTTCTTGATGGTATTGAAGGAGCAGTTATGATCAATCCTGATGAAGCAACTGTTAAAGAATATGAAACTAAACGTGCTGAATTCATCGCTTATAAAGAAGAATTAAAGAAATTAGTTAATGAAAAAACAATTACTACTGATGGACATCAAGTTGAATTAGTTGCTAACATTGGTTCAGCAAAAGATTTAGCAGGTGTTAAAGAAAATGGTGGTGAAGGTGTTGGATTATTCAGAACTGAATTCTTATATATGGAATCTGCTGAATTACCAACTGAAGAACAACAATTTGAAGTTTATAAAGAAGTATTAGAAGGTATGGAAGGTAAACCTGTTGTTGTTAGAACATTAGATATCGGTGGAGATAAAGAAATCGAAGCTATCGATTTACCAAAAGAAATGAATCCATTCTTAGGTGTTCGTGCAATCCGTTTATGTTTCCAAAGAGAAGATATCTTTAGAACTCAATTAAGAGCATTACTTAGAGCATCAGTTTATGGTGATTTAAGAATCATGTTCCCTATGATTGCTACTTTACAAGAATTCCGTAAAGCTAAAGGAATCTTAATGGAAGAAAAAGAAAAATTAGTTGCTGAAGGTGTTAAAGTAAGTGATACATTACAAGTTGGTATCATGATTGAAATTCCTGCAGCTGCTGTATTAGCTCATAAATTTGCTAAAGAAGTTGATTTCTTCTCAGTAGGAACAAATGACTTAGTACAATATACATTTGCAGCAGACAGAATGTCTTCTGGTGTAAGTTATTTATATCAACCATTCAACCCATCAATCTTAAACTTATTAAAACATGTTATCGATTCAGCACATGCTGAAGGTAAATGGGCTGGTATGTGTGGAGAAATGGCTGGTGAAGCTATTGCAGCTCCATTATTACTTGGTTTAGGATTAGATGAATTCTCTATGTCAGCTACTTCAATCTTAGCTCAAAGAAAATTAATTAAGAGTGTATCAAAAGCTGATATGGAAGCTTTAGTAGAAAAAGCATTAGATTGTGCTACTTCTGAAGAAGTTGTTGAATTAGTTAAATCTACAGTAAAAATGTAATAATAGGCTTTATGAAATAACATGATATTTTTAAAACGAAGCTAATTAGATAACATGAGGTTTTTTCTATGGAGGAGACCTCATGTTTTTATATGCTCTATTATTGGTGTCTTGCTATAGTCCAGATATTTTTTACTAATTTGATTTTAACATTGGTAACACAATAAACGGTAAACCTACTCAAAAATTAGTGTATTAAAAGAATAGCTAACAACTAATAATAATATTCTTTAATTAAAATTCGAATAAGCAAGTAATTGATTTAAAAATACATTTAATAAGCTTAATAATAGAAAAATAACTATGACAAGATAAATAAGGAAAAAATTTAATGAAAAGAGAGAAATTAAAAATAACTATATCTAATTCTTTAATAGCACATAACTTAAAAATTGTAAACAGCTAATCCATTAGCGTTAGTTATTGTTACGAAAAAGAGCAAACCTCATATAACAGAAAATGTCTGCTTTTATTTTAATTATTAAAACCACAAGATTTTGAAAAGTAGTTTCAAATATCATGACATAAAATAAAACCTAATAATAAAGGCCTCGAAAAGATGTCTTTTTTTTTACTAATTTCAAATAATAATTCATACAAAAAGTCAAGATATTCAAATAATTTCAGCAAATTTATAAACATCAAATAATAGCAACTTAAAATTATCTCTATTTTATATGATGCAATAACACATATCAGAAAAAAAAGCCATACCACAAGGGCATGACCTGTCAATGATCATGTAAAAACATAAAAAAAAAGAAGGAACTGGCAACGAGCTATTTTCGCACAATGTACTATCTTCGCCGCGATGATGCTTAACTTCTGTGTTCGGAATGGGTACAGGTGTGTCCATCATGCTATCATTACCAGATTCTTCTTKTCAAGTGTCTTCAGGACACTCAAAACCAGACAGTAGTTTTTCTTCTTTCAAGCTCGCTTRCCTTTTCGGTCAAGCCCTCGACCTATTAGTATCAGTCCGCTTAACATGTCACCATGCTTACACTCCTGACCTATCTACCTTATCGTCTTTAAGGGGTCTTACTTGCTTGCGCAATGGGAAATCTCATCTTGAAGTGGGTTTCACACTTAGATGCCTTCAGCGTTTATCCCTTCCGCATTTAGCTACCCAGCTATGCCACTGGCGTGACAACTGGTCCACCATTGATGCGTCCATCCCGGTCCTCTCGTACTGAGGACAGCTCTTCTCAAATTTCCTGCGCCCACGACAGATAGGGACCGCGACAGATAGGGACCG
>NZ_PYLQ01000002.1 GCF_003024685.1 Faecalibacillus intestinalis | reverse complement strand
AGAAAGGAACTCAATGCAGTAATTAAAAAATTCAAACATACACATGTGGAAGAAAGTATAAGTGTTGCGGTGACGCTTGAACATTGGAAAGAAGAAATACTCAACTCTTTTACATGGATAAATGACAGACGTATATCTAATGGACCATGTGAAGGTAAAAACAATTATGTAAAGAAGATCTTATCCAATGCAAATGGTATGTCCAATTTTCAACGTGCAAGAAACAGAATCCTATATTCTCAAAACAAATATGAAACTTACACAATGAATGAACATACAGACAGAATAAAACGTATAGGAAATCCTAGAGGAACCTACAAAAAATAAAATAAAAATAGAAAACAAATAAAAGGAGGAACACCAGGACCAGACATCATCCTAATTTTCCTCTTAAAAAAGCACTGAATATTTTAGAGGGGATACTGATTTCACATCAATATCCCCCTTAATAATTTAGAGCGAATTTCGCTAAAGCACTCGATTATTTAGAGCGCCCTTAAATCTATAAGTTGATACATTTTTATTGATAATTTAATACAAATAATTCTTCATTATTTTTTATAACATTTAAATCATAATCATAAACTTCTTTTAAAGTCTTTTGATTAATCACTTCATGAGGTTTTCCTTGAAACATCAGTTGTCCATTTTTCATTGCTATAATTTCATCACTATAATGAATTGCTTGATTAATATCATGATGTACCATAATAATAGTGATTTGATATTCTTTGTTTATTTTTCTTAATAAATTAAGTGTCTCTATTTGAGCTTTAATATCTAAATATGTTGTTGGTTCATCTAATAAAAGTATAGGTGTTTTTTGTGCTAAAGCTAAAGCTATCCAAACACGTTGTTGTTGTCCTCCTGATAAGCTATTTAACATTTTATTTTGATGTTCTTTAAGATTTGTGACTTCTATTGCCCAATCTATTATTTGCTTATCTTCTTTTGAAAGAGATTGATGATAATTAAGATAAGGTAATCTTCCATAACCTATGATTGTTCTAACATTTAAATCCCCATATACTTGATTCTTTTGATGTACAACAGCTACTTTTCTAGCAAATTCTTTAATTTTATAATCCCATATATTTTTATTATCTAACTCAATTGATCCTTGTTGTATTTTATAAATACGACTTAATAACATTAAAAGTGTTGATTTACCACTTCCATTAGGTCCAATAATGGTTGTTGTTTTTTGATCTTTAAACTGTATATTTATGTCTTTCATATAAGATTGATGATTATAACTAAAAGATAAATGATTAACTTTCATATAAACTCCTTTTTAACAATAAAATAAATATTGGACCACCTATCATTGACATAATAATTCCTGCACTTATTTCATAAGGAGCCATCAATGTTCTACCTATTGTATCAGCAACTAATAAAATAATAGCTCCACATAAGGCAGTTGTGGGAATAAGATATTTATGTTGATTACCTACACATAAACGTGCTAAATGTGGCACAAGTAAACCTACAAAGCTTAATATTCCAGCAATAGCAACAGATATACTGCATAATAAAACAGCTAATAAAGATAAAATAAAACGATATGTATTTACATTGATTCCTAATGATAATAATGTACGATCTTCTAATCCTAATAAATCACATGCTTGTGTTAAAAAAAGTAAGATTATTAAAATTGGCACAATATAAATCATTAAAAGAAATACGTCATTCCATGAATATAAAGTAATTGTTCCTACTGAAGATGAAATAGAAGCTGACATACTTTCTATAAGAGAAACAATGGCATTCATAGTATAATGAATTGCTACACCAACAAGAATAATTCTTGTTGTATTTAAACCTGATTTCCAAGATAAACTATAAATAATAATAAATGTTACTAAGCCTCCTAGACATGTAATCATTGGTTTAAATACATATAAATCAGGTAAAAAAATACCAACTAAAAGACTCACAATATTTGCCCCTGCACTTATTCCTATTAATCCAGGATCTGCTAAAGGATTTTTAAGAACAACTTGAAATAATAATCCAGATAAAGCTAATGCACACCCTACAAGCATTGTTACAATAACTCTAGGAAAACGTATTTGATAAATACTTGCTACATCTTTGTTATATTCTATAAATAAACCTTTCATTAGTTGTATAAAAGATACTTTAATTGATCCTATATTAATTGCTAGAAAAAAACATATTCCTAAAATAATCATTAAACCTAATATAAATAATAACGGATTCTTTTTAATGATTTTCATATAAAATTCCTTCTAATGTTTCTAATCCTTTTTGATAATTAAAATTAGCACTCATTCCAAAATATTCGTTATTTAGATCATATACTTTATTATTCTTAACAGCATCAAATTGTTGCCAAGTTTGATTATTCGAAAACTCTTGTTGAAAATACTCCATAACTTGTTTTGGCATGGCATGAGATGTTCTTAAAATAAGATCAGGATTTTGTTTTAACATATCTTCTACACTTACATTAACAAAATCTTTCCCATTTCCATCTCCATAAATATTCGTACCACCTGCTAATTTTACTAAATCTCCAACATAACTAGATTCAGTTGCTACAACATAACTTCCTCCTGGAAGACCCATTAAAATAAGTACACGTGGGCTCACATTGTTTTGATATTTTTCTCTAAAAGAAATCATATAATTTGTATAATCATCAATTAATTTTTGTGCTTTTTTTTCTTTATTGAAGAATTTTCCTAATTCTTCAATACTCTTATACATTCCTGATAAACTTCTTAAATTTAAAAAACTTGAACTTATTTTTATTTTTTCATATTTACTTGCTAAATCACCTTCTAATGAATTAGGACTTAAAATAAGATCTGGTTTTAATGTAGAAAGTTTTTCCATATCTGGTGACATTGCATTTCCTAATTGAGTTGCCTTTTTATATTTCTTAGGAACTGAATAACTATCACTTTGAGGAATACCAACAACCTGTTTTGCTGGTACATCTAATTGGTCTAATATTTCAGTTACAGAAACAGATGTAGCAGCAATTGTTACTTCTTCACTTGTTTGGACTTCTTGATTTTGATTAACACATCCAGTTAATAAAGAAATTAAACAAATAAAAATAAAACTATTTTTTGATTTTTTTAACATAAACTACACCTCCTACAACGATCACTCCTAAGACTCCAATAATCCATAAAGAATAATGAGAACTTGCTTTTTGTTCCTTTTTATTTTTCTTTTTTATATTTTTGGTAGTTAATTTTAATTTTGTATCTACTTTTCCTTTTGAATTAATTAAATGATTACTTAATCCTGTCGCATTTTCCATTAATGATTCTTTTGTAATTGTCCCTACTGTAGCTTGTGACGCTTCTGTATTTTCAACAGCTTCTGGAGTTGTTTCCTCTTGTGTTTTTTGTGTTGGTGTTGATGATTGAGTTGTTGTACTTGATTGATTTTCTGTTGATGTTGTTGGTGCTTGGCTTTGTGGAATCATTTGGCTGTTATAAACACCTGTTCCAGATATTGCCGAGGAAATATTTGGTTTAATAAAAAACTGAACATCTCTCCCCATAGGACTTACATACATAATAGGACTAATATAAATATCTAATGAACTTACTTGTATTCTATAATGATTAACTGTATCTCCATTTGCACTACTACTTCCTGTTTTAGTTGCTGATACAGAAGACATAGCACCACTTGATGTCATGACTTTAAAACGTACATTACTAACATTAGAAGCTAATCCAAGTCCTACAGTGATATAATATTTTCCTCCTGTTTGTTCAAGTAATAATTGTCCTTCAACAATATTACCTACCATACTATCACCTAAAGCAATATTTTCTCCACCATCTTCTGTTTTACCTGTAAGAGGATTAACATAACTTGTTGAACGACTTATTAAATAAGCACCATCATTTAAAGCATTTACTGGCGATAAAAATAACAACATCATCAAAGCAATAATATTTATCTGTAATATTCTTTTCATAATTCCTCCATAGAAATAATGAGGCATATTTTATGCCTCATATTTTTTTTGTAAAACAACAAACATAAATAATGAAATCATACCTAATACACTCATCATTGTGATAGGGGCTTGATCTCCTGTTTTTACTGCTTGACTTTCTTGTTGACTATCTTTTGTAGTTTCTGTTTTATTTTCAGTAGCTGTATTACTTGCTTGATTTTGATTATTTTCTTTTGGATCTTCTTTTTTAGTATTTGTTTCTAATTCAGTTTTATCTGAAATATATGTTAATGTACTATAATCAACTTTAATTCTTGCTTCTAAATCCATATTACCCATCATAGCAACATGTGGATTCATCATAACATTGATATATTCATCTTCATGAGGTAATTCAAATGACCATAATGTTGGATTACCTTGTGTATCTTTTTCTATAATTGTAGCACTATGATTTTTATAACCTTCTTGAGCACTTCCAATATAGAATTCTTGTAAACTTGCTTTAATTGTTCCAAATGACATTTCTTTTGTAGAAATATACATTGTTGCTTTTCCATCTTTAACAATAATTTTAGCTTTAGAATCTAAAGCAGCAGCTGCCATAGATGCTTTATCACTTGTTGCATTCCATAATGCAACATCTACACTATATGTACCATCTTGATTAAATCTAGAAGGAATTACTTTTGTTAGATGATCTAAATCTAAAGATAATCTAGCAGTAGCACCTCTATTACTTCCGCCGTAATAGAATTTAACATTTGTAAGTTTTACATTTTGATCTAATTTAAATTGAACCTTTGTTGGATGTCCATTTTCTTCTTCAATAATTGTTGCTTCTTGATATGTTCCATCTTTTAATTGATATTCCATTTTATCAACTGAAGCTGTTTGACCATATATTGTCATTTCTTTTAATTTTAATGTAACAGTCACTTCATTATTGTTAACATTTATTTGTGCTGATTCAATTGCCTTAGCTGCCATTGATTGACCATCACTATTTTCTTTTAAAACATCAACTGGAACATTATATGTACCATCTTCTAAAACATATTCTTTTTGTAATTGTTGAACATTATCTAAATCTAATGTTAATGTTACATTTGTAGGATAATCTTTTCCTCCACCTAAAAAAGTATTCATAAAATCAACTGTAATAGATAATACTGTTGAATTATTTTCATCTAATTGAGGTAAATCAAATAAAATCTTTTCAGGAACTTCTACATCTACTGTTTGTCCACCCATCCCTTGTGTAGACTTTTCAACTTTTGTTGAAAGTGTTGTACCATTAGCAATTGTTAGAACATTTGCATAATATTCTTTCCCTAAATTAATAATCATATTTTGTAAAGTAGCAATTGCTTGCATTTTTCCATCTTCATTTACTGTTACTTCTAATGAATCTCCAAATGCTTTTGCAAAAGCTGTTTGTACTGCTGGAATTGGTGCAGCACTTGTTAAACTTTTGATTGGAACTTGATATGTTCCTGCTTTTGATAAATCATTATTTAATGCATGTACTGAATTAAATGATGTAAGTTGTAAACATAATGCCATCATTAGGGCTAATGTTATTTTTAATAATTTTTTCATGTTGACCTCCCTTTTGTAAGTTAGCTTAAACTAACTAAAGAGAGTTTAGCATTTTTTTCCCATTTTTCAATATTTTATTTTGTTTCAGGTGTGTAACATAAAAGATACTATTTTATGATTATTTGTTGATATAACTACACTTTTATAGATGTTTTACATGTGAAACAAAAAAGCCTTCCATCAAAGGAAGACTTTTATTTTTTATATTATTTTTCGAAATCAAATTCTTGGAAAACATCACTTACTGGTAAATTATTTTCAATACTTTCAATTGTTTTAGCAAGTAATGAAGCTACTGAAACAACTTTTAATTTATCGAATTTCTTTTCTTCAGGTAAGATAATTGTATCAGTTACAACTACTTCTTTAGCTGAACAGTTTTTCAATCTTTCAACAGCAGGTCCTGAGAATACTGGGTGTGTACATGCAACAAATACATTTTTAGCACCTTTTTCAAGTAACATATCAATACCTGCTACAATAGTTCCACCTGTATCGATCATATCATCAATCATGATACAGTTTTTACCTTCAACATCACCTAATACACCCATGATTTCAGCAACGTTAGGTTTTGGTCTTCTTTTATCAATGATAGCTACTGGACAATCTAAAGCAACTGCCATTTTACGAGCACGAGTAGCTCCACCATGATCTGGTGAAACAACACAGATATCATCTAAGTTTTTATTTTTGAAATAATTACAGATTAATGGTAATGCTTGCATATCATCTACAGGAATATTGAAGAATCCTTGGATTTGTGCAGCATGTAAATCAATTGTTACAACACGATTAACACCAGCAGTTGTTAATAAATCAGCAACTAATTTAGATGTAATTGGTTGTCTAGGCTTTGCTTTTCTATCTTGTCTAGCATATCCAAAGTATGGCATGATAGCTGTAATTTCTCCAGCTGATGCTCTTTTTAAGGCATCTGCTAAAACTAAGATTTCCATTAAGTTTTCAGTAACAGGATTAGATGTTGATTGGACAATGAAAACATCTTTTCCACGAACTGATTCATCAATTTCAACTAAGATTTCTCCATCAGCGAAATGGTGAACTTTTGATTTTCCCATTTCACAACCTAAATTATCACAAATATCTTGTGCTAATTCTACTGATGATGATAAAGCAAATACTGTAATTTTGTTTTTCATTTTTTCTTTTACCCCTATTTTCCTATTTTATTTCTTTTTTCTTCTAATACTTTACTATAACCTTCTTTGTTCACTTGTCTACTTCTAGCAATTGCAAAAGCATCTTCATGAACTTCATCTGTAATTGTTGATCCAGCAGCAATAAATGCATTTTTACCAACAGTTACAGGAGCAACTAAATTAGAATTGCAGCCAACGAAAACGTTGTCTTCAATTACTGTTTGGAATTTATTTTTTCCATCATAGTTGCTAGTAATAGTACCGCAGCCAATATTTACGTTTTCACCAACTGTCGCATCTCCAATATAGCTTAAGTGCGCAGCTTTACTTCCTTTACCAAAAGTCGCTTTTTTCATTTCCACAAAGTTACCCATGTGGACATTTTCTAAGATATGACAATGATTTCTAAGTCTTGCATATGGTCCGATATCAACACCGTTTTCAATAATCGAATCAGCAATAACAGAGAATTTAATTTCTACGTTATCTTTGATTTCTACATTATCAAATTCACAATAAGGTCCAATATGACAACCATTACCAATCACTGTTTTTCCCTTAATAATACATCCTGGTTCAATTGTAGTATCATGACCAATAACTACATCTCTACCAATATAAGTATTTGTCATATCTACAATGTTTACACCATCTAATAGATGTTTTTTATTAATACGATATTGTAATTGTTTTGTTGCTTCTTGTAATTCAAACTTATCATTAATTCCACCAACTTCTGATAAGTCATCAATTTTATAACCACCAACATTTAAATTTTGATGATTCATAATTTCAATTACATCTGTAATATAGTATTCATTTTGAGCATTGTTATTTGTTACTGATTCTAATGCTTTAAATAAAGCAGCATTATCAAAGCAATATTCTCCAACATTCATTTCAGAAATATTTCTTTGTTCATCTGTACAATCTTTATACTCAACAATACCTTTGACTTGATCATTTTCTCTAATAATACGACCAAATTTCTTATTTAAGTCACAATCACATGTCATGACTGTTCCTTTCATTTGATGTTCATTATGATATTGAATTAACCCTTGTAATGTTTCTTTAGTAATTAATGGTGCATCACCATTTAAAACAATAGTTGTTCCTTCTTTATCTCCTAAAACATCTTTTGCTTGCATCAATGCATGTCCAGTTCCTAATTGTTCTTTTTGCATTACGAACTCAACACCATCAACAAGTTTCATGACTTCTTCAGCTTTATGTCCAACAATAACATAAATACCATCAACACCTAAACCTTTTAATTCATCAACGATATGACAAACCATAGGTTTATATAAAACTTCATGTACTACTTTAGGCTTGTCGGATTTCATTCTTGTACCTTTTCCGGCAGCCATTACTACTGCGTAAGTTTTCATCGTCACACCCCTCTACGACGTCATTCTAACAAAATATAACTCATAATTAAAGATGAATAAGACAATTTATTGCAAATTCCTACATCTTTTCAAAAAAAGAAAATCTTATCACAGATTTTCTTCCTTGTTTAAAATTTTCGATTTTCTAACAAAAAAATAACGTTTTCTAAAGAATTCATATCCTTTATTCATAATTTCTTGATTTCTAGTAATACCAAATACACATGAACCACTTCCTGACATTAAAGCTCCATCAAAACCTAACTTCATCATTTCTTTTTTGATTTCTTTAATTTGTGGCACCATTTTAATAGAAGGAAGTTCTAATGTATTTTGTAGATTATCAATAACTGCTTGATAATCATTCATTTCAATTCCTTTTTTCATCTTTCTGCAATCTTGATGTTTTACCTTAGATAAATCTAATGAAGTAAATGCTTTTTGAGTTGAAACACCTTTTTTAGGTTTTACAAGTAATAAATAAGCTTCAAAAGGTTCATCAATAAATTGTAATTTTTCACCAACACCTTCAACAAAAGCTGTTTTTTCATAAATACAAAATGGAATATCTGCTCCTACTTCTTTTCCTAAAGCAGCCATTTCTTCATAAGATAAATTTAAATGAAATAATTTATTCATAGCTTTAATAACTGCTGCTCCATCAGCACTTCCACCAGCTAATCCTGCTTGCGTTGGAATATGCTTATAGACAAAGATCTTAACACCTTTTTTTAATCCGTATCTTTCTTGCATCAACTTAGCAACTTTATACATAATATTTCTTTGATTGGTAGGAACGATCTTACTATTTGACTCAATTTCAATTCCTTCATCAATGACATTAATATAAATGAGATCATGTAAAGTAATAGGTGCCATGATCATTTCTAAATCATGATATCCATCTTCTCTTTTTCTTACAACATCTAACGCTAAATTTACTTTTGCATATGCTCTTACTTTCATTTTTCATTACCTCGGATACAAATTTCTGGCAACCCCTCTTGTATCAATTCCACCAACGCCTAATTGTTTAAAAGAGGTTTTCTCTATAACTTTTTCTAAATCAACATACTCTTTAATATTTGTACTTGCGATTTGAGTTGTGATAATAACAGGATCTAACGCATGAATATTTTTTCTTGAAGGACTTGATGCAAAGTTAGCACCACTCGCTACTAGAAGTTCATAGTATGACTGACACGCTCCTGCAAAGATTACTAATGCATCTTTGTCGGGTTGATATTCTCTAGCCTTTTTGATTGCTTCTACAAAATCTAAACTGTGCAAATAATCTTGACTATTTCTTTTATGTCCATTTTTTTTCAAGGCATCATGTCCTGTAATGACTAAAAGATGTGGATTATGTTTTTTTAATAGGTTGGTTATTTTACTAGCAAACTCTTCTTCTTTAAAATAATAACCATATGCTCTAATACCATATTCTTGATATTTTTTCATACACATCTTTAAATAAGAAGGATCTCCATCTAAATGTAAAACACTTCCCTTTAAACATTTTTCTTGTGGTAAATGCACATCTTCTATT
Organism: Faecalibacillus intestinalis; assembly: GCF_003024685.1. Taxonomy (GTDB): domain Bacteria; phylum Bacillota_I; class Bacilli_A; order Erysipelotrichales; family Coprobacillaceae; genus Faecalibacillus; species Faecalibacillus intestinalis. The sequence goes on along the minus strand of NZ_PYLQ01000002.1, from coordinate 284,239 downwards.
ACTCTTTTCTCTTGAACAAGCTCTAAATCATCTATTTCACTATCCGCAATAAGACGATACTCTATTCCTCTTAAATAACAAATATTTTCTTGTATATCAATGACTTCAAAAATAATATCTTGATGATATTTTTTTCTACTTACAATATCACCTATCTTCATTCTATCACCATTATATAGTATGTTTATATAATGATTTTGTGATAGCCTGATAATCTTCTAATGTAAGTTGTTCACATCTTAATTTTTGATCTATTTGATTTTCATTTAAAACATCTAATGCATTTTGATATTCTTGTTTTAAATTATTATAAATCGTTTTTCTTCTTTGTTTAAAAGCACTATTTAATACTTTATATAAATCTAAATTAGCTTCCTTATTAATTGTAATCTTTAAAATAGCACTATCAATATGAGGTGCAGGAATAAAAACATTTTGACTTACTGTAAACATATATTCAATTTTACCCATATCTTCAATCATATACATCAGTGGACTTTTATAATCGCTTGTATATTTTAAAGCCACTTCTTTTTGTACCATCACGACAATTTCATCAATAACTTTACTTTCAGTTAAAACCTTTTCAATAATTTGAGTTGTAATATAATAAGGCAAATTGGCTACTAAAATAACTTTTTCATACTTATCCTTTAAAGTCATTAAATCCTCTAAATTTACTTTTAAAAAATCTTCAAAAACAATCTCAATATTTTCCTGATTTAAAAACTCTTCATAGACTCCTTTAAAACGTGTATCTATTTCATAGCTTCTTACATATCCTGCATAACGTGCTAATACTTGAGTTAAAGCACCAATTCCAGGTCCTACTTCAATCACTGCACATTTTTCATTAACACTTGAACAACGAACGATTTTTTCTACGACATGAGGATCAATTAAAAAGTTTTGCCCATATTTCTTTTTAGGATATAAATCATATTTATCTAATATATATTGAGTTGTACTTTTAGTCGCTATATCCTTCATTCTCTAACTCCTTCTCTATCATTTCCCTGGAAATACCCACCATATTTAATCTTTTAAACAAAGTTTTTGCATTGCCATATCCTAAATGAAATAAATCATAAACCTTTAATCTTTTCTTTTTATCTCCAATAATATCTAATTCTAAAAACTCTTTCCAAGAAATACTTTCTTCTTGATTTGAAAATGTAACAACATTTTCAATTGCTTTCTTTACAGCTTCTTTATTTGCTTCAGCAATACCTAGTTTCTTTTTACCAATTGCATCTTTTCTATCAACAAAAGCATGTTTACAATTTTGTACATATTTCTCCACTTGGTTTCTAATCCTTAAACCTGGATAATCTGGATCTGTTAAAACAATAACACCTCTTGTCTTACTAGCCTCTTTAATAAGCTCTAATGTTTTATCATCTAATCCTAGTCCATGTGTTTCAATAGTATCTACATCATATAATTCTTTTAATAATTGGCTATCTGTTTTTCCTTCAACAACAACAATTTCATTAATTCTTTTCATAACTTTACCATTTTAAATAAATCGTCTTCAATTGATCATTCGTGATATATTGAATATGATCTACCCCTTCTATTAAACGATAGGCATCTCCTTTTTTTGTTAATCTTTCTTTAGCATCATTATATACTTCATTTGAAAATTGAAAATAACATTCTCTTTGATTTTTATTTATTTTAGCTTTTAAAGTATTTAATTGATATAAATCAAAATACAACCCTTCTTCTTTAAAATAAGTATGTTTATCATTTTTAGTTATTTTATAATGATCATCTAAATCATACATTTGTTTCATTGTTTGACTATCAAACATCAAATAATTATTATTGATGATTTCCTCATCATCTAATACTAAATCACCCCAGGTTGCATCTATATAATAATAATCATTGTCATATTTTATCATATTTATTGCATGTTTGTCTTTTCTTCCTTTTATTGTTTTCCCTGTTAAAAATGTTGCTTTAAAATGCAATTGATTGAGTAGATATTGCATTGTTTTTGCATAACCACTACAAACTGATTGATGATTAATAAGAACACTGATTATTTCTTGGTTATATTTTGCTTGTTCATTATACTTACAATGAGTAATAACATCATCATAAATATATTTTATTTTTTGATAGGATTTTAAATCTTGTGTATCCTCTTTTAGTTGTTTGACAATTTTCTTTATCCTTTTTTGATCTTTAAGAATTTCTTTTTCTTTCATACTATATTCAAAATTAAAAAGACCATTTGTATTAAGAGACCATTCCTTAATATAAAATAACTCTGGGTGATCCTTTAAAACTGCATTAACAATTTTACTTACTTTATCTATCTGTTTTTCTTTAATATAAATATTTTGTTTTCTTGTATGAGCAATATTATAAATTATTTGATAGAGTTGTTTTTGTTTTTTATTTAAAAGCTGATAATGATATTTAAAACATTGATCTTGTTTAAATTTATTTTCTATATTTTGGTAAGATTGTGGAAAACATCCACATAATAAAAATAATACAAGTAGACTAATCAGTTTTTTCATTTTAAAAAAAATAATCTAGCGAATGCTAGATTACTCTTCCCTCAATTTATATTCAAAATAACTCTTACCAAAATAAACTACACTACCTGCCAAGAGCATCATTAATAATCCTAAGCACATAATAAACATCCCCTTCTTATTCATATCATACTCTTTTATACTATTTTATGCAAATTATTTAGATTTTATATCCTTTTTTAACTTCTTTTTTTCTACAATCTTTTTAAAACTATTATTATAAAATATTATTAGTAAAATAAATATTTTTAAACTTGTTCAATGATTTAAAAGGGGTTAGAATTATAATAAGTAGGTGATATGATGAATGCCGATAGATTATTTATGCTTGTTGATACATGTGCCAATATTGATGAAGTAAAACACGAATTTCCAAATTTAGATTTTTTAACTTATTTTTATGCTTTATTAGGATATTACTGTATTCCTACAATCAAGTTATATAATGAAACAAGAATTGATGAAAACACTTTGAATGGTATTCTTAATGGAAAAATTCCACCTCAAAGAGATGATCTTATTCAAATGAGTTTAGTTTTAAATATTGATTTAAAGAAAACAAACTTTATGCTTTCTCTTGCTGAATGTGAAACATTATCCTATAAAGAAAGTAGAGATAGTTTAATCATTTGTGCTATTAAAAATCATTATTCAATTAATAAAACAAATATGATGTTATCAACCTGCAATCTTATCAAAATATAAATAGTGGTTCAAAAATGAACCACTATTTTTCTATTTATTTAAGTTTTTAAATGCTGTCGATAACATTAATTTAATACGATTTAATTGGTTAACTTCACTTGCTCCTGGATCATAATCTACAGCAACAATATTACTTTGAGGATATTTCTTTCTTAAAGCTTTGATTGCTCCTTTACCAGTAACATGGTTAGGTAAACATCCAAATGGTTGCATACATACAATATTTGGTGCTCCACTTTCAATAAGTTCAATCATTTCACCAGTTAAGAACCAACCTTCACCCGTTTGGTTACCAATTGAAACAACTTCTTTAGCTTTATCAGCAAGATGTTCAATAGAAGCTGGTGGAGCAAAACGTTTTGATTTTTCTAAAGCTTTGATCATATCTTTTCTTAAGAAATCAACGGCTTTAACTGCGAATTCACATAGCTTAGCAGCTTTAGCTGTCGCATTGAAATGTTTTCTTTCAAATGTTGTTGAATAGAAACAATATTGGAAGAAATCAATTAAATCAGGCATAACTGCTTCTCCACCTTCTCTTTCAATAATATCAACAATTTGATTATTAGCAGTTGGATGGAATTTAACAAGGATTTCTCCTACTAAACCAACTCTTGGTTTCTTGATATCCAATAAAGGTAATTCATCAAAATCTTTTACGATTTGATAAACATTTTTCTTAAATTCTTTCATGCTACCTGTTTCAATATTTTTCATACATTTTTCTACCCATGATTGATAAAGTCTATTAGCACTTCCTTTTTCTTTTTCATATGGTCTTACACGATAAAGGACTCTCATGAATAAATCTCCATACATTGCACCGATAATAACTTTCTTAGCAAGAGGATAAGTAATTTTAAATCCTGGGTTTGATTCGATACCTTGTAAGTTGGCACTGATAACTGGTACTTGTTCTAAACCAGCATCTTTTAAAGCTTTACGGATAAATCCGATATAGTTTGTCGCACGACATCCACCACCTGTTTGAGAAATGATCAAGGCTGTTTTGTTGACATCATATTCACCGCTTGTTAAAGCTTCCATCATTTGTCCAGCAACAAGGATACTTGGATAGCAGGCATCATTGTTGACATATTTTAATCCTGCTTCAGTAGCTCCTTTATCTACTGATGGTAAAACTTTTAAGTTATAACCACTTTCTTGCATTGCCTTTTCAACAAATTGGAAATGGATTGGTGACATTTGTGGACATAGAATTGTCCAACGATCATCTTTCATTTCTTTAGTGAATGGTACTTTCACTGGTTTATATTTTTTAGATAAATCAATTTCTTTATTTTCTTGTTTATCAATTGTTGCTTTTAAGGAACGGATACGGATACGAATAGCACCTAAGTTACTTCCTTCATCAATTTTAATAAGTGTATAGATTTTATTTCTCGCATTTAAGATTTCAGCTACTTGATCTGATGTTACAGCATCTAACCCACAACCAAATGATGTTAATTGAATTAATTGTAAATTAGGTTGTGATGATACAAAAGATGCTGCATGATACATTCTTGAGTGATATGTCCATTGATCCACAACACGTAATTCTTCTAATTCTTTATCTAAATGACAAACACTGTCTTCTGTTAAAACAGCCATGCCTTCACCAGTAATTAAATCAGCCAATCCATGGTTGATTTCTGGATCAACATGGTATGGTCTACCTGATAAAACAACACCTGTCATATTATTTTCTTTTAAATATGCAAGGACTGTTTCCCCTTCTCCTTGAATATCTAAACGGCATTGTTGTAGTTCTTCATAAGCATGTTCAATTGCTGCTTTTAATTCTTTATCACTAATTCCAAATGATTTAAATTCATCTTTTAAGTTTGTAAACATTGTTTTTCGGTTACTTAAATCCATGAATGGATTTCTAAAGATGATTTCATTTGTTTCTAAGTTATCTACGTTATTTCTAATAACTTCTGGATAAGAAGTTACGACTGGACAGTTGTAATGATTTCCTTGAGTAACATTTTCTTTTCTTTCATAAGCTACTGAAGGATAGAAAATATATTTAATTCCTTTTTCAATTAAACTTTCAATATGTCCATGTGATAATTTAGCTGGATAACATACACTTTCTGATGGAATAGATTCAATTCCTTTTTCATAGATTTTTTTACTTGAACGTGGTGATAAGACTACTCTGAATTTTAAATCAGTAAATAATGTATGCCAGAAAGGATAATTTTCATACATATTCAAGACACGAGGAATACCTACTGTTCCACGTTTTGCTTCTTTAGCCGTTAATGAACGATAATTGAAAACTCGACGATATTTATAATCATATAAGTTTGGTAATTGTTTTGATTTAGGAGGTAAGTTTGCTCCTCTTTCACATCTGTTTCCACTGATATGTTCACTACCATCATTAAATGAAGAAACTGTTAACATACAATGATTTGTACATTTTTGACAATAACGAATTGTACTTTCATAACCGAAAGCATCAACTTGTTCCTTATTAAGTAATGTTGTTCCTTGTCCTTGATATCTTTCTCTAGCAATTAAAGCAATACCAAAAGCACCCATTAATCCAGCGATATCTGGACGAATCGCTTTGATTCCTGTTTCTTGTTCAAAAGCTCTTAAAACAGATTCATTATAGAATGTTCCACCTTGTACTAATACTGATTTACCAATACTTTCAGGCGAACGTAATTTAATAACTTTATATAAAGCATTTTTAATAACAGAATAAGCAAGACCTGCAGAAATATCTTCAATCTTAGCTCCTTCTTTTTGTGCTTGTTTTACTTTAGAGTTCATAAATACAGTACAACGTGATCCTAAATCAATTGGTGCTGTTGATTGTAAAGCTAGATTAGCGAAATCAGCAACATTGTATCCTAATGATTTTGCGAATGTTTCAATAAATGATCCACATCCTGATGAACAAGCTTCATTTAATAAGATATCTTGAATAATACCATCTTCGATCTTGATAGCTTTCATATCTTGTCCACCGATGTCTAAGATAAATGAAACATCATCTTTAAAATATTTAGCGGCTGTAAAGTGAGAGATTGTTTCTACTTCACTGACATCCATTTTAAATGCAGATTTAATTAAAGCTTCACCATATCCAGTTGACCCAGCATGAACAAGTTCTACTCCTTTAGGTAAGATTTCATAGATTTCTTTTAAGATTTTACGTACGACTTCAATAGGATTTCCTTCATTAGATGAATAGAATGTGTATAATACAGAACCATCTTCATCAACTAGTACAGCTTTAGATGTTGTCGAACCAACATCTACACCTAAGAAAGCTTTTCCTTGATATGTATTTAAATCTCTTTTCTTTACTTTTGTACGGTAGTGTCTATTTCTAAATTCAATACGATCTTCTTCTGTTTCAAATAATGGTTTCAAAGTATCTGTTTCATCAGAAATACCATCTTTTAATGAATCTAAAATATTCACTAATTCATCTATACTTGTTTGTTTAATTTTATCTTCTCTAGCAAGTAAACAAGCTCCCATAGCAACGAATAATTGAGAGTTTTGAGGGAAAATAACATCTTCATCTTTTAAATTTAATGATTCAATAAAACGTGCACGTAATTGATCTAAGAAATAAAGAGGACCACCTAAGAAAGCAACTTTACCACGAATAGGTTTACCACAAGCAAGACCACTAATTGTTTGATTAACAACTGCTTGGAAAATAGAAATAGCAATATCTTCTCTTGCTGCACCTTCATTAATTAATGGTTGGATATCTGTTTTTGCGAAAACACCACAACGAGAAGCAATTGGATAAATTGTTTCATAGTTTTTAGCTAGTTCATTTAATCCTGCAGCATCTGTTTGTAATAAAGAAGCCATTTGATCAATAAAAGCTCCTGTACCACCTGCACAAGTTCCGTTCATTCTTTGTTCAAGAGTTGATTCAAAATAAGTGATTTTTGCATCTTCTCCACCTAATTCGATTGCGACATCACATTCAGGAATATATGTTTCTACTGTCTTTGTACAAGCAATCACTTCTTGAACGAATTCTACATTTAAGTGTTTTGATAAAGAAAGCCCACCTGATCCAGTCATAACTACTTTAACTGGTAAGTTTCCATGGTGTTCTTGAACTTCTTTAATTAGACTTTCTATTGCTGGTTTAACATCAGAGTAGTGTCTTTGATATTTTGAATAGATACATTGATGTTCTTGATCTTCCACATATAATTTTACTGTTGTTGATCCTACATCAATTCCCATGTAATATAATTTATCCATTTTTTGACTCCTTTACTAAATTAAGTGTCATTTTAGAAATCGTATTTCTAAATTGTTTCACTTCTTTTTCATCAATTCCATCTAACATAATTTTTTCTAATTGAATAACATGATTATCAATCTTTTCTACTGTACTATACGCATGTTCAGTTGCTTTGATTTTTTTCATACGTTTATCATTTTCAACAGGTTCTTTTGTGATATATCCGTTCTTTTCTAAAGAATTTAAAAGACCTGTTGCAGTTGATCTTCTAATATTAAAATATTTTTCTATGTCTTTTTGATAAACTTCTTCATCATTTTCACATAAATAAATAAGAATTAGCCCCTGCGGTCCTGATAACATACAATCAATACCATGAATATCATCTAAATAACGTCCCATATATTTAGACAAAACACGTATTTCCATTCCTATTCGATGTTCCATAAATGTCTCCTTTTTTGTTCGGCTGCTAACATTATACGCTTTTGTCACACTATGTCAAATTATTTGAAATTTTATTATTTAAACAAAAAAATAAATATTTTCATATCTATTTAAATAAAGCACTTCCAATTCTAATCATTGTTGATCCATGTTTTAAAGCTTCATGATAATCATTAGACATTCCCATTGATAACTGATCCAATTGATACATTGGATAATCTTTTTGAAGTCTTTGTAAAAGCTCTTGTGTCATTTTAAAATACCTTTCAGTTTCACTACTTTCAATATGTGGTGCCATCATCATAAGTCCTCTTACTTTGACATGAGGATAATCTTTTAAACTATTAAATACTTCATCAATTTCTTCTACTTCAAAACCATGTTTACTTTCTTCTTTAGCAATATTTACTTGAATTAAAACAGGCATTTCTAAATCTCTTTTAGCGGCTTGTTTTTCAATTTCTTTTAATAAAGAATAACGATCTACTGCATGAATCAATGTCACCTTATCAATAATATATTTCACTTTATTTGGTTGTAGAGTTCCAATAAATTGAAACTCACCATTACCATGATAATTTTCATACTTTTCTAAAAAGGCTTGTACTCTGTTTTCACCAAAACAAGTAACTCCTAATTTTTCTAATTTTTCAATTTCTTTAACATCTACATATTTTGTAGCTGCAACTAATTTTGCTGGTTTTACTTCTTCTAATATCTTTTTAACTGCTTCTTCATTTACAATCATAAAACTCTTCCTTTCATGATAAATTCTTATTTAATTATAATTCAATCAAAAAGAAAAACAAGAACTTAGTCTTGTTTTAATCTTATTCTTTCTGATTCCTTTTTTAATACTTTCATTAAAATAGGTGCACATATTAAATAAAAACAAAAGTTTCCTACTGCATGAAAAGTATCAAATAACAATCCTGCCATATAATAAACAATATATAAAGAAGGACCACCTAACATTAATTGTTCAAGTGACACAACAATACCAAAGACATATCCCATAAAAAAGGAAAAGGAAGCCATAGGAAACAGTTTTGGTTCCTTATTTATCTTCTTTAAAAAATCCATCAAAAACTGAGTAATTAAACAAATAACAACCCAAGCTAATATTTGAAAGAACGTCCATGTTCCCATTCCTAAAAATAAATTAGAAACTACTGTTGTAACAACACTTAACTTAACACCAAATCCTAAACCAAATAACATAACTGATATAATAATAATAGATGTTACAGGTTTAATATTGGGTAAGAATTGTAAATATATACGTGAAGCAATATTAACTGCCGCTAATATTCCTATTAAACTTATTTCTTTTACTTTATTTGAATGCATAATTTATTTCCTTAATTATAATTTACATAATACCAAACAACTTGGTCACCGTCATTTAAATCATATTTTATGGCTGCTTTATTAGGTGCAACACCATTAACACTATACATCCATCCTGACATTGGTCCATGTTGTTTTTCATATAAACCACCTATTCCTGAAACATAGTAATCACTTCCAGCTACTTCTTTTCCATTCTTAGCTGCTAAAGTTTTTAAAACACTTAATGCATTACTATTTTTATCAACATTTAATGTTCCAGACATCATTGTATTTCCCATCCCAATAACTTGAATACTTACATTTATTTTTTCCGTATTTGGTTGTTGATTGGTATTACTAGAAGAATTTTGAGATTGATTGTTACTTGATTGTCCACTATTTGTTTGAGAATTACTAGTAGAACTTTGTGAATGATTTACATTACTGTTCTTACTGCTGCTTTGTACAGTAGTATTTGTAGATTTTTTTTCATTATTTGTTGACTCTTTTTTTTCTTCAGAAGATGTTTGTTTATTGTTTTCTTGAGAAGATGATTGTTCTTCTTTTTGTGTAGTTTCTTTCTTTTTTTCTGTTTGATTAACTTCTTCTGATTTTGATTTTTTTTCTTCTTTCTTTTCCTTAGTATTTTTTTCTTTTATAGAACTTACTTGAGCTACTGAATTATCTTGATAATTTCCAGTAACTCCATTATAAATTGAAAAACCACCAATAAAAACAAAAGAAATTGTAATAAATAATATTACAATTCTTTTTGTTTTATCCATATTTTTTATTTTATTAATGAACTCTTTCATATTCTTTTCTTAATACTAAGAATAATCCACCAGATACCATTGATAATGAAACAAAGATAACAATGTTAGTTTCATCTCCAGTTTTTACTGAAGTAGATTTTTTATTTGAATTTTCAGTTGGTTGTGTTGACTGAACTGTACTATTAGCATTTGTTGGTTGTTTATTATCAGGTTCTTCTGGATTTAATATTTTATCATATGCTTTTTTTGCCTTAATAATTACTGATCCATTTTTATATGTACCTAATGTTTTTGCTACTTCTGCAGTAGTATATTCAGCATTATAACTACTTGGGAATGAACCATCGCTTAATTGTGTATTTAAAAGGCAATCAACTGGATGAATAGTATAATTATCATTTAATAAAGCATTTGCATCATAAGCAAACATTCCTTCTAATACTTGAGATTGAGTATCTACATTATCAGTAGTAATCCATCCTGTTGTTTTTACAGTTGTATTACTTTTTATATAATCAATTGCTTTATTAATAGTAGTGGCATATTTTTCTTTATTAACAACTGCTAAACCTTCGATAACCCATCCTGTAGTATCATAGTCAGCATAGTAAACTCCACCCCATTCATAACCACAAACACTAGATGATGCTAAATCTGTATTTAACTTATCAGCAAGTAAATTTGTTTTTTCTGATGATGTAGCATATAAAGCATATAATGTCCAAATATCTGAAGAAGCTCCCCAGCTACCTTCAACATTACCATTTTCATCAATTTGGCTTTCTAATGTTTCTTTGTCTTTTGTAGGATCAATTCCTAATAAAACTTCTGTTACAATTTTTTTAGAAAGTGATGTTTTACTAAAATCTACTGAAGAAATATCAAATTGATTACTTTCTGCTTCTAACCCTAAAGATTCTACAGCAAGAATTTTATCTGCATTATTTAAAGTATTGTTATTTTTATAATATTCAACAACTTTAGAATAAGCATCATTAATTTTTGATGTATCATAAGAAGCTGCCGATACACCAGAAATAGCAGTCATAAAACATAATACTGAAATCATAAGACTGCATACAATTTTTTTCATTTTCATATTCTTTCCCCCTTCAAATTAAATAACTCCTAAATAAAAACTAGGCATAGTTATCCTAGTTTATCTAGAAGAACTACTTTATACTCCGTAAAGTGTATCCTTAGATATAGGCAAGTATTCCGACTCTGTTTCATTGTTTAAGCGTCTTCCCAGTTTCCCAGTGACTTTGATGCTTATTCTCCACATTACGGCGGCGGGACCGTTCAGGTATTTCACCTGATTCCTTTTTAATTTAAATATTAAATATTTAAAACCTATAAATATTATTCAATTTTACTTTGTACTTGGATATTATATTATAGTTAAATAAAAAAATATAGATGAAATAGAAAAAAAATCGCATGAAATCATGCGATTTTAGATTATCTGATTGTTGTACCTACTGGTAATTCTCCTGCATCTACAACACCTAATACTTTTTTATCTCCACCGGCAAGAACCATACCTTGTGATTCTACGCCTCTTAATTTAGCTGGTTTTAAGTTTGTTACAACAATAACTTTTTTACCAGTAAATTTTTCTGGTGAATAAACATCAGCAATACCACTTACGATTTGTCTTGGTGTTTCTTCACCAACATCAATTTGGCTTACTAATAATTTATCAGCATTTGGATGTTTTTCACATTTAATAACTTTTCCTACTTTTAATTGAATTTTAGAAAAGTCATCAATTGTAATTTCTTCTTTTGTTTCTTTAGCTTCTTTTTCTTTCTTTTCTTTTACAGCTTTGATAGAAGCTTTTTGTTTTGCTTCAATAACTTCTACTTTTTTAGCAACTTCTTTTGGATCTAATCTAGCAAATAACATTTCTGGTTTTTCAACTACTTTTGTTCCTGATGCATAGTTTCCAAATTCTTTTAAGCTTTCAAAATCACGTTGATCTGTATTAATTTGATCTAAGATTTTTGTAGCTGTTGAAGGCATATATGGATATAGCATAACTGCTGAGAATCTGATTGCTTCAATTAAGTTATATAATACTGTAGCTAAACGATCTTTTTTAGTTTCATCTTTAGCTAATGCCCATGGCATTGTTTCATCAATATATTTGTTTGTTCTTCTTAATAAGTTGAAGATTTCATCTAATGCATTTGATGCTTTGAATTCATCCATTTTAGCAATAGATTTAGCTGGCATAGCTAACGCTAAATCTTTTAATTCTTGATCTACGTCTTCACATACGTTTTTGTTTTCTACAATACCACCAAAGTATTTATTAGACATAGCAATTGTTCTATTAACTAAGTTTCCTAAAACGTTAGCAAGATCACTATTAATTCTTTCTACTAATAAATCCCATGTAATACTTCCATCATTATCATATGGAATTTCATGTAATACGAAATATCTTACTGCATCAACACCAAAGATATCTACTAAATCATCTGCATAGATAACATTTCCTTTTGATTTGGACATTTTACTTTCACCTTGTAATAACCATGGATGTCCAAATACTTGTTTAGGTAATGGAATATCTAATGCCATTAACATAATTGGCCAATAAATTGTATGAAATCTAACGATATCTTTACCAATTAAATGTAAATCAGCAGGCCAGTATTTTTTATATAATTCACCATGATTTCCATCTGCATCATATCCAAGTCCTGTAATATAGTTTGTTAAGGCATCAATCCATACATAAACAACATGTTTAGGATCAAAATCAACTGGAATAGACCATTTAAATGATGTTCTAGAAACGCATAAATCTTGTAATCCTGGTTTTAAGAAGTTATTCATCATTTCATTTTTTCTTGAAACTGGTTGAATAAATTCTGGATGATCTTCGATATGTTTAATTAAACGATCTTGATATTTAGATAATTTAAAGAAGTATGCTTCTTCTTTGGCATCATGTACATCTCCCCCACAATCAGGACATTTACCATCAACTAATTGTGATTCAGTAAAGAATGATTCGCATGCTGTACAATATTTACCTTCATAATGACCTAAATAAATATCACCTTTGTCATATAATTTTTTAAAGATTTTTTGTACTTGTTTTTCATGATATTCATCAGTTGTTCTCATGAATCGATCATACGATGTATCCATCATATCCCAAATATTTTTAACTACACCTGCAACTTGATCTACATATTGCTTTGGTTCAATTCCTGCTTCTTTAGCTTTAATTTCAATTTTTTGTCCATGTTCATCTGTTCCTGTTTGGAATCGAACATTGTACCCTTCTTGTCTTTTAAAACGAGCAATTGCATCAGCTAAAATAATTTCATAAGTATTTCCAATATGAGGTTTACCTGAAGTATAAGTAATTGCTGTTGTAAGATAATAATCTTTTTCGTCTTTCATCTTCTAATCTCCTTTATAAAAATAAAAAACGCCCTTATAAAAGGACGAATAATCGCGGTACCACCTTTTTTACACATTGCTGTGTCACTCAAAACTTTAACGCAGTTAACGATTATTTCTAACTATTTGAAATAACTACTCCTGGGCCATCTCTTAAAGTTTAACATACTGATTTTCACCAGCCATCAGCTCTCTAAATGTTTTGCTTTAACATCTTCCATTCTTCGTATTTATTGTATCCTTATTAACTTTATCAAACCCTTAAATCAATGTCAATGAGTTTCATTGAAAGAAAATATGTTTCACGTGAAACAAAAATAGTATAGCCTAAACTATACTATTTATATTCAGAATGTCCTTTATATTTTAATAAATCTGATACAGTAACGAATTGATAACCTTCTTTACTTAATTGATCTAAAGCCATTTCTAATCCAGCAACAGAATTTTCATGAATATCATGAATCAAGACAATATTACCATCACCAGTTTTTGCTTTAGCATCTCTTATAATATTATTACATACTATTTGTGCACCATCTGTTGCTTTACTATAACGCCAATCTTCTGTATCTCCATCCCATAAAATCATACTTAAACCATATGTGTTGAAGGCTGATTTAACTGCATCGTTTTTTGCTCCATATGGAGGTCTAACAAGTGTCTGTTCAGTACCTGTTGCTTTGAAACAAGCATCTTGTGTTTTCTTAATTTCTTCATCTAAAGCAGTAGCATCTAATTTTGTAAGTTGTGCATGTTGATATGTATGACTTGCTATCTCATGTCCTCTTTCATAAACTGATTTAACAATATCTGGATAAAGATTCATGTTTTGACCTAATTCGAAGAATGTTCCTCGACCATTATATTTTTCAAATGCATTCATTGCTCTTTCTGTTAATGTTTTATGTGGTCCATCATCCAATGTAATAGCAACCATTTTTTTCTTTGGATCTACTTTCATTAACTTAGGTGCTTTGACACCTAATGGTGCATTAGATGGAATATTTTTATTTGCTAATTTTATGTAATCTTTATATTCTTTATAATTAACAACAATTTTATTTTTTAATGTATCATCTGTATAATATGTAAAACTATCTTTATCAACTTTTATTAATGTTGATTCTTTGTTATATTCATTTACACCCAATGTATTTAATAAATCTCCATATTTACCATGTAAACAATCTTTTAAAGCAACTAATTGATTTGTTTTACAATCATATGTCATTATAGATTTTGTTGCTTTTGTTTTTGTCTCATCTTCATTAATACGCTTATAATCTAATTCAACAACAACATATTGTTTATAAATCTTTTTACAAGAGTAATCTAGATATAATATATCTTTTTGATCCTTTTTCTTTTTTTCTGATTTTAAATATGTGCTATATGATTCTTTAATAATTTTATTTAAATTCTTTTCTTTTAATTTAGGATAGTATAATGAAATGTAAAAATCATCATTTTCTTTTTCATAGTGTTGTACTGTTCCATATTGTTTATTTGTTTCATTATAAGTATTATAATCTTCATATTTATTTTTCTCATTAAATAGTAAAAAATAAATACCTCCTAATATTAATATCACAACCAATAATGTAATAATTACAGGTATTGATTTTAATCTTCTTTTTCTTCCATGTCTACCATAATTGTAGCTATCTTTGCTATACATATTACCACTTCCTCCTTTTTTATAATATACCACAAATGATATATCTTTTATAGCTTTTAATTTTGTTTCACGTGAAACAAAAAAATACCATTATTTAGAATGGTATTCTTGATAAACACTATTTTTATTAAGATTTCTTTGTTTAGCAACTTCTTTAATTGCATCTTTAGTAGACATTCCTTTTTCAATATACATATCTACGTCTTCCTTGATTGTTGTTTCAAAAGTTATTTCTTCTTCTACTTCTTGACTACCTTCAACAACAATAACCATTTCTCCTTTTAATTCTTCTACAATAGAAATAATTTCAGAAATATGACCTCTAATGATTTCTTCATGTTTTTTAGTAATTTCTCTACATAAAGCAATATTTCTATCTCCTAGAATATCTAACATTAAATTTAATGTTTTTTTAATTCTATGTGGTGATTCATAAAAAACAATTGTTTCTTTATATTTCTTTAAATCAATTAATTCTTTTTTCTTTTTCTTATCTAAATGATCTAAAAAACCATAAAACATAAATGGTTGTGGAGCAATTCCTGAAACAACTAAAGCATCTAAACAAGCATTACATCCTGAAATAGGAACAACATTTATTTCATGTTCTATTGCTTCTTTAACTAATTCATATCCAGGATCAGAAATAGCAGGATAACCAGCATCACTTACTAAAGCAATATCATTTCCTTCTTCTAATAATTGTATAAGTTTAGGAATTGATTGTTTTATGTTATGTTCATGATGAGAAATAAGTTTTGTTGAAATTTCAAAATGATTTAAAAGCTTAACAGTATTTCTTGTATCTTCTGCAGCAATATATTTTACATTTTTTAAAGTATTAATAGATCGATATGTCATTTCATCTAAATTACCAATAGGTGTTGCTACTAAATATAATGTTGGTCTTTCATTTTCAAAACTCTTTTGTCTATTCATCTATCTTCTCTCCAAACATTCTTCTTACTTCATTACTGTAACTTCCATCATCATTATGTGCATATAATGGTGGTTCGATTTTTAATCCTTTTTTTCCTTTATACATTCCTTCTACTAATAAGACATGTGAATCTCTATTCATTTTAGGATATACAAAACGTATTCTTTTAGGTTCAACATCATATTTTTGCATAATATTTAAAATATCAATCATACGATCAGGTCGATGAACAATTGCAAATCTTCCTTTGTTGTCTAATAAATAAGCTGCCGCTGAAATAATACCTTCTAAATCAATTTTTATTTCATGACGTGCTATTGTTAAATATTCATTATCATTTAAATTACTATTTTCCCCTACTTTAAAAAATGGTGGATTGCAAACAATCAGCTGTGCTTTTGGTAACTCTTTGATAACATCTTTAATATCTCCATGAACGACTTCAATTTGGTCATTTAAATCATTCATCTCAACATTTCTTCTAGCAAGATCAACCGCTTCATCTTGAATTTCTATACCTATAATTTTTTTAGGTGTTCTTTTTGAAAGCAATAATGGAATAGCCGCATTATTTGTACCAAAATCAACAATATTTTTTACATCTTTATTGATTGTACAAAACTGTGATAATAAAACAGTATCCAAAGAAAAGTTAAACATATCTTTTCTTTGGATAATTTTCAAATCATTATGTGCTAATAAATAATTAATGACTTCTTGGTTTTCCATTTTTCTTTCCTGCATGATTATTTTTATCAAATTTAATTTCGTCTAAACCAACGAATACAATTCCATTATTTGTTTCAATTTTAACAAGATCATTAATAACATTTAATCCTGTTACTTTTACATCTTTATCTTGATATTTTACACGCGATCCTATTTTAGGAAAACGTTCTTTTTCTAAAGAATAAATTTCATCTTCATATTTTAAACAACACATTAATCTTCCACATGCACCTGATATTTTTTCTATATTAATTGCTAACATTTGATTTTTAGCCATATTAATAGAAACTCCATTAAATTCTCCTAAAAGAGTTGAACAACATAATGGTAAACCACATGTTCCAATTCCACCAATTACTTTTGCTTTATCTCTTGGACCAATTTGTCTTAACTCTATTCTACATTTGAAAACAACAGCTAATTCCTTTAATAGTTCCCTAAAATCAACACGATCATCGGAAGTATACATAAAAATAACTTTTGCTTTATCTAATGTATATTCACAATTAGTAAGTTGCATATTAACATCATATCTTGAAACAATTTCTTTACATGTTACTAATGCTTGTTTTGCATCCTTAACATTTTTTTGATAATTTTCTATATCTTTTTTTGTAGCTTTTCTAACTATCTTTTTTAATTCTGTATCTAAATTAAATTCTGATATATCTTTTAATTCCTGTGATATTTCTCCAAGTTCTAATCCTCTAGCAGTTTCTACAACTACTCGGTCATCTTTTTTTAATTTTAAATTTGTGGAAAAATAATAGATCTTACCAGCACTTTTAAATTTTACACTTGCAAGTTTAATTTCTTCCATATAAATTCCTTTCTATATTCTATACATCATACTATCCATAAGTAATGGAATATTAGCATTTGTATCTAATAAGTATGATGTTTCTAATAATAATTCAATTTTCTTTATTATATCATTGTTATCATATGTTAGTGAATTAAAAAATTTTACGTGATTACAAAAAACAGCTTTTTCATTTTGTTTCACGTGAAACATATCCTTAAGTGCAAGAATAATAAAGTTAATAAATAATTTAATATTTTCCTTTTCTTTATGATCTTTAAGCATATGAATTTGTGTGTTTATGATAAGATTTTCTCTATATAAAAATAAATCCTCAACAAAATTGATTGCTTGTAACATAATATCATCAAAATCATCCTGATTTAAATTTTCTAAATCATCTTCATCTTTAATAATATAAGATAAGACACTTGCTTTTTCTTCTTCATATCCTTTAGCAATCAATTTTTCTTTAAGTACTTCTTTATTATCTGGTTTTAATTCTATAACCTGACATCTAGATATAATCGTTGGTAAAATACGATTGATATTTTTAGTTGTAAAAATTGCATAAATACCTTCTGTTGGTTCTTCTAATATTTTAAGTAAAGCATTCATAGCTTCTTTGGTTGTTTTTTCAACATTCTTTAAAATATAAACTTTTGCCTTACCTTCAAGAGAAGACTTTTTGAAAGTTTCTTGTATATTTTCAATGTGTTTCTTTTTAATACTTTCCTCTTCTCCATCAATTTCTATAATATCTGCATATTGATGGTTTAATACTTTTTGACAATCTATACATTGTTCACAAGCTAAGGTTTCATTACATATAAGTGACATTGTTAGAAACTGTAAAGGTTGATCAGTATTATTTCCAACAAGTAAGAATGCATGTGGTATTTTTTTTAAGTTAAATTCATTTTCAATAATTCTATAGAATAAAGGTTGATTTTCTTTTAAATAATCTTTGATCATAATATTTTCTTAATTTCCTTTAAGGCATCTTGTACAACATCTTCAACCTTTTGATCTGCATTGATTTTTACAATACGATCACTATATTGTTTACAAATTGTTAAATAACCTTCATAAACATTTTTATGAAAATCACTTTTTTCTAAATCTAATCGGTTTGTTTCTCTTTGATTAACTTTAATTCTTTCTAATCCTTTTTTATAATCAATATCAAAAAATAAAGTTTTATCTGGCATAACATCGTTTATCGCAAATAAATTCATATTATAAACTTCATCAATTCCTAGATTTCTAGCAACACCTTGATAAGCAAGTGAACTATCTACAAAACGATCACATAATACAATATACCCTTCTTTTAAAGCTGGTAATACTTTTTCTACAAGATGTTGTCTTCTTGCTGCTGCATATAATAAAGCTTCTGTACGTGCATCCATTTTTGTATTTTTCTTATCTAAAATAACATTTCTTATTTGTTCAGCAATATCAACCCCACCTGGTTCTCTTGTAAGTAAGACTTTATATCCTGCTTCATTTAATATTTTTACAAGTTCTTTAGAAACTGTTGTTTTTCCACTACCTTCTGGTCCTTCTAATGTAATAAACTTTCCTGTCATAATACTTCTCTCCTCTTTCTTCATTATTATAACTGATTTTTCTATTTAAACAAGAAAATACCTCTTGCAAGGTCTTATATTTTCTTTCTTCCTTCTAAAGATTTTAATAATGTTAATTCATCTGCATAATCAATATTACTTCCTATTGGTAATCCATTAGCAATTCTACTTGTTTCTATTCCTTTTTTCGCTAACAACTTAGCTAGAAACAATGCTGTTGTTTCACCTTCTCTTGTTGGATTCGTTGCAATAATCACTTCTTTAACTCCATCAAGTCTTTCAAATAAAGAATTAATATTTAAATCATCTATCGTTTTACCATCAATCATAGAAATCGTCCCATGTAAAACATGATATAATCCATGATATTCTCTTACCTTTTCCATAGCAAAAACATCTTTAGGACTTTCTACAACACAAATAACTGATTGATCCCTTGTTTCATCTTTACAAATTTCACAAAGTTCACCTTCACAAATATGTCCACATTTTTTACAGTAATGGATATTATCTTGAAAATGAGATAACACATTTGCAAACTCTTGGACATATTCTTTATCCATTGATAAAACATGATAAGCTAATCTTTCTGCAGATTTACCACCTATTCCTGGTAGTCTTTTAAAACATTCAACTAAATCTGTAAATGACTTTGGATAATTCATAATACACTCCTATTCTTCAAATTCAACAATCTCATCACCAAACATATCAATCGCATATTGTTGAGCTTCTGTAAGTTCTACAACCGGTTCATGATATTCATCAATATGATGTAAAACAATTGGTTGTGGTTGTGGTAATTTTTTTTCTTTACTAAGTTGAATAAATTTTTGTCTCATATTTGGCCAATCTGCTTCCATTACTGCAATAAAATCGTATTCTGATCCTAAAACTTCCTTTAAGAAATTTTTTAATGGATAATAATTTTCTGTATAGTTAATACTATTCACTTCTGGTTGATATTTCAATGTCAAAATAAAACCTTTTTCACCAGCAGCTACAGGTTTAGCATCACATAGCATATTTGCATATTTAGCAGTATTAAGATTATAACAATATCTTCTAATAACTGGCCATTTATCTTGAATATCATTTAAAACTGTTCTTTTTGCCTGTACTAAAATATTTAAAATGTCATTAAAGTCTACTTCAATTTGAGCTGTTGTTTTTACTTCTTTTACCTCTTCTTTAGATTCTTCCACAGGAGTTTCTACTTGTTCAACTTTCGGTTCTTTCTTTTCTTCTACCTTTTCTTGTAAATATTCTTGAGGTTCAATTACTGGTTCTTGTATCTTTTCTACTGGTTTTTCAACCACTTCTTCTTGTTGAACTTCAACCAATGTTTCATGTGAAACATTTTCAATAACTTTTGGTTCTTCTACAACAACTTCTTTATGTTCATTTTCAATTTGATTACATATCTTTAATAAAGCTAATTCAAAATATGTTGATGAATCTACAGCCTGTCCATAATGACTACTTGCATCCATAAAAATATCAATCATTTGAAATGCTTCTTCTACTAATATATAAGGAACAATTTGTTGGATATCGTTTTTATGCAAAACAAATAATAAAGATAAATCTTGCGTGTTTTTAAAAATAATAACATCTTTTAAAACATCTATTAAATCTTGTGTCAATCTCTTTAAATCAATACTTAAAGACATCATATGATCTAATGTTTTTAAAACATTCTTCATATCCTTTGTCAGTAATAATTTAATTAAACGTATTTTTTCATCATTTGCTAATAAACCATAAACTTTATTAATATTTTCTACTGTTAAATGTCTATCATACGCTAAACATTGTTCTAAAATACTTAAAGCATCCCTCATTCCCCCATCAGCCAACTTAGAAATAATTTCAAGAGATTCTTCATCATATTCTACATTTTCTTCTTTTAATACATATTCCAAACGACTAATAATATCATGTTCATCCACACGTTTGAAATCAAATCTTTGACAACGTGAAATAATAGTTGGCAAAATTTTATGTGGTTCTGTTGTTGCTAGAATAAATACGATATGTGCTGGTGGTTCTTCTAATGTTTTTAATAAAGCATTGAATGCTTCAGGTGTCATCATATGAACTTCATCAATAATATAAACTTTATATTTAGCATTAATAGGGGCATATTTTACTTTATCTATCAAATCTCTAACTTCATTGACTCCATTATTACTTGCCGCATCAATTTCAATAACATCAGGATGATCCCCTTGAGTAATTGCTTTACAGTTAGGACATTCATTACATGGAGGATGATCTCCTGTACAGTTAATAGCTTTAGCTAATATTTTAGCAATCGTTGTTTTCCCTGTTCCACGTGGTCCAGCAAATAAATAAGCATGCGCTATTCTATTTTCTTTAATTGCATTTTTTAATGTAATTGTAACATGACTTTGTCCAGCGACATCTTCAAATGTTTGCGGACGATAAGTACGATACAAGGCTTTATATGACATATTCTCAACTCCTATCTCCTACATTATACACGAAAAAAAGATATGAGTAATCATATCTTTTGACGTTTCTTTTTAAAATAGTCTTTTATTAACTTTGAACATTTATCTTTTAAAATATCTGATTGAATCATGGGAATATAATTAAGTTTAGGATCTGGTAAATGAATCAATTTATCTAAAGACATCCATCTTGTATCACTTGCACCATAAACAACTCTTTGAATATGACTTTGAATAATAGCTCCCGAACACATTAAACAAGGTTCTAAAGTTGTATAAAGTGTACATTCATCTAAGCGCCATCTTCCTATTTTTTTACAAGCTTCTTCAATAGCTAACATTTCTGCATGACCATAAGTTTGATTTAAATACTCTCTTTGATTATATGCACGGGCAATAATTTGATCATCTTTTACAATGATACATCCAATTGGCACATCATCATGTTTTAATGCTTTTAAAGCTTCTTGATAAGCTATTTCCATATATTCTTCATCATTCATCTTTTTTTCCTCTAAAAATAAAGACCATCACACATAGACGGTACTTCTTAATGCTGCTACCTTCCGGTCCTGACATGGTTCGAAGCCGCCTATTGTAATGGCAAATATGATTATAACGTATTTTAGTTTTTTAATCAATATATAAATTCATTAAAAGTGCATCATAATACTTTTGGTTGACATTAAACATTTGAGGATATCTCCCTATTTCTTGAAAATTAAACTTTTTATAAAGATTAATAGCTGATAAATTATCCTCTTTCACTTCCAAATCAAGAACTTTTAAAGATGTTTCTTTGATCATTTCTAAAGCTTCTTCCATCATCATTGAAGCAATCCCCATATTCCAATATTCTTTTTTAACAGTGATTGCAAAATGACCAATATGTTTTAATCTTTCTTTTTGTTCACCTTGAATAGATAATAAAGAAACAAGTTCATCATCAATAAAACCACATAAAAGTAAGCTATTTTCTTGATCAATAAAATCTTGAATAACTTCCATTTCTTCAAATTCATTTAAATAACATTCATTTAAACCATAAGTTAAGTTATCACTTTCTCCACCAACCTGATTTAAATAATCAATAATCATTGAAGCATCCTCAATTTCTGCTTCACTTATAAATAATTCCATCTTTTTCTTACCTTTCTATAAAAAAGAGTCACCGAAGTGACTATTTTTTAGGAATAATAATGTCTTTACCACCCATATAAGGACGTAACGCTTCTGGAATATTAATAGATCCATCTTCATTATAGTTATTTTCAATAAAAGCAATAACTGCTCTTGTTGAAGCTAAAACTGTATTATTTAAAGTAGAAACATAATAATTTCCATTTTCACCTTTAGCACGAATACCTAAACGTCTAGCTTGTGCATCTCCTAATGTTGAACAAGAACCAACTTCAAAATATTTTTGTTGTCTTGGTGACCAAGCTTCAACATCACATGATTTAACTTTTAAATCAGCTAAATCTCCAGAACAACATTCTAATGTTCTTACTGGAATATCTAAACTTCTAAATAATTCAACTGTATATGACCACATTTTGTCATACCATTCCATAGCTTCTTCTGGTTTACATAAAACAACCATTTCTTGTTTTTCAAATTGATGAACACGATAAATACCACGTTCTTCAATACCATGAGCACCTACTTCTTTTCTAAAACATGGTGAATAAGAAGTCATTGTAATTGGTAATTCTTCTTCTTTAACGATTTGATCTTTAAATTTACCAATCATACTATGTTCAGAAGTTCCAATTAAGTATAAATCTTCACCTTCAATTTTATACATCATGGCATCCATTTCATCAAATGACATAACACCTGTAACAACATCACTACGAATCATGAATGGTGGAATACAATAAGTAAATCCTTTATCAATCATGAAATCTCTAGCGTATGAAAGCATTGCTGATGATAAACGAGCGATATCTCCCATTAAATAATAGAAACCATTTCCACTTGTTCTACCTGAAGCTTCTTTATCTAAACCATTAAAACGAGCAATGATATCAGCATGGTATGGAATTTCATACTCAGGTACAACTGGATCTCCGTATTTTTGAATTTCTACGTTTTCTGAATCATCTTTTCCAATAGGTACTGAATCATGAATGATATTTGGTATTTTCATCATGATTTCTTTTAATTCTTTACCATATTCTTCTTCTTTAACTTCTAAATCTTTTAATTCTTCTGCCATAGAAGTTACTTTTGCTTTAATTTCTTCAGCTTCATCTCTTTTGCCTTCTCTCATTAAAGCACCAATTTCTTTAGAATATTTATTTCTTAAACTTCTAATTTCACTGGCTCTTGTGACAACTTCACGATAATCTTTATCTAATTTATAAGCTTCATCTACTAATCCAACTTTTTCATCTTGAAATTTTTTCTTCATATTTTCTTTGACTAAAGTAGGATTTTCTCTAATTAAATTAATATCAATCATTTTCTTTCCCCTTATATTATTAATAACTGCCTTGATTATACATCAAGGCTATTTTCTTTGCAATTCTCTTTTAATCCAAGCCATAATCACTTGAACAATCATCTCTTGTTGACTGTCATTTAACTGTGTATGTGGCTTAATATGATACCACTTATATAAACACCCTCGACAACATGAAGCCGTGGCATGTTGAGCAATAAACACAGGATGATTTTTCATCGGTGTTTGCTTTCCATCATTTAAAATCACAGCCGGTGCTATTCTTTTAGAAATAAAATCTCTGGCGTGTTGTTCTATAACATCTAAGCCTTTTTCATTACAATAATCTTTATACTTTTTAGCAAGATGAAAAGAACTTCTAAACTTTGAATGATCTAAACGATTAAACAATCTTTTTAATTCTTCCCCATTCATTTCTAAAAGAGTCAGATTACTCTGACTCTTCTTCACCTTCTTCTACAACTTCTTCTTCATTTTTAGCAACAACTTCCACAGAAGAAACCTTGCTATCATGTACTTTAATAAGTCTTACACCTTGAGTCGCACGTCCTGCTGTTTTAACTTGTTCCATAGGTAAACGAATCACAATACCATCATCAGTAATAATTAATAAATCTTCATTACCTTCTACTGCTCTAATAGCCACAATTTGTCCATTACGTTCAGTAACATTAATTGTCTTAACACCTTTTCCACCACGATTAGAAACACGATATTCATCAATTGGTGACATCTTACCATAACCTTTTTCCGTAACAACCATAATTAATTGTCCTTCACGGTTTGTTGTCATACCAATAACTTTAGAACCATCAACATTAATACCTTTTACACCACTTGCACTTCTTCCCATTGGTCTAACATGACCTTCAGAGAATCTTACAAGTTTACCATTACTAGCAGCAATTAAGATTTCATCATCCCCTTTAGTTAATTTAACACCAACTAAAGAATCATCTTCTTTTAACTTAATAGCAATCTTACCTGTTTGTCTAATGTTTTCAAATTCTGAAATATCAACACGTTTAACTAAACCTTGTTCAGTAGCAAAGAATAAATACCAATGTTTATCTTCTTCAATCATTTTCTTATTAATATTAATTAATGATTTAACACTTTCATCTTTATCAAGATTTAAAATATTAACAATTGGTAATCCCTTAGCAGTTCTACCAAATTCAGGAATATTATATCCTTTCAAACGGTATACCTTTCCTTTATTTGTAAAGATCAATAAATCATCATGTGTTGACATATGAATAAGTGAACTAATCACATCATCTTGTGTTGTTGACATACCTTTAACACCACGTCCACCTCTGTTTTGAGATTTATAAGTATCTACTGGCATACGTTTTACATAACCATTATTTGTAAGTGAGATGATAACATCTTCTACTGGAATTAAGTCTTCATCTTCAATATCAAATGTTCCTTGAATAATTTCAGTACGACGTTTATCACCATATTTTTCTTTCATTTCTAATAATTCATTTCTAATGATTTCTAAGATACGTTCTTCATTAGCAAGAATATCTTTTAAATCAGCAATTGTAATTAATAAATTATTTAATTCTTCTTCAATCTTTTCTCTTTCCAAACCAGCTAAACGTTGTAATTGCATTTCTCTTACAGCTTTAGCTTGTTTATCAGACATTCCAAATTCATCCATTAATCTTTGTTGAATGATTTCAGTTGTTCTACTTGTACGAATTAATTGAATAATTTCATCGATATGATCTAAGGCTTTCTTTAAACCTTCTAAAATATGTGCTCTTGCTTCTGCTTTATTTAATTCAAATTGTGTTCTACGACGAATAACTTCTTCTTGATGTTGTAAATAATATTGAATTAATTCTTTAAGTGTTAAAGTTTTAGGTTCATTATTAACTAAAGCAATATTATTGACACCAAATGTTGTTTGTAAAGAAGTTAATTTATATAATTGATTTAAAATAACTTCTGCTTGAACATCTCTCTTTAATTCAATGACAATTCGAATTCCTTCACGGTTTGATTCATCACGAACATCACTAATACCTTCAACAACTTTATCACGTGCTAAATGCGCAATCTTTTCGACTAATCTTGCTTTATTTACTTGATAAGGAATTTCATAAGCAACGATTCTTTGTCTTCCCTTATGTTCTTCAATTTCTGTTTTTGCACGCATAACGATTAAACCATTACCTGTTTCATAGGATTTTTTAATCGCACTCTTTCCTAAAATATATCCTCCTGTAGGAAAATCAGGTCCTTGAATATAATTTTCCATTAATTCTAAAACAGTAATATCAGGATTTTTACTTACCGCAATAACGGCATCAATCACTTCACCAATATTATGAGGTGGCATATTTGTAGCCATCCCAACAGCGATTCCTGTTGTCCCATTGACCAATAAGTTAGGAATACGACAAGGTAATACCGATGGTTCTCTTTCTTCACCATCATAGTTTGGAATAAAATCAATCGTATCTTTGTTGATATCTCTCATTAATTCCATTGAAATTTTAGACATTCTCGCTTCAGTATAACGCATGGCGGCAGCGCCGTCACCGTCAATTGAACCAAAGTTTCCATGACCATCTACAAGCATATAACGATATGAGAAATCTTGTGCCATTCTCACTAAGGCTTCATAAATTGAAGAATCTCCATGAGGGTGATATTTCCCCATAACTTCCCCAACGATACGCGCAGATTTCTTATACGCTTTATCACTATAACAACCAAGTTCATTCATACCATAAACAATACGTCTTTGAACTGGTTTCATTCCATCTCTTACATCAGGTAATGCACGTGCTACGATAACTGACATGGCATAATTCATGAAAGAAGTTTTCATTTCTGATGTTAATTGAATTTTTCTAATTCCTTTTTCTTGATTATCCATTTTCTACTCCTTCTAAATATCTAAATCAGTTACATATTTTGCGTTTTCTTGAATAAATTCTCTACGAGGTTCAACTTTTTCTCCCATTAAAACATCAAAAATCATATCAGCTTCCATCGCTTCATCTAATTCAATACGATTTAAAATACGATGTTCAGGATCCATTGTTGTTTCCCATAATTGATCCGCATTCATTTCTCCTAACCCTTTATATCTTTGGATAGAATATTTTGCACCTTCACCTAACTTTGTTCTTAAATCATCTAATTCTTCATCACTATATAAATAGTGTTCTTCTTTTCCATGTTTTAATAAATAAAGTGGAGGTTGAGCCGCATAAACAAAGCCACCTTCAATTAAAGGTTTTAAATAACGATATAAGAAAGTTAACATTAAAATACGAATATGTCCTCCATCGACATCGGCGTCGGTCATAATAACGATTTTATGATAACGTAATTTATTAATATCAAAATCTTCACCAATTCCTGTACCAAAAGCAGTAATCATACTACGAATCGTATCACTTGATAAAACACGATCTAATCGCGCTTTTTCAACATTTAAGATTTTACCACGAAGCGGTAAGATAGCTTGAATACGACGATCTCTACCCATCTTAGCACTACCCCCGGCAGAATCCCCTTCGACAATGAAGATTTCACATTCACTAGCATCTCTTGATGAGCAGTCAGCTAATTTCCCAGGCAATGATGTAATTTCCATTCCTGTTTTTCTTCTTGTCATTTCACGTGCTTTTTTCGCAGCTAAACGTGCATGAGAAGCAACGATTGCTTTTTCAACAATAATTTTGGCAGTATCAGGATTTTCTAATAAAAATTGATCCAATGATTTAGAAATAATATTTGAAGCAATTTTTCTTACTTCTGCATTTCCTAATTTTGTTTTTGTTTGTCCTTCATATTGAGGATCAGGATGTTTAACAGAAATAATCGCTGTTAAACCTTCACGACAATCTTCTCCTGATAAAGCATCATCTTTTTCTTTTAAGAAGTTTCCTTTTCTTGCATAGTTATTAATAACCCTTGTAAGAGCTAAACGGAAACCTTCTTCATGTGTTCCTCCTTCATGTGTATTAATATTATTACAGAAAGAGTAAATATTTTCTTGATAACCATCATTATATTGCATTGAAACTTCAATCTTAATATCATTTTGCATATCTTCTACATAAATGATTTCATCATGAATTGGTGTTTTATTTTTGTTGATATAAGCAACATATTCCTTAATACCACCTTCATACATATAATCATGTTCACGATTTTGTCCATCTCTTAAATCAGTTAAACTAATTCTTAATCCCTTATTTAAGAAAGCAAGTTCTCTAATTCTTTGTCTTAAAACTTCATAATCATAAGTTGTTGTTTCTTTAAAGATTTCAGCATCTGCTTTAAAAGTAACTTTTGTTCCTTGCTTATCAGTAGGTCCTAATTCTTTTAATGGTGCAACTGGTGTCCCACCATTTTCAAATCTTTGATAGTATTCTTTTCCATCACGATAAACATTGACTTCTAGCCATGAAGATAAGGCATTAACAACAGAAGCACCTACACCATGCAATCCACCGGAAACTTTGTAGCCTCCGCCACCAAATTTACCACCAGCATGTAAAACAGTAAAAATTGTTTCAACTGTTGATTTACCTGTCTTAGCGTGTTTTCCAGTTGGCATTCCACGACCATCATCAATAACTTCAACTACATCGTCATCTTTCAAAATTACTTTAATATGACTTGCATACCCTGCTAAAGCTTCATCGATTGAGTTATCAACAATTTCCCAAACCAAATGATGTAACCCTCTAGATGATGTTGTACCAATATACATACCTGGTCTTTTTCTAACAGCTTCTAATCCTTCTAATACTTGGATATCTGACTCATCATAGCTATGTTGTACTTTATTTTCTTCTGCCATCATTTTTCCTCCCTATGATTAATATTAATTTTCTTAGCTTCTTTAATAACATGATGTTCTATTCCATCTATTGATGTTGTTGTAATAAACGTTTGAATACGATTATTTAAAATATCTAAAAGTTTTGTTTTTCTTTGATCATCTAATTCTGATAAAACATCATCTAATAAAAGAATAGGATATTCTCCAATTTCTTCTTTTATTAATTCTATTAAAGCTATTTTCATACTTAAAACGATTGTTCTTTGTTGACCTTGAGAAGCAAACTGATGTGCACTCTTATTATCAATAAAGATCTTCATATCTTCCTTATGAATTCCATAATAAGTACTTAAATATCTTAAATCTCTTTCAAATCCTTTTTGATAAAGTTTTAAAATATCTTCTTTATTAACATTTTTAATAAAACATTCATACTGCAATTCAACGATCTCATGACAATTTGCAATATTTAAATAAATATCTTTTACTTTTAAAGATAAACGTTCGATAAAATTATTTCTTTTTTCAATAATCTTAATTTGAACTTCAGCTAATTGCTCATCTAAAGTTTCTAGATATTCATCATATTTACCTCTTCTTTGATTCAATAATTTAAGATACTGATTTCTTTCCTTTAATAATCGATTATACTTAGTAAGATAAAAAACATAAATTGGTGAGATTTTAGATAACTCCAAATCTAAAAACTTTCTTCTAATACTCGGAGAACCTTTAACCAATGATAAATCATCTGGTACAAAAACAACCGCATTTAAATAACCTACATAATCTGAAATCTTTAAAATATCTTTTCCATCCACTTTTGCTTTTTTTGATTCCTTAGATAAAATAAGTTCTAATTGATGCATTCTTTCATTAGAAAAAACATTTCCTTTTACTTTTGCAAAGTCATGATCAAATCGAATCATTTGATCATTGATATGTGTTCTAAAAGATTTACAGACAGATAATAAATAGATTGCTTCAATAATATTCGTTTTCCCTTGAGCATTCCCACCAATTAAAATATTAATTCCTTGATCAAACTCAATAAAAAAATGATTATAATTTCTAAAATCAGTCAGTTCTAAATTATTGATGCGCATTTATACAATAAAAATTTCCTTCAAATTCAACTTGGTCACCATCATGAAGCTTTTTTCCTCTTCTAAGTTCCACTTCACCATTGACCTTTACTTGACCATCTTTAATAATCATTTTTGCTTCAATCCCACTAGATACAAGATTAACAAATTTTAAAAATTGATCTAATTTAATATATTCATCTTTAATTGGTATTTCTTTCATACTTAACCTTCTTTTCTCTATAATTGTACTAAGTTAGTATATCATAAAAATCATAAAAATTCAAAATATTGCGCTATATTCGCTATTTTTATTTACGAATAGAAAAATACTTTTTTGATAAAAAAGCTCTTAAAATAAAAATTACTCCCCAAATAAACAATTAAAAGGAAAATTTACAAAAAAAAGAAGCTTTCGCTTCTTAATATGTTCTAACTGGTAAAACAAGTTGTAATAATTCATCAGAATCAAAATCTTTAACGATGAATGGTTTCATTTCTCCAGTGAATAATATTTTTATTTTATCACCACTAAATGATTTAATAGCATCACTTGCATATTTACAACTAAATGAAATAGTAAGTGGTTCTCCTTTATAGAAAGAAGAAGCTAAATTTTCTTCTACTGAACCAATTTCTTGTTGATATGAAGATAAAATAACTTGTTCATTAGACATATCTAATTTCACAATATTATTTTGTTCATTTAATAATAATGAAACACGGTCAATCGCATTTAATAAATCAGCTCTATTAATATCTAATTCATAATCAAATTCTAAAGGAATCAATCGAGCTGTATCAGGATAAGATCCATCAATCAAACGTGTTTGAATAATATTTTTATCAAACACAAATAATACTTTACGTTCAGATACATATAATTCAATAAGTTCATCTTTTTCAATAATCTTACTAATTTCATCTAAACTTAATTTAGGAATCGTAATATTAAAAGTCACATCTTCATCAATAGAAATAATCTTTTTAGCTAAACGATAACTATCAGTAGCAACAACTTCTAAAACATGATCATGTGCTTTAAAATTGATACCAGTTAAAATAGGTCTTGTTTCTTTATCACTAGCAGCAAACTTTGTTTCTCCAATAATATCTTTTAATACAAGAGCATTCATTATAAAATGAGTTCCTGTTTTACTTAAATCAATACGTGGATATTCAATAGCATCAGTACCATTTAAGCTGTATTCAATTTGACTTCCTTTAATACGAGTAAGTAAACCATCAATAATTTCAATTTCAATATCGTCACTATTGATCTTTCTTACAATATCAAAGATATAACGACTATTTAAAACAACTGCTCCTTCTTTAAGGATTACTAAATCATCATCTTCATCAATAATTGTTTGAATAGTGATATCACTATCACTTCCTGTTAAGATAAGTTGATGAGCTTGTAAATCAAATTTAATACCTGTTAAAACAGGTAAAGGACTACGAACAGATACAGCTCTTGTTGCTTTAGCAAGTGCGTTTAATAATTTTATTCTTTTAATTCTAAAATGCATATTTGCCTCCTGTTATTTATATATTTAAAAATAAGTCATTATTACTATTAGCATGTGAACAATGTGAATAAATGTAAAATATGTTGATTTTATCAATGTTTTTTATATGAATATCAATGTGCACATATTGTTGATATTAGTCACTACATTGTGCCTAACTTTTGTTTAAGCTTATCTACAGCGAGTTTATAATCTGGATCTTTTTTGATTTTTGTTTCTACTCTTTTACAAGCTTTCATAACTGTAGAATGGTCTCGATTGGAAAAAGTTGTTCCAATTTCACTAAAAGTAATATCCAAAAGTTCCCTCATTAAATACATACATATTTCACGAGGTGTTACCAAGTTTCTCGTTCTATTTTTAGAAATAATTTGACTAATGGTTAAATAATAGAATTCAGCAGTTGTTTTTAAAATGAATTCTTTTGTTAGTGGTTCTTGTGCTTTTTTTATAGTTTTTTGATCTTTAAAGACTTCAGATGCAAAATTCATATCTATGTAATTAGTTGATTCCATGATACTACAGAAGAATAGTCGTTTTAATTGACCTTCTAAAGAACGAATATCATTACAATAATTCATAACCATGAAGTCTAAAACATCATCTGTAATAACTAAATCTGTATTACCTAGATTTTCTATTTTCTTCTCTAAAATTGCCTTTGCTGTTTCAAATTCAGGTGGATCTATTCCAAAAGATAGACCTGATTTAAAACGACTAATTAAACGTTCTTCAATTCCTTGAAGTTCATCAGGCATTTTATCACTTGTAATAACAATTTGATGATTGTTATTAATGATTTCATTAAATATATGGAAGAACATCTCACTACTTTTTTCTTTTCCAAATAAAAATTGAATATCATCAATTAATAAAATATCAAGATTTCTATAATAACTATAAATCTCATCTGTTGTATTTGTTTTTATAGAATTAATAATTTCATCCACAAAATCCTTAGAAGTAATATATCTTACTAATAAATTAGGATTTGTTTCTTTTGCTTTATTTCCAATAGCATTTAATAAATGTGTTTTTCCAAGCCCTGGATGACTATATAAAAATAAAGGATTAAAGTTCATACCAGGTTTAGTTGATACAAGTAAAGCAGCATTTTGTGCCATACGGTTTGAATTTCCTACGATAAAATTAGCAAATGTCATATCAGGATGAAGATGACTATCGATTTTAGGAACCTTTTTTTGTTTAGATTTTTTATATTCTTCTACTTCTAATACTTTGATTTTTATTGGTTTAGAAAAAGAATTAGAAAGAATAGATTCTATTTCTGCTCGTTTTTCTAAAATAGCATCAATATTCCATTTTAATTCAGTGGTGATAATAACTTGATTATCTTCAATTTCTTCTAGAGTTGCAGGTTTAAATAGTGAGTCCAAGATGATCTTATCATCAACTATTTTATTTTTTTCTAAAGTTTCTACACAAGATGACCAGATTTTGTTTAAATCTTGCACAATTTTCAACTCCCTTTCGACTCAATTATATAAAAGATGTGAACTCTTTTAAAGGAAAAATACTGTCTGCACAATAGCTTCACAATTTTATTCACAAAAAAAGTGTGAAATATCAATCATTTAGAGTACTTATTCACATTATTCACAACTTCATTTTTCGCTATGAATTTTATTAAATGTGAACTTAGTGCATATTGTATAGAATAAAAAACAATGTGCACATAGGTGTTCACAATAAAAAATACGCTGATATCAATGCATTTTTTACTAATTCACACATATGAATAACTCAGTTCACCACGTGAATAAGCATGTGCAAAACTTGTCGAAATATAAAATTTAACAAAAAATGAATATTCACAATGTGAATTTTAAGAAAAATTGCGATTTTTCCTAGAAAAATAGAAGAATTGTAAAATAAAGGTTAAGATGAAATAATATTCACTTTAGGATGTGAATATCTAAAATAAAGAGTTTATTCACATTAGATTAGTGATTATTTTGAATATATTGTATAAATATTGATACAAAAGTACGTAAATACTTAGAAGTGCACACTTGATTTTAGGGGAAAAACAAGGATTTATAAGGAGTTGGAGGAAAATGTGAATAAGTTTTTTATGAGTTTTAAAGAAATTTACATGTTGTCGTACGTACTTGATTGAAAAATGTTCACAAATAATGTGCATTTAATAAGAGTTATGCTTAGTGATGTTACTTTTTTTGATAAAAGTAATTATTTTTATACAATTTTCTATCTATTTCGATATATCACAAGATGTGAATAATAAATTTAAATTCACAATAAAGAGAATTTTTCTAAATTAAAAAAGTTCACAAAAAAATGTGCAAATAATCATTAGATATTGTTATTCTTATTATTTGTCATCATTAAAAATAATGAATTTAAGAGTAGAAATATAGAATTTAGAATTGACTTGTCACAATAATTCCTATAAGATATAGGAGCATATGTTATTTGTATAAAAAGATAAAAATTTTGGAGGTGTAAAATATGAAAAGAACATATCAACCAAATAAAAGAAAAAGAGCAAAAACTCATGGTTTTAGAGCTAGAATGGCAACTGTTGGAGGAAGAAAAGTAATCGCACGTCGCCGTAAAAGAGGAAGAAAAGTATTAACTGCTTAATGTAAAATCCACTTTTTCGGTGGATTTTTTTCTAAAATTTTATGAAAAAAGAATTTAGAGTAAAAAGAAATGAAGATTTTAGCAAGATTATTGCTAGAAAAAAGAGTTTTGCGAATTCTTGTTTTATTATTTATAAAGATGAAAATCAAATTGGGCATGGACGTGTTGGTATTTCGGTAAGCAAAAAATTAGGAAACGCTGTTACTAGAAATAAAATAAAAAGACAGTTACGTATGATGATTCAAGAATGTTTTCATTTTGATGAAGAAGTTGACTATATTGTAATTGTAAGAAAAAATTTCTTAAATCATACATATATAGAAAATAAAAAAGAATTAGAGTACTTGTATAAAAAAGTGAAGAGAAAGGAGATCAGCAAATGATCTTAGATAACAAAACTAAAAAATATTTAAAAATTATTTGTTTAGTTTTATTTGTTGTAGCCTTAACTGGATGTACAGCAAACTTAGATTCAAGTGGTAAATTAATTGCGAAAAGAGCAATTAACTTAAATACACCTTGGACTATGAAATCAGGGATTTTTGATTTCTTATTAGTTATCCCTATTTCAAAGAGTATTATTTATTTAGGAGACGTTTTATTAAATAATATTGCTTTAGGTGTTATCTTAATTACTATTTTAATTAATATCATTATTTTACCAATTATGATTAAATCAACTGTTTCTCAACAAAAGATGCAATTGATTCAACCAGAAATGGAAAGAATTCAAAATAAATATAAAGGAAGAAAAGATCAAACTTCTCAAATGAGAATGTCTGCTGAAATTCAAGCTTTATATAAGAAAAATGATATTAGTATGTTGGCTTCGTTTACAACATTCTTAACATTACCTATTATGTTTGCAATGTGGCAAGCGGTTCAACGTATTGAAATTTTATATCAAACAAATATGTTTGGAATCAACTTAGGTGCTAAACCTATTGATCACGTATTTAAGTTTGAAATAGCTTATATTGTATTACTTGCCATTGTTGCTTTAACTCA
Source organism: Faecalibacillus intestinalis (assembly GCF_003024685.1). GTDB lineage: Bacteria > Bacillota_I > Bacilli_A > Erysipelotrichales > Coprobacillaceae > Faecalibacillus > Faecalibacillus intestinalis. Next base: position 248,998 of record NZ_PYLQ01000002.1, on the reverse strand, counting down.
ATATTTTGCGATGAAAATCAACACAATCATGTCAAAAAGAAATCCAAAATATAGAGAAACATCACAAATGCAATCAATGAACATGATGAATAATTTCATGACATTATTTATCATTTACTTTGCAGCAATTATGCCTGCAGCAATGTCACTTTATTGGATGACAACAAACATTATTACAATTGTTAGAACATGGTATATTTATATTTACCATGTTGAAAAAGCACAAAAAGAAGTTGATCAAGCAAATACAAATTATTTAACAAAGAGACAAAATAAGAATAAATAGAGGTATAAATATGAAAACATATACTGCAAAAACAGTTGAAGATGCTGTTAATAAAGCATGCCTTGATTTAGGTGTTACAGTTGATCAATTAAATTATGAAGTTACTTTAGAAACTAAAGGTTTATTTAGTAAGAAAGCTGAAATTTCTTGTTGGACAGTAGAAATGGTTCAAGAATATATTGAAAGCTTTATTAGAAAGATTTTAACTGATATGGAATTTGAAGTTGAAACAATTTCTTATGTTCAAGATGGAAGAATTTATTGTAATATTAATACAAGTAATAATTCTATTTTGATTGGTAAAGCTGGAGTTATTTTAAGAGCTATTAACTTAATTGTGAAAAATGCTGTGAGTACAACATTTAAAAAACGTTTAGAAGTAAGTGTTGATATCAATGGTTATAAAGAAGAACGTTATAAAAAAGTTGCAAGTATGGCAAGACGTTTTGGTAAAACAGTATTAAGAACAAAAGCTGATTTAAAATTGGATCCTATGCCTGCAGATGAAAGAAAAGTGATGCATCAAGAAATTGCAAAGATGGATCATTTAAAGACTGAATCTAAAGGTGAAGGAAAAAATAGATATATGACAATCTCATATGTAGATTAAGCCGCGAATGCGGTTTTTTCTTTAGGGAGGAAATAATGGAAAATTTAATTTTTAGTTTAAATGCGACCGTGCCTGTTTTTGCGATGATCATATTAGGAATGTTTTTTAAGAAGATAGATATTATTGATGATGTTTTTGCATCAAAGATGAATAAGTTTGTATTTTTAATTCCTTTACCTGTCTTATTATTTAAAGATCTAGCAACTTTAGATTTTAAGACAATTTGGGATACGAAGTTTGTTCTATTTTGTTTTTTCATTACAATTTTAAGTATTTTAATTGTTACTTTACTTTCTTTTTTATTAAAGAATAAACAAAATCAAGGGGAATTTATTCAAGCAAGTTATCGTAGTTCGGCAGCTTTACTCGGTATTGCCTTGATTCAAAACGTCTATGGAAAAGCAACCATGGCGCCTTTAATGATTATTGGGAGTGTCCCTTTATATAATATTATGGCCGTTGTCGTCCTTTCTTTCTTTTCACCAGAAAGAAAAGGATTAAGTAAAGAAGTTTGGCTTAAAACAATCAAAGGAATTTTAACAAACCCAATACTTATTGGTATCGTTGTTGGTATTTTATGGTCCTTACTTCATTTACCAATGCCAACGATGTTAGATAAGACCGTGACTTCGATTGGAAATGTAGCGACACCTCTAGGACTTATGGCAATGGGAGCAACTTTTAATTATAAAGAAGCCCTTGGGGATTTAAAACCTGCTTTATGTGCCTCATTCATTAAATTATTTGGCTTCTGTGCAATGTTTCTACCACTTGCCATCTATTTAGGGTTCCAAGGAGAACAGCTCATAGCCATCCTTGTAATGCTTGGATCAGCAACTACAGTTTCATGCTTTGTAATGGCTAAAAACATGGGACATACAGGAATACTTACCAGCACAGTCGTGATGTTAACAACCATTTTTAGTGGATTTTCTATAACAATGTGGCTTTATATTTTAAAAGGAATGGGACTTCTTTAGAGGCTGTAACGAAATAAAATATTGATAAAGTCCAGCAAAAAAGACAATGTTGCCAGTATTATACTGATGTACATTGTCTTTTTTTGTAGTGTGCCGGGCATGGCACTAGATAAACCAACCACAGGTATTTACCGCTAAGTGTAATGAACCACAAGTTGTTGTCAGTGATGATAAGGATAAAGGAAGTGATGTAGTGATTCCTTTGAGCGTACGAACAGACTTCACAAGAAGAGGATTGAAAAATACAAAAATGGAATTTCTCGTTGTATATTTGGGTTATAATTTGAGAAAATATCATAAATATAGATTGAAGAAAGAAAAATCAACACAATCAAAAGGTCTTCTTAACTAAAAAGTATGTACTTTCAAATAAATAAAAAGTATATAAAAATCAGGTTACATCTCGCTAAAATAGCTGAAGATGTTTTTTTATACGAAAAACAAAGAAAAAGAAGCCAAACGAAACGAAATTAACTTCTTAAAAATTATTTCGTTACAGTCTCTTTTATTTTTGCAATAAATGGACATAATATATATGTATTAATAAATAATAACAATAATTATTACTATTTATATTGACGATTCTAGTTTTTAGCGTTATGATAAACACATAAGTTAGCAAGAGCTAACTAAGGAGGAGATTATATGTCATTAATTAATAAAGAAGTAAATGATTTTGAAGTTCAAGCATTTCAAAATGATGAATTTAAAACAGTTAAAAAAGAAGATATTTTAGGAAAATGGAGTGTATTTTTCTTTTATCCAGCAGATTTTACGTTTGTTTGCCCTACTGAATTAGAAGATTTATCAAACAAATATGAAGAATTTAAAAAAGTAGATTGTGAAATCTATTCAGTATCTACTGATACTCATTTTGTTCATAAAGCATGGCATGATAGTTCAAAACGTATTTCTAAAATTGAATACCCTATGTTAGCAGATCCTACTCATGCCTTATCAAAAGATTTTGAAGTATTAATTGAAGAAGACGGTTTAGCTGAAAGAGGTACATTTGTTGTTAATCCTGAAGGTAAAATTGTGGCTTATGAAGTCAATGCTGGTAATGTTGGTCGTAATGCAGACGAGTTATTGAGAAAAGTGCAAGCTTGCCAATTTGTTTATACTCATGGAGATGAAGTATGTCCAGCAAAATGGGAACCAGGTAAAGAAACATTAAAACCAAGTTTAGATCTTGTAGGACAATTATAGTTTATGGAACAAACAATTTATGATGCCATTGTTATAGGTGGAGGGCCTGCAGGTTTAACTGCAGCTCTTTATTTAGCAAGAGCAAATAATCGTGTTCTTGTTATTGAAAAAGAAACATTTGGTGGACAAATTACTATTACATCTGATGTTGTTAATTATCCTGGTATTTTAAAAACAAGTGGAAAAGAATTGACAGAATCAATGAGACAACAAGCTCAAGATTTTGGAGCTGATTTTGTGTTAGCTGAGGTTCAAAAGATTGAAGATGATGGGGATTTTAAACAAGTAAAAACGACAAGAGGAACATTTAAGTGTTTTGGTATTGTTATAGCGACAGGTGCTCACCCAAGAAAAGCAGGTTTTATTGGTGAAGAAGAATTTAAAGGGCATGGTATTGCCTACTGTGCAACGTGTGATGGTTCATTTTTTGAAGGAAAAGAAATATTTGTTGTAGGTGGTGGCTATGCTGCTGCAGAAGAAAGTGTTTTTCTTACCAGATATGCAAAACATGTCACTATTTTAATAAGAGAAGATGACTTTAGTTGTGCTTCTTCTATTGCTTCGTTAGCAAAAAATCATGAAAAGATAACTGTTTATACAAATGTTGAAGTACTTGAAGTCAGTGGTCATACGTATTTAGAATCTTTAAAGTATCATAATAAAAAAACAAATGAAGTGATTGAATATCATGCAAATGAAAATGATACTTTTGGTGTTTTTGTCTTTGCGGGTTATCAACCGAATACATCTCTTGTAAAAGATATTGTAGAACTCAATGAATCTGGTTATATCGTTACTGATCAAAATCAAAAAACAAATAAAGAAGGTATCTATGGAGCTGGTGATGTTTGTATTAAAGAATTGCGTCAAGTCGTTACAGCGGTAAGTGATGGTGCAAAAGCAGCCACATCATTAGAAAAATATGTTGAAAAAATGCATCAAAAAACGGGAATAATACCAAAAATTCCTCCAGTAAAAAAGGAAGAACAGGTAACTGTTAATAACGATTCATTACTTGATGAACACATGCTTTCACAATTACAAGCTGTTTTTTCACGTATGGAAAATCCAATTATTCTTAAATTATTACTCAATGAAAGTACGTTATCCAATGAATTAAAAGGATATATGGAAGCATTAGCATTACAAACCGATAAAATAAAAATAGCTATAGAAAAAACAAATCAAGAGATTCCTTCTGTCAATATTTGTTTAGAAGATGGTACATGGAGTGGCTTAACTTTCCATGGTGTACCTGGTGGACATGAATTCACCTCTTTCATTCTAGGAATTTATAATGTTGCAGGACCAGGACAAAAGATAGAACAAACTTATTTAGAAAGAATAGATAAAATAAATAAAGAGATTAATATAAAAATTATAGTTTCTTTATCTTGTACGATGTGTCCAGAACTCGTTACTTCAGCTCAAAGAATAGCTTCGTTAAATAAACAAATAACAACGGAGGTCTATGATATTCAACACTTTAAACAACTTAAAGATCAATATCAAATCATGTCAGTACCATGCATGGTTATTAATGATCAAAAAGTCGTTTTTGGAAAAAAGAATATCGAACAAATTTTAGAAATCATTGAAAATGTATAAAAAAACGAGCATTGCTCGTTTTTTTATTGTGCTGTCGTTTCTGAGGGTTCAATCGTTGTTTCAGGTTGAGTTGGTTCAGTATTTGGAGTCGTTTCAGGGGTTGTTTCTGGAACTTGTTCCACTTTCATTGTACCAACAGCAATAATTGCTTCATGACCTTTATAATAACTCTTAGCTTCTTTTTTCTTTGAAAGCAATTTACCATCTTTATCATAAACCAAACGATAAGAAACAGCTCTTCCCCCATTTGATCCAGCTTGTTTAGTTACTTGTTGTCCTTCAGGAATAGTTGCATCATTTTCATATTTAGTATTATAAGCAACATCCCCTGTTCTTTCACTTGTAAACTTCACGTAACTTCCATCAACATTAGTTCCAATAATTTTACATGTTAATTTACTATTAGCATAACTTGCTTCAATCTTAATAGGGTAATCTCTATTATTTTTAAACTTAAAATCAGGACCACCCCAAGAAACAGTAGCATCTCTACCAATAGGTACATAACTAGAAATATAAGTATGATTTGTTCTTTCAGTCACTTCTAAATTAGATAAAACAACAGCATTGTATAATGTTGAAGAAGTTTGACAAACGCCACCCCCAACTTCTTGAACAGTTTCACCATTTAAATATGCTCCCGCTTCACCAAAACCATTTTCTTTAGTTCTTTTTCCTACTGTTTTATTGTAAGAAAATTCTTCACCAGGAAGTAAAATCACATTACACTTTTCACCAGCAAGTCTAACATTATTTCTTCTTACAGAAGAACCACTTACTGATGTTGTATACTCACCTAAAACATCTTTAAATAAGTTCTTTTCTAAATCTTCTTTTGTAATACTAGGAATAATAGCTTTAGCTTTAACTTCAAATTCTTTTCCTTCTTTAGCTTTATTAAAAGCACTAATTGAATCATCTAAATCATATTTAGCACCATATTGTTCAGCTACAATTTTATAATCATTATTTTTATCTAAAGTCGCATTTTTACCTTCCTTAGATAAAGTCTTATAAATTGTTTTCATAACACTTTCATCTTCTGAAACAGAAGATGGATTGATTTTTAATGTTTTATTAAAATCATATTGATTTAAAGCTTCTTCAATTGTGTTATAAACATTTTTTTGTTTAACAGCTTTACCACTTTTTCCTTTAGTAAAGATAACTTTTGTTTTTTCAACTTTATAAGTAGTAGGTACTAAAGTTGAATAATCTAAAATACCTGATTTTTTAATTTTTTTATTAAGTTTTTTTTGATCTTTAATATCTATAGAAATATTTTCATTATGTTTTAATAAATAATGATAACCTTTAGTAAAGAAATTATTATATTTCTTTTGAATATCATTAACTTGATCTTTAATGTTAACTTTAACATTATCTTTCATATCAATTTGATATTTTTGACCATTCATTTCAAGATTTAATAATAATTGATCTTGATCTTTTTGATACTTATTTTCAAGTTTAGAAATGACCTCTTCTTTAGACATATTATTAACCTTTATGCCATTAATTGTCATATTCTTAATAAACCCTTTACCTGATGCTAGAAAACATAAAATGATATAAATAACCAATATCACTCCTATAACAGCACCTCCGATTATAGGAACTTTTTTATTCAGCTTTTTCATTTTTTCACCCCTATTTGTACATAATGATATATGATAAAATAATAGAAATCAATCGAAAAAAATCATATGTTAAAAATAAAAAATATTTGTTATAATGAGGGAGTTCTTAACTGTTAAGGGCAACAGTAAAAAGAAGAAAGGTGGTATGAAAATGAATGATGATATCATTGTTGCAGTAGCAACATCAAGACTAGAAGCAGCAATTTCAATTATCCGTTTATCAGGAGAAGATGTAATTGCTTTTGTTCAACAGTTTTTTACAGGAAAAATATTAAATAAAGAGAGTCATACCATTACTTATGGTTATATAAAAGATAATGGTGAAAAAGTAGATGAAGTATTAGTTAATATCTATCGTGGTAAAAGAACTTTTACAGGAGAAGAAATGGTAGAAATTAACTGTCATGGTGGTGTTTATATTACAAATAGAGTTGTAGATATTTGTTTACATCATGGGGCAAGACTTGCTGAAAGAGGAGAATTTAGTAAAAGAGCATTTTTAAATGGTCGTATTGATTTATCTCAAGCAGAAGCTATTAGTGATATTATTACGGCTAAAAATAGTTACGCTTCTTCTCTTGCTTTAAAAGGTATTCAAGGAAGTATTAGTCATTTTATTAAAGATTTAAAAGAAGATTTGATTCAAATTATTACGCAAATAGAAGTAAATATTGATTATCCCGAATATGAAGATGTAGAAGAATTAACAGCTGATAAGTTATTACCAATGTCTACTTCTTTAATTGAAAAGATGAATAAGATCATAGAAGATTCTAAAAATATTAAATTATTAAAAGATGGTATTCAAACAGCGATCATTGGTAAACCAAATGTTGGTAAATCAAGTTTATTAAATGCCATGTTAAAAGAAGAAAAAGCGATTGTCACAAATATTGCTGGAACAACAAGAGATGTCGTTGAAGGATCAGTGACAGTAGATGATATTTTATTAAATATGATCGATACAGCAGGAATTAGAGAAACAGATAATATTGTAGAAAGTCTTGGGGTTGAAAAATCAAAAGAAATGATTAAAAAAGCAGATCTTGTTTTATTAGTTATTGATGGAAGTAAAGAACTTGATCAAGAAGATCAAAAGTTACTTGAACTTACAGAAGATACAAATCGTATTATTATTATTAATAAAGCAGATTTAGGTAAGAAAGTTGATTTAGAAGGAATTGAAATATCGGCTAAAGAACAAGATATTTTAGCGCTTACTAAAGAAATTAAAAAGAAATTTAATTTAGGATTTATGAGTAATCAAGAAGAATATTATCTTACAAATGCAAGACAAACACAATTATTAGAAAAAGCAGCTTCTTCTTTACAAATAGCAATTGATGCTATGAAGATGTCTATTCCTGCTGATTTAATTGTAGAAGATTTATATGATAGTTGGTCTTGTTTAAAAGAAATATTAGGAGAACAAGCAAAAGAAGATTTATTAGATGAATTATTTAAACGCTTTTGCATCGGTAAATAAGATGAATACAAATGAAATATTAGCACAAAGATTTTATCGTTTTTTTAAGTATACAAGGAATGTAGCATTAATTGCGTTTATTGTTTTCTTTATATTAAATGCAATTAATACAGGAAATAGTATTTTATATTGGATTTGTTATGGATGTTTAATGGTTTCTATTGTAGGAGCAATGCAATCAGTTTTGTTGTATGTTCTTTCAAAGTATTATAAAAAGAGGTAATTTGAATGGAAAAAATATTTGAACAAATTGATAATTTGTTTGTAAATGGGGTTATTAATGGCATTATTTCAATTGTTATTGCAGGGATTGTTTTAATTGCAATCAATAAATTATTAAATAAGTTTATTAAAAAGAAATGGCCTGATAATTATGTTTTACAAAAAAGAATTAAAAAGATTATTCTCATTACAATCTTTTTAGCAATTATATGTGGTGAAGTGAAGTTTTTAAAATCATTTGCGACTGCCCTACTTGCATCTGGAGGAATCGTTGCTGTTGTCATTGGGCTTGCCAGTCAAGAAGCAGCAGGTAATTTAATTAATGGGGCCATGATTATGGCTTATAAGCCATATAAGATTGGTGATTTTATTGTTGTTACAGGACATAATGTTAGAGGAACTGTTATTGATATTTCACTTAGACATAGTGTTATTGAAACATTAGAAAAGACGCAAATGATTGTTCCTAATGATATTATGAATAAAGCAATTATTGAAAATATTTCACAAATTGAACATGTTAAAGCAAATTATCTTTATATCGATATTTCTTATGAAAGTGATATAGATCAAGCAATCAAAGTGATTCAAGATCTTGTTGTAAAACATCCTTTATTCATTGATGGAAGAAAAGATAAAAAGGATTCATTAGTCCCTGTGATTGTTTCTGACTTAAAAGATAGCAGTATTCAATTAAGAGCAACAATCACTAGTGAAGATAATGTACAAGGTTTTCAAATGCTGGCAGATATTCGTAAAGATTTAGTCACTGAATTTAAAAAGGAAGGTATTGAAATACCTTACCCTCATATGCATATTGTTAAATAGTGTAAAAAGGAGAAAACATTGATATTATCAATATTATTCTCCTTTTCTTTTTATAAGAACTGTTAAAGTATTTATAATATACAGAAAAATGGTATAGAATAAAATATAAATATATTAAAATTTCAAGAAGATATTTTATTTTAAATACTTTTCTATGTACTTTCTGTAGCCGTCTTCTAGAATTTTAAAATCACAACTGTTATCAGTTAAAATTTGTTTATGATTGTTTATAACCATTTCGTATATTTTATGTGCTTTTTTTTGAATTCGTTTTGCGTTATCTATACAAAATCTAAACTCTTTATTAAGTAATATTTTATATTTCTCATCGGAAATATCTTTAATCACCAATTTATTAAGACACGTTTCAGAAACTGGAATCATATAATTAAATCTTAAAGAACCTTTAATTACTTTTTTATCACTAGGTACTTTTATTAAAATATTTGCTTCTTGTTTTTTTGAAAATGATGATACAGAAACATAATAATGGATATCATTAATTTTCATTACGGCTCCAAAGGCAAATTTATTATGATCAGAATACTTAATATTTGGTACCTTTGTAATTCCTCTTTTTTGTTTTTCATATTGTTGAAGAAATTTTATATATTTTTCATCTATGCGATAGAAATCTATTTTTATCCTCCCAAGTATAACAAAACAGGAAGATAAAACTAATCTTCCTGTAAATTAAAGAATTCGCATTTTAAGCTGCGAAGCACTTAAATTAAAGGTTCACATTTAAAGTAGTGAAGCACTTAAATCAAAGGTTTGCACTCAAAGTAGCAACGCACTTAAATCGAACAAATATCTTTGTTCATATATATTATATGCATTTATTTAAAAAATATCAATCTCATTTTTTTAATATTAATTTGTTTATTTATAAATCCTGTTATCCATTTTTTTAGTAGAATTTATTATCCTATTAATACTCTCTCCATATCTCTTACCTATCTTGTTAATAATCTGTAAACAGCCCTTATTTTTCAACAAAAAAAGGACACAAGACAGGTTCTCGTATTACCTGTTTTGTATCCTTATTTGTGGATATAAATTATTATTAATTTTGTGAACAGTATTTGTTACAAATTAACAATTTCTTTGATTATCCCCATACTTCTTCAGCAATTTCTTTAACAAGTTTAAGTTTAGCCCATTGTTGTTCTTCCGTTAATTTATTACCAATTTCACATGAAGCAAAACCACATTGAGGACTTAAATAAAGACGTTCTAGAGGAATATATTTAGTAGCTTCATAGATTCTTCTTTTAACAAGTTCTTTATCTTCTAAATCAGGTTTCTTTGTTGTAATGAGACCTAAAACAACTTTCTTATCTCCTGATACTTTCTTTAATGGAGCAAATCCACCAGAACGATGGTCATCATATTCTAAGAAATACGCATCTACATTTTCTTCACCAAAGAGTAAATCAGCTACACCATCATAAGCTCCTGAACTAAAGTAAGTAGAATGATAATTTCCTCTACATACATGAGTGTTAATTGTTAGATCTTCTGGAGCACTTGCGACAACTTTATTATTTAAAGATAAAAGTAATTGTTTATATTTTTCTAATGCTTCTCCTTTTCTACCAGTTAAGCTAACAGCAAGTTCAGGATTAACCATACCACCCCATACACAATCATCAAATTGTAATTGACGGCATCCAGCGTGATAAATTTCTTGAACAAATTCATTGTATGCTTTAACAACATCGTCAGCAAAAGCTTCTTCACTACCATAGAAACCTAATGTTTTATCTAATAAATCAGCTCCTGTAAAGAAAGCATAGAATTGACCAGGTGAAGGGATTGTTTGTTTAGCTACAGTATTTTCATCTTCTAATGCTTTAACAAATTTAAAATGTTCTACAAAAGGATGATCTTTACATGATACCTTTCCTGTCATATAAGTATCATCAATCATAGCAGCTTCTCCATCAAACGTTTGATTGCCATCTACAGTCTTTTTATGTTCAACCCCATTAAATCCCCACATAAAGTCTAAATGCCACGTAGAACGTCTAAATTCACCATCTGTGATGGTATGATAACCTAATTCTTTAAGTTTATTTACAAGTTCTACAATACATTCATCTTCTATCTTTGTAAGTTCTTCTTTAGTTATATTATTTAATTCATAATTCTTTCTAGCTTCTTTTAATCTTTCAGGACGTAAAAAACTTCCTACAAATTCATATCTATTTAATTGACTCATATCATTCATTCCTTTCAAGCTATGATATTATTTTATCAATCAAATAGCTAATTTAAAAATACAAATAAGCATCAGTTAGATATAGTTTTAAACTATATCAATATTTGTGCATCATGCACAAATGTATACAGTATTCTCATGACTTCAACACATATAATTTTTAAACTTTCTTACATATAATATAAGTAACAAAAGGGATACAAAATATTAAGGAGGAACAAAATCATGTGTGTAAATTACTATTCATATTTAACAACTAACCAAGCAGATGTACAACCAGGATGGGCTAAGAAAGACAGATTCGATTCAAGCAACACAACATTATCAAGAATTAAAAATCATGTTGTTAAAAACTATTTCTCTAAACTATTTAAATAATATATAATATTGAAAAACCTGCACGAGATGCAGGTTTTTTAGTGTCTGATAATATTTTAACTATTTTAACGATGTTTAAATAGTTTACCGCTTGCAACAATTAAAGGAAGAATAATTCCTGAAATAATAATAGTATAAGCTCTTTCTGACCATACAGTAGTGTTATATTTATTATCAAAATGCTTTGCAAAAACGACCATAATAATGGATAGAGCAATGTACGCGAATATTAATAACGCATTTTGCCAATTGAAATATGACTTGAGTTTTGAATATTTTTCTTGTTTTATTTTAGAAACAAGCTCTTTATATTCACTACTTCTAGTCATTTTATATTTAATGCCATCTAATGACATTTTCCAATCTTCTGTTAAATATTCCCTGGTTTTTTGATCAATATTAATGCCTAATTCAGCTAGTTTATCAACATGTCCAGACATATTTGTATTTATAGTATTATCTGGAGTTTTTAAATAAAAGAACACCAATGATACAAATGTTTCTCCAACTGGTAATTCAATTATTTTATCAGAAATATTGTGTAACGATATCATTAAATGACCACAAAAATTCGGCCCTAGCATTGTTCCTATGTCGCCTATTCCTTTAGCAACAATTCCAACTTTTGAATGAAGTGTTCCTCCTATATAATTATTGACACCAATTACTTCACTTGTCTCAACGGTATTACCTTTTTCCCACAAGACACCCTATTGTAACCTAATCTTTCTGTGAGATTGTTCCCAATCTCGGGAGATTATTTAAACTCACTGTCTCCAAAATCTGCAACTGCTGTACTGTTAATTGACGCAGTAATTCCATTCGTTCTTTCTGGCTTTTCCCCTGATTAATCAAAATAGCATTATAACTTTCCAAATTCGCAAGTACTAGTAGTTGATTCAGTGTTGCTACATCCCTCATGTTTCCTTTCACAGACGGATGTTCATCTTTCAATTGTTTTGCTGTTTTTCCAAAAAGGGCAACATTCAACATGTCTGCTTCGTTCGCATATGTAAAAGAAATCTGAGCTGGTGTTAATTCTGGCGGAAGCAAGTTCTCTTTAATTGCATCTGTATGTATCCTATAATTTAGCTTAGAAATTTCTCTATTTAGATTCCAATTCAAAGATAATCGGCTATTTTCATCAGTCTTTAATCTTCGATAATCTTTCATAATATACAACTGGAATTCCGGTGAAATCCACGTAGCAAACGACATGGCAATATCGCTGTGAGCATAGGTACCACCATAACGCCCTGCTTTTGAAACAATACCAATTGCAGCAGTTGCTTCTATCCACTTCTTAGGTGACATTGTAAATGCATTTGCTCCCGCTTGCTTTCTAAACCCCTCGAATTCGAGGGGTTTAAAATCAGGATTATGAAGTCTTTCCCATAATCCCAGAAATTCTATAACATCTCAATTTCTCATCCAATTTTGTATTACTGCGGCCGGATCTTCGCTTTTATATCTGGCTATATCAGTCAATGAAATGAATTCATTTTCAAAGTCTTGCGTATAAATGCAAATATCTATTCCATTTGCATGAGGCGTATCTTTAATAACTTTTCCCATTGCACCGCACATCCTTCTCAAACAATCTATCCAAAATTTATTATAGTTACATTAACGACTATTTCTTCAAAGTATCTATAACAATCTCGCCTTTACTGAGTATCCTATCAATGGATGAAGACATAGTGTCTGTCATTTGTAAATATTCTTCAAGTTCAGATATAAGTGAAGAAATTGCTTTGTTTAATCTTCGCTCAATTCCCAAACATCCACGTAATACACCGATAAAACCTTCAATATTCTCATTGGAGCCATAAATTGCATTTTGCATATTCTCCAATGCAGTCATAGACTCACATAGATCTTCAATATTGTTCACATTCTGAGCATATTGATTGTCTAATAATGAAAGATAGCTATTTTCAACTATATCCCAATATTTGGACACTTCATTTACATGACTTTTTAATTTTCCTGCAAATATATCTATGGGACTAGAAAGTTTTCGACAAATATTTCTTACAAAACTTGCATCCACATTACCGCTTTGAGATTTTACACGATTAATCTCATTTGTAGCAGCATTAATAGATATATCCATTTCATCCATTTCATTCCCCATGGATGTAATTTCATTTGTCATTTTTGTTGAGTTTTCTTCAATATCTGCAATATAATCAAGGAAACCTTTTTCACCTTCATCATCAATTGTAACTTGAATACCACCATTGCCTTCATCAGCCATATCTTTCGGGTTATTAATAGGAGAAATACTATTCTCACATTTGTAGAAATCAGGTATATAATCTGAAACAGGATTTCCATATTTCACACTATTGTCAATTGCACCAAATAACAATTTTTTCAGTTCTTCTATTAGTTTGGGCAATTTATTAAATTGCAAACTGTATTCGTTTGCACGATATGATTTTATATCAAATGGTAATTCTCCAAGATCTTGTGTAATAATAATTACCTTTTTATTCATAGCATGAGCTAGTCCTAATTCATAAAACACATTGGCATTGAGTCCTGTCAAATCAGCAATAATGACATCAGCTTGATGAATTCCTTCCACTATATCCTGTAATATATTCTGTTGGTTATCCAAATCTCCTGCATTTGTAAAATCAAAATCTTCTTTAAAAATTCTTTTCAATTCATCATACAATGCCAGAAAGTCTTCATTAAATGGTGTAATAACAAACACTTTTGGTTTACTTCCCATTCGTTTTTCTCCTTTCTCTCTTTTAAAAATTAGATCAAATTATAATAATTTAATGCGTCTTTAATTGCATTTACCTTTTCCTGTGTCGGATGCTTCCTTGTTTGCTTTAATCCCTCTGCCGCATTAGGTGCATCATACATCGGCAATCCCAATTCTCTTTTTACCTTTGCGATATATGCGTTATGTACTTTAAACCCATATTTCATTTCCACATACTCTTGTATCAATTTATATGTAGCTTTTGGAGCAGGCTGATGTTGTTTTGCTCGCTCCACAATCTTATCCAGTGGCACTTTTCCCTCGCCTTCTCCAAATTCAACCGTTACATTATATGGCTATCTGGTGATTTGTGGGACAACAAACATACCGTCTCAACTATTGTTGTTGTATGTGGTAATAATATAAGTTTGTTATAATTTTTTCCATCATGAATAATTGCTGATTTTCCAGGTTTAATATCTACTATTTTTCTTCCATTATCTATTTCTGGAGCCATAATCCATTTTCCATTTGTATTCTTAATAATTTTTCCACTTCCTAAGCTCCAAGCATTTTTTCCAATAGTAAAATTAATAGAATTACCTTTAATATTTTTATTATGTAAAGGATAAATATTTATTCCTTTACCTAATTCATTTTCAATATCTTTTCTACTTAACAAAATATTTATCCTCCTTACTTATAATATTTTAATTGATAATATTTAATAATTCATCAAATATTTTTCGTCTTTCTCCATTACTTTTATTTGTGAACTCAATGTTTTTTACCCATTCTATAAGTTTTACTTCTTGAGTATCATGTATTTCATCAAAGAAAATAAAGTAACCAGTTAGATATAATATATAGTCCATCCTTTTGATGAAATTATTTAATTCATTTTTATCAATAAATTTTAGTGCATTATCTAATCCTTCTAAAGATAAAGATACAATTTTTCTAAGAGAATCCACTTGTAAGTTAGTTAATTGATTTTCTCTAGTATCAGAAGGTATTGGTGCAAAATTTAATTTATGTTTTTTGTTACATATTACTACTTCATACGCTGGATTCAGAGAAGAAATAGGATATGAAACATTTGTTGTAAATGGAGAAAATAATTCGTCAAAACCATATGATTGAATTAAGTCTTTAAATGGATTTATATAGTCTATATATATATCAAAATCGTGAAGTTTTAATTTTGAGAAAGACATTTGTAAAGCAGTAACTTTACTACCGGCATTATTTAATACTTCAAACCATTCAATTTGTTCATCCTCAGTTAGATTATCAGCTTGATTAATAGTATAATTATAATCCATAAGTTTACTTCTGATATCAATACAAGGAGCATATAAATCTTTAAAAGTATTATTATCAATTAAATAATTTTGAAGAATTTCCCTATTTTGATTTAATAAAATCCCTACAGGAATTTGATATTTCTTTATCTCTCCTTTTATAATTTTAAAGTTTGCACTTGAAACATCTAAAACAATATTTCTAAAATCATTGGAATTTTTAAATGCTTTATAATTTGTTGTTAAACGTTGTTGACCATCTACTACAGATAAATGTGCATTTAAAATACTATTTTTATCAATTAAATTTCTATCAATAAATGAAACTTGAGGAACAGAAGTTTCTACATCTTCAATTTGATTTATTGAAATCGGGGCCACAGGTGCTTTACCAAATAATTGATAATTTAAAAGATCAACAGATTTTTGCAAGGTCCAACTTACATCTCTTTGATATAGTGGCAAAGTCAATTTATTTTCATCAATTCTCTCACACATTTGTTGTACCGACATTTGAAAACTTTTTTTCGTTGGATTATATTTTACAGCCTCTAATAATTTTTTATTTATTCTCATATTAATAACTCTATCTCCCTTCTATGCTATAACTATACTATAGAAATAATAGTTTGAAAAGTCAATAGCAGCTATATAAAAAAAATAATAAATAAACTTTTTTTTACAATTTATCAATAGCAGCTAAATATATGAAGAAACATGAAAATATCGTATTGTAGCATTAAAAGATTGAATGTTTTTTATTTCTAGGTGTTCATGTATTTTAATAAATCGGTTATAATAAATGCATAATAAAGGGGGAAAGTTTATGAATATTATTAATGCAATTTATAATTTAGTTAATAATCCAATTAATCATTTGACAGAATACAACCAAGGAAGAAATAGAGCAAATAATGCAGGTGATGCATTAGAAGAATATGTTAAAGATTTATTTTGCAATACGTTTGATGAAAGTGATGTGAGTAAGAGATTAGAAAAAATTGGAAAATATTTTTCATATTTAGGAAATAATTCAAATCCACCGGATGCAATGTTAAGAAATGGAGATGCTATTGAAGTTAAAAAAATAGAAACTAGCACTTCTACTTTAGCTTTAAATTCCTCTTATCCAAAGCATAAATTGTATTCGTCTTCAACTATGATTTCTAAAGCATGCAGAGATGCCGAAAAATGGAATGTGAAAGATATGATTTATGTGGTTGGGGTTATTGATAAAAAAACAAATGATATAAAGGATTTATGTATGGTTTATGGATTGGATTATTGCGCGAGCGAAGAGTGTTATACTAGAATTAAAGGAACTATCAAGAATGGTGTTGAAACAATACAAGGTGTTGAATTTTCAGAAACCAAAGAGTTGGGGAGAGTTAATAAAGTTGACCCATTAGGAATAACATATTTAAGAGTAAGAGGAATGTGGGGAATTGAAAACCCTTGGAATGTATTTAATTATGTGTATGAAAGAAATAAAAATGCAAATTTCAATTTTATGTGTATAATTAATGAAGATAAATGGAATACATTTGATAATAAAAATTTACTTAAAAATATAAATGATGAAAAATTTATGATTAAAGATATAAAAATTAAAAATCCTGATAATCCTGCACAATTAAGAAAAGCAAAATTGATTACATATGATAAATAGAAAGGAGAATTGTTAGAATGAAAATATTATCATTATTTAGTGGTTGTGGTGGTTTAGATTTAGGATTTGAAAGAGCGGGTTTTGAAATACCCTATGCAAATGAATATGACAAAACAATTTTTGAAACTTTTAAAATCAATCATCCAAAAACGAAATTAATAGAAGGAGATATTAGAAATATAGATAGCAAAGTTTTTAATGATGAATTTGATGGAATAATTGGCGGACCACCTTGTCAGTCATGGAGTGAGGCAGGATCTTTAAGAGGAATTGATGATAATCGAGGAAAACTATTTTTTGATTATATTAGAATTTTAAAAGATAAAAGTCCTAAGTTTTTTTTAGCAGAAAATGTTAGTGGCATGTTAGCAAATAGACATAGTGAAGCTGTGCAAAATATTTTAAATATGTTTGATAAGGCAGGATACGAGGTTTCTTTGACACTTGTTAATGCTAAAGATTATGGTGTTGCTCAAGAAAGAAAAAGAGTATTTTACATAGGATTTAGAAAAGATTTAAATATTGAATTTAAATTTCCAAAGGGTTCAACAAGAAATAACGAAAAAAAATTAACTTTAAAAGATGTAATTTGGGATTTAAAAGATACAGCTGTACCAGCTTTGGAAAAAAATCATCATAATCCAAAAGCAATAAATAATAACGAATATTTTATAGGGTCATATTCTACAATATTTATGAGTAGAAATAGAGTGAAATCATGGAATGAGCAAGGATATACAGTGCAAGCTAGTGGTAGGCAATGTCAATTACATCCACAAGCGCCAAAAATGGAAAAAGTTAAAAAAAATGTATGTCAATTTGTAGAAGGAAAAGAAACATTATATAGAAGAATGACAGTAAGAGAAGTAGCAAGAGTTCAAGGATTTCCAGATGATTTCAAATTTATATATAAAAATGTTGATGTTGGATATAAGATGATAGGAAATGCTGTACCTGTAAACTTAGCATATGAAATAGCAATTGCTATCAAAGAATGTTTGGAAAGTAAATAGTGGAAAGTGGAAATAGAATTTAAATTATATAGATAATAAGTTCTATTTTTATTTTTTAATTCTTTGATATTTATTCTATCTTTTAAAAAAATTTTTTCATTACCATTAGCACAATATCCCTCGTTTGTTTTCCTCATAATAAAATTATTTCTTTGAGTTTATTATATTGGTTTAAATTGTTGAAACAATGGACAAATAGTCCAAAGAAATTTATCTAATCGTGATTTATCAAATCACGATTAGATAAAAAATTAAAAATAATAAAAGAAAAATAGAAATAGATGGCGTATATATTAGTGAAGGGATATACTATTGATTGTAGTAATGTATGATAAAGATAAGAGGTGGATATATATGTTGATGGAAATCTATTTAAGTGAAGAAAAAGCAAAGAAGAATAATATTAATTTGAATGAATGTTATCAAAAGATAGATAAGTATTTTAAATCACGTGGTGTAGAAATAGTATCAAAAGGTATTTATAAAGGTGTTAGAAAAGATTTTGATACTTTTGCTATTGCACAAGGATCATTACCTGATACAAAATGGTTTTTAAAAGTAGTTGATCAATGGTATATAAGTTATTTTGGAGATGGACCAGAAAGTCCTGAATATAGAGAAGATGCTTTAAGATGTTATTATGAAGTAGAAAAACGCAATAATGGATTCTTTAGAAAGCAAAAAAGCGCTCAACTTTGATTTAAATGATTCTCTATTAAGAAAATATTACCCTTCAAAAAATTATAAAAAAGGATGGAGTGATCTTAAAAAGTATTTTATTAATAATGGATTTAAACATAGACAATATTCAGGTTATGTTTCTTTATATCCTATTTCAATGGCTGAAGTAGTACAAATAATTAAAAAATTATCTTCAAATTATACATGGCTAAAATATTGTGTTAAAGAATTTGATGTAACAATTGTAAGTGATGAATATAGTATGAAAAGTTATATTCAACCATTAGATGTTTTTGATTGATGATATGAGGTATTTAATATATGTTAATGGAAATCTATTTAAATGAGGGAAAAGCTAAAAAGAATAATATTGATTTGGATGAATGTTATCAAAAGATAGATAAGTATTTTAAATCACGTGGTGTAGAAATTGTATCAAAAGGTGTTTATAAAGGTGTTAGAAAAGACTTTGATACTTTTGTAATTGCTCAAGGGCAATTACCTCAAACAAAGTGGTTTTTAAAAGTAGTAGATCAATGGTATATAAGCTATTTTGGCGATACACCAGATAGCCCAGAATATAGGGAAGATGCTTTAAAGACATATTATCAAGCAAAAGAACAAGTTAGAAATTATGTTAAAAAACATCGTATTTGAATAAATAAAGTAAATAATAAAAATTATCGGCAAAAAACATAAATTTATACGTTGTTAAAATATATAGTTTTTGCCGATAACGGCAATAAAAAGCCCTCTAGTTTATCACTAAAGGGCTGTTATTATTTTTTGATCATAACGAATTGATAAGGTTTTAAGGTTGTTGGGTTGTAATTGTTGTAGTTATCTAACAAAATGTTTCCTTGAATGTCAGGAATTGATTGTTCAGTGTTTGTAAAGTTACATAAACAAATAATTTCTTGTCCTTGATAAGTACGTTTATAACCAATAACATCATCTACAGTATTTACTTCTGCAAAATCTCCATAAACAAGAGTATCTTCTTGTTTTCTAATAGAAATCATTTTTTTATAGAAGCTATAGATTGAATTTGGATCATTGAATTGACTTTCAACATTGATTTTATCTTGGCTACCTGTCATTTTTAACCAAGGTTTGTGATTACTGAATCCAGCATATTCACTACTATCCCATTGCATTGGTGTTCTGGTATTATCTCTACTTCTAAGGTTAAGGAAATGCATGGCTTCTTCTTTAGTAAAACCTTCTTCTAAGGCTCTTTGGTATTGACCATGACTTCCAATATCATCAAATTCATCAATGCTTTCTCTTTCAAAGTTTTCCATACCAATTTCTTCACCTTGATAGATAAATGGTGTTCCTCTTAAATTAAAGAACATACCAGCAAGCATTGTTTGAGAATAATAATTATGGTTTTTCTTATCTAACACAAATTTATCGATTGCTCTAGGTTGATCATGATTTTCCAAGAAACTCGCAATCCATCCAAGTTTTTGAACTTCTCTTTGACTTGTAAATAAGAGTTCTTTAAATTGTTTAGTTGTCCAATCTTGTCTTTTAAACCATTCTTCATCTTCATTAATATCAAAATTACAATAATTAAAATCAAACATCATTGAAAAACATCCATCTTTACCAATAAAAATACCTAAATCCTTATATTGAACCCCAACAGCTTCAGCTACTGTCATACAATTATGTTTTTCAAATGTTTCTTTCTTCAATTCATCAAAAAAGACTTCAATTCCTGGTTGATTTCTAGAATAAGCAAAACAAGCACTTAAACCATCTTGTCCATCAACAGGACCATCTAAATATCTTTGATCCTTTTTAATAAAGTTAATTGCATCAACTCTAAATCCCGCAATTCCTTTATCTAACCACCAATTAATCATTTTATAAAGTTCTTGTCTTAAAGCTGGATTTTCCCAATTTAAATCAGGCTGTTTTTTAGAAAAAGCATGGAAATAATATTCATCTCTACCTTCTACCTTTTGCCATACTGAACCTCCAAAAACAGATCTCCAGTTGTTTGGTTCTTTACCATCTTTAGAGGATTTAAAGATATAATAATCATGATAAGGACTATTTGGATCTTTTAGTGCTTCTTGAAACCAAGCATGTTCATCTGAACTATGATTGATAACGAGATCCATAATAATCTTAATTCCTTTATTTTTAGCTTTTTCAATCAATTCTTCTAAATCAGCCATTGTTCCAAATTCAGGATTAATATCATAATAATCAGAAATATCATATCCATTATCATCCATAGGTGATTTATAAATAGGACATAACCATAACAAAGTCACTCCTAAATCCTTTAAATAATCAAGCTTTTCAATAATCCCTCTTAAATCACCAATTCCATCTCCATTAGAGTCCTTAAAACTCTTAGGATAAATTTGATAAGCTATCTCTTTCTTCCACCATTCATTACTCATTTTCTTTTCTCTCCTTTAAAATATATAATTTAGAATAATAATCTCCAATACCATCCTTATTCTCACCACTTGAACCATCACTTATAATCAAACCCACATTCATCAACTCATCACCATATAAATCTAAATCATTTACATGATAAACCTTATTTTCATCTAAACCTAATAAAGGTAAACGACGATAACCTACATTAACTTCTTGTAAAGGTCGATAGTAACCAACAATTGCTTGTGTTTTATCATGAGAGACAACCATCCAAGCTGTTTCGTTTGATGTAAATGGACTTTTTAAACGATAAAATGTTCCAAATTGAAATAAAGAACGATATTGTTTCATAAAATTAATTTGTTTTTTAATAATTTCTTTTTCTTCAAAGGTTAATTGATTAACATCTAATTCATAACCAAAAGTACCAAAATAAGCTACATTAGCACGTGTTTCAAGTGGTGTATTTCTAAATGTTTGATGATTAGGAATTGCTGAAACATGTGATCCCATTGAAGAAAGTGGGTAAACAAGAGAAGTTCCATATTGAATCTTTAATCTTTCTATGGCATCAGTATCATCACTGGTCCAACATTGAGGGGCATAATAAAGCATTCCTGGATCAAAGCGTGCGCCTCCACTTGCACAGGATTCAAAGAGTATATCAGGGTATTTATTGGTTAAAACTTCGTATAAATGATAAACACCTAGGATATATTCATGCATGACTCTTCCTTGTGATGAAACATCATGAATGCTTGAATAGACTTCTGACATACAACGATTCATGTCCCATTTAATATATGAAATATAGGAATCATCAATCACATTCATCATTGCCTGGGCAATATAGTTGATAACCTCAGGATTAGAAAAATCTAAAATATATTGATTTCTCCCATGACAACTCTTTCTATGAGGTGTTTTTAATACCCATTCAGGATGATTTCTATATAAGTTAGAATCTTCATTGACCATCTCTGGTTCAAACCATAATCCAAATTTTAAACCTAAATCATGAATTCTCTTTGATAGCCCACTAATTCCATGAGGCAATTTATCTAAATTAGGGAACCAATCTCCTAATCCTTGATGATCATTATTTCTATTACCAAACCAACCATCATCTAACACAAATAACTCAATTCCTAATTCTTTTGCTGTATTAGCCATTGAAACAATCTTATCTTCATTAAAATCAAAATAAGTTCCTTCCCAATTATTCACCAAAATAGGTCTTACTTGATCTCGATACTTTCCTCTAGCAAGTCTTTTTTGATAAAGTTGATGATATGTTTGTGACATCTTATTCAATCCTTGATCACTATAAACCATCACAACTTCAGGACTTTGAAACGAATCTAAATGATCTAATAGATATTCAAAACAATGAGGATGAATTCCCATAGAGACACGTGAGACATGATAATTATCAACTTCTACTTGGGCTAAAAAGTTACCACTATAAACCAAACTAAAACCTAAAACTTCACCACTTGTTTCTTTACAATTTTCTCTTTTTAAAGCAATAAAAGGATTAAATTGATGTGAAGAACATCCTCTTAAAGAATAAATACTTTGAATACCTTCTGTAAGTTTTCTTGTTTTAATAGAACGTTCTCTTGCCCATGATCCTGTAAGTTCAATCATTTCATAATCTTGATCAGGTAAGTCTAAAGACATAGACATCATTTGATTAAGTCTTAATTTTTGTTTCCCCTCATTAACAATAAAAGCATTTCTTGTAATTACAGGAAAATCTTGATAAATGGTATAACTTAATTGTAGTTTTGTTTCAATGATTTCATCATATAAGGTAATGATAAGAGTTTGAGCTTCGTTTTCATTTTCTACATAGGTAGCAGGAAGATCTTTTAATTTTGGTTTTCCTTGTATGATTTCATGACTTACATATTCAAAGTTTAAAATATGACTCCCATTTTCTTGTAAAATATCGATAGCAGGATGACGTAAATCACCTGAACCATAAACAGGATATTCTTGTTTAATATGTTCTAATGAAAAACTTAAATCCCCTTTATAGCTACAAGATGACATAGGACGGGGAAAAAGTTCTAATAAATGATCAAAGTCTTTACGATCATGAATTCTTTTTCCATAATAGAGTTGTCCTAATTGATTATTTTCTAAGATTTTAAACACATAACTAATTTCATTATTATACAAATGAAAAGTTTTACTTTCTTCATGAAATACAATCATAGATTTCTCCTTAATCATTAAATAGTATTTTTAAAATATCTTCTAAACCATCATCAACAACCGATTTACAAATAATATTTGCTTTAGCTTTTAATAAATCACAGGCATTTCCCATAGCAACCCCTACACGACAAAATTCAATCATTTCTAAATCATTTTCTCCATCACCAAAAGCGTATGTGTCATCTTGATCTAAATGATAATGATCAAGAACTTTTTGAATACCTGTTGCTTTTGAAATTGTTGGTGAATAGAATTCAAATGCATTGTCACTGCCATGTTCATCAAAATTAATAACATAACCAAAATCATTTTGGATATACTTTTCTATTTTTTCACGATCTTTATTTGTGACATTTGCTTCTATTTTAATCGCTCTTTTTAATACCTCATTACGATCAAACTTTATTGTAAATAGATCTTCAAAATGTCCCTTTTGAACAAAGAAGTTATAAAGTTCTTTATAAGAAGGATCAATGTATAAATGATTCGCTGTCGCAATCATATAATCACAATGAAGTTCTTCTAACATATTTGCTGTCTTTAAACATAACTCATAATCCATTCTATTTTCATAAATAGATTTTCCATCAATTTCTACATAACCACCATTATTTAAAATATAACCGTCAAAAGTTCCATCGAGCCATTTTTCATCTAACATGGCTTTGGGTCTTCCACTACAAATAAAGAGTTTATGTCCTTGTTTCTTTAATCTATTTAATTGTTGTTTTACACCTAAAGGTATTTCATAAATTCCCATTTGTGAGCATACTAATGTCCCATCTATATCAAAAAATAATACTTTCTCTTTCATAAAAAATCTCCTTTATCTAATTATATCACAAAGTCCCTTTCTATGATTTTCAATAAAAGAAAATATAAAAAGTATGTATGATAGTACGCAAGATAATACGTATGAAAAAAGGAATCTTTCGATTCCTTAACTAGTCATCTAAAATAGAAGATCCATTAGTCGCAATAACTTCTTTATACCAATCATAAGATTTCTTTTTAGAGCGTTTATAAGTTCCATTACCATAATCATCAACATCTACATAAATAAATCCATAACGTTTAGACATTTGATTTGTAGAGTTAGATAATAAATCAATTGGTGCCCAAGTTGTATAACCCATTAATTCAACACCATCTTCTTCAATAGCTTTATACATTTGTCTAATATGTTCTCTTAAATAATCAATACGATAATCATCATTAATAGAACCATCAGCTTCCACAGTATCTTTTGCTCCTAAACCATTTTCCACAATAAATAATGGTTTTCTATAACGATCATATAAATCTACACAAGAAATTCTTAAACCGATAGGATCAATTTGCCATCCCCAATCAGAACTTGGAATATATGGATTTTTAATAGCTGTTTCTGTATTACCTGCACTCATTTCTAAGCCTTTTGTATCAGCAGCAACACAACTTGATGAATAATAACTAAATGAAATAAAATCAACAGGATATTTTTTCATAATTTCTAGATCTTCATCAGTCATTTTAATATTGAATCCTTTATTTTTATACATTTGTAATAAATATTTAGGATATTCACCATGAACTTGTGTATCACTATAACAATAGATTTGTCTCATTCTTTGTTGTTGTTCTAAAAGATCTTCTGGTTTACAAGTATATGGATAATAAGTTAATTTAGTAAGCATACACCCTACTTTAGCATCAGGAATGTTTTCATGTGTAATTTTTACCGCTAAAGCACTTGCCACAAATTGATGATGCATTGCTTGATATTCTACTTCTTCAAATTCTTCAGGTTTAAATCTTGATTCAATTAATCCACCTGTCATAAATGGATGTCTAATGATTGAATCAATTTCATTAAATGTAAGCCATAATTTAACTTTATCTTTATATCTTTTAGTAATAACATCCACATAACGTGTAAAGAATTCAATGGAACGACGATTATACCAACCATTATAATCCATACAGAATGCTAGTGGTGGTTCATAATGAGACATTGTAACTAAAGGTTGCATTCCATATTTTAAACATTCATCAAAAACAGCATCATAGAATTTTAAACCTTCTTCATTAGGTTCTAATTCATCCCCTCTAGGGAAAATACGAGACCAAGCAATAGACATTCTATAAACCTTAAACCCCATTCCTGCAAGTAAAGCAATATCTTCTTTATAATGATGATAAAAATCAATCCCATGACGTTTTGGATAGTAAACTTCATCATCAGTACTTAAAGCTTTTTCAATCATTTCATCAGAAATATCGCATAAACCATGAGTATTTAATAAATCATTCATTGATTTAGGATCAGTAAATAATTGCACATCACTACAACTTACTCCTTTTCCTCCTTCTTTCCAACCACCTTCATATTGATTAGCGGCAGTAGCTCCACCCCATAAAAATCCTTCTGGAAATTGTTTCATATTATATTTCTCCTTATTTTTTATTATTAAATTCATTATATCGATATTATTGAATATTTGTTTGTTTTTTCATAATATAAAAACCAATTCTACTTATAAGAGGTGTTGTTTTCTATTTAAAATGATATGATTTGATTAAAGGAAGTGGTCATATGGATCTTATCAAAATAGGTAAATATATAGCTTTTAAAAGAAAAGAACAAGGCTTAACACAAAAACAGCTTGCTGAAAAGTTAAATATGTCTGATAAATCAGTCTCTAAATGGGAAAGAGGTATCTGTTTACCGGATGTCTCTGTTTATCTAGAATTATGTAAAATACTAGATATAAGTATTAATGAGTTTCTTGCTGGAGAAGATATACCTAAAGAAACAATTGAACAAAAAGCAGAAGAAAATATTATTCAGATTACAAAAGATAATAAAAACAAACAAAAGTATCTAAAGAAAATTATAAAATTATTAATAGTTATGCTTGTTGTTTTCATATTTATTACAAGCATATTTATCTACAAAAAATTAACACAACCACAAAACTATATAGAACCTTATTTAGAAAAAAGCACAGAAATGCAAACAGCAAATATGCTTTCTAATCATCCAGGTGATATTTTGTTATTTCATTATAATTCAAAAAAAGATTTTGATTCATTAACTATGTATTTAACCCAATATCAAAAAGGTAAAAAGATATCTGATAAAGAAATCTGTACATTTTATAATAATCCTTCAAAAGGAACAAATACCGGAAATATTGCTTTAGTAATAGATCGAGAAGCATCTACTTTGAAGATTATAGATGCTTTTGAAGATGGGTATTATGTAGCTAAAGATATTTCATTTATAGAAAACATTAGTAACTATGATGTTTGGGATTATAATCAAATTGAAGAAAAAACATCTATTAAATATAGTAAAAAACAAATGTTAGTGGCATTATCTTATGGAAAAAATCATGTCACATCTCTTCCTATAAAAGAGTTAGAAACAAACAAAAAGATAAAGAATGATTATACATGTATTCTTTCAATTAAGTTTAAGTAAAAACGTCATCACTTGGATGACGTTTTAATAATCAAATTTATTCTTTTTCTTCATAATGATAAAAATACTTACACAAATCATTGCTGATAAAATAGAACCTAATGCTGGTGTAAGACCCATAGGAAGCAAAGTATCAGGGAAAAGCTTAGAAGTAATATAAGCTCCTGGAACTCTTATAAGGGCTATGGAAATTACATTATGAATAAATGAAATCATAGAATAACCATAAGCTGTAAAGAAACCACTAAAACAAAAATGAATAGAAGCAAAGACACAATCTAAAACATATCCTTTTAAATATTGACTACCATACACAATAACTGCAGCTTCACTTGTGAATAACGAAAGAATTTCCTTGGAAATAAATTGACAAGTAATCGCAAAGAAAATTCCAAATCCTAAAGCAATCATCATTCCATAACGTAATGTTTGGCGAGCACGTTGATGTTGTTTTGTTCCTACACATTGGGCACATATAGCAGAGATTGCTGAAAGCATACTTGATGGTACTAAGAATAAAAAGCTAATGATTTTTTCTACAACACCAACTGCTGCGGCAATATCAACACCACGCATGTTTGCGATAATCGTAATAATAATGAATGATACTTGAATAAGACCATCTTGCATAGAAATAGGAAAACCGATTTTAAAGATATCTTTAATAATTTTTTTATGTAATTTCAAATGGTATCTATGGATGACAATCAATTTTCTTTTAATGATTGCAAATAAAGCAACAATTACACTAATAAGTTGTGAAATCACTGTCCCAAATGCTGCTCCAACGGCATGCATATTGAAATAACCAATGAAAATAAAATCTAACACGATATTAAAAAAACAAGCAACTGCCACAAAATACATAGGACTTTTAGAATCCCCTAATCCTCTAAAAATAGAACTAATAATATTGTAAGCAGTAATAAAAGGAATTCCAATAAAACATATTTTTAAATAAAGTGTTGTTTCTTGAATTGCTTCTACAGGTGTAGACATAATAGAAACAATCGGATTAATAAAGAATAATAAAATCAAAGTAACAATCAGAGATAAAATCATAAAGATAATGATTGTATTTCCTACAGTCATCCTTTTTTCTTCTTCTTTTCTTTCACCAACATAACGACCAATCATGACCGTTGAACCCATTGCAATTCCTACAAGCATAACAGTAATCATATGCATGACCTGACTTCCAATAGAAACCCCTGATAAAGAAGCGGCTCCATTGTATTGACCGACAATAAATAAATCAGCCATGCCATAGAATGTTTGTAAGAAATTAGCAAGTAAAAATGGTAATGAGAAAGTAATAATATTTTTTAAGGCACTGCCTTTTGTTAAATCTTTTTGCATAACATCAACTCCTTGCTTTGTATTATATAGAATAAATGTTAAAAGATAAAACGAAAAAAAATGCTTAATCTAGCACTTTTTTTCATGAATATGTTGCAATAATAGATTTAAGTTCTCTGATTTATTTTGTTTTAAATAAACAAGATCTATTTTTTCAAGATCAGCAAAGTATTTACTAATATCCTCTAAATAGAACTGATCTCTGTTTTCTACTTCTTTTGTAGGAAGGATTGAAAAACCTCTAGATAGATTAAGTAAAAGAAGTTGTTTGGGAAATTCTTTAACGTATTCTACTTTATTAAAAGTTGTATGATAAATTTTATAAAGTTCATCTTTACATAATTGATGATAGTTTTGATCTGTTGCTTTTGTAATATAGGGAACAGATTGCATGACCTTTTCTATTGTATGATATTTATGGATCAGTTCTTTTGAACAAACAAGAGAAACGTTTTCTTTAGATAAGGTTGTTGTTTCAATTGGATTATTTTTGTAGAAAGAGAGCATACTTGGAGAAATTAACGCATCGAGTTGATGCGCTTTTAGGCCTTCCATCAATTCATTTTCTTCAAGATAAGAATAAGAAATAGAAAGATGTGGGTATTTCTTTTCAAAGCTTTCAAGAATTTCAAAGTCTGTAAAATCTGTTGTTTTCATGCCTATATGTAAAGTATTCGTTTGTTGAATATTTTGACATAAAGTTTGATAAGAAGCATAAATGTTTTTCATTCCTTCATAGAACTGTTTTCCTTGTTTAGTAAGAGTTAATGTTCTATGTTCTCTTATAAATAGCTGTGTTTGGAGTTCTTGCTCTAAGACAGCAATGTATTTAGACATGGTTGTTTGTCCAATATGACAAGCGTTAGCTGCTTGCGTAAAGTTTTTATATTCAACAGCTTTAAAGAAATAATGTATTCTATTTAGATCCATATTATCACCTCTTTCATTATAACAAAAAAAGGAGCAATGAAGCTCCTTTGCTCAATATTTATTTACGTTTGAATAATGATTTTAAACCACGAGAGATTACTTGAAAGAAACTAAGAGAACGAACCATATTATTTGGATCAACATAATTTCTAACAGCTCTTAATGTCTTTTTATTATCTCTTGTCGAAAAGATAAAGTTTCCGTTGTTTTTCGTAACAACTGCAAAACGAGGAATCCATTTTCCTTTAAACATGACACTTGCCATGATTTCTGTTACTTCAGACCAAGGAATTTGAATATAATCATTGACGTTTTTATCATTGTAATATTCAAAAGCTTCATCCCCGACTAACACTTTACCATAGTTTGCCATTCCTAAATAAGAAGTAGCATTAATTGTTAAATCGACTTTTTTATTTAATGATTGTACCATATATTCCCTCCATAAATATTGAACTTTTTAAATTACATAATTCCAGCTAAACGAGCTAAGATACCAACGATAAATAATGCAACGATAATAACGATTGGTGAAACTTTTTTCTTTAATAACCAGCAGCAAAGTAATGTAAGTAATAATGCTGCAAGTCCAGGAATTAATTGATCTAAGTTTTGTTGTAAAGTAGTAACTTTAATTTTATCTAATCCATTAGCTCCAAGGGAAGCATATTGAGATAAAGCTGATTTAATACCTTCAGCTCCACCTTTGATTTGACTCCAATCAATATAAGCACCTTCAGATTGAGTAACTCTAGAAACAACAGGAGTAAATGAAATACTTACCCAACGTTGAACTAAAGAACCGATAATGAACATACCTAAAATAGAAGCACCTTGAGTAATTTTACCTAATAAACCACCAGATAAATCTTTTGCGATAGAAGTACCGACTTTATATCCAAATTCTTGAGTATACCAAATAAATGCCATACGGATAATATTCCAAGCAAAGAAGAATAATAATGGACCAACAATACTTCCACCTAAAGCAAGAGAAGCACCTAAAGCACCTAAGATTGGTCTTAAAGTGAACCAGAATACTGGATCTCCAACCCCTGCAAGAGGTCCCATCATACCAACTTTAACCCCTTGAATAGCTTGATTATTGATTTCCGCACCATTAGCTCTTTCTTCTTCTAAGGCTAATGTAACACCCATAACTGGAGCTGAAACATAAGGATGTGTATTATAGAATTCTAGATGTCTTTTTAAAGCATCTGCTCTATCTTGTGGATCTTTGTATAATTTTTTGATAGCTGGGATAATTGAATAACACCAACCACCATTTTGCATACGTTCATAGTTCCATGATCCTTGAAGGAACTGATGACGCCAAGCAACTGATAAACGATCTTTTTTAGTTAATTGAATTTTTTCTGCCATATTTCTTTCCTCCTTCAAGATTAATAGTCATTTAAAATATCACCTAATGGATCACCAGAACCAGTAGAACCACCATTACCTGAACCACCGTTTTCTTTTAATCCTAAGTAAATTAAAGCAATAGCAACACCTAAAGCACCTAAAGCGATTAATGTTAATTCGCTTAATGCAGCTAATACGAAACCGATAGCAAAGAATGGCCAAGTTTCTTTAGTTGACATCATATTAATAACCATTGCATAACCTACAGCGGCAACCATTCCACCACCAACAGTCATACCACCTGATAACCAAGCAGGCATTTGATTTAAAACACTAGTTACTGCTTCAGCAGGAACGATACATAGTGCAGCAGCAGGAACTGCGATTCTGACACCTTGTAATAAGATACCTAAAATTTGATAGATTTCAATTTTACGGAAATCTCCTTTTTCAGCAGCACCATCCATTAAGTGAACTAATGGGATAGCGATTGTACGACAAATCATAGTTAAGAATAAACCAGCTACTGATAAAGGAATTGCAACAGCAATTGAAGTAGAGATAGCTGTTTGTGTATTAACAGTACCACCATTTAAACCTAAAACCATGATAATTGCAGAAGCAACAGAAGCTAAAGCAGCATCTGGAGCAACAGCAGCACCAACGTTTGCCCATCCTAAGGCAATCATTTGTAAAGAACCACCTAAGATAATACCTTCACTTAGATGTCCTGAAACTAAACCAATTAAAGTACACGCTACTAGTGGTTGATGGAATTGGAATTCATCTAAAATCCCTTCCATACCTGCTAATAATGCTACTAAAATAATTAACATAATAGTAATTGCAGACATTAAATTTTCCCCCTATTTCATATTTTGAAGTTCAGTCTTTGCTTTTTTAAGAAGACTGTCCATATTTTCTTTAGAATCAGCAGGTACTTTACGAACATCGAAAGTAACACCCATTTCTTTTAATTTTTCTAAAGTTTCAACATCATCTTGATTCATAGCAATGGCTTTATTAACAACCACTTTACCAACTGAGTGAGCCATAGAACCAATATTTAATTCTTTAATATCAACGCCACCTTCAATAGCTCTTAAAGCATCTTGAGGAGTTTCAAATAACAATAAAGCTTTAGTAGCACCAAAACGAGGATCTTTAGCGACTTCGATCATCTTTTTGATTGGTACAACGTTTGCTTTAACACCTGGTGGTGCAGCTTGTTCAATCATTTGTTTACGTAATGCATCTTGAGATACTGCATCAGATACAACAATGATACGAGTTGGTTGAGTTGATTTTGTCCAAGTAGTAGCTACTTGACCATGTAATAAACGTGTATCAACACGAGCTAAGACATATTTAATATGTCCATCTCCAAGAACAGTTCCTTCAGGAATAGCCCCAGCAGGTGCTGGGTTTTCAGCTTTTACTGTTTCTTCCTTTTTAGGTTCTAATTCTTCTGGACGAATGTTAACTCCGTCTCTAGCAACTTCACAGATATGAGTTGCGATTTCATGTGCGCTGTCAGTAGACATACGCATTGCATATGCTTCAATAAGCATTGGTAAATTTAACCCAGTAACGATAGCCCAATGATCTTCATGACCGTTAAGTAATAAGTTAGCTTGATTAAATGGAGTTCCACTCCATAAATCAACTAAGAAAAGAACTTCGTCTTGATTTTCAAAAGTGGAAATAGCTTCTTCCATTTTTGCTCTTAAATCATCAGGACCTTCACTTGGTTGTAAAGTCACAGCTTTTACATCTTTTTGTTCACCGAAAATCATAGAACCAGATTGTAAAATTCCATTAGCGAATTCACCATGACTTGCAAGAATAATTCCTACCATATTTTTCCTCCCTCTCTTTAATTAACATTGAATAACAAAAAAAGTAGGCCAACTATTTAAAAGAAGATACAATAAAGCTATTGCTCTTTTTTAAAATAGTTAATGCCTACTTAAAGTTACACACTATTGAATATTCAATTTAATTACAGTGATATACTAACATCAAAAAATGTAAGCGTCAATCATTTTTTTTACGTTTTTATGTTCTTTCATTATTTTTTGATATAAAAAATAATGAAAAAGATAATATATAATATAAAACAATCACAATTTATCAATAAATAAAAAAGGGGTGATCCCCTAATTTTGAAATGCACTTGATAAAATTCTTTCCAAATGTAAAGCAAGATAGCCAATTTCTGATTCTGGTAATTCTTTATGAAGTATCTTTGATAAATTATCACACATCCTTATTGCTTGTTCATAAGCAAAAGGAAATTTATTTTTGGTAAATTCACTAATATCCATTTGCAATTGTTCATTAGTATTTAAACGAATGATTAGGAATTTAATATGATTCATTAAACGGGCATAAGAAATTGATTCAACATCAATTTTCATATTTAAATCAGTTTGTAATTTAATAATACTTTCATGAACAACACGTGCTGCTTCCATAGATTCCCCTACTTTATTAGAAGAAATTGCTGAGTGAATATGTAGAGTAATAAAACCTACTTCATCATTATTGATTTCTTTATTGATAAAGCTTTTTATGATTTCTTTTGATTTTAAAGCAACTTCATATTCATCGGGGAATAAAAGTCTAATATCATAAGTAAAGGGATTTGTAGGCATGATGTTTTCATCCATACGTTTAATCGCAAAATAAATATGATCAGCCAGTGGAATTAAAATATCATGATTGACTTGTTCAAATTTATTTGTTGCTTCTTTAATGATTTCAGCTGCGATTTCAAGATAAACAGGATTGATATAGTCAATGACTTTCTTTTGTTTATCTTTAGCTTGATAGTTCTTTTGCATCATGTATTTCTTGGCGTGAGGTGGAATTTCAAAATGTTCATTTACTTTTTTACCAAAACCAATTCCTTTTGCCATAACTATTATTTCATTATCATCTTCTTTAGCTAGAATGGTATTATTATTTAATACTTTTAAGACTTGATACATTTTGTTCACCTCTTTATTTTTAAAATCGTTTCTCCACTTTTTTTATGACCATAGTTCTTTTCTAAAGGTCCTTGACCTTTAGTGATAATCATTAAAAGACAATCATCGATGGCATTTTCTTTAATATAATTCAAATCTGCATTCCATAACAGATCTCCTTTTTTAACCTTCTGATTCATTTTAACAAGAAGTTCAAACCCTTGTCCATTTAATTTTACAGTATTAATACCAAAATGAATCAATATTTCCACACCATTTTCTAATTCAATCCCTAAAGCATGTTTTGTAGGATAAATCATAGAAATCGTTCCATCACAAGGAGCAACAACCAAACCATGTATTGGTCGAATCATGAGACCATCTCCTAATAACTTATGAGCAAAGATATCATCACAACAATCTTCAATAGGTAAAACCTCACCATCAACGATATTTCCTATTTCTACATCTGTTGTATGATACACAATTGTTTTTTCTTCATCATAAGAAGCAGGAACATTATTTAAATAATCATCAATCTTTGTTTTTAAAGAAGAAGCTTTTGGCCCAAAGATGATTTGAATAGCATTGCCCTGTAATAAAACAGCAGCTGCCCCTGCTTGTTTTAAAGAACCTTCGCTTACAAGACTTGGATCTTGTAAAGAAGCACGTAATCGTGTAATACAACAATCAAGATCACTAAAGTTATATCTTCCACCTAGTCCTTTAATAATCATTTGTACTTGAGGATCAAGTAATGATTGGTCAAAAGAGTAATCCATTTTCTTTTTATTAAAAATCGTTAATTTATTATCATCTTCTCTTCCTGGTGTTTTTAAATCAAATTTCTTAATTAAAAAACGGAATGAAAAATAATATAAGAAGAAATACATAACTCCACCAACAATAATAAAAACCCAATGAGTTTTACTATTACCTTGTAATACACCAAAAACAAGAAAATCTATTAAACCACAAGAAAAAGTAAACCCAATCGTCACCTTTAAAACATGAGCTAAAACAAAAGCTGTACCCGCTAAAAAAACATCAACGACAAATAACATAGGAGCCACAAAAATAAAAGCAAATTCAATGGGTTCTGTAATTCCTGTAAGCATACTCGTAAGGGCTGCTGATAAAAAAAGACTTCTTATAACTTTTTTAGATTCATCTTTAGCACTGCGATACATCGCTAAAGCTGCTCCTGGTAAACCAAACATCATAATCATATATTCACCAGAGAAATACTTAGTTGCTTCAACACTAAAGTGCTTTAAATTTGGATCAGCAAGTTGAGCAAAGAAAATATTTTGGGCACCATCAATTAAAACCCCATTGACTTCCAAAGTACCACCAATAGCAGTTTGATAAAAAGGCATATAGAAAACATGATGTAAGCCAAAAGGAACAAGGGCTCTTTTAACAATTCCATAAACAAAAGTTCCCCCATAGCCACTACTAGCAATCCATTGTCCAAATTTAAAAATCCCGTCTTGGAAAGTAGGCCAAATATAAAACATCAAAAATCCTACCAAAATATAGACAATGGTAGAAATAATAGGAATAAATCTTTCTCCTTCAAAGAAAGATAAAAAATCAGGTAATTGAATTTGATAAAAGCGATTATGTAAATAACTCACACCTAAACCAACAATAATTCCTCCAAATACCCCCATTTGTAAGGATACTTGCCCACATACATTTGTAAGGGTTCCTTCAACAACTTTTTTAACAATCTCATTTCCTTTAATAACTCCATCAAAAATAAGCAAACTATGAATCGTTGAATGCATCACAAAAAAAGCAATTATAGAAGATAACACTGCTACTTCTTTTGATTTCTTTGCCATTCCTAAAGCAACAGAGGCTGCAAAAATCAAAGGCAGATTATCAAAAATTGTTTGCCCTACAGACATTAATAAAATCAATATATGATTTAAAGTTGTTCCTGTACCTAAAATACCTTCTAAACCAAGAGAAGCAATCGTTGCTTCGTTAGTAAGAGAACTCCCAATACCTAAAAACATTCCCGCAATTGGTAGTACAGCAATAGGTAACATAAAACTACGTCCTATTCTTTGTAAAACCCCAAAAATTTTCTTTTTCATTTTCTTCCCTTTCATTTATAAAAAAGTATAGAATTTTATACTTTAAAAACACAATTTTTCGCATTTAGTGTATCATAAAATAATCTATATGTACATTTGTATAGATGAGTTAGATTATAGATATCTTTAATGGGTAAGATACTGTATAATATTTATATATAACTAAATTCAAGGGAGGAAAAGCATATGGAAGAGAAAAGATTGTTGAGTAAAGATGAAGTCTATTTTTTAGTATTTTTTTCTAATTTCTTTATTGGATCAATCATATTGTCTAATAGGTATCACTTTGATTCAATACGTTCATTTTTTATATTTGCTGGAGAGGATCCCTTTCCATTTACTTTATTTTTCATAGTGTTCTTTTGTTGTCTTTATTATCTTTTTAAAATTTTGATAAAAAAATACCCACTAAGAAATTTTATTAAGAGTAATGATGTTTAACATCAAAAAGGAGAGATATTATGGAAGAAATTAAACAACTTGTCTATAACTATGCTAAAGCAATACACACACAAAATGAAAAAGATTTTAAAGCATTATGGTCATCTAAAGAAAATACTTTGATTTCACTTACGAATCAATTTAATGAAATTGATGCTATTTATAATGATTTTTTAATAGGTGGTATTCAAAGACTTTATGAATCAATTGATTTAATTATAGAAGGAATAGAAATACATCAAATAGATGATAATAAAGCATTGCTTGATAACACAAGAGCACAAACAAGTAAAATTGTTCCTACAACATTAATAACAGCATAGATTGCAGTTGGTTTAGCTCCATAAAATGTTTCAACAAGTGTTTTACTTCCAAATTTACTCATAATTAAATAAGTTATTGCAAGCATAAAAACTAAAACACTGATACTAATAATGACAATTTGTAGAGCAGTTAATGATTGACTTGATGAAGTCATTTCTTGATTCATTTGGTCAGGTTGATTGTTGTTTTGTTGATTTTGTCCTGGGGAATCTTGTTGATTATTAGGTGCTTGTCCAGTAGAATTTTCATTTGTTTGATCATTTAAATCTTGGTTTTGTGAATTTGATTAATCATTGCTACTTTTGTTATTTTGAGATGAATCTTGTTGATTAGACTCATTATTTTGACTATTTTCTCCTTGATTAGGCATTGAAGGAGGTGTTCCTTCTGCTTGTTGCATCATAGATGAAGTATTATGGTTTTTAGCATAATACAGAGTTCCTGAAATCGAACCTAAGGAAACGATAATACAAATTACACTGATTATAACGGATAATTTCTTTTTCATGTCTATCTCCTCTTGACACCTATATAGTACCCATTCTTTAACATATAAGAGTGTGAGTAGTGTGTAAAAATATGGTAAACTCATATACAATTTTGAGATATGAAAAAGATGGAGTTAAGCGCTTACATGTGTTACTATATATCTAGGAGGATTTTTTATGGGAAAATTGGATAATAAAGTGGCAATTATTACAGGAGGGAATGCCGGCGTTGGTAAAGAAATTGCGAAACTGTTTGCGAGTGAAGGAGCAAAAGTTGTTATTTCAGCAAGACGTCAACAAGTCTTGGAAGAAGCAGCAAAAGAAATTGAAGCAGCAGGAGGAACTGTTTTATGTGTTCCTACTGATATTTCTAAAGTGGATGATGTTAAAAACTTAGTAAGTAAAACAGTTGAAACTTTTGGTCAATTAGATATTTTAATTAATAATGCTGGTGTGTTAGATAAAGGATTAAATGCCATTGATCAAATTGATTATGATGATTTAAATAGAGTTATTGATATTAATCAAAAAGGAACAATGTATTGTATGTCAGAAGCTTTAAAAGTGATGAAAAGTGGAGCTTCTATCGTTAATATCTCAAGTGTTGCTGGTCAATATGGAGCAGGTGGTGCTGTTTATGTATCTACTAAAGCAGCAATTATTGGGGTAACAAAACATGCTGCTATGCGTTTTGCTAAAGAAAAAATTAGATGTAATGTTATCTGTCCAGGAAGTATTACAACAGATATGGCTGCAGGATTAACACCTGATACCATGGATATGAAAATGATGGGTGCTATGTCAGCTCATAGTGATTTATCACTTCAACCTTGTAGTCCTTTAGATGTTGCTAAAGTAGCACTTTTCCTTGCAAGTGATGATGCAGCGCCACTTACAGGACAAGTTGTTGTGAGTGATTATGGAGTAGATTTATAATATGTACAAAACCGCACAATGTGCGGTTTTTAATTGATTTGTTTTTTAATCATTATATGAATGTTCTCCTCATGTCTAAAGACAGGGAATTATTGTTACTTGCCAACATTGTTGGCAGACCAGTTCATTTCTGATAGGTTGTAGTGCAAGATAGGGGTATGCCATTACCCTTCCTAGAGCAGAATACAAGTTAGTGTATCTACAATTAATTTCATAATAGCAACATTACTTACCTTTTGATCATTAAATACGACTTCTTTATCCGCTACATTTTTCATGATTAATTGTAATTCTAACTTCTTTTTTCCTTATCTTCTATCAATTCAATATGCCCTTTTCCCATAATATTTTGATATTTCATAGAATATTGACAAAATGTTCTTCTTTCAACAAAATATATTAAATCGAGTTTCTTTACTACTTTTGCAACATGAATGTTTATTATTATAAGTATAACAATAATTTAAATGAACAAAACACTGCCTTGATCTATAAAACCTAAACAGCAACATTAATTATTTTCAATGATTTCTTTTATTTAAATCTGTAATTTCTCGTTCTGTTCGTCGCATAACTATGCTCCAAAATGATCTTTTTTAAAATGTTTATAATAAATAATAAAGAGAAAGGAAGTTGTAAACCAAGTGATTGGATAAGAAATAACAACACCTTTTAATGTTGGATAATGAGGAGAAATAAAGGTTACCCAAGCTACACGTAAAACACAAATTCCAAGACAGACTAAAAGCATTGGTTTTAATGATTCCCCACACCCTCTCATTGTCCCTGAAAAGATTTCTACACAACAGTATGAAAAATAGAAAGGCATTAAAAAGAGTATTAAACTTTGACATTGATTAACGATGGCTGGATCAGATGAAAAGAGTTTTGTAATATAACTTCCCCCAAAACATAAGATCACACTTAAAGAAACTGCTATTGTTAAGGCAATCGTTAAAGCGGTTCTTGCTCCTTTTTGGATACGATCATAAAGATGAGCACCATAGTTTTGTCCTACAAAAGTTGTAATGGCGGCTCCAATAGCAGCCATGACCATCCAAAATAAAGCATCGATTTTCACATAGACTGACCATGAAGCAATCGTTTGTGTTCCAAAAGAATTAATATGTGTTTGTAAGACGATATTAGCGATACTATACATTGTTGATTGAATTCCAGCAGGAGCACCAATTTTAACAATTTTCTTTAATACAGGTAAATGAAATTTAATTTTTGATAATGTAAGTTGATAAACATCTTTAGAAAATATCAATTGAAGTGTGACTAAAATAGCACATACTGTTTGGGCAATAAATGTTGCAATCGCTGCCCCAGCAATACCTTTATGTAAAATAACAACAAAAACAAAGTCAAAAACAACATTAACAATACTACAAATAATTAAATAATAAAGAGGTCTTTTACTATCTCCTACAGCTCTTAAAATTCCTGAACCAATATTATAAATAGCTCCAGGAATCATCCCTAAAAAGTAAAGTTTCATATAAAGACTGGCATCATTTAAAATATCATGAGGAACACCTATCGCATCTAAACATTGATAAGAAAAGAATAAACCAAAAAGCATCATGATAATTCCACTAACAATAGCAAGCATATATGAAGTATGAACCGCTTGATGAATCTTACCTTTATTATGAGCTCCATAATATTGAGCAATAACAACAGAAGCTCCTGTAGATAAACCAACATAGAAGTTAACAACTAAGTTTGTTAGATTCCCTGTTGAACCAACAGCAGCAAGAGCATTTGTCCCACAAGCTTGACCAACAATAATGGTATCAACGGTATTATATAGTTGTTGAAAAAAGCTCCCAATTAATATTGGAAAAAAGAAAAAAAGTAATTGTTTCCAAATAACTCCTTTCGTAAAATCTTGTGTTTTATTCATAGATTACCCTCCCTATAATAAAAAACACCCAAAGGTGCATTGCTTGAAATAATGGTATCACATAATTTTTGACAAAACAACCAAAGAAGAAACATCAAAAAGTTAAATCAAGTTCATATTTCTTCTTTATGATAATACACGAAAGGAGGAACAGGAACTTACTTAAACGAAACTTAATTATAAACTTCCCTTTTTAAAAAAATAATAATAGATAATAGTAAAAAGCAGATCTTTTCCCTTCCATTTGATCTGTTTTTTTGTTGTTTCTATAAAATGAAAATGATAAGGTAGATAGAGAGAGGTGCAAATCTATGTTATTTAAAGATAAATTAAAAGAACCTGTTATTTATAAAGGGAGTAATAAGGCAATAAATGAACTAAATCAAATACAAGAATATTTAAAAACACATACAAGTAAAGAATTAGAAAAGAAAGCAAGATTTATTCAGTATGGTATTGAAGGAGAAGAGAATGTTCTATTTGAATTAAAGAATAGTCATTTTCCAATGTATGTTTTACATGATATTTATATGGTAGATCATGATTTGAGTGCGCAAATTGATTATATAATTATTACGCCATCGATGGTTTATTTTATAGAATGTAAAAATCTTATAGGGACAATCACGATAGATTCTATGGGAAATTTTACAAGAGAGTATAATTATAATGGGAAAATAATTAAAGAAGGTATTTATTCACCCATAACACAAAATCAAAGACATTTAGAGTTATATAAAATGTTACGTGAAAAGGATAAAGGATCAGTAATGAAATTTCTTTATAATAAGACCTTTTCAAGTGGTTTTAAATCACTTGTTGTCCTTGCTAATCCAAAGTCTATCTTAAAAAGTCGTTATGCTCCTAAAGAAATAAAAGAAAAAGTTATTAAAGCAGACCAACTGATAGATTATATAAAGAAGCATGAACAAAGTGCTTTTAGAAATCAAAAAGATATGATTGCTATGGCTGATGGACTTTTATCTTATCATCAAAAACAAGAAATACCACCAATTCAAGAAGAAAATACATTTGAAAGTATAGCAATTAATAATGATGATCATTTAATTGAATCATTAAAAAAATATCGTATGAATAAAGCGCAAGAAAAGAATTTACCACCTTATTATATATTTAATGATATTACTTTAAATGAAATCGTTGCTTATAAACCAACAACAATAGAAGAACTCCTTTCGATAAAAGGATTTGGACCAAAGAAATGTGATTGGTATGGAGAAGATATTTTAGACATAATAAGAAGTTTGTAAAAAACTTCTTATTAATCACATAATTTTCGACAAAACAACCAAAAAAGAAACATGAAAAAGTAAAATAAAGTTCATATTTCTTCTTTATGATAATAGACGAAAGGAGGAACAAGAACTTACTTAAACAAAACTTAATCATAAATTTCCCTTTTTAAAAAAAGATAATAATAGATTAAAAAACAGATTCTCCCCCTCCCTTTTGAATCTGTTTTTTGTGCAGAATATATAAACAACATTCATTGATTATGATACAATAATTAAAAGAACATTTTGAATATGAAAGTAAATTAAAATGAAAGAATTTTTGTATGTATAAAATATTAAAAAGATACAAAAATTGCAAATTCTAATGACTATAATAGGAAATGTTAATAAGAGAAAATGATGAAGTTAGAGTTTTAAACATGATATTATTTTCAAGATGGGAGAAAAAATTATGAGTAAAAAAACAGTTCAAAAAAGTAAAAAAAGAACAACAAGAACGAATAAAAAAAGAACATCAGGTGTAAAGGCCAATACGGTTGTTGAACCAACACCAATCACAAGTGAAAAGACAACTGATGTTAAACCAGTAGAAGTGCCTAAAAAAACTACTACTGTTGAACCAAAAGAAACAAGTGAAAAAGTTGTTGCTGCTGAATCAGCACCAGCTGTAAAAACAGCGCCTGCTAAGAAAGCAACTACTAAAAAGGCTACAGCTGCTAAATCAACAACAGCTACAAGTAAAAAGGCAGCTACTGCAAAATCAGAAACAACAACTGAAAAAGTTGCTGCCAAAACAACATCAACTAAAAAAACAGCTTCTACTAAGAAAGCAACTACTAAAAAGACAACAACTGCTAAATCAACAACAGCTACAAGTAAAAAAACAACTACTGCTAAACCAAAATCTGTAAAAAGTGAAACACCTGTTGAGGCTAAACCAACAGAAGTTATTCAAGAAGTTCCTGTTGAAAAACCTCAATCAATTGATTTAGGACCACGTAGAAGTGTTGCTTTTATTGGTTCAGAATGTTATCCATTTGTAAAAACGGGTGGATTAGGGGATGTTATGTCAGCTCTTCCAAAGAGTTTAGCTAAATTAAATATGGATGTTAAAGTTATTATTCCTAGATATAAATGTATTCCTCAAAAGTTCCAAGAAAAGATGGAATATAAAGGATCATTTTATATGGATCTATGTGCAGATGGAAAACAATATTATGTAGGTATTATGGAATATCAAGAAGATGGTGTTGTTTATGATTTTATCGATAATGATGAATTCTTCTCATGGGGTAATCCATATACTAATCTTATCGATGATATTCCTAAGTTCTGTTATTTTAGTAAAGCAGCCCTTGCGGCACTTAATTATTTAAATTGGACACCAGATATTGTACATTGTCATGATTGGCAAGCAGCTTTAGTTCCTCTTTATTTAAGAACAAGCTTTAAAGATACAAATGTAGGACGTGCGGGTGCTGTTCTTACAATTCATAACTTAAGATTCCAAGGTATCTATGATCGAAAAACAATTCAATATTGGTCAGATCTTCCTGGTTATGTCTTCAATAAAGATTGTATGACACAAAATTGGTTAGATGCGAATATGTTAAAAGGTGGTATCACTTATTGTAATAAATTAACAACAGTAAGTAATACGTATGCTGGAGAAATTCAAACAGAAGAATATGGTGAAGGTCTTGAAGAACATTTAAGATATCATAGTAGTAAGATTTTAGGAATTGTTAATGGTATTGATACGGATATTTGGAATCCAGCAACAGATAAACTTTTAGCTGCTCAATATGATAGTCAATCTGTTATCAAGAATAAAAAAGCAAATAAAAAAGCACTTCAAGAATCATTAGGATTAGAAGTTGATGATCATAAAATTGTCATTGGACTTATTTCACGTCTTACAAATCAAAAAGGTCTTGATCTTGTCAATGATGTTATTCCAAGTATTATGGATGAACATACACAAGTTGTTGTTTTAGGTACAGGAGATGCGATGTATGAAGATGCTTTCCGTTATTATGAAAATAAATATAAAGGAAACTTCTGTGCATATATTGCTTACAATGAAAATGTTGCTCACAATATTTATGCAGGATGTGATGCTTTACTAGTACCATCAAGATTTGAACCATGTGGACTTACACAACTTATTAGTATGAGATATGGTTCTATCCCAATTGTAAGAGAAACGGGTGGACTTAAAGATACTGTTCAACCTTATAATCTATTTGATAATACAGGTAATGGTTTTACCTTTGATCGCTATGAAAGTGGACTTCTTTATGATGCAATCAATCGTGCTAAAACACTTTATTTTGAAAATAGAAAATATTGGGATGAAATGGTTGTTCGTGATATGAATAAAGATGTCTCTTGGCAACAAAGCGCAAAACAATACAAAGATATGTATGTAGAATTAACACCAAAATATTAATAGATATAATTTAGAAAATACAATGTTAGTTTTTTGGGTAATTTAAAATAACTTGTGGTTGAGATTGTTTCGGCCAATAAGACAATTTGTGGTTCAGATGACCACATACAATTTAAAACTTAATCACAAGGTGTTTATAATACCAATTAGGGACTAGATGCAAATCTAGTCCTTCTTTTTTGGATACATATAATATGTTGCGTCATCATTTAACACATACATAACCCTATTTCTAAATCGTTCCCAGTTTCTATAGCCATTAGAATTATGCTTTATATTCTTGATGGTTTTATTTCTGTTTTCAATGATTCCATTATTAA
This sequence comes from Faecalibacillus intestinalis, assembly GCF_003024685.1. GTDB lineage: Bacteria > Bacillota_I > Bacilli_A > Erysipelotrichales > Coprobacillaceae > Faecalibacillus > Faecalibacillus intestinalis. Next base: position 205,174 of record NZ_PYLQ01000002.1, on the reverse strand, counting down.
CTCGTTTTGTCTTCTCAGGATTGACTTTTATAAATGAGTTTATAATCTCATTTTTCCATCTCACCATTGTATTCCCAAATTCATTCATGATTGGAATACTGCTCGATTTGAATTCTCTAATAAGTTCATTAAGATTGTCCTTTGCGGTATCTGTATCGGATTTATCAAAGAATCTTTTAAGTTCATCCTTAAGATATAGGGCCTCCTCGAGCTGACTGTCTGTTTTGATCATATACTCGACAAGGTCATAGTAATTGTAATATCCTTCAAGAACACGATTGTATTTCTTCTCCATGTCTGGATCAGATATCTTATCGTCATTCTTGAGAAGAAGCCAGTTGAATTTCTTCAATACATAGTACTGCTTCTGCATTTCTCTGTGCTTCGTAACTTCACAGGAGGAGTGGTTTATTTCTTTGAAATTCGGATTAGGCTTGACTCTGTTCATTGCATCGATTCTGATTCTTTCAAGTCTTCTGTTGAATTCCTGGACAAGGTGGAATTTATCTAATGAATTGACTGCATTAGGAAACATGAGTTTCGTTACTATTCTATATGTTTCCCACATGTCAGTAGAGACGACTTTAACATTAAGTCTTTCTTCACGAGGAATAAGAGAAAGATAATTCATTAGATCATACTTTCTTCTTGAAGGAAGCAGGTCGATGACATTCTGAGAATTAAAATCAAGAAGAACGCATACGTAATCACCTTTTGATGATGAAAATGCATAGACTTCATCTATACATATACATTCAGGAAGTTTTCTTCTTGATATATTGACGTGTCTGTCAAATATATAGGCGGCTGCAGTTGGAGATATATGATATCTATGAGCGACTGCAGTAAATGTTTCATTAGGCTTTTTTAGATCATTAAGGACATTATATACGGTCGTTAGTGAAATCTTCATGCCTTCAGTGGTAAATGGATTGTGCTCATAGAATGTCTTTGAGCATTCGGGGCAGATATATCGTCTGGCCTTATAATTGATGAAGCAAGGTATCCCGCTAAGAATTGAATGCGTAATCTTCTTGTGTGTATATGAATGAGTTTTTGATGTTTCAGTACCACACACAGGGCACCTGTAGGGTTCGACAGCCAAAAGCACATGAACATGTACGCCATCAAACTGATGATGGACTTCAATAGAGCTGATTTTTCTATTGTCCAGGTTAAATAGTTTAAGAATATAGTCGTTATTAATGCTTTCCATAGTGAAAGTCCTCCTTATGATTCAAGAATAGATGAAAAGGGAGGAATAATAAACAAATCATGTGTGGTAACGAAAGATAAAAAGAGATTTCTGGAATTGAACAGACAGATATGATAGTAATCTCCAAAGCAGTTTACAAATCTGGTGTGGAAATAGGAAATGAGAGAATTATCAATTTCAGCATCGGTATTTTTGTGCACAATAATACTAATCATATCATCATATGAAACAGAAGATATAAAAGGAATCATAGGAGAAAGAAGAACTGCATGAGTTGAACCGCAGTGAGGACATATTAATCTGGTGATTCTAATTGAACTATTTTTAAAAGCTCTATAATAATAAGCATGAACCTTTAGACCGGATTCATTGCACTTTGGACAATGAACAGAAGAAAAATCCAGGGAACTAATGACAGAAGAATAAATATTCTGATTAATTGTATTGATTTTTTTGTGAAATTCTATTATTATCATAGTGTTCTTATGGACAGGATAATGAATCAAACTTTGGTCGGGATGGTTTATTATCCTTTTTCTTTCTATAGGATTATAAGTAAATCATAATAAAAAAATTCATTAATGACATCAAAAAATGATGAAAATAATGAAATTTATTTTAAACACATAAACCACATGGATTTTATATATGGGTAATGTTACTACCAATACTATTTTTGTTTAAAACTAAAATATCAGATTATTTTAAATACTCGTTTTTTGTAACATTGTATTTTTTAATCCCATAATTTTTGACAAAATAAACAAGAAAGAAACATGGAAAAGTTAAATAAAGTTCATATTTGTAACTTATGATAATAGACGAAAGGAGGAACAAGAACTTACTTAAACTCAAAACTTAATTATAAATTTTCCCTTTAAAAAAATACTGATAGATAATAGTAAAAAGCAGATCTTTTCCCTTCCCTTGGATCTGTTTTTTGTTGTTTCTTATTAGAAGAAATGATACTCTAAAAATAGAGAGGTAAGACAATATGTCATTTAAAGATAAATTAAAAGAACCTGTTATTTATAAAGGAAGTAATAAAGCGGTAGAAGAATTAAATCAAATACAAGAGTATTTAAAAGAACATAATGATAAAGAATTAGAAAAGAAAGCAAGACTTATTCAATATGGAATAGATGGAGAAAAGAATATCTTGTTTGAATTAAAAAATAGTCATTTTCCAATGTATGTATTACATGATGTTTACATGGTCAATCATGATTTAAGTGCACAAATTGATTACATCATTATTACACCTTCAATGGTTTATTTTATTGAATGTAAAAATTTAATAGGAACAATTATGATTGATGCTATGGGAAATTTTACAAGAGAGTATACATATAATGGAAAAAGAATTAAAGAAGGCATTTATTCACCAATTACACAATCCCAAAGACATTTGGATCTTTATAAGTCATTACGTGCCAAAAGACAAGGAACAGTCATGAAATTTATCTATGATAAAACTTTTTCTAATAATTTTAAATCACTAGTTGTTCTTGCTAATCCAAAGTCTATTTTAAAAAGTCGTTATGCACCAAAAGAGATAAAGGATAAAGTGATTAAAGCTGATCAACTAATTGATTATATAAAAAGACATGAACAAAGTGCTTTTAGAAATCAAAAAGATATGATAGAACTAGCTGATATATTTCTTTCTTATCATCAAGATAAAGAAATTCAATCAATTCAAAAAGAAAATAATAGTGTCATAGAAGAAAAAAACGATTCACTTATTGAACAATTAAAAAATTATCGTTTAACAAAGGCCAAAGAAAAGAATTTACCACCCTACTATGTTTTTAATGATGAAACACTCAATGAAATCATAAGTATTAAACCCCAAACAATTGATGAACTCCTTACAGTAAAAGGTTTTGGACAAAAGAAATGTGAGTGGTATGGTAATGATATTCTACAAATAATAAGAAGTTTATAACGAACTTCTTTTTTTGTTGTAACATAAAAAATTTCATTGTAACAATGCTTTTGTTACAATGAAATTAATTGTGTTACAATCTAAAATACCAATAAAATCAAATGATAAACAACAAAGGAAGCAAGCCAAGCAATAAGACATTGTCCAAAGACAACAATCAATGCCCATTTACCATTAAGTTCCCTTTTGATTGCTGCAATAGCAGCAATACAAGGTGTATAAAGTAAACAAAAAATAAGTAAAGATAAAGCAGCTGGTGTTGTAAGTGACATCAACAATGATTGGGTTGAACCATAAAGAATAGATAATGTCGAAACAACACTTTCCTTTGCCATAAATCCTGAAATAAGGGCTGTTGAAATGCGCCAGTCACCAAATCCTAATGGATTAAAGATTGGAGCAATATAACCAGCAAGAATAGCTAGAATACTATCTTTTGATTCAGTAACAATATTAAATCTTAAATCAAAAGTTTGTAAGAACCAAATAACAATGGTTGCAACAAAGATAACTGTAAAAGCTCTTTGTAAGAAATCTTTAGCTTTTTCCCATAACAGTTGACAAACATTTTTAGCACCAGGCATACGATAATTTGGAAGTTCCATAACAAAAGGAACAGGTTCACCTTTAAAAAGGGATCCTTTTAAAATCAAAGCAAAAATAATACCCGTCAAAATACCAAAAACATATAAGAAAATCATGACTAATGCGCCCTTACCTGGGAAAAAGACAGAGGTAAAGAAAGCATAGATTGGAAGTTTTGCTGAACATGACATAAATGGTGTTAGAATGATTGTCATTTGTCGATCTCTTCTTGAAGAAAGTGTACGACTTGCCATAACGCCAGGTACTGTACAACCAAAGCCAATCAACATAGGGACAATACTTCGTCCAGAAAGTCCTATTTTTCTAAGCAGTTTATCCATGATAAATGCCACACGTGCCATATATCCACTATCTTCTAGAATTGATAAAAAGAAAAATAAAGTAACGATAATTGGTAAGAAACTTAAAACAGTTCCTACCCCATTAAAAATCCCATCTATAATCAAAGAATGCAAAGCAACATTAATTTGAGCATTTGTGAGTAAAGTGTCAACATAATTTGTGACAACAGTCACCCCACTTTTTAAAACTCCTTGTAAAAAAGCTCCAATAACATTAAATGTTAGAAAGAAAACAATTCCCATGATTCCAATAAAAGCAGGAATTCCTGTATATTTTCCTGTTAAGAATTGATCAATTTTTTGACTTCTTAATCTTTCTTTACTTTCATGTGGTTTTTTTACAGTTTGTTTACAAATATCTGTAATATAATGAAATCTATTACTTGCTATAGCAGCTGAACAATCAAGACTACTTTCTTCTTCTAATTGAATACGAATGTGTTCTAAAGTTTCTTTTTCATTTTGACTTAGATCAAGTTGTTCTAATAAAAGTTCATCTTTTTCAACAAGTTTACTTGCTGCAAAACGTAATGGAATCTTTGCATTTGAGGCATGATCTTCAATTAAATGTTCAATCGCATTTAAACAACGATCAATCGCTTTGTTTTGTTGATTGTCTATATGTTGATAGAATTGAGGTCTTTCTTGATAATAAGCAACATGTAAAACATGACTGACAAGTTCATCAATCCCTTCTCCTTTTGCTGCAGAAATAGGAATAACAGGAACACCGAGATATTCTTCTAAATCATTGATTAATACAGTTCCTCCATTACCTAACATTTCATCCATCATATTTAAAGCGACAACCATTGGCATATTAAGTTCTAGAAGTTGCATTGTAAGATAAAGATTTCTTTCAATGTTTGTAGCATCTACAATATTAATAATAGCTTTAGGTCTTTCTCTTAATAAGAAGTTTCTTGTGACGATTTCTTCACTACTATAAGGTGACATTGAATAAATACCTGGTAAATCAGTAATCAGAGTATTTTGATACCCTTTAATTCTTCCATCTTTACGATCAACAGTAACTCCAGGAAAGTTACCAACATGTTGATTTGAACCTGTAAGTTGATTGAATAGTGTGGTTTTACCACAGTTTTGATTTCCTACTAAAGCAAATGTGAGTAAATCACTTTCATGATAGATTTGATGATCATTCATTTTATGATAACTAGATTCACCATAGCCAGGGTGATCTTTATGTTGAAAAATGAATGAATCATTTTTATTTTCTGTTTGTTTAGTTATTTCTTTAATTTCAATTTTATGAGCATCTTCTTTCCTTAAAGTAAGCTCATAATCATGTATTTTAATTTCCATAGGATCACCCATCGGTGCATACTTTACCATGGTAACCTCTGTACCTTGAATTAATCCCATATCTAAAAAGTGTTGTCTTAATGCTCCTTCTCCTCCAACAGAGAGAATAACAGCACTTTTTCCAATAGCCAATTCCTCTAATTTCATAATTTTCCTTCTTTCCTTTATAAGGATAACTTTTTAATAAAAGAGTTGCAATGATGAAACACTTTTTTTAACATAATTATTCCATTTTATTGTTAAAGTATCTCGGTATATTAAAGTCGGAGGTAGAAATGTATGATAAAAAATGCACTATTAAGTTTAAAGAAAAATATAGGAAAAACGATTTTATTATTTGTAATTATTGTTGTAATTACAAATCTCGTTATTGCTGGTTTATCTATTCAATCAGCAACAAAAAAATCAATGGATCAAATTCGTAGTAGTTTAGGAAACGATGTAACTCTTTCTGTTGATTTTAGAAATATGATAAAAAACAGAAAACCTAGTGAAGCCGTAAGTAATGAGACATCATTAACAACAACCATGGCAGATAGTTTAAAAGATTTAAAGTATGTAAAAAATTATAATTATCAAATATCTACATCAGCTAACAGTAATTCTATTTCAGCGGTAGAAACTGCATCAGATAATAGTAATAATCAACCAGAACAAGCTTCAAATCAAGTTGATTTTACAATCAGTGCCAACACCACAATGAAGTATTTAGATTCTTTTACCAATAACAATTATAAACTTACAAAAGGGCGTTTACTTACAACAAAAGATCAAAATACAAATAATTGTGTTATTGAAACCAATCTTGCAAGTGATAATGATTTAAGTGTTGGTGATACTTTTACTATTACAACAACGGTTAATGATGAAACAATTACTCAAGAACTTACAATTGTAGGTATTTATGAAATTCAATCAACAAATGAAATTGGTAGTGCTCATTTCAATAATCCAGTAAACACAATTTATACTGATTTATCAATTGGACAAACACTTACTGGAAGTAGTGAAAATATTACATCAGCAATTTATTATTTAGATGATCCAGAAAACGCAGAAGCTTTTGTAGAACTTGCGAAAAAGAAAAGTGATATTGATTTTGATACGTTCTCATTAGATGCCAATAATCGTCTTTATCAACAAAATGCTTCTTCTCTTGAAAGTATGCAATCATTTGCAAAGATGTTTGTATGGATCGTAGTGATTGCTGGTAGTGCAATTCTTTGTTTAATCTTAGCTCTAACAATTAGAAATAGATATTATGAAATTGGTGTTCTTTTATCACTTGGACAAAGTAAAGTTAAAATTATTGCTCAACAACTTATTGAAGTAGGGTTAATTGCAGTAGTTGTTTTTGTGATTTCTTTAGGTACAGGACAATTAACATCTCATTATATGGGAAATATGTTAGAAAGTAGTCCTTCTTCAAATGTCATGCAAATGGGTCAAAAAGGAGATCAACCAAATGACAATCAAAATCAATCAGATAGTAATCAACAAAAAAACAATACACAAACAAAAGAAAATTTCTTAGGAAATATGATGCAAGGACCATCAAATCAGGAATTAGATGTTTCGATTACAGGTGAAACTGTCATTCAACTTGCTGGTGTTACAGCAGCAATCTGTATTGTTTCTATTGCTGTACCTGCAGCCTATGTATTAAGACTTACACCTAGACAAATCTTATCTAGAAAGGAAGGTTAAGATGGAAAAGTTATTAGAATTAGAAAATGTAAGCTATAGTTATCAAGATGGCAAAGAAAAAAATCAAATTTTAGATCATGCTTCTTATTTGTTTGAAAAAGGTAAAATCTATGCAGTTGTTGGTGCGAGTGGAAGCGGGAAAACAACAACTCTTTCTCTTGCCTCTGGTTTAGATAAACCTGATGATGGAAAAGTTTTGTTCAAAGGAAAAGATATTCAAGAAATAGGTTTGAATAAATATCGTCGAGAAGATATTTCAATTGTCTTTCAATCTTATAATCTTATTTATTATATGAAAGAAGTTATGTCTGCTTTAGAAATTGCGGGAATCAAAAGAAAAGATAAAAAAGAATATTGTTTATCTATTCTTGAACAACTTGGACTTTCCAAAGATGAATGTAAAAGAGATATTCGACAATTATCAGGAGGACAACAACAAAGAGTTGCAATTGCACGTGCTATTGCAAGAGAAGTCGATTTGATTCTTTGTGATGAACCCACGGGTAATCTTGATGAAAAGAATTCAATAGAGATCATGAATACTTTCTTAGATTTAGCACATATTCATCATAAATGTGTTATTTTGGTAACCCATTCACCTACTCTAGCAAAGATGTGTGATGTGTCTTTAAGAATTAAAGAAGGAAAAATAGAAGCAAAACGTTAGAGTTTTGCTTTTAAGTGGTTATAGAATTTAATTAATAAAAAAATCAGAATGGGGTTGGGCTTTTGTCCTAATGGACTACGTTGGGTATTAAATGAAATCTATGGACGTTACCATATTCCATTATTTATTGCAGAAAATGGTTTAGGTGCAATTGATAATGGAGTAGATTTGTTTGGTTATACTTGGTGGGGACCTATTGATTTAGTAAGTTCTTCAACAGGAGAAATGAAAAAACGTTACGGATTCATCTATGTAGATTTGGATAATACTGGAAATGGAACGTTAGAAAGAAAAAGAAAAGATTCATTTTATTATTATAAAAAATTAATTGAATCAAATGGAGTGTGTGTTTTTGATGAATAAAAAAGCAATTTGTTTTAAGACGATTGAAACACATACTTTAGGAGAGCCTACACGTATCGTTACTGAAGGCTTTCCTAAGTATGCAGCAAAAAGTATGATGGAATATAAAGAGTATTTAGAAAATAATTATGACCAATATCGTTCAGCACACATGTGTGAACCTAGAGGTCATAAAGATATGGATGGAGCACTTCTTGTAGAACCAATTTCAAAAAAAAGCGGATATAGGTATCATTTACATGGATGCTAATCGATGAATAAATATGTGTGGGCATGCTACTATCGGAGTATCTATGACATTGGTTAATGAAAATCTAGTTAAAGTTGTAGAACCTGTAACTCATTTAACTTTAGAAATGCCAGCTGGACTTATTCATGTAGATGTAGAAGTTGAAGATGGAAAGACAAAAAGTGTTTCTTTTGAAAATATTCCTTCTTTCTTATTTGAAGAAAATTGTCTCGTAAATAATATCCACTTTGATATTAGTTATTCAGGATCATTTTTTGCTTTGGTAGATGCTGATCAATTAGGCATAGAAATCAATATTAATAATGCAAATAAATTTAAAGAACTTGGAGTAAATTTATTGAGACAAATTAACGAAAAATATGATGTGAAACACCCTACTTTACCGATAAATCGAGTGGTTAATGTAGAATTTTATCATAAGACAGATGATGGACAAAAAAATATTGTTATTAGTGAAGAAGGCATGATTGATCGTTCCCCATGTGGTACAGGAACTTGTGCAAAACTTGCATATATGTATAACACAAATAAATTAAAGTTAAATGAAACATTTATTAATCAAAGCTTTACCGGGGTTTCTTTTAAAGGAAGAGTAATAGAAGAAACTAAAATAGATAAATATAAAGCTATTATACCAAGTATTACGGGAGTAGCCTATATTGATGGATATAGTACATTTTTAATAGATGAAGATGATCCGTTAAAATATGGATTTGTTATTAATTAACATGATGAAAATGTGATTTTCCTTCCTTGTATATATTAACATTTTAATTGTTTAATATAATCAAATCTTTTAAAAAAAAGAGAGAAATTTTTAAAATGGACCCTGTAAAACGGACACAAGAAAAAAAGTACTTTGGTACTTAGTCCTGTTTTACAGGGCTTTTATTTTGTGTATTATGATTATTAGAGAAATGGTGGTGTATTTATGGGAGTTAATTATTTGACAGATGAACAGCTTAGTTTATCAGAAGAAAATCCCTATGTAATAAAAGCATAACCTATTCAGAAGAATTTAAAGAACTTCTGCTTGAATTGGATTGATTATCAAAATAGGATGCAGCCAATAGAGATATTTAAAAAATATGGATTTGATCCCTATGCTTTGGGATTAAGAAGACGAAATAATTTTACGAATCGTTAAAAAGGTTGTAAGAGAAGATGGCTTCAAAGACACAAGAAGCAAAAATTGTAGTAGACCATCTACCAAAGACTTATCTTTAGAAGAACAACTGGAATAAGAACAAAGTTCTCCAACAGGAGAATGATTTTTTAAAAAGAGTGAGATCTATCAACAGAAAACAAATTACAAAACAATTGAAAAACAAACAGTAAGAGAAAAATATGAACTTATTGATAGAACGTTAAATTCACCAAAAAATGTATTAACAGTGTCATATATTTGTGAAAAAGAACAGAACATAGAAATATGTCTATCCTTAACTTAATGATATTTCTTTACAGCTTTTTTTATTCTCGCATTGGCACAAGTTTTCTGATAATACGATGACATGGATGATTGACATAATATGATGTGTTGGAAAAACCTACTAAATGACTATTTCTAGAGCTTGATAGATTTTCAAATAACTCCTTTATTAAAAAAGATGATATATAATTATAAACGTAATCCTTTAATATCTTTAATACGTGAAAGAATAATATTACAACTACAACTAATAACCCCTGGTAATGTATCAATAGTAGTATGTAAGAAATCCTCCATCTCACTATTAGAAGCAGCAACAGCGTGTACATGTAATTTGTTTTTTCCTGTAACACGATAAATTTGAGTAACAATATTATTTTGGTTTAATATTTTTATAACATCAGTAAACGAATTTGACAATGTTTCAATTTCAAAATAACAAGATATAGCGCCACTTATTTTTTGAGGATTGATAATTGTCGTATATTCTTCAATAACCCCTTTTTTTTCTAATGCTTGAATTCTAGCTTTTACAGCAACTCTAGAAATCCCTACCTCTTTTCCGATATCAGAGTAAGAAAAACGTGCATTTTTTATTAATAATTGAACAATTTTTTGATCTATTTCATCAAGTCCATTTAAATACATAATCATTCCCCCGTTAATCATTTATTTAATACTATCATGCTCCTTATTATAAGTAAATCTTTTAAAAATTAGAGATATTGACTGAAAATAAATATTTAATTATAATACTTACAAAACGTAAGATGAATATTACGAAAGGAATATAAAAGATGAATAGAGATTTAACAAAAGGTTCAGTTTTAAAGTCTATGCTTCTTTTTTCAATTCCAATGATTTTAGGTGATTTACTTCAACAATGTTATAACATTGTTGATACATTGATTGTTGGTCAATTTCTTGGAAAAAATGCTCTAGCAAGTGTTGGCTCATCGTTTACCTTAATGACATTTATAACATCTATAATCCTTGGTTTATGTATGGGAAGTGGAGCGTTGTTTTCAATTAGATATGGACAAAAAGATGAAAAAGGATTACAGGAAGATGTATGTGCATCATTTTTCTTTATTGCACTCATCACGTTTATACTAACAGTAATATCTTATATTTTTCTTAATCAGCTTTCTGTTTTTTTACATGTTCCATATGAAGTGTGGGAAGATATGAAAGGCTATCTTATTGTTATTTTTATAGGAATACCAGCTATTTTTTTATATAACTATTTTGCTTCTTATTTAAGAGCTATTGGTAATTCAATGACGCCACTTATATTTTTAGCTGTTTCGGCAATACTTAATATTGCATTAGATTTATTTTTTGTCATTGTATTAAAATTAGGAGTTGAAGGTGCAGCTATTGCTACGGTGATTTCCCAATATCTTTCAGGTATTGGCATCAGTATTTACTCACTTATAAAAAATATACAGGTACGAGCAATTACAAAATTACAATATTTTCATTTAAAGAGGGTTCATAAAGTAATCTCATTTTCAGTTCTTACATGTATTCAACAATCAGTAATGAATTTAGGTATTTTAATGGTACAAGGGTTAGTAAATAGTTTTGGAACTGTGGTTATGGCAGCATTTGCTGCTGCTGTTAAAATTGATGCTTTTGCATATATGCCAGTACAAGATTTTGGGAATGCATTTTCTACTTTTATTGCTCAAAACTATGGTGCAAAAGAAAAAATGCGTATTCAATCAGGATTAAAATCAGCAGTTTGTCTTTCTATGGGATTTTGCATAATTATTTCAACTATTGTATGTATTTTTGCTAAAAATTTAATGACTATTTTTATAGATGCAAAAGAAACAGAAATTATTATGGAAGGTGTCAAGTATTTAAAAATTGAAGGTGCTTTTTATTGTGGAATTGGTTGTTTGTTTTTGTTGTATGGTTTGTATCGTGCTTTAGGTAAACCTGGTATGAGTGTCATTCTTACAATATTTTCTTTAGGGACACGTGTTGTGTTAGCTTATGTTTTATCCGCAATTCCAGCGATTGGTGTTACTGGTATTTGGTGGTCTGTTCCTATTGGATGGGCACTTGCAGATTTAATAGGATTAATTTATTATAGGCGTAAAAAAAAGGAATTGCTTTCTTTTAATATTGGGTAGGAGCTGGGCATATAGGAAAAATGTGATAAAAATTGCTCAGGCGTTAGATATGGATATTATGGTGTATACAAGAACGTCTAGAGAAGATCATGATGGAATTCATTATGTATCATTGGATACTTTATTAAAGAATAGTGATTATATTTCTTTGCATTATCCATTAACTAATTATATGTTTGTAGTTTGTCTTTTCTATATTTTCTGCTTTATAGGAAATGCTTTTGTAGGATTCTATCGAGGAATCGGTAAAGTAGATGTCCCTTTTAAAGGAACAACGATGCATGTTACATTACGTGTTATTTTATCTTATTTACTTATTCATCAATTCTGTGGCTTTAGGTTGTGGCATCGGTTGGATATTTGTGAATATTTATCAAATATATGCATATAGAAAATTAAAGTTGTAAAAAAATAAGTAATAATTTAATAATCATAATAATAAAATCTATAATATAACTGCAATAATTTATAAAATAATATAGTTTTGCGGTTTAAAACCGCAAAACCATTGAACACTATGTATTTTTGCGATAAAATCTATATAAAATGAGGTGATAATATGATAGAAAGACCGCTTTATTTAAATAAAATAATGCCTTTTGTTGATACACCTTTTGTTAAGATATTAACAGGTGTAAGAAGATGTGGTAAATCAACAATATTAAAGATGATCCAAAAAAAATTAAAAGAAGAACACCATATTACTGATGAACAAATTTTGAGTTATCGTTTTGATTCAATGGAATATGAAGATATGACATCAAAAGAGCTTTATCAAGAATTAAAAACAAAGATTTTAAATACTAAAAAAACATATTTATTCTTAGATGAAATTCAAGAAATAAATGGTTGGGAAAAAGTAGTAAATACACTCGCTTCTGATTATGATGTTGATATTTATATAACAGGTTCAAATTCTAGAATGATGTCTTCAGAAATATCAACATATTTAACAGGAAGGTATGTTACATTTCATATTTATACATTATCTTTTGATGAATATTTAACGTTTAAAAAAAGCTATTCAACAATTTATGATATTAAACAAGAGTTTAATCAATATGTACGTTTAGGTGGTTTCCCTGCGACACATTTACAAGAATACTCACAAGATGAAGTCTATACGATTGTTAGAGATATTTATAATTCCACAATATTTTCAGATATCGTTCGTCGAAATCAGGTAAAGAAAATAGATCAGTTAGAAAGAGTGGTAAAATATACTTTTAATAACGTTGGTAATACTTTTTCTGCTAAGTCAATTTCAAATTATTTAAAGTCTGAGCAAAGAAAAATAGATAACGAAACAGTTTATAGATATTTAGAAAAACTGCAAAAAGCTTATATTCTTCATAGATGTTCACGTTATGATTTACAAGGGAAATCTATTTTAAAAACACAAGAGAAATTTTATTTAGCTGATATTTCTTTAAGATATGCTGTTTTAGGATATACAATAGATAGCGTAGCATCATCATTGGAAAATATTGTTTATTTAGAACTTAAAAGAAGAGGGTATGATGTTTGTATTGGAAAGTATAAAGATAAAGAAATTGATTTTGTTGCAACAAAACAAAATGAGAAAATTTATGTTCAAGTGACACAAGAAATTAAATCTGAAAAAACACAAAAAAGGGAATATGAACAATTATTAGAAATTAAAGATAATTATCCTAAATATGTGGTTTTAACAGATGATTTTGCAGGTGGTAATTATCAAGGAATTAAAACAATGCATATAACAGATTTCTTATTAAGTAAGGAATATTAAAAACAGATGACTACACATGGAATCATCTGTTTTTTCTAATTATAATTAAAGCATTAAATTTGTTATTCCTACATTTTACTTAACTTCTATAGATTACGATTGTTAACTTACTAGAATATTTTATTTAAAACTGCTAAACTTTCTAGAAATGTATATCTATGTTACAATAAAAGTAGTAAATCATTAACAATGCGATGAGGAGATGAGTTTATGATTAAGAAAGAAAACTTACCTGAATGTCCTGTAGCAACAACTGTTTCTTTGATAGGAAGTAAATGGAAATTGTTGATTTTAAGAGATTTATTAACGGGGACAAAACGTTTTGGACAGTTAAAGAAATCATTACCTGATATTTCTCAAAAGGTATTGACGGAGTCTTTAAAATCAATGGTTGATGATGGAATTGTAGAACGTGTGGCTTATCCTGAAGTACCACCACGTGTAGAATATAGTTTAACAGATTTAGGAGAATCAATGAGACCTGTGATTTCTGTAATGGAACAATGGGGAAAGGAATATAAGGAAAGTATTTAGGGTATAAAAAAAGCACCTTTTTTAATAAAGTTGTTCAAGCTAAATTAAAAGAAAAGGTGCAATACAATTATATATGATTAAAAATAATTTTGTATATAAAAATCTAATATTTGATGAATTTCATCAAATATTAGATTTTTATTTTATTTTCCATTGATGTTTTTTTAAATCAACATGATGATCATCTTTAAAAGTAATTCCTTCTTTTTTTAATAATTCTTTTTGTTCAAACCAACCAGGAACAAGTCTTCCTTGAAAATTAACGACACGATGACAAGGATAATGTCCATAATATGAGGCATTTGCTAGTATTTTACCTACTAAACGACTATTTTTTTCTCTACCAATTAAACAAGCAATTTGTTTATATGTTGCCACACATCCTTTAGGTATTTCTCCTACTGTTTCTAATACTTGATAAATTAATTCTTCATTCATAATGATCATTCCTTTTCCTTTAATTTATTATAAAAAATGAATGAAAGATAATCAATTTATGTTAGTATTATTTAAGGAAAAGGAAGAAGTAAATGTGAAAATTGTTTTATTAAATGTAAGTCCACGTAGAGGTGGAAATACAGAAATTATGATTAATACATTTATGGAAAATGTTAAAGGTCATGATGTTGTTAAATTAAATATTGTATCAATGATGCTTAGGATGTAAGTATTGTTGGTCACATCAAGGAGAATGTGTTCAAAAAGATGATATGGAACAAGTATGGACACATTTAAAAGAAGCAGATATTATGATTTTTGCATCACCATCTATTGGTTTGATATGACTGCTCAATTAAAAACTGTCATTGATCGTATGTATGCAGGTGGAAGCACAGGGTTTCATTTCCACCAAACAGCTTTATTATTAGATGCTGGAGCTGATCATGTTTTTGATGCAGCGATAAGTCAATATAAAGCCATGACATCTTATTTAAAATGGGAAGATCTTGGTATTATTTGTGTTCCTAATATGGAAGATAAAGGAAGTATAAAAGAATCTTCAAAATTAGGTGAAGTTATTCAATTAGTTAAAAGTATTAAATAAGAGGATTTAAAGTAATGAAAAAAGTTGCATTTATATGTGTTCACAATTCTTGTAGAAGTCAAATTGCTGAAGCTTTAGGAAAACATCTTGCAAGTGATGTTTTTGAAAGCTATTCAGCAGGAAGTGAAATCAAAAATCAAATAAATCTAGACGCTGTTCGTTTAATGAAAAATTTGTATGGAATAGATATGGAAAAGACACAACATCCAAAGTTGATCAATGAAATACCTCAAGCAGATATGCTAATATCAATGGGATGTAATGTTGGTTGTCCTTTTGTTGGTAAAGAATTTGATGATAATTGGCAACTTGATGATCCAACGGGAAAAGAGGATCAAGAATTTATAAAAGTGATTCATGAAATCGAAGAGAAAATATTAAAACTTAAAGAAGAACTTACGAAATAAAAAATTCGTAAGTTTTTTTATTTTTTTGAAGAAAAAAGTAAAAAAATAAACGATATATATAGTAGGAGGAACTACTTATGCAACAATTAAATTTTATAACAAGCTCTAATAAAACAATCATGTATGATCAGTATTGTAAAATGCTGATAGGACATCCGTATATGCTTGCAAGAATCATTTCTTATTTTGTTGAAGAAGCAAAGTATCTTTCATTAGATGAAATAAAAAAATTGATTAAAGGAGTTCGTATTGGTGATAAAATCGGCAATCCTCATTTTTATTTAATGGATAAAGAAGCTTTTATCAAGGATGAGGGCTTAATGTGCTATGATATTTATTTCTATATCGATTTACCACAAATAGATCAATCAACCAAAAGAGTCTACATCAATATTGAAATCCAAAACAATCCTTATACAAAATATCATCTTGTCACAAGAAGCATTGCCTATAGTTCAAGAATGATTTCCAGTCAATGGGGAAGAGAATATGATAGCGAAAACTATGATGGAATGAAAAAAAGTGTATTCATTTTGGATCATGCCACAAGCTACAAAGAGTAAAGATGGCTGCATCAATCAACTCAAAATAGCAGAAAATCATTTAAGTGGAAATTATCAAGAAAAAAGAGAAAGTTATGATAAAGAAGAACAACTTATGATATACTTAAGCAAAGGGCATAGTCCTAATGATAAGTATGAAAGCTATGATGAAATACTAATGCCTATAGGTGCATTATTGAATAATACATTGAATTATCAAGAAAAGAATGAAGTAATAAAAGAATATGGCTTAGATGATGAAGAATTTAAAGAAAGGATGAGAGATATGTGTAATTTAGGAGAAGCATTGGAATTAGAAGCAAGACAAGAAGAAAGCAAAAGAAAGGATGTAGAACATGTAAGAAATATTATTGATGAATTTCATTGTTCACTTGAAAAAGCCATGGATATTTTAAAACTAACAGAAAAAGAAAGACAAGAAATTATGCCTTATTTTCAAGCATAGTGCATGTTTTATGAGAGTGGATATGTGTAATTTAGGTGAAATTTTAGAATTAGAAGCAATAAAAAGTGAGAGAGTTAGAAATATCAAAAGTATTATGACAAAACTCAAAATGTCTTTTAAAGAAGCGATAGCTTTTTTAGAAATTCCTGAAGATGAAGTATTAGAATTAGAATTAGAAGATGTATTTAATAATGATTTAAAGAATAAGAATTAAATTATTTGAATAAAGGGGACAATGCTAAGCATTGTCCTCGATTTTTAATTAAAGAGTTTTTGATCTTTTCCAGAAGGAACTTTAAAGAGGATAACAAGAACAAAACTTACTACAATAACAATTAATGATAAAGCAAATAGGATTTGATAAGAAGAAATATCAAGTATTTGTCCTGCAATGTTTTGAAAAATAATAGAACTTAGATTTCTTAAAGTTTGTACAAAAGCAAGTGCTGTAATTTGATGTTCTTTAGGAACAAGTGTACTAACAATTTTTAAATTAATCATAATAAATAACATACCTGAAGGATGTTTTGTAATTAAAGTAATAATGACTTTAAGTGGTAACCAAACATTTAAGGCATAACATAAAAATTGAATAGTAATCATACTATAAGCAATGATAAGTAATCTTTTGTTAGTAAGTTTATCCATGAATTTATGTGAAAATAAAACTAGAGGTGCTTCACATAAGACAGCAAAAGATAAAATAGTAGAAACAAGACTTACTTTTAAACCATCATTTTGAAACATAGCTGGAATATAAGTATTAGCCATATTTGTAATTCCTTGGAAAATAGCAGCAATGATTAAATAATATAGGTATTTATAGTTATGAAAGAGTGTACTTGTTTTTGTTTTTTCTTCATTGTTTTGACCAAGTTCACTAGGTGTTTGGGTACCTAGTAGGCCAATGATACAAAGAATCATTGTAATGATAAAACAAATAAAGATGGCTGATGGTGAAATAAGTTGATAAATCATTCCTGCAAGCCATGAACCAGTAGCATATCCAATGGTTCCCCAAATTCTTATTTTTCCATATTGATATGGAGAAGAGGATGCAATCTTTTCCATAACAGGATTTGTACCATTAATTAAAGTTAATACAAAACTATAACCAATTGTAATGGTTATTAAAGAAGAAGCAAACATAAAGGCAAGACCACCAATACCTGCTAAAGTAAATAAAACAAAGTTGACTTTTTTAACATCATAACGATCACTAAACATACCAATCACTGGTTGAAATATCATAGATGTTAAAAAAGAAGTAGAAACAACTAAAGAAACTTCACTTGCTTTAAAACCTTTATCTAATAAATAAATAGAAATTAAAGCAGAGAAGATAGCCCATGATAAATAATAGAAATTATACATGAGAAAATAACATAAATAACTATTTTTATAACGTTCTAACATAAAATCCTCCTAATGAAATACTTTTAAATCTTTATTGGTTGGTACTTTAAAAAAGAAAACAAGGACAATACCAATAACACTACAAATAAATAAAACAAAATAAAACATTTGATAACCTGTAAAATCAATCAAATAACCAGCAAGCATTTGAAAGACAATAGATGCAAAGCTTTTACAAGCTGAAACAAGAGACAAAGCGGTGTTTTGTCTAGCATTATCAACAATGGTTGAAATAATTCTTAAATTAATCATTACAAAAGCCATAGTAGCAACTGTTTTTGTAAGAAAAACAATCATGATTTGGATAATAAGTGATGATAGAAAACTAAAAGTAAAAAATTGAATGCATAGTAAAATAAAAACACTCATTAATAATTGTTTATTTGAAAAACGATTCATATAAAAATGAGATAATAAGGTTACAGGAACTTCTGATAAAGTAGAAACAAAGATAACATTTGAGACGTTATTGATTGGTAATCCACTCTGTTTTAACATAGCTGGTAAATAAAGATGATGAACATTGGTAATACCATAAAATAAGCAAACAATAATTAAATAATAAGGAATATGTTTAATCTTAAAAACGGATGACATCGAAATCTTTTCATTTATCTTTTCAACAGGAGGTAGAATACTTTGCGTACCTAATAGACCTATAACACATAAAAGTTCTCCTATCGCAAAGAAAACATAAAGACTATAAGCTCCAATGTTTTTATAAATATATCCTGATATAATTGTCGCAACGGCATAGCCAATGGTAGCCCACACACGAATAGAACCATATTTGAATCTTGATAGAACAGCCATTCTTTCAATGATTGGATTTGTTCCATTGGTAATTGATAAAACAAGACTATAAACAAGTGCAATTAAATAAATATTTTTTAAGAACATAAAGACAATTCCTAAAAGGCCTGCAATTAATAATAAAACACCATTAACATATTTTGATTCATAAACATCATTTAATTTACCAATAAAAGGTTGAACGATCACAGATAAAATAAATGAACAAGAAACAACAAAACTTACTTGTGAAGCACTAAAGCCTTGATCCATTAAATAAACAGATAGAAATCCTGAAAAGAAAGCAAGACTGAAAAAAAAGAAAAAATACATTAAGAAATAACTTAAATAACTATTTTTATAATGTTTTAATAAATCCATTTTTTCCTCCCTTAATTTTTTATATAATAAATAAAGAGGTGATGACATGCTTTTACAAGAACAAATGAAACAAGATATTTTCTCGTATAATGAAAAAACAATCATTGATTTCATATTAGAAAAACAAGAACAAATAAAAGACTATTCTACTAAAATGATAGGTGATGAAACCTATACAGCCCCTTCTACCATCATTCGAATTGCCCATAAACTAGGTTTTCAAGGATGGTCAGATTTTAAAGAATCTTTTTTAGATGAAGTCATCTATTTAAATAATCATTTTCAAGAAATAGATCCTAACTTTCCTTTTACAAATCAAGATACAATGATGCAAATTGCTCATAAAATAACACAATTACATATTGAAAGTGCTAAAGATACGGCATCACTTATTCAACATGATACTTTACAAAAAGCTTTGCGTATTATGGCAAAAGCAGATGTTATTAAAGTATTTGCGGTAGCTAATTTAAATTTTATTGGTGAAGAATTTGTATTCAAACTTAATCGTATTCATAAAAGAGCCTATATTGAACCTGTTCAAGATAATCAATTTCAAGATGCTATTATGACAACCAGTAATGAATGTGCTATTTGTTTATCTTATTCAGGAGAAACCCCTACTCTTTTAAAAACTGCACAATATTTAAAGGAGAATAATGTACCTATTATCGCTATTACAAGTCTTGGTAAAAATAGACTTTCTGATTTAGCGGATGTTTCTTTAAATATTTCTACTCGAGAAAAATCATTTTCTAAAATTGCAGGATTTACTTCTTTGGAATCTATGAATATTGTTTTAAATATTCTTTATTCATGTTTGTTTTCTTTGAATTATCAAGCAAATTTAGACTATAAAATTAAGGTTGCTAGAAGAGTAGAAACAAATCGTAAAATAGATAATGAAATTATTGAAGAACTTAAAGAAGATTAGTTCTTCTTTTTTATTTCAAACAATCATCCAAAATAGCAATTCCCATTTTTAATAAATCACTACAGCATCTTTTCTTCTCTTTATTTTCCTTTAAAAGAGTATGGCAACATAAACTTCCTGCCTGTTCTTTAAAATCCATAGCTAAACATTTACCACAAGCATAACTTTTAAGTTTAGACTGAGGATTTTCTACATTTCCATCACATGTTTTCAAACAAGAATAGATCATAGCAATTAAAATAGGAATACAACACATTTCTTCTAAACCAGCAACGCCTCTTCCAAGTCCTTCTGTAAGTTTGAAGAGTTCTTTTTCTTCAAAGGGTAAAATATCTTGATAGCTACAAATTAAAGCTTGAGCACAGTTATAACCATGCGTATGTAAAGATAATACTTTTTCTTCTCTTTGACTCATCACTTCTCACCTCGTTTACTAGTTTATTGATTTTATTTGTTTTTGAAATATAAAAAAATGTAAATGGAGCACCATTTACATTTAAGAAATATTTAATTTATTTTTTTGTAAATAAGATTTACATAAGGCATAAGTAAATGAAATAAAACATATAACAAAGAAGCATAACAATACCACAAGGTTTCCTTAATTCTTGATGTTTCATTGTACCAAACCATAGAATTAAACCAGCAATAATTGCAATGATTGTATCAACCAAAAATTTACTTTCAAAAGGAACATTACAAATTAGAGAAGTTGTCCCAATAACAAAAAGAATATTAAAAATATTACTTCCTACAATATTACCAATCGCAATTCCAGCATTACCACGTTTTGCTGCAGTGACTGATGTAACAAGTTCGGGCAGTGAAGTTCCAAAAGCAACAATAGTTAAACCAATAAATCGTTCACTCATCCCAAAATAACGAGCAATAGCACTAGCTCCACTTACTGCAAAATCACTTCCTTTAACAGCTAAGATTCCTCCAATAAGGATGAATATAAGACATTTCCAAACAGGAATATCTTTTTCTTCTTCTTGAGTTTCACCATTTTTTGCCATGATAAATAAATAAACAAGATAAGCAATAAAAAGAATCCAAAGGAAAATACCTTCAATAAAAGTAATTTTCATATCCGTCATACCACAGATCATGAGAATGATTGTTATAAAAATCATAAAGGGAATTTCATAACGAATGGTTGATTTTTGTATTTTTACATTGGTGATCAAGGCTGTAATTCCTAAAATAATAAAAATATTTAAGATATTACTACCTACCACATTCCCAATAGTAATCCCTGCATTTTGTTGTAAGGCAGCCGTAATACTTACAGCAGCTTCAGGCATACTGGTTCCCATAGCAACAATTGTAAGACCGATGATTAGTTGGGGAATACCCAGTTTTCTAGCAATGCTTGCCGCCCCTTCTACAAACCAATCAGCTCCTTTTACTAGAAAAATAAAACCTACTAATAAAATAATAACTTGTTGAATCATAACGATTACTCCTTCCTTATATTTTGCAGTAGGTATAAAAAAAGCGGACTCCTACTGCATTGCAGTAAAAGTCTCGCTATTCAATCACTTTCCGAGTTATAAATTTTATAACTGTACTGACGAAGAAGTGAACCAAGTGCTTGGCAAGCTACTCCCTTTTATGAGGTCATTCTATCAAATAAAATTAATTTAAGCAACTTTAAATTAATTTTAAATATTTAAAGGCATTGTATAAACCATCTTCATTTACATCATCAGTAATATAATCAGCGGCTTCTTTAATTTCAAAGCCACCATTACCCATCGCAACATTATAAGCGCAACATTCAAACATCGATAAGTCAATTTTAGCATCACCAAAAGAAATCGTATCTTTAGCATCTGCATGTAAATAATCTAATAGAACTTCAATAGCATGTCTTTTAGTAATACCTGTAGGTCCTAAATCACCAAATAATGCAACTTCTCCTTTACCTCCCCAAGTATTCGCAACTAAATGAGGGAAGTCTACTTTAGAATCTAAATGATCTTGATATGTTCTTAAAATGAAACTGATTTTATTAACATCGTCACGGTATAACTCATCCCCTTGTAAATGAATGAAACCATCAATAAAATGTTGAGCAGAACTTTTGGCATTCTCTAAGCTTGCCCCTTTGCCTTTAGCGTATTTTACCATGGTTTCAGGTCCTTGTTCTAACATATAATCATTACAATACATACCACTATTAGCTTCTAAATAAAAACCAATATGTCTTTCATTACACCAATCAACAATATTTTTTACATCTTCTTTAGATAATCCTTGATGCATAACAACATGTCCGTTATCTTCAACATAAGCACCATTTCCACCAATCATACCATCTAAATCACACAAATTTCTTTGTAGAATTTCAGCTTTCGAACAACCTGTACAAATATACACTTTATGTCCATTGGCTCTAGCTTGATCAACAGCTTTTGCGGCTGAAGCAGGTAATTTTGCTTCATAATCAATTAATGTCCCATCGACATCTAAAAATACAATTTTACTCATAAGTTCTCTCCTTAAATTAATTTTAAATATTTAAAAGCATTATATAAACCATCATCATTTACATCATCGGTAATATAATCAGCGGCCTCTTTGATCTCTGGTCCACCATTACCCATAGCAACATTGAAACCACAACATTCAAACATCGATAAATCAACTTTAGCATCACCAAAAGAAATCGTATCTTCTTTACCCAATTTTAAATAATCCAACAACACTTCGATGGCATGTTTTTTATTAATTCCTGTAGGACCCAAATCACTAAATAATGCAAGTTCCCCTTTTCCTCCCCAAGTATTATGTGCTAAATGAGGAAAGGCAGTAATTGCATCTAAATGATCTTGATAATCACGAATAATAAAGTCTATTTTATTAACATCTTCACGATAAAATTCATCTCCATGAATTAACGTAAAAGAATCAATAAAGCTTTTTGCCTTTTCTGTTGCATTTGAAAGATCTGCACCTTTACCTTGACCGTATTTAATCATGACAGCTGGTCCATCTTTAATCATTTGATCATTACAATAAACCCCACTATTTGTTTCTAAGTAAAAAGCAAGATTTCTTTCTTGACACCAATGAACCACCTTTTTTACTTCTTCTAAAGGCATCGCTTGATGCATAATAACATGATCATGATCTTCCACGTATGTTCCATTTCCTAAAATCATCCCATCTAGCTCGCATAGATTTCTTTGTAAGATTTCATCTTTAGAACAACCTGTACAAATATAGACTTTATGTCCATGAGCTCTGGCTTGATCAACAGCTTTTCTTGCTGAATCAGGTAACTTTGTTTCATAGTCAATTAAAGTTCCATCAACATCTAAAAATACAATTTTACTCATACTTTTCTCCTTTTTCTTATAACTTCATTGTACTAAAAGAAGAACATAAAATATAGTTTTTTCATTATTAGATAGAAATAAAAATAAGCCTTAATAAGTATGATATCTAACCGCTAGAAGAAGTAAAGCAGCTAGTCAATGATGGTGAGCGTTAATCCTTAATAAGTATGATATCTAACGAATGTAAGGAGAAACATCTGAGATGAAAATAAAATTGGCGTTAATCCTTAATAAGTATGATATCTAACGAACAATAAGTAAATTAAAACAAGCTCTTGAACCAGTGCGTTAATCCTTAATAAGTATGATATCTAACTGAAGTTATTGATGAATTCGACGGCTCAATAGAAATTGCGTCAATCCTTAATAAGTATGATATCTAACAAAGAAAAAGAGTATGAATATATGAAAAGTAAAAATAGCGTTAATCCTTAATAAGTATGATATCTAACAAAAGAAATTAAGAAAAGTACAATCAAGCGCCGATAATGCGTTAATCCTTAATAAGTATGATATCTAACGAAGCAAACTTAAATAAGGAAATATTATTAGCAACAGCGTTAATCCTTAATAAGTATGATATCTAACTAGAACAAATCAAGAAAGAATTGAGAAAGGGGCATAAGCGTTAATCCTTAATAAGTATGATATCTAACAATTTTAGCAAGTATAGGATTTGCAGGGGCTTTATATGGCGTTAATCCTTAATAAGTATGATATCTAACGAAAACAAGGTAATTAACGAACAACTTATATATGATGAGCGTTAATCCTTAATAAGTATGATATCTAACAATGAAATATTAACATATTTAATGAATAATATAAATTGATTTGTTAATATACTAAAAATATGTAAAAATAAGAAGAAAAATGATTAAAAATATCGACTATCTATCAAAAATATAAGTTTTTTGTAATGAAATTCTTATAGTAATTAGGGGATAGTCGATATTAATCTATTATGAAACGTGTTTTATCAATAGAATTACCGATTTCTTGTTTCTTAATCATTTTAGAATTATATGAATAATAGATTGCTACATGATCATCATCTGTAATAATTTTTTCTAATTCTTTAGTTAATTTTTTATATGCTGCTGGTGTAAGTTCACCTTCAAATACAGATTCTTGAACATGAAAAAGATATCTTCTTAATAACTTCATAAACTTCGGACAGTTCTTGCTTTTTACATCATAAGTACAAATAATATACATTTTACCACTTCATAATATATGATTTATAATCATTTGATTCATTAGCGATGTAATTAGAAAGCAAGTGAACTTCACGAGATATAAGATTTCTATATGAATAGTATTTATTGTTTATTTTAATTGTTTTTAAAAGATAATTTTCATATTTTTCAACAAAGAATTTAACACCTTCTTTGTTGAGATAACATCTATCACTTTTGTAATCAAAATATTCATCTTTTAATAATTTATGTCTACAAAGACTAAGAACAAGTCTATCAACCAATACTGGTTTTAATATATCGGCTAAATCAAATTGTAAAGACTCACTACATTTAGTTAAACTGTGAACAAATGAAATTTGTGAGTAAAGACGACTCCTATCTATAACAGATATATAATTAGCGTAAAGTAAAGAATATCCATAGCTCAATAAAGCATTTATTTCATTTAGAGGAGGATTCTTTGTTCTTTTTATAAAATGATACTTTTCTTTTTCTAGAATAATATCAAAGCTATTAAAATATATTTTCTTTGCTTGAGCTTCTAATAATAGAAGTTCAGTTACTGATTTATTATTACATTCTTTGATAATAGATTCTATTTCAATAATATTGTCTAATAAAGGAAATTGCTTTTTATTATAATATTTCAACAGGGCCAAACAATTTTTTAATGATGAGATAATCATAGTTCTTGCTATATGGTATCGTATTGTTTCATTTTCAAAGATGTGAATTTGATTAATTAGTATTTTGCCATCTAAATATTGTTTAGGTGTAAATCTTCCAATATATTGACCATAAAAATTAAAAAATAGAATAACTATATTATGTTTATTTAATAATGACAAAGTGCGTTTATTTATTGAAATCTCTCCAAAACAAATAAGCGTATCTATTTGTTCAATAGGAATGTAAGAGACATAATCTTTTTTATCTTTTAATATTAAGGAATAATCTTTACATAATAATTGGCCACTTTTATAAAGATATATTACTTTTTTCATGTGCAATATCTATCATGCCAAAACCACATGAATTTTTACTTGAAAGCCCACAGTTATAAATAAGTGATAATGTTTCAAAATTTGTTTCAATTTCTAATTTTGTCATAAAACATTCATAGAAGCAGTTTTTAAATTTCATCATTCTTCTTTTTTCATATATTATATAATCAATTTTAAATACTAATTCTTTTATTGGATAATGGTAAGCAAGGCACTTATCTTGAATATTGTTAATAATAAAATTAAGACTTTCTTTATCTGAAGGTCTGTAATATGTTGAATAATTATCTTTTGTTGAATAGATAAGCATAGGAGATAATGTTTCAATACATATTTTTTTTGTTCCTATAAAAGGTTGTAAATTAAGAATAGATATATTTTTAATTTTTACTTGTTGTTTATTAATTAATAATGAGTTATTTAAAAGAATTGTTTTATATATATGTTTTAAAAATTTTTCATCTAAAGAACTAATATAGAAATAAAAATCATCATCAAAAATTAAATGTTTATTTTCAATTTTATATTTTCCAAATAGTTGACTAAATGTAAAACATTTAAATGTTTTTTTATCATAATGATATCCATCATTATGGTAAAAATCTCCTAATTCATCTTTAGATAATAATGAATAAATAACACCTTGTAGAATGCTTTGATAACTCATAGGAACCGTAAAATTATTATAAGATAGTTGTATTTTAAGTCTCAAGTTCTCCACCTCCTATAAAATTGAAATGTCCAATACCAATATATAAAATATCTAAAGGTATATTAATATCTTCATTAAACGATATATGATATGTAAATCCTCTAGGTACTATTTTCTTTGTTTTAAATTGAATACCTTCTTGTTGACTATGTTTAATGTTTTTAATATCTACCATATAATTAGATAAATTATTGTATTGAGTTAAATAATGTTTATTGTAATAATTGATCATTTGATTATATTCATCAGTAAAATGAGTTGTTTTAATGCAAGAAGAAATCATTATATGATTTAAACTGATATTTTTTTGATTACAATCTATCATGTTTATATTTTTTAAATAAAAGAAATATCCTTGAATTTTTTGATTAAGATAGGATTGAAAAAAGAGTTTAATATAATTCATATGTTTAATATCTTCACCAATTATAAAAAATGATATTTTTAATACTTCTTCTTTTTGAAAAATAGCTTGTGTAAAAATAGGGTTTTCTATTAAAATATTAGGATAATATTTAAAATTTTCCCCAGTGCAATGATAATAATAACACTCTTTAGAAAGAGGACAGGAGCAACATTTTTGGTCTACTGCAAAACAATTCAATTTATATAAAAAGTTGATATATTGTTTATAGATAAATAAATTAATATTTTGATAAAAAAGTGCTCCTTGTGGTAAAATAAGCTCTATTTCAATTTTCTTCATAGGGTTCAACCTTAATAAATCCTGGTAGATAACATTCACTATCATATTTAAAAATAATTCTTGTTTTAGGCATAGTATCTGCTTTAGGAGAATTCTTTTTCCCTAATCTAATTGGAGCGAATAAGCTGAAATTATTATCATAAAATTCATTAAAATTATTTTTAATAAATATAGAAATTGATTTATAAAAGTAATTCGTGCTATTTCCTACTCTTAAGTAACATATATCTTTATTATCAAAAGATATACTATTTAAAAATTCAATAATTTGACCTCTTCCTTCAAAATCAGATTTTTTGAAATAATCAAATTGATCTTCAATAAAATATTTTTTATCATCTTTTATTATAGTTCGAAAATAATTTCTACAAGCAATAATTATATTTCTTTTATTAAAGAATATACGTAACTTTTTAATTATTTCTTTGTTGCTATATTTATTTAAAAATACTTTTTGTCTAGTTTGATCTATCATAAACAGTTTTGTTTCTTTTTCTTGTAAGTTATCAATACATTCAAATTTACTAAATTCTTGGGATTTTTTATGATTACTTTTTTTCATATTTAAGCGATCACTATCACAAAGAATCATAGTTTCAAAAAATATATCTTCACAACAAATACAAGAAGAAAATAATTTAAATATCTCTTCAAAATCTTTTCCAAAAAGATAAGACAATAGTTCTTTTTCAAAGTTTTTAGATAAATTTCTATTAAAATTAATAAGAAATTCTTTTATTTTTTCTTTATTATCATTTAATAGATTAAATATAATTGCATTCATAATTGCACCCTTTATACTGCTACCTGGTATATAGGGTTTATTTAATGATTTGACTTGCTCAGTGACATCTTTAGAAAAAGATTTAAATTTATAAAATAAGAAGTACTGAGGTTTTAATTGATTATAATTTACATAATTATTAAATAGCTTGATAATATCTTTTTTACCATTATTACTAGCATTATCTGGTTGTAATTCTAATAATTTTTGAGGTGGAATAAATTGTAATAAATCTTCTATTCTATAACAATTAAAGTGATCATTTTTATCAGGATGATATAAGAAACAAGCATTTTTATTGCCTGATGATATATGAACAGGTGTTAATATAGATATTTTATAAGTCATGTTTTTAACCTCCTATATAATGTAGCCAATGCCATAGTAGTATAATGGTTTTTTATCAATATTGAATGATAGAATTTTACCTATCCATTCTTTATCTTGTGTTAGTTTTAAATAGCTTCCTTCATTAAATAAATTCATTTTATGAGTTGCTTTATTTATATATGTTTTAGAAGGATGATATTGTTTAGAAATAATTTGATAGTTTGATTCACTTAAATTGATGCATTCATCGAAAACTGATTGAGAAAGCAAAAGTTTATTATTTAAATTAGGTTTTCTTTTTATTTCTTCTATAGAAATTAATTTAAAACTGTTTTTTCCAACAGAGTGGCGAGGTCCAAAACCGAAAAAATGAGAATAAGAAAATATATCTTTTATTTTTTTAATATTTTCATTTGTTTTAACTAATATATAAAATAATCCATTAGTATATATAGTATCATCGTAATACAAAGCATTATCATCCCCTATAGAAGTGTTGTAGTAATCTTTTTTTCTTACATGTGTATTGAGTTGTTTGGTTTGTTCAAATAATATATTTTCACTAGCTTTTTGAAGACAATAGTTTTTAATGTTTATTTTTTTATTAAGTAAATCATTACGCATTTTATTGAAATCAGATTTAATAATATAGTCATTAAAAATAGATTCTGTAGTATAATTTATTTTTTTATAATTTTTTAATGTTTGTAAATAAGATAATTGATCAATACTTTTTTCTTTTAAAATATTATGATTTATATAATCTATATCAAAAATGTTATAGTGAACCATTGGTAACATATTCAATGGAAACATGGATGAATGTATAAAAAGAGGTTGATTATTAAATGAACTAATATAATTATTTAAAGCTTCTTCTCCTTGTGTATTTACTATAATATTACATATTGCTCCAAAAATAGTTTGAGCATTTGGAATATTGGTAATAGTTGATAATGGTTTAAAAACTAACTTATATTCCTTCATTGTTATTCAACTCTTCCATTTCTATTTGGATACGCCCATATCCTCGTGATCCACTACCACCAATATAATTATAATTAAGTAAATTTACACCAGTTTCTAAATATTTATAAAGTGTTTGATAATCATCGTTATCAAATTCAAGCAAATCTATGTAACCAATAAATTTACTACCAGCAGGAACACGTTCAATAAATCGTGGAGCATCAGCCGTCCCTTTAAATCTATTAATTTTATTTTCAGCTTTAATTTCAGTATATGTATGCTCACCTAAATATGTTTGTAATTCGATTTTACTAGATTCTGTTAAAACAGCATCTCTAAAGATAGCTCTAGTCATTTGTGGAATGTCATTTGTATTTGGCTCAAATAAGCTTAATAATTGATTATGCTCAGGTACAGGTTTTAATTCGTTATTTATAAATGTTCCATATTTAAATTCTAAAAGAGAGCGAATTTTTCCTTTTAAAGTACTGCCAGGTATATAGGGTTCACCAGTTAGAGGATTTTTAATAACTTGTGAATCTGCACCTCCAATATCAAAAGTATCATCTCCACCAGTTATATGCATTCCTGACAATAATTCAATTTTTAGTTGTATTCTATGAGTCTTTTTTAACATTTTTATTTCTCCTTTTTATTTTGATTTAATACTTTATGGTAAGCAATAATACTTGTAAAAATTTGGTCTAATATTTCAATATCTTTTGGTGATTGAATAGCTTTTTCATTAATATGTTGATAGACAAAATTATATAATTCTTGAAGTCCTTTATTTCTACCTGTGTTATAAGCAGTTAAGGGAACAATGTAATAAAGTTTATTTCTAGCATCAATAAATTTATTTGGATTACGTTTTACGATTGTTACAGATTCTTTTAAGACATTTAGAATTTTTCTTAATTGATGTGGTGCTATATCTCCCATTTTATTTGCTATTTTGTAGGCTATTCCAGTATCAAGAAATATTTCAGCAGGATTAGTGTATTTTTCTGATAATGGGATAGTTATTTTTTCGGGCATATTATTTCTTTCTTTTGGTGGTTTGTTTGGTAATCTATGTTGTTTAGTGTTATAACTCATTTAATTAACCTCCCTTGTAAATAAGATAACGAGTTTCATAATAGTTACTTGTTTGTTAATTTCTTCGTCTGTTTTTAGAGTTGTTAAATCTTGTAATATTTTTTTTCTTAAAGTCTCATGGCTATTATCGATTTGTCTATATAGTGAATATTGAATAATAGGAATTGTTGAATAGTATTCATCTAGTGTTTTATTATCCATATGGGACATAATGTTATAAAATCCAGTACGAGATAATGGATTTGTTTTATCATTTAAATAACCACGATAAGTCTCTATTTTATTTAAAATATTTGGTAATTCTTCGAATGAAAAAGTACTGTTCATAATTGTAATAGCATTTTTTGAGCGGTTATCTTTTACATAAGATTTTGAGGCTTCTAATGCATTATCTGCCATTTTAATTCCAAAACGTATAGGTTTTTTAGGATTTTGAATATGTATACCAGCTGATAATGTTATATTAGGATTTTGAACAAATTCTTTAAATTCAATATGTATTTTATTGGCTAATTGTAGAATTCCATAAATTGGTCCTAAAATAACAAGATCATCTCCTCCAGCATAATTAATATAAAAGATGTTTTCGTTTTTATTTTGTAGTTTTTTACTTAAATCAAGACAAATTTGTTTTAATTTGTATCCAAAGAATAATTCTATAAATCTACTTAAAGTTAAATATTTTGATAAAGAACGTTGCAATGTTACATCATTATTTTTTCCTTGTTTAAGTCCAAAAGCAAAGATTGCTCCAAGATTATCGACATCCATTTTAAGAACTCCTAATTTTTCATCACCATAAGATTTATCTAATGTTTTTGTAATATTTTCAAAATTTAAAATAGTATTATTTTCTTTTGGAACAAGGTTAGCAAGAAGTTTAACATTTCCAGCTTCAAAATGATTAACAGCATCTATATAATAAAAGTCATTTTTATTAATTAATTCATGAGGTATTTTTTCAAAAAAGTAAATTTTTATAAAACCTAAATCCATTAAACAATTATTATAATCTAAATTAGAGTATAGGATAGTGAATTTATCGTGTTTTGTGTAATAATCAGATATATTTAGAATGTCTAAGCAATTTTGACATTTATGATCTTTTTTTACATAATTTTGACCACATAATTCACAAATTTCTTTATCTTCTAAATGTTCAACACAGAAATCATTATTAATTAAAGGATAGAATTTTTTTAATTTATATTCCTCTAATTTTGTTTTTAATGCAAGGGCCTTTTCTGTTTTGAAATTACTTAATTCAAACTTATCAACTTTCTCAATTGCGTAAACAACAGATAATGAAGTATTAAATCTTTTATAAAGTTCTTTTGTTATAGTATTGAATGTATTATGAATGATTTTTTCAGTATCATCTAAATAAGGTAATAAGAGTAATGCTCCTCCACCAGTATTGAAAATGATATTAGCTTGTGTAAGTTTAAATTTATCTAATATTGTATATGTAATGGCATTAGTAATAAGAGTAACAAATGCTGAACGTCCTCTTAAAGATTTGGCAATATTAGTTTTAGTTTTAGATCCTTCGGTAATTTTATAAATAAAACTTTGAATACCAGAGACATCAAATTCTAACATATAAAAGTTATTACAATTATTTTGTGATAAACAGCTTGCAATAGCTGTTGTAAGTTTTAAATGATCAAATAAACTTACAGTTTGATTATTTGTTTCATATGTAGAAGAAGGAATCAAGGTTGTATATTTATAAAGTAAAGAATACATACGATGATATTTATAGGGCGTTGGTTTACCAATTAATAAATTATCGAATTTTATTTCTTCAATAAATTGAGCGAATAGTTTTTTATATTCCTCAATACTTTCAATTGTATTTTGTTCAATATTATTTCTACACGGGTTCATACATTGATCTATGCTAGTTAATTTGAACTTTGAATCATAAATTGTTTGTCCAAAATCTATATTTCCCATAATAGATGATAGTCTAGACGTAATGTATTGATATCTAGTTTTTTTATGATTTTCCTCAAAATCAAAGTTTTCATCATTTCTATCAATTTTAGAAGCAATTCGATCAGCATCACGAATAATACTATCAAATTCATCAACCTCATTAATATGATGTCCACTAGATGCTTTTTCTAGCTGATCATTCAAATGAAGATAATCATGAAAAAATTTTGCAGTATATCCACTATGAATATGTGTATGATAGCCATTTGCATGTATTGGAGTAGATGCAATTTCTTGTGAGTTTAGTAAAGAAATCTTTGTAGTTCTTTGATAAAATTTCCCAATATCATGAAGCAAAGCTGCATAAGCAATATTTAAATTATTCATTTTAGCCCTCCTTTATAAATTTTTCTACACTATCAAGGCATTTTAAAATTATCTTATTCACATCTACATTTTGTTTAATTTTACCACCGTGATTAACAACATTTCTTATTTTTAAATAAAAATCATTTATGCTATCTTTATCAAGAATGTCAGTGTTTTTTGAGAGATTATTATTTTTATTACGAATTTTTACTATATAATCTTTTGAATTTATATTCTTAGATGAATTTCGTATATTTAAAAAGAATAAAAGATCTGTTGATAAGTCATAAAAATCAGATTCTTTAGCAATTTTATTTAATAATTCTTCTTTAAACGATTTACTATCTGGAAAATAATAATAATGCACAAGTTCTTCCCTAATTAGTTGATCTGTAAACGTAATAGCAATTTGTAAAGAATTATGAGCTAATAAAAGTTTAATAAATTTGATTTTTTTAATAGCATCATTTTTTTCTATATAAATATTTGATAATTTCTTTTGTATACTTTTGAGATATGGTGTAAGAAGAATATATTTATCTTTTTCTTTTAATATGGATTGGCAGAAATTATAAATTTGAGAAATAGAATGAACACAGCTATCAAATTCACAATAATCTAGCATGTGATTAAATTGATAAATGCCTTTCATCAAATTATTTATTTTATTATCATTTAAATTGTATAAATATGTATCTGATATCTTTAAAAATTGATCGAATGCCATTAATGATGAAGCAATTTTTGAATTTTCATATTGGTTAATTAAATCAATAATTAATCCTTCATTAGTTTCACGATTATAATTACCATAGAATAGATGCTTTAATTGTTTTTTAGTTGATACTTCTAAATAATTAGATATCATTGTCACTGAAATTGGAATATTTCTAAAACTATGTGTAACATCAATAATAAAATCTTCTTTTAATACTTCATTCATTTTTTGTAGAATTTCTTCAATTTTTACGAATTCATTTATAGTTATAAATTTAATATCTATATTAAATTTAGTTTTTATTTCATTTTTAATGTTTCTAGCACCTAGACTATATGACTTCTCGGTACAAAATACAAATACTTCAGAAATATCTGATTGAAATTTTTCAATGATAGCGCTCTGAACGTACTTAGAAGCATGAATTTCTTCTTTGTTATCTTCAAAAGAATAAAGCGCCTCTTCATAGCCTTCCGGAAGAGTACCAACTCCTAAAAAAGTAAAGTATTGCATAATTAATCGCCTCCTTATATATTATTATACCATATATAAAACTGTATATTGAAAACACTTTCATATAAATTCTATAGTGATATTTTTAATAAAATACTGAATTAAACAATTAAAAATAAAAAAATTCATTTTTTAAAAGAAATTTTGACTTTTAGTGTCTATATATATACTGAAAGGAGAATTTTATAATGGAAAAGATAAGACCTAGAATTGCCGATTTTAAAAATGATCTTGTATTTAAGTATCTATTATCCAATATGAAAGATGTTCAGTGTTACTATCTATTAAAACTCATCATCGAAGAGATTGCACATATCAAAACTCAAGAAATTACAGTCTTAAACTCTGAACTTAATCCCAGTCATATAAGTGATAAAGATATGATTTTGGATGTTCAGGTAAAAACAGAAGATGGGGAACTGATTGATATAGAAATGCAGAATACAAAGTTTTCTAGAGAAATCTATCATCGTTTTCAAGCTTATGAATCTCGCATGCTTGATCATCAAGTCAATCGAGGAGATAAGAAATATAGTGAAAATCTACATAAAGTAGTAACTATTCTTTTTATCGATGATATTGATAAAGACAATCTTGAATTGATAGATGCTTATATGCCTAGAAATAGACATGGATATGTAAGAAGGTTTAATTTAATAGAAAGCTACTTTGTACAACTTCCTTTTATTAAAGTCATTGAAAAAGAAAGAGGAATTAAAAGCTTTAGTAAATCAGAAATCTTAATCTACATCTTATATCAAGGACTTACCCATGATATAATGACCTTAGATAATGAGGTGGTAACAATCATGAAAGATAAACTTGAACAATTCAATGAAGATGAAGGACTTGTTTTAGCAGCAGAGAAAAGACAACTCGTTAAAATTCAACATTACCAAGAAGAACAAAGAATTCGTAAAGAATCATTAAAAGAAGGAAAAGCTGAAGGAGAATTATTAAAAGCTAAAGAAAATACTATTGCGCTTTTTAAAAGTAAATTTTCCCAAGAACATGATGAAATATTAGAAAATTTGACACTTGAAAAATACAATCTAATTTTTGATGCATTAATCAATGATCAGGATTTAGAGAGAATTAAAGAAATTATAAGTCGAGATTAATAAAGCTTGGCTTTTATCTATGGTATAATATAAGAATCAGGAGAAACATATATATGAGAAAAGATTTAGGAAATAAAATGCAATTTATGCCTTTACCTGTTTTAATGCTTGCAACATATGATCAAGATGGTAAAGCCAATGTCATGAATGCTGCTTGGGGTGGTGTTTATGATTATAATCAAGTTTATGTATCACTTTCTAAACATAAAACAACAGATAATTTAGAATTAAAGAAAGCTTTTACTTTATCATTTGCGACAAAGAAAACTGAAAAAATTTCTGATTATTTCGGTGTTGTTTCAGGAAATAAAGAAGATAAGATTGCTAAAAGTGGTGTCCATGTAACACCTTCAAAACATGTTGATGCACCAATTATTGAAGAATATCCACTTACTTTAGAATGTACTGTAGAATCTTTTGAAGATGGAAACTTAATTGGAAATGTTGTGAATGTTTCTATTGATGAAGATTATTTAGATGAAAATGGTAAGATAGATGTAGATAAAATGGAAATTATTGCTTTTGATATGGTCAATAATACGTATCGTGTTTTAGGGGAAAATGTTGGTAAAGCTTTCAAAGATGGTTTTGATTTATAAAAAATAGTGCATCGTTTGATGCACTATTTGTAGTTGTGATAGTAGCGTTCTGGTAAAGGAGCGTGTTTTTTATAGTTTTGAATATATAAAGGAAGATAAATAAGAGCTTCTTTTAAGGTTTGTTGGTAGATTTTATCAAGAATATCATTATATTTTTCCATTTCTTTATTATGATGGTAGTTAATAATTAAACCTTGGAGTTTATGAAAATTGAATGTGAGATGGAAACATCCATAAATAAGCCCCCTTTTTAAAAAGCTAGGGGCTTTTAATAAATGATCAATTCTTTTTAATCCTTTAAGAGCTTTTTCAATATCTAAATAAGATAGTTCAGGAAAAAAGGATTGAATAGTACATATTTCTTTTTCTTTAAAGCGAATATGTTCATAGATTTCTTTATGCAAAGGATCTTGATGATGTCTTTTTAAAAGAAGACGATCATAATCAGATTCTATTTCAAAATGATCCATATTTGTATTTTTAATCATCTTTTTAATATAAGGGTGCATTTGACTATCTAATAAATAATGACAAATAAAACCAAGAATATAAGCAAGTTGTGCTTCACTTTGAATAATATCTTGTGCCTTTTCAAAGAAAGTATTGGCTTTATCTTGATGCATCTTTCTTGCTATTTTATTCCATCTTTCATAAAAGAAAATATCTGGACCATGAAGACCAATTAAAAAACAATTTTCATTTCTAAGTAATAAATCTTTAATATTTTGATCATCAAGATGTTTATAAACATCTTTACCAAAACAATAATGTGTATATCCAGCAGGCATTAGAGAAGTTCCTTATATTGATCTTCTTTAAAACCAACAAGAACTTTGTCTTTTGTTTCAAGTATAGGTCTTTTAACAAGCATACCATTAGTAGAAAGTAGTTCTAATTGTTCATCTTCACTTAAAGTCGGTAAAACATCTTTTAAATGTTTTTCTTTATAAAGATTACCTGATGTATTAAAGAATCTTTTAAGTGGTAAACCACTTTTTAAATAAAGTGCTTTTAATTCATCTTTATTTAGTTTTTCTTCAACGATATGTCTTTCATCAAATTCAATTTGATGATCTAATAAAAACTTCTTTGCTTTTTTACATGTCGAACATTTTGGATAACAAATAAATAACATAAATATCCCTCCTGAAACTATCATATCAAAATTACTACTAAATGAAAAATAATAAGGCTTATTATTGTATACTATTTCAAGATGTGATAGAATTTACTCAAATAAAGATAGAGGCGCAAGATGTTATGAGATTATTATTATTTGATGCAACAAGGTAATGAAGGAGGAGCACTTGCCGAAAGATTGTATCTATTGCATGAGGTATAATCTTGGGTGTCTAGGAAAGACCTATTCAACTGTCATTATCTAAAGGTAATGGGGAGCTATCATTGATAACGAATTTTTTGTTGCAATGATACTCATTGCAATTTTTTATTTGTCACTTTTTATAAGAGGATGAATAAAATATAGGGAGGAAATTATGAACGATATTATTGAAGCTATAAGTTGTGAAAAAGAAATTATTCAACTTAAGTTATTAAATGTACCAAAACATCCTAAAATGATTGCGAAAATCTTTTCTATATTAAAAGATGAAGAAATTAATGTAGACATGATTTCACAAGTTACTGTTGATGATTTTGTACAAATTGAAATTACATTAGATCAAGAATTCCAATTAAAACTAAATCAAGCAATCATGAAATTAAAAGATGAATTTAAACAAATTCAAATTTATCAAATTAGAAAATACGCTAAAGTTGCGGTTGGGGGAAAATTGGTGGAAACAACACCAGGTTTAGCAGCTGAAGTATTTGATGTCTTAGGACAAGCTAATATTCACTTTTATCAAATTACGACAAGTAAAAGAACAATTTCTTTAGTTATTGATAAAGAGAATTTAGATCAAGCAATTCAATTATTAAAAGAAAGATTTCATATTGAGGAGGATAAATAAATATGACAATTTTTGAAGGAAGTGCAGTCGCACTTGTATTACCAATGTTTGATAATGGAGACATTGATTTTGAAGGATTTAAAAGACAAGTTCAAAGAATGATCGATGGTGGTGTACAAGCTTTACTTGTAAATGGAACAACAGGTGAAACAGCAACCATTACAATTGAAGATGAATTTAAATTATTAGATCTAACACTAGAACTTGCGAAAGGAACAGGTGTTAAAGTTATTTGTGGAGCTGGTTCAAATGATACACAAACAGCTTTAAAGAAAGCACGTTATGCTAAAGAAAAAGGGGCAGATGCGATTCTTGTCGTAACACCTTACTACAATAAAACAAGCCAAAGAGGTTTAATTCAACATTATACAACAATTGCGGATGCCGTTGATATTCCAATGATTTTATACAATGTACCAGGAAGAACAGGATTAAATATTTCGGTTGATACTGTTGTTGAACTTGCTAAACACAAAAACATTCAAGCAATGAAAGATGCTACAGACAATATTGCTTATGCGATGGAAGTGTTAGCTAAAACAGCTGATTTAGACTTTGATTTATATTCAGGATGTGATGATAATATTCTTCCATTTATGGCAGCTGGAGGAAAAGGAGTTATTTCTGTTACTTCTAACTTATATCCAGAAGCGGTAGAAAAATTAACACAATTAATTTTAAAAGGAAATATTAAAGAAGCACAACCATTAGCTTATGCTTTAGATCCTATTTCACGTTTATTATTTATTGATGTTAATCCAATTATGCCTAAAGCAGCTCTTGCTAAAATGGGAGTATGTGGAGAACATTTAAGATTACCATTAATTGAAACTACAGAAGAAAATAAAAAAGCATTATTTGGTGCAATGGATGAATTTGAAAAATTGGGGTATTAGGATGAAAGTATTATTATATGGATATGGTTTGATGGGTAAGAAAGTTGCTCATCAATTAAGAGAAAAAGATGAATTTGATTTAATTGGTGTGGTTTCTTATGAATTTGATGAAAAAGCACCAGAAGCAATGTATAGTAACTTAACAGAAGTCCAAGATCGTGCGGATGTGATTATTGATTTTTCACATCCAAACAATCTTGATGATATTTTAGCTTACGTTAAAAAGAATAAAACAAAAGTTGTTTTTGCAACAACTGGTTTTTCTAAGGAACAATTAGATAAGATTGAAGAAGCTTCTAAAGAAATAGCTATTTTCCAATCTTATAATACAAGCTTTGGAATTCAAATGGTCACTAAGATCTTAAGACAAGTAGCTAAAGAATTCTATGATAATGGTTATGATATTGAAATCTTAGAAAAACATCATAATCAAAAGATTGATGCACCATCAGGTACAGCAAAGCTTTTATATGAAGTAATGGAAGATGAAATTAAAGAAACAACACCTGTATATGATCGTAGTGCACTTCATGAAAAAAGAAAGAAACAAGAAATTGGAATTCAAGCACTTCGTGGTGGAACAATTTTTGGTGAACATGAAATTATGTTTGCGGGATTAGATGAAATTATTGAAATTAAACATACAGCTTTATCGAAAGATGTCTTTGTTCAAGGTGCGTTAGCTGCAGCTAAAGCCTTACAAGATAAGGATCATGGGTTGTTTACATTAAAAACACTTTATTAGGGAGAAAAGAAATGGTTTTACAAACTGAATTTGCACAAATTAAGGGAAATGATTTATACATAGATGATGTGAAAGCAACTGATTTAGTTAAACAATATGGAACACCACTCTATGTTATGTCTGAAGGACATATTAGAAAACAATTTAATACATTAAAAACAAAAATGATTGATAAATATGAAAATACATTACCATTATTTGCATCAAAATCATTTTCGTGTAAAGCAATCTATAAATTAGCAATGGAATATGGCGTAGGAATTGATTGCGTTTCTGCAGGAGAAATCAGTGTTGCGTTAAAAGCAGGATTTGATCCTAAAAAGGTTTATTTCCATGGGAATAATAAATTACCTTCAGAAATTCAATACGCTTTAGAAAATGGTGTAGAAAACTTTGTCATTGATAACTTCTATGAAATTGAACTTGTTGAAGAAATTGCTTCAAAATTAAATGTTAAAGTCAATGGACTTGTCAGAATCA
The DNA here is from genome assembly GCF_003024685.1 of Faecalibacillus intestinalis. Lineage (GTDB taxonomy): Bacteria > Bacillota_I > Bacilli_A > Erysipelotrichales > Coprobacillaceae > Faecalibacillus > Faecalibacillus intestinalis. Next base: position 165,379 of record NZ_PYLQ01000002.1, on the reverse strand, counting down.
CACCAGGTGTCTATGCAGGTGGACATGATTATATTCGTGTTGGAGCCAAAGATACAAAATTTGGTTTTTCAAGTCATGATAATACATACTTAAAAGCAATTAAAAAAGTTATTGATGCACCACATATCAATTTTGATGGAATTCATTGTCACGTAGGTAGTCAAATTGAAGAAATTCAAGCTTATGTACTTGCAATGAATAAATTTGTAGATATTGCTTATGAAATCTATGATATCTTTGGAATCGTTATTAATAAATTAAATGCTGGTGGTGGTTTTGGTATCCAATATACAGCAAGTGATCATCCACTAGAATTTGATGATGTTGTTTCTACAATCATGGATATCATCTACAAAGGATTCGACAAAAGAGATATGAAACGACCAATGGTCTTAGTAGAACCAGGACGTTATTGTGTAGGTAATGCAGGTATTACTTTATATACAGTAGGTTCATATAAATACATTAGAGATATTAGAGATTATATTAGTGTAGATGGAGGAATGACAGATAACATCCGTTCATCATTATATAACGCTAAATATGATGCTGTTATCGCTAATAAAGCTGGACAAGAAGCAAATCATTTAGTAACAGTAGCTGGTAAAAACTGTGAATCAGGAGATATTTTAATTAGAGATATTATGTTACAAGATCCTCAACCAGGTGATATTCTAGCAATGTTCTCGACAGGAGCTTATCACTATTCAATGTCTTCTAACTACAACCAATTACCTAAACCAGCAGTAGTCTTTACATACCAAGGTAAATCTAAAGAAGTCATTCGTAGACAAACTTTTGATGATTTGGTTGCATATGATGTAGATTAAAAAATAGAAATATACCCCAAGGTTGAATTTACCAAGGGGTTTTTAATTTGTAATAAATAAAATTTTATAGAATGAATATTATTAAATGTGAAAAAATATAATTATAATTTTTAGAATAAAAAGCAATGAAATTAATACTGTACAATGGTAAAATAGGGTATCAATATATAATCTTTTTTTAAGAAAGGAGCTTTAGGAATGATAATAAAAAATATTACTAATCAATATCTTATTGAAAGTGAAGAAAATCAGTATTTTGATCGTAAAAGTGCAAGAATAAAACCAGCAGATATACTTAGACATATTGTTGCCTTTGCAAATGCAAATGGTGGAGTTTTAGCTATTGGTATAGAAGATAATGGCGAAATCACTGGATTTGATGGTATGAATGCACATAAAGTAAATGAATTTTTAGAGGCACCTTACTTAGTTGATGGAAACGTAAAAATTAATTATGAAGAAAGAGTGATAAAAAATAAAAAAGTTCTTTTGTTTGAAATAGAACCTAGTGAAAATTATGTGATAAAAACTAAGGATTCCAAAGTGTATTTAAGAGTTGGTGATAAATCTAAATTATTGAATCATGAGCAAATAATTCAATTAGAATATGATAAAGGTGAAAGAAGATTCGAGGACCTAGTAGTAGAAGAATCTACATTTGAAGATGTTGATATCAAGTTGCTTTCTAAATATAAAGAAATTTTAAATACTAATTTATCATTAGAAGAAATTCTTGAAGCAAGGGCACTTATGAAAAAAGGGCATTTAACCTATGCTGGTATATTATTGTTTGGAAAATTTCCTACAAAGTATTTGCCTAATGCACGTGTTAGATTATTAAAGTTTGAAGGAAATAGAATGGAGACAGGGAAAAGGTTAAATATTATTAAAGAAATTAATTATGAAAATGCTATTCCTAGAATTATAGAAGATATAAAGAGAGAAATGCATTCTCAATTAAGAGATTTTCAATATTTAGCAGAAGATGGTGTATTTAAAACAATTCCAGAATATCCTGAATTTCCATGGTTTGAAGGAATTGTTAATGCGATAACACATAGAAATTATTCATTACAAGGAGATTGCATTAGAATTTCATTATATGATGATCATTTAGAAATTTTTAGTCCAGGGAAATTACCAAATATAGTGACACTTGAAAATATGAAATATACTAGATATTCTAGAAATCCTCGAATTGCAAGGGTGTTAACAGAATTTGGCTATGTTAAAGAATTAAATGAAGGAGTAAAGCGTATATATGATGAAATGCAGGAATCATTTCTAAAAGATCCAATATACACAGAGCCTAATTCTTCGTCAGTTTTATTAACACTAGAAAACAGTATTGTTTCTAGAAAAGCAAGAATCGAAGAAAATAGGAATACTATTTTTGACCCAACTACTTTACCTGAAAAACAATTATTGGTTTATGGTATTATATCTAGTCATCCAGGATTAAATGCAAAACAAATTTCAGAAATGTTGACATTAAAAAAGAGTAGTATAGAAACTGCTATTAAAGGATTAAGAAAAAAGGAAATAATTGAATATGAAGGAACAACCAGAAATGGTGGGTATATTATAAAAAAATAATTTTATAATATACCCGAGATGACCACCGAGATGACCACCGAGATGACCACCGAGATGACCACCGAGATGACCACCGAGATGACCACCGAGATGACCACCGAGATGACCACCGAGATGACCACCGAGATAAAAAATTTTTAAAGGGAATACAAAATTAGTATTCTCTTTTTATATATTTATTATTTGATACATTGTAAAATATATGTAATAAATTGTTTAAGGAGATTCTTCTATGAATATTACAGGATATAACTTAGAAACATTGAGGAAAAAAATAAGGGATTTACAAGAAGAAAATAACAAATTAAAAGAATTATTAAAAAAATCAAATATAATATTTGATGAACAAACAAATAATATAACAAATAATTTAACTGAATATAATGAAGATCAAGGTGCTTGTATAAAAGATCAATATATTACAGGTGAAATGGCTGCTATTTTTTTAACAATATTTCAAGGTAGGAGAGACGTCTATGCATTAAGAGGTTCACGAGGTGGTTATTTTCCGCAATGTAATAATAGATGGAATAGTATGTGTCCTAAACAAAACAATGTAAAAACATCATGTACAGATTGTCCGTATAAGCAATGGAAAGAATTAAACAGAAATGTAGGATTAAATCATTTGCTTGGTCATAAAGATAATTGCACAGATGTAATAGGTATTTATCCTCTTTTAGAAAATGATACATGTAAGTTTATTGTTTTTGATTTTGATAATCATGATGAAGAGAGTATAGATAATAATGATTGGAAAGATGAAGTAAATGCGTTAAGAAAAATTTGTGAAGAAAGTAATATTGATGTTTTAATAGAAAGGTCTCGTTCTGGAAATGGGGCACATGCTTGGATAGTATTCAAAGAATTTATATCAGCATCTTTAGCAAGAGACTTTGGCTATTTACTAATAGAAAAAGGAGCTGCATCAATTAACTTAAAATCATTTAGATATTATGATCGAATGTTTCCTACACAAGATCATAATCAAGGGCTTGGAAATGTTATAGCACTTCCATTACAAGGTAAAGCGTTAAAAAATGGTAATAGTGCTTTTGTTGATGAAAATTGGAATGCTTATTATGATCAATGGTTGGTTCTTAATAAAATTAATAGATTAACCAAAAAAGATGTTGAAAGGTATATTGATAAATGGAAGATCGAATTAGCAGAAGGTAAAGGATTATTGATAAATCCTAATCGAGAAGCGAGAATTAAGCCATGGAAAAAAGATGAGCCTTTTTATAAAGAAGATGTTGTAGAAAAAATGACAATTGTGCTTGCTGATGGTATTTATATTGATACTTTGAATTTAAGCCCTAGAATTCAAAATCAAATAAGGAGTTTAGTTGCTTTTGATAATCCAATATTTTATAAGAATAATAGATTAGGGTACTCGAATTGGAATCAACCAATGGTTGTTTATATGGGAAGTGATATTAATGACTATATTAAAATTCCTAGAGGATTAATGGAAAAGATTAGTGATAAGTGCTCACAGGCAAACATTCCATATGAGATTATTGATAAAAGAGAAAGAGGAAAACCAGTCAATGTAGAATTTAAAGGACAATTAAAAGATAATCAGAATACAGCAGCAAATGAATTATTAAAATATGATAATGGTATTTTAAATGCAACAACAGCGTTTGGAAAAACGGTTGTTGCAAGTTACCTTATTTCAAAAAGAAAAGTAAGTACATTGATTGTTATGCAAAGTGTTAGTTTAATTAATCAATGGGTAGAAGAGTTACATAAATTTTTAGATATAAATGAAGAATTACCAACCTATCAAACTAAAACGGGAATAATTAAAACAAGGAATGATGTTATAGGGGTTCTTTATGGAAATAAAAACACGTTAACTGGGATAATAGATGTTGTATCTGTCAATTCAATTTACGATAAAAATGGAAAAAGTAAGTTAAAAGATTCTTATGGTATGGTGATAGTTGATGAATGCCATCATAGTGCATCATCTGTATTTGAAAATGTATTAAATAAAGTGAATTCAAAATACGTTTATGGTGTTTCAGCAAATGATAAGAGAATCGATCAATTAGAAAAGAAAGTTTATATGTTGATAGGATCTATAAGACATCAATTCACAAGTAGACAAAGGATAGAACAACAAAACATTGATCATTTTATTTATCCGCGATTTACACGAGTTATTAATTTAGGTGATAGTAAACAAGATATAAATAGTGCGTATTCATTAATAGCAAAAAGTACAATTAGAAATGAAATGATAATTTCAGATATAAAAGAATGTATTAAAAATAAAAGAATGTATTAAAAATAAAAGAAGTCCTATTGTTTTAATTCGTTATAAGGAACACGCTAAATATTTATATGATGTTTTAAAGAAAGATGTGCTTGATAATACTTTCTTGATTTATGGTGATAATACTCAAAAGAAAAATAACGAAGTAAGAAAACAATTGTTAGAAATAAACCAAAATGAATCGTTTATTTTGGTTGCTACTTCACAATCTGTAGGTGAAGGGTTTAATGTTCCAAGATTAGATACACTTTTTCTTACAACACCAGTTTCAGGAGAACCATTAGTAGAACAATTTTTAGGAAGAATTAATAGAGATTATGAATTTAAGGAAAGTGCTATCGTATATGATTATGTAGATTTACATATTAGCTTTTTTAACAATATGTATAAAAAGAGGCTAAGAGCTTATAGAAAAATTGGTTTCGACGTTATTACAAATGTAGTGAATAATAAACAAGAAGCTCATCATATTTATAATTATAATGATTACTCTGAAATATTTGCTCAGGACATTCATGAGTCAAATAAGGAAATAATTGTATGTAGTCCACAATTAGATGAAAAGAAAATATTTGAATTCATTGATTTGGTGAAGAATAAACAAGAAAAAGGAGTTACGGTCATTGTTATTACAAGAGATCCTAATAATTTGCAGTTTGATAATCCTGATTATGCAAATTACTTAATATATCATTTAAAATTGGCAGGTATAATTGTTGAATTATGTGAAAACCTAGATAATCATTATGCTATTATTGACCAAGAAATTGTATGGCATGGGGGAATTAATTTATTAGGTAGACCAGATATTTATGATAATTTAATTAGATTAAAATCCGTTGATGTTGCATCGGAGTTGTTAACGTTAGATAAGGATGAATAAGATCAATATGATAATGATAAGAGCGCGCGTGAATAATATAGATTAAAAACAAGCCTCATACGCTTGTTTTTAATATCCTCTCATATGCCATATTTGTTCAGTACAGTCCTTAATAGAAAGTGTTTCTTTGTTTTTAATAAAGTCTAAAAAATCATTTTCATTTAGATTATCTTGTTCTAAAGTTCCTAGAATGCCAGCCATACTAATATGATCAATACCAAAATCCTTAAGCATATGAATTATTTTTCTTTGTGTTTCATTTATTTTTTTCATATTACCCCTCACTATTTTTTATCATTTTTATCCAGTTTTTGCTGGCAAATTCAATTTCATCTTCATAATCATCAAAATCATTATAATAATAAAGTTCATATTCTTTATGATCTATAAAGAGATAACCATAGTTATAATTTTCTAATTCAAGTTGAATGAAAATAGAATAATTTTCATAATTCATTTGTAAGAGGAGCTGTTTTATTTCTTCTTCATTTTTATTTGTAGATAGGATATGTATTTGATCATCTTTTAGATGAAAAGGATTATTTTTATAAAAAGGTTTAATTTGTATTTTTAATGTATTCATAAGCCACCTCAAAAAATATTATAAGATATTTTTCAAAAACTGAAAGATTTTTAAAAAAAGAAAAAAAGGAAGTATAGTGTAAACGAGGTGGAAGAATGCGTAGATTTGAAAGAGAAGTAATAGATTATGAATTAATAAAAGCAATGTTGAAGGAAATGAATATTGCAAATATTGGTATGAATGATGAAGATGGGTATCCTTATGTTGTTCCAACTAATTTTGGTTTTGAAATGACAGATACACATTTAAATATTTATACTCATTTTATGAAGGTAGGAAAAAAGGTTGATTTATTAAAGAAAGATCCTCGCGTATGTGTTGAGTTTAGTATTTTTAATGATTTTCCTGATAAGAAATATAAAGGGCATTATCATGATTATCGTAGTGTTATCGCTAAAGGAAAGATGAAGATGTTAGATTATAAAGATGATCCTGAAACTTGGGAAAAGGGATACAATTTGCTTTATACATGTAATCATCGTGAGATTAAACCATTAAGTGAAAGAAAGGTTGTACCTGGTATTTATATTGGTGTTATTGAATGTGATTTAAAGGATGTTACGGCTAAATCTGAGTTTCCTTTAAGGACAGTTGAAGATGTTCCTTTTTTGAATGTTTATGAACAAGAGGATGATGAAATTCCTTTCGATATATCGGATATTATTGCTGATAGAAAGGCTAGAATGAAGTAGGAGAATCATTTTGATTCTTCTTTTTTTAAACAAATTAAATGATATGTCTAAATTTATGTGAAAAAATCAACAAATATTTAATAAACAATTACTTAATAGAGGGGTTTCATGTATAATAAATTGGACGTAATTGTTTTAATTAAAGAACAATTAAGGGAGGAAGGAAAAATTTAATGAGTATGAAAAAAAACGAGGAGTGGGATGCAAATCACAAGCATGACAATCCTCCAAGAGAGAAAATTGTTAAGTTAGGTAGAAAGATTACTGATGTGGCAGATCATATTTTTGGTGGCGTAAAAGTAGAAGATCCAGAATATTGGGGACTTGCTGAAATTATAAGTGATGAAATGGCTGACATTGCTTTACAAATGAAAAAACGTACACCTTATACTTTTAAAGAAATGTGTAAGTTATGTAAGATTGAAACAAATCAAGAAGAAGCATTTCAAAAATTATTAAATGAAATGAGTTATATTGGTTTACTTGAATATGATTATGGTTATCACTATGATCATAATGGTCGCACTGCACCACAAAGTGAAAGAAGATATATTTTACCAATGTTTGTACCTGGAAGTGCAGAGTTATTTAATATGGAAGAGTTACCAGATAGATCAAATCCACGTATAACAAATCATCCAGATGTAGCTGCTTTCTTTGAACGTATGACTTATATTCCACTTGCTGGAATTACACAAATGGTACCACCAGGTGGTGGAGGAATTGGAATGCATGTTATTCCTGTTGAAAAAGCGATTTCTATGGAAAATGAAGCGATTGATATTGAAAAATTATCTTATTGGTTAGATAAATATGAAGGTAAAATTGGTGTAGGAAGATGTTCATGCCGTGCTTCAAGAAAAGCAATTGGTGATGGATGTGCTGATGATGATTTCGGTTGGTGTATCGGTGTTGGTGATTTTGCCGATTATTGTCGTGAAACAGGTAAAGGACATGATATTACTAAAGAAGAAGCTTTAGCTATTTTAAAACGTGCAGAAGATAATGGTTTTGTTCACCAAATAACAAATATTGATGGCGAAAATAAAATTTTTGGTATTTGTAACTGTAATGTTGAAATTTGTAACGCTTTAAGAACATCACAATTATTTAATACACCAAATATGTCACGTTCTGCTTATGTAGCTCATGTAGAAAAAGACAAATGTGTGGCTTGTGGAAGATGTGTGGAATATTGCCCAGCAGGTGCTGTACGTTTAGGACAAAAATTATGTAAAAAAGATGGTTCTGAAATTAAGTATCCAAAACAAGAATTACCAGATGCTACAAAATGGGGACCAGAAAAATACGATTTTAATTATCGTGATAATAATAGAATTAATACTCATGAAACAGGAACAGCTCCTTGTAAAAGTGCTTGTCCTGCTCATATTGCAGTACAAGGTTATATTAAAATGGCATCTCAAGGAAGATATCAAGATGCTTTAGCGCTCATTAAAAAACAAAATCCATTCCCAGCTGTCTGTGGAGCGATTTGTAATAGAAGATGTGAAGATGCTTGTACACGTGGTAAAGTCGATGAAGCTTTATCAATCGATGCAATTAAAAGATTTATTGCTGAACAAGATCTAAATGCCAAAACGAGACATATTCCAAAAGTTGTGATTCCTGCAAGTATTCATATGGATCATTTTGATGAAAAAATTGCGATTATTGGAGCAGGACCTGCTGGTTTAACAGCTGCTTTCTATTTAGCTGAGACAGGTTATCGTCCTACAGTGTTTGAAAAAAGCGAACATCCGGGAGGAATGTTACGTTATGGGATTCCATCTTATAAACTAGAAAAAGATTTATTAGATGCTGAAATCGATGTCGCAAAAGCGATGGGTGTTGAAATTAAAACAGGAATTGAAGTTGGAAAAGATGTAACAATTCAACAATTAAGAGAACAAGGTTATAAAGCTTTCTATATTGCTATTGGATGCGCTGCTGGTCGTTTACCAGGACTTGAAAATGAAAACGCAGAAGGTGTTATGACAGCTATTGATTATTTACATGATGCAAACTGTGGTAATGCACCATTTGCTGGAAAAGTTGTTGTCGTCGGTGGTGGAAATGTAGCCATTGATGCTTCTCGTGTATCTGCAAGAAATGCAGCAAGTTCAGTATTCCAATTTAGCTTAGAACAAGAACCAGATATGCCAGCTTCAGTTGAAGAAATCAAAGAAGCAAGAGAAGATGGTGTTACAATCAATTGTGGTTGGGGACCAAAAGAAATTCTTGCAGAAAATGGTAAAGTGACAGGTATTGTTTTCAAAAAATGTTTATCTGTCATTAATGATGGTAAATTTGCGCCAGTTTATGATGAAAATGAAACTATGACAGTTGAATGTGGTCGTTTAATCTTTGCGATTGGACAACAAAGTGTATGGAAAGATTTATTAAAAGGTGAAGATGTTAAATTCAATGGACCAGCTATTGAATTAAATCAAGTGACTTTCCAATCAAGTAAAGAAGATATCTTTGCTGGAGGAGATGTTTATACTGGACCTAAATTCGCAATTGATGCCATTGCCCAAGGTAAGATTGCTGCTGAATCATTACATCGTTATGTTCATAATGGACATATGGAAACAGGACGTAACCGTTGGGAGTTTAAACAACTTGATACAGATGATATTTTAGTAGAAAGCTATGATCGTGGACCTAAACAAGTTGAAGGTATTAACCTAGAAGTTAAAGATCGATTCAAAGATAATACACAAATTCTTACAGAAGAACAAATTAAAAAGGAAACAGCAAGATGTTTAGGATGCGGAGCAACAATCGTTGATACGAATAAATGTATTGGTTGTGGGGTATGTACAACTAAATGTGAATTTGATGCTATCAAACTTCATCGTGATCATCCAGAATGTTCTAATATGGTTGTGGCAGAAGATAAGTTTAAAGCAATTATTCCTTATCAATTAAAACGTGTTAAAAATATTATTTTAAAGAAAAAGGTAGAACATTAAGATGCATGAATTAGGTGTTACATTTTATGTTGTTAAAGATGTAAAAAAAGTTGCGCAAGAAAATAAAGTTGATAAAATTGATTATGTGAAGTTAGAAATTGGTGAAGTTTCTGGTGTTATTCATGATCAATTGATTGATTGTTGGAATTGGGCAAGAAAAAAAGAAGCAGTGACAGAACATGCAAAAATGTATATAGAAACATTAGAAGCAATTACTTATTGTGAAGATTGTCATGGACAATATCGTACGATTGATTATGGTAAAACATGTCCTTATTGTCATAGTGAAAATACTTATTTATTAAGAGGTAATGAGTTTAATATTAAGGAGATTGGTATTTATGAAGATTCTTGAACTTAAACAAAATATATTTAAAGAAAATGAAGTAACTGCAGATAAAATTCGTGATGAATTAAAAAAACAAAAAAAATTAATGATTAATGTGATGTCTTCTCCAGGTTCGGGGAAGACAACCACATTACTTCGTACGATTGAAAGATTACAAGATACCACTCGTATAGGTGTTATGGAATGTGACATTGATGCTAGTGTTGATGCTGTTACGATCGAAAATGGTGGAGCAAAAGCCATTCAATTACATACAGGTGGTATGTGTCATATGGATGCAACTATGACTCAACAAGGACTTAATGAAATGGGAATGGATGATGTAGATCTTATTTTCATTGAAAATGTTGGAAATCTTGTTTGTCCTGCAGAATTTGATACCGGTGCAAGTATTAATATTACGATTTTATCAGTTCCTGAAGGGGATGATAAACCAGCTAAGTATCCATTGGTTTATACTGTCAGTGATGTTGTTTTAATTAATAAAACTGATACATTACCTGTCTTTGATTTTAATAAAGAATTAGTAGAACAAAGAATCCATGAATTAAATCCTAACGCTCAAATCTTCTATATTTCATCTAAAAAAGATGAAGGTTTTGAACCTTGGATCAATTATCTAAAAGAAAAAATGGAGGAAGTAAACCATGGCTAAAGTAAGAGTAATCGAAGTTCATGAAAATATTTTTAATACGAATAATCAAGAAGCAGATGCTCTTCGCAAAAGACTAAAGGACAAAAAAGTGACAATGATCAATGTAATGTCTTCTCCTGGTTCTGGAAAAACAACACTTCTTTCTCATGTAATTAATGAAATTAAAGAGGATTATAAAGTAGGAGTGATGGATGTTGATATTGAAACATCACTTGATGCACAAAAGGTAGCAGATTTTACAGGAGTTCCTTCTATTCAAATTCATAATGGGGGATTATGCCATATTGATGCAGAAATGACAACAAGAGCAGTTGATGAATTTGGCGTAGATGATTTTGATCTTCTCTTTTTAGAAAATATTGGAAATCTTGTTTGTCCTGCAGAATTTGATACAGGTGCACATAAAAATATGATGATTTTATCAGTTCCTGAAGGAGATGATAAACCATTAAAGTATCCTTTAATGTTTAGTGTATGTGATTTGGTTATTATTTCTAAGATTGATACGCTTGATTATTTTGATTTTGATATTGATCAAGCAAAAGTTAATATTTTAAATTTAAATCCAAATGCAAAAATTATTTGTTTAAGTGCAAAAACAGGTGAAGGTATGAATGAATTCATTCAATGGATCAAAGAAAATAAAAATAATTAAAAAGGCATAGTTAGGCTATGCCTTTTCATTTAGTTCTTTATTTAAAATTTCTAGAAAAGCTTCTTCAGCTTTAGAAAACAAACGATACTTTTTCCAAATAAGATTACTTTTAATCATAAGTGGTGGATTTAGTGGTTTAAAACACAAAGAACCTTCAGTTGTTTCATGATAAAGATGTTCAAAAGTTAAAACATAACCAACATCCTCTTCACACATCAATTGGGCATTATAAAAAAGATTATAAGTAGCTACCACATTAAGTGCTCTTTGATTACCTCCTAACCATCCTGCAATATTATTTTTAACCATCTCTTGATTAGATATAATAATTGGCTGATTCATTAGATCCTTAGGTGTAATGAAATCTCTATTCGCAAGATTAGAATCCTTTTTCATAAGAATTCCTTCAAGGTCATAACCAGGAAGCTTTAAATAATCATATTTAGAAAAATTTGCAGGTTCCACAACAATCCCTAAATCAAAAATACTTTGATCAATCTTTTCCTCAACATATTGAGCATTTCCACTATAAAGATGAAATTTAATATGGGGATATTGTTTTTGAGTTTTAGCAATAGCTTTCATAATAACACGATTACATATACTTTCACTACATCCAATATGAATATTTCCACTAATATATTTTTTATTATTTCTAAGATAATCCTCACTTCTGTCTACAAGATTTAAAATCTCAATAGCTTGTTCCTTAAATAACCGTCCTTCTTCGGTTAAAGAAACAGTTCGCGTTGTACGATTAAAAAGTGTTGTTTTGTATTCATCTTCTAAATCTTTAATTTGTTTAGAAAGTGCAGGTTGAGAGACATTGAGTACTTTAGCGGCCTTGGAGAAACTTTGTTCCTGTGCAACTGTTATAAAGTATTTTAAGACACGTAATTCCATTAAATCACCTCAACATAAGTATATCATTATTTATAATTAAAAATAATAAATATCTATAATATATAAGTATTTGTAATTATAAATCTTCTTTTTTACAATATTCTTGAAAAACAAGGAGGAAAATTATGAATGCATTATCAACTTTATTCCCAGTATTTTTTATGATCATTTTAGGAATGATCGCGCGTATTAAAAACTTTATTAGTCCTAAACAAAAAGAAGGGGCCAATCATATTGTTTTCAATGTATTGTTTCCTATCTTAATTTTTAATGTTTTATTTACTGCTAAAATAGAAGCTTCAGCAATATTGATTGTGCTATATGTTTTAGTTGCTTTTACATTAGCTATGGTTTTAGGTAAATTTATTGCTAAGTTTACAGGAAAAGAAATGGAACATATTTCACCCTATCTTTTAACAACTTGTGAAGGAGAAAATGTTGCATTACCACTTTATACATCCATTGTAGGTGTAGCTTATGCAAGCAATACAGTTATTTATGATATTGCTGGAACAGTGATTGCTTTTATTATTATTCCTGTACTTGTTGCTAAAAAGACATCCGGAAATACAAGTACTAAGGAATTATTGAAAACAATTTTCACAAATTCATTTGTGATTGCGGTTATGTTAGGAATCATTTTAAATGTTTTAGGTGTATATGACTTGTTAAGTCAAACTGCTTTTATTGATCTTTATACAAATACAATTCAACAAGCAACAGCTCCTATTGTGAGTCTTATTTTATTAATTATCGGTTATAATTTAAAAATTAATAAAGATACTATTGGTTCATTATTAAAACTTGTAGGAGTTAGAATTATCTTTTATATGCTTGTTATTGCAGGATTCTTTGTCTTCTTCCCAAATTTAATGGCAGATAAGATCTATATGATGGGTGTATTGATTTATTTTATGTGTCCAACAGGATTTGCAATGCCGATGTTGATTTCACCACTTTATAAAGGTGAAGAAGATGAAGATTTTGTTGCTGCCTTTATTTCATTATTTATGGTTATTACGTTAATTGTTTATACATGTGTCGTTTTATTTGTTGCATAGTTTGAAAATTTCATATTTTTGACATAAATATATTTTATAATAAAGATAATTGAGGAGGAAAAAAAGATGAAATTTAGTGAAGATTTTTATTGGGGTGGAGCAGTAGCTGCTAACCAATGTGAAGGTGCATGGAATGTAGACGGACGTGGAATGACACGTACAGATGTAACGACAGGTGGAACAGTAAATACACCACGTATGGTTACTTTTATTGATAAAGATGGAAATAAACAAAAGTTACCAAATCATGGATTTAAATTACCAGAAGGAGCTCATTTTGCTGTCTTTGATGATGAACTTTATCCAAATCATGATGGTATTGATTTCTATCATCATTATAAAGAAGATATTGCTTTACTTAAAGAAATGGGATTCAAGATGTTTAGATTATCTATCTCTTGGTCAAGAATTTATCCAACAGGAGAAGAAGATAAACCTAATCAAGCAGGATTAGATTTCTATAGAAATGTATTTACTGAACTTAGAAATGCGGGTATTGAACCATTAGTTTCTATTTGGCATTTTGATACACCACTTGCTTTAGAAGAAAAATATGGAGATTGGTTAGATCGTAAATATATTTCTTTATATGAAAAATATGTCACTACTATTTTTAATGAATATAAAGGACTCGTTAAATATTGGTTAACATTTAATGAAATCAATAACACAGTTAACTTTATTCCTGATGATGCAAGTGATGAAGTTTATCAAGAAGCATATCAACATTTACATTATCAATTTGTAGCAAGTGCAAGAGCTGTACAAATTGGACATCAAATTGATCCTGAAAATAAAATTGGATGTATGATTTGTGGCATTACTTATTATCCATTAACATCTGATCCAGAAGATATTTTATTTAATCGTTCTAAATGGGAAAAAGGTATCTTCTATTGTGGAGATGTTCAATGTAAAGGTAAATATCCAACATATGCGAAACGTTTATGGAAAGAACATAATGTTAAATTAGATATTACTGAACAAGATTTAGAAGAACTAAAAAAAGGTACAGTAGATATGTATACTTTCTCATACTACATGTCTCAAGCAGTAACTACTCATGAAAATGATGATGCTGTAAGTGGAAATATGTCATTTGGTGTACGTAACCCATATTTAGAATATTCTGATTGGGGATGGGCATTAGATCCTAAAGGATTAAGATACTACTTAGAAATGATCTATGATCGTTATGAAAAACCATTAATGGTTGTAGAAAATGGTTTAGGTGCTTATGATACAGTAGAAGAAGATGGAAGTATTCATGATAATTATCGTATTGAATACTATCGTGCTCATATTGAAGAAATGGCAAAAGCCATTGAAGATGGTGTAGACCTTATTGGTTATACGACTTGGGGATGTATTGATTTAGTTTCTGCAGGAACTGGAGAAATGAGAAAACGTTATGGTTTCATTTACGTTGATAAACATGATGATGGTAGCGGAACAATGAAAAGAAGTAGAAAAGATTCTTTCTATTGGTATAAAAAAGTCATTGCTTCACAAGGAGAAGATTTAGATTAAATATATTAGAAGTTTAACTTTTTGGGTTAAACTTCTTTTTTATTATTTTTAGCACTCACCTCTTGATAATGGAAGTTGATTTTTGTTCTGTCTTGTGTATCCTAGAAGTGCCTGTTTTACGGGCTTTCCGAGGCATCAGTCATTTTGTCTGGTATTGTAAAGCAGTGTCAGATTTGTCGTAAATGTCGTAAATTTGTGGTCAAAAAAAGGATGAGAAATGGAGAGTGCTAATAAAATGAAATTAACGTATACGAATGTAAACGGATATCTAATCCCGAATCTCACCTATAAATCCGGTGAACAGATGGAGCAACTTGGCAAGTATGGTTTTCTTCGCAGAGATTATCTGAAAAACCATCGAAATTCAACCTATCAGGTGATGCTTTTACAGGATACAATTGGAGAATACCTTCTGGAAGTAGATAAGGCAGCAAGAGAACGGGAAGGAGTGATCCTGAAACAGTTGGAAGAAAAAGAACCATTACCGGATAAAGAGAAAGATCAGATGGCATGGGTAAGAGCTGCTAATCAGCATAGAGCGATTGCGGAAGAGATTATTCTCAAGGAATTGATTTATGTATTAATGTTGCTAGTAAACAATTTAGCAGATAACTAATGAAAATAGAATATTGTGAGCAGGTGTTACAAGGCGGAGAAAATATCAAAAAGTATCTTGCATTGTCTCTTCCTAATAAAGAAGAACAGCAGATAGCAGAAAAGAATGAGAGCAGAGAAGCTGTGCCAAGAACTGGCGTTGAAGCAAATACAGTAGTTAAGGATGCGGGGAAAGCTGAAAGAAAGGCAATAACAGAGAAAAAGACAATGATAGGAAAAGAGAAGAAACTATCGATCCATGAACACTTGAAAAAATATGTACAGCTTTGGGCGTGACATTATCGCAGTTTTTTCAGGAAGGTAATTCAGAGAATCTGACAGAAAAATAGAAAGAAGTTCTAGGGATATGGAACGATCTGAGTACAAATGAGCAGGAAACAGTAATGTCAATGCTGCGTGGACTTCGGAAGTAGGAGAACAGTTCGAGTATATGTATCGGCTGTTCTTTTTTTGTTTTTGAACGTTAAAACGGTAGTTTTTTTCTTGTGCATAGTAGAACGTTAAAGTATAATAAAATTAGTTTTTTTGGTATAAGTTTAAAAGCTATATCTATAATAAGGAAATCGGCAAACCAGATGAAAGTCTGGGACGCAAAGCTACAGGGCCTGTAAAATGGCAGCCAGTTGCATGAAATGAGGTGCACTGTCTGTCTGACGGTGCTTTTTTACGGTGTTATTTCACAGACGTAACAATAATGATTTTATCAGGAAAGAATGAGGAAAATAAAAGTATGAAAAAGGCAAAACGTTGTCTGATAGCAGTGGTGTCAGGTGTACTTGTAGCAACTGCTGTCTTGTCTGGATGTGGACAGTCAAAGAAAGAAGTATCTAAAAACGATGATCATCTTACCGTTTATCTGTGGGAAAATCGTTTGATGAAAAATATTGCACCCTATATCCATGAACAGTTTCCTGATCAGGATATTGAATTTATTATTGGTAACAATGATACCGATTTATACAGTTATTTTAAAGAACATGATGAATTACCGGATATCATAACAGTACGTCGATTTTCTGGAACGGATGCACAGGACTTACAGCCTTATCTTATGGATTTTGCTTCTTATGATGTTGTTTCTAAGTATTATTCTTATGCGGTGCAATATTATAAGAATGCGGATGATGAAATCCAGTGGCTGCCAATCTGTGGTATTCCGCAGACGATCATTGCCAACAAAACACTGTTTGATCAGTATGGCGTAAAGATTCCAGAAAATTATGAGGAATATGTACAGGCCTGTCAGCAGTTTTATGATAATGGTATAAAACCGTATTCCATGGATCTTGGTGAAGACTGGTCAAATAATGAGATCATCCAGGCGGCGGCAATCGGTGAGTTCACAAGCCTGGATGGTATTGAATGGCGAAACGGTGCAGAGACTGCATCGGATGAAGTAAAGTTTGATGATGCATTATGGAAACGTATTTTTTCAGAAACCAGTCAGTTTCTGAAAGACTCGCACTTTGGTAAAGAAGATATCAATATTGATGTCGATACAGGAATCCAGATGTTTGCCGCAGGAAAATCAGCAATGTTTCATGGACATCCGACGGTTATGCAGCAGCTGCAGAAACAGATGGATGCGGAGCTGATCCGTATTCCTTATTTTTCACAGACATCGGATGAATCCTATGTGTACATGACTCCGTCCTTAAACATTGCATTTAACAAAAACCTGGAAAAAGACCGGGAGAAACTGGATACTGCACTGGATGTGCTGGATTGTATGATTTCAGAAGAGGGGCAAAAGCTGATTGCGGATGGAAGCGGTGTTATTTCATTGAATACAGATGTTCCAACCATGATGCAGGATGTGCCTGGACTGGAAGAGGAAATTAACAATAATGCTGTTTATATCCGATATTCCGCTCAAAAGTCATTTGATGCAAGCCTTGAGGCTGTTCAAGGATTACTGTCAGGGGAGATGGATGAAATACAGGCTTATGATACTTTGCGCAGTGTAATGAATCGTAAAGATCCAGAAGAAAAAGCAACGGTGAATTTTAAAAATGAATATTCCATCTCACTGAACGATAGAAATGGCCGTGATGCAGCATCTTCCATTTTAACTACGATCAGAGAAGAAAATGAGGCACAGCTGGCTCTGGCGCCATATTATTATTTCACTTCCTCTATGTACAAAGGAGAATGCACCAGCAGCCGGGTTGGCATGATGACAGCGAAGAGTTCAGATACAGCATTATATTATGCAAAAATCAATGGTAAACAGGTTTATGAACTCGTGGAAAATTATCTTGCTGATGCTGATGAGAATTTTTACGTAACCAATAAATACGAATTACCAATTGCATCCGGTATGAAAATGATCGTCAATCAAGCGGAAAGTGGATTTTCATTAAAGGACTTAACAGTTAATGATAAGAAAATAGACAAAGAAAAGGAATACTCGATTCTTCTTACAGACACCACAATGTCTGTTTTGAAAAAAATAAATCCGAAATGTGAGATTGAGCAGCTTAAAGATACCACATTATCAAGTGCATGGACCAAAGCAATGTCAAAAGGACAGCAGCCGTCAGCACCGGAAGACTATATAGAGGTTGAACAGTAAAAGTGGAGATAGAACAAAAGGTAAACAAAAGAAAAAAAATAACAAGGCTGTTGCTTATACTACTTATTATTCTTTTAAGCTTAGTTTGTATAAAGTATCTTATAAGTAAGTCTAATAAGTATATCAGCGAAAATGGAAAAAGCAGTATGGGAGCTGTTATTGACCAGATACAGCAGACCTATGATCTTCAGGTGAGTGGATACTACAGCCAGCTGCAGTTGGTTGAGGAATTTTTACTTCATGAGAGGGAGCTGTCTCTTGAAACGGATACGAACAAAAGTTTCTTTGAAGCATGGGAAAAAGAATCGGAAAGTACACTTATATTCCTTCAGGAAAATGGTCAGGCGATATCAGCATGTGGAACAAAAATGCGGATTGATATGCCAAGTAAATTTCTGCTGGACTTAAAGAATGGATACAATATTGGAAAACTGGTGTGTCTTGATTATGATCAGAAGAAAAAAGACGGTTATCTGGTTGCGATTCCATGTCAGGAATACACTATCAATGGGGAAACATATACGGCAATTGGAACTGTGTATGATCATTCGAAACTGGATTCCATGTTAAAACTGAAAGGTTATGATGGGAAAGCATATTTTTTCATGCTGGATGATGACGGAAATATAACGTATACGAACCTGAGTGGTGATAAATACTTCCGTAATTATTCTTTGTTAAAACATTTAAAAGGGGAACAGGCTATTACAGAAGAAGAGGCTGATTTGTTCAAAAAGAAGTTTGATAACAGAGAATCCGGAGTTGCACTTTTGGGAAAACAGAACCCCTATTATCTGGGGTATTGCCCGATAGAAAGCAACAACACCATTTTGGTATGCATTGTGGCAAAGGGAGTTGTGGACAATGTGCTGATGGATTACCAGAAAACGGTGCTGTGTACAACAACACTCATGGCAGGTTTTATACTTTTACTTTTTGCCGGATTATTCTACAGTATTTCCAGACTTAGTCTTGCAGATCAAAAAGCAGAATATGAAAAAAGAAATAATGAACTTCATTTACAGACAATGAAGGAAATGGAAATAGTCAATCAAAAACTGAAAAAGGCAAAGAATGTTACAACAGAGGCTTTACAGACAGCGGAAAATGCAAATAAGGCGAAAACGGATTTCCTGTCTAATATGTCACATGATATTCGTACACCTATGAATGCAATCATTGGTATCACATCTTTGATCAGACATGATGCAGGTAATAAAGCAAAAGTTATAGAGTATGCAGATAAAATAGATATTTCATCACAACATCTGTTAGGAATTATCAATGACGTTCTGGATATGAGCAAGATTGAGGCAGGAAAAACAGTCTTCAAGTATTCTGACTTTTCTATTCTGGATTTTGTACAGGAGCTTGACACTATATTTCATTCTCAAATATATGAAAAGAAGCAGACGCTTACAATTATAAAAGAAAGCATCCGTCATGAGTGGGTGAATGGGGATCAGGTTCATTTGATGCAGATTTTCAGTAATCTGCTGTCGAATGCCATAAAATATACGCAGGAAGGTGGAAAAATTCAGTTTCTAGTAGAAGAATGTGAGACAAAGTCATCTGTCTATGCAAAGTACCGCTTTTTAGTCAGTGACAACGGTATGGGAATGTCGGCAGATTTCAAAGAGACAATCTTTGATCCGTTTACCCGTGCGGAAAGTTCTGTGACGAATAAGATCCAGGGAACCGGACTTGGAATGGCGATTACCAGGAACCTGGTTGAAGCAATGGGAGGTACCATTGATGTGGAGAGTGAACCGGGACAGGGAAGCTGTTTTGAGGTTCTCATAGATTTGAAAATTGCAGAGAATCGAACGGTTGCTCTGGCGGCACAAGAAGATGAGCGGGATGGAAATATTCTGCAGGGCATGAGATTCCTGTGTGCAGAGGATAATGAGCTGAACGCAGAGATCCTGACGGAACTGTTAAAGATTGAAGGTGCGGAATGTACCATCTGTGAAAATGGCGAAGAGATTTTGAAAGCATTTGAACAGTCTGCTCCAGGTGATTATGATATGATCCTGATGGACATACAGATGCCTGTTTTGAATGGTTATGAGGCAACGAAAGCAATCCGCAGAAGTTCCCATAAACTGGCAAAGACGATTCCGATCATTGCCATGACTGCGAATGCATTCTCAGAGGATATTCAGCATTCTCTGGCAGCCGGTATGAATGCACATGTTTCAAAACCGGTTGAGATGAAGGTGCTGGAAAAGACAATAAGAAGTATAAAATCCGGGGGGGGGGTACCGAACCGCAGGGCATTGAACAGTGATAAATGGAAAGTAACCATACATAAAAGAATCGAAAAGGATAGTTAGGGATAGAAGAAAAATGAAAGGAAAAAGAGTGATTGCAGGCATTCTGCTTGCGGGAATTTTAGCAGTCACCCTGGCAGGGTGTAAAAACACAGATAACACGAAAGAAGAAACCGAAAAGCCTGTCATTACGCTTGGCAGCGACAACTATCCACCATACAATTATCTGAATGAGGATGGTGTACCGACGGGCATAGATGTAGAACTGGCTACGGAAGCATTTAAAAGAATGGGATATCAGGTGGAGGTTGTCCAGATCAACTGGGAGAAGAAAAAAGAACTGGTGGAAAGCGGAGAGATTGACTGTATCATGGGCTGTTTTTCCATGGAAGGGCGTCTTGATGATTATCGCTGGGCGGGACCATATATAGCAAGCCGTCAGGTGGTCGCTGTAAATGAGAATAGTGATATCTATAAACTGAGTGACCTGGAGGGAAAGAACCTGGCTGTTCAGTCAACAACCAAACCGGAAGGTATCTTTCTGAACCGGACGGATGAAAGAATCCCAAAACTGGGCAATCTGATCAGCCTGGGACACAGGGAGCTGATCTATACATTTCTGGGAAAAGGATATGTAGATGCAGTTGCAGCACACGAGGAATCTATTGTTCAGTATATGAAGGATTATGATGTAAGCTTCCGTATTCTGGAAGAGCCTCTGATGATCACCGGAATAGGTGTCGCTTTTGCAAAAGATGATGACAGAGGAATCTGTGAGCAGATGAGCCAGACGCTGGAAGAAATGCGGCAGGATGGCACATCCCTGAAAATTATTGAAAAATATCTGGATGATTCCCAGAAGTATCTGGAGGTGGATGATCTTGGATATTAAGAGAAAGAAAAGAGAAAAACGAATCCAGCTGATCGGTGGTCTGATTGGAATCTGTGTGGCAGCAGTCTCTCTGTTTTATTTCTTTCATGCGGAGAAAGCGGAAGCAGAGAAAAGAATGGTAGAGATTGTAAATTATGTCAAAGTGCAGTGTTCCACCTACACCCATTATAATGAATCTTCGGAATCCAAAAGTCTTCTCCGTGCCATTGAAAGTGTCAGACAGATGAGTACGAATATCGACATGGAAATAGAAAACGGCGGTCAGCTAAGTCAGGAGTTCCTGAAAGAAAATCTTCAGACTCTCTGGGTGGATGGTATCCTTGTACTGGATGCAGAAGGAAAGACGGACTGTGAATACAGCACGGATGAGTCTCTGGCTAATGAGATTACAGAGTATCTGCAAAAAGATATTATCATGGATTTTACCGGATATGAAGAAAGAAGCTATTCGGAACGGTTTACCAGAGAAGACGGGTCACATATCGACATTGCAGCCTGTGCCAGAAAAGATGCACCGGGTATCATTGCAGTTTATTATTATACACCTCCGGAATTTGCCAGAAACTATACTTTGACGATACAGGGTCTTTTAAATGGTTATAGTACTCAGAAAGATGGAACGATTATTGTTGCAGACGAGGGAATCGTTGTTGCCAGCAACGATGAGAGCCTGTTGGGGCAGAATACGGTTGACAACAAAGTTGTTCAGGCAATGAAAAAGCATACAGACAGTCAGCACATTTATCACTTGAAGAATGAAGGAAGCGGATGTTACGGAATCATGCTGAAACAGCGGGATTATTATATTTATGCATATCTTCCGGATACAGAAGTGTTTCATGATCTTCCATTAAGTGTAGCAGGTGTCATTTTTCTTTATTTCCTGATGTTCAGTATATTCTGGTTCTGGACATACAGAACCAAGAGGGCACATCAGAAACTGGAACAGGAAAAAGATGAAAAATATAAAGCAGAACTATTAATAGCTGCAAAAAAGGCAGAAGCCGCCAACGAGGCAAAAACAGAGTTCCTCCAACGTATGAGCCATGATATCCGGACTCCGATCAATGGAATCCGAGGCATGGTCAATATGGCAGACCATTATGCAGATGATATGGAGAAGCAGACGGAATACAGGACAAAGGTGAAAGAGGCTTCCAATCTGTTGCTGGAACTGGTAAATGATGTTCTGGATATGAGTAAGCTTGAGTCAGGTGAAGTTGTTCTGGAAGAGAGTCCATTTAATCTGAGCAGTATTTTCAGGGAAGTATTTAATGTGATCGAGCAGATGGCTGCAGAACAGAATATCCGGATTGTATGGGAGAAAAAAGAAATCATACACCGTGATCTTATTGGAAGCCCGATGTATGTGAAACGTGTGATGATGAATATCCTGTCGAATGCGGTGAAATATAACAGAGAAAACGGACAGATTTATATCAGCTGCAGGGAAATTCCATCCGAACAGCCGGAAATGACGATAATGGAATTTGTCTGCCGGGATACCGGAATCGGAATGACAGATGAGTTTCAGAAGCATATTTTTGAACCATTTGCACAGGAGCATACCGGAAGCCGCACGAAATTTACAGGAACAGGTCTGGGAATGCCGATTACAAAGAAACTGGTCGAGAAAATGGGTGGTACCGTTACTTTTGAAAGTGAAAAAGGCGTAGGGACGACATTTGTGATTCGGGTTCCATTTAAAATAGATCTGGATGCGGATAAACGTGAAGAACAGACGGATGCATCCGAAAAATCTATAAAGGGACTGCATATTCTTCTGGCAGAAGATAATGAGCTGAATATGGAAATCACCGAATTTGTGCTTCAGAATGAAGGTGCTGACTTGACAAAAGCCTGGGATGGTCAGGAAGCTGTTGAACTGTTCAGAAATAGTGAACCTGGTGAATTTGATGTCATTCTTATGGACATTATGATGCCAGTCATGGATGGTTATGAAGCCGCAAAGATGATCAGGTCTCTGGACAGAGAGGATGCAAAGGAGATACCGATCATTGCAATGACAGCAAATGCGTTCACGGAGGACAGAATAAAAGCAAAAGAAGCAGGGATGGATGAACATGTTGCTAAGCCTGTTGATGTGGAATTACTGATAAAAGTAATTCATAAATTGGTGGGATGATGAAAAATATGGATAAAAGACAAAAAATTCTGATTGTAGATGATTCAAACTTAAACAGAGACATATTGAAGGAGATTCTTGGAGATACTTATAATTATCTGGAAGCTGAAAATGGAAATCAGGCAATCCAGATGATAGGAGAAAATATTGGAATTGATCTGATGCTTTTAGATATCAATATGCCACAGATGAATGGCTTTGAAGTCTTGGAAATAATGAAAAGAAGCCAATGTATTGCTGAAACTCCTGTAATTATGATATCTTCTGAAGATGCTGTTGATACTATGCGTAAGGCATATGAGCTGGGAATCACAGATTATATCACACGACCGTTTGATTCTGTGATTGTAAAGAAAAGAGTTCAGAATACCTTAGGCCTCTATATGAACCAAAAGCATCTGATAAATGTGGTTTATGATCAGGTTTACGAAAAAGAAGAAAATAATAATATCATGATCCAGATTATGAGTAATATATTGGGATCTCGTAATAGCGAGAGCAGAGAACACATTCTGCATATTAAAACAGCAACGGAGATGATGCTGAGACAGCTGGTAAAAGTAACAGATGCTTATCCTTTGACAGAGGCAGATATTGCTTTGATTACAACTGCTTCTTCCCTTCATGATATTGGTAAGATTCGTATTCCGGAAGAAATATTGAATAAACCAGGCAGACTCACTGATGAAGAATTTAAGATTATGAAAAAACATAGTGAGCTTGGCGCAGCTATAATTAAGGATATGGACTTTCCACAAGATCATCGACTGGTACATACCGCATGGGAAATCTGCAGATGGCATCATGAAAGATGGGATGGAAAAGGCTATCCGGATGGCCTGAAAGGAGAAGAAATACCAATCTGTGCGCAGGTGGTATCGATTGTTGATGTTTATGATGCACTTACCAGTGAAAGATGTTATAAGAAAGCATTTGATCATGACACAGCGATTCAAATGATCCTGGATGGGCAATGCGGACAATTTAATCCCATCCTCCTTAAGTGTTTGAAAGAACTGAGTATTCAGCTTTCAAAAATGTCTGGTAAAGAGATGGATGATAATAAACATTATCATGAAATACAGAGACTTTCGAATGAAATACTCAGCGATAAATTCTTACCGAACCAGATTTATTCACAGAGTCTTGTCAAGGTCATGCAGGAAAAAATCGATTTCTTCAAATCGAACAGTGGCAAGAATTCGATTGATTACAATGCGGTTTCAGGTCAATTAACTATATTAAATGGAGAACATCAGATATTATGTCAGAGAGATAACCCGAATTTCAATTTGTTTAAAGAATTTGGAGTAAATGAAGAAGATGTTCAATGTATTCGTGTTTTATTACATCAGACATCTGTACAAAATAAAGAAATATCTGCCACGATAAAAGCGACGGTGGAAAATAACAGTCAGATGTATAGAATAAAATTGCATACATTGTGGTCGCCTTTAAAGAAGGATGGATACATTGGAATCATTGGATATTTTGACACTGTAAAATAAGTATGAAGATTACAATCATAGAGTGTATGGAATCAAATCCATATGCTCTTTTTCTTGAAATAAGTATAAACAGTTAAGTGGGGAGAGTAACAATATGCAATTGGGAAGGATAGATTTTCCAAAGGAAGACAGGTAGAAGGCATGGTACTGTGTTTGGTAAAAAAGGAGGGGGGGGAATAGTGGTATAATTCTCTTATTGATAGATTTTAATAACAGGAGGCTTATACCATGGAACGAGTAGTAAATTTTTTAAAAGAAGCGGAAACATATTATTTGGCAACAGTGGAAGGAGATCAACCAAGGGTAAGGCCTTTTGGAACAGCACATATTTTTGAAGGAAAACTGTATATTCAAACCGGAAAGGTGAAGGATGTTTCAAAACAGATTCATGCAAATCCAAAGGTGGAAATCTGTGCATTTAAGAATGGAGAGTGGCTTCGTGTAGCAGGCGAACTTGTAGAAGATGATAGAAGAGAAGCAAGACAGTCCTTGATGCTTATCCATCTTTAAAGAACATGTACTCAGCATATGATGGAAATACAGAGGTATTCTATTTTAAGAATACGACAGCTACATTTTCAGCATTTACACATAAACCGGAAGTAGTGAAGTTCTAAGGATAACATAAGATGGCGAAAAGTAAGAAGACAAAAATCCATAAAAAGATAGATGGTCAGCTTTTACAGATGAACAAGAAGTTTAGTAATCTCAAGGTGATGAAGGATATTGTTTCCATGATTCAGAAACCAAAATGGATGCAGGAATCAGAGACATTCCTATGACACAGATGGTATATGATGCGTTCCGTAAACAGAGAGAGCTGAACCTGATGCTTGGTTTACAGAGTAATGTGGAGATTGGTGGACGCAGTGGATTCATCTTCAATACAAAGCATGGACGTCCAATCATGCCGGCGGGAGTGAACAGCTTTCTGAAAAATATTGTCAATACCTATAATAAGAAAGAAAGCAAACTGGCAGAAGAAGAGAACCGAGAGCCGGAGCTGATGTCTCCTATTTCATCGCATACCCTTCGTCATACGGGATGTGCCAGATTGGGTGAGAACAATGTCAATCCCAAAGTTATGCAGTATGTGATGGGTCATTCAGATGCACAGATCACAATGAATGTCTACAATCATATTGCAGAGAAGTCTCATGTGGAGAATGAGATGTCTAAAATGAACCTGCCAGAAACTGTACCTGCTGTGGTATAAACCATAAGTCGTTGTCGTAAAATGTGGTAAGAAAATCAGACGAATATATTTTTCCAAGAATTTGTCGTAAAAATGTGGTCAAATCAAGAAAATTGAGTGCGAAAGCAAGTGAAAAATTCCTGTGAAGCCCGTAAAATCAAGGCTTCACAAAATTTTTACAAAAAATTAGCACTCGCCTATTGACAGTGCTAAAAGTAAGAACTATAATGTATTTAGAAATTAGGAAAGGGATTAATAAAGAACCTAGTTTCAAAGTTAACACCGCTTGAAACAACGATGCAAAACTAAGTATCAAGATTGAAAGGGGTAATGACTTATGATGATGCCTAGTCTATTTACAGAAAATTTATTTGATGATTTCTTTGATGAAATGGATAAAGATTTTTTTGGAAAGAAAAATCCATTATATGGAAAACATGGAAGAAATATGATGAAAACAGATGTAAGGGAAACAGATAATACCTATGAAGTAGATATTGATCTTCCAGGCTTTAAAAAAGAAGATATCAATATCAATTATGAAAATGGTTATTTAACAATTTCAACAAGTAAGGGATTGGATAAAGATGAAAAGGATGAACAAGGACATTATATCCGACAAGAAAGATATGTTGGAAATATGTCAAGAAGCTTCTATTTAGGAGATATTCCAAAAGAAGATATCAAAGCTAAATATGAAGGTGGCGTTCTTCGTTTATCTGTTCCAAAAGCAGATATGAAACAAGTAGAAAATAGTTCTACTATCTATATTGAATAAGGAATCTAGCGATTCCTTATTTTTTTTATTTAATAATAGTTTTGATAAGTTGTATCATAATTTCTTTATCTTCAGGTCTAGAACTTGCGACAAGGATAGTAAGAGTAGCAAGAGCATCATTATTAATTCTTTCTTTACCATTTTTATAAAGAGCATTGTTCTGATTTAAGAAGTAAAGAAAAATAGTTGCTCCAATTCTTTTATTCCCATCAATAAAACTATGATTTTTAACAATAAAATACAGTAAAGCACTTGCTTTATCTTCTAAAGTTGGATATAAATCAATCTCTCCAAAACTTTGATAAATCGTTGAAATACTACTTTTAAAAGAATCATCTCTTTCAATAGAAAATAAATCTCCTCTATTTTCAAACATCGTATTATGTATAAGATTTATACACTCATCATAACGAAGAACATAAGTATCTTTTTGGCCAACAGGAACCTCTAAATGATGATGATCATAATCATCAAGAATCTTAAAGCCTCTTTGATAAGCTTTTAGAAATTCTAACATAGAAATACTACTCGGTAATTGTCCACCTGCATTTCTATATTGATCAAGCATTGTTGTTACGTAATCAATATCTTGAAAATGACGATCATTAACAGCATAACCTTTTAAAAGATATTCTTTTAATATACTATTAGCCCATTTTCTAAAAAGAATTCCTTGTTTAGATTTAACTATATAACCTACAGAGATAATAACATCTAAATTGTAATAATTAACATCGACTACAGCGATTCTGTCTTTCTTAGTACGAGGGTCATATCTTTTTAGTTGAGTTGCATTTTTTGCAACAGAACTCTTTTCGTCTAATTCTTTTTCATTAAAAATATTAGCTATGTGTCTAGAAATAGTAGACTTATTTTTGTTAAAAAGCTTACTCATTTGATCTAATGTTAACCATACTGTTTCACCATTAGAAGAGACATTTATATCTAATACAAAATTTCCATCTTTGAACTGCACAACTTCATTTTTTTCAATCAAATCAACCATAAAAATACCATCCTTTCCTTTTGTTTCTTTAAATGATAGTAGCATGGTATATAAAGGTTGTCATTGGACAGATAGTCCACTATAAAGAGGTCGATTTTTTTGACATAATGATGCTGATGAAAATGATATGATAAAGGTAGAAAAAGTGAAAGAGCAGGAATTTGCTATTATTTTAATTAAATAATTATATGATAAAAGCTAACGGTTTTGCGTTAGCTTTTAGATTTTATGATGCCCAAAGACTTCATTATGTATATCTTCCATTTCATAATCAATATCTGTAATGCTTTTAGCACAATCTGATAAACGATTACGAATATCATCAGAAATTTCTTTATCATTTTTATAACGTAAATGATGTTCTAATGTTGCCCAAAAATCCATCGCAATAGTACGAATTTGTATTTCTACAGGAACCATTACTTTTTCATTCGCTAAATAAACAGGAACTTCTACAACAAGATGTAAACTACGATAACCATTTTCTTTAGGATTTTTAATATAATCTTTAATCTTTAATAAATGAATATCATCTTGTCTTAAAAGAAGATCAGACATACGATAAATATCTTTAATATAATGACAAATCACACGTATTCCCGCAATATCTTCAATATTTCCTTTGATTGATGAAACTTCTACAGGAAGATTTCTTCTTTTCATTTTTTCAACAACACTATGGGGAGATTTTAAACGCCATTCCATATGATGAATAGGATTATGATCAAAACGATGATGAAATTCATCATCTAAAATTTCTAATTTTGTTCTTACTTCCTTAATACCTGCTAAATACTTTTGTTCAACGTTGACATATTCATGATAAAAATCTAAATGATCTTTCGCAAAGAAAAAATCATTCATTTCACTTTTTATTTCTTTTTGCATGATACGACTCATAAAAGTTCACTCCTTATGTTTATTTTTATTATAAACGAACATAATGAACTTGAGGTGAAGTTTATGAAAAAAATCATTATTTTTCTTTTAATTATGATGAATTTAACAAGCGTCTGTGCAGTAAATGAAACACCAAGATATAAGATCATTGGTTCTTCTTATCAACAAGAAGATATTGATGAAATGTACAAAGTAAAAGATCAACTTCTTTTAAATTATAAAAAATGGGTCAAAGGTGTTGATGATGTTTATCAAGTTTTAGCAGATCATCAAGATGATTTTAATGCAAAATATTATAATGGTCTTTATACGATTGTATTAGGTGAAGGTAAAGGTAAATCTTTAGAAGGAAAGTTACAAGTTTCTTATTGTACATCAAGTAAAGAAATTAAAAAGAAATCTTGGTTGATTAAGATGTTTTCTTAATGGTGTGTACTAATAATTATTCAGTTTGTACATACTATTATAAGGAAAGAGGTGAAGTCATTGTTGAGAGAATTTGATGAACAAGCACAAAAGGCGATTGTGGTAGCTGAAAGTTTATCTTTTGATTTTGGTCATCAAAATGTTGGAAGTGAACATTTATTGCTTTCATTATTAAAGATTCATGATAATCAATTAAAAAGATTATTACAAAAATATGATGTCAATGATGCAGTTGTAGAAGAAGATATAAAAAGGTTGTTTGGCACAAATGATGATCAACCTTTTTATATGGAATATAGTCAAAGTGTAAAAAGAATATTAGAGAGAAGTATTGAATACGCTAAAGATAAAAATCAAGATCAAGTGACTTTAAATATCTTAATTATTTCTTTATTAAAAGAAAAAGAATCAGTTGCTTATGAAATATTACAAAAATATCATGTAGATGTAGAAGAAGTTGTTTATTTGTTGCAGGAAAAATCTGCTTTTGAAACACCATTGGATCAAATACCAACACTTGTCAATATTAATAAAAAAGTGAAGACTAAAAAATATAAAATTATTGGTAGAGAAAATGAAATTGATCAAGTATGTACTATTTTATCTAAAAAAGAAAAAAATAATGTTTTGATTATTGGTGAAGCGGGTGTAGGTAAGTCAGCTTTAGTAGAAAAATTAGCAATGATGATCAATCAAGGAAAAGTAGTAGATTCTTTGAAGAATAAGATTATTTATGAACTTTCTTTATCTTCACTGGTTGCGGGTACAAAGTATCGTGGTGAATTTGAAGAGAAGTTTAAAAAGATTATTGATAAAGTAAAAGACTTGGATAATGTGATTATTTTTATTGATGAAATTCATAATGTCATTGGGGCTGGTGGAGCTGAAGGGGCAATTGATGCTTCTAATATTTTAAAGCCTTATCTTGCTAGAAAAGATATGACGGTTATTGGTGCTACAACTATTGATGAATATTATAAACATTTTGAAAAAGATCATGCAATGAATAGAAGGTTTTCTATTGTCACTTTAAAAGAAAATACAAAAGAGGAAACATTAGAGATATTAAAAGGAATTAAAGGTTATTATGAAAGTTATCATCAAATTAAAATAGATAATGTACTTTTAAAAGAATTAATAGAATTAGTAGATTGTCATATTAAAAATAGAACTTATCCTGATAAAGCGATTGATATCTTAGATTTATCATGTGTTAAAGCTAAATTTTATCATGAAAAAGAACTTACAAAGAATAGAATTGTAGAAACAATTGAAAAGTATTTAAATATTACAATTCATCATCAAATGGATTACCAAAAATTAGAAAAACAATTAAATAAAGATATTTTAGGTCAAGAAAAAGGAATTCATCAAATGATTGAAACATTTCAACATAAACAATTACCTATCTCCTTTTTTATTTATGGACCAACAAGTTGTGGTAAAACATTAACGGCTAAATCCTTAGCTAAATATCTAAATTATCATTATTTAAAATTAGATATGAATCAATATCAAGAAAGCCATTCCCTTTATAAACTTCTAGAAACATATCATGAACAACCAAGTCTTCTTTTATCAACTTTACAAAGTTATCCACATACTGTTTTATTATTAGATCATATTGATCAAGCATGTGAAGAAATTATTCATTTATTTTCACAAATCTTAGATGATGGATATTATGAAGATCAAGCTAAAAGAAAGATTAGTTTTGAAAATGTTGTTTTTATAATGAGTCAAACAGGTACGTCACGTTGTTGTATGGGATTTAAAAAGAGTAGACAAACTAAGTATTTAAGGCATGAATTGTTTGATAAGGTTGATCAAATAATTGAATATCAACCTTTATCTAAAGAAATAATAGAAAAAATTATTCATTTACGTGAACATATTTCTATTGAGAAAATACACAATTTATTAAAAGAGGAACATGTTCCGATTAATCTATCTAAAATGATGAAACAAATTAAACAAATGTCCTAATAGGGGCATTTTTGTATTTTATTTACATGATTATAAAGAAAAAGAAATAAGTAAGAAAATAGAATACATTTCCTCTAACAACTCTAGTTTCATGATATAATGACAGTATAATAATCATGAAAATAACGGAGGAAGAAAAGATGACGATTAAATTACCTAAAGATTTCTTTTTTGGTGCAGCAATGTCAGGACCTCAAACAGAAGGTGCCTGGAATGTAGGTGGAAGATTACGTTCTTATTGGGATATGTATTCTGATCAAGAAATTAATGCTTTCTTTAATAATGTGGGATCATATGTTGGAAATGATATGTACCATAAATATGAAGAAGATATTAAATTATTAAAAAGTTTAAATTTTAAATCATTTAGAACTTCTATGCAATGGACTCGTTTATTAGATCAAGATGGTAAATTAAATCCAGAAGGTGCTGCTTGGTATCATAAATTAATTGATTGTGCAAATGAAAATGGTATTGATATTTTTATGAATATGTATCACTTTGATATGCCTGAATATTTAGTTAAACGTGGTGGATGGCAAAATAGAGAAGTTGTTGAAGCTTATGCGAACTTTGTAAAGATTGCAATGGAAGAATTTGGAGATAAAGTAAAATATTGGTTTACTTTCAATGAACCTATTGTAGAACCAGAACAACAATTCTTACATGGTGTTTGGTATCCATATCAAAAAGATTTCAAACAATCAATCAATGTACAATATAATATTACTTTAGCGCATTGTTTAGCTGTCGCAAACTTTAGAAAATTAAAAGCAGAAGGAAAACTTTGTGAAGGTGCAAAAATCGGTATGATCAACTGTTTTGCTCCACCTTATACAAAAGAAAATCCAACTCCTGAAGATTTAGAAGCAGTACGTATGACAGATGGATTACACAACAGATGGTGGTTAGATGTCGTTGCTCATGGACATTTACCACAAGATGTTTTAGATACAGTAGAAAATGATTGGAAAGTAGAAATCAATCGTCGTCCTGGAGATGAAGCTATTTTAGCTCAAGGTAAAGTAGATTGGTTAGGATTTAACTATTATCAACCAACACGTGTTCAAGCACCAGATAGTAAATTTGATGAAAATGGTTTACCATGTATTTCTAAACCATATATTTGGCCTGAAAGAAAAATGAATGTTTATCGTGGATGGGAAATTTATCCAAAAGGTATTTATGATTTTGGTATGAAAATTAAAAAAGAATGTCCAGATTTACCTTTCTTTATTTCTGAAAATGGAATGGGTGTTGAAGGTGAAGAAAAATATATGGATGAAAATGGAACTGTTCAAGATGATTATCGTATTGAATTTGTAAGAGATCATTTAGAATGGATTGCAAAAGCAATTGAAGATGGAGCAAACTGTTTAGGATATCATTATTGGGGTGTTATTGATAACTGGTCATGGTGTAATGCTTTTAAAAACAGATATGGATTTGTTCGTGTATGTTTAGATGATGGTTATAAGCGTAAAGAAAAGAAATCAGCTTCATGGATTAGAGAAGTTGCTAGAACTAATGAATTTGAGTAAAAGAGAAGGTGTCTACCAAGTGTAGGCACTTTTATTTTGGAAAATTGAAATTTTTTTAGTATATGAAAAAAATGCATTTATGGGTATAAATGCATTAAAATAAGGATGGTGATGATATGAATCTATTTATAAATTTAAAAGAAAACAAAGAACTATCAAAAAATGAAAGAATCTTGGCAGATTATATCTTAAAACATCCAGAAGATGTTTTAAAAATGTCATCTAAAGATTTAGGAAAAGAATGTTTTGTTTCAACAGCAACAGTCTATCGTTTATGTGATAAATTAGGACTATCAGGATTTTCTGACTTAAAAATAAAAATAACAAGTTCTCTTGATGACTATAGAAAAAGTAATGAAGATTTTAATTTTGATTTTCCTGTTAATCAATT
This sequence comes from Faecalibacillus intestinalis, assembly GCF_003024685.1. Taxonomy (GTDB): domain Bacteria; phylum Bacillota_I; class Bacilli_A; order Erysipelotrichales; family Coprobacillaceae; genus Faecalibacillus; species Faecalibacillus intestinalis. The sequence continues at coordinate 132,145 of NZ_PYLQ01000002.1, read as the reverse complement.
TCAAACACATTATGAAATTATTCAAAAAATCAAAGAAGATTATGAACAAACCCTTAATCTAACAGCTAATCTTTTTAGTCTAGACCAATTACGTCTTATTGCTTCAGCAATGGAAAAAGCACAAATCATAGATGTGTATACTTCTGCAGGAAATATTAATTTTGCTTTAAATTTTCAATTTCAAATGCAGGAAATAGGTATCCAAGTAAATGTTCCTGTTGATGAATACCAACAAAGACTTATAGCTGCAAGTAGTGATGAAAATCATCTAGCAATTATTATTACTTTTGGAGGAAGAGGTATATTATCTGATATTTTACCTCGTATATTGCATAAGGTAAAAACACCAATCGTTTTAATTTCATCGTATGACTATACATTTAAAGATTTTGATCCAGATTATCAACTCTATATATCACCTTATGAAAATCATTATAAAAAGATTTCATCTTTTTCAACACGACTTTCTATTCTTTATATTTTAGATGTTTTATATACATGTTATTTTAAATTGGATTATCAAGAGAATATTGAAAAGAAATTGGCTTATTATAATAATATTGTAGAAGGGACTATTAAATAAATTTCAATAAATGATAATTTTGTTATCAATTCAACAAAAAAACAATGAGTTTTCTATATACAAAATCACTAAATTTTGAAAAAACAATGAAAAATAATGAGAAAATAATTCTAATTTATAATTAAGAGAAAAAAGAATTTGAGAAAAAAATTCTTTTTTTTGTACTCTAATTGTTTCAATTGAAAAGATTATTTATGATTTGAGTAGGAGGTATTTTTATGAACGTAAAAGCAATTATGTGTGATATAGATGGAACACTTCTTTCAAGTGAAGGTGTAGTTACAAAGAAGACAGTTGAAATGATTAAAAAGTCTAGAGAAAAAGGAATTCTTTTTGGTTTATCAACAGGTAGAGATGTTAATAGTATTCAAACATTACTTGGTACTTGGGGTATTGAAGGTTTGGTAGATATGATTGTTGGTACTGGTGGAGCGGAAATTTATGATTATACGTTTGATATTTCTAAAGCTCAATATCCATTAGATGGAGAGTTGATTAAAGAAATTGTAAAGCATTATGAAGATATGGATTGTAATTTTGCGATTCCTGAAGATGGTATTTTTTATTCACCAAAGGATGATGAATATATTCAAGATCTTTCTAAAGGAGACCGTGTTCCTTATAAGGTTGTTGATTATGATGAATATTTAACGTCACCTAAAGCTAAGCTTATTATTATTTGTAAACCTGAATATATGGATCAAATCATTGAAAGATCTAAAACATTTCATAGTGATGATTATAAATCATCATCACTTAAAACAGCGAGTGTATTGTACGAATACATGGATCCAAGAATATCAAAAACTGCAGGACTTAAAGAAATATTAAAATTACATCATATTGATATTAAAGATATTGTTACATTTGGAGATGCAGATAACGACTATGATATGACATTAAATGCTGGTATTGGTGTCGTTATGGCTAATGGTAGTGAAAAAACAAAGAGTGTAGCTGATTATATTACCGATGATAATGATCATGATGGAATAGGAAATTATATTGAAAAATATATTCTTTAAGAGTAAAAAGAATTAAAATCTATTATCAAAGAAAATATGAATAATTAGTATTGTTTTACAACTGATGCTGTTGATTGAGATATTTGTTTATTTTGTATTGATTTGTTTTTAGAAGTTTTTGCATAAGCAAAAGCTTTTTTTCTATTTGACAGTTTTTCTTAAATAGAGATATCATAGATATGTTAGGTAGAGGATAAAAGAATGGAAATAGAGTTAATTCAAGATGGTAAAGCCGTTGATTATAATAAATATCAAGAAGTAATAGAGAATGTTAAAGAATCACTTTTTAGAAGAAATATGGATAAAGAAACAAAAGAATGGATGTATATAAGTAATTTTGTAGGCATTCTTTTAGATAAAGATAGATTAATTTTATCTTTACCAAAATCAGTTATTATTAAAGATAGCATTGATAAAGAAATATTATTATATAAATATGCAAGATTATTTGATTTATATTTTGTAGTTAATGAAAAAAAGTGTGATTTGATAAATAAGTATGAATCTATTGAAAATTGGTGCAAAAAAACTATAGAAGAAAATAAAACAAGTTCTAGTTGTCAAGAAATCATTACTTTTAAATTTGAAATGGTTTTTGAATGGATGATAGGAGAATTTTTTCAAAATCAAATCAGTATTCAAAAAGGTGATGTTCTCTTTAATAGTCAATTATTAGATAAAGAAATAGATATTAATGATACAAAATATAATACTTATCATTGGAATGCAATAGGAAAACAGACAAAAGATCATAAACAAAAACAAATTGTTCAAGAAAGAGAAAGTGTTTTTATCAATCAAAATAAAAAGAATATCCCAGATATTGTTTGTGAAAGAATCCTAGAAAATCCTAAATATGAAAGACCACAAAAGAGTTGTTGTATACTTGATGCTAAATATTATGGCTGGGATTATGAAAAAGAAGCTTATTATTTACCAAGGAACCTAGATATTTATAAACAGTTTTTCTATCAAGAACAATTTCAACGTATTTATGAAAAAGAAAATGAATCAAATATAGGTGTATATAATTTTCTTGTGTTACCTGATTATTTAGGAGATACCAAAGATACGAAATGGGGAATTATAAGACAATGTGCTGTTATTGAATTTGATTATCATCAAAGTCAAAAGATTGCTATTTTACAAGTGGATATAGAGAAACTTGTGGATTTTATTTATAGTGGATTAGATATGAAAGAAGATGTACTTTCTGTCTTTTTAGGTAATAGTCGTGTTGTACCAATGATTTATGACAATGAAAAAGTCTAACTTTAAGCTAGACTTTTTATTTCCATAATTTTTCTGGATAAATTCCTTTTTCAATAAGTTCTTTAATAGAATCTTGAACTGCTTGTTTATCTTCAGGATAAGTAACCCCAAACCATTTATCTGTTGTTTCTAATACTTTTACTGAAGCTCTATTTGTTTTAATTAATTGATCAACAATAATAGGTAATAAATATTCTTTAGTAAGTTCATCTCCACTATCATCTAATAAGAATTCTTTAAAACCATTTTCAAGATAATCAATAAAACAAGGATAACCAGCCCACATATTCATAGAAACACGATTGTTTTCTTGAATAATATCTTTGCTTTCTTCTGTATCACAATCAATTGTTCCTTGATTATTTCTAATAATACCCTTTGTTTCAATAACTCTATGTAAATAACCTTCTTCATCTTCTACACAAATACCACGAGTGACTGTACCGTTATCACTTAAAGTATTTTTTAAGATAAAACCAGCCATGGCCATGGTAAACTCACTATTTCTATGACTATCTTCAATTAAAAAATCATGGAGCTTTTTAAAAGCAACTTTTCCATAATAATCATCAGCATTGATAATGACAAATGGTTCATTAACGATTCCTTTACAAGATAAAATAGCTTGTCCAGTTCCCCAAGGTTTGATTCTACCTTCGGGTACTGTACACCCTTCAGGAATATTATTAATTTCTTGGAAAACATATTCAACTTGAATGTGTTTTTCAATACGATTACCAATAACTTCTTTAAATTCTTTTTCGATGTCTTTTCTAATAATAAAAACGACTTTATTAAAACCAGCTTCAAGAGCATCATAAATGGAATAATCCATAATGATTTCGTCATGAGGACCGATTTTCGCTAGTTGTTTAATTCCTTTTCCATAGCGTGAACCAATTCCAGCCGCCATAATAATAAGTGTTGTATTCATAAAATTCTCCTTTTTCTAAGTTAGATTATATCATATTTCTAGAAATATCTATGTAAATTTTATTATTTTATCACAGTGTGATAAAATAATCATGAGGTGAAAAGTATGAACTATAGTTTAATTCTTTTATGTGCAGGAAGTGGAAAAAGAACTGGTTTAAAATATAATAAGATCTTTTATAAAATCAATCATCAAACAGTTTATGAAATGAATATTTCTCATTTTTTAGAGGATAATAGATGTAAACAAATTATTGTTGTAACGAAAGAAAATGAAATAGATGATATAAGAACATTAGTTAATGATTCAAGAATTGAGTATGTTTTTGGTGGTAAAGAAAGACAAGATAGTGTTTATGAAGGTTTACAAAAAGTAACAGAGGATTATGTTTTTATTCATGATGGAGCAAGACCTTATGTAAGTAAACAAAGTATTAATGATTTAGTTGAATGTTTAAAAACATATGATGCTGGGTTATTAATGGTTCCTTGTAAAGATACTATTAAAGAAGTGAAAGAGGGTATTGTTGTTAAAACTTTAAAAAGAGAAACTTTGATGCAGGCTCAAACACCACAAGTATTTAAAAGTGAAGATATTAAGGTGGCTTATCAAAAGGCAAAAGATGAAGGATATGTTGCGACTGATGATAGTCAATTATTTGAAAGATATATAGATAAGGATATTAAGGCAGTATTAGGAGATTATAGTAATTTAAAAATTACAACACAGGAAGATTTAAAATGAAAGGTAAGCATATTAGAAAAGAGAAAAAGAGTATAGTTTGGATTTTAATTACTTTATTTGTTTTAATAGGAGTTATTTTTGGATATTTTCATTTTAAATCTGATGATCAAGAAAATTTAAGTCAATATAAAACAATTGTAGGAACAATTAAAAATGTGGGTGATGAAACATTATTGATAGAAACAAATGATCATCAAAAGTATTTAATTTCTATTGCGGGAGCAGTAGAATCTAATAAAGGATTAAAAAAAGGAAATAGGATATATATTTATTATGATGGTCAATTAGATATTAATAATAAAGATATTCAAAATGTAAAAGTAAAATCATATAAAGTATTGGAGTAATAAACCTAGAACAATACCTATTAAAGAAGGTATTGTTTCTTTTTTATTTTCAATATTTATATTTTCTTTTTCATCTACTAACATCCATATAGAAACAAAAAACAAATCTACCCACATATCAAGATGTTCAAAAGTCTTACCCACAATAAAAGTAAAAAATGTATATAAAATAGTTTTTAAATACTTTTTTAAATATTCTTTAAATAAGGGAGAATATTTAAAAAGTTTATTAAGATATTTTTGAATAAAAGAAAAATCATTTTTGATTAAATAATGAAATAAAATCATAAAAAATATCCAAAATAAAAATAATAGATAATTCATAATATCACCTCAATATAGAATATGAAAAAAACATGCCTATAAAGGGGTAAAATTACATAAAATAATCATTTTATTATTGCATAAAAGTAAACAATAAGATATAATGGACGAGCATGTAAAGATTATTTTACTGCCTGCTTACTAAAAAGTAAGCCAAAAGACCATAGGAGGTAAAAGAGATGAATAAATATGAAATTATGTTTATTGTAAAACCAGATGTTGAAGAAGAAGCTAGAAATACTTTAATTGAAAACTTCAAATCAATCTTAACTGCTAACGGTGGTTCAGTTGATAATGTCAACGAATGGGGATTACGTGATTTCGCTTATGAAATTAAAGATTACACAAAAGGTTACTATGTTGTAGTAGATGTAACTTGTGCACCAGCTGAAATCGCTGAATTCGAACGTTTATCAAGAATCAACGCTTCAGTATTACGTCACTTAACTCTTCGTAAATAATTAGGAGGCATTTGACGATGATTAATAGAGTTGTTATGGTTGGTAGAATGACTCGTGATCCAGAACTTAGAAGAACTGGAAACGGGGCTGCAGTTACAAGTTTTACGTTAGCGTTAAATCGTAACTATAATTCTGCAGATGGGCAACAAGCTGATTATATTTCATGCGTTGTATGGAATAAAGTCGCTGAAAATGTTGCACAATATTGTGCAAAAGGATCTTTAGTAGGAGTTGAAGGTAGACTTCGTTCTAGATCTTATGATAATGCTCAAGGACAACGCGTATACGTTACAGAAGTTGTTTGTGACTCTGTTCAATTCTTAGAAACAAGAGCTCAAAGAGAAAGAAACCAAAGTTCTATGAACCAAGGTATGATGAATAATCAATATTCTCAACCTGCTCAACCACAAACAGATAATTTCCAAGATATGCAAACAGTTGAATTAGAAAAAGATTTTGATAATTCATTTAATATCATGGAAGACGATATTCAATTTTAGAAAAGGAGTATAAGAACATGGCTTTTAAAAGACAAAGAATGGGTAGAAGAAAAGTTTGTTATTTTACAAAAAACAAAATTACTTACATCGATTATAAAGATGTTGATTTATTAAAAAGATTTGTTTCAGCTAACGGTAAAATCATTCCTAGACGTGTAACTGGAACTTCTGCTAAATATCAAAGACAATTAGCAGTAGCTATCAAACGTGCTAGACAAATGGGATTATTACCATACGTTGGTGAATAATAACTATTAAAAAACCTTGATAAATTCAAGGTTTTTTTGTTTTTTTAAAATATATTGACATCATTTTGACATCAAAAAATTATTGAAATATAAATAATAGATGGAAACGATGAATAAAATGTATAAGGATCGACAAAAAATAAAGTCCATAGATACTAGAACATCTAGTGTTTATGGACTATTTTTATTAAAATGAAAAAATTGTTTGCAATGTTTTGCAACGAAAAGTATTTCGTTGCAAAATGAGTGGAACGAAAGAAACGATTTTATTTAAATAGGTATTGATATTTTTTATTATTTTTTTCTAAGCAACAGATATAAAATGGAACTAATGCTTCTGGATTACTTATTTCTTTAATAACACGATTTTTTAAGATACCTTCTTCTATTGCTAGGTCGGTTGTAAAGCAAACAAAATCAGAATGATCTAAGAGTTTAAGAAAATCATGACGATTATTTTCTATAATGAAATGTGTATGAGGCATATGTTTTAATACTCTTTCTTTCCAAAAACCAATATTTTTATAAAGTAGCATTGTTTGACCATCAAGATCTTTAAAAGAAAGTTCTTTTTTATTTATTAAAAGATTATTGCTTGGAAGAGAAAAATAGAGTTCTTCACTTTCCCAGTAACAAAATGTCAATAGTTTTTTAATCACTTTTTCTAAAAATGAGCAAAAAAATAGAGCATATAGATTTCTCTATACACTCTACCTTTTCATTTAATAATATTTTTGAGTTCGACAAACTGGAATTTATATAATTATCTCTCTAACTTTCCCCATTTTATAGGCTTTCCCGCCTGTCCATTAGTGAAATGATATGTAGTTTCCCTTATTTTTACCCTTATGAGATAATCACAAGGGAAATAAGGGAATTTTTTTAATCATTGCCTACCACTTTATCAAGAAGCCTAACTGATTTTCGTTTAGCATCTCTTGTGGAGTGAGCATAGACATTCATTGTGGTACTTACATCTGAGTGTCCTAACAGTTCCTGCACATCTTTTGGGGCAGCTCCATTTGCTAAAAGGTTGCTTGTATAGGTGTGACGTAACTGGTGGAAATGAAAGCCTTCAAATCCCTCTAATGTTTTTGCCACCTTTCTGCAAACAGTCCCCAAAGTAGTTGGAAGTTCCAGACAACCATCCGGTCTTAAACAGACGAAAGAAATTTCTTTATAATCTGCCGGGACTTCCTCTGTTCTGTCTAAGCAATAATATTCGTAGTACACTCTGTTTTTCTCTTTGACCGCTTTGTAGTAGTTCGTGTGATAAAGTTCTCCGTACTGCATTCGATTTTTTAACTGCTCTTTCCGGGCATTACGGAAAATCTCTACCAGCGTATCTCCAAAATCAACAATCCTCACTTTTTTCCGCTTGGTTGGTCCGATGATATATTTGCGCTTTGAGCCATCGTATCGGATGCTACGTCTTATGGTAAGGCATTGTTCTTCCAGATTTACGTCCTGCCACGCCAAACCGCAGGCTTCTCCAATACGAAGCCCGGCATAATAGGCTATCTGGATTGGAAGTATTGCGGCTGGGTTCTTTTTTTTCAGATAAGCAAGCAATCTTTCATAATCTTCTCGTGAAATTGGTTGGATATTTCCGTCCATGTCCTCGTCTGAAAACAAATCAACTTCATCCGTCTGATACCGCAGTTTAATATACTGCATGGGATTAAACGTAATATACTGTTTTGGAAATACTGCAAAGCGGAAGGACTGCTGCATGACTGCGGAAAAAGAATGGATGTAATCTTTGCTGTAACCCTTTCTCTCTTTTCCGTCGGGATGAACTCCCCCGAAGGAAAGCAAATCAAAAAAGGATTGCGAATGTTCAGAGGTTACATTTTTCAGTTTCCGTTCTGCCAATGGGTGTTTCTTAATATTTCGGATTGTTCCGAGGTAATTCTCCACCGTACCATTGCTGAGCGTACCTGTTTTTAATTCCTCCTCTGCCCACACATCCAGAAGTTGTCCGACTGTGAGATTTTCCGCTTTGGCAACAAATTTCTTTTTCTCATAATCATCCATTGCCTGACGGAGCAGCTTTTCAGTTCCACTTTTGCTTTCTGTTCCAACGCATTCTTTCTGAACAAGATTGCCGCTTGCGTCCTCTACATAGAAGCGGTAGTACCATTTCTTTCCTTTTTTTCTTACAGATCCTTTTGCCATAATCGTATGTCTCCTTTCGATATTAGACAATCGGAACTGATGAAATGCTTCGTGCGTGTAAGTATATCATAACTCCGGTTGTCTTACTATACCGATTCGGAATCTTCGTATAAGACTTCTGATAAAAGATTTGCAAGCCTTTGTTCTGCTGTTTTTTGTTTCTTGGAATAGAGCCTTACAATGTCTGCCATCTCATTAAAAGCATTGATGGTAGGAGTGATTTCCCTTAAGAACATAATCTCATTATATTCATCATTCGATTCAAACCCTATTGTTTTGGCAATATCCGTCTGACCAGCATTTCCCTTGAAGTTTTTGCAGGCGAACTGGAAGGAATCCAAAAACAGACCATATTGTTTTAACATCAGCAGTAATAAATCTTTTGAAAAAGCATCTTCTTCTTTGGTAAGGGCAAGCGGTAACTGTTCCAGAATATCTCCCATCGCATCACGAATCTGTAATTCTCTCTTATCCGTAATGTCGGTTTCATATTCATCTGTTTCCCCTTTGAGCCATTCCACGGATACATGGAGTGCTTCCGAAAGACCTTCCAGCACCATTTTTTTCGTATTGTCAATCGAACCATTCTCATAACGCAGGATTGTAGAAGCGGTAACACCCATCTTTTCTGCGACATAAGGCTGTGTCAGATTCAATTCCAGACGGCGCTGTTTTATTCTGCTGCCTATCAGCTTGCGTAGTTCTTTATCTTTCATGCTGACTGCCTCCTTTTTCGGTATGTATGAATTATAGCATTGTTTTTCTGAAATTGCAATATGCAATATAAAAATTATTTTTAATATTTCGTAACGCTTGACAAAAAGATTTGGAAAGGATATACTTACATCACAAGAATTGCATAATGCAATTTATAAGGAGGTGATTATATGACGCAAAGAAAAATTGCATTATCCATCGAAGAAGCTGCTGATTATACGGGAATCGGCAGAAATACCTTAAGACAGCTTGTAGAATGGAAGAAACTTCCAGTATTAAAGGTTGGTCGCAAAGTCCTGATTAAAACCGATATTCTGGAAATGTTTATGGAAGCGAATGAAGGTCGTGATTTGAGGGATAGAGGAAATGTAAAAGCCGTAACAAGAACTGCGGCAAATTAAAAAGGCGGCTTCCAAAGAAACCGCCAAAGGTTCTATCAGACCGAAGCCATGATATACCTACACGCAAGAAGATTATACCATGTGCTTCTTCTGATACGCAACCGAGAACTTATGTTTGCAAAAGAAAGGGGAATGTAATCATGGCAAAATCAACAAAAAGTTATGAAGAACGAATGCTTGAAATGGAAAAGAAGGAACAGGAAAGCCTTGAAAAGGCGAAAAGATATGCAACACAGAAGAAAGAACTTCTGAAACGAAAGAAAGCCGAAGAAAGTAAAAAACGAACCCATAGGCTCTGTCAGATTGGCGGTGCAGTGGAATCCGTTCTTGGTGCACCTATTGAGGAGGAAGACATCCCAAAGCTGATTGGTTTTCTGAAAAGGCAGGAAGCCAATGGGAAGTTTTTCTCAAAGGCAATGCAGAAAGAAGCCAATACCGATATGGAGGAAGTGTAATGGCGGAGGGGATGAGTTTTTCATTCCCTTCATTGCTTTTTCATGAAGGGCGCACTTATGGACAACCAGAGGTCGTCCCAATAAGTTTGCCACAAGTGGCAACCGGTCTGCGCTCACGCTTGCCGGGCTCGTTCCGTCGGCGGGGCTTTCAGCCAGACCTGCTCATGCCGCAGGAGGCACTCTTCGCCAGAGGGGCGCATTCCATGCAGACTGCTATGCGCAGGGCACTCTTACGCAGAGGGCGTTCCGGCAATGCTGCTTTTTCTAAAATTGAAAGCAATGTTGCCGGAAATCTATGCCGGATGTGCAGAAAGGAGGAATCCAGACATGGCGATTTTTCATTACACAATCAAAATAGTCGGACGAAGTAAAGGAAAATCTGTTATCTCCGCTTCTGCATATCTCAATGGGGATGTGATGAAAAACGAAGAAACCGGGAGTATCAGTTATTACACTTCTAAAAAAGAAGTGGTCTACACCAGTCTGATGATGTGCGAAAACGCACCTTCTGAATGGCAGATAGTACCAGAGGAAAATATAAAACGCTTTCAAAAGTCTGTCCGATACAAAAGGTCAGAAGATAAAGAAGCTGCTATAAAAAAATTTAAAATCACATTTCAAAAACAGAGGTTATGGAATGAGGTATTGAAGATTGAAAAAAATGCAGATGCCCAACTTGGCAGGTCATTTGAATTTGCCCTCCCCAAAGAATGGAGCAGACAGGAACAAATTCAATATACAACCGACTATATCCAAAAAACTTTTGTAGATAGAGGAATGTGCGCTGATTGGAGTATCCACGACAAAGGGGATGGCAACCCCCATGTCCATCTGCTTCTAACTATGCGTCCTTTTAACCCGGATCATTCTTGGGGAAAGAAAGAAGTCAAGGATTGGGATTTTGTCAGAGATAAAAACGGAAATATCGTGATTGATGAATCCCATCCGAACTGGTGGCAGGATAAGAAAAACCCTGACCGTCATGGAATCCGTATCCCTGTATTAGACGAAAACGGAATTCAGAAGATTGGAGCAAGAAACCGCCTGCAATGGAAACGGGTGCTGACCGATGCTACTGGATGGAACAATCCAAAAAATTGTGAACTGTGGCGGAGTGAATGGGCAAAGGTATGTAATGAACATCTGCCTTTGCATAATCAAGTTGATCATCGTTCTTATGAAAAGCAGGGAAAACTCCAGATTCCTACCATCCATGAAGGAGCTGACGCAAGAAAGATTGAACAAAAGTTTTTTGCCGGGCAGGAAATAAAAGGCTCGTGGAAAGTAGCGGAAAATCAAATCATAAAACAACAAAACACGTTATTGCAAAAGATACTAAACACCTTTGGGAAAGTATCGGGTGCATTATCATTATGGAAGGAGCGATTAAATGACATTAGAAGAAAGCCGGGAAATTATACCCTTAATGGAATCCATGATTGGTCAAATCGAAGAACAGCAGAACCTAATGGCAGAAATGATTCTGGAAATGCAGAACCGGGACACTCAACTCTCTCTTATGCAAAAACAGAATCAGAAATTACAAAAATTAAACAACGAGTTAACCGAGCTGCTCAACATTTTGCCAAATACCGAGGAACTGCTTTCCAAGATGGAAGAACAGAAAACGAAGATAGAGCTTTTGGAAAACGAAAATCAGCAATGGCAGAAATTGGCACAGAAGCTGAACAGCGAAAACAGTTTATTACTGAAACAGAACACCGAATTGCTGAACTGGAACAGCAGATAGAGAAAGGACGTGATATAGATGAACGAATCCAGAGAATCAAAGAACGCCGAACAGTTGGAAGAACTTCTGCTCTTGACCGAGGAGATACAAGAAGAACTAGAACAGAAAGAACAGCTTATCGTGGAACTGAAGACGCAGCTCAGCGAATCTCTGACCTTGAACGAGAAATTAAACAAAGAGAACAGAGTCGGGAATATTCAAGCATTAAAGAACGACTTGAAGCTGGCAGACAGAGCATTGCGGATCGAGAAAGAGAAGTTGCGAAGCGCAAACGTCATGATAGAGGAATGTCAAGATAAAATATGCTATTTAACACAGGAACGGGATTATGCCCGGACACATCAGAAAATCGTAGAAATACCGGTAGAAAAGCCGGTACTCTATGAAAAATGTGAAGCCTGTAACCGGACAGCCTATCAGAATGCAAAAGCAAAATACGAAACACAAAAAGAGCGACTTGCAGGACAGTATAAAGCAAAAACGGTAATGTTCCAAACAACCTTGTTCCTTCTTGCATGGTATTCATTGACAACCACTCTTTTTCAGGCAGTACAGTCAGATATGTTCCTTGTCGATTGTAAATCATTCTTCAATGATTTAGCATCATTCATACAAACCTTTGTCGGATGGACGATTGATGCCGGGCATTCTGCGGCACAGATTAGTACAAAAATTCCAAATGCTTTTATAGCCGGAATGGTATATTGGTTATTGCTAATATTGATTGTAGGAATATGTATGGCAGGAACAGGGATGCTGGCGATACTGATAGAAATAAAGGTTATAGAATTATATAAGAAAAACTGTTGGGATGTTATTACTCTACTAATGATACTGACAAGTGTTGCTATTGTCATTTATTTTGGAGAATCAATCAAAAAAGTACTGTCAGTAAATCTTCTATTGCTTTTCGTACTTTCGCAGGGCGCATATGTTGGAATTAGATGTTATCTTAAAGTTTGGTTAGAAAAAAGACCATATTAGTATTTTCAACTTACTGTATAGACAGTAAAATTACTCCATACCAGCCTAGTGAAAATTTACTGTATGAAAAGAAGTATTACAGAGAAAAAAGGCTGTAAAAACAGGAACAGCCAGCCCGAAAGAATTTACGGACTGGCTGTATCAGCAGAGTAATGTAATTGTGGAGCTGACCGAGATATGAAAAGCTTTCTATCATCAATTTCGCATTATTGCAATAACAGATTGCTTCTTCCATGAATGAATAAGCAATATTGTCATCAAACTTTCAAGCATAAACATAGCAACAGCAAAAAGAGTAAAAGCAACAACCGGAAATACAAATCCCGTAGACATGCCTGCATTTTTCAAAAATATACCGATTGCATATCCGCCGGGGATTCCAACAACAGCAGTTATAAGCAATGCAATCAAAGTAGTAAAAAGACCTTCCATCATAAATGCTTGCTTCAACTGCTTATTTGTCATACCAATAGATTTTAGTGTGCCCATTTCCTGTTTCTGTGATAAAAGATTTGTCACAGTAAGATTGATTTGATTGATGACCGCAAATATCCACAAGATGGCTGCAATCGCATAAGCTAATGTAAAACCTGCACGATTGTCTGATTGGTGTTCTACAATAAAATCTTGAAGGGTTTGTAAGCGAACATCCCTATTGTCAGAAACGAGTAATTTGAGTTCTTGCTCGATTATCTCCTGATATTCAGCTTCTGCTTGTATTTCGATTGCGTATGTACAGTCATAACCTGCAAGTTCTTTGAGCATATTTTCCGGCATTCTGAAAATATAGCCACCCATTCCATCATTGCTGGAAGTGATTGCACCAATTTTGAATGCTTTTGTTATTGTTTTACCACTATGATTTTTGAAATTAAAGGTCACAGTATCCCCAATTTGAGGTTTCCAATGGTAAACATCATAAATACGTTCGGGATCACTTACAACTAATTCTGTATCATCAGTAATATTTCCAGACAAAACCGCTGCATTTAGCGACGCCAAATCCTTTTCATTATAGCCGAGCATCAAGGTGCTATCTGAAATATCATTGTCTGTTGAGAAATCAACTGGTACGGTAGCATAAGTAAATATATTGCTAACTCCCTCTATATCTCCAACACGCTTTACATAATCAGAAAAATATTCTTTCTGCAAGAGAGCATCCAAATTTTCACTTTCGTTTTCTAAATCAATGCTGATTTTGAAATCTCCGTACTTCATATCCCAATAACGAGCCATACTCTCGGCATTAAAAGAACTCTGATAACTTGCTGCAAGGAAAAATATAACTCCGCACAGTCCCAATGATAAAATGGTCAATAGAGATTTTTTTCTGTTTCTGGAAAAGCTGATTTTCGCTAAATATACAGGCGTAATACGATGTCTTTTGTGAGTGCGGTAATTTACAATTCCCACTGGATTTTTCAGGGCGGAAATTGGAGAAGTATTCGCTGCAATTTTTGCTGGTTTACGAACACTAATATAAACAAGCAGTATTCCAAAAAGGCATGCGCCACATAGAGAAACAATAAATGCAAATACTGACCAGCCTTTTGATTGCAGACAATAGCTGATGATCGTTCCCATGATACTACCAATTAAAATCCCCGGAACTGCAAGCATATAACCCTGTTTAAGAACTATTTTATAAATTTGCTTTTTACTTGCCCCTATTGTCCGAAGCTGTCCGAACTCAGCAACTTTTTGTCCAACCGAAATATAGAAAATGCTGTAAATTACAAGTGCGGCAGCTAAAAACAAAATGGCAGCAACTACACCATATACCGCATAATTACTGAAGGACAAAGTTGTATTTACATAATCATAGTAACTGCTGACTGTCCAATTATTCAGTCCAGTCTCCTCTGAAATTTGAGATAATATTTCTGTTGCTTCGTCTTTTGTAAGGGTATCTGCATTTTCAAGCCAAACATATCCATTAAGCAGGTTATTTCCACGTAATTCCCGGCATTTTTCAAGTGAAACAAAAACAGGATAAGCGGTAGAAGTTTTATCATGATAAATACCAACAATAGTATAATTCTTCAAAGTACCATCCAGATTCAACTGAACTATGGCGTTGATTTCCGGAGACTTATTTTCACTGGCAAAAAAGGCATCTGTAACAGCAATTTCACTTGCTTTCTCTGGATATTTTCCGTCAAAGGCAGGAATCAAACTAAGCATGTCATCATCATAATAAATCAGAGACAGTTCTTTAGAATTTTCTTTCACTGTTTTGATATTACAGGAAAGTCCTACACTTTTTACTTCTTCGTTTGCTAACAACTTTTCTTTACTGTCCTGCGTAATGTCAAAGAAAATCCCTTGATGTAATCCTTCGATTTCTTTCTGATTTTGATAAATGATATTTTGCACTGTGAGCAACGACATCATTATCATAGCAACGGCTACAATAATTGCCGAAAGGCAAAATAAGTTTTTCTTCTTATCAAAACGCACACTTTTTCGTGCTAATTTTTTAATTACTGCACTGGTATCATTTTCAAAAGGATAATTCATAATTCCCACCTCCTTTAGCCAACAATTTTACCATCTTCAATCCGTACAATGCGGTCTGCGAGTTGAGCGATCTCGTTGTTGTGAGTAATCATTACAATGGTCTGATTAAATTCTCCGCTGGTATGCTTCAAAAGCCCTAACACATCTGCACTGGTCTTGCTATCAAGATTTCCGGTCGGTTCATCAGCAAGGATAATCGCAGGCTTCGTAATTAAAGCTCGTGCAATCGCTACACGTTGCTGTTGACCGCCTGAAAGATTGTTCGGCATATTTTCCAGTTTATCTTCTAAAGCCAACATATACACAACTTCGTCCATAAATTTCTGGTCTACTGTATCGCCATCCAGTTCCACAGGCAGGACGATATTTTCATATACATTCAAAATCGGAACCAGATTATAATTTTGGAAGATAAATCCGATGTTACGACGGCGGAAAATTGTCAATTCATCATCATTCTTTTTTGCGAGTTCTTCTCCCCGTACAATCACGCTGCCGGAAGTGGGGGTATCAAGTCCTCCCATCATGTGAAGCAATGTAGACTTACCGCTGCCGGAAGTTCCAACTACGGCAACAAATTCTCCCTGTTCCACAGTAAAATTTACACCATTAAGGGCACGAGTAATATTTGGTTCTGTGCCGTAATACTTCTTTAAGTCGATTGTTTGTAAAATGCTCATATTCAAATGCTCCTTTCAAGGCTTTCTATCTGTTGATAAAGCCATTGTAAACCACAAATGTTACACAAATGTCCGAGATAGAAAAAATTTTTATCGAAAATCAGAGTGAAATGTTACAACGCTCGGACATTTCAAAAAAAGTGGTTATATCTTACCTTACAGGAAGCATAATAGAAAATTCTGAGCCTTGCCTCAGCTCTGAAACAACCTTGATATAGCCCCCTTGCCTTGTTACAATCTCACGAGCCAAATACAAACCTATTCCCACACCCTGTTGATCGTGTACTTCTTCCTCACGATAGAAGCGCCGGAAGATGGCAGCCTGATTGCTTTCTGAAATGCCCTTGCCGGTGTCGGTCACTTTGACCTCTACGTACATTTCCCACTGAACCACTGATACAGAAATCTTTCCACCTGACGGAGTGTATTTTACTGCATTGTCCAGCAGATTGAAAAGGGCTTCGCTTGTCCACTTGCTGTCATGGGAGATTATCAAATTTTCCGGGCAATCCACGGATACAGCAATTTCTTTTTTCTCTGCGGCATATACAATACTGCTCATGGCTTGTGCAAGCGTATGGAATAAGCTGCTGTCTTTCTTTTCTAATCGTATTGCTCCGGTTTCCAACCGGGACGTTTTAACCAGTGCTTGGAACAGAAAATCCAGTTTATCAGTCTGACTACGTATGCCTTGTAAAAAGTCCATCCGTTCTTCTTCTGAAACAGGCTTTGTTAAAAGTGTGTCCGTTACCATTTGCAAATTGCTGACAGGCGTTTTAACTTGATGTGAAATATCAGAAATCAGCATTTGAAGCTCCTGTCGTTCCATGTCTACCTTGTGCCGGTTTTTCTGCATAATCTCATACAACCGAATTAAGCGGTGGTTGATACGGGCAAAAAGAGTTTCACTATCATTTGACTTTTGTAATTCCTCGTTTCCATCAATCATGTTGTCCAGCGTCCGGCACAAATTAGAAGTAAAATGAGAAAGGCGTTTTCCAAAAATCAGCACCAATAGCCAAATCCAGAAAAACGCACAGAGTGTCAATGTTCCACCCACTATAAAAATTCGTATATCCTGCATTATACCGCCGAAAATACCGGTAATTACCAGCATAGAGAAAACCATGCCAGCACTAACCAGTCTACAAATTTTCTTAGCAGAAAGGTTATTCAGATTCATTTCTTTTCGCCTCCTGTCCATTGATACCCCATACCATAAACCGTTTTGATATATGTGTCGCCATCCGCTTCAATCTTACTGCGAATACGGCTGATAGAAGTAGTAAGGGTATGTTCATCTACATATTTTTCATCAACATCCCACAGTTTTTCTAAAAATTGTTGGCGAGTAAGTACCTGCTTCGGATTTTTAAGAAATAGGTTCAACATTTTATATTCCATCGCAGAAAGTGCTAATGGTTTCCCGTTCAAACTTGCAAATTGTTCCGAAAAATCCAGAAACAAGCTACCATCCTCGTAAATATCCTTAGCTGGTTTGTGATGCTCCAACATAGCGAACATGGCTTTGATTTTTCGCTGCAAAGCACTAATCGAAAAAGGTTTCGTGATATAATCCACTGCACCAGCTTCATATCCCCGTATCTGATTGCTTTCCTGATCGTTGGCAGTTAGAAATATAACTACTGTATCAGGATGCTCTGGCTTGATAAGACGGCATAGGTCATAACCATTTCCGTCTGGTAAATTTATATCCAGCAATACCAAATCAAAAATGTTTGTTTTTAATGATTCAGCGGCTGTCCTTGCATTCAGAACAGAAGTTATTGTGTAACCGTCCAATTCCAAATTATAAGTAAGCGTTTTATTCAAAAGATTATCATCTTCGACAATTAAAATATGCTTCATATTATCACTTCCTTTTCTTTTTGCAGATAGTATAACAGGCAAATGTCCGAGAATTGTTACAAGGACAAATATATTTTTCATTTTACAGCTTTTTTCTGTGTACTGCAATTTTATAAAAGAAAGGACAGCAGTGTCAAATTGCTGTCCTTTCTTTTATCATAGCTGGTAGTGTATAAGCGTGGGTTCATCATATCGGGTGTGGTATCTTTAACTACAGGAAACTCCCTACAACACTATCTCACTTCTTGCTTAATAAAGTTCTAATGAATCTTCTGTATCCACCCACATCTGTAAATTGCCATCAAGATATAATCTTGCATATTCCAAAGGCTCATCCACAGCCAATGAAGTAAGCGCACATTCTGATCCATATGTGGTTTTTAAATTTTTTTCAGCTTCCCAGCAATCAATGCGAAGCATATATCCAGCACTTGTGTAAACATCAATACTATCGTGGTTTATATTATATTCTGCATAAATTGTTCTCATCGTATCTTATCTCCATTTTCTTTTGATAATCAGTTACAGAGTTAAATATCGAAAACATTTCAATCAGTTCACCATGTCGTTATTGTTATATGTTATATTGTGTTATGAAATTTTCTTTCCCTTAATTTTTCCCATATTAAGGTTCATGAAAAGCAATGGGAAAATGTAACACAAGGGAAAGAGTAAGGGAAAGTTCACTTGCTACAAACTTAGTATTTTCAAGGGTTTGCGAAGAATTTGATAATCAAATATAACAGTTATTAAATTTCCTAAAATATGTGAAATATCAACTGGAATTTGTAACTCTATTGTTCCAACATAATAGTCTCTTCGTGTGTCCGAACATCCTCTGTGGTCGGATAAACAGAAAAAAATGCAATATTCATAACTATAAGAATAATACATACGGCAATGATTACTGCAAACGCTATTCCTATCGTTTTCCATATTCTCTTACTTTGACGATTTTTGACTGCCATCTGCTCGGCAATATGTACTAGTTGCTCTGCATAAGCATTCTGTTTTTCTTCAGTTGTTTGCGCATCACTATCTGCCTTTACTCCAAGTAACTGACTTGTTTGAACCTCTAATACATCTGCTAATTTTACAAGTACTTCAGCATCTGGAACCGAATAGTTTTTTTCCCATTTTGAAATAGTCTGTCTTGTCACATGAAGTCTGTTGGCAACCTCTTCCTGTGTATATCCTTTTTTCTGTCGATAAGTTTTTATATTTTCACCAAGCATCTCTAGTTGCTCCTTTCGTTTGATAAAACTAGTATACTGATTAGCCCTCAATACATCAAGCAACGCAAATTAACATTCATGCAACACCCAATATTACAAGGATTCATCGAGTCCTCTACAAAATCGGAATTTGCACTTCCTCACTCGTCTTCTTTTTTATTGTTTCTACTAATATTCGAGCTTAACGATAAAATTCCAGAGCATAAAAATAATACCCACATTATAATATTTTCTTGATTTATCGCACTATAAATCAAGCATATTATGCTTAATATAATCTGTACAATTGAACAAATCACTCCTATTTTTTGTGTCTTTTTATCCATCATTGTCTTCTCCATAAATCCCGATTGAGATTTCACCTGTTTTAAGAAATTTAATAACTGTTATATTTTATTATTAAATTCTTCGCAACCCCTTGAAAACACTGGATTTGTCGCAGGTGAGCTTTCCCTTATTATTTCCCTTGTGTTATATCGTCCCATCAGTGTTTATGCACTCTGATAAGGGCAAATACAAGGGCAAGAAAAATCTATAAGACAGTATAACACAAAATAAAAGTGACATGGTGAACTGATTGAAATGCTTCTTAATTTTTGCTACTACTGATTGATTAAATGATAAGGAGATGGGATACGATGAGAACAATATTTGCAGAATACAATCCACAGTGCAACAGCATTGATGTATATACTAATACGGGCTATATACTCCGTATTGATTGTTGGGAAGCAGAAAAAAATTTAAGAACCACACCTGGATCTGATTGTGCTTTGACATCGCTTGCAATCGATGAGCCATTAGAATATGCAAGGTTATATCTTGATGGGAATTTACAGATGTGGGTAGATGCTGAAGATTCATTAGAGTTATGATTATTCCAATCAAAATCTACTAGAATTTATTAAAAATTAGCTTCATAATTTTAAAAGGACAGCCCTATTGCTATGAGGCTGTCCTTAAAAATACAATAGATAAACCTAGATTATTCTTGCTACTATCTGATTGTTAAATTTTCTGTATTCCATATTGCAAATCTCCCTTTTCGCAATATTTTATTAGTATGAATGCCAGAATCGCTGAAAAAACACGTGCCAATACCGTACTCCACCATATCATAATCTGTCCACCAAATAAAGGTGGTAAAACAAGCATAAATATCAGCATCAATACTGGTTCAATGAATGTAAGAATGTATGACAATCCACTTTTTTCAGTAGCATAAAATCCAGCTGTCGCTATTCTGGTAATCGCAACAAATGGTAATGACACTAAAAATATAGGTACAATTTTAGAAATCTCAATACTTACTTCATAAGAAGCTCCGAAAACCCCTCCAATATTTGCTCTGTTTACATACATGATAATTCCACCACAAACAGCAAGAATTATTGCAAAAATGTATGCCATTCTCTGAACTCCTCTCAGGCTTTCTTGATCCTTCTCACCATAAAAACGGCTCATTAAAGGTTGACTTCCATCACCTACGCCCTGCAATATGAGATATATGATACAGATAATATAGGATACACATGCATAAGTTGCAATAGCTTTTTCTCCCCCATAAGAAGCGGAGAATCGGTTTATAAACACCAATGAAATATTAGGAGTCAATGCTAGCCCAAATGGTGCAAGACCTACTCTGAATATAGCGCCACACATTTCTTTTACATTTTTTAAGGATACATACACATAAAACTTTTTATTATATAATGCGTATATGATTGCAATTGCTGCAGTCACACCCTGTCCGGCTATTGTAGCTGTGGCTGCACCTTTCATGCCCATTTCATATATCCATACAAAGATAAAATCCAGAACAATATTGGTTATGAATCCACCAACCATCGCAAACATTGACCAGAAAGAGTTTCCATAATTTCTAATGAATGGCATCATTCCAGTTCCAAGAATCTGCAATATTGCTCCAAGTGCTATAATTTTGATATAATCTGTCGCATTTGTTAATATAATTCCATCTGCTCCAAGCAATCCTAAAATTTTAGACGAAAAGGAGTAAATAATTATGGTACTGATAACACTTACTATTACAAGAAGCCACCAGCTTGTAGCAATAAATTCTTCTGCCCGTTTTCCTTTCTTTTCTGCTGCATTAATTGAGTAATAAACAGCTCCTCCCATACCAATTCCTGTTCCAAGAGCCTGAATCAAAGCCTCAATCGGATATGCAATATTAATAGCCGAAAGTCCAGCATCTCCTATGGTATTGCCTACAAAATATCCATCCACTATCGCATATATTCCTGATAATGCAAATGCTATAATAGATGGAATAACATATTTAAAAAATAATGATTTATGATTCATTTTTCTTACAATCTCCTTCCTTGAAAAGTCTGATAAACAGCTCTGTATTATCATTAAGACTTTCTATATTCTCTAATCCCATTTTTTCGATTACATATATTTCTTTTGAGTGCAGTTTTTCTATGATATCTTTCGTATATTCCATTCCTGATTCTGTGAGGCATATCAGCTTATTTCTCTTGTCTGAATCATCAGATACCATATTGATGTATCCTTTTTTCTGAAAATCTTTTAGTATCGTATTTACCGTTTGCTTAGGTATATTCCATTTTTCACTTATCATTTTCTGCGTGCATCTTCCATTACTTTCATAAAATGAATGCAAAGCAAAAACTCCATTTGAAGACAGTCCCTGATCCTTTGACCATTCCTCATACATTGCTGTACATTCTTTCCATAAAGCATAATATCGTTGCAACTGTATTATCATATTATTATCTTTTCTCATCTTTTTCCTCCTTAAATTAGTACGAATCCGGACTTTTGTATTATAGTCCAAGTTCGTACTAATTGTCAAGATTTATTTATATACTTTTTCTTTATATAAACAATCAATAGTCCCTTACTAAGGACAGGAAGATTATGAAATTTCCCTGTCCTCTTTTAATAATATCCTCGTTCTTCCATCCAGTCTTTCACATAACATCTGATTCCAATATAAATAATATGCGACAGTAATAGCAATACAATAAGATTTATCGGATTAGCGTTTTTAATCCATTCTCCAAAGTAAATTACAACAGCTGTACTCGTTATCGCTACCACGATACTGATGATATCCCAACAATATTTCCGGTAGATTTTTCCTACCTGATAACCAATCCCGATTATCAGCCACCCGGTTATTACGAATAAAATTGCCATGACAGTACCGGCAATCAGCCAGTACACAATCCCGGAAAGAATACTGTTAGGTATTCCACTGCTTAACTGTCCGAAAGAGTCTGCACCTGTCACAAACTCCCGAAATAAACTTCCCATTCCTTTTCCTAACGCACCGAAAAAGACGATACAGTCGTTAAGGAAAACCGGCGAAAGAATCGCAGTAAACAGTGTTGTTGTTATGCTGTACCATGCCAGTAGAAACAAGATACTTTCATAACCAATCGTCATATTTTTATATTTCTTTTCTAACTGGCTTTTACGGCTATCGCATTTTTCTTTTGCTTTCCGGTAAGCAGTACGGTCACATTTTTCACATTTCTCATAAGGCACTTTTTTCTCAACAGCTACCTCTACCGTCTTTTGGTGTGTCTGTGCATAAAGTTTTTCCTGCTCTGCTTTTTCATACTTAAATTTCCATGCCACGGCTTCTGCGTCGGCTCTTTTCCTGCTGTCTGTCTCGCTGGTCAATCGTTCCTCTGTTTGCCTTAATCTTGTCCGCAATGCTTCGATATTCTCGGCTCTGTTTTCGCTGTTCAATTTCTCGTTCAAGGTCAGCGATTCGCTTAGCTGCCTGTTTAGTTCCTGGATTGTCTGGTCTTTCTGATCCAGTTCGTCCTGCATCTGTTCGGTCATCAGCAGAAGTTCTTCCACCTGCCCGACGTTCTCTAAGTTTCTGCATTCGCTCATCGATCTCCCTCGCTTTCTCTATCTGCTGTTTAAGGTCAGCAATTCGCTGTTCTGTTTCTGCAATAAGCTGTTCTCGTTGTTCAGCTTCTGCGTTAATTCCTGCCATTGCTGATTCTCGTTTTCCAACTGTTCGATTCTGGTTTTCTGTTGCTCGATCTGTGAGAGCAGTTCTTCTGTATCTGGCAAAAGATTTAGCAGCCTGGATAATTCGCTGTTTAAGCTTTTTAAACTCTGGTTCTGCTCCTGAAAAGACAGGAGCTGCCTGTCCCGTTCCTGCAATTCCTGTACCATCTCTGCCATAAGATTCTGCTGTTCCTCGATCTGGTTTATCATTGTCTCCATCATGGAAATGACTTCCCGGCTTTCTTCTAATGTCACGCAATCGCTCCTTCCATTGTGTTAATGCACTGGATACTTTTCCAAAAGAAATCTGTATTTTATCCAGCAGTGCATTTTGTCTTTTTATGATCTGGTTTTCCTCTACTTTCCATGAAGTAGAGGATGTCTGTCCGTTTTGAAATTTCTCGTCAATTTTTCTGGCATCTGCGCCCTCATGGATCGTCGGTATCTCTAATTTTCCCTGCCTTGCATAAGAACGATGGTCAATGTGATTTTCCGTTTTCAAATGTGCATTACAGACGTTTGCCCATTCGCTCCGCCATAGCTCACAATTTTTCGGATTGTTCCACCCGGTAGCATCGGTTAATACACGTTTCCACTGTTTGCGGTTCCTTGTCCCGACTTTCTGGACTCCATTTTCATCAAGTACGGGGATTCGGATTCCATGACGGTCAGGGTTCTTTTTATCCTGCCACCAGTCCGGATGGGATTCATCCACCACAATATTTCCATTTTCATCTCTGACAAACTCCCAATCCTTGATTTCTTTGTTACCCCATGAGTGGTCTGAATTGAATGGTCGCATCGTCACCAGTAAATGCACATGGGGATTACCATCTCCTTTATCGTGGATACTCCAATCCGCACACATTCCCTTATCTACAAAGGTCTTTTGAATATATTCAGTTGTATAATCAATCTGTTCCTGTCGGCTCCATTCTTTCGGAAGTGAGAACTCAAATGACCTGCCGAGTTGTGCATCTGAACTTTTTTCTATCCTCAAGACTTCATTCCATAAACGCTGCTTCTGAAAAGTAAGTTTGAATTTTTCCAGTGCAGCATTTTGGTTATCTGCCCTTTTATATCGGACAGATTTCTGGAACCGTCTGATATTTTCAGCAGGTACATTCTGCCATTCCTGTGGTGCATTTTCACACATCAGCAGGCTGGTATAAACGACTTCTTTTTTTGAAGTATAGTAGCTGATCCTGCCTGTTTCTTCATTTTTCATCACATCGCCATTGAGATAAGCAGACGCCGATATGATGGATTTTCCTTTGCTGCGTCCAACAATCTTTACTGTATAATGAAAAATCGCCATGCTCCGTTTCCCCCATTCTGCCGTATCCGGCTTTGATTTCCGGCAGGTAACGTTTTTCCTAAAAGAAAATGGTATCTGCCGGAGCACCCTCTGCGTAAGAGTGCCCTGTGCATAACAGCCTGCATGGAATGTGCCCCTCTGGCGAAGAGTGCCTCCTGCGGCATGAGCAGGTCTGGCTGAAAGCCCCGCCGACGGAACGAGCCCGGCAAGCGTAAGCGCAGACCGGTTGCCACCTGTGGCAAACTTATACGGACGACCTCTGGTTGTCCATAAGTGCGCCCTTCATAAAAAAGCAATGAAGGGAATGGAAACTCCACTCCCTCCGGCATTACACTTCCTCCGTATTTGCAACTGGCTCTTTCTGCATTGCCTTTGAGAAGAATTTCCCATTTGCTTCCTGCCTTTTTAAGAAGCCGATCAGCTTTGGGATATCATCTTCCTCAATCGCAGAACCCAGTACCGATTCCACTGCACCGCCAATCTGGCAGAGCCTGTGTGTCCGTTTTTTGGTTTCCACATCTTTCTGACGTTTCTTCAGTTCCCGTTTCTGTGCTGCATACTGTTTTGCTTTCTCAAGGCTTTCCTGTTCTTTCTTTTCCAACTGGAGCATACGCTCCTCATAACTCTTTGTTGATCTTGCCATAAATATCATCGTCCTTTCTTTTTTTCCAAACATAAGTTTCCTGTTGTCTGTCAGACGAAGTACATGGTATAATCTGCTTGCGTGTAGGTATATCATGACTCCGGTCTGATAGAACCTTTGGCGGTTTCTTCGGGAACCGCTTTTTTAAGTTGAACCGTTTCTTGTGACTGCTTTCACATTTCCCTTATCCCTCAAGTCCCTGCCCTCGTTGGCTTCCATAAAAAGTTCCAGCATATCCGTTTTGATCAGGACTTTTCTCCCAACCTTCAATACCGGAAGTTTCTTCCACTCTACCAACTTTCGCAGGGTGTTCCTGCCAATTCCCGTATAATCAGCAGCTTCCTCAATAGATAAGGCAATCTTTCTTTGCGTCATATGACCACCTCCTTTCGAATTGCATTATGCAATTTTATTTGTGCTGTCAGTATAGCGTGTTTATATTGCTTTGTCAAGCATTATGAAATTTTGCTGCTTTTCTTAAAATTGCATATTGCAATATATTTTGTTGCGTGGTATAGTAATGACATACCGAAAAAGGAGGCACATCAGCATGAAAGATAAAGAACTACGCAAGCTGATCGGCAGCAGGGCAAAACAGCGCCGTCTGGAATTAAATCTGACACAGCCTTATGTCGCAGAGAAGATGGGAGTTACCGCTTCCACAATCCTGCGTTATGAGAATGGTTCGATTGACAATACCAAAAAGATGGTACTGGAAGGTCTTTCGGAAGCACTTCATGTATCGATTGAATGGCTCAAAGGGGAAACCGATGAATATGAAACTGATATTACGGATAAGAAAGAATTGCAGATTCGTGATGCGATGGGCGACATTCTCAAACAGTTTCCTCTTGACCTCAATAAAACAGAAGACGCTTTTTCTAAAGACTTACTGCTGTTAATGTTAAAGCAATATGAACTGTTTCTGGATTCGTTTCAGTTCGCCTGTAAAAATTACAAAGGCAGTACCAAAGATGCGGACATTGCCAAAGTAATGGGATTTGAATCGAAAGATGAATATAATGAGATTATGTTTCTCAGGGAGATCACACATACTGTCAACGCATTTAATGATATGGCAGATGTTGTAAGGCTCTATTCAAAGAAACCGGAAGCGGCAGAACAAAGGCTTGCAAATCTTTTATCCGAAGTTATGTATGACGATTCTGAATCGGTATAGTAAGATAATCGGAGTTATGATACAATGAGCGCAAGCGAGTCAAGCTGTTTACAGATTTGACGAGCGGCGAATTGGCTTATGGACTTGTCCATAAGATGCCTACACGCAAGAAGCATTTCAGCAGTTCCGATTGTCTGATATCGAAAGGAGACATACGATTATGGCAAAAGGATCTGTTAGAAAAAAAGGAAAAAAATGGTACTATCGTTTCTATGTAGAAGATGCAAGCGGTAAAATGGTTCAGAAAGAATACGCCGGAACCGAAAGTAAAAGTGAGACGGAAAAGCTTCTCCGCAAGGCACTGGAAGACTACGAAGATAAGAAGTTTGTTGCAAAGGCAGATAATCTTACCGTAGGGGAACTTCTGGATATGTGGGCAGAAGAAGAACTGAAAACTGGGACACTCAGCAACGGTACAGTGGAAAATTATCTTGGTGCAATCCGATGTATCAAAAAACACCCGATTGCAGACCGCAAACTGAAAACAGTTACTGCCGAACATTTACAGGCATTTCTTGATCTGCTTACATTCGGTGGTGAGTTTCCAGACGGGAAAGTAAAAAAGGGATACAGCAAAGATTATATCCATTCTTTTTCCGCAGTGTTACAGCAGTCATTCCGTTTTGCAGTATTTCCAAAACAGTTAATCAGTTTCAATCCGATGCAGTATATTAAGCTGAAAAAGCAGGCAGAGGAAGTTGACCTCTTTTCCGATGATGAAGTGGAAGAAGGTACACAGCCGATTTCACATGAGGATTATGAACGGCTTATCCAATATCTGGAAAAGAAAAATCCACCTGCTATTCTTCCGATTCAAATTGCGTATTATGCCGGGCTCCGTATCGGGGAAACCTGTGGTCTTACATGGCAGGACATTAACCTTGAGGAACAATGCCTGACCATAAAACGCAGTATCCGCTACGACGGCATGAAACACAAAAATATTATCGGACCAACGAAACGGAAAAAAGTAAGGATTGTTGATTTTGGAGATACGCTGACTGAAATACTGAAAGCTGCCAGAAAAGAACAGCTCAAAAACCGGATGCAGTATGGCGAATTATATCACCGCAATTACTACAAAGAAGTGCATGTGAAAAACAGGGTATATTATGAATACTATCATCTTGACGGAACACAGGAAGTCCCGACAGATTACAAAGAAATCTCCTTTGTCTGCCTGCGACCAGATGGCTCTTTGGAACTGCCGAGTACACTCAGCATTGTATGCAGATCAGTGGCAAAGAAGCTGGAAGGATTTGAAGATTTCCATTTTCACCAGTTGCGTCACACTTATACCAGCAATCTGCTTTCCAATGGAGCTGCACCGAAAGATGTACAGGAACTGTTAGGACACTCTGATGTCAGTACCACAATGAATATTTACGCTCACTCAACAAGAAAAGCAAAACGGGATTCCGCAAGACTTCTTGATAAAGTAGCGAGCAATGCTTAACTAAAAATTTCCCTTATTTCCCTTGCGGATTCCGCATAAGGGCAAAAATAAGGGAAAATACATATCATTTCACTATTTAATGGGCTGAAAAGCCTGTAAAATAAGGAAAGTTCAGGAAATCTCTCCACAAATTCCGATTGTTCGAGCTTTTCAAATACTAACGTACTTAATTTTGTTCAAAAAGTGATTTATAGTAGTTACCAAAGTCAGCAAGTGAATTAACAATTGGAAGCATTTTTGTTCCGAGTTCCGTTAATCCGTATTCAACTCTCGGTGGCTGCTCATGGTAATCGTGGCGATATGCCAGTCCATCACTCATCATTTGTCTTAAACTATCTGTCAAAACCTTTTGTGAAATACCATCTATACTTCGTTGTAGCTCATTGAATCTCCATGGGCGCTCTTTCAAGTTACGCAAAATCAGCAGTTTCCATTTTCCTCCGATGAGAGATACTGCTGTTGCAACTGGGCATTCCGGTAATTCTTCTTTTGCTCGCATAATTCTCACCTCCGAGTCTATTGTAACACATTCAATTTTGAGTGTGCAGTTACAAAAAGGTGCGTACTTGTTTTTGTATGTGTCTCACACTATACTAATGCCATGTAATTAGAAACTACAAATCAACTATGGAGGTATTATTATGACAAATTACACAAAAACAACTATTGGAAAGGAAAACCGAATTGAGCTGCATGAAAAGTTGTCTTTAACAGGTTCAGAAATCAGTTTAAACGAACTACCTGCAGGAGCAAATGTCCCATTTGTTCATTCTCATAAAGAAAATGAAGAAATCTATGGAATTCTTTCAGGTAACGGCAAAGCAATAATTGATGGAGAAGAAATCAGCCTTTCAACTGGAGACTGGCTAAAAATCGCACCTGCTGCAAAGCGTCAGTTTTTTGCATCCGATATTTCCGGAATTACTTATATCTGCATTCAGGTAAAAGAAAATTCTCTGGAACATTTTACAGCAGAGGACGCCGTAATCGGCTAATTAAAAGTATTTATTTACAAAAATGCACAGCTCTCGATAAGCTAAGAACTGTGCATTTCTTTTTTCTTCAATTTTACAATTTCTCTATTTTTCAAACAAGAACTTTTCGATTTCAAATGGCGATAAATAAATCTCTCCACCATCATCAGTTTAATTTTCATTTAGATTAACGATTTCTTTTTCCTGTATTCTCTGTCCCTCGGATTTCCTCATGATAGAAATAATCTACGATCACCGGATGTCCCTGCGGGACTCTACCATAAGGCATTTCATTATCCACAAATGGGCAATCATACTTCTTAGCCATTTCCTCAGCTTTTACTTCAAGTGCTTCAAAGTAGCTGCGGTTATGCTTGTTATAGATCTCGTCGTAAAGTGGTACAAGATCAGGATATTTTCCGGCGATATAATCCATAATTGTCTTTTTGAAACCGCCTCGAAGATTGAGATTTTCGAGCCAGAACAGATCGCACTGATCCTTTACCCGCTCAAAGATTGCTTCAAAATTCGTGATACCGGGGAATACCGGAGATACGAAACAGACTGTACGGATACCTGCTTCATATACCTGCTTCATAGCAGCGATACGGCGCTCAATGCTAGAAGCAGAGTCCATATCGTTCTTGAAATTTTCATCTAGTGTGTTGATCGACCATGAAACGGTTACTCGTCCAAGCTTCTTCAGCAGATCAATATCTCGTACCACAAGATCCGACTTTGTGCAGATTAGAATATCTGCGTCACTGCCGATCAGCTGCTCCAGAAGTTTTCTGGTATTCCCGAATTGCTCCTCCTGTGGATTGTAGCCATCTGTCACAGAACCGATGACCACCCGCTGTCTGGCATATTTCTTCGGATTCTTAATTTCCGGCCAATGTTTCACATCAAGGAAAGTGCCCCATTCCTCCTTGTGTCCGGTAAAGCGCTTCATAAAAGAAGCATAGCAATACTTGCAGGCGTGTGTACAGCCTACATATGGATTGACCGAGTAACCGCCTACAGGCAGACTGGACTTGGTCATGATGTTCTTTGTTTCCGCCTCATTAATGAGGATTCCATTTATTACTTCTGCCATGATCTCTGTACCTCCAACACTTTATTGAATTCATCCGGCATTTCCTGAATCATATTTTCATTCCCTATGATAGGGGCAAGATCTTCCTTCATAAATACCGGAATGTCAAGCATATGCGCCTGATCTGTCAGAGACCATGCCCACTCCTGCTCCGTATGAACCTTTCTGCTCTGAACTCCAGTCATGGTGCCGACAACGATCCAGTTGATCCCGGAAAGATCAACTGAACCTGGATTGTTGAATAGCGGCTCAAAGGTAACATGATAGTGTTTTGCTCTGACATTTTCCCGTAGTGCGTCAATACGCCACAGTTCTGCTTTTCTCGTCACCGTAACACCAAACCATGCGTTTTCTAAATCTGTATCAAAATCCAGCAGATCTGGTCGCTTTGTAAGGAACAGGAACTGATGCTGTGGATTTTCACGGATTTTTTCAAATACCTCGTCTCTCCATTCTGACTTCCAGCCGGAAAGATCGCTCATGCCGGTAAGAAGAAAGTTCTGCGGACGTTTTTTTTCCATCATCTTGAGCTTACCCGGAAAGAATTCAGGGTTAGCAAAGTCATCAATCATATGCCAGCGTTTCACATTATTGCGGGCATAGCAATATGCACACCCCACTGTACATCCGATGACGATATTCATGTTTTGAATCTGATCTTTGATACAAATACTCATGATTTCTGCCACTCCTCAAGATTCTTTCTGATACGGTCGAGGTATTCCTCAAACTGGGTAATTTCTTCCTTCGAAAAACCTTTGTAGTAAATACTGCCCATTTTATCAGATACAGAATCGTATTCGTCCTTTAAGGCATGTGCTTTTTCAGTCAGAAACAGGAGTGTTTTCCTTTTGTCTGTTTCAGACTGAACGCGTCTTATCAGCCCTCGATTTTCCATTCTTTCCAGCATCGTAGTAAGAGAAGTTATCGCTAATCCACATTTAATCGAGAGTGACCTGATTGAGATTCCATCTTCCTGCCACAGTACATAAAGAATACGCCCCTGGGCTCCGTTAAACGCATCAATATTCTTTTCGCTGAGAATCTTCTCAAAGATTCGATCTCCAAGTTGTTTTATTTTGGTAACAAGAAATCCGCCATTCATTTTCATACAAAAACTCCTATATAGTATTTTATCAAATAATACTATATAGGAGTTTTACTGTCAACAGTTTGTATGTCTAAGTAGAAGTAAATTCCGATTTGTATTTATCCCGTATATGCATCTTCAGCAGTATTTTTGAAATTCTGTTTTTTAAGCCACTGCTTTTCTTCCTCATAACCGGATAATTCTGCTTCCATCTCTGCAATCTCTGCTGACAGTTCTTTCTGCTCTTTAGAATACTGCCCGTCCAGAACTGCATAACGTTCATCCGGCAACTTGCCAAGAATGTTATCTTCATAAATCCGGCAGAGCAGTTTTTCCAGATCCTGTACACGCTTCTGTGCTTCTGACAGCCTGCTTTTCAGCCTTGTAATCTCACTGGACTGCTGTGAGGTCTGTGCCTTTCTCACCGTCTCTATGAACTCTTCCCGGTTCAGCTGGGAATATTCTGCAATCGCTTTTAAAAGCTCCTTGATAAGCTCCATGACCACATCAGCGTTGATCCTGTGCTGTGTCGGGCAGAGTGTTCCAACCGGAATCTTTGAGTATGCTGAACAGGTATACTGTGGAACTCTCTTTCCATTGTTTACCCGGTGAACATACATTTTCGCTCCACAATCCGCACAATACATCAGTCCGGTCAAAGGATGTGCTTCTCTCCATCCATCTGGGTATCTTCTTACATTGCTTCTGATCCTCTGGACGTTATCAAAGGTTTCCTGATCCATGATAGGTTCCTGTGTGTCCTCGAATACTGTTCACCGATCTTCCCCGACATAATGACTTTTCTTATCCTTGAAATGTTTTCTGGTTTTAAAGTTCACCGTATGACCAAGGTACTCTCGTTTCTTCAAAATCCCTACAACAGTGGAGGAACCCCATCCATAAGGATCTTTGATTTCATCCACCCTGCCTTTCCATAACCCTGCATCCTTTTTCGCCATATGCACTGCCGGAATCTCCACCTGTTCCTCTTTCAGAATCCTTGCAATCTGATACGGTCCACGCCCGTCCATGGTCATATGAAAAATTCGCTGTACAATCTTCGCTGCTTCTTCATCAACAATCCAGTGGTCAGGGTTCTCCGGATATTTTAAGTAACCGTATGGTGTTGTGCTGGCTACATGCTTGCCGGATTTTCCCTTTGCCTTAAAGGTTAATTTAATCTTCTTGCTGGTATCCCTTGCATACCATTCATTCATAATATTTCGGAATGGGGTGAAATCATCATCCTTCCGAAAACTATCTACATTCTCATTCATTGCAATCAGACGCACATTCTTCTGTCTAAGCAGTTCCATATATTGCCCAACCTTCAGATAATCCCTTCCCATTCGGCTCATATCTTTAATCAGGATCGTCCCAACTTTCCCGGACTCCACTTCTTTCATCATGGCAAGAAAGCCGGGGCGGTCAAATCTTGTGCCGCAAATTCCATCATCCGTAAAATGAATCAGATTTGTAAAGCCATGTTCCTTTGCATACTGCTCCAGAAGCTTTTTCTGATTGGGACTCTCCGTTTAATTCGTCATCACGACTAAGACGCTCATACAACGCTGTCATGAATCCCTGTGTCTGTGCCATCCTCTGACGCCCCCCCTTTCTCTAATTTGGCTCCTGTTCTCACCCCATATCCGTTCCTGTACCGGGTTCTGATGTTTCCGGGACGTATTTCCAGAAAAAATCTGGTATCCCTATGGGCAGGCTATTCTGTTTCCAAGGTTCGTGTAAGAAACCGAAAAAAATTCCTTACACATAACCCATTGCTCAGACGCCTTTTTACAGGATCGCAACATAACTTTTCTCATTTTCCTGGATTTCGTGTCGGTAAAAAAGTTTCTTACACTATACACAAAAAGTCGTATTGCTTTGAAATGTTTTTAAAAAAGTACAATTTTGCCCTTTGAGGTAAAAAAATAAGCCTCAAGAGACTTTTTAATCAATTTGGAGCTCCCATTCTCTAAAATTGAGTGATTAAGAAGTCTCTTCAAACTTACTACACCATGAGTGGCAAATAACATTTTCATCGAGAATAATGAGTTGAAACGCCTCATTATATAATCCTTTTATTAAGTCTTCTTCAGATGAACAGACTTTTGATTCATAATGAATATTAGAAAATTCTTGATTAATTAACTGATAAAGATCATTAAGAGGGCGAATTGGAGGGTGTAAAAGAATTATTTAATACTAATTTTTTAGGACCAGTTTGTCTAATTAAAGAAGTTTTATCAGAAATGAGAAAACGAAAATCTAGCGCAATTATCAATATTTCATCATTAGGAGCATTGACATGTAATGGTGGAAGTGGTTATTATTCAGCAAGCAAATCGGCATTAGAAAAGATGAGTATTTCTTTAAGGGATGAAGTAGAATCTTTAGAAATAAAGGTAATGATTGTTGAACCAGGCCCTTTTAGAACAAATTTTAGGGTTTCACATATTCCTAGTGAAGATAGAGGTATAGATGATTATGCGAAAATTAAGGAAGCACGTCAAAGATTAGCTCAAGATCCATTTGGTCAAAAAGGAGATCCTTATAAAGCAGCTCAAGTCATTGTTTCAACAATTGAAAAAGAAGATTATCCTAAAATGATTCTTTTAGGTAAAGGTACAACAAATTTAGTAGTAAAAATTTTATCTGATCAAATTAATGAAATAAAAAATGGAAAGATATAAGTGATCAAACAAACTTTGATGAATAAGATTCAAATGTAATGATTGACATTACAATTTGTGTTTTGTAAGATAAAAACGAAAGGGGAATATGTTATGCAAATTTCAAGTAGATTTACAATAGCTGTTCATATATTTGCGTGTATCGATACCTTTGGAAAAGATCAAAAGATAACAAGTGATTTTCTTTCTACAAGTATTAATGTCAATCCAGTAATCATTAGAAAAATACTTTCTTCTTTAAAGAAAAGTCATTTATTAAATGTTCAAAGAGGAACAGGAGGTACTACGATTGCTAAACCATTAGATCAAATTACGTTATTTGATATTTATCAATCAGTAGAATGTGTAGAAAATGGTGAATTATTCCATTTTCATGAAAATCCCAATAATAATTGTCCAGTAGGAAAGAATATACATAATATCTTAGATAATAAATTAATGAGAGTACAAAAAGCAATGGAAGATGAATTATCTTCCATTACTTTAAAAGATGTTATTGAAGATACAAGATTTTATGTTCAACAGGAAATGAAGTAGTGCAAACTACTTTTTTTTGTAAAAATATGTACTTTTCTTGTTATTTAGTGAATAATGGAGTATATTATAAATAGGAATAATTACTAGATAATGAAAGAAGGAAAAGGCTATGGAACAAAAATTTTATATTTGTAAACATTGTGGAAACATTATTGAAAAAGTTGAAGACAAAGGAGTACCAGTTGTATGTTGTGGTGAAGTGATGCAAGAACTCCAAGCTGGTATTGAAGATGGAGCTGTTGAAAAACATGTACCAGTTTATACAGTAGAAGGTGATCTTGTACATGTTGAAGTAGGAGAAGTTGAACATCCAATGTTTGCAGAACATTGGATTGAATGGATTTCTTTAAAAACAGATCAAGGCATTCAAAGAAAATATTTAAAACCTGGTGAAAAACCAGCGGTTGATTTTAAACTTTGTGATAATGAAACAGTGGAAGAAGTTTATGCATATTGTAATCTACATGGATTATGGAAAGCTTAATATTCGATGTTTGAAAAAATGAACAATAGGTTTTATTGTTCATTTTTTCTATATGCTTGAGGAGTTATGGCTTCGTATTTTTTAAAGGTACGAATAAAAGATTCGGGATTTTTGTAACTGAGTTGTTTAGAAATTTGAGAAATTGATAAAGTTGTATTAAGTAATAATTGTTTGCCTTTTTGTAATTTAATGTGTGTTAATAATTCATAATAAGAATAACCAGTCTTTTCTTTTATCCATTTAGAACAATAAGGAATTGAATAATGAAAATGTTGACTTATTTTTTCTAAAGAAATTGTTTTATAATGATCGTTTATATATTGAATGATTTTTAAGTTTTCATTCTTTTCGATATTTGTTGTGATTTCAGTGTTTTCTTGAGTTTTTCTTTGTATGTAAGCAAGCAATAAAGAAAATAAATGGCATAAAATTGTATTCGAATAAGAATCTTGCATGTTATTTTCTTCGTACATTTGTAAAATAATATTTTGTATTTGTATATCTTGCTTACTATGAAAATGAAGATAACTGATTTTATCTTTTGCATAGTAATGACTTAAAAAGAAATCAAAAGTTATATCATATTCTTTCATGTAATCAGAAAATGTATCTAGAAATGTACTTTTTCTAATTAAAATATTTAATAGGACTGTTTCATCATTAAAAACTTTAATACCGTGTTTTATTTGAGGGGCTAGTAAGAAAAGATGACCAGCTTGTAATTCAACTACTTTATCTTCTATCGTTTGAATGGCATTTCCTTTTAGGATATATATGATTTCAAAATAATCATGATCATGAATAAAAAAAGGAATGTAACGGGGATGTTTTAAAATAATTATATCTTGATTTTTTTCAAAATAATCTTCTTCTAAACTATGGGTTTGAAGAATTTCAGGATTTAGAACAATATTTAAATTATAAGCATCATCTTGATACTTTAGTTTGAAGTCTTGAATGTTTTTAGATGTTTTATCTAAATAGTAATATTCTCTAAAGAGTTTTTCATCTAAATCAAATTGTATTAGTTTATTTATCATTTTTATCACCATATCTATTATATATTAAAAATAGTCTATTTAAATGATTAATTTTAATCATTAGGTTCTTGATATAATGCTAGTGAGGTGAAAATATGAATAAAAAAATGATATTAAAAATAGCTATATTGAGTTGTTGCTTAGTAACAGCAAGTCAAAATGCAATTGCTGGAAATATTCCAGCTATAGCAGATAATTTTAAAAATGTTGCTTTATCTACGATTGAGCTAATGACAACAATTCCTTCGTTATTTGTAATGCTTGCTATTTTATTAAATGGTTTTTTAGCAAAAAGAATGAATCATAAGACATCACTTTTAATAGGATTGCTTATTTGTGGAATAGGTGGAATTATTCCTTATTTTATTAAAGAAGTATATATCATGCTTATTTCAAGAGCTATTTTTGGTTTTGGGGTAGGAATGATTAATTCTAATTTATTAATTATGATTGCAAGTTTATTTGATGGAAAAGAAAGAAGTCAAATGATTGGACTACAAGGATCAATTGGAGGATTAGGTAGTTTTTTAACGACTTATGTAGCAGGAATGTTACTTGCTTATGGGTGGCATGTTTCTTTTCTGGTATATGTTATTGCATTTTTGATTTTCTTTTTTGTTTTAAAATATGTTCCTAATGCAAAAGATAGCCAAAATTCAAAAGAAGTTCAGCAAGAAGTGAATTATAAAAGAATAATTTTTTATTCAATCTTGTCTTTTATGTCTGTTAATTTTGCAACTTTCTTTGTAATTAAAGGCTCTTCTTTAATTACAATTAATCATTATGGAAGTGTTAGAGATGGCTCTACTGTTATTATGTTGATTTCTATTGGATCACTTCTTGCAGGCGCTATGTATGGCACTATTTATAATAGATTAAAAGATCATTCCCTTATTTTATTCTATATTATTTGTGCAGTATCATTTATTTTAGCAGGATGTATTCATAATTTATGGATTGTTTATATATCAGCATTCTTGCTTGGTTATGGTTATATGGCTTTTGTTCCCTTTTTACAGGAAAAAGTAGCAATCTATGGTAGTGTTGGAACAACAGCACTTTTAATATTACAAAGTTTAGGGTCTTTTATTACACCTTATTATGGTGTGCTTTTAAATCATTTTACCTCTTCGTTAAATAGTCAATTTATTATTACTGGGATTTTATATATTATTCTTATTCTTATTTTTGGTATCTCGAAAAGAGTAATAAAAAAATAAAGGGGGGGGTGTTGTAACGAGTAAGTAGATTTTTAACAACTTTCGAAAGGTTACAGCCTTTCTTTTTATTTTCTTAAAGAAATATCAAAATCATCGTATTCACTTTTTTCAATGTGAACTTGTTTTTTTGATGTACTTAAAAAGAACTACCGCTTTTTTAATTCATTTTATTTTCTTTTGGCTATGATATTTCCTTATATTATGACCTATTGCCACCAGATATATCTCCAATTTTACACCATTTTCTCCTCGACGATACAATCTGTCATATTTTTGGTTAGCTTTTCCAGTCTCCAAATGTTCCTTCTGTTTCATTGTTTCTTTGAAACATCAGCTTTAATTCTTCACCGCTTTTCACATTTCTTCTTGCTTCTTTTTGATATTCTTCCATCTGGAAAATATGTGTTATTTCTCTTCCAAATTTTGATTTTGTATATTTTCCTCTCAGTGAGCATCTTTCACAATGATGATTTATAAATGTTATATTGATACGTTCATATTCACTTCTTGTATCTTTTACTACTTTCTCTACATCGAATTCCTCTCCCACTGGATAGATAATTCTTTCTCCTTGTGTCCTTTTCATTTTGTTTTTTTTAATCTATTTTTTTAAGAATTATACCATCCTTGAATCTTTTTTCTTTTATTAAATAATGTTTCCAAATAAATATGTTTCATCTTTTCACCTCACTCCTATGATATCTTTTTTTATTTTGAAGAAAAGATATCATAAGAAGTTTAAAAAGGTATTTATAAAATAATCATTATCATAATTAGGAAATGTAAATTTTATTTACAAAAATAATAATTTTAAGATGTGTTTTCTAAAATGGCATTTTAATTGAATGATGAAATATTGTAAGGAAAAGAGTTCTTTTTTAAACTATAAGTGGATTAAGGAAAGAGGAGAGAAAAATGTTATCAAATTCAAAATTAGGTTTTGGTTTAATGAGATTACCAAAAGATAAAAATGGAACAATTATTCAAGAAAAAGTAAATACTATGGTAGATGCTTTTATGAAATCAGGCTTTACTTATTTTGATACAGCTTATGCTTATGCTGGTAGTGAAAAAGCTATGAAAAAAGCTTTAGTTGAACGCTATCCAAGAGAAGCATATACGATAGCTGATAAGCTACCTGCATGGAAATTAAAAGATGAAAATGATGTTCAAAGAATCTTTGAAGAATCATTGTCGTTAAGTGGTGTTGATTATTTTGATTTTTATTTATTACACAGTATAGAAAAGAAACACTATCTTACCTATGAAAAATATCATTGTTTTGATTTTATTAAAGAAATGAAAAAGCAAGGCAAAATTAAAAATATTGGTTTTTCTTTTCATGATACACCTGAATTTTTAGATCAAGTACTAACAGAACATCCAGAAGTAGACTTTGTTCAATTACAACTCAATTATTTAGACTGGAATAATGGGGTTATTCAATCTAAAAAAAATTTAGAGATTGCTAGAAAACATCATAAACCAGTTGTGGTCATGGAACCAATTAAAGGTGGAACACTTGCAAGTTTTAGTGAGGATATTGAACAAATCTATAAAAATTATGATTCTTCAAAATCAATTGCCTCATGGGCCTTAAGATTTATAGCATCTAAGGAAGGTGTAATGACGATTTTATCAGGAATGTCAACGCTTGAACAAATGAATGATAATTTAGCAACAATGTCAAACTTTGTGCCCTTAAATAATGAAGAATATAAACTTGTAGATCAAGTAACAAAAACAGTTTTATCTAAACCAACTATTCCATGTACAGGATGTCGTTATTGTACACCAGGATGTCCTTTAAATATACAAATTCCAGATCTATTTACAGCTTATAACAGTCAAATACTTTATGGTGAAAGTTCACGTTATCAAACATGGTATCAAGATCATACAAGTGATGATCATGCAAAGGCGAATCAATGTCTTAAATGCGGTCAATGTGAAGGTGTTTGTCCACAACATCTTAAAATTATTTCTTTATTAAAAGAAGTATCAAATGTTTTTGATAAATAAGGAATGAAAATGAAATTTGAAAATAAAGTTGTTGTATTAACTGGTGGTGTAAAAGGAATTGGAAGGTGTATTAAAGAGACGTTTGAAAAACAAGGGGCGCATGTTTGTATAATTGATGTTTTAGATAATGGCTATTTTGTAGGGAGTATAGGGAATAAAGAGGATCTAATATGTTTTACAAATAAGGTTATCAAAGACTATGGACATGTAGATTATATTATTAATAATGCTAAGCCTATATTTAAAGGAATTGATAGTTGTAGCTATGAAGAATTCAATGAAGCATTACAAGTAGGAGTTACAGGTCCTTTTATGTTAGTAAAATTATTAAAAGATTATTTAAATGAAGATGCATGCGTCATTAATATCTCATCAACGAGAGATCGTATGTCACAACCACAAAGTGAAAGCTATAGTGCAGCTAAAGGTGGTCTTTCAGCACTAACTCATGCCTTGGCTGTTTCGCTTTCTAAAAAGGCAAGAGTTAATAGTATTTCTCCTGGATGGATCGATACAGAAAATAAAGAATATCAAGGAAGTGATGTTAATCAACATCTTGTAAAAAGAGTGGGTAAAGTTGATGATATTGCTCATTTAGTACTTTTTTTATGTAGTGAAGAAGCTGGATTTATTACAGGTGAAAATATTTGTGTTGATGGTGGAATGACAAAATTAATGATATATCACAACGATTATGGATGGAAATTAGGAGATGAAGATTATGAATAAAAATACAAGAATTAAATTAAATGATGGTTTAACAATGCCAGTAGTGGCGTTAGGTGTGTGGCAAAGTCATGAAGGTACAAAAAATGCAGTTTTGACAGCATTAAAAAATGGTTATCGCCATATCGATACAGCTGCAGTTTATCATAATGAAAAAGCTGTTGGTGAAGCAATCAAAGAAAGTGGTATACCAAGAAATGAAATTTTTGTTACAACAAAATTATGGAATGATGATGTTCGTAGTGGTAACACGAGAGAAGCTTTAAAGAAAAGTTTGGAAAACTTAGGATTAGATTATGTTGATCTTTATTTGATTCATTGGCCAGCTGAAGGTTATGTAGAAGCATATTTAGAAATGGAAAAATTACAAAAAGAAGGATTAACTAGAAGTATAGGAGTTTCTAACTTTAGAAAATCACATCTTCAAAATCTATTATCAAAGGTTCACATTGTTCCTAGTATTAATCAAATAGAAACTAATCCGCAAATGGTTGATGAAGAAACAATTCAATATTGTAAAGAAAATAAAATTGGTGTTGAAGCATGGTCACCACTAGGAAGTGGAGCTTGTTTAAACAATCCAAAAATTCAAGAAATTGCTAATAAATATCAAAAATCATCGGCACAAATTATTTTAAGATGGTTATTACAAAAAGGTATTGTTATATTACCTAAATCAGTTCATGAAAATAGAATTAAAGAAAATATAGATCTCTTTAATTTTGTACTAGAAAATGAAGATGTTGAATTAATTAATCAATTAAATCAACATAAA
Source organism: Faecalibacillus intestinalis (assembly GCF_003024685.1). GTDB lineage: Bacteria > Bacillota_I > Bacilli_A > Erysipelotrichales > Coprobacillaceae > Faecalibacillus > Faecalibacillus intestinalis. The sequence goes on along the minus strand of NZ_PYLQ01000002.1, from coordinate 91,638 downwards.
AGAACAGGACCTGATCCAGATAATTTTGATTTTTAGGAGACAATCATAAAAAAATACGAAGGTAGTTATTTTTTGATGTATATGTTTTATTATTTATCTATGGCTTTGTTTTTTCTGGACTTATTTCAGTATATTTAATGGATAAAGATAAAGCAAGTGAAGTAAGTTTTGTTGTATCATGTTCTTATATTTTATCTATGATAACCCGACCATTTATTAGTGATTTATGTGATCGATATGATAAAAAGAAAGTAAATATGATTTTATTAGTTATTTCATCTATTTTTGGTTTTAGTTTTATTTTGGTTCATAATATTTATTTGATTGCTATTGTTTATAGTGTTGTTTTAGCTCTTTTAAATGGTATTAATCCAATTATTGAAAGAATGGTAACTGTATCAAAACATAAGTATGGTTTTATTCTTTGTTGTTAGTATTCTTATATGTGCTTTAGGAGTATTTGGTACAAAAGATGTAAAAACAATAGAAAAACAAGCAAAATGAGAAAAGAAGGATTACTTGGAATGATAGGAAAAAGTACAGCAACTAGATATATAAAGAAATAATTTTTTATTCACAATGGAACGCAATTGTTCATAAGTAAAGTAAGTATTAATCTTTAGTATATATTTTTTTACTTGGATTTTGATTATCATCAATAAGATGATTCAGAATCCTTTTTTCTTTTTCGATTTTATGATTCAAAAATTGGAGACGTTGTTTTGCCGCTTCAAGTTCTTCTTCAGCTTTTTCTTTTTGTTTTATTAAAATATCAAGACGCTCTTGAATTGCTTGATCGCCTTCTTTTTTACATAATTCATGAAAAAGTTTGATATCTTGAATAGACATTCCAAGTTCTCTTAGATATTTAGTTCCTTTAAGCCAATCGAGTGCTTGCTCATCAAATAAACGATGATTATTTTTATCTCTTTTTACTTCTACAATACCGATATCTGTATAATAGCGGATAGTATGTTCAGTTAAATTTAATATTTGACATGCTTGTTTTAATGTATACATTGTTTTCTCCTTGACCTCGAGTTACACGAGGGTATTACAATTCTATTGTAGTAAAAAAATAATAGATGTAAAGGAGAATTATATGGATTATATTATATTAAATAATGGTTTAAAAATGCCATTATTAGGCTTTGGAACAATGAATATTTTTGATGAAGAGGAGTGTACAAAAATATTAAAAGAAGCTTATGAAGAAGGTTATCGTTTGTTTGATTGTGCTCAAATATATGGAAATGAACAAATTGTAGGCAGTGCTTTAAGAAAAGCTGGAATTCCAAGAGATGAAATCTTTTTAACGACAAAAGTATGGTTTACAAACTTTGAAGGAGAATAAGTTAGAAAGTCTTTATTAGAATCAATGAGAAAACTACAAACAGATTATTTTGATCTTGTTTTTATTCATTGGCCTTATGGGAATACATATCATGCTTATCGTGAACTTGAAAAGATGTATGAAGAAGGATTCATTAAAAGTATTGGTATATCTAATTATCAAGAGAGTCAATATCTTGATTTAGTTCATTTTAATAAAATTATTCCGGTTGTTAATCAAATAAAGGTTACTTTAAGATGTCAAAGAAAACAAATGTTAGAAGTTATGAATGAAAAAGGAACAGTCTTACAAGGATATCAAGTCTTTGGTAAAGAAGAAACTTTGCCTATTTATGAAGATGATAAAGTAAAAAGTATAGCATTAAAGTATAATAAAACAACAAGACAAATTGCGATGAAATATCTTGTACAAAATAGAATAAGTGTTATTACACGTCCGATGGAAAAACAATATATGAAAGATAATTTAAATTTATTTGACTTTCAATTAAATGAAGAAGAAATGTCATATTTATCATCATTCGACTTATTAGAGTATAATACAAAACCTTCACAGGATTATCAAAGAACAAAAAGTATGTTAGAAAATATGTAAAAGTATTTTCTAATAATGAACATACAACAATAATTATTTATCTTATGATATAGTATAAATACAAACTAAAGGAGGAAATATTAATGAGTTTACCAAAAGATTTCTTATGGGGTGGAGCAACAGCTGCAAATCAATATGAAGGTGGATGGAATGAAGGAGGACGTGGTAAATCGAGTGATGATGTTATTACTAATGGAACACATACAGAACCTCGTTGTATTACTTTTGTTAATAAAGCAGGTGAAAAAGTAAAAGCACCTATGTTTGTTGGGGCTAATTATGAAGATGTAGATCATTTTGAATGCTTTGATGATTGTTTATATCCTAATCATGAAGCTACTGATTTTTATCATCATTATAAAGAAGATATTGCTTTAATGGCAGAAATGGGATTTAAATGTTTTAGATTATCTATTGCCTGGTCTAGAATTTTCGCTAATGGAGGTACGGAAGGTGAACAACCATTAGAAGAAGGATTAAAATTTTATGATAATGTTTTTGATGAATGTTTAAAATATGGTATTGAACCATTAGTTACATTATCACACTATGAAACACCACTTGCTTTAACTGAAGCTTGGAATTCATGGGCTGATAGAAGAACAATTGATTGTTATGTAAGATATTGTGAAGTTGTTTTTAATAGATATAAAGATAAAGTTAAATATTGGCTTACATTTAATGAAATTAACTGTATTGAAATGTCACCATGGATGGAAGGTGGTGTGCTTACAAAAGATAAACAAACAATGATCAATATGGCACACTATCAATTTGTCGCAAGTGCTAAAGTTGTTAAATTAGGACATCAAATCAATCCTGATTTTAAAATTGGATGTATGTTAGCTTATACTTTAACTTATCCAATGACATGTCATCCAGAAGATACATTAGCTGCATGGAAAAATACTCATAATAATATTTTCTATACAGATGTACAATGTAGAGGATACTATCCAAGTTATAGATTAAAAGAATTTGAAAGAGAAGGAATTATTCTTCCAATTGAAGATGGTGATTTAGAAATCATTAAAGAAGGAACAGTTGATTTCTTATCATTCTCTTATTATATGTCACAAGTTGCAGCATATAATCCTGAACAATATCAAGGAGCAGGTGGAGGAAACTTATCACTTGGATTAAAGAATCCTTATTTAAGTGCTTCTGATTGGGGATGGCAAATTGATCCAACAGGACTTAGAAATGCATTAAATAGATTATATGATCGTTATCAAATGCCATTATTTGTTGTGGAAAATGGTTTAGGAGCATTTGATAAAATTGAAGAAGATGGTTCAATCCATGACACTTATCGAATTAATTATTTAAGAGATCATATTAAAGCTATGGATGCAGCTGTCAATGAAGATGGTGTAGACTTAATGGGATACACTATGTGGGGATGTATTGATTTAGTTTCAGCATCTACAGGTGAAACAGCAAAACGTTATGGATTTGTCCATGTTGATAAATACGATGATGGTACTGGAGATTTATCAAGAAGAAGAAAAGATTCATTCTATTGGTATAAAAAAGTAATCGAATCTCATGGAAATGATTTAGATTAGGAAATAATGGATATGATAATTTTTAAAAAGTGAAATCTTAAAAATATCATATCTTTTTTTATTTTAAAGGTAAATAAAGATAATAAATATTTAGTTATTTGTTTATTGTGATATAATCAAAGAAGAGGTGATTATATTGAAAAAAGTAACAGTAGCTGCAATTGCAAAAGAAGCAGGAGTTTCTCCTGGAACAGTAAGCAATGCACTTAATAATAGAAAAGGATCTATTAGTAAAGAAAAAAGAGATCATATTATAGAAGTGGCAGAAAAATTAGGATATTTTAAAACTGGAAAAAGGACAGGTATTTTGACACTTGTTATTTATAGTAAAAAAGAGCGAGTTGTTGGTGACACACCTTTTTTTTCTGAATTGATTAGAGGTTTAGAAAATGAGGCAACGAAACAAGATTATAGATTAAATATTATATATATAGATAGTGATCAGATAGGAGAAATACAACAACTTGATGATGTTTCAAAAAGTGACGGATTAATTCTTTTAGGAACAGAAATGCAGTTAGAAGATGTTGAAAGATTTGAAAATTTTAGAATACCATATATTATTATCGATAATGCTTATACAAATCAAAAATGTGATTTTTTATCTATTAATAATAGAGATGGGATGTATGAAATAACAAATTATTTAGTTAAAAAAGGGTATAAAAGAATTGGATTGATTAATTCTATTAATCAAATAAATAACTTTAAAGAAAGAAAAATGGGTTATTTACAAGCTATGATGGATAATGGATTAAATGTAGTTCCAGAATTAGAAGCCTTTGTTCAACCAACGATAGATGATAGTTATAGAGATTTTAAGGACTACTTAGTAGAACTTATAAATGGAGAAGATGAGATGCCAGATGCCTTCGCTGCAGTTAATGATTATATTGCATTGGGGGCTATAAGAGCTATGCAAGAGCTTAATGTCAATGTCCCAATAACAGGATTTGATGATATTTCATTTGCAAGTTATTCAACACCATCATTAACAACTGTCAGAGTAAATAAAAGATATCTAGGGGAAGTTGCAGTAAAAAGATTGATAGAGAAATTTTCTGAAAATGAAAATACATTAAAAATAATGGTAAGTACTGAAATAATAGAACGTGATAGCACTAAATAAATAAGTAAAATATTTAGTTAAAACTTAAATAAAAATTTAGTTTGAGTATTGACCGATGAAACCACTTTCATTATACTTTTGGTTGTAGAGAGTTGCAACACTACTAGAATATGTATGAGATGGAAGGAAAAATAAAATGGATAACAAATATGTTAATAAAGCTTTGGAACTATCATCTAAGGTTGCATCAAATGTTTATCTAGATGCTATTTCTAAAGGATTGATGGGGACATTACCTATCTTGATTATTGGTTCAATTGGATGTCTTTTAGGGGTATTCCCATTTGATCCTTATTTACAATTTATTGAAAAAATAGGAGTTAAAACTTATTTCTTAGCTGCATCAACAGTAACAACAAGCTGTTTATCAATTTATGCAGCATTCTTAATTGGATATCGTTTAGCTGGAAGTTTTAAATGTGATCAAATTCCAGCAGGATTAATTTCAGTTTTTGCATTTTTTATTACTACACCACTAACAAAAGATAGTGGATTGATGATGGAATTTATGGGTGCTAAAGGTTTATTCGGTGCAATGATTGCTGCATTGATAGCTACAAGAATCTATTGTGCATTTATGAATGTTGATAAATTAAAAATTAAAATGCCAGATGGTGTACCACCAATGATTGCTAATACATTTACAGCATTAATTCCAGCAATCTTAGTAGGATTAATTTTCATTGCTGTGGCTACAATATTCTCATTTACTCCTTATGGTTCATTTACACAGTTAGTTTATACAGTTATTGTGACACCTTTAAATTCTTTAGGTGGAAGTGTATGGTCTTTAGTGGTTTTAATTTTAGTACAAATGCTTTTATGGTTCTTTGGAATTCATGGATCAAATGTTATTAGTGGTGTAATTACTGCTGTATATTTACCTATGGCAACAGCTAACTTAGAAGCATATGCTGCTGGTAAAGCTTTACCAAATATTTTATGTAATACATTCTATGATACTTTTAGTGGAATTGGTGGTGCAGGAGGTACTTTATCATTATGTATCGTTATCTTATTATTTGCTAAATCAAAACAAAATAAGACAATGGGGAAATTAGGTATTATTCCTGGGTTATTCACAATTAATGAACCAGTTGTATTTGGTTATCCTTTAATTATGAACCCATTAATGGCAATACCATTTATTCTAACACCAATTGTACAAACATTAGTTGCTTATTTCAGTATGTACATAGGTTTAGTACCAAGATTTACAGGTGTACAAGTACCATGGTGTATGCCAATTATCTTAAAACCATTACTTGCTGGGGGTTGGCAAGCTGCAATTTTACAAGTTGTATGTATTTTCATTGGATGTTTAATTTGGTATCCATTCTTTAAAGTTTCTGATAAACAAAGATATGAACAAGAACAAAGTTTAGAAGCTACCGTAGAATAGCATTTACAACAGAAAATAAATAGGAGGAAAATTATGTCACTTACAATAGAAAACAATATTCTAATGAAAAATGGGAAACCATTTTTTTACCTAGCAGATACATGCTGGTCTGCATTTACAAATATTAAAGATAATGATTGGGATTATTATTTAGATTATCGTAAATCACAAGGTTTTAACACATTACAAATCAACATCCTCCCTCAATGGGACGCATCCGCCACAGATTTATGTTATGAACCTTTTGAAGTTATTGATGGAAAATATAATTATAAAAAATTAAATTTATCTTATTTTGAGCATGCAGATAAAATGTGCGCACGTGCTAAAGAAAAAGGCTTTGAATTAGCGCTTGTTATAATGTGGTGTAATTTTGTTCCTGATACATGGGCAAGTCAATTTTATTCAAAAGGTATTATGCCAATAGATTGTATTGACAATTATATAAATATTATTCATGAAACATTTACAAAGTATGAACCACTTTATATTATTAGTGGAGATACTGATTTTAATACAGAACAATGTATTGAATATTATGTTAAATGTGCTAAACAAATAAAAGAATTAGCACCTAATTGTTTATATACAACACACATAAAAGGAAGATATACATATATACCAGATAATCTTTATTCATATTTGGATTTATGTTTTTATCAAAGTGGTCATAATGCTCAAAACTTAGGAATGCCTTACTTACTTGCAGAAGAAATGGCAGATAAATATAAAGGTAAACCAGTAATAAATAGTGAACCATGTTATGAAGATATGGGATATTCTAGACAAATGTATGGAAGATGGAGTAAAGAAGATATCATTAGAGCTGCATGGATGTCTTTACTTTCTGGAGCCAGTGCTGGAATTACTTATGGAGCGGCAGGAATCTATAGTTGGCATACTACAAATAAAGGATTTGAAGCTTCGTTGGGAGAAGGATTTGCGACTCCTAAATGTTGGCAACAAGCTTTATGCTTTGATGGTGCTTGGGATTATGGTTATATAAAATATATATTTGAAACTTATGATTTATATGGGTTAAAAGCTATACAAGAACTACTTGTAAAAGAAAATCCAGAAATTAGAATTGCTAGAAAAGATGATAAAATTGTGTTATATGTTCCACACAATATTGACATTGAATTAAATTTAGATTTATCAAACTATAAAGCAATTGCAATTGATTTAACAAGAAGATATGTTTCACCACTTCAAACAATTAATGGAAAGACAAGCATTATTAAAATGACATATTTTAATAGAGATGCATTATATATTTTAGAAAAAGATGTATAGAGTTGCGATAATTTGTTCGTTTTCAATTTCAGCAAAAAATATCTGTCATGTTTTGCAAGAAGAAATTGAAAAAAAGCAGTTGAACATAGAAGTTGAAGCATTTCATACAGAAGATTGTAGTAAAGTAATAGGTAATTATGACTTAGTTTTACTTATGCCGCAAATTAGATATAATTTTAAAAATATAAGTAAATTATTGAAACCTATTGAAACAAAAGTAATTACAAATGAACAAATTAATCATATAAATGATTTGTTAGATGTTATTATAGAAAGCAAAGAACAGTGTAAGAAATAAAAATACACTGCTCTTTTTTAATAATCATAATAATGATCAATTTTATCAATGAGATCTTTATATTTTTTCTTATTTTTTTTAAGCATCACAACATAATAAGTGACATGGGCTTCTTCTTCATTAATGGGAAGAATTACACGATCAGACATCTTACCCTCTCTTTTAATAGAAAGATTAGAAGTATAAGAAGGAAGTGTTGATGCTTTGACAATTTCATTAAAAGTAAGGCGTTCTTCTTGTAAGAGATATTTAGTTTTTGGGGTTTTTTGCATATGTAAATCATGCCAAAAACCAATATTTGAATAAAGAAGCATGGTTTGACCATCTAAATCATGAAATTTAATTTCTTTTTTACTTGCAAGAGGATGATTTAATGGTAATGATAATAAAAGATCTTCTTCAACATAAGGAATACAAAAATATTGAGAATCATCAATATATTCAGGAGTAATCACAAGGTGATACTCTTTTTCTTTTAATTTTGTAAGTAAATCTTTTTTGTTAATAACGGCTGTTTGAATTGTTATTTGTGGATAAAGTTCTTTAATTAAAGGTTCAATATCCCACATGGGTGCAGGAGAACAAGTTGCAATAGAAATACGATGAAATGATTGATCATAATCTTGTACATCATTTATCATTGTTTGAATACTTTTAATGATTTTTTGAGCATGCTTAACAGCTAATTCACCATTTTTATTAAGAACAATTTTATTTTTATAATGATCAAAGAGTTCTACTCCTAAATCACTTTCTAATCTTTGCATAGAGCGTGAAAGGGCTGGTTGTGAAATTAATAATTCTTTGGCAGCTTTAGAAATTGTTTTATTCTCAGCAATATAAATAAGTTGTTCAAGTTGATTAAGTTCTATCATATAATGACCTCCTACTATGCGTTTAAATTATAGCACATTTCTTTATTGGTATTGTACTTTTAAGTAATAAAAAAATAAAATATGTGTGTAAAAAGGAGAAACTAAAAAATGAAAACATGGTTAATTACAGGATGTTCAAGTGGTATTGGAAAAGGAATTGCGAAAGCTGTTTTAGAAAGTGGGGATCAAGCAATTGTTACGGCAAGAAATAAAGATAAAGTGATGGATATTGTAGAAGCTTATCCAGAAACGGCTTTAGCTGTTTCTTTAGATGTATGTAGTCAAGATAGTATTAAAAACGCTGTAAAAGAAGCATACGATAAATTTGGAACAATTGATGTTCTTGTTAATAATGCAGGATATGGTTATCGTAGTGCTGTAGAAGAAGGAGAAATCGAAGCAGTTCAAACTTTATATCAAACTAATTTATTTGGACCAATTGAATTAATTAAAGCCGTTCTTCCTAAAATGAGAGAACAAAAATCAGGCTATATTCTAAATGTAACTTCGATTGCAGCAGCAAGATCCGCTGTAGGTTCAGGATATTATGCTTCAAGTAAAGCAGCCTTAGAATTACTTACAAATGGTTTAATGAAAGAACTTGCTCCATTAGGAATTAAAGCAATGGTTGTTCAACCAGGTGCTTTTAGAACAAGATTCTATGATGGGAAATCTTTACAAGGAACAAAAGCTCAAATTGGTGATTATGAAGCAACAGTAGGTAAATCAAGACCTGGTAACTTTGAAAATAAACATCAACAAGCTGGAGATCCAGATAAAGCAGGTAAAGTGATTGTAGAAGTGGTTCATAATGATGATTTACCTGAAATCTTAACATTAGGTAAAGCTGCTGTAACAGCTGTTAAATCAACATTAGAAGCAAAAATTGCAGAATTAGATAAATGGGCTGAAGTATCAGCTTCATGTGATTATGAGGAAGGAAAGTAGAAAGATGAAAAGAGTAAGACTTGGAAAGACAGATATGTATGTAAATGCGATTGGGCTAGGATGTATGGGGTTATCTCATGCTAGTGGTGTACCAACACCAAAAGATGAAGCTGTAGAAATTTTAAGAAAAGCGCATGAAATGGGGTATGATTTCTATGATACAGCTGAATGTTATACAGGAATTAATCCTGATGGAAGCATTGCTTATAATGAAGAAGTGGTAGGTGAAGCTATTAAACCATTTAGAAAAGATGTTGTTTTATGTACTAAATTTGGAGTAACACATAAAGGAGATCATCTTGAATTTGATAGTACACCTGAAAAAATTAGACAATCAATTGAAGGATCATTAAAAAGATTACAAACAGATTATGTAGATATTTACTATCAACATAGAATTGATCCTAATGTAGAACCAGAAGTTGTTGCTGGTGTGATGAAAGAATTAATGGAAGAAGGAAAGATTAAAGCATGGGGTATTTCAGAAGTAAATGAAGAATACTTAAGAAGAGCACATGCTATATGTCCAGTAACTGTTATTGAAAATAGATATTCAATGATGGCAAGATGGCATGAAAACTTAATGCCTGTATGTAAAGAATTAGGTATTACTTATGTTGCTTTCTCTCCTTTAGCTAATGGAGCACTTACAGGAGCTTATCAATCAAAAAAAGATTTCGGTAGTGGGGAACAAGACTTTAGACCTGATATGCCACAATATAGCGAAGAAGGAATTAAAAAGACAAATGAATTATTAGAAGTCGTATCTAAAATTGGTGAAAAACATCATGCTACAAATGCACAAATGTCACTTGCTTGGATGATTAATAAATATGATTTCATTATTCCAATTCCAGGATCAAGAAAACTTGATAGACTTCAATCTAACTTTGAAGCAGGTAATGTTGAATTAAGTCAAGAAGAAGTTAAAACAATTGATGATAAATTAAATACAATGGAATTTAAAGTGTTTGGAGGTCATTAATGATTCAATTAGATAAAAGGGAAGCTTTTCCCTTTTCTTCTAATCCTTTTGGATTGGTTTATGAAAATGCTATAACTGAAAATAAAGAAAATGAAGTTCAAATATATCCAATTACTTATCAATTAAATGGCATAAAAATTGCTTCTAATATCTATACACCAAAAAACTATAGTAAAGATAAACGATATCCTGCTATTGTTATCGCTGTTCCTAATGGAGCAGTCAAAGAACAAACTGCGGGCTTATATGCACAAAGATTGGCAGAAAAAGGATATATAACAATTGTAAGTGATCCTATTTTTTTGGTGAAAGTGAAGGAATGCCAAGACAACAAGATATTCCTTATTATCGCATAGAAGATATTAGAGGGATGATTGATGTTATCTTCTCATTTCCTGGTGTTGATTCACAACGTATCTATGGTTTAGGTATTTGCGGTGGTGGAGGCTATCTGCTTTCATGTGGACAAATGGATAAACGTTTAAAGAAAATAGCTACTGTCTCTATGTTTAATATGGGAGTGGTTAGACGTGAAGGCTTTCAAAACAGTCAAGTTGATACCGTGTTAAAAAGACTTCATGAGGTTGCTTCTATTCGAGAAAAAGAATTAAATGAAGATACTTTGATTTATAATGCGAATATGACAGAGATGAAACCAGAAGTAGGGCATCAATTACCAATTGAAATGTATCGAGAAGGTTATGAATATTATGTAGAAACACATTTTCATCCTAATAGTCATTCATGTTTTTTACAAAGAAACTTGATGGATTTGATGGTTTATGATCCAGTTCAATTTATGTATCTTCTTGATCAACCATTATTAATGATGGTTGGAGATCATGCTGATACAAATTATATGAGTGAACAAGCTTTTGAACTAGCGATTACGACAAAAGAAAAAGAACTTTATTATCTTAAAGATGCAACCCATATACAAACGTATTACAAAGAAAGTGTTGTAAAAGAAGCAATTGAAAAATTAGATATATTTTATAAATAAAGTTGGTGAAAAAATGCAAAAAGCAATTATTGTTTGTCTAAGCAAACAAAAAGATGAAATCATAAATCTATTACAACTTAATGATTATTCTTTTGAACCCTTATTGTCAAATGAACAACTTTATTTGATAGGTGATATCGAAGAATATCAAATTAATTTATTAATTAATATTATTAAACACTATAAAATTATTAGAAATGAAACACAATTATATATAAGTTATAGGGAGATATAAAAATGAGTATTTTATTTATTAATGGAAGTCCTAATAAAAATGGAAATACTGTAAGACTTACTAAAAAATTCTTAAAAGATCAAGAATTTAAAACATTAAATCTAGTTGATTATAAAATCTGCAGTTATGGTCAAAACTTTGAAGATGATCAATTAGATGAAGTTATTGAACAAATGAAACAAGCAGATACAATTGTTATTGGTTCACCACTTTATTGGCATAGTATGTCAGGAGCTATTCGTAATGTTTTAGATCGTTTTTATGGTTATGTAGATGAATGTTTATTACAAGGAAAAGATATGTATTTTGTTTTCCAAGGATATGCACCTACAAAGGAACAATTAGCGGCTGGTGAATATACAATGAGTCGTTTTGCTAAACTTTATGGTATGAACTATAAAGGGATGATTGCTGAATAAAAAGACTATAAAGAAACCTAGCTTTTAGGTTTTCATTATAGCCTTTTTTATAGCTTTAAATATTTTTCAAGTTTGGTGAATTTTGGAATACATATAAAATGTTTATCAAGAAAATTCTTGAAAAAACTGATGAATGTTCCATTAAACAAAGCAACAATAATAGTTCCTATACCAATACCAACAATTCCATGAAATAAGAATAAAGACATGATAAAAGATAAAATAAGGAATGTACAATCAAAGCAAGTTTTAAATATTTTTAAAGTAATATGATATTTTTTTGATATTTCTTGAACAAAAAAATCATAGATTTGAGGATATAAATAAGATTTATAAAACATAGCGACAGCCATTGCTGAAAGTATAAAACCTATAAAAAAATAAACAATACGAAATTGAAAACATATTTCATTTTGAGTTTGAAAGAAAGGAATAATTATTTTCCAAATATCTGCCATTGTTGCATATAAAACACCTGTGATAAAAGAACTCAAATATGTCATTTTAAATTTCTTCATTAAAATACAAAAAATGATAAAAATAATCCCTTCAACAATATATTCTGCTTGCCCATAAGTAAGTGAATAAACTTTTTCACTTAAAATATAAGCGGGTCCATTTATAGCAGATAACCCCATGTTTGCAATAGTCAGTAAGTCTATTGAAAATGATAAAACTAATATTGCAATTAAATACAATATCTCACTATTTATTCTTCTTTTTTTCATTTTAATCACCTCACCACGCATTATAGAAGCATTTATCTATAAAATTAAAAATGTTTCCAAATTGGAAACATTTCTAAACATGTCTACAATTGGTAGATAGTCATTTTCTTTCTATTTCAATGAGGTTCATGTATAGTTAAAGTAGGAGGTAAGGTATATGGATAATGATAGATTTGCTAGAACAATAAAAAATGCAAGACTTAAAAAAGGGTACACTCAAAGTCAACTTGCTGATTTACTAAAAGTCAGCAACAAAACAATTAGTAAATGGGAAACAGGAAGAGGTTATCCTGATATTACCTTACTTGCTAAGATAACATCTATTTTAAAACTAGACTATGAAGAACTTCTTCAAAGCAATGAATATATTATTCAAAAAAGAAAGAAAAAAAGAAAAGATATTTTTATCATCAGTATTGTTTGTTTTATTTTTGCAATTACATTAATTGGTATGTATAAAGTCCAAAAACAACAAAAATATGAAAATAATTATAATAATATCATCCAAAGATTATGCAGTGATTATTATGTAGGTGACCAATTGGCTTTAGCTTATCGTGAACCTGCTTCGTTAGTGGTTATGTATTCTGGTGGTTTGACACAAAAGAAAGTTATTCAATTTTGTGATTATTTAAATATTAATGATTTTAAAAAGATTAAAACAATTAAAACAGAATTTTCAAATAATCCTACAATTTCTTATATTAATCAAGATAATCAAGAAAAACAATATGAATTTTATATTATGAGTCAAAAAGGTGATATAAAAGTAACGATTGTCATACTTAAAAATAATATCATTAAAATCCTTGATGATGAGAATCATCAAGTTCATTATTATCAAAGTCAAAATATAAATTATGAAAAACTTAATATAGATCATTTACCTTGGTAATACCAAGGTATTTTTTTTATGAAAATGTTATAATTTTTGTAACATATGATACCTTTAAAAAGTATTACTAATGAAGGGAGGTTTTAAATATGGAAGAAGTCATTCAACGTGAAAAAGATCTGGTTTATCGTCTTGCTTTTAGCCAATGTCATCAAAAAGATCAAGCAGATGATATCTTTCAAAATGTGATGTATCGTTATATGAAAAGAAAACCTGTTTTTGAATCTTTAGAACATGAAAAAGCTTGGTTTATAAGGGTAACACTTAATTGTAGTAAAACATCTTTGAAGTCTTTTTGGCATAATAAAGTAGATGAAATCGATGAACAAACTTATATTTTTGAAAAGCAAGAAATTGATTTGACCCCTTATTTAAATAAGCTTTCTAAAAAGTATAATGTAGTTCTTTATTTATTTTATTATGAAGGATATTCAACAAAAGAAATGGCAGAATTATTACATATCAAAGAAAATAATGTTCGTGTTTTATTAAACCGAGCAAGAAATCAATTAAGAAAGGAGATAGAGGCTGATGAAAAATAAATCATTTAAAAATTATTATGATGAAATTCAAGTTGATGAAAATCTTCTTCAACAAATTCCTATAAAAAAACATCATTACTATAAACCTATTTTGATTATTTCTTGTGTAGTTCTTTTATTTGTATTAGGTATTCAAAACAAAGAAACAAAAGATACATTTGAAATTCTTGCTTATAATCAAACCTATAATTCTATTACTACTCAAGCAACACCTATGGATTATTATTTAATTCATGATCAGGTCGATATAATGGATAAAGTGCAATTGAAAAAGAAATATGAAGAAAAGTATTTTTCTAAAAAAACAGATTTTAAACAATCGCAATTAGATTTAAAAAATTATGATGGAAAATATTATTTAGATGGGTATCTTACAACAAGTTATTTTACAGTAGATGTACAAAGTGACAAAATAGAATCAATTCGTATTGTTCAAGGAGGAAATCCTTTAGAGATTCATCTAGGTGGAAAAGTCTATCAAAGTGATACTACGATTTCTTATGATCTTTATAAAAAATATTATCATACAAAAAAAGGTTTAAAAGTTATTTGGAAACCAGAAGATTATCTTTTTAACTCTAAGATAAAAGATATTTCTGATAATTTTAGAATTGAAGTGAACTATAAATCAAAAGCAAGTAAACTTTTTGAAGTAGAACTTTCTTTTAATCAAAAAGGACAAATGTTTGTTCAAAAAAGAAAAACAAAACGTACAGAAATCAATACCGAATTAAAGCAATCAAAACATAAATACTTACGTTTTAGTACTTTAAGTGAATCAGAAACAATCAAAGAATTAAAAGAACTCCTTCCTCAAGAAGTTATAGATGAATTGATGAAAAATGGTTATGTTTATGAAGATAAAAAAGAAAATTATTTTAATTTCAGTAATGATAAAGATGAACCAACTTTAAGACTTGATGTTAGTTATGATAAAAATAACAAAATCATTCAATATGTTTCAAAAGAATATGGTTTTACAGATAGCATTACATCAACTCTTGAAAAAGACCCAATAGAAATTATTAAACATGCACAAGATATTTTGATGAATCAACAACTTCCTCTTACAGAAGTCATCCTTCCTAGTCATTATAGTGGAGGAAACTATAAAGCATATATTGATGATTTTTATCAATATGTTATTCAAACAGATATCAATATGCTTGTTCGTATAGAAAAAAGAGAAGAAAATGATATTGTAGAAAAAGAAGTCACTTCAAATATTTATAGCTATGATGATATTACTTCAGCAATTAATACAGTTATTGAGTATTTTAATGAAAATTTTAAAGGCTGTACATTAAAAGAAATTTATTATGCGGGAGATAATGAAAATTATTTTAAAGAAATACTACAACAATATGGTGGAGATGAAGCTATTGTTTTAACATCAACATTTGATGTTGATGGAAGTGGTGGAGATGGTTCTTTAAATCCTAATAGTACTTATAAAGATTGGATTTGGTTACTTGTAAGAAATAAACAGGGTGAATGGAAACATGTAGATCATGGTTATTAAAATGGTATAAAAAAGATGAGCATCCATCAAGGATGCTCAATCTCTATACAAACACTACACTTCCAACATGGTTATTATAAACTATTTTATTGAATAAATAAAACAAAATAATTAAAAAAATTAATTTTCACATAATCCATTGATAGAAGAGTATAAAATAGAAAAAATAGTTATTTTGATAATAAGTTTTTTATTATTTATTATGTTATTTTAGTTTGAAAAAATGAATCAGTATAATAATATAATTCCTTTTTAACAAATTATTTCCCAAGAAATAATTCATAAATTGGAAGATTTAAAATAAAGGAGAAAGATGATGACGAAAGAGAAAATAGAAAATAAATTATTTTGGCATTATTTATCAGGAGGAGTATTAGCACTTATTTGGATTTGTATAGAAATTGATATTTATCCTGTTAGAAATACTGATGAATATTATTTGGGTGGATATAATCAATTAAGTTGTTTATGCTTGATTATTTTAGGAATTTTGGTTTATAAAGTTATAAAGATCATCTCTTTGAAGAAACAATTAAAAAAGGCACTGTTGTGCATAGAGCATAAATAAAGCTTGATTATTTTTTTGTGATAGATGCACAAGAAAAATATTTTTTCTTGTCTTTAAAATAAAATATCTCCAAAATACACCTAGACACTAAATGTCACCTTGCTACTGTCAGAGGGCGAGGTGGCATTTATTTTTTTAGGAGGAAATTTATGAAAAAAAAATAAAAATGCCCAAAACAAAATTTGAAGCTATTGTTTTTACAGCTATTACAGCTTGGATGATAGTTTATGTGATGACACTCTACAATACAGTACTTGCAACATCATCTTTTACCAATAGTACTTTTTTAATTGTTTTAAAAAGTATGTGGATCGAGTTTGTGATTATTTTTTTATGTGCTTATTTTATTTCAAGTAAAGTTGCTAAGTATTTTGCTTTTAAAGTTGTGCAGCCAATAGATCGAGGAATTGTTATTGTTTTAATGATTCAAGTATTTACGGTTATCAGTCAAGTGGCACTTGCTAGTATTTTAGGTGTATATCATAGTTATGGTTTTGATAGTCAATTTATTCCTCATTATTTGATAACATATTGTCGTAGTTTTATGATGGCTTTACCTGTTCAACTGTTTATTGTAGGAGCCATGGCGAAATATTTATTTAGAGTTTTATTTTCTTCTACAAATGGTGTTGAGGAAGAAAAGATTGAAAAAGAATTATTAGAAGAAGGATTTGCTGAGTAGTGAAGTCTTTTTTTTTACAGGTTTATGTGCAATTTTTTTGCAAAAATAGTATACCAAGAGAGGCATGTTTTTTGCGATTCTTTGTTATATTCAAGAATAGAGGGGTTTGCTAATATATAGGTGTAAGGAACGGATGAATAGAAAATGGTGATTGATAAAGATCTTATCTTACTAGATTTAACAGGAGATAAAGAAACAATGATTTATAATTGCTATGAATATGAAAGAACCTCAAGTAACTAAAAATACTTTAAAAGATCTTTATGCAGTTATGGATAATAAAAAAGCCATGCAAGTTTTATTAGAAGCCAAAGATGCTAAAGATGTTATTGAATATCTTAAAGCTTAAGAAGAAATTCTTAGGCTTTTTTCTTAATTTAGGAAATCCATTGTTTCATTTCATTGTAAAGATTATTGTAAAGATGAAATGGAGGAATAATGATGAAAAAAGCAGCAATTATAATAGCGTCAGGTTTTGAAGAAGGTGAAGCTCTAACAATTGCAGATATTATAAAAAGAGCACATCTTCAATGTGATTTAGTAGGTTTTGAACAAGAGGTTAAAGGAGGACATGAAATCATTGTAAGAAGTGATCACATCTTAAATGAGACACTTCTTGATTATGACATGGTTATTTTACCAGGGGGTTATGGTGGAGCAGAAGCGATGAAAAATAACCCAACACTTATTTCATATTTACAACAAATGAATGAAAAAGGTAAATATGTTTGTGCTATGTGTGCAGCACCTATTGTTTTAGAAAAAGCAAATTTATTAGTTGATAAAAAATTTACAGCTTATCAAGGCTATGATCAAAAAATAAAACAAGGGACTTATTTAAATGATAAAGTGGTCATTGATGGCAATATTGTTACAAGTAGAGGACCAGCAACAGCTTATGCTTTTGCTTATAAACTTGTAGAATTATTAGGTGGAGATGCTTTAGCAGTTAAAAAGAGAATGGTTTATTTTAATGCATTTGATGTCAAGGAGGATGAATAAAATGGGACGTGTTGCAGTATTAATGGCTGAAGGATATGAAGAAGGAGAAACATTAACAATTGTGGATTTACTTCGTCGAGGGGGATTAGAATGTCAGACATTTAGTTTTAATAATGAATTTGTTAGAGGAATGCATGATATGTATATTAAAGCAGATAAGTATTTTAATGATGAAATTAAAAACTATGATATGCTTGTTTTACCTGGAGGAAGACCTGGTGGTCAAAATTTATTAGAAAATCAAGATGTGATTTCACTTGTTCAATATTTTAATGAGCATCATCAATATATAGCAGCGATGTGTTCAGGAACAGTTGTCTTAGAAAAAGCCAATGTCATTAAAGGTAAAAAAGTAACAGGATATACAGGTTATCAAGATAAACTTGTAAGTGGAGATTTTGTAAATGAAGTCGCTGTTTTTGATCAAAATATTGTAACGAGTCAAGGACCAGCAACACCTTATCCTTTTTCTTTTAAAATTTTAGAAGTCTTTGGTAAGGATGTTACTGAAATGAAAGAAGGATTAATGTATAATTTTGCTGGTGGAAAGTAGATGATGATATGCCTTATGGAAAGTTACCGATTGTTTTTTTAAGTACTTTAGCGAGTGAAAAGAAAGATTCAACGAATAGTCAAATTGCAACGTATTTATTAAATCATTTAGATGATATTAAGGATATTGGTATTCAAGAGATGGCTAAGGAATGTTCTGTAGCAATGAGTTCTATATCTCGTTTTTGTAAGGAAATAGGGTTAAATGATTTTAATGAACTAAGAGAATTGTTGATTACTACAAATATGACTTTTGAACAATATTCTACATCTTCTAAAGCTAAAGATAGATTAAAAGAATATAGTTCAAAAGTAAAAGAAAGTATTACAATGGTAGAAAAATCAATAGATATACAACAAATAGATGCATTATGCAAAGAAATCCAAAAATATGAACAAGTAGGTATCTTTGGTTTATTAAAAGCAGGAGCAGTTGCTTTTAATTTACAAAGTGATTTATTGATGTTAGGAAAACAAACTTATTCAAATATTTCCTATAAGCAACAATTACAATATATTTCATCAACCAATGAAGATGATTTATTAATTATCTTTTCTTATACAGGAAGTTATTTTGATTATCCTGATATTAGAACTTTAAAGAATAGATTAAAGAAACCACAGATTTGGTTGATTTCAAGTAAACAAGAAAGTTATCCAGATTTTATTGATCATGTGATTACCTTTGATTCTAAACAAGATCAAAATAGTCACCCTTATCAATTACAATTTATAGCAAGTTTAATAGCACAAGAGTATGCAAGGAGGGGTTAATCCTCCTTTTCTTAATTTAGGAAATCTAATGTTTTATAGAAGTACATCATATATATTTTTATTGGAGGTAAAAATGATGATTAATAAAGGTTATAAACATTGGATGATTGTTTTTTTTGATGTGTTGTTTAGCAGCAAGTTCTATAGGTTTATGTACAAATGCCATAGGTATGTTTTATACACCAGTATCAAAAAGTTTACATGTTTTAAAAGGAACGTTTGCAATGCATGCAACATTATCCACATTGATAACGGCTTTGACATCATTAAAAATGTCAAAGTTAATAAGAAAATATAACTATAAAAAGATTCTTCTTATAGGAGTTCTTTTATCAAGTGTTTCAACTTGGATGATGTCTTATAGTCGATCAGTGTATTTATTTTATATATTAGGTATTTTACGAGGAATAGGTGTTGGTATTGGAGGAATGGTTCCTATTACAGTAATTATTACAAATTGGTTTGATGAAAAACACGGATTAGCAACGAGCTTAGCTTTAAGTTTTAGTGGTCTTGCAGGAGCTATCTTTTCCCCATTATTAAGTTCATGGATTATAAGTTATGGTTGGCAAATGACATATCGATTAATGGCTAGTTGTATCCTTATTTTAGTTCTTCCAGTATTAATTGTTCCTTGGAAAATTAATCCTCAAGAAGAAGGAATGCTACCTTATGGATATCAAGAAAAAAAAGATACTATTAAAATACAAAATAAAAAAGTCAATTTAATAACAATCAGTTTTATATGTATGTGTATATTCACACTTTTACATACATCCATTACAGGTATTTCTCAACATTTATCAGGTATTGCTTTGAGTATTCATTTATCAGCTACTAGCGGAGCAATACTTATGTCGCTTACAATGATTGGTAATATCAGTACAAAATTATTAATTGGTTTTTTAAGTGATTTATTAAATCCTATAAAAGCAGTTATTATTATGATTCTAGCAAATTGTTTTTCTTTAGGATTATTGTTTTTAGGTGTAATTCATCAAGAAATCATGTTACTTTATATCGGTTCATTCATGTTTGGTTCTATTTATTCAGTTGGTGCTGTAGGAATTCCAATGTTAACACGTTATTTCTTTGGAAATGAAAATTATGCAAGAACTTATTCTTTTATTGGTTTTCTTACAAATGTAGGAAGTGCCAGTTCATTAACATTAATTGGTTATTTATATGATTTTACACAAAGTTATCAAATTGTTTTTATTATCGCTTTATGTTTTCATCTTATAAATTTAATATTGTTAGTTATTATTTGTTTACGTTATAATGGCGTAGGTGATAAATAATGAAATATTGTAGTGAATGTGGAACTAAACTTATAGAAAAAGAATGTGGGATAGATGGGCTTGTACCTTATTGTCCAACTTGTAAACAATTTCGTTTTCCAATGTTTAATAGTGCTATTTCAACAATTATCTTTAATCCTACAAAAGATAAGATTTTGCTTATTAAACAATATGGAAAAGATTTTAATGTATTAGTAGCTGGATATATTACAAAAGGTGAAAATGCGAAAGAAACATTGATTAGAGAAATTAAAGAAGAAGTTAATTTAAATGTAATTGATTATACATATAATGATAATGAATATTATCAACCATCTAATACATTAATGCATAATTATGCCGTTATTGTTGATAGTGAAGATTTTAAACTGACAAATGAAGTCGATGAAGCTCATTGGTATTCAATTGAAGAATCAAGAAAAGAAATTAAACAAGGATCGCTTGCACATTCATTTTTAGAAAGATATTTAAAAAAACAGCAGTAGCTGTTTTTTTAATACAAATCTTCTCCATTTGTTTCAATAACTTTTTTATACCAATAGAATGAATCTTTTTTAATTCTTTGATACGTTCCATTTCCTAAATTATCTCGATCTACATAAATAAAACCATATCTTTTCTTAACTTCGCCTGTACCATTAGAAACTAAATCGATACATCCCCAAGTTGTATAACCTAATAAATTAACACCATCTTTTTCTACAGCATCTTTCATTGCTTGAATATGTTGTCTTAAATAATCTATTCTATAATCATCATGAATTGATCCATTTTCTAAAACATCGTTGGCCCCTAAACCATTTTCTACAACAAATAATGGTTTTTGATAACGATCATAGAGTTCATTAAGAGTACTTCTAAATCCTAAAGGATCAATAGCCCAACCCCAATCACTTTCTTTTAAATAAGGATTTTTAGCAGAAGAAAAAATATTACTTTCTGATTGTTTTCCTTTAGATAAATCACTACTACTTACTCTTGATGAATAATATGAGAAACTTACAAAATCCACGGTATTTTCTTTTAATAGTTCTTTATCTCCTTTTACAAAAGGAATAGATGCATTTCTTTCTTCAAGCCATTTTAATGCATAATTATGATAATAACCTCTTGCTTGAACATCTGCAAACATATAGACTTCTCGATTATCACAAATTGCTTTCCAATAATCCTCTGGTTTACATGTTTCAGGATAATAAGAACCAGCAGCTAACATACAACCAATTTGATTATTTGAATCTATTTCATGAGCAAGTTTTGTGGCCATGGCACTTGCTAGAAGTTGATGATGAACAGCTGTAATCATAGCTTGCGTTTCATTTTCATCTTCTTCAAAACAAAGACCAGCAGCGACAAAAGGAAAATGTAAAATCATATTGATTTCATTAAAAGTCAACCAATATTTAACTAATCCTTTGTATCTAATAAATAAAGTTTTACAAAGCTTGTAGAAATAATTAATCATTTCTCTACTTCGCCAACCACCGATTTTTTTAATTAAATACATTGGACAATCAAAATGATTAATAGTAACAAGAGGTTCAATACCATATTTATGGCATTCTTTAAAAATATCTTCATAATATTTTAATCCTACTTCATTTGGTTTTTCTTCATTACCATTTGGGAAAATACGTGTCCAAGCAATAGATAAACGAAAAGTTTTAAATCCCATTTCACCAAATAAAGCAATATCTTCTTTATAATGATGATAAAAATCAACAGCAGTTAAAGCTGGATAAAAATGTTGATCATCAAAATCATACATTTTCATTTTACCAGTACCAACTAAATAACGATCTTCACCTAAAGGCATAAGATCTACATTAGCAACACCTCTGTTTCCTTCATTTGCTCCACCTTCACATTGATTGGCAGCTGTCGCACCACCCCATAAAAAATCTTTTCTAAATCCCATTTGTTGTTTCTCCTTTACTTTTAATTACAAAGGTATTATAGAAAATATATAGAAATTAAATAAAAAAGTTTCCAAAATGGAAACTTAATACATCAAGATAAAATCAAGAATATGTCTTAATAAATAATCATTATATTTATCATTTAATGTTGGAATATATAAATAGTTCTTTGAAAAGTTTATATTATCTTTACAACTAATCAGCCATGTGTTAACTGAACACTTTAAAATATGATGCACCACTCTTTTATCAAAGTAAAACGTATTTCCATTGATACTAATGAGTAAAAGAAGATCACCATCTTGAAAATTATATTCTTTTTCAAAATCAACATCACAGATAATAGTTTCTTTTTGTTTTGCGGAAAGTTCATTTTGAATATAGGTACAAAGAGTTCTTGCATGACCATGACCATAAACAAAGATACGTTTACTTTTCTTTATATCATTTACTAATTTTAATAAATTGATTTCATCAATTTGATTCATTGTGTAATGTAATTCATCAATGATGTGATTTGTAAAAGATGAAAATTGTTTTTCTATACTATTCTGTAATGAAAATAAGGTTTTATTGGTTCTTTCCATACTAGAAATGTTATCTAAACAAGCATCTTTAAAATCTTTCATAGTTTCATAACCTAAAGATTTTACATATTTAGAAATTTGACTTTTCGATGTATGACAGGAAAGAGCAATTGCATCAATAGACATAGTTGGAATATCATTTAAGTTATTTTTAACAAATGAACTAATAATATATTTAGGAGAAAATTCATCGTTAGAATTTAAAATAATATTTAACTTATCAATAAGCATCCTTATTTCCTCCCCTCAATATCATTTTATCATATTATTTCTATTTACCAATATTTTCAATAGTTGTTTGAATTGTCTTTTCACCTAATTTCCATTTAGCAGGACAAACATTATCCCCGTGTTCATATACAAATTGACAGGCATGTAAACGTCTTAAAAGTTCATCAGCATTTCTACCAACATTTCCAGCATTGACTTCATAGACAACGATTTTACCTTCAGGATCAATAATAAAACTTCCTCTTTGAGCTAAACCATCATTTTCATCAAAGACATCAAAATCATAGGTAAGTGAATGTGTAGGATCGCCAATCATTGGATATTCTATTTTAGAAATGTTTTCAGAAATATCATGCCATGTCTTATGAGCAAAATGGGTATCTGTAGAAATGGCATAAATTTCACAGTTCACTTTCTTAAATTCTTGATATTTTTCTTGTAGATCTTCTAATTCAGTAGGACAGACAAAAGTAAAGTCAGCAGGATAAAAGAAAAATAAAGTCCATTTTCCTAGTAAATCCTTCTTTGTGATTTTCTTAAATTGTTTTTGATGATAAGCATAAGCTTCAAAATCATCTACTTCTTTATAAAGTAAAGACACAAAATCACCTCCATCTAAAGTATGTGAATAAAAACTTAAGATTATCATCACATAATTCACAATAATTCTTTACATGTTTGACACAAAAAAGTTGCATAGAGTTCACAAAAGCTGGGTATATTAAACATGTAAAAGATAAAACAATCTTTTACAATATGAATAGTTTTTCATATTCCCTTCCCAATTATATATCAAAGAGAGCCGAGAGGCTTTTTTTGTGTTTATAAACTTGATAAAATGAGATAGGGTGATGAAAATGTATAGTGATTATCATGTACATACAAATTATAGTGATGATAGCACTTATTTAATGGAAGATGTCATTAAAGATGCGATTAAGATGAAGATGGACGAGATTTGTTTTACAGATCATGTGGATTATGGAATCAAAAAAGATTGGGATGAAGGTCCGATAGAGTACCTTTACGGACAACCGCAAGTAAATGTAGATTATCCAAAGTATTTTAAAGAAATTGAAAGTTTAAGAAAAAAATATCCTAAAATTACAATTAGACAAGGTATGGAATTTGGTGTGCAAGTTCATACAATACCACGTTATCAAAAACTTTATGAACAATATGATTTTGATTTTATCATTTTATCTATACATCAAGTCAATGATCAAGAATTTTGGACACAAGATTATCAAAAAGAAAAATCACAACAAGAATATATAGAAGGTTATTATCAAGAAATGTTGAATGTGGTTAAAAAGTATAAAAATTATAGTGTGTTAGGTCATTTGGATTTGATGACACGTTATGATGAAATTGGCAATTATCCTTTTGAAAAAGTAAAATCAATAATTACAGAAATATTAAAAACTGTGATTCAAGATGGTAAAGGTATTGAAATTAATACTTCAAGTCATCGTTATGGTTTAAAGGATTCAACACCTTCGAGAGATATTTTAAAGCTTTATAAAGAATTAGGTGGAAAGATTATTACGATTGGTAGTGATAGTCATAAGCCAGAACATTTAGGAGCTTATATTGATGAAGCAAAAGAATTATTAAAAGAAATAGGTTTTGATTCTTTTTGTACATTTGAAAAAATGAAACCAATCTTTCATCAACTATAAAAACATTTTGCAAAATAAAAAAACATGTAAATACTTGCGATATAAGAAAGAGTCGTCTATAATGTGAAAGGTTTGGATATTTTTGGAAATTGAAGGAGAAAAAAGTGAAAGAAAATTATGATGTAATCGTTGTTGGTGCAGGTCCAGCAGGAATTATGACATGTTACGAATTATATTTAAAAAATCCTGAATTAGAAGTATTACTTATAGATAAAGGACATGACGTTATGAATAGACATTGTCCTATTAAAGATAAAAAGATCAAACAATGTCCAGTTCATAAAGATCGTGAACCTGGATGTATCCCAGCGTGTTCTATTACTGATGGTTTTGGTGGAGCGGGAGCTTATTCTGATGGTAAGTTTAATATTACAAGTGAGTTTGGTGGTTGGTTAACTGACTATTTAAATAATGATGAAGTTGAAGATGTGATTCATTATGTAGATAATCTTTATTTAAAACATGGAGCTACTAAAGAAATTACAGATCCTACTACAGATAAAGTTAAAGAAATTGAACACCGTGGATATGCTGTTGGGTTAAAACTTTTAAGAGCAAAAGTAAGACATTTAGGTACGGAAGAAAACTTAAGAATTATGACAGAAATGTCTAATGAATTAAAACAACATATGGATTTACAATTTAAAACATCTGTTCAAGATATTCTTGTAGAAGACCATCATGCAACAGGAATTGTTTTAGAAAATGGACAAACGATTCACGCTAAAAAAGTTGTTTTAGCGCCAGGTAGAGATGGTTCAGCATGGCTTACAAAAGTTTTATCAAATCAAGGATTAAAACTTTATAATAATCAAGTAGATATTGGTGTTCGTGTAGAAACAAGCAATATTGTTATGGAAGAAATTAATAAGAACTTATATGAAGGTAAATTTGTTTACAATACTTCAGTAGGAACAAAAGTAAGAACTTTCTGTTCAAATCCTAGTGGTCATGTTGTTATTGAAAACCATAGTGGAACAATGCTTGCTAATGGTCATGCTTATCATGATCCAAAACTTGGAAGTAAAAATACAAACTTTGCTTTACTTGTATCTCATACATTTAGTGAACCATTCAATGAACCAAATGAATTTGCCCATGAAATATCAAGATTAGCGAATAAATTATCAAATGGTTCAGTTATTGTTCAAAGATATGGAGATATCAAACGTGGAAGAAGAACAACATATAAGAGATTAAAAGAAGGATATACAGATCCTACTTTACCAGAAGCAGTACCTGGAGACTTAGGGCTTGTGTTACCATACAATACAATGAAATCAATTATTGAAATGATTGAAGCGTTAGATAATGTAACACCAGGAATTGCGAATGAACATACTTTATTATATGGTGTAGAAGCAAAATTCTATTCAGCAAGACCAAAAGTAAGAGATGGTTTTGAATCTGAAATTGATGATTTATATGTTGCTGGGGATGGAGCAGGACTTACAAGAGGGCTTGCCCAAGCGGGTGCAAATGGTATTTTAGTCGCACGACATATTGTTGAAAATATTAAATAAAAAGATAGAAAAGAGTTGGTTTTCATGACTAACTCTTTTTTGTTTGTTAATTTTAATGTGTTTCCTATTGACTAGGAAATTTGTGATTAGTAATTTATTTTAACGATTGGTATTATACAGTTGTATTTCAACTAGCTAGCAGAAATTAAATAAAAAAAGGAGAAACGAATATGTCTAAGTTACAAGATATACTGTCAAAATGGTTGATGCCTATTGCCAATAAAGTTGAAGAGCAAAAACACTTACAGGCTATCAAAGACGGTATGATCGCTATTATACCTATTATCATTATCGGTTCGTTATGTATATTACCGATGGGGATTATGAACTTATTAGGTTCAGGTACAATTCATGATTTTATTGCTAATAATCTTAGTGTTTTTACTTATCCTGATAAATTTACTAATGGATTACTATCACTTTATGCTGCTTATTTTATTGCAGAGGCCTTAAAAGAAAAATATAATCTCGATTTAGGATTTATTGGGATTATGGCAGCTGTATGTCATTTAATTGTTTGTGGTTCTTCTATTGAAAATGGAATAAGCACTACTTACTTAGGAGCTGAAGGCTTATTTACAGCTATCGTTACAGCAATTCTAGTAGTGGAAATTTCAAGATTTATGGTAGAACATAATATCACAATTACACTTCCAGGTAGTGTTCCAGAAATGGTAGGAAAGAGTTTTTCAAGTTTATTACCATTTGTTATTAATGTAATTGTTTTTACAGCTATTGCTAATATTTGTTTGGGTATGAGTGGAAAATTGTTACCAGCACTTATTATGAGCTTACTGGCTCCTGCAATTTCCTCTATGGATACATTACCAATGTTGTTATTAGTGATTCTTATTACACAATTATTGTGGTTCTTTGGATTGCATGGACCAGCAATTACTTCTGCAGTATGGGCTCCATTTGCAATTCAATATGCTGCAGAAAACATAGCAAATTATGCAGCAGGAAAAACAGTAACACACGTTTTTACATATGATGCTTACTATAACATGTTACAAGTTACAGGCTCAGGTTTAACAATTGGTTTAGTTATCTTAATGATGAGATCAAAAGCAAAAAGTTTAAATTCGATTGGTAAGTTGGGAATTATTCCTTCTTTATTTGGAATTAATGAACCAATTATTTTTGGAACACCAATCATTTTAAATCCGATTATGTTTATTCCATTTGTATTTGGACCTTTAATTCCTACTATAATTGTTTACTTATCAATGAAATTAGGATTATGTGGATTACCAATTACAAATCCACCAGGTTTTTTACCACCAGGTGTAGGTGCTTTCTTAGCAACTTTAGATTATAGATCAATTATTGTAGTATTTGTTTGCCTTGCTGTAATGACATTGATTTATTACCCATTTTTTAAGATAATGGAATTAGAAGAATTAAAAAAAGAAAATTTAGATAAAGAATAAGAGATGAAAAATATGTTTACCAAAAGACAACTCAGAATACTTGAACTTATAATTAGAAATTCTTATGGCATTACTGGCTCAAGAATGGCTGAAGTATTATCTGTTTCATCACGCACTATTAGAAGTGATATTGTAGTGATTAATACAATTTTGAAAGAATATGATTTTATGATTAAGTCTTCTAGTAAAAAAGGATATTACATAGATAATGAAAAGTATCAGGATATGTGCTCTTTTATCAGACCCTATTTATCTAAGTCATTAGATGATAAAAATAGGATGTATGCTATTGTAGGAAGAGTATTGTTTGATGGTAAACAATATTTCTTAGATTTATCAGAGGAATTAGATTTAAGTGAACAAACTTTATATAAAGTTTGTCAAAAAATAAAAAATTATTTTGTAAGACAATACAATTTTAATTATTTTGTTATTAAAAGTGAATATATTGATATCAATTGTAAAGAAGAGGAAGTAAGACAATTATTATTACAATTGACGATAGAGCTTATTATGTCAAAACGTAGTGATTATTTAATACAAATTGAATTGTTATTAAATGATAATTTTTTTGACAATGAATATCAAAAAATCTTAAATATTATTAAAGAAAAAGCTGAATCAATTTATATGGTGATTGAAGGACAAAGCCTTGATATGATAGCTTTAGCTTTCTATATGATGATTGTGAGAAATAGAAGTCAGTTCTATATAGAGAACCCTATTTCAAATAAAGCAGCCTATTCTTTTGTTGATTTGATGATTGAAGAATTAAGTAATTGTGATTTTGAAATTAATGAAAATGATGGTTTATTGCTTAATGATTTTTGTTGGGGAATTAAAATGTCTTGTGCGAATGATCAAATCAATATTTCCTCCCAATGTTATGAAGTATTGAGTGAGTTTTGTCAAAAGGTTGCAGATCGTTTCCACGTATATTTTTTAGAATCAACAGAAACCATTCAATATTTAAGTACACATATCGAATATATGATTAGACGCATTGAAACAAAATACGAGCTAAAAAATCCAATCATATACGAAATTAAAAAAATGTATCCTGTGTCATATGAAATAGCAATCGTTTTATCAGATGTCATTTATAAACATGTCAAATGTTATCCTAATGATGATGAATTATCTTATATTACATTATATATTGAAAATTTTTTACACAATTATAATAGAAAATTAAGAGTAGTTATTGTAAGTGAAGCACGTCCAGGACTCAATTATATGATTGAAAGTTGGTTAAAAAACAACTTTTCATATAGAATGAACTTCTATGGATTTGTGACACTTCACGATCTTGATACATTTATAAAAAATAATCATATAGATATTGTTATATCATCAAGAAGAATTACACAATCTATGAAGATTCCTTATTATGTTATTGAAGGAATTCCTAATAAAAGGGATTTTGAACTATTAACTAGCTTAGTTCATCGTATAAGTGACAATAATCAATTTGAAGAAATTGTAAAAGAATTGTTTTCACCTGAAATAATTCAATACTTTAATCATAATGAAGATTTTAATGATGTTATATTACAATTATCGAAACAACTCTATCAAAATGGCTATATTGAAAATGTAGAGGATTTTTCACAAAGAGTGATTGAACGTGAAACCCTCTATTCAACAGTTATTAATAGTAAAATTGCTTTACCACATCCACTTATAAATAAGGAAAAGAAATCAGGAGTAGCTGTTGGTATATTAAAAAATCCAATTTCACTTAATAACAAAGATGTAAAACTTGTATTTTTACTTGCATTTAATAAAGAAGATGATATTGAAATGTGTTATTTATTAGATTTTATCAGAAGAATATCTTTAAATAAGGAAAATTCTATAGAATTAACATCTTCTAATAATTCTAAACAATTTTTACAAAAAATTGTTTATTTATCAAAAAATATACAATAAAAGAGGATAGAAATATGGCTTATACATACTGGACAGAAATAAAAACAAGAAATGGTTTTGCTGCTGATGAAATCATTTCGACATTACAAAAATCAATTCGTAGAAGTAAGGTGGAAGAAGCATGTGAATGTGCGTATGAAATGTATATTACTTCTCCACAAATGTTAGATAAATTATGGCGTCGTTTATTAACAATTTCAGTAGAAGATATTGGATTTGGAAATTTAAACGCTGCAGATCATGTGCATGCTTTAAATGAAATGAGAAAAAATTTTCCATATGATGATGGTGATCAACCAATGTATTTCATTCATGCAATTAGAATTTTATGTGAAAGTACAAAAGATAGATCAAGTGACTATTTAAAAAATATTATTATTAAAGGTTTTGCCATGGGAAAAACGCCAACAATTATTGATTTAGCTTTAGATAAACACACTAAACGTGGAAGAGAAATGGGAAGAGGATCAAAACACTTCTTTGAAGAAGCAACAATTGTTGTTCCACAATTAGAAATTGATAATGATTATAGAGAAAGATATGGAAAAATTTTAGAAACATATGATCCAAAAAATGCTATTGAAAATGCATTTGTTTATAGTAGTGAACAATTTTAATTAAAATAACTAAATCATATAATCAAAGATAAGTCTACCAATGTATGATTTTAAAAATAATATACAATAGGAGACAAAAAAATGAAGAATAAATTTTCAATTGTAATTGCTGGAGGAGGAAGCACATATACTCCAGAAATTATATTAATGTTATTAGATAACTTAGATAGATTTCCATTAAGAACAATAAAACTTTATGATAACGATGAGAATCGACAAAATAAATTAGCTAAAGCTTGTGAAATTTTGATAAAAGAAAAAGATCCAAGTATTTCATTTGTTGCGACAACTAATCCCCAAATTGCTTATACTGATGTTGATTTTTGTTTAGCACACATTCGTGTTGGACAGTTACCGATGCGTGAATTAGATGAAAAAATTCCTTTAAAATATAGTGTTGTAGGACAAGAAACATGTGGTCCAGGAGGCATTGCTTATGGAATGCGTTCTATTGCAGGAGTTTTAGAAAATATTGACTATATGGAAAAATATTCGCCTAATTGCTGGATGTTGAATTATTCTAATCCAGCAGCTATTGTTGCAGAAGCAACAAGAAGATTCCGTCCTCACTCTCGTATTATTAATATTTGTGATATGCCAATTGGTATGGAGAATAATATGGCTAAAATCGCAGGTTTATCAAGTCGAAAAGATATGGATGTTAGATATTATGGTTTAAATCATTTTGGTTGGTATACGTCAATTAAAGATAAATCAGGATATGAATTATTACCAAAAATTAGTGAACATGTAAAACAATATGGTTATGTACCTAGTCAATATGAATATGAACATGCAAAACGTGACAGTTGGTTTGAAACCAATTTATTTACTAGAGAAATTATAAAAACGGATCCAACAACTATACCAAGCAGTTATCTAAAATACTATTTATTTCAAGATCATGTTGTAAATAATTCTAACATTGAATATACAAGAGCGAATGAAGTAATGGATACAAGAGAGAAAGAAGTATTTAGTGAATGTAAAAAAATTGCTGAAGCAGGTCATTCAAATGGTACTACATTAAAAATTGGTATTCATGCAGAATTTATTGTTGATTTAGCTATAGCTCTTGCTTATAACACTCATGAAAGAATGTTATTGATTGTTGAAAATAATGGAGCAATAGCTAATTTACAAGATGATGCAATGGTTGAAATTCCATGTATTGTTGGTAAAGATGGATATGAACCGTTATCGATTGGGAATATTCCTTTATTCCAAAAAGGTTTAATTGAACAACAATTGGCAGTAGAAAAATTAGTTGTAGAAGCATGGGCTGAACATTCTTACCAAAAATTATGGCAAGCGTTAACGTTATCAAAAACGGTACCGAGTGCAACAATTGCTAAAAAAATTTTAGATGACTTTATAGAAGTTAATAAAGATTATTGGCCTGAATTGAGATAATTATGAAAAAAAGATATAGTTTACTTGTTATAGGAACGGTAATCATGGCTTTAGGTGTCACATTAGCTGTTAAGGGTGGCTATGGATGTGATCCGTTATCAATGGTATGGGAAGGTCTAACGATTCGCTTTCCTATATCGTTAGGAATTGCTAATTTAATTGTTTCATCTATATTTATTGTAATGACATTATTTGTTGATAAAAAGCAAATATCAATAGGTACAATTATTAATCCTCTTGTTATGAGTATATCAACTGATTTATTTATGCAAATAATAAGACCGTTTTCTATAGAAGGACTCCAAATGATGCAGTCTATTTTAGGAGTGTTTATTATGGCAATTGGAGTAGGTATTTATACTTCAAGTGATTTAGGAAAAGGTGCATATGATGCTATAGTATTTGGGACTGCTCATCGCTTCAATAAAAAGCTTTTCTTTGTACGCAGCTTATTTGATTTGCTATCGCTTGTTATCGGATTAACGATGAATGCTCATTTTGGTATAGCAACTATTATGGCAGTATTGTTTGTAGGAAAGATTATTCAATTCTCTAATGAATTCATGATAAAAAGAATTTTTTGTGAAGTTGATAGAATAAATATGAAATTAGATTAATAAAAACATGTTTCGAAAATAGAAACATGTTTTTTTATATCGACAAATTATTTTAATAAATTTGTAAGAAGTATATTATTTTTTTGAGGATAAATATGAATAAAGAAGTGACTCAAAAACAATGAGAACTTGTCCAAAAAAGGTATTAGGTACAAGGTTATCATGACTAAAAGGATTATATGTACCAACAATAATTGGTAAAGTTGCATATTGATAAGTTTTAGAATTTTTATTAGCTAAAAAACAAAGTGTATCAATATGTTGCTTATGTGCTAATTCAACAAAATCAATTAATCTATTGGTAATACCTGAATTAGAAATGATAATCAATAAGGTATCATCTTGGAAATTTTCATCAAGCATTTCGGTATGAATGACACTCATGGCATAAAAGCCATTAAGTGTAAGTCTTTGACAAATGTAATCAGCAATTGGAGCTGAAAATCCCATACCAAAAACAACGATTTTACTATTTTTATGTTTATTTAATAATTGAATAAAATGAGGTAAATAGTTTTCGTATTTTTGAGCAGGAGCATTATTCTGAGTATTACTAGATAGATGATAAATCATATCACTATAACCACTAAATTCTAATTTATTACATAAACGATAGATGGCAGAAGTTGATGTAAAATTATCTTTTGCCATTTGTCTAATGGTAATATTTTTTAAATTTTTTTGATTTTTTTTAATATAAGTTAATATAGAAACTTCTAATTCATTTAAATCAAATTTATCTTTTAAATGATCAATGTTCATAAAATCACCTCGCCACAATTATGTCACAGAAAAAATAAAGGAGCAAGAGTAATGGCAAAAGCAATGTATGACCCATGGTCAAAAATCGTTACAAAAAACGGTTATGCAGGAGATGAAGTTATTTCTGCATTACAAAAATCAATTAGAAGAGCAAAAGAAGAAGATGCATGTATGTTTGCATATGAAATGTATATCTCTTCACCACAATTATTAGAAAAGATGTGGAGACGTTTATTAACTATTTCAGTAGAAGATATTGGGATGGGAGATCCTATGGCTGCTGTATTAGTTAATAACTTATATCAAATGTCTAAAAACTTTGATTATGCAGATGGAGATCAACCAATGTATTTCATTCATGCAATTCGTTATTTATGCAGTTGTCAAAAAGATCGTTCAAGTGATTTATTAAAAAATATTTGTATTAAATCATTTGCAATGGGTAAATTCCCAGAAATTCCAGATGTTGCTTTAGATAAACATACAGTAAGAGGAAAAGCAATGGGACGTGATTCATTCCATTTCTTACATGAAGCAAGTAAAGTTATTCCTCAAATGGAAGTAGATAACGATTATAAAGAACGTTATGCTAAAATCTTAGAAGAATATGATCCAGAAAATGTAGTAGATACAGCATTTACATTTAATGGTTGGCAATTTTAATTAAATATTTAAGGGGAATAGGAAAAAATGATAGAAAAATTAGAAAAGCTATTAGAGCCTTTCGCTAATAAGTTAGCACAACAAAGACATTTACAAGCTATTTCATCAGGAATGATGATGCCACTTGGATTAATTGTTATTGGATCTTTATTTTTAATTGTTGCAAATCCACCAATTAATCTAGATTTAGTTG
This sequence comes from Faecalibacillus intestinalis, assembly GCF_003024685.1. GTDB lineage: Bacteria > Bacillota_I > Bacilli_A > Erysipelotrichales > Coprobacillaceae > Faecalibacillus > Faecalibacillus intestinalis. The sequence goes on along the minus strand of NZ_PYLQ01000002.1, from coordinate 57,394 downwards.
ATTTACATACAGGAAATATCTTTTTAAAAGCATTAATTAGTTGGAAACAATTTGCTGTCGCAAATTATGATGTATTAACTTTACCATATAATTATACAATGGGACTTGTTGGTCTTATTTCAGCATTTGGTATTGCTTATTGTTTAGCAGAAAGCTATCAAATGAAATCAGCAGTCTATGGTATTATTGCAATGTGTACTTTCTTAATGGTGTCAGCACCATTAAAAGATGGTGGTATCCAAACAAGCTATTTAGGAGCTGATGGATTATTTGTTGCAATTATTATTGCTTTGATTTCAGTAGAAATTTCACGATTTGTAAGCAAGAAATTAGTTATTTCATTTCCAGCAAGTGTACCAAGTGCAGTTACTGATTTTGTAAATAGTTTATTACCACTTGCAGCTAATATTATTATTATTTATGGTTTAAATATTGCTTTAGTAGCAGCTTCAGGTAAAAATTTACCAGATTTCATTATGTCTATTTTAACACCAGCTATTTCAGGTGTTGATAATATTTGGATGTTTATGGGAATTTATTTATTCTCTAATATTTTATGGTTATTTGGAATTAATGGTTCTTCTATTGTATTCCCAATTGTATTCGCATTATGTATTTCAAATACTGGAATCAATGCTGAATTAGTGAATGCTGGAAAAGAACCAACAGCTTTAATTAACCTACAAATGTTTAGATATGTATTAATTGGTGGAGCTGGTAATACATTAGGTCTTGTTTTACTAATGTGTAAATCTAAATCTAAACACATTAGATCAATTGGTCGTTTAAGTGTTTTACCTGGTATTTGTGGTATTAATGAACCAATTATCTTTGGAACACCAATTGTATTAAATCCTATTTTATCTATTCCATTTTTAATTATGCCATGTATTTCATCAGGACTTGGATATCTTGTTCAAAAAATGGGAATTGTATCATTAGGATATATTGTTGATCCTTCATTTACACCATTCTTTGCACAAGGATTCTTATCAGCATTAGATATCAGAAATGTTATCTTTATGTTTGTACTTATTGCTATTTCTGTGGCAGTATACTATCCATTCTTTAAAGTATATGAAAAAAATACTTTGGATCATGAAGGTGAATAAAATATATTGAAAAGCTACGATAAAAAGTAGCTTTTTTGTTTGCTTTTTATTTACACATATATTATTATGAAATCCACAAAAAGTATTTTAAGGAGTTTGATAAATGCAATCTATTGTAAAGATGAATGAGGAATTAAAAATACGTTTATTTTATGTACTATCAATTACAGCTATTGTTGCTAATACGATAGGATTTATATCTAATGCTATTATTTATGGTTTTACGTCTATAACAATATTTACTTTAGTTTGTGCAATTATTATGTATATTGCGGGAATTATGGGAATGTATACTAAAAATAGCAAGTTGCCGTCAGTAATTATTTTAGTATTAGGAAATATTATAGAGTTTCCTGTTTTATATTTGGTTTATGGTGCTTATTATATTTTGTATATGATTTTAGGTATTGTAAGTACAGTATTATTTTTAGAAGAAAAGTGGCAAATAATAGGTTCTTTATTTATTTTTTTTTACGATGGAATTGTTATTTATATTAAAGTGATGTATTCGCATCTTTTTGCAGGAATAGAGATTAATCCTAATCTTATTGCTATTTTAGTGACTTATTTTATAGCAATGATCAGTATTGTTATGATGTCGATTATTTTAATGAAACATTATCGTTTACAACAAGATAAACTTTCAGAACTAGCAAACCAACTTCAAGAGATGGCACACTTAGATCCTTTAACACATATTTATAATAGAAGATATTTAGTTGAATATTTAAATAAAAAAAAGAAGATTGAAAATCAAGAATTTGCAGTCGCTTTATTAGATATAGATGATTTTAAAAGTATTAATGATCAATATGGACATATTTATGGTGACCAAACATTGCAAGCTTTTTCAGATTCTATGAAGAAAAATATGGATAATAAAGGAATTGTTACACGTTTTTGTGGTGAAGAATTTATGCTTGTATTTGATGATATAAATCATGAAGTTATAGAGGATACCTTGAATAAAGTTGCTGAAGAATTTGCACTTTATGGAAAACAATCAAAAGGAATTGAATTATCTTTTAGTGGTGGTGTAGAAGTTTTTTATCAAGAAGATGAAATTGTTAAATTGTTTAATCGAGCGGATCACAAACTTTATTATGCGAAACATACAGGATAGAAAAAGATTGTTTTTGATATCGATGTTTAATATAAATACATGTGTTTCTTTATATTGAATTTACAAGGTCATTCCTATATAATCATAAATAATATGAGGGGGACATATCATGATTATTAGTGGAAAAGAGATATCAAAAAAGATAAAAGAACAGTTAAAAGTTGAAGTTGAAGAAATAAAAAATAAATACAATAGATTACCAAAACTTGCGGTTATTTTAGTAGGGGAAAATCAAGCAAGTCAAGTATACGTTAGAAATAAAGAAAGAGGATGTTCTTATGTAGGAATGGATTCTTTAAAAATTACACATGATGCAACTTTTAGTGAAGAAGAACTTTTAAACGAAATCAAACAATTAAATGAAGATGAAACAGTTGATGGAATTTTAGTACAATTACCTTTACCTAAACATATTAATGAAGATAAAGTTTTAGAAGCCATTGATCCATCAAAAGATGTAGATGGTTTTCATCCAGAAAATGTGGCTAAGTTATTTTTAGGACAAAGAAGTTTAGTACCATGTACACCTAAAGGAATGATGGTTTTATTAGATGAAATCAACTATGATTTAACAGGAAAAGAAGTTGTTGTTGTGGGAAGAAGTAACATTGTAGGAAAACCAGTAGCGCTTTTATGTTTACAAAAAAATGCCACTGTAACAATCGCTCATAGTAAAACAAAAAATTTAAAAGAAGTTTGTCAAAGAGCAGATGTTTTAATTGCAGCTGTTGGTCGTGCTAAAATGATCAATAGTGACTATGTTAAAGAAGGCGCTGTTGTTTTAGATGTTGGTATTAATCGTGATGAAAATAATAAACTTTGTGGAGATGTCGACTTTGAAGATGTGAAAGATAAAGTTTATGCAATCACTCCTGTTCCAGGAGGAATTGGACCAATGACGATTACAATGTTATTACAAAACACTTTAGAAGCATTTTATCATCATCAAGGAGAGTAAATATGGATTATCAATTAAATGATATAGTAGAAATGAAGAAACAACATCCATGTAAAAAATCAAATCAATGGAAGATTGTAAGAATGGGTGCTGATATTAAAATTAAATGTTTAGGATGTAATGCAATTGTTATGTTTTCTAGACGTGATTTTGAAAAACGTTTAAAAAAAGTTGTAGAACATGTAGAGTAGTATTTATGAAATTTCATAAATACTCTTTTTTTAGGAATATTAAGAGCTTGATGGTATAGTCATTTTTATGTAATAATTTGAATGATAAAAGGGAAAGGGAAAGAACTTGCAATGGTTCTTTTGAAAGAAAAAATGGAAATAATTAAATATGAACTAAAATATAAACAACAAGTACAAAATGTATGTATTTCTCAATCAACATCTAGATATAAAGATGATAATGCTAAAAAGGCAACATTAGCTTTATATTGTGATCCTTATATTGATAAAGAAATCTGTTTAATACTTAAAAATGATTTAGATGAGGTGTGTGGTTATATTTTATGTGCCAAGGATTTAAAGGCTTATGAAAAAAATGCATATCCTTATTATTTGACTTTAAAAGAATTAGATGAAGTAAAAGCAAAAAGATTTTCTAATGCTAATCGTGAACTAGAACGTTTTTATCCTGAATATCCAGCACATATTCATATTGATATATTAGAAGAATATACAGGTAATGGTGTGGGTTCAAAGTTAATGCAAGCTTTATTTGAAGTTTTAAAAGAAGAAAAAGTACCTGGTATATGTGTTTTAGTTGATACAAATAATAAACGTGCGGTTAGATTTTATGAAAAAATGGGATTTAAGGCATTTGAAGAAAATCCAGGCATTATGTTATGTAAGTTAGATTAATATAATAAATGAAAAAACCTGCCAAGCAGGCTTTTTTAATCTTAGATAAGATCAAGTTTTTCTAAAGCATATGCAATACCATCATCTTCAATATCTTTTGTCACAAAATAAGCAATATCTTTCATAGCTTGTACACCATTAGCCATAACAATAGAATGTTTAACATAACGTAACATACTTTCATCATTGAAAGAATCTCCAAAGACATAACAATGATCTAAATCGCTTTTAAAATCATCCGCAACAGTTTGAATACCTGTAGCTTTTGAGTGATTCTTTGGTACGATTTCCCACATTTCTTCACTACGTTCAATAATATCAAAATCTTGAGAAATATTATCTCTAAAGGCTTGGATATCATGATCAAACCAAATAGTAAATTTATCAAAGGAAAGATTTGAATCTTCACTTGTTGAAACATTGAAACCATTATTTGTATATCTTTCTTGAATTCCTTGAACAAAAGAATTTTTAATATGAGTATTAAAATAAACATGATCTTTTGATTCTAAAACAGCATCAATTTCATATTTTTTAATAAGAGATGCAATTTCTTTACATCTTTCTTTAGATAATTGATGATGATAGATTACTTGGTCATGATAAGTGATGTATGTTCCACATCCACAAATATAACCATCAGGGTTTAAATCATGAATCTCTTGATCTATTGTAGAAATAGGTCGACCTGTATTAATAAAAATGAGATGTCCATTTTCTTTAGCTTTTTTTAAAGCTTCTTTAGCACTTTGAGGAACAGTATGAGTCTTTTCACTCAATAATGTACCATCAATATCAAAAAATAATAATTTTCTATCTTTCATTTTTTTACTCCTTCGTAAGTATTATAACGAATAATCGAAAAAAAGGGTATTTTGTTTCTCGCTCTTTATAAAAAATTATGATAGAATGAACCAATAAAAAGGAATGATGATATGAGTTTAATAATAATTTTATTTATTGTAATGTTAGTAATCTTTAGTATTTTATGGGGAAATCGTACTTTTTCAGTAAAAACCTTAAATCAAATGATTTATCACATGATTGTTCCTTGTGATGGAACAGATGAAGGTATTTTTAAAGATTGGTTTTTAAATTGTGCACCACCAACCTTTTTAACAACTTTAATAGGAGTATTTTTATTATATAAAACACCACTTGTTTTTTTATTTGATTACCAAGGTATTTGTATTACTATTTTAATTCTTGGAACATTGCTTTACGCATTAATTAATTATCAAATTATTACGTATGTTTTTGATATGGTTAGAACATCTAAACTTTATGAAGAACATTATGTGGATCCTCAAAATGTTGAATTAGAATTTAAAGAAAAAAGAAATTTAATTCATATTTATTTAGAATCTGTAGAAAATACGTATCTTTCTAAAGAAGATGGCGGACAAGAAAAAAATAATTATATTAAAGAATTAGGTAAGCTAGCAAAAGAAAATATTAATTTTTCACATTCGAATAAAATAGGGGGTTCTTATACTATTGAAGGAACACAATGGACTATTGCTTCAATGGTTGCACAAGAAGCGGGAATTCCGCTTTTATTACCGATGTCAAAAAATAAATATGATGAAAATTCTTCATTTTTATCAGGATGTTATACATTGGGTGAAATATTAGAAAAACAAGGTTATCAAAATCGAATTTTAATGGGATCAGATGCTAACTTTGGTTGTACCTCTAATTTTTATAAACAACATGGAAATTTTAAAATAGAAGATACAACTTCTTTAAAGAAAGAAGGAAGACTTCCTCAAGATTATCATGTTTTTTGGGGATTTGAAGATAAAAAAGTCTTTGAATTTGCGAAAGAAGATTTAACAGAAATGGCTAAAAGTAATCAACCATTTTGTATGGAACTGGTGACAATTGATACTCATACACCAGATGGATATATTTGTGACGAGTGTAAACATGAATATGATAGTCAATACGCTAATGTTATTAGTTGTCAATCAAGACAAGTGGAAGCTTTTGTAAGATGGTGTCAAAAACAAGAATGGTATGAAAATACAACAATTGTTATTACGGGTGATCATAAAAGTATGTCTGAAAAATTCTTTAAGCACTTAGATAAAACCTATTTACGTACTCCTTATAATTGTTTTATTAATAGTGCAATTGAACCTCTTCAACCTAAAAACAGAAAATTTGCTATCTTTGATTTTTATCCAACAATTCTTGCGAGTCTAGGAGTCAAGATCAAAGGTGAACATCTAGGATTAGGAACAAACTTATTTAGTGATGAAAAAACACTTTTAGAAAAATATGGGGTAAAGAAAATTAATAGTGAAGTCACTAAATATTCTCAATTTTACCGTAAAATATTGATTAATAAACAAAAGAACGTGTAGGTGCACGTTCTTTTAAGATTGAAAATGTTTTTTCATTTCTTCTTTTTCTATACTAGATAAATCTAATAGGTCCATTGCTTTATCTAATGGTATTGCCATTTTTTTCATTAAATTTTTAATCGATGCAATTCTTTCCAATTTTTGTCCTTGTACTAGTCCTTGTTCAAGCCCCATAGAATGTCCTTTTTCTATATTTTCTCTGGCTATCATTTCTCCTAAATTACACATCTTTTTAACCTCCTTCTCTATTTCTTCAAATCCATATTCTTTCATAACTTCTTTCTTTATCAAAAGATCGTATGTATTATTTAAAAATATGACTAATGGTGTCTTTATCCAATCACTATCTTCATACTTATTTTTGATATCATGATCTTTATTTAAGTATATCATAATCTGTTCGCTTTTATCATAACTTTCTAACCTTTCAATAGTACTTCCACTGACATTTTCTAATTTAGAGTTTATGCGATTGACATGTCCATCTCGTTTTTTTGCTGCCTGTGGAAGTATCCATATGACATAGGTCTTTTTCATTCCATCATAGTTTCTATAATCATATTCCTTTCCATTTTGACTGGTAATCATTCTTGAAAGATAATCATTTCCTCTTGTTAGTGGGGCATATCCGGGATTCTCTACATTTTGTATCTCTACATCTAGATAAATTCTTTTCATTGTTCCATCAGCTTGTGGCAGATTGATACAGCAGAAATAATCGAATTCCACTCTTCCATGATGAGCAATATCGATGACATTATTTAGCTGTTGGAAATAAGAATTCCCTTCCTGATCCTTCTTTCCTTTAATAAGTTCAATGATTTCTTCTAAAGATACATCCTCAGCTTCTTTAATAAATCCTTTAATGATTCTTCCTAAGATTTCAGGATGTCCTAATATTCTTTTACAGAGTTTATCAATCATGATAATATGATCATTTGATGTGATATCTAATACTTTTTCCATTTAGTTTTTCCTCCTATTATTATATAGACAATTTTTTGATGTTTTTCTTTTTATTTTTTAAAAAAAGTAAAAAAATAACGAAATAAAAATTTCGTTATATCAAATAAATGATCAATGCAATTAAAAAACCACAAAGAACATCACTTATAAAATGAACAGCACAAATGATTCTTGATAGCCCTACAATACATGCAATAAATAAAGCAATGATTCCTAAATGAATATTAATATTCAATAAGGCAAATGCAATCGCAAAAGCACTTACTGTATGACGACTAGGAAAAGATTCTCCTGTTTTATGACCTACAAGTGGTTCAATATTAAATGTCATACAAGGACGTGGACGATTATAGAGTTTTCTAATAAGTGTTACAATCAAAAAAGAACTTAATGGTTTAATGATTGTCAATAATAGCTTTGATGAATGATTAATAAATAATATGAGAAGTGTTAAAGCATAAGGTGCGGCTGTAAGATAAGGGGTTATTTTAGCTATTACAACGCATATTTTGTCTAAATGATGTTGACGGATGTAATTGAGATTGTTTTGATAAAATTTTTCCATTATTTTAAGATAAAGACTGTTTCTCCTTTATTAAGTGTCAGTATTTTTCTTTCAATTCTTGGATGAGAATATTTTTTTCTAACGTAATTTAAAAGAATAGAAGAAGAATATCCATGGATCACAGTGACCTCTTTTACAAGAATTGAAGTTCCTTTTAAAAAATGATCTAGTTTTACTTTAGCTTCACTTTGACTACATCCGTGTAAATCTATTGTTGATAACATCCAATCACCTCTTTGATATTATAAAATAAATTTAAATGAAAAAAAATGACAAAACGAAAATATTGCTTTTATGGGTATTTTTCATTACAATAAAGAGGTAAAAAAAGAGGAGTGAAAAAGATGGCATTAACAGCAGGTATTGTAGGATTACCAAATGTTGGTAAATCAACATTATTTAACGCAATTACAAATGCACAAGTAGAAGCAGCAAACTATCCGTTTGCGACAATTGATCCAAATGTAGGTGTCGTAGAAGTACCAGACTATCGTTTAGATAAATTAACAGAAATGATTGAACCTAAAAAGACAGTTCCAACAACTTTTGAATTTACGGATATTGCAGGACTTGTAAGAGGTGCAAGTAGAGGTGAAGGTTTAGGAAATAAATTCTTAGGAAATATTAGAGAAACGGATGCAATTTGTGAGGTTGTAAGATGTTTTAGAGATAAGGATGTAACACATGTTGATGGTGATGTAGATCCTATTAGAGATATTGAAACAATTAATTTAGAATTGATCATGGCTGATTTAGAAACAGTTGAAAAACGTATTGGACGTTTAGAAAAGAAAGCTAAATCAGGTGATAAAGAAGCTAAAGCTGAAATGAGTGTTTTAGAAAAACTAAAACCAACATTAGAAGCAAATAAACCAGCAAGAAGTATTGAATTTGATAAAGAAGAAATGTTAATTGTCAAACAATATACTTTACTTACAATGAAACCATTAATCTATGTAGCTAACTTAGGTGAAGAAGATTTAGAAGATCCAATGCAAAATCCATATTATGTTCAAGTTTTAGAATTTGCGAAAGAAGAAGGTAGCGACGTTGTTCCTATTTGTGCAAAAATTGAAGCTGAATTAGTAGGAATGGATAAAGAAGAAAAAGCTATGTTTATGCAAGATTTAGGTATTGAAGAAAGTGGTCTTGATAAATTAATTAAAGAAGCTTATAGCTTATTAGGTCTTAGAACATATTTTACAGCTGGAGTACAAGAAGTAAGAGCATGGACATTTAAAGAAGGAATGACAGCTCCAGAAATGGCGGGTATCATTCATAGTGATTTCCAAAGAGGTTTTATTAAAGCAGAAACATATAGTTTTGATGATTTAGTGAAATATGGTAGTGAACATGCTTTAAAAGAAGCTGGAAAAATTAGACAAGAAGGTAAACAATATGTAGGTCAAGACGGAGACATCATGTTGTTTAAATTTAATGTATAATGAAAAAAGCAATTAGATATATCTTATTAACTGTCTGTGTTTGTGTATTTTGTTATTCAGCATATAATTTAATTAATATTTATTTGAATTATAAAAAAATAGATGATGATTATGGAGAATTAGCTAAAACTTATACGAAAGAAAAAGAAGAAAAAGAAGAAAAGGAAAGCTATTTACAAATTAATTGGGATGAGCTTTTACAAAGAAATAAAGATGTGAAAGCGTGGATTCAAATTCCAAATACAAATGTGAATTATCCTGTTTTACAAGGCGAAACGAATGACACTTATATTCATAGTGATATAGATCATAATGAATTAAGTGCAGGTAGTATTTTTATCGCAAGTGAAAATGAAGATCCATTTAATGATTTTAATACGGTTATTTATGGTCATAATATGAAAAATGGTTCAATGTTTAATAATATTAAATCCTATACGGATCAAAGCTTTGCGGATGAACATCCTTATGTTTATATTTATTTACCTGATGGTACAGTAAGTCAATATAAGGTTGTTGTTGGTCATATTATTTCAGAAACAAGTGTTTTATATAATACACATATTGTAGATACAGCTTCATTTGTACAAGAAATGGTAAAGACATCTTCTATTAAAGTAGATTTTGATCAATCTCAAGTACAATCGGTAATTACTTTATCTACTTGTACTTCTGCAGGAAGTGAAAGTGGTAAAAGAAATGTAGTACATGCGATTTTACAAAGAAAAGGGATTGATCCTGTAAAAGAAAAAATGGAAAACTAGAGAAATCTAGTTTTTTTGTTGTTAATTGTAAATGAGCTTGAATTGAATAAGTATGTCCGATGTGCTAAAATATTTGCATGTTAAGAGGGTGTTTTAATGGTTAAAAAAAAGAAAAGAAGTTTTATGTCTAAGTTGTTTTCTAGACGTATTTTATTATTAATACAATTTATCGTTTCTATCATTTTTTTAGGATGTATTTACATATTAAAGATGTTACCAATGAAATATTATTTGATTTTATGTGGTATTATTTTTTTGTTATGGATGTTAAGTTCATTGCTTATTAAATCAGGGATTAAAAAGAAAAAGCGAGAAAATAAATATGCTAGATTGATTTTTGGAAAGCTATTATCTTTAATACTTAGCATTGCTTTAGGATTTGTTTCGGTAATGGCTTTTAAAGGAAATAATTTTTTATCTAATATTACAGGTTCTTTTACACAAACAAGAGTTATTTGTATGTATGTGAAAAAAGAGAGTGCTATTAAAAGTTTAAGAGATGTAAAAGATAATACAGAAATTGGAATTGCTAGTGAAAAAGGCTCAAAGAATATTACATCAGCAATTGCTAAAATAGAAAATAAAGCAAATAAAGATTTTCAGACAAAAGATTATAAAGATTATTCTTTATTAGGAGATGCTATCATGGATGGAGACATTGATGTTATTGTTGCTGATAATGCTTATATGGCTTTATTAGAAGCAAATCATGAAGGCATTGATGAAAATCTAAAGAGTTTATATAAAGTAGAAATTCAAGAAAAATTAAATTCTGTGACACAAGAAACAAATGTGACTAAAAATCCATTTATTGTTTATATGACAGGAATAGATACTTATGGGACAGTTTCAGCAATTTCAAGAGCTGATGTTAATCTTGCTGTCTGTGTTTCCCCAATTCAAAAACAAATATTAATTGTATCTATTCCTAGAGATACACAAATTACCTTGCATAAAAATGGAAAAATGGATAAATTAACGCATTCAGCTATGTATGGTATTAACGAGACAATTTCTTCTATAGAAGATTTCTTGGATTTAAAAGTGAATTATTATGCTAAGACAAACTTTAGTGGAATTACTAATATCATTGATGCCTTGGGTGGAGTAACAATTGATTCACCTTATGAATTTACAACATTACATGGGCATTATCATATTAATAAAGGAATTAATGAAATGGATGGAGATAAAGCTTTATGTTTTGTAAGAGAAAGATATGCTTTGCCAAGTGGTGATTTTGATCGAGGAAGAAACCAACAAAGATTACTTAAAGCCATGATCAATAAAGCTGTTTCTCCTAAAATCATTACAAACTATTCAAATATTTTACAAGCAGTAGAAGGATGTTTTGAAACTAATATGTCATCTGAAGATATAAAATCACTTGTTCAAATGCAATTAGATGATATGTCTAAATGGAAAATGTACAATGTTCAACTTACGGGAGATCCAGAAATTTCATATAAAACATATTCTATGAAAGGTAAGAAATGTTATACAATGAAACCTAATAAAAAATCTTTGAATGGTATTATTAATGTTATTAATAAAATTGAAGATGGTAAAAGAATTACTGATCAAGATGTAAAAGGATTACAAGGTGCTTAACCTGTAATCCTTTTTAAATGACAACTCTTAATTTAAAATGGTGTTGATGAGTAGAAAATTGACAATTTCCATGGAGCTTTTCAACTGTATAAGCAATACTTTGAGTTCCAAAGCCATGATCTTTTTCTTTAGATATAGGAATACCATCTACAAAAATAGGTTCATTTAAGTAATTATTTTCAATAGATATAAGTAACTTACCACATTTTTCTTGCATATTTAATTCTATAAAACGTTCATTTTCTAATAACATAACAGCTTTAAAAGCATTTTCTAAACCATTAGATAGAATAGAAGTTAAATCGATATCACTAATAGACAATTGTTGAGGAACATCTAAATGATAATGAAAATCAATATTTTCATCTTTCATTCTATTTTCATAAGATGTCATAATCATATTAACAGTATCATTTAAACAATATTTCTTTCTTACAGTTTGATCGATGACATCAAATAAAGTATGAATATATTCGATAGCATGTTCATTTTGATTATTTTTAAGATCGTTTAGTATATTGTTTAAAAAATGACGCATATCATGTCTCATTAAAATAATCTTTTTTTCATTTTCTTCCATCAGCTTCATTTCTTTTTTTGATTGTGCTTGTTTCATATAAATAACCTTATTGGTCGTTTCTATTTTTTGCTTTTCTTCATATTGTTTAAAATAAACGGTACAGAATACAAAATAACAGATACATAAAAGAAATGGTGTAAATTCTACAGTTGTTTTATTTCCAATATAAAGAAGCTTTGTATAAACGGTAGAAAGATAATCAAATATATAATAGAACATTGGAATGATACCAAAAGAAATAAGTTCATGTGATTGTTTTTTTAATAATTGAGAAATAGGTAAATAAACAAATTTAATAATGAAAACAAAAGAAATAATGAGTGTTAAAGAATAGGTTATATTATCTATATTCTTAATAAAAGAGGAAACAAAGATTGTTGTCCAGTTACTTATTTGACAACATAAATAAGCACTTGTTATAGCAATTAAACTTGGAAATAATCGTTTTTTGAAAATTAAAACAAAAAATAATAAAAGTGGTAAATGGGTAATAAAAGGATATAAAGAAATAACAGCCGATAAATCTTTAGTAAAATAGAAAATTCCCTGAAGTACTAAATCAATATAAAAGAATAGAAAAAGACAAATGACATTCTTTTTATTGATTCTAATATCTAGAAACAGTGCAGAAACAAAGATACCGAATAATAAAGTTAAAGTATAACGAATAGATTCTAAAATAGTATAAATCATATGTTAATCACCTTCTTTAAACATATATTCAAAATAAGCTTCTTTAAAAGATTTAGCATAACTTCTTGCGATGGGAACTTTCTTGTGTGTTTTTGTTTCAATTTCTATAGAATTAAAATGATCAATAGCAGGCATATGAACTAAGTAACTTCGATGACATTTATAAAATGCATCATTTGTAGTTAATTCATTACTACAATGAACAAAAGTATCTAAAACTTCTAGACATTCACCATCATTTAAACAAAATAAAACTTTTTTATTTTGTGCTTCAACACATTCAATCAAATGATAATAAATTTTACGATATCCTTTATCTGTTTTAACAATAATAGATTCAGGTTCATAATGAAATGCTTGTTTACAATCATTTAAAAGAGAGCATAGTTTTTCATAAGTTGTAGGTTTTAAAAGATATCCACTTGCTTTAACATCATAAGATTCTAAGGCAAATTCAGGAGAAGAGGTTAAAAAAATAATTTTAACGACAGAATCATTTTTTCTAATTTCATGAGCTGTTTCCATACCATTTAATAAAGGCATCATAATATCTAATAAAATAACTTCGATATGACTTTTTTGATAACTATTAATTAAAGCATCCCCATGATTAAAAAGATAAATAGAAACATCTTCATGATGTTCCCTTCCCCATTTTTCTATCATTTCTTTAACTTGATTCATATATAAAAGATCATCATCACATATTGCTATATTCATATACATCACCTAATACTATTTTATCAAAATAAAAACACTTCTTATATACATTTCACACCCTAAAAACGACATTTCGCGCCAATTATAAAAAATAACAATTAAAAAAAGTAAAATAAAAGCATAGAAGGAAATGAATAATATTCAAAGAAAGGGGATAGGGAAAATGAAAATATATAAGAAAGTGATGGCATGTATACTGACATTAATGATGTTCTTTGCACAAATGCCAGTCAACGTATTTGCGGCTAATCAAAAGAATAATATACCACTTGATATTGTCTTGGTTTTAGATGTTTCAGGGAGTATGGTAGATCCTATAACTTTAACTGATAGTACTAAAAGGATTACAATTTTAAAAGATTCAATTAATCAATTTATTGAGGGCTTTGCTGAAAATAATTCAAAACAGAGTGATGAAAAATATCAAAGTAGAATTTCTATTATTAAATTTGCTGGAGATAAATCAGATAAAGTAGGGAATGATACCTATACTGAAAATAGATATAGATATAATTATACGCAAATTATGAATGATTTCTTTACTGCCACAAATGACAATAAAGCAAAGTTAGAAGATGTTGTAAATAGCATTAGTCCTGCAGGGGCAACACGTTCAGATTTTGCAATGGAATTAGCATTAAAACAAATTAATCAAAGTAAAAATGATGAAAGTAGAAAAGATGCCAAAAGAATTGTTTTTTTTGTAACGGATGGTCAGCCAACGACTTTGAATAATTTTGATGATGATGTCGCAAATGGAGCAATTAATACATCAAAAGAAATAAAAAAAGATGCAGAAGTTTATACATTTGGAATGTTTTCTTTAACTGATCCATCTATTACTGGACATGTAGGAAGTGGTAGTTGGTCAGATGCGGAAAAGTTTAATGCTTATATGCATGGAGTTTCTAGTAATTACTCAGATGCCCAAAGTTATAAAAACTTAGGAACTAGAGCAGAAAATAGTGCTTATTATATGGGAGCTAAAAGCTCAAAAGAGGCTACAGCAATATTTGATAGTGTTATAGCTAAATTATTAAGTATGACATATGCTGGTGCAGATTATACAGATGTAGATGCAGCTATTAAAAGAGCAAATTCACTTAATAAAGATAATTATAAAGATTTTTCAAAGGTAGAGGATGCTATTAACGCAGTCAATCGTGATAAAGATATTACTGAACAAGAGGTTGTTAATGGTTATGCTAAGGCTATTAATGAAGCGATTGATCAATTAGAATATAAAGCTGCAGATTATACAGAAGTAGATAAAGCTATTGAAAAAGCAAATAAACTTAATAAAGATAACTATAAAGATTTTTCAAAGGTAGAAGATGCTATTAAAACAGTTGTACGTAGTAAAAATATAACAGAACAAGATGAAGTAGATGCTATGGCAAAAGCCATCAATGATGCAATTGATGCATTAGTATTCCAATTAAAAATCAAATATGGTTCCAATGGTGGAACAGGAACAATGGCTAATCCAACTGTTGAATTAGATAAAGAATTTATTTTCCAAAAATGCGAATATGTTGCTCCAAATGGAAAACATTTTAAAGGTTGGCAAGTAGACAATACTGTTTATAAAGTAGGAGATGAAAGAGTATTTACTAAAGATGATCAAAATAAGGAAATTAAAGCAGTTTGGGAAGAACATACTTTTGATCAAAAATTAAAAGAAGTCAATGGAGTAAGTACTTTAAAAGACAAAGCAACATGTACAACAAATGCTATCTATTATAAAAGCTGTGCTTGTGGTCAAGTAAGTACTACAGAAACATTTGAAGATAAAGATACAAAATTAGGACATGAATATACAAAACAAATAAAAGATTCAAAATACTTAAAATCTCAAGGAAGTAACTGTCAAGAACATGATGTATATTGGTATGCATGTTCAAGATGTGATGTAAGTGCTAAAGATGATGAAAATGCACAAGATAAGTATTATGAATCTGCAGAAGTAGGAAATCATGTATTCTCTAAAGATTGGCATAAAGATTCTAATAATCATTGGCATTCATGCACAGTTCCAGGATGTAATGAAGTTTCAGATAAAGGAAATCATGTGTATAATCAAGAAGTTGAAAGTAGTGAATATTTAGCGACTCCAGCTACTTGTATGACACCTGCTAGATATTATAAGAGTTGTATTTGTGGAGCAAAAGGTACAGAAGCATTTGCAGCAACAGGTACTCATTTAGGACATGCTTATATAGAAGTTAAGAATCCACAATTTTTAAGAGAAAAAGCAACTAATTGTAAGGAACACGATACATATTGGTATGTATGTTCAAGATGTGGAAAAACATCAAAAACAATCAATAAATATTATGAAGATAAGGATTCTAAAGGAGAACATATATCAAGTGATTGGATCATTGATCAACAACCAACAGTAGCTAAAGAAGGATCAAAACATAAAGAATGTACAGTATGTAAAGAAGTGTTAGAAACAGAAAAGATTGCTAAGTTAGAAAATGTGAAAACTGAAACAAAGAAAGAAGAAACAGCTTCTAAAAAAGAAATAAAAGTAGAAAGTAAAAAAGCTGTAACAACAGGAGATAATACAAATAGTATTGTGCCAATAGTTTTACTAGGTATAAGCTTATTAGGAATTTATATGATTGTAATGAAAAAATATGTTCGTTAGAAAGTAAAAGAGAGAAGATTTGGTTCTTCTCTTTTTGTTATAATGGATAAGAGGTGATACATAATGCAGATAATAGTGATTATCTTTTTTGTAATTATATTATTCATATTTTTACTTTTAAGTTTATCAAGTGATGAAGATGATGAAGATCAAAAAAGAATTGCAGGGAAAGAAGGAGAATTACAAGCAAAGAAGATATTAGATCATTATTTAAATGAAAATGGTTTGTTATTGAAATATTATTGTTATGGTTCATTAAAAAGCATTGAAGAAGCCACAAATTATCTTCATTGTAGTCGAAGACAATTACAAAGAATCTTAAAGAAACTTTGTGATGAAGGAAAAATGATTAAAGAAGGTAAAGGAAAGTATAAAATAAAGGGGTGAAATTTTTCACCCCTTAAAATTAAGCATTTAACATTTTGTTAGCAAGTTTTTTAGCCACAACGACTAATAAAACAGCAACTGCAGCAAGAATAGCTGAACCAATGAATCCCATCACATAAGATCCTGTAGCATCAAAGAAACTTGCGGAAATCTTAGGACCAACGAAAGCCCCAATACCATAACCAATAAAGATCAAACCATAGTTTCTATTATAATATTTAGAACCAAAGATTGTTTTAACCATTGGTGCGAAAACAACAAGTAATCCACCAAATGAGAAACCAACTAAAGCAATACAAGCGACAAAGTATGCAAATGAATGAGCTACTGTTAACATAAGCATTGAAATACCATTTAAAATCAAGACAAGAATTAAAGAATTCCATCCTTTTAACTTATCATAAATAACACCAAATGATAAACGACCAAACATATTAAATAAAGTCATTAAACTTACACATAAAGCTGCATCCATCGCTGATAAACCAATTTGAGTTTGAGCAATTGGTGATGTTGCAGAAACCATCATTGTTCCAGCGGCATTAGCGAAAATAAACATTACTAATAATACCCAGAAGATTGGAGTTTTAACCATTTGAGGAATATTATAATCTTTTGTATGTAATTCTTTGCTTTGTTGTGCATTTGGTACCCAACCTTCAGGAGTCCATCCATCAGGACAAGGAACAATCATCCAAGCAACAGCTCCAACACCGATTAAGAATACAACACCTAAAATTTTACAAGCCATTGGTGCTCCAAAGTTATCAATTAACATTTGAGCGATAGGTGACATAATGAAAGGCCCACAAGCAGCTCCAGCTTGAACTAAACCAGAGATAGAACCACTTTTATCTGGGAACCATTTTAATGCTGTTGGTAAACATGCAGGATAAATTGTTCCAGCACCAGCACCAGCAATGACACCATAAGCAATATATAAGAATGGAATAGATGAAGCAAAACCAGTTAAGATCCATCCTCCAGCAAATAAAACTAAACCAATATAAATTGCGACTCTTGGTTGTAATTTTTCAGCTAAAATACCACCAAGGAAACCTACTGCACAGTAGATAAACATATAAATTGTGTATGCCATTGAAAAATCTGAATTACTCCATCCAAATTGATTACAAAATGGCAAACAGAATAAACTAAAGAAGGCAGTGGCAGAAGTGAATAAACTTTGAATCCAAACTCCTGCAAAAACACGCCAACGTGTTGCTTTTGTAATTTTCATATTCTCTTTTCTCCCTTTATTATTGTAAAGTACCTAAATCAAGTGGTACACCTTGTCCATTAAATTTACCAGCTTCTCTACTAGTTCCTAACCAGTAAACCATACTAGCGATATCTTCTACTTCAAGGAATGGAACTCCTGCATACATTTCTTCAACAGATTTGAAATCTTTACCAGTTAAATCATTAATGAATTTAACATAATCCATTGTTTCACACATTGGAGTTTTAACTTTAGTAGGACATAAAGCATTAACAATAATTCCTTTAGAACCCACTTCTTTAGCAAGAGTTTTAGTTAATCCTAAAATACCCCATTTACTCATACAATAAGTAGCTAATTGAGGAGTACCATATAAACCAGAAGTTGATGAAATATTAATAATACGACCAAATCCTTGTTTTAACATATATTGAGCAGCATATTTATCAGTACGCCAAGTACCAATTAAGTTAATATCCATTACTTTTTCAACTTGTTCATCAGTTAATTCCCAAGTATAACCGAAGTTAATAACACCAGCATTAGCAATCACAACATCTAAACGACCAAATGTTTCCCATGCTGAAGCAAATAATGCTTCCATATCTTCAGTAGAAGTAATGTTTGCTTTTTTAGCTAAAACTTTTGCTCCTTTAGCTTCACAACTAGCAATTGTTTCTTTAAATGCTTCGTGAGATGGATCTAACATATCGGCTAAAACAACATTAAATCCGTTTTCAGCATATTTGTAGGCATGAGCATGACCTTGTCCCATTGCTCCACCTGTAATAAGAACAACTTTTTTTTCTTCCATAATTTTTCTCTCCCTTTGTTATTTATTTAACATCACATGTTATTTTTTTAACAAAGTCATTTTAAACTCTCAAACGATTTGAGAGTCAAGGGGGTAAAAAAGTGTCAAATAAGGTCAAAAAAGAGGAAAATATGTTATAATTTGGTGAAAACTTTAAAACAATTTGAAGGTTGGGGGATTATGTACAATACTTATACAATAGGAGAACTTGCTAAAATACTAGGAATTACAGCTGAAACAATTCGTTATTATGAAAGAAAAGGAATCATTGCGCCCATCCATGATCAAGAAACAGGATATCGCTATTATACAACTTGGGATCTTCATATGCTGATTCGTGCACGTTGTTATCTTGGCTTTGGTTTATCTATTGAAGAAACAGCGGGAATACTCCAAAGTAAGTCTTTAGAAGAAATTGATGATTTATTAGAAGAACAAGAACAAATCATTCAAAAGAATATTATTTATCAAATGAATTTATTGAAAAGATTGCGTACGAATAGAAAGTTGATTAGTCGAAGTGAAAACTTAAACTTTACTTTACAAAAAAGACCAGGAATCTATCGTATTGATACACAAAAATGTTATACGATAGATTTAAAGAAAGAAGAACGTGAAGAACTTAAAGAATTTTGTCAAAAAATACCATTTGTTTTTTCTACGGCGCTTTTTCCTAAAGAACATATTGAAAATGAAAATAAGGAATTCTACTATGGAATAGGGGTAGAGGAAGAATTTGCGGGAGTACTTGATATTAAGGAAAGTGAATATGTTCATTACTATCCTGAACAGTTATGTCTTTATATGTGCGTTCCTTCTCGTTCGAGTCAAATACTGACATATGAGGTTTTACAGCCCGCCTTTGATTATATGGAAAAAAATAATCTCCAACTTGCAGGAGATGTGATTTCTCAAGTGGTTTCAATGTGGAAACCTGAAGACGAATATTTTAATTATCATACAATTTGGATTCCAGTCCAATAAAAAAGCAATTTCAACCGAAATTGCTTTTTATCTTGATCTTTGTAATGATTTTTTAAGAATAGAATCATCGATGAAGCGAATATATGTTTCTAATGTCTTTTGTCCATAAGTAAAACGTAATTTTGTTTTCTTTGGATAAGTCACTCTTTTAATTTTTCTATAATCAAATAAAACACGACCAATTAAAACTTGTTTTTGTCCAAAGAAAATAATCCATTGAATCATTAAATAGAAAACAAAAGAATAAATTGTTAAAGCATTTAATGGTAAATAAACACTATCAACATCTCCACTTAATAAATGCGTAATCATGTAATAGATACAATAAACAAGCATTACTAAATAAATAACAATAATGATTGCATAGAATATTTTTCCTTGCATGTTTAAACCACAAACCATGGTATCATCTTTCTTCTTTGTTTTAATAATTGTAGCTACGAAATTAATGACAAGATAAGTAATCCACACTAAAATAACAGCTACTAAAATAGGTAATAAATATTTTAAATCTCCCATAAAAGACGCTCCTTTAAATAATTACCTTATTATTATACAAGAAAAAACAAAAATAGTATAGTTAAAAAATAAAGACAATCAGACTTTATGTTATAATGTGGGTAAATTAAGAAAGAGGAAATACCATGGAAATAACAAAAGAAATATTAGAAAGCATTTTAGATGCTTATAGTTATGAAATTGTTTTTGTTGATCGTCAACATATTGTACGTTATATGAATAAAACTGCAAAGAAACGCTATGGTGATCGTGTACAAATTAACCAAAGCTTATTTAATTGTCATAATGAAAATTCTAAAAAGAAAATCGAAGAATTTTTAAAAAGAGCAGATAATGGTGAAGATGAAATGTTTGAAACGTATAATATGAAAACAGGTGAAAGAGAATTCTTTGTACCTGTTAGAGATTCTAATAAACACGTCATTGGTTATTTTGAAAGACATGAAATGCCTTGGGATGATGAACATCCAGAAATACCTGTTTTTGAATATTGGAAACATAGAAGATAGTATGAAAGCTATCTTCTTTTAAAAATGTCTTGCATAATATTCATCAAAGGTTAATCCGCTTTTTTCAATCTTTTGAGCAAGTTCTTTACCAACGTAACGGATGTGCCAAGCTTCATAACTGTATCCTGTTAAATTTTCTTTATCTTTAGGATAACGTAAAATAAAACCATAGTTGCTTAACTGACTTAAAAACCAAGAATATTGAGGGTGATTTTCAACTTCTTCATATTTATATTGATCTAAAGCAATATCTAAGCCTAACCCCGTTGTATGTTCACTATGACCAGGACGTGAACAAGTTTCATCTGCTCTTTCTACACTATAAGTTTCTACCATATGATTATAAATTTCTTTTTGCCAGGCTGTTGAACGATAGCCTGAAGTCACATACAGTTCAAAACCTTTATTTATACAAGCTTGTTTTAAAGCTTGAAAATCATCATAAATCACTTTTCTAGCAGTATGTTTACTATAAGAACTTCCATAAGTACCTGCGTTTGTATTTATTTCAACAAGATCACTCGGTTCATAGGTTTCATCTAATTGATAATATTTATTAACAATTGTATTTAAATCATTAGGATGTTCTTGTTTGATGATTTTTCCATAAAAATCAAAATCACGATTCATATTTACAAGTGTAATAACTTCTTTTTTACTTAAATCTTGGTGTGCTTTTTGGTAGGTATCATATCTTTCTTTATATTCTTGATGATAAAAACTTATTTCAGGTGTTTGTTTCTTTTTTACCGTTTTTACTTCCTGAGTATTCTTTTTAGGAAAGAAAAAAACGATACTACCAACCATACAGATTATTAATATTAATAGACTTATTCTTTTCTTCATATAAACCTCACATTTCTATATCAATATCATCATTACTAATCATTTGTTTAACATAATTTTTGAATTCTTTAATGATATTAGCTTGATCTTTTAAAATACTATGTTGACTAGCAAGAGTAGAAGTATATTCTTTAAGTGAATAAATAGTTACAACATTATCATTATAATGATTGACAAGAGGAACATATTGAATATTTTCAATACTGATTTCATCTTCTTTTTTAACAAAATCAAAACATACCATTCCTTCTAACTGATTATAAACATCTTTCATCGTACTTAAAAAATTACCTAAAGAATAAATAACAAGTGTATGATTGATTTTTTCAATAGGTTGAATTAAATGAGGATGATTTCCAATTACAACATCAACACCTAAATCAGCAAAATAATGAGCATATTCTTGTTGTAAATCAGATAATTCACTATGTCCTTCTTTACCCCAATGAACAGCTACAATAACTACATCACTTTGAGCTTTAGCGTTGTTTACATCTTCTTTAATTTGTTCCTTATCTAATTGTCCTAATATATAAGGATACGTTTTTAATTGTTTTTGAATAGATTTATAGTTGGTTGTTTCATTAACACCAAAAGTATAAGCTAAAAGACTAAAACGAATTCCGTTTTTTTCAATGACTCTTATTGTTTGCCGGTCTTCTTGATTTTCATATAGTCCAGAAAAGAGAATATCGGAATGTTGTTTCCAAATATGTGCAGATGATATCAAAGCATTTTTTCCTAGATCCATGGAATGATTTGTAGCACTAGAAGCCATATTAAATCCTGTATCTTGTAGATCATCAATTAAAGATTCAGGAGAATTAAAATTAGGATAACCTTTAATTCCATAAGAATCACCAGCAATCAAAGTTTCTTGATTAATATAAGCTAAATCATGATCAGAAATATATTTTTTTATATTTTGATAACAAGGTTTAAAATTATAGGTTGTATTATTTCCTTGTTTTAAGGCATATTGATAAACATTTTCATGGATAATATTGTCTCCTACTGCAACAAAGGAAACAGTAGGATAGGATGTGTTTTTTTTATTTTTTTTATGTATTGTTCTAGGTTGGATAAGAGTAGAATAATAAGAAAATATAAAATAAAAAAGTAAACATAGTGTTATTAAGAAAGTGATTGAAACAAAGAATATTTTTTTCTTATTTATTTTTTTCATATATTTTCCAGCCTTTCCTTTTGATTATAAATATATTATTATTAATTTAATAAAAAATAAACATTTTGGAGAAAAAAAATGAAAAACAGTGAAACATTTGAACGATATGAAATAGAATACCAAAACGCCGATTATTATGGTGAATATAAATATGCGGATTTATTATCAAAGCTTTCTAATCTTGCAACTAAAAATGCGATGGAAATAGGTTTGTGGAAGGAAAGTTTTAATGGAAAATATGGTTGGGTATTAGTTAAACAAACAGTTAAATTAAAAAGACCACTATTAGTAGGAGAGGAACTGATAGTTTCTACACGTGCTAAAGGGGAAAGAAAAATTCAATATTTTAGAACCTATGATTTAAAAATTAATGATGAAGTTGTAGGAGGCATTTATTCTATTTGGACATTAATAGATATTGAAAAAAGAAGAATTGTCAGACCACAAAAAGTAGGAATTACAATTCCTGAATGTGAAGAATATTCGAGTTTTGTAGAAAAATACGAGCCGCTTTTAGATATAGAGACTCAAAAAGTTCAAACAAGAGAAGTCATGTATAGTGATATTGATTTAAATAAGCATATGAATAATGCAAGATATCTTGAATGGGTCATGGATCTTCTTCCTCAAAACGTATTAGAAAAATATTTTATTGGAGAAATGACAATGCACTATCAAAAAGAAATTGCTCCAGAGAGTATTGTGGATTTATATTATGGGCAAGAAGATGATCATTTTAAAATAGAATTTAAGATTGCAGAACAAATACATTTTGTCATATCAGGAAGATTTAAAGAAAAGAAAGAGTAATGGATAAAGTTATATCATAATATACTAAGAAAAAAGTGATTCTCATTTAAAACAAGAATCACTTTTCTTATCTATTAATACATTGCAGGAGTTGGAACTTCGTTTTTAGAAGTATCTTTTGCATCGGCAATACCTGCTTCGGTTGTAATGAATAATGAAGCAATACTGCAAGCATTTAATAATGCGCTACGAGTGACTTTAGTTGGATCAATGATTCCTTTTTCAAACATATCGACCCATTGTCCATTTTTAGCATCAAAACCATAATTCTTTTTTACAGTTTTTTGATTTTCAACAATATCTTCTGCATTATATCCAGCATTTTCAGCAATTTGTTGAATTGGAGCAAATAAGGCTTCCATGACAATATGAATACCTTTTTGAATATCTACATTATCAGATTTTAATTGAGGTTTAACTTCTTTATATGCTTCTACTAAAGCAGCACCACCACCAATAACAATACCTTCTTCAACAGCGGCTTTAGTGGCATTTAAAGCATCTTCAATACGTAATTTCTTTTCTTTTAATTCACTTTCAGTTGTTGCGCCAACTTTAATTGTTGCTACGCCATTTGATAATTTACCCAAACGTTCTTTTAATTGTTTTTGATCATAAGAAGAAGTTGTTTTCGCTAATTGATTTTCAATACTTTCAATGCGTTGTTTTAAACTATCTGATGGATTATTACCAGCAATCATTGTTGTATGATCTTTTGTAACGATTACTTTTTTAATTGTTCCTAATTGATCAAGAGTAACATCTTTTAATTCCATAGAAATATCTTTATTAATAAAGGTACTCCCAGTTAAAGCAGCAATATCTTGTAATAATTCTTTTTGGTTATCTCCAAATCCAGGAGCTTTTGTTGCGACAACATTGAATGTTCCTCTTAGTTTATTTAAAACAAGTGTTGAAATAACTTCGTTTTCAAAGTCATCAGCAATTAATAATAATGGTTTATTACTTTGAACGATTTGTTCA
This sequence comes from Faecalibacillus intestinalis, assembly GCF_003024685.1. GTDB lineage: Bacteria > Bacillota_I > Bacilli_A > Erysipelotrichales > Coprobacillaceae > Faecalibacillus > Faecalibacillus intestinalis. The sequence goes on along the minus strand of NZ_PYLQ01000002.1, from coordinate 32,705 downwards.
AGAATTGGAAGAATTTCTTGTAAATTATTGATTTTATGATTTGTAATAAAGATATAAGGATTTTCTATTTCAACAGTCATTTTATCATGATCTGTGACCATATAAGGAGAAACATATCCTTTATCATATTGCATACCTTCATTGATTTCTAAGACGTTGTCAAAACTATTAGATTCATCAACATTGATAATTCCATTTTTACCAACTTTATCCATTGCTGAAGCAATCAATTGACCAATTTCTTCATTACCAGCTGAAATAGTCGCTACTGAAGCAATATCTTGACTTGTTTCTACTTTATGTGAATTTTTCAAAACAACATCAGCAACTTCTTTACCTGCTTTTTCAATACCTTCACGCATTAAAACAGGATTAGCTCCTTTATCTACAGCTTTCAATCCATTCACGATCATATTTCGAGCAAGAATAGTTGCTGTGGTTGTCCCATCACCAGCTACATCATTGGTTTTATTGGCTACTTCATATACAAGCTTAGCTCCCATATTTTCAAATTTATCTTCAAGTTCTATTTCCTTAGCGATACTTACACCATCATTTGTAATTAATGGAGAACCATAACCTTTATCTAAGACCACATTACGTCCTTTAGGACCTAATGTTACACTAACTGCATCCGCTAAAACATTCACACCTTTTAACATTGATTGACGTGCATCATTTGAAAATCTTACTTCTTTACTCATAAATATCTGCCCCCTTATTCAAATTTTGCAATAATATCTTTTTCATCAATAACAATATAATCTTGATCGTCTACAGTTACCTTAGTTCCTGAATATTCTTTATAAATTACACGATCATTTTCTTTTAATGATGAAGTACATTCATCACCAACGGCAATGACATTTGCAATCGAAGGAACTTCTTTTTTTTCTGTTGATAAAACAATTCCACTTGCTGTCTTATTTTCTTTTTCTTCTTTTTTTATTAATACAAATTTATGCAATGGTTTAATCATACTATTCACTCCTTTAGCACTCACCATATCCTTGTGCTAGTTTGTATTATAGTCTTATATGTTAACTTAATGTGAACTTTTTAGCACTTAAATCAATTAAGTGCTAAATCGAGGTTACAAAAAAGTGCCTACTTTACCAAATAAAAAAGCTACTTTATGATGTTAGTGAAAGGAAGGATAAGAAATGATTAATAAAGAAAATTGGAAAGAAAATTATACACATATTTCAAATGAAGTGATTGATAATGAAAAGGTTTTAAGAGTTGTTAAAAGTGGAAAAATTAATGAATATGATGAAAATACATACGCTAAATTAGTTGATTCATCATTTCATAATGGAATTATTGAAGTAAAGATGTTAAGTCGTTTATTAAAAGATGCTCCTGATTTTGCCAGAGGGTTTATTGGTATTGCTTATCGTATTAATGAAGATGATACAAAGTTTGAATCATTTTATGTAAGACCAACAAATGGTAGACAATGTGATGATTCAGTAAGAAAGCAGCATGGTTGTCAATATTTTTCTTATCCAACCTATACATTTGCTTATTTTAGAGAACATGGTATTACAAAATATGAAAATCAAGTAGATATTGATTTAAATGAATGGATCAGTTTAAAAGCTGTGATTGAAGATGAAAAAGCTACATTTTATTTAAATGATGATCCTCAACCATTATTGGTAGTGGATCAAATGATTCATGGTAAATCTATGAGAGGAAATATTGGTTTCTTTGTAGATATTGGAACAGAAGCTTTTTTTAAAGATTTAAAAATTACTTATTTTGATTAAAAGATAATTTCTAGAAGTCTAACGCTGTTAGACTTCTTTTTTTATGGCTTTTATATTTTGTAATATTTAACCTTTTAAATGGTAGAGATGTTAAAATTATATTCAATATCTTTTTTTGATGAGATTAGGAAAATTATTGCATTTTTAAATGTAGAAGGTTTCCTTTTGACAAAATTTTAATTTGATATAATAAAGATAGAGGAAGGTGGAAATACCAATGAGAATGTATCTAATTATGAAAGATTTTATAAATTCAAATATATATCTCTCACTAGATTACTTTGTTCAAAAGTATGATGTTTCAAAAAGAACGATTCAAAATGACTTATCATACTTAATGCGTATTTCTCCTCGAAAAGGTTTTACATTTCATAACAAAAGAGGTTCTGGATATCTCTTAGAAATAACAAATGAAGAATTGTTTAAAGATTTTATGGAAAGCTTAAATGAAGGTATTTATTTTCAGGTTAAAGAAAGACCAGCACAAATTTTAGCTTATCTTGCTATTCAAACTGGATATATTTCAATGGATAACATTGCAGATACTTTTCAAGTATCTAAGACTGTTATAAAGCATGATATGAATGATGTTGAAAATCTAGCAAAGAGTTATCATTTTGAATTAGAAAGAAAAACACATTATGGTATTTTGTTACGTTATGAATTGACATCTTTTAAAAAGTACTTAGTTGAAGAATATTTAAATCAAAATGTTTTTATTCAAACGGCAGTAAATGATGTTATTGAAGAATTTAATGACATTGAACAAAAGTTAATTAGACAGTTGAATAAAGAAGGATTGAAAATCAACTATAATGAACTTTTAAATGTGATTGAGTATTTAAAAATTGTTATTTATATTGCACATAGACAAGATGAACAAAAAGAGGAATTTATTTTTGATAAAAATAATGAAATTCATCGAATTGTTGAATTCTTAGTTGGAATATTAGAAAAGAAATATGCTATAGGATTAAGTAAAAAAAGCATAGAAGAGATTTTAAAAGTTTTACAAAAAAATATAAAAAGAGAAATAGGTTCAATATCTTCTTTTACAAATTATTTAAAAGAAGACATTGAAGAATTTATAAAACAAATAGATGAAAAATATGATACGAAATTTCTTGAAGATGAAGACTTTAAGAAAATGTTGTTAACACATGTTTCATTATTAATAGATAGATTACATAATAAAATTTCATATCAAAATCCATTAGCCAATGAGCTAAATATTACATACCCAATGATGTTTAATATCGCTCTTCAATTTTGTAGCATGTTACATGAAAAATACAACGTTGAAGTGACATTTGATGAAATTGGTTTTGTAGCGATGCATTTTGCATCGCATATGGAAAAGGAAAAACAAGGTAAATTGTTATCTTATAATCATATTGGAATTGTTTGTTCATCAGGTGGTGGAAGTGCTTATATGATCAAGATACAAATTGAATCATTATTTCCTCAAGCAGAGGTACAAACATTTTCATTTTTACAACAAGATGAATTGAAAACATTTCAACCTGATTTAATTTTTACAATCATGCCTTTATCTCAAGAAATCAAGACACCAATTATTTATATTAAAGAACTACTTGATGATAGAGATTTAGTTAAGATTAAACAAATTTTACAATGTGAAGAATATGATCCTTATACTTTGATTCAAGATAATCCTATGTATTATTCATTTTTTTCTAAAGATTTTTTTAAATTTATAGAAGCAGATAGTTATGAAAATATTATTCGGATGATGGGACAAGAATTAGAGGAAAAAGGTTATGGTAAAAAAGGCTATACTGATTTGATTTTTGAACGTGAATCGTATGTAAGTACTATTTATACAAATGGAGTTTGTATACCCCATCCACTTGAAACAGACGCACTTAAAAATATGATTTCTGTAGCTATTTTAAAGAAACCATTTGTACAAAATGGCAAAGAAATAAAAATAGTTTTTATGATTTGTTTAAAGAAAGATCAAGTTGAAATATATAAAGTAATAACTAAAAAGTTATATCGTTTAATGCAAAAGAGTAATTATGTTGAAATGTTAACGAAGGTTGATTCTTTTGAAGAAATGATGAGTTTAATGAAAGAAATAGGAGGTGGAAATAATGAATAGTGAATTGTTAAAAGAATTGAGTAATGCTGATAGTGTAGCATCAGTGGAAGATGAAGTAAGATCGATTCTCTATCGAGAATTAGCAAAACATAGTGATGAAGTTTTTAGTGATTGTTTAGGAAGTATTATCTTTCATAAGAAAGGAACTTCACCCAATCCTTTAAAAATTATGTTTTGTGCTCATATAGATGAAGTAGGTTTTATGGTAAGACATATTTCTGATATTGGTTTTGTATATTTAGTGGCTTTAGGTTCAGTTTTAAATAAAAGCAAAGAAATGCAAATGGTTAGAATTACGACGCAAGATGGTAAAAAAGTGGAAGGCTTATTAAATGTGACTAAAGATAGCAACGGTAACGTTAAAGAAATGTACGTTGATATTGGAGTTGATAGTGCAGATGAAGTAAAAGCTTTAGGAATTGATGTTGGTGACATGGTTTGTTTTGCTAGTGAAGCAAGACAGATTCAAGATAAAGTGATTGCTGGCAAGGCAATGGACGATCGAACAGGATGCTATGTCATGATAGAAGCGATGAAAAGAATTTATGGAGATGTTGAAAATGATATTTATTTTGTAGGAACAAGTAGTGAAGAAGTTGGTGTAAGAGGTGGTAAAACAGCGACTCATCTTATTGATCCTGATATTGTTTTTGCACTTGATGTTGCAAATAATCCAGAACTTGTTAAAAACTATACGAATCATCGTTTAATTGGTAAAGGACCAATGATTGTTCATTATGACAAAACTCTTTCACCAAATAAAAAATTGATTAAATATGTTAAAGAATTAGCCAGTAAACATGGAATACCTTATCAAAGCGATATGTTCGGTGGAGGAGGAACAGATGCTGGAAATGCACACTTAGAAAAAGGTGGACGTTTGGCACTTGTTTTAGGAATACCACTTAGATATTGTCATGGATCTTATTCATTTGTTCATAGTGATGATTTAGAAAGTTTGACACAGTTAGTTAACTGCTTAATAGATCATTTGACATATCAAGATTATCAAAATTTTATTAATTTTATTGGAGGATAAACAAATGACAGAAACGGAACAAATTATTGTAGGATTAATTTCTTCAGCTGGACAAAGCAAATCTTTAGCTTTTGAAGCATTGAAGAAAGTAAAAACAGGTGAATATGATGAAGCAAGAAAGATATTAGAACAAGCTAAAGAAGCTGATTTACAAGCTCACACTGTTCAAACAAAGCTTATTCAAGCCGAAATGTCAGGCTCTGGAAATAAGCCAGAAGTTGGGTTATTAATGGTTCATGCACAAGACCATTATATGACTTCTCAATTAGCAAGAGATCTAATTGAAGAACTAATAAATGTATTTGAAGCAAAGGAGGGTAAATAATGAGAATTGTATTATGCTGTGCAGGTGGACTTTCTACAACAATGCTTATGAATAGTATGAAAGATACAGTACATAACAGTGCAAAATTAAATGATGCTGATTTTGATTTTATCGCTATTCCAATTGATATTCTACAATCTGAAGCAGACAATTGTGATGTTTTAGTTTTAGGACCACAAGTTGCACATAAATTAGATGCAGTAAAACCTATCATCGAACCTCGTAAGATTCCTTATGTTATTGTTGATCAAGAAACATATGGAAAAATGGATGGGGCAACTGTCATGAAACAAGCGTTAATTGCGCGTAGAAAAGCAGATTTAAAAAAATAATTTTATGGGGAGGAAAAAAACGATGTACTCAAAATTTGAGAACTTTATGAAAAAGTATTTAGCACCGCTTGCTGATAAAATGGATAAAGAAGTTCATTTGAGCGCTGTTAAAAAAGCAATGGTTGCAATGACACCATTGTTAATTATCGGTAGTTTTTGTTTGATTCCAGAAGCAATTCCAAATATGATTGGAGAAAAACATGTAATTTCTCAATGGATCTTAACAAATTTGGATATTATCTATATTCCTTATAATGTAGGTATGGCTTTAATGTCAGTTTATGTTACTGTAATTATTGCATATCAATTAGCTAACTCTTATAAGTTAGATATTCCAGGATGTGTAACAATGGGATTAGTATCATTCTTAATGTTAGTTGTAGAATTCACAGAAGATGGTGGAATTTCTAAAACTTATTTAGGACCTAAAGGTTTATTCTGTGCAATGTTTGCAGGATTTATCGCTGTTGAATTATTCCGTTGGTGTAAAAAGAAAAACTTTACAATCAAGATGCCAGATACAGTACCTGATTTCGTATCTCGTTCTTTTGAAATGATTCCTATTTCAGTAATCATTATTGGGTTCTTCTTAATTGTACGTATTGTTTGTGTCAATGTATTAAATACAATGCCACCATTAATCTTTACAGCAATCTTTGCACCATTAGTAGGATCTATGGATAATCCAATTGCTTATACTTTCTTAAAAATGTTACAAGCTCTAATATTCTTCTTTGGTATTCATCCATCAGTATTAAGCCCAATTACAAGCCCAATTTCGACTCAATTCTTAGCAGAAAATATTGCTGCTGTTCAAGCTGGTCATGTAGCAACTCACTTCTATGCTCCTGGACCTGAATCAGCATTTGGTAACTTTACAGGTAGTGGTGTTACTATTGGTTGTGTATTCTGGTGCTTAATGAGTAAGAATAAAGCTTTAAAACAAGTTGGTAGATTATCATTTATTCCAGCATTATTTGGTATTAATGAACCAATTCTATTTGGTGCGCCAATCGTATTAAATCCAATGTTCTTTATTCCATTTGTTATTTGTGGTGGTATTATTGGTTCATTAGGTGGATGGGCGATGTATTTAGGTATTATGAAATGTTCAACCTTTACACCACCATATGTAGGAGTATTCCTAGAAGGATTCTTAACGAATATGGATCCTATGTCTATAGTTGTTAATGCAGTACAATTAATACTATCTATTTTAATATGGTATCCATTTGTTAAATCATATGAAAGGACTTATGGTAATAAAGAAGAAGAAACTAATGCTATCAGTGCAGAAGATGCAGCTATCTTAGATGATTTAGACTTAGACTTCTAATTAATAGGCAAGTTTCGACTTGCCTTTATTTGTAGGAGGATTAAAAATGGCAAAAAGAATAAATAAAATACAAGAATTTTTAGATGAAAAAGATATAGATGCTTTATTAATTAAAAGTAAAACAGTAAAAAAATGGATGAATACTATGACTGGTAGTGGTTGTCAAGTATTGATTACAAAAGAACATGGCTATTTAATTGTAGATGGGCGTTATATTACAGAAGCCAAAGAAAAAGAACATGATTTAGAAATTATATTACATAATCCACATTTAACGGGACGTAATTATTTAGGGACAGTAGAAGAAATATTAAAAAAAGAAAATTGTAAAACGCTAGGGGTAGAAGCGTATCAAGTATTAGTTAAGGAATATCAAGAAATAGAAAAATTAGGGATAGAAGTTCTTTTATTGGATCAAGAAATTGCTCATCTTCGTATTGTTAAAGAAGATGAAGAAATTGAAGCTATGAAAAAATCAATTGCAATTACTGATGAAATCTATCAAAAAGTAATTGAGCACATTCATGTAGGGATGAGTGAATATGAAATTAGCGCTTTAGTACAATATTATTCAATTGCATCTGGTGCACAACAAATGTCTTTTGATACAATAGTAGCAACAGGTGAAAGAACAGCTTTACCACATGGGCGTCCAACTTCAAGAAAAGTAAAAGCACATGAACCTATTATGATTGATTTTGGTATTCAATATCAAAATTATCAATCAGATATGACACGTATGTGTTTTATTGGTGAACCTGATCCAAAAATTAAAGAAATCTATGATGTTGTTTTAAAAGCACAGCTCGCTGGTCTTGGTGCTATTAAAGCAGGAGCTAAGGGAAAAGATGTTGATAAAGCAGCTAGAGATGTGATTGAGGCTGCAGGTTATGGTGAATATTTTAATCATGGTTTAGGACATGGATTAGGAATTGGTGAAGATGGTGAAGGACCAACTTTAAATTCAAAGAGTGAAACAGTTTTACAAGAACATATGATGATGTCTTGTGAACCAGGTGTTTATGTTCCTGGTGTTGGTGGTGTTCGTATTGAAGATGATGTTGTTATTATTGATGGTGTAGGTGTACCATTAAATAAAACAACAAAGGATTATATTATTTTGGAGGAAAAATAAATGAAGTATGATTTTAATGAGGTTCATAATCGTTTAGGTACTTATTGTACACAATGGGATTATATACAAGATCGTTTTAATAAAAAGGATTTAATACCATTTTCAATATCTGATACAGATTTTATTATTCCTAAACCTATTACTGAAAAAATATTTGAGGTGGCACATCATCAAATTTATGGATATACAAGATGGAATCATCATGATTTTAAATCTTCTATTACAGGATATTTTGAAAGAAGACATCATACACATATTGAAGAAGATTGGATTTTATATAGTCCAACAGTCATGTATTCAGTTTCTTTATTGATTCGTTTATTAAGTCAACCTCATGATAAAGTTCTAACATTTGAACCAATGTATGATTCATTTTATACAGTTATTCAAGATAATGATAGACAATTAGTTGCTCATCGTTTAATATCAAAAGATGGATCCTTTGAAATAGATTTTGATCTTTTTGAAAAACAAGCACAAGAATGTCAATTATTATTACTTTGTTCACCACATAATCCAACAGGAAGAATTTGGACAAAAGAAGAAATGGATCAAATTATAAAAATATGCAAAAAATATCAAGTAAAAATAATTTCTGATGAAATTCATATGGATATTCAATTAAGGGATAGAAAACATATTCCTTTATTATCATATATTCATGAATATGATGAACTTTATACAGCAGCTTCATCTAGTAAAACCTTTAATACACCTGGATTAATTGGATCATATTTGATGGTACCTAATGAAAAAATAAGAGAAAAATTCTTAATGCATACTAGAAGAAAAGATTTTTTAAATTCTGTAAGTATTTTTGGAATGTATGCTACAATGATAGGTTATACACAATGCGATGATTATATTGATCAACTTAATGATTATATTAAAGAAAATATGAAAATTGTAGAGGAATTTATAAAGAAAGAATTACCTGATTTTAAATTTAAAATACCTGATGGTACTTATTTAGCTTGGATTGATGCAAGGGATGTATCTTATACTACCGAAGAAATTCAAGATGCTTTAGTCAATGTTGGTGGAATTGGTATTATGAAAGGTGAAATTTATGGTGGTCCTAAATATTTAAGAATGAATATAGGATGCCCACAATCTAAATTAAAAGAAGGATTACGTCGATTCAAAATAGCAATGGACGCTTTATATTCAAAATAGGAGGACATATTATGCATTATTTACTAATTAAAATACAATTACTGTGGACTAAACATACAAAATGGTTAGATAGAAATCCAGTAAAAGTTCCAGTGAGTAAACGTTTGATAGCTTATGCTATTGATTGGGCAGTTGGCGGTATTATTAGTGGTTTTCCTGCTGTCTTATTTTATGGTGGAATTACTGGTAGATCAGATATGTTTAGTGATCTTTATGTTTTTCCTAGCTTAGGTTTTCCAACATATTGGTCTTATCTTGCAGGCATATTATGTATTGTTGTAGCCTTTATTTACTATATTTATATTCCTTATAAGAAATATCCAGGGCAAACACTTGGAAAACGTTGGTTAAAAATAAAAATTGTAAATAATGATGATTACAGTGATGTGAGTTTAAAAACGTTAATTATTAGACAAGGTATTGGTTTGTTTTTATTAGAAGGTTCAGCAATTGTTGTAACTAATTATTTAAGACAAATGCTTACACTTGCAACTGGTTTTTATTTTGATTATTACTTAAAATTAATTGGAATGGTTATTACGATGATTTCAGGAGTTTTTGTTTTAAGCACTGCTTCTCAAAGAAGTATTCATGATTATCTTGCGAAGACAAGAGTTGTTGGAGAAGATGAAAAGCCAGTAAAAAGAAAAGAAAAAAAGAACAAAAAAAATAAAAAGAAAAATAATGCATAATAATTATTTTCTATGAAAAAAGAACAATGTTTATCAACGTTACATTGTTCTTTTTACTTATTTTAATATCTTTTCCATATCGAATGGAAGAGGGCATTCAATCATCATTGGTTGATTACTTAAAGGATGAACAAATTCTAAACGATAGGCATGTAAAGCCATTCTATTAATAAAAGGAGAAGACTTACCATAAAGCTGATCACCAATTAAAGGATGGTGTAAAGAATTTAAGTGAACCCTTATTTGATGTTTTCTACCAGTTTCAATTTGACATTCGATAAGCGTGTAATTTCCTTTTGTTTTAATTTCTTTAAAATGTGTTAAAGCATCTTTACCTGTTTTAGAAATACACATTTTATTTTTACTATGACGATCTTGACCAATAGGTAAATCAATAGTCATTTCTCTTTTAGGTAAATGTCCTTGAATGATGGCAAGATAGGTTTTCTTGATTTCTTTGGATGCAATCAAGGCATCAAAGTAAGGTTGTAATAAAGCACATTTACAAAACATCACCAAACCGGTCGTATCTCTATCTAAACGATGGAGATAACGAATTGGTAAATCTTGATGAGTTTGTTGGTAGTAATAACTGACATAATTACAAAGAGTATCTTTTTTACTTTTATCATCAGGATGAATAATGAGGTTGCTTGGTTTATTAACAATACAAAGCAAGTCATCTTCATAGATGATATCTAAGGAACTTTCTTGTTCAACAAAGTCTCTTCCTTGTTCGTAGGCTTTAATTGAAAGAATATCTTTATCTTTTAAAATGATTTGATAATCAACATAAGTATTATTTAAAGTATAGTCTTTATTTTGACGAAGTAAGTGAATTGTTTTTTTAGAAAGATGCAGATAATGAAAGAATTCAAGAAGTGTCATTCCTTGAATTCTTTCATCAATTTCTATTACTAAATGATTCTTTTCTTTATGATAGTGCATAAACTGTTACTTTGATATCAATTGTGATATCTAAACCTTGTAAAGTATCTAAAACGCCACGTTTTTCTTTTTTAATATGATAATAGTGTGGTGTCATCATTAAAAGATTTAAAGCATCTTCACGATTAGAAATATGAACTTTTTCTTTAAAGTCATAACTTTTCACTTGATTAAAGTCTAAACGAATATACTTATCACTTTTTACTTTAATTTCATCATAAATCAATTCTTTAATTTCAATTAAATGTTGATTATTAGCAGTAACATGAATAATATAACCATCTTCTTTAAGTGCTCTTTTTAATTCATCTTGATTTACTACTGTAAATAAAGCACAGATAAAATCTAAACTATGATCTAGAATAGGAATATTTTTAGAATTTCCTACAAGCCAAGTAACATCTTTACGATAACGTGTTGCCATATCAATAGCAATCTTGGAAATATCTAAACCATAGATATCACTGTTTTCAAAATGTTTTTTTAAACCTTGAGTATAATATCCTTCTCCACATCCTAAATCTAAAATACTTAAATCATCTTGATGTTTGAATTCATCAATACACGTAATCACTTGATTTAAGATAGGATCATAATAGCCTTTATTTAAGTATGCTTTTCTTGCGACAAGAGATTCTTTACTATCTCCTGGATTATTGGTAGCTTTATCAGGGTTTAATAACAAATTGATATATCCTCTTTTAGAAATGTCATAACAATGATTGTTTTCACATTTAAGTGTTTTGTTTTCTAAATGAAGTTGTTGATGACATTTGGGACAAGCTAATAATTTCATAGTATCACCTCGAATGTATTATAACAAAAGACAATCTAAAAATTAACTGAATTTATGATGAATTTGTGATACTATTAAGGGCAAGGGAGGAATGCTTGATGTTTTTTAGAAAGAAACAAAAAGTAGACTTAGATGCTAAATTTAAAGAAGTATATCATGAAGTAAATAAAATTACAGCTGATGCCGGAAATGAATTAGATGTGACCATCAAATATTCACAATTGAAATTGGCTTGTCGTAAGTATGATGAATTGATTGATTTAATTCATCAAGGAGCTAATTTTGAAGAAAAACATTTTCTTTCTTTAAAAGAAAGTGTAGAAGAAGAAACAAAGAGAGTAGAAGGTTTATTAGATGAAGATTAAAGCATATAAGAAGGATTTTGATTATACCTATACTTTAGGAGTTTTTGAAACGATTGAGTTATTAAAAAATCGACCTGATCTTGTTTTAAGAGTATATATAAAAAGTAATTCTTATAAGAATAAAGGTATTCCTATTATTGATGAAATTTGTAGAGAAAAACATATTGAATTGATTGAAAGTGATAATACAATTCAAAAATTATCAAAAAAAGATAATTGTTTTGCGATAGCAATCATTAAAAAATATGAAATGACTTTACAAGAAGGAAATCATGTTGTTTTAGTAAATCCTGGAGATATGGGAAATATGGGGACAATTATGAGAACGATGTTAGGATTCAATTATTATAATTTAGCGATTATTAGACCAGGTGTCGATGTTTTTGATCCTCGTGTTTTAAGAGCTTCGATGGGAGCGATGTTTCATTTGAATATTGAGTATTTTGATAGTTTTGAAGATTATTTAAAAAGATTTCCAAGTCATGATATTTATACATTGATGTTGAAAGGAGCAACGAATATTCATAAGGTTGAATCAAAAAAAGGCTATCATTCACTTGTTTTTGGTAATGAAAGTAGTGGTTTACCTGATGAATATCTAGATTATGGAAAATCTATTTTTATTCCTCATAGTCATTATATAGATTCATTGAATCTTTCCATGGCTTTAGGAATGACTTTAATGCATTTTTCAAAAGATGAATTTAAAGATAAAGAAGTGTTATAGGAGAGAAAAGTATGTTTGATTTTGATGAAGTTGTAGATAGAAAAGGAACAAATTGTGCTAAATGGGATACGATTGAAGCAAAGAATAAACCTAAAGATGTGTTACCTATGTGGGTTGCAGATATGGATTTTAAATCACCAAAGGAAATTGAAAATGCTTTAGTTAAAAGAATTAAACAAGGCGTTTATGGGTATTCATTTGCGCCAGATGAGTATTTTGATGCGGTTATTTCTTGGATGAAAAGAAGACATGATTTTCATGTCGATAAAGAATGGATCATCCCAACACCAGGTGTGGTAACAGCTATTAAATTATGTGTAAATGCTTATACAAAGGAAAATGATGCCATTATTATTAATAAGCCTGTATATTATCCATTTGATTTTTCAATTGAATTAAATCATCGTAGAATTATTGAAAATCAAATGGTTTATAAAGATGGTTTTTATGAAATGGATTATGATGCTTTTGAAAAAGCGATTGTAGAAAATGATGTTAAAATGTTTATTTTATGTAATCCGTATAACCCAATTGGAAAAGTATGGAAAGAAGATGAATTAAAACAAATTGGGGAAATTTGTAAAAAACATGATGTTTTAGTCATTGTTGATGAAATTCATGAAGATTTTGTTTATGGAGATCATGTACATATTCCTTTCTATAATGTAGATGAAAGTTATAAAGAATTCTCTGTTGTTTTAACTGCTCCATCAAAAACATTTAACTTAGCAGGACTACAAACATCTAATATTATTATTGCGAATGAAAAATTAAGAAAAGTTTATCAAGAAACAATGAATCGTTATGGGGTTAATGAACCAAACTTCTTAGGTATTATTGCTTGTATGACAGCCTATAATGAATGTGAATTATGGGTAGATGAAATGTTGGAATATGTTTATGATAACTTTACTTATTTCGATGAATTCTTAAAAGAAAATTTACCTCATATTCATTTAGTTAAACCAGAAGGTTTATATTTAGGATGGGTTGATTTTAGAAAATGTGGTTTAAATAAAGATGAATTAGAAAAAACAATGTTAGAAAAAGCCGGTTTATGGTTAGATGAAGGATATATCTTTGGAACAGGTGGAGAAGGTTTTGAAAGATTTAATTTTGCAATTCCAAGAAGTGTTTTAGAAGATGCTTGTCAAAGATTATTAAAAGCTTTTGGAAAATAAGGTTTTTATGATAAAAACTATGGAAATTCTAAATAAAAGATAGTATTATATAACCGAAAAAAAGAAAAGGAGATTTGTTATGGGATTAGTATCAGCAACAGAAATGTTAAAGAAAGCTAAAGAAGGACATTATGCAGTAGGTCAATTCAATATCAACAACTTAGAATGGACTAAATCAGTATTATTAACTGCAGAAGAATTAAAAGCGCCAGTAATCTTAGGTGTTTCAGAAGGTGCTGCTAAATATATGACTGGGTATACAACAGTTGCAGCAATGGTTAAAGCAATGGTAGAAGCATTAAATATCACTGTACCAGTAGCTTTACACTTAGATCATGGTTCATACGAAGGAGCTAAAGCTGCTTTAGATGCAGGTTTCTCTTCAATCATGTTTGATGGTTCTCATTATGGAATCGAAGAAAACATCGAAAAAACAAAAGAAATCGTTGAATTATGTCATTCAAAAGGTGTTTCAGTAGAAGCAGAAGTTGGATCAATCGGTGGAGAAGAAGATGGTGTCATCGGTAAAGGTGAAGTAGCTGATCCAAAAGAATGTAGATCAATCGCAGATTTAGGAGTAGATTTCTTAGCTGCAGGTATCGGAAATATTCATGGTAAATACCCAGCAAACTGGGAAGGATTAGACTTTGATGCATTAGATGCAATCCAAGCTGAAACTGGGAAATTACCATTAGTATTACATGGTGGTTCAGGAATTCCTGATGAAATGATCAAAAAAGCAATCACTTTAGGAGTATCTAAAGTAAACGTAAACACTGAATGTCAATTATATTTCCAAGAAGCTACACGTAAATACATTGAAGCTGGAAAAGATTTAGAAGGAAAAGGATATGATCCTCGTAAATTATTAGCACCAGGTGCAGAAGCTATCAAACAATGTGTTAAAGATAGAATGGAAGTATTTGGTTGTATCGGTAAAGCTTAATCAAATAAAAAAAGCCTTCGGGCTTTTTTTGTTTATGTGAAATCTCTTTATTAAGTTGTTTTTTTAATGAATTTATAATATAGTATTAGGGAATATAGATAGAAGAAAAGGGGTAAAGTCATGAGTGAAATTATTGCGATTGAAGGCGGACATAAATTAAATGGTACAGTAGAAATCTCGGGTGCAAAAAATGCCACTGTAGCACTTATTCCAGCTATTATTTTAGCAGATAGTCCTGTAACGATTTATGGTGTACCAGAAATCAGCGATGTGGACGCTTTAGCAGTTTTATTAGAAGAACTTAATTGTACAGTATTAAGAAGTCATGATAGTTTAATTGTTGATCCCTCTCGTATGGAAAATGTTCCATTAGTGTCAGATGCCGTTGATAAGTTAAGAGCATCATATTATTTAATGGGAGCATTACTTGGAAAATGTAAAAAAGTTGTGATGAAAGCACCAGGTGGTTGCTTTTTAGGACCTCGTCCGATAGATTTACATATTAAAGGATTTGAAGCATTGGGTGCCAAAGTAGAATTTGTTGATGGTGCGCATGTAATTACAGCAGATCGTTTAGTAGGTGCAAAAATATATTTAGATTTTGCTTCAGTAGGAGCAACAATCAATATCTTGTTAGCAGCAGTAAAAGCTGAAGGAAAAACAGTTATTGAAAATGCAGCAAAAGAACCAGAAATCATTGATGTAGTAAACTTGCTTACAAAAATGGGAGCTAAAATTAGAGGTGCTGGTACTGATACGATTACGATTGAAGGAGTAGAACATCTAAAAGGATGTACTCATGAAATCATTCCAGATCGTATTGAAGCAGGGACATTCTTAATTATGGCAGCAGCTGCAGGAGAAAGAGTTATTATTCAAAATATCATTCCACAACATTTGGAATCACTTATTTCAAAATTGAAAGAAATGGGTGTTAAAATGGAAAATGTTGGTGATAGTATTATTGTTTATGGTGATAACAAGAACTTTAATGCAGTCGATGTCAGAACACAGGTATATCCAGGTTTTGCAACAGATCTACAACAGCCATTAACAGCACTGCTTACACAAGCAAACGGACAATCACAAGTAATAGAAACAATTTATCCAGAGAGATTTAGACATTGTGAACAACTTAATAAGATGGGTGCAAATATAGAATTAGATGAATCAATGTGTTATATAAATGGAAAAACACCATTAAAAGGAGCAAAAGTAGAAGCAACAGATTTAAGATGCGGAGCAGCATTGTTAATAGCAGGGTTAATCGCTGATGGAATTACAGAAATTAGCAATGTATATCATATAGATAGAGGATATGCGAATATCGATCAAAAATTAATTACTTTAGGTGCTGTTATTAGAAGAATCAAAGTTGATGATTAAAATTATAAAAAAGGGCTTGAAAACAACATAATTTAATGTTAATATATCATAGCAACTTACTTTGTAGTGAGAAATCTACAAGGCGGAAGGAGAAATAACAATGAAAAAAGGAATTCATCCAAATTACAAAAAAGTAAAAGTAGTTTGTACATCATGTGGAGCAGAATTTGAAAGTGGTTCAGTATTAGATGAAGTACGTGTTGATACTTGTTCTAACTGTCATCCATTCTATACTGGAAAACAAAGATTTGCTAGTGCTGATGGACGTGTTGAAAAATTCAACAAAAAATACGGACTTAAATAAGAAAATGAGTACTTGGTACTCATTTTTGTTTTGGAGGAAAAAATGAAATATCATGTCTTAGCAAGTGGTTCTAAAGGAAACAGTATTTTCATTTATGATCAAGGAAACGGACTTTTAATTGATTGTGGAATTAGTAAAAGACAACTTTATACAAAACTTAATCAATTAGGATTTCGTGAAAGTGATATTCATCATGTTTTATTAACACATGATCATATTGACCATAATAAAAATATTGGTATCTTTGATCAAAGTATTGTTTATTGTGGAAAAGGATGCATCCCTGGTATAGATGAAAGTCATGAATTAGAAAATTATCAAAATATACAATTAGATCATTATATAATTACACCATTACCTTTATCACATGATGCAACATCCCCTTTAGGGTTTGTAATCAAAGGAAAAGATGAAACAATTCTCTATATGACAGATACAGGTTATGTTTCACAAAAGAATATGGAATATATAAAAAATTTAGATTACTATATTTTTGAAAGTAATCATGATATTGAGATGTTAATGAATACAAGAAGACCTTTATTTTTAAAAAATCGTATTTTTGGAGATAAGGGCCATCTTAATAATGAATATAGTGCACATGTTATGGCGCAGGTGATTGGTGAAAATACAAAAGAAATTTGTTTGGCCCATTTATCACAAGAAGCTAATACAAAAGAAATGGCATTGGATACATATCAAAGAGTTTTTGACGAAGAACATATATATTTTGATAATATAAAGATCGCAGATCAAAAAGAAATTGTTTCTGGAGGACATTATGAAAATTAGAATCTTAACAATTGGTAAGCTTAAAGAAAAATATCTTGTTAATGGAATCAATGAATATGTCAAAAGATTGAATGCTTACTGTAAAGTAGAAATGGTTGAAGTACCAGATGAACCAATTCCTGACAATGCAAGTGAAAATGTAGAAAATATCATCAAAGATAAAGAAGCAGATAAAATTGTTGCTAAAATTAAAGATGATGAATATGTTATCGTTTTAGATCTACATGGAAAAGAAATAGATAGTGTGGCTTTTTCAAAACATATTGAAGAATGTATGATTAGAGGAAAGAGTACGATTACTTTTGTGATTGGGGGTTCTTTAGGTTTAGGAAAATCTTTATTACAAAGAGCAAATTATCGTTTATGTTTCTCTAAAATGACTTTTCCACATCAATTAATGAAGCTTATCTTAGTTGAACAAGTCTATCGAGCATTCAAAATTATGAACAATCAAACGTACCATAAGTAGCCTAGGTTTTTTACAAATACTTATTGAAGATAAGAATATAATGAATAAAGCTCAGTGGATTCATAGTGAATTAGATGGGCTTTTATGGTTAAAAATAATTTATGTTGTAGGTATAATCTTTATAGAATTGAAAAGGGATGAGGTTAAAAATGTTAATAAGTGATAAATTAAAGTCTTTTGATTTTACGTATGCAGAAAAAGAAATAGTAAAGTATTTTTTGAATCAAAAGGAAGAAATTGCAAGACAATCAACACGTGAAATATCAAAGAGATTGTATTGTTCGCCATCATCAATAATACGACTTTGTCAAAAATTAGGATTTACTGGATTTGAAGAATTTAAAGAAATGTATGTCGAAGAACTTCACTATTTAAATTCGAATTTTTCAGATATAAACCCCAGTATACCTTTTATGACAGAAGATAACATACAAACAATATCAAATAAAATGTGTTCATTGTATCATGAAATAATTGATGACACACATTCACTATTGGATCACGATATGTTAAGAAAATCATTGAATTTATTAAAAAACAATAAAAATATTTATATTATTTCTTCTGGATCGCAAAATGATCTTGCTTTAACTTTTAGAGATAAAATGGCTAGAATAGGAAAACATGTAAATGTATATCAAAGTATCGATGAACCATATTATGAGGCTTGTTATTTAAATAAAGGAGATGCCTGTTTTCTTTTAATTAGCTATACAGGTGAAACACAAAATTGTATAAGAATGGCGAATAAATTAAATGAAAGAAATATCGATTTTATTACTATTACATCATTTGGAACGAATACTTTATCTTCTTTATCACGTTGTGTTCTACATGTTTCTACAAGAGAAAAAATTAGAAACAATTTGGGAACTTTTTCTATGAATTTATCAACACTTTATTTGTTAGATTTATTGTATAGTATGTATTTTAGCTTAAATTATAAAGAAAATAAAAAGAAAAAAATTAAGATTGCTGATGAATATGAAAATTTTACATCGTCACTTATAAGAGATACAAGCAATGATTTAATCAAATAGGGAACAGTGTTCTCTATTTTTGTTTGAATTATGTTTGTTTTGTTGGAACAGTGTAACTATAAAATTCCTCTTTATTGATTTAAGAAAAGTATAAAACTAGAATAGTTTTGTAAAAATAAGGAGGATATAAAAATGAGTAAAAAACCTGTAAAAATTGTAACAATTGGTGGAGGAAGTAGTTATACACCAGAGTTAATGGAAGGATTTATTAAAAGATATGATGAACTTCCAATCAAGGAAATTTGGCTTGTCGATATTGAAGATGGGAAAGAAAAATTAGAAATCGTTGGTAAAATGGCACAACGTATGTGGGATGCTTCTCCTTATGATGTTAAAGTTCATCTAACATTAGATCGTCGAGAAGCGTTAAAAGATGCAGATTTCGTTACAACTCAATTTAGAGTTGGTTTATTAAATGCTCGTATTAAAGACGAAAGAATTCCATTTAGCTATGGTATGTTAGGTCAAGAAACAAATGGTGCTGGAGGTATGTTTAAAGCTTTAAGAACAATTCCAGTTATTTTATCAATCGTTGAAGATATGAAAGAATTATGCCCAGATGCTTGGCTTGTTAACTTTACAAATCCATCAGGAATGGTAACTGAAGCTGTCATGAGATTTGGTAAATGGGATAAAGTCATTGGTTTATGTAATGTTCCTGTTGGAGCAATGTTAGATGAACCAAAAACAATTGGTAAAACATTAGATCAATTAACTTATAAGTTTGCTGGATTAAACCATTTCCATTGGCATAAAGTWTATGATGAAAATGGTAAAGAAGTGACTAAAGATATCATTGAAGCAATGTATGAAGGAAAAGATATGGGAATTCCTGCAAACATTCATGATATTCCATTCTTTAAAGAACAATTACTTCAAATGAATATGATYCCATGCGGATATCATAGATATTATTATCGTGAAGAAGAAATGTTGGCTCATGGTTTAGAAGAATATAATGATCCTAAGGTAGGAACTCGTGGACAACAAGTACAACAAACAGAACATGAGTTATTTGAATTATATAAAAATCCAGATTTAGATCATAAACCAGAACAATTAGCAAAACGTGGAGGAGCACATTATTCAGATGCGGCTTGTGAAACAATTGCTTCAATCTATGGAAATAAATTATCACATATCGTAGTAACAACTAAAAATAATGGATCTGTCCCAGACTTACCAGCTGACTGTGCAGTAGAAGTTTCATCTTATATTGGTTCAACAGGAGCAAGAGCAATTGCCTTTGGGTCATTACAACCAGCTCAAAGAGGATGGTTACAATGCATGAAAAACATGGAATTATGTGTTGAAGAAGCAGCTGTAACTGGTGATTATGGATTATTAATGCAAGCATTCATTTTAAATCCACAAACAGTAGCAGGACAAAAAATGGTTAATGTTTTAAATGAATTATTAATTGCTCATGAAAAATATTTACCACAATTTGCAGATAAGATTGCCGAGTTAAAAGCATCAGGTGTTACCATCAAAGATGATGTTGCACGTGAATTAACTGAAAAAGGTTTATAGGATTTTATGTGAATAAAATAACTACCTCACACTTTGCCAGAGACATGAGGTAGTTATTTTTTGCATTATTTTCTATAATATATAGAAGTAATTTAATAACGATATTTATTATTGACATGATTAATGTAAGTGTAGTTAACATATAGCTTCATAAGCTGTCATTTCCATCACCTCCGTTTTCATATTTTCCTAGGGATATCTATGTAAACGAAGAATACGTCCTTCGATCAAAGCGCTACCGTCTTTAATGAAGGATTATAGAAGAAAATGAAAATGATGTCATAATAGTTTGGGGTGAATTTATGAAAAAATTATTACTATTTGATGTGGAAGGCGAGAGAAAATGGACATCTTGCAGTTATTGTTACTGGGAGAAGTAGAAGCCATATAGAAGAGCCCATTTTAGATATTGGTTTTGATGGAATGATTGGTGGTAATGGTGCTTATATTGAATTAGATAATAAAGTGATTAAAGATGAGACAATTCAAGTAGAAGATGTTAAAAGAATTGTCGATTATTTAAATCAACATCATTTAGAATACTATATTGAAGCAAATGATGGGTTATATGGTTCTTTAAATTTTAAAGTACGTGGTGTAGAGGCTTTAAGACAATATGGGATGAAAGATCCTGATGTGATGGAGATTTATCCAGCAATGACTTTTCCAAAGTGTCTCTATATAGAAAATGTAACAAAAATCAATTATATTTTAGAAAGTTATCAAGATTACTTAGATTTTAAAGAAGCTTTTCCTGAATTTAAAGATTTAACGTGGGGTGAAAAGGAGAAAAAGCAATCTTTGGAGATTGTGCATTAAAACATATTGATAAACAAGAGGCAATTAAAGAACTTATTGATTATTTAAAAATAGATCAAGAAGATATCATTGCTTTTGGTGATGCTGAAGTAGATATTCCTATGTTTGATTTTGCAGGAATTTCTGTATGTGTGGGAAATGGGAGAGAAGAAGCTAAAAAACATGCAACCTATGTTACAAAACCAGTAAGTGAAGATGGCATAAAATATGCTTTAAAACATTTTGAAATTATTTAAGGAACTAAAAATGAAGTTAAATAAACAAAAAATCTTATTTATTGCTGTTATCTTTTTCTGATTTGCGCAATATGTCTATATTCCTTATTAAACACCTTATCTTACGATGATTCAAACAAGTACGTCATTTATTGGAATTATTATAGGAAGCTATGGTATTTCACAAATGGTCTTACGTTTACCGGTAGGATTATTAGCAAATTATAGAAATAAGCATAAAATGATTATGTTAATAGGATCTTTATCATCAGGATGTGCTTCTTTGTTTAGAATTATTTTTAATAATGGAATTGGTTTTTTAATTGGAAATCTTTTTTCAGTATTTGCCAGTGCAATGTGGATTTCTTTTATGGTTTTATATATGAGTTTTTATCCAAAAGACCAACAAACAAAAGCCATCAGTTCAATTATTGTCGCTAACAATTTAGGAATGTTATTAGAATTTATTACAAGTACACTTCTTTATGAAAAAATAGGAATGCAAATGATTTGTTTATTAAGTGTGATTTCAGAAATCATTTCTGCTTTATTTATTTCATTACTTCCTAAAGAAAAAACACAACCAATAAAGAAAAAAATTTCAAGTTTATTAAAAGTATGTACACAAAAGAATTTAATTGTCTTTTCGCTTCTTGCACTTGTTCAACAAGGGGTACAAATGACAACAACTATGTCTTTTACAACACGAATTATAAAAAATTTAGGAACAAATTCTATGTCTATAGGATTATCTTCTATTATTTATATGTTATCAGCAGTTTGTTTTGCTAAAATGGCATCAAGTGATGTATATATGAAATTAGGCGTTAGAACATGTATTACTGTTACATTTTTAACAACTGCACTTTATTGTGTTTTAGTACCACAATGTTCATCAGTCTATATGATCTTTGTTTTACAAATTTTACCAGGTATGGCAACATGAATCTTATTTTCATATCTAACAAGTGAAGCTATGAAATATGTACCACAAGAATCAAAGTCAACAGCTATGGGCTTCTTCCAAGCGGTGTATGCTTTAGGAATGACTTTATTTCCTATGATTTGTGGAAATATTGTAAGTCATTTTTCAATGCTATATGCTTATTTGTTTTTTAGCAGTGATTTGTTTAATTGCATCAAGTATTTCTTTTATATATTGTAAATCTCATTAACAAATAAAGCTCTTACAAAATTAATAATTTGTTAATGAAATTAAAAATGTATACAATACTCTTTTCGAAGAATCTAAAAAAGTATAAGCTACAGGTGTCTTAGGAAAGAGAGGAATAAATATTATGAGTATCAATGAAATCAATGCAGAAGCAAAAGAATCTTTAAGAAAGTATTTTAAAAATAGTCAAGATGTAAAACATGAAAATGAAGCAAGAAAAGAATTAACAAAAGAAGAAATCTTTGAATCCGTTGCAGGAGAAATCAAAGAATCAGAAATGAAATTAGAACAAAGAAATCAAATGAGAAACACATTACAACAAGATGCAAAAGAAGCATTTGAAAAAGTATGTGGAAAGAAATCTGAAGCAAAAGAAGTAGAACATATGACATTAGAAGGAATGCAAAAAGAATTAAAAGAAAATACAAAACATCAAATGGAATATGGCAATTCATTAAAACAAAATACAATGAATGCAAGAGCATAGAACTTCGAAAGAAGTTCTTTTTTTTACACTTGCTAGATATTTTCTTAACATAAAAAGGAGTAGTATTTTGTTAAGAGGTGATCAAGATGGATGTTAAAAGAAATCAATTAATTGAAACAATTGTTTGGTTAGGAATACCAATGCTTTTTATGATTGTTGATTGGGTCTATAAACATGTATTTAATATAGAATATTTAGAGTTATCTATTCTTTTATTTGTAGTAGCAACAATCTATAAAACATATCAAAAATAAAAACAAATCGCTAATTACGATTTGTTTCAAACATTTCAAAACTAGATAATACAAATAAGAAGAATAAACCAGTGTGTATCCAAAAAATCGTATAATCTAAAATACCATGAATTAATAATACACCTATAAATCCCATAACAAGAGCAACATAAGAATAATGTTTTTTCACTTGATAAAGACGTTTACAATTGTCATAAACATAAGGTACAAGACAAGCTAAACCAATGATTCCAAATGATAATAAAGGATCTAGATAAACACTATGAGCATGTTGTGTTAAATGTCCATTATATTTATCTAAAATCATCATATAAGTAAATGGTCCTTGTCCTAGTAGTGGAGAAGCTTTGATACCTTGAATAGCACAACTCCAAATTTGAATTCTAACATCTAAATTTGAAATCAAATATTCTATTCTAGGGAATTTATCAGGATTTAAAACAAAGAAACCTGCAATTCCTAAACATCCAAGAGCTATCAAAACACATAATTTATAGTTCTTATTAAAAATAAGAAATAAACAAATAGCTCCGGCAATTGCTACATAACCAGCACGGCATCCTGTCATATAAAGCATAAATAAGTTTAAAAAACCAACAATAACATAAAAAGTACTTCTTTTTAGATTGTTTTTAACAGTAAAGAATTTATATACAGTACATACAGCAATAAATTCAATCATCATCGCATAATAGTTGGCATTGTAGAAAACACTATTTAAACGATTTTCACGTCTTGCATAAACTTTAAAGGTGAAATGATCAACACCTAAACGATGATAAATTTGAAATTGTTCATAAATTCCATATATTGCCCAAAGAATAGATAACACAATCAACATATCAATAATAAATTCAAAGGTCGATTGATTAATATGTTTTCGATAATAAACCATTAAAATAATAGCAATAAATATTCCTAGTGTTGCAAGTGCTCCTAAAATATTTTTATGAATAATGGAGATGCTTAAAGAGATTAAAACAAACAAATAGAGAAATTTAATTTGTGGTGTTTGTTTTAAGGCAATGATTGCTTTTTTTGATACTAACAAATAAATAAATTCAATCAATAAAATAGGTCCTAATATATAAAAAGGAAAAGTAAAACAAAAACATGTAAATATAAGTAACAGTTGATCAAAAGTAAACTGTTCTTTTAAGTTTTTTAAATAGTTCATAGTCGCCTCCTGGAGATAATATATCATATTTATGATTATTTAAGTAGCCAAAATGAAGATGTGTTGTTAAAATAGGGCACTAGAGGTAAGAAAAATATGAAACAATACTTTTATTTATTTAATTATCCACCAGAAGAATATGATTTATGTGCATTAGAATTTAAATATCTTTTTCATGAAGAATATCAACAATGTTTTATTACAAATAAAGATATTGATGTCAATATAAGTGTTTTTATGAAAGGAAAAATAGATATTTGGGCGATAAGTTCCAATTTTGATGACTTAAAAGAGGAAGTTAAACGCCAAAATCATAATCATCAAGATTTTAAAGTCATTTATTTAAAAAATCCTATTAGCCATCCAGATTATCAAGAAACACTTGATAAATGTAAAGATATTTCATGGTTTATAGCGGGCAGTGTGAATATGTCCAAACCAAAGCATACAATTGCTCTTACAAAAGTGAATGACTTATGGATTATTGGGTATTATCACCATGGTGTTCCATCATGGAAAAAATATGATGATAAACCAAATACTTTTTCAAATTCTTTAGATATTAGACTTGCAAGAACATTGATTAATATTGCTGGAGAAAATGATCAAACAAAAACAATGATAGATCCATGTTGTGGAATGGGTACAGTTGTTTTAGAAGGACTAGCTTTAGGGTATTCTATCAAAGGATTTGATATTTCAAGGGATATTTCATGGAAAGCAAGATGTAATCTTAATCATTTTGGTTTTGATGGTATGCTGATTACAAAAGATGATATTAATAAGCATCAAGGACATTATGATATTGCTATTATTGATATTCCTTATAATCTTTATACACCGATTACTTATAAAGAACAGTGTGATATTATTAATAGTGCTAGAAAATTATGTAATAAACTTGTTTTAGTAAGTTATGAACAAATGGATCAAGAAATCAAACAAGCAGGTTTTGAAATAAGAAATCGTATCTTAAGGAAGAAAACAGAATTTGTTAAATTTGGACGTTATATTTATGTGTGTTATTAAAAAATCATTGGATTATTTTCCAATGATTTTTTGATCGTCTTTAAATCTTTATTTTCAATAAGTGCTTTAAATATATGATCATATTGTTGTAAAGTAAGATTTTCTAATAATTCGTTATCTTCTTGAGGAAATTTACTTTTAAAAAGCATTAATGTATCTTCTTTTTTACTTGCTAGTTTTCCTTCAGCTTTTCCTTCTTCATGCATTCTTTGTCCTTCATGATAATGTTGAATTTTAACAAGTTGTCTTTTTTCTGCCGCTAAAACAAGCTCTTCATCTTCATTGAATTGTTCCATCTTATCTTTCATGATTGTTACCACCTCATTATCTAAAGATATTATATCATGGGTAAGTCCATGATATAAGATGTAGATTAAGATTTCTAATCTTGAAAAGTTTTCTAGTCTTTTTTCTTTTTCAATAACTTTAATAAATGGAAGTTGGACAAAGTAGCTTGTTGCTAAGTTAAACTTTCTCACATTTCCATATTCATTTCTAGGCACATAACTGTCAATCAATACAAGATTACCTTTATCAATATCGTTAATAAAAGTAATCAAATTCACTTTATGAAGATGGTCACTGTATCTTTCATCTCCACGATTGACTTGATGATCGATCATTCTAGCTTCATAAGCTTGAAGACGATGATAGAGTTCTTTAGAGAATATACTGTTTTGCATTTCAATATCGACCAGTTCACCATCTTCTGTTATTACCTGAATATCTAAGATCATATCTTTATCACTTATATGATGAGGATTAAGCTCTGAATTTAAGACATTAATTTTCTTACATTTAATATCCATAACATCTTCGATGATAAGTTTTAATAAACGCCTACATTGTTCATCTTTCATATTTGATAATAAATACTTAAATACAAGATCATTTTTAAAATCAGTAATTCTTTTAGGTTTGATTTTTGTTTCCATAGTTTCTCCCTTCATTATTTATATAGACAACAAAAATCATTTTTTCTTTTAAAAAATAAAAAAACGAAATAATTTTCTTATTTCGTTAAATCATATAAATAGCAAGGGCAATTAAAATACTTGCAAGAATATCTGTTAAATAGTGAACACCTGTAAGTAGTCTTGTACAAGTAATTGTAATAGCAAGTGCTGAGAGTAATAATCCCATATTTGGTCCTCGAGCAATAACGGTCAAAGCTATAGAAATAGCTAAACTCGTATGAATACTTGGGAAAGAATGACCTATTCTTTTTTTATCATCAATAGGTTTAAGGTCATACTTTTGAATAGGACGAGGTCTATCAATTAATATTCTAAGTAGAACAGTAATTAATAAAACGACAAATGGTTTAATAAATAAAAGATAAAAACCAGTTTGTGATTCTATCACTATTTTTAATAAAAAGAGTGAATAAAATATAGCGACCATCCAAGGACAAAATTTTGATGCAAAATAGACACAAGATTTTATAAAAGGATGTTTATACATAAATTTATTGATACCTTCATAAAAAAACTTCATATTGACCCTCCAAAGTTTTGATATATCTATTATACTATAAAAGAGAAAAGATAGCATTAATAATCGAATTACGATATAATGGACATAATAAGAGGTGTAAAAGATGAATAGAAAATTAATGCCCTTTATGTTACTTCTTATCGAAGTTGTCATGTATTATTTTATATGTTTATACTTCCATATGGATTTAGATTTAATCATTGGATCAGGAATACTTTATTTCCTATTCTTATTTATATATGGACATTATTCATTAAATACATGCTTAATATGGGATGAAATTAAAGCGTTAGTTAAATCAAGTTTTTGTTTTTATATCGCATTACTTGTGTTGGTACCAAAATCAACAGGTTATGAAAGAAGAATGCATTTAACAATCATGGTAGCTTCAATGTTTATTATTTGTTTACTGGCAGATCGTTATATTCGAATTGCTTTTAGAGATCAATTTGCTAGAAAAACATTAGTTATTGGAACAGGATATGAAGCAGCAAGACTTGGTAAAATATCAAATAACAATCGTTTTGCTTTAACACAAGTAGAAGGTTATGTGGATGCGAATTGGACAGATCAGTTATTTGATTTTAAACAGGAAAATGTGATTAAAAATAGTTTTATTTATAGTTATGAAGAATTGGATGAGGCTATTAAAACTTTAAAAATTGAACAAATTATTGTGGCTTTACCAGAAGCAAGTGAAGAAGTAATTGATAAGGTGATGTCAGATATTTATGGAAAAGTTGAAAGTGTTAAGTATTTACCAGATGTTAATGGAACAATGACTTTTTCTTCTGAAGTTCAGGATTTTGATGGACAATTACTGATTGCAACAGCAAATAATGAAATGTCGTCTCTTGCTAATACTATGAAAAGATTTATTGATATTTGTGCAGGAATTGCTGGATGTTTAACGTTAATTCCTTTGATTGCTTTTGTAAAATATAAATATGTCAAAAGCGGAGATCATGATAGTATTATTTTTAGTCAAGATAGAATTGGTAAAAATGGGAAAATGATTAAAATCTATAAATTTAGATCAATGGTACCAAATGCTGAAAGAATTTTGGATGAATTGATGGAAAAAGATCCAAAAATCAAAGAAGAATATCTGACAAATAAAAAACTAGTCAATGATCCAAGAATTACACCAGTAGGTAAGTTTTTAAGAAAAACATCTTTAGATGAATGGCCTCAATTTGTCAATGTTCTTTTAGGAGAAATGTCACTTATAGGTCCAAGACCTTATTTACCTAGAGAAAAAGAAGATATGGGTCAGTATTACAATTCTATTATTAAATGTAAACCAGGAGTTACAGGAATGTGGCAAGCAAATGGTAGAAGTGATGTTGAATTTAATTATCGTTGTAAATTAGATGATTATTATTATCATAATTGGTCTATTTGGTTAGATTTTACGATTATTTATAAAACGATTAAAGGCGTTGTTTATGGTAAAGGATCGTTATAGAAGTAGTGAATGTGTATTTTTTAAATACACATTTATTTATTATAAAACGCAATAAAATTGTATAAGGGGTTATTTAAAAGTGGTCAATGCTTTTGAAAGATATATACCTTTGTTAAATAAGGTAGAAATAGTAGAAAAAGTAAAAGGTTTAGGTAAGTAGAAATTTATAAAGTGAAGTAGGTGATAAATATGATATATGTAAAAGCAACAAAGCATTTAACAGGTGTTACAATTCAAGGAGACCTTGATGATTTTAATGATTTAGTGAGCGCAATTTATAGAATGACAGGGACGAGTGAAGAAGTCGGTGATTTATATGAGGGTGTAAAGAACAGATTATTAGGACTATGTTATGATATACGACATGCTTATATGGGAGATAGGGATATTGTTTTAAAAGATAATGTCTTAGGTTCAAATATAAAGGAAGAGTTTGGTATTCATGAATGTAATCAAAATATATATTATAGTGTGAATATTCTTTATCCAGAAGCAATATTTTTAGCATTGGCAGTACCTGATATGTTTGTTTATTCAAAAGGTTATTATGGTAAAAGGGATCAATATAATCAAGAATATAAAATGATAAATTCATATTCTAATTACTTTAAAGATAAAGCATTATTATCTCTTTTATCCTCAAGTATTTACCAATCACTCGAGGAAGTGATTGGTAGTGATGAGTTTAATAAATTATATAGTCTTATTAATAAGGAAAATCCTGATTATGTAGATTATGTAACACTATATATTGATCAATGTAACTTAGATTTAATAAAGACTCAAATAGTTCAAAGAAAAGATAAATTAATAGATATAACAAGAAATTTTATTAAGAATAATAAAGAGTATAAGAATATAGAAAAAAGAATAAAAGCTTATGCACATAAACATCAAATATCTATTGATCAAATAGAAGATGTGAATATAGAATATCCAGAAGTTATTGAATGGTAGAAATTAAATTTTTAAAATATAGGTGAAAATAATAGCTTATAAATTATTTGTTTTCATATGTTCAAAGTGGTAATATAATCATATAAATAGGGGATGAAATTATGGTATTAGTAGATAAGGATATAATTCAAAGAAATCAAGAAATTTTTATTAATGGTTATAATCAAAAAAATGTTCAATCTATTTCTTACGATATTCATGTAAAAGAAATTATTACAGATGACACTAATGTTGAGGAATATGATTTAAACCCACGACAAGCAATTATGGTTAGATGTATCGAAGAAATTTCTGTTCCAATGGATTTAATGATTAAGATTGAAAATAAGAATTCATTAATTAGAAATGGTATTTCAATTGTTGCACCGGTTTATAATCCAGGGCATAGAACACCGATTTATATAAGAGTAGAAAATATTTCATCAAATATTTTTAAAATTACAAAAGATATGCCTATTGCTCAACTAATTTTTATAAAATTATCTTCAAAACCAGACATTACCTATGATCAACAAGGTAATGCATCGTTTAATGAAGAATGGAAGTATAAGGGATTATCTAAGTATAAAGACTACTATGAAGAAAGAACACGCAAAGTTGAAAAAGCAAAAAAAGAGTTGGACGATAAAGAATCTTCAATATATACAAATATTCTTACAATGATGGGAATTTTTGTCTCTATATTTTCTTTGGTTAGTATTAATTTTAATCAATTGAATTCTAAAAATTTAACTGCTGATTTTATTCTAAAGATGAATTTGTCTCTTGGAACTATTATTGCATTATTTATTGGTTTAATAATGGTTTTTTTAAGAAATAGGGAAGATAAAAATATTTTAAAGATTTTTATTGGGTTAATGGTTGTGATGATCATTGTTTTATTTTTTATACTCTAAACGTTATAAAAAATAATTTTGTGATATAGAACTAATTAAATAACATGAGGTTGTTCTGTGGTAAAAACCTCATGTTTTTATATTGTATGTTATTTATAGAATTTTAATTTATGAATATCTGCTATATTCTATAAAAAGTAAGTAGATCATTTTTATTGTATGAAAAAATAATGGACGAAAATTATAACTTTTAGTACAATATTTATATAAATAAATTAAGTACGAGGAGGGATATTGTGTTTAAAAGAACTATAAAAACATTAATAGTTATGCTATTGACAATTTCAATGACAATGCCAATAGCAAATGTAAAGGCATATGAGGAAAATTATGAAAGAAATGTCATGCCGGCAAGAGATTATGACAAATTTGATGATAATTTTAATGTGAATCAAAGTAATTCATTAGTAAGATCAAGTCAAATACCGTCAACATATAGTTCAGTAGATGAGGGTTTTGTAACAAGTATAAAAAATCAAAATCCTTATGGAAACTGTTGGGCATATGCTGCATGTAGCGTAGCAGAATCATATTTAATAAAAAAGGGAATGGCAAGTAGTGATATTGATTTATCTGAAGCACATTTAAATTATTATATGTATCATAATAAAGGCGATAAATATGAAAATACAGATAATGATCAAACCAACGTAATAGGAAAATATTCATTTACTGATGTGGGTGCAGATCCAAGAATGTTGCAATTAGCAATGAGTAATTTTGGACTTGCAAGTGAAACAAGTTATCCAATTTCTAAAATAACAACAATGCAAGGGTCAAAAGAAGATCAAAATAATACACAATATGTTATGACTAACAGTAATCTTCTTTGTCAACAAGCAAAAGGAAATGAATCAATAATTAAACAAGCAATATTAGATAATGGGAGTGTTTTAGCATGTTATTACGATACATCTACTGCATATAAAAATAGTAATTATTATAATTCAAATGAAGTAAATAGTTTTAACCATGCAATTAGTATTGTAGGTTGGGATGATAGTTATGCCGCAAATAATTTTGATAATAAACCAACTAGAAATGGTGCTTGGTTAATAAAGAACAGCTGGGGTACAGGTTTTGGGAATCAAGGATACTTTTGGATGTCATATGATGAGTATTCATTAGGTTCAGTTTATAGCTATGAATTTAAAAATAAAGATGAAGAAAATATTTATCAGTATGATGGAACTAATAATGCATTAAGGTATACTTTATCTAGTAATACTAGTACATACGCTAATGAATTTTTAGTTAAAAGAACAAATGAAGAATTAAATGCAGTATCAGTTGGTTCTGCAACAAGTAATATTCCTTATAAATTAGAAATTTATACAAATTTAACAGATATAAATAATCCAACATCAGGAAATTGTGAAGTAAATCAAAATGGAATAATCGAAAATGATGGTATTAATTACATTAAGTTAAGTAAAGGTATTTCTCTTAAAGATAATACATATTATTCTATTGTTTTTACTTTGTTTGGAACAAATGAAAATAATGCATCTATTATGTTGGATGCAACATTAACAGGTACAGATATTGAATTTATAGCTGATACATCTAATGAATATTGTTTTATAAAAAGTTATAATACATGGGGAAAACTATCAGACAATACATTTCGTATAAAGGGAATTACTAATAAAGAAAAGTTAAACCCTATTACATCAATAACATTAAATAAATCAAATATTACTTTATCAAAAGGGACAAGTGAAACCTTAAAGGCAACAATCAACCCAAGTGATACAACAGATGATAAGACATTAAAGTGGACAAGCAGTAATCCAAATATAGCAACAGTAGATAACACAGGTAAAGTAACAGCGGTAGGTGGAGGAACAGCAACAATAACTGTTAAATCACAAAATGGAAAAGAAGCAAGTTGTGAAGTAAAAGTAACTAGTAAAATTGAATCTATTTCATTAAATAAATCAAATATTACTTTATCAAAAGGGACAAGTGAAACCTTAAAGGCAACAATCAATCCAAGCGATRCAACAGATGMTAAGACACTAACATGGAAAAGTGAAGATGAAAACGTTGCAAAAGTAGATGGAAATGGAAAAGTAACAGGAGTAGGAACAGGAACTACAAATATTACAGTAATAACAAGCAATAGAAAGAGTGCAGCATGTAAGGTGACAGTAGTCAGACAAACACCAAGTGTAAACTACAGTACACATGTCCAAGATATTGGATGGCAAGGATATGTCAAAGATGGAAGTACTGCAGGAACGACAGGACAGTCAAAGAGATTAGAAGCAATAAGAATCAAACTTTCCAATAATACATCCTATAATGGAA
>NZ_PYLQ01000001.1 GCF_003024685.1 Faecalibacillus intestinalis | reverse complement strand
AATACAAGAAGCAATCGCAAATCCTGCATCTAATTCTTCTCCTACATACATCGCATAAAGTCCTAAGAAATAACCTAAGATATAAATATAATCAGGAATGATAAAGACACGATGATCTTCTTTTTGTGTTGTAATATATTTATCTTTAATAAGTGATGATAAAGAATTATTGTTGATATAGTTGATTTGCATAGCGATTAAAATAACTAAAATACAAACAACTAAAATTCCTAACATCTTAAATAATTTAAAGTTAAAATAGAAAATACTTTGATGAATATGACAATAACGATAAACAATCGTTAAAAAGATGGGTGTTGTCACTAATGACAAACAACAGGTGATTATTACTGAAATAATCATGAGCATAATCATTTGAATCAATTGATAAAGCACTACTTTACCCTGATTAAATCCTGCCATTTTAAGCATTCCTATTTCTCTAGCATGAAGTTTCATATAATAATTACATGAATAACAAATCAATGAAACACAAACCATTAAAATGAATAATCCCATCAACATAATACAAAATGATTCACCAAAAGTTTTAATATCTAAATAACTAACTTTCTTGGTTAAAAAAGGGTTAAATATAAAATGTAAAAACAATAAACAAATACTAAGCGTTGTAACAATAGAAATAATTAAACCATAAGTTTTTTTTCTTTCCGTCCACAACATTTCTAATGCGAACTTAAACATCTTAACACCTCCAAGACATATATTATCTTTTCTAATTACTTATTTAACTTTTTCATAATTGATTTTATTTCTACTGAGTCAAAATAGAATTGATCTACTTTATTATTTTTGACACGTAATAAAGTTGGTACTCCTGCGATTGTTACATCATCTTCAGAAGTTAATGTGTAGTAATCAATATCAGGTGTTTCTAATGAAGCATATACATATCCTTTTCTGGCTTTCTTGTTTATTTTCAAGTATTCTTTATCTGCTTTTTTTATTTCATATCCTTTTGTTTTTCCATATTCATCTTTTTCTTTTGATTTTGTATATTTTTCTTTGCTTTCGCCTTCATAATATTCAATCTTTCCATTGCTTTTTACTTTTCCAATTTCAATATCATTTTCTTCATGAAATTTATTCCAATCAAACTTCTTATAATCTTTTGATTTTTCATCCATATTTACAAAATATATTGCTGAATGTGATCTTGCATAAGTTTTTATGCTATCTTCTACTTTTTCACAGTTTGAATTTCCTACTCGATAAAAATATACATAATAAAAATCTCCATCTTCCTCAGGATTATCTAACAAATTTACTTTTTCAATATGTTGATATGCTAACTTATTTGTACTAGCTTTAAATGGATCTGATGGTTTCTTCAACATATTTACTGCCACCACAATTACAAGTCCAATAATACAAATTCCAATCATTTTTAAAGTTTTTTTACTCT
This sequence comes from Faecalibacillus intestinalis, assembly GCF_003024685.1. Classification (GTDB taxonomy): domain Bacteria; phylum Bacillota_I; class Bacilli_A; order Erysipelotrichales; family Coprobacillaceae; genus Faecalibacillus; species Faecalibacillus intestinalis. Next base: position 292,715 of record NZ_PYLQ01000001.1, on the reverse strand, counting down.
TTTCCATAAGTCTTTTCCTCCCTTGACACCTTTAACATAGACTATAGAGCCACTTTATACTCAAGTATTTTTTGAAATATTTTCTATATTTCCTCTCTACACTTATTATTTTATTTATTTTTCCTACATTTAATATCTTTCTGGAATGGAAGTGACTTTTATGGCACGAAAATAAAAAAGTAGGCGATTTAAACCTACTTCATTGATTGAATACTTTTAAAAACACATAACTCATTATCCTGTATCACTTTATATTGAGCATCTAAATGTTGTGCTAACTGTTTAAGAGAATTATCAAATGTTAGTTTCATATTTTTCGAAGTCAGAACTTCGATAATATTAAATTCTTGCTTTTCATAGATATTGATTGTTATTTGGGTAGCTTCTAATTTAAATAAATTAATAACTTTTATGAGGTATTCTACATATTCTCTATCTAAATAATAATCTGAATGTGAAATATTAATAGATGTATGAACATCTATTCCATTATTACTTAAATCATTAATTTTTTGATTCATAAAATAATCAAAATAAGGATTATCAGTATTAATAATGGCTTTAAATTTTCCAAAGTTACGAATATACTGATCTATCAATTCAATATTTTCATCATATTTTTTATTTTGTTCATTTAGTTTTACCTGCATTAAGATATATCTTAAATTATGTTCTAATTGATAAATATCTTCAGACATTTTAGAAAGCACTTTTTCATTTTCTTTCTTATATCTTATTTCTTCATTTTTTAAACGAATACGTGTTGATTCTTCGTTTTCTTCCAAAATTTTTCCATAGATATTAAGAATTAATATTATAGCTATAAAAATCAAAGCTGTACAAAATAAGTTTACAAGCGTATCAACATTATCAAAAACATAACTTGTAACCAAAATATATGCAACAATAAATAATATTGAAATAACTATTATTAATGTTAGCCATCTTTTAGAATTTAATTGACTTTTATAAGATGCTTTTTTCTTTAAAAAAGCAAGTACAGCTATTAAATACAATATCTTAGATAAGACAGTCATAGCAGGCATCTGAATAAATTGAGTGCCTATAAAATAATTCGCAATTCGACCAATAATCAAAGAAACAACATTACAAACAATATCTATAATTAACGATAAAAAACATACAATAATACTTTCAATTCTTATTTTTTCACCAAACATTTTTAAACAAACAATCAAAACACTTGTTACAATAATTAAAAGTGCACTACTCTCATTAATAAAAGAATTACACAATGTTATTGAGGTAAAATCAATTAAAATAAACAACCATAATTTTTCTATCTGCTTAAAATCAAAATACTTATAAATAAAATAACACATGATAGAACTTTCAATAATATTTATAACTAAATCAAATAAACTCATGATATCAAATACTCCTTATACTGAAACATAAATTCATCAGCATACTTCTTCCCAATTGTAATACATGTTTCATCATTCAAAATAATATTATTTTTATCTACCTCTTTAACATACATCAAAGAAACAGCATAACTTCGATGAACCTGTACAACAACTGGACTATCAATCAAGTTTAAAGCATCTTTTAAACTTGATCTATAAGTATATGTTTCTTGAGCACACACGATACTGATATCATGTCCAAAAGATGTAATATAATGGATATCTTTTAAAAAGATACATGTTTTTCTTCCATAATAATCAAATGTAATCATCTTCATTGTCTTTTTGTAATAAATATTTAATAACTTAAATAATTCTTTTAGATCATTTTCCAAGTTTTGTTTTCTCACAAAATAAAATGGTTGTGTTGTAAGTGAAGAAAAAACAAGTTCTTGTCTTGATGACACATAAATAATTGGATAATCCACTTTATCCATCTGTAATCTTTTTATAATATTGATTCCATTTAAATCTTTTAAATCAATATCAATAAATAATAAATCAATATCATGATATTGTGAAAAATCATCAAACTTTTCATTTATTTCTATTATATGAAAGTCTTTAAATATTCCTTTTAAAAATGTTTCGAGATGAATATTGAACTTACTACTAAATTCTTGATCATCATCAACTACTAAACAACGCATTTTTTACCTCTCTTACTTCATCTAATATTAAGTATAGAATAATAACTCTCCATTGTCTATTTTATGATTAACTTATTATTCTTTTGATAATCACCGTTATTTGATTCATGAAAGTATTCACCGCAAACAATAAACATATTATAAATTATCATTCTATGCTTATTAAAAATCACCACAGTACTTTTCTTATATCATTTTTTTATAACAATTTCTTTATAATTCGTACATTTTAATATCTTTCCGTCATAAAAATAATTTTTATGACACAGAAAAGTATAAAGAACACATTTTAAAAGTATTCTTTATAGGAATTTACGTTTAATTATTATAATTTATTTAATTGCAAGTAAAATTAATTGATATTTACATGCAATTAGATCATTAATACAAATAGAAAGTAATTTTGTTAACTATTTACCTTTAAAAAAATATTTTTTCAATATCAGCGCATTATAAAAGACAAGTCACTTCACATAGTGACTTGTCTTTTAATTAAAACCATTTCATCTTTTCACAGATATGATAAATACCATCATCAACATTGTTATCAGTGATGTAGGTTGCTTTTTCCTTTAAAGCATCACAAGCATTCCCCATAGCAACACATGTCCATAAGTCTTTATCAAACATATCTAGATCATTATAATCATCACCAAAGACGACAACGTCTTGTAAAGGAGCATAGAGAATTTCCATCATCTTTAAGATACCGCCTTTTTTATTATCGGGTTGGAACATTAGATATTCTTTTTCAAATCTTAAGGAACCAAGTTGATCTTTGTTTTTAAAAGCAGCTTCTTCTTTTTCATCTAAAGCAAGATAAATTTTATAAAAGTTATCAACTTGTTTATAATCAAATTCTTTATCAAGAATATACGTTGTTGGTTCTTTACGATAACCTACTTGTTGAATAAATAAATCATTTTCCCCATAAACTTCTTGACTATCATTAATAGCAACTAAATACCCAATTCCTTTTTCTTTAGCTTCTTCTATGATTTTTAAAGCTCCTTGTTTATCTAAAGGAATATTTTCAACCAGTTTTCCATCAAGAACAATCCCATTACCCCCATTACAAACCATATGTTCAAAATTAAACTCTAATCTAGCTTTTTCCGCTTTATAATGCGCTCTTCCCGTATTTAAACAAACAAAATGTCCTGCTTGTTTTAGCTTTTCTAATGCAATCTTGGCACTTGGTACAATTTGATGTGTTTTTAAATCTGTAAGTGTACCATCAATATCAAAGAAAAAATATTTTTTCATACTATTTTAAATCCTTTACTCCTGTTTCTAACATTTCCATTTGTAGAATTGTTTGCCATGGTTGGATGACTTGTTCCTTACCATAAACAATACTATCATAGATACCATCATACACACGTGCATAGTCGCCGTCAACTGTTGGAACTTTTTCTTCACGATAAATGCCTTCATCATCATAATAAGTAAGAGTTCCATAATGTTCAGGAAGATCTTTTCCAAAATCACTATTAGTAGGCATATGGAAAAGTTTTAAATGTTCTTCTTGTCGATCTTTACTATATTTTTCAAACATTCCTTTTTTACCATAAACGATAAAAGAAGGTCTTGATTTTACTCTAAAGTAACTTGATTTAACGGATACTTTTAATGTTCCATAATAAAGATCAAGATCAAAATAATCATTCATGCGACCTGAACCTAAAAGTTGTCTTACATCATAGTGAATATCATTTGGTTTACCAAAATATGAAATGACTTGATCTAAAGTGTGACATCCATGTCCATAAAGATAAGACATTGCTGGATCAAAATGATCTACACTTTCAGGAATTTCAGGACGATAGTAATCAAAATGCATTTCAAGTTCTAATAAATCCCCTAATTTTCCTGATTCAATCACTTTTTGTACTGTTAAAAAATCACTATCATATCTTCTATTTTGGTAAGCAGAACAATAAAGTCCTTTTTCTTTAGCTAAAGCAAAGATTTCTTTAGCTTGCTGACTATTTTCCATAAAAGGTTTTTCACATAAACAATGTTTATTATGTTCAAGTGCTTTTTTAGTATATTCATAATGATAATGATGACCTGTACAAACAACCACCATATCAATTTCATCATCTAAGAAAATATCATCTTGATTTTCTGTATAGTTAATACCTTCTATTTTATCCCATACATCATGATGAATATGAGGATTATAAATCGTTTTAACTATAAACTTATCTTTTCTTTGTAAGACAAATGGTAAATGATAACGGTTGGTACTTTTACCATTTCCTATATATCCTAAAACAATTTTATTATTTATCATTATCAAACACAATCCCTTCTTGCATTCTACCTTCTTCCATTAATTTAGAAATCAATAAAGAAAGTTCTAACATTTCTTGTTGTTTTTTATAATCTTTTTCTTCCATCATTTTCATAAATGCTTTAAATTCATAAATTAAACGATGTTTCTTTTCAAAAGATTTTACTTCACTTGTCCCATCGTTATAACAGATTTCATATTCTGTCATTTGACTTAATGGACATTTAACAGCGATTGCTCCTAAGTTTCCTTGAATCGTATTCATTAAAGGCGCTTTACAATCTTTAGCCCCAATACATAAAGCTTTAAAATGTTCAAAATCAAACAACATCATCCCACTTGTATCAATATTTCTTTCAATATTTGCCATATATTTATGATAAACAGGTTTACCAAATAAATCGATTAAAGCATGAATATTATAAACATTTAAATCCATTAAAGCACCACCAGCTTTATGAAAGTCAAAGGCTGGTAAAATTGTTCCTTCTTTAAAAGCATTATATCTTGATGAATATTGCGAATAGTTAAATGAAACAATTTTAATATCTCCTAATTTTTTTAAATCTTCTTTTAATGAAAGAAAAGCAGGTATGTAATGTAAATTCATAGCTTCAAAAATCATTAAATTCTTTTTATTGGCTGTTTCAATTAAATCTTCTAATTCTTTACTATTCGCTGTAATTGGTTTTTCAATAATGACATTTTTATCATTTTCTAAAGCTTTTTTTGAAAACTCATAGTGTAGATGATTAGGTAAAGCACAATAAATTGTATCAACATCACTTTGAAGTAATTCATCATAATCTGTATAAACTTTATCTAAATGATATTTTTTCATAAGTTCTAATGCTTGTGATTTTGATTTTTTTGTTGAAAAAAGATAAGTCTTTTCAACACCTAGCTCGTGATACATGGTAAGAACATCTTTAACAATCATTCCTGTTCCTAAAATTCCTAGTTTCATTATTTTGCTTCCTCTCTTATTCTTTCAATTGTTTCTTGTAATTTTTTTGAATCTTGTAATGTATGTGTTGATTGATTATGATTAATCAAAGCTTGTATTTCTAAAGTCATATCGTCTCCTTCAATTGGATATGTTTTTTGCATAACTTCATTTTCTAAATGAATTGTATATTCAACCACACGGTTAAACATTGGAACATAGATTTCTCCCTTTTCTCCTTTAATTAAAGCATAACGTTCTTTATTATAATTAATTGAACCTTCTACTTTTCCTTGAACTTCATTTTTAAAATTTAAAGTTGCTTTAAAATTCATTTCAATCTCATTTTCTTTTTCAATATGAGATTCAACACTTTCAACTGGTGCATCCACTAAAGCAAGGACAAAACCAACGACATAACTTCCTACATCATTTAAAGCCCCACCTTGTTTTGGATCAAACAAGTAAGAATCTTTTTTATCTGTCCCATCAAAACAAAAGTTTGCTTCAATTGATTTTATTTTTCCAATCAGTTTTAAATCTTCTTTTAAATGATTAAAACCATTATTAAACTTTGTTTTAAAAGCTTCTAAACAATAGCCTTGATATTCTTTAACATATTGATTAATTTCATCAATATCTTCACTTTTTAAGACAAGTGGTTTTTCACATAAAACCGCTTTATGATGTTTAATGGATTCTATAATCCATTTTTTATGTTCGTAGTGAGGTACTGCAATATAAACAGCCTCAATATCATCATCTTTTAAAAGTTCTTCATAATCACGATAAAGTTTAACTAAAGGATGATTTTGTAAGTAACTATCGTTTTCATCTAAAGAATGTGAGGCAATGGCATGCACTCTTCCCCCACTTGTATAAGTAATACTTTTAACAAACTTACGCGCTATGTTTCCATAACCTATAATTCCAAAATTCATTTTTCTACCTCCAATAACGCTATTGCTTCTGCAATATCATTAACACAATAATGTACTTGTTTTTTTATTTCTTGAGGGGATGTTTTAAAAGTAAAGGCTGTATCTACGACGTTCAACATCGGTAAATCATTATAGGAATCCCCTATTCCTGCTATCTTTTCTAATCGGTAATGATCTTTAATGATTTTAATTCCCGTTCCTTTAGAACATCCTTTTCTTACAATATCAACAGAGTTTCTATTTTGAAAACCTTCGATTTCATGATATTTTTGATTAATTTCAAAACATGCTTTCTTAGTCGTTTTGTCATCTTTAAAAATAAGCGATATACCATAGATGATTTCATGCTCTACTTCTTTAAAAGAAGAAATGACTTTTAATTTAGGATTATAATCTTCTTTAAGGGTTGTATAAAAAACATCTGCATTTCCTGTTTGTAAGATGATTTGTGCATGTTGATGATATTCATTAAAGATTTGTTGAACGATTTCTTTTTTCATTGGAAAATCTTGAATGATATTTAAATCTTTATCTAAGATCTCTGCTCCTGAAGAAAGAATATAAAAATCTAATTTTAGCTTTTCTAAATCAAACAGGGCACATCGAGGTCTTCCACTACATACTCCAAAAAGATGTTCTTTTTGATACTTTTCAATAGCCTTTCTATCTTGTTTTTTTATTTGTTGATTAAAAACAAGTGTGCCATCTATATCACTTGCAAGTGCCTTCATCTTTTAATTTCCTTAAGCAATCAACAATGACTTGATGATCTTCATCATGGATGAGCCCTGAAACAAGAATGCTTCCTCTTAATTCACCACGAATAATTAAAGGAAAACCTCCCCCACAAATAACAAGACTTTCATCTTTTTCATCTTCTTGATACGTTCCATTTTCTTCATTTTCTAAATAGATGTAATAACTACTATGTCCATATTTTTCAACTGTTTTTTGTTTACGATCAAGCCAAATGACTCCTTTTTTACCATCCATTAAATATTGAAAAACAATATCTTTATCTAAAACAATACGGATTCTAACATTTTTTAAATGATTCTTTTCAATATGATCTACAATGATTTGTCCTAATTGATAGGCATCATGATTATTGAATTCTTGAAAAGAAAGTTCTTTTTCTAATTGTAAGGCTTCTTCTTTTGTCATCTCTTTCACCTCAATTTTGTTATAACATATCTTCTTTCTCTTTTTAAGAGATGCATCTCATTATGGAAATAAGGTTCAAGGTAAATGAAAAAAAGCTCAGTTAAACTGAACTTTTGGTTCACTTATTTTTAAGATGATAAATAAGCGCATGTAAATTATTTAAGATGTACATAAAGGCAAGTTGAGAATAGAAAGTTGCAATTTTATTTTGTTTTTCATAGTCAGGAATCATAATCTGATATTGACTATAAACAACAAGTGGACTTTGAAGATTAGCAGTAACCAAAGCTGTTTGAATTCCTTTTTGATTTAAGATTTTCATACATTCTAAAAGGGATGTATTTTCTCCACTATAAGAGATAAACAAAGCAAAATCTCCTGGCTGTAATTGTTTGGAAATATAGATTTCTTCCCCATATTGAGTTGCTAAGACAGGAAATAAATTAAGCTTTGCTAGTTTATTAATAAAGTTTGCTGCTGTTATTTGGCTATCGCCATAACCATAAATAAAAACTCTTTTCTTTTGTACCATCAATGTTGCTATTTTATTTAAGGTTTTAATAGATAAATGATGATAGACTTGTTGAATACTTTCTTGATAAAGAGAAAACATGTTTTGAATGATTTGTTCACTTGTTTCATTGACTTGAAATGGGATTGTATAGTCTACTTGACTTACCATATATTTATTAGCTTCAAGTTCCTGTAATAAAGCCAATTTAAATTGTCGATACCCTTGATAGCCTACTTTATGACATAAACGAATAATCGTGGCATTTGAAGTATAGCTCTTTTTTGCTAGATCATTGATTGAAAGTAAAGTTAAATCTTCTAAATGATCTAATAAATAATCAATGACTTGTTGTTCTGATTCAGTATAATGATTTTCTTTAAGTTGTTGTAATATTTTCATTATTCTTTCATTAAAATATCAAGCGCTTCTTCCACACTATCAACTACATCATCAACAATCGATGTTAAACTTTCTGGTGATGTTGGAAAAGTAAAAGAATGATCCACGGTTTCTAACATAGGAATGTCATTATACGAATCCCCAATTCCGGCAACTTCCTCTAAATGCATTAATTCTTTTAATTTTAAAATTCCTAAACCTTTAGAACATCCTTTTTCAGTAATATCAATATATTCTTTATTTTGATGTGCTGTTAATTCAGGAAAATGTTCTTCAATATCAAGACATACTTTTCTCGCGTTTTCATCCGTTTTCGCATTCATGGATAAACCATAAATATCTCCTTCTACTTCATCTAAAGAAGTAATAACTTGTCTAACCATTGAACCTAAGTCTTCTTTTAAAAATGTATAAATTTGCATATTAGCTTGAATAAAAATATCATAATCTTTTTGATAACGATCATAAAATTCATGTAATAAATGTTTAGAAATCGTACTTTTATAAATAACTTCTCTTTCTTTATTGAGTACAAGTGCTCCTGTACATAAAATATAGAAATCAAAATCAATATAAGGTTTACAAAATTCGTAAATACCTTTAAAAGGTCTTCCACTACATAAACCAAATAAGTTGCCTACTTTTTGAAATTCCTTGATTTTCTTTAAATCCCCTTCTTTAAACTTTTCATTAAATAATAATGTTCCATCATAATCACTTGCTAGTACTTTCATAATAATCCTCCAATGCCTTTATTGTAGTTGATTTTGTAAAAAAAGAAAATCATTTTCATCGATTTTCTTTTTTAGAAACATCTTCTTATTTTAATATTTCTTTTATTCCCTCTAAATTTTCCACAAAATAAATACCTTCTTGTTTTTCCTTAGATGATAAATCAAAAGCAATCATCTTATTTAAAAGTTTCTTTAAATCATCATAATATCCATTTAAATTATAAAGCATACAAGGTGTTTTTAAATGTTTCAATGAGACTTTAGACATAACTTCTGTAATCTCTTCTAACGTTCCTGTTCCTCCTGGAAAAGCAATAAACGCATCTCCTAATTCAATCATCTTTGCCTTTCTTTCACTCATATCTTGCGTCACAATTAATTGAGTTATTTCAGGATAATCAAAACCAGCATCAATGAAAAACTGTGGTTCAACTCCTATGACTTTTCCTTTTACCTTTAATACACTTTCAGCCAATTCTCCCATTAAGCCACATTTAGAACCTCCATAAACAAGTGTATGTCCATTTTCACCAATCCACTTACCAAGTTCTCTTGATGCTAAAATAAGGTTTTGATCATTTCCATTACTTGCCCCTAAATAAACTGTTATATTCATGTATACCTCCAAAATTTATAAATCTTTTTTATCCTTTTGGCTTATTATATCATTTTCTGTATAAAAAATGCGTTTTTGTTTCATAATAAAGCAGGTGATTTTATGAATGAATCTTATTGGCAAAAGACAAGTCAACATCCTTGTTTTAAACAATTAAATAAAGATATAAAAACCGACATTCTTATTATTGGTGGTGGTCTATCCGGCATTTCATGCGCTTATCAATTAAAAGAAACAGATAAACAAATAACTGTTGTTGAAAAGGATCTTTTAGGTTGTCATACCAGTGGATGTACAACGGCTAAAATTACTCTTTTACAAGATCTTATTTATCAAAAACTTGTTAAACATTATAATATTGAAACAGCTTATCTATACTATCAAAGTCAAAAAGAAGCAATAAAAGGTATTAAAGATTTAATTGAAAAAGAAAAAATTGATTGTTGTTTAAAAGAATGTACGATGTCTTTATATACTGATAATTTAAAAAATGTTGAAAAACTTGAAAAAGAACAACATTATTTACAATTCTTTGGTGAAACTGTTTTTGACAATCAAAAACATTTAAAAACAATCAGTTTGCATCATCAATATATCTTTCATCCTTTAAAATATCTCTATCATCTTGTGAAATGTTGTCAAAAGAAAAATGTTCAATTTTATGAACATAGTCGTGTTGATAAAATTATAAAAAGAAAAAACGATTTTCTTGTCTATGTACAAGGACATCGTATTATCTGCCAAGATCTCATTCATGCCTCGCGTTATCCTTTTATAAAAAAAGGTTTCTACTTTTTAAAAATGTTTCAATCTTTAGAAAGTATTGATTTAAAACAAAGAACAGGAAATCAATGTACCCTCTCTATCGATCTTACAGAAAGTTATCGTCCTTTAAAGAATCATGCTTTAGTTATTAATTCTAAGAGTAAAGATTGGTTTGCACAAGATACGATTCCCTTAAGAGGTATTCCTTACATGGGGCGTTATAAAGAACATGAATATTTTATTTATGGTTTTCAAAAATGGGGTATGACAAATTCTTTTTTAGCGTCTAAAATCATTAAAGATCTTTATTTAAATAACGATAATGCCTATCTTTCCTTATTTTCATGTCATTATTATTCTTTAAGTTATTCTAAAATATATTTGAAACAAATGCTTCATCATCTTTATCTTGGTTATGTCAAATTTCATTTTCATACCAAGAAAAATTTACAAAGAGGTCAAGGAGGATTAATGAAAATCAATCATAAACTCTATGCTGTTTATTTAGATAAGCAAGGTATTTATCATTATTTTTCTCCCTACTGTCCTCATTTAAAAGGTCTACTTTCTTTTGATGAAAAACATCAAATATGGCATTGTCCCTGTCATCAATCTATTTTTGATTGTTATGGAAAACTTATTGAAGGACCTTGTTTAAAAGATATGAATAAACAAAAATGATACCCATTTCATTCCTTCTATTATATAATAATATATGGGAGGAAGTTTATGAAAACATATTTAACATTAGATGTTGGTGGCAGTGCCATCAAGTATGCGTTAATGCAAGAAGATTTAACTATTTTAGAAAAATCAAGTGTACCAACTCCTATGGATACCCTTGAAAACTTTATTGAAACAATTGGAAAAATCTATGATCAATTTCAAGATCAAATCAATGGTATGGCCCTTTCTATGCCTGGTATCATTGATCCTGAAAGAGGCTATCAATATACTGGTGGTGCTTTACGTTATATTGATAAATTAGAAACTGTAGAAGTTTTAAAGAAGCGTTGTCCAACAAATATTACAATTGGTAATGACGCTAAATGTGCTGCTAATGCGGAAATTGGTTTTGGAAATCTCCAAGATATTCAAGATGGCGCTGTGGTTATTTTAGGAACTGGGATTGGTGGATGTTTGATTAAAGATCATAAAGTTCATACAGGAAAACATTTTTCAGCGGGTGAATTTTCTTTTATTAAGACCAATAATCTAGACCCTATTAGTTGGAATCATGCTTGGAGTACGAGAAATGGTATTTCTGGGTTATTACAACGTGTTCAAGAAGCCCTTGAAACAGACAAAGAATATACTGGAATTGAAATCTTTGAAATGGCTAATAAGGGTAATGAAAAAGTCATTAAAGGAATCGATGCTTTTGCTAAGGAAGTCGCAACTCAAATCTTTAATGTACACATTATTTTTGATTGTGAAAAGGTGGCTATTGGTGGCGGTATTTCTGCTCAACCTTTATTAATTGAATTGATTAATAAAAATTTAGATGAAATCTATGAACATTTAGGTTTTGATGTTTATCATCCTGAAATTGTTGCTTGTAAATTTAGAAACGATGCAAATTTAATTGGTGCTCTTTATCAGCATATTCAAACTTTTAAATAATTCTTTTTCAAAAAGAAAAATAAGTGTAAAATAAGATTAAGAGGTGACCGTGATGCAAGTTGTATTTGTTGTTTTACATAAAACAGAACTATTACAAGATTTATTAACTAAACTAAAAAAAGCAGGAGTAAGTGGTGGAACAATCATTGATTCTCAAGGAATGATTTCTTATATTCAAGAAAGTGATGAAAGTTATATTTTAGGTTCATTGAGACTTTTTCTTGAACAAGCTCGTCCTGATAGTAAAACAATGTTTTTCATTATTAAAGACGAACAAGTTGATCTTGTTTTTGAAACCATTGATAAAGCTTTAGGTGGTTTAGAAAATCATAACACAGGTATTGCTTTTGCTATGCCAATTACAAGAGTAGAAGGAGTTGTTAAATAAAATATGTTGATTTATTTTAGTCAAACAGGTAATACCCAACTTTTAGCTCAAGCTATTAAAAAGAATGTTGAAAATTCAGATATTATCTATGTAGGATTTTGGACTGATAAAGGTAACGCTAGTAAAGAAGCTTTAGATTATTTAAAAACATTACATCATCAAAAGATTTTCTTATTTGGTACCGCTGGTTTTGGTAAAAGCGATGATTATTTTAAAAAAATCATTGATAAAGTTAAAGAAAGTATTGATGAAAGTAATGAAGTTATAGGAAGCTTTATGTGCCAAGGAAAGATGCCTGAAACTGTCTTACAAAGATATTTAAAGTTAAAAGAAGGAAATCATGCTCCAGATAATATAAATTTATTAATTGATAATTATTATGAAGCACTCAAGCATCCAAATAATGATGATATTGAGAATCTAAAAAAGGCTATCGCTTAAGATAGTCTTTTACTTTACTATTAAGTTTAGAATAAATATTTTCAACAAACCATGGTTCGGTAGATGCTTTTAAAGCATCTTCAAAACTAAACCATCGTAGTCCCTTATTTTCATCTTCTTTAATCTTTAACTCATCTTGATCATTTGCTTCCATTAAATAAGTCACATTATAATGAAGATGACTTGAAACATATTTTCCTCTTTTAACATGTCCATCTACTGTTAATACTTCTAAAGAAAATAAATCATCACTCATAAATGATACATTTTCTAATCCACTTTCCTCTTGTACTTCCTTTAAAGCAACTTTTTTAAAATTCTTCTCACCATCTACGTGTCCACCTAACCAAGACCAAGAATTATAAACTTTATGATAGCACATTAAAACCTTATTATGATTTTGATTTAAAACCCAACAAGAAACTGTAAAATGCCCTACTTCATTTTCTCTTGTCAAAACATCTTTTTGTTTAAGAACTTTTAATAAAAGTTCCTTGTCTTTTGCTTCTTGTTCATTATAAGGTTGATAATTAGTGATTTGTTGGTACATTTTCAATATATTTTTGATAATACATCACGCGTATTAAATCAAAAATTGTCATTATTTGATAATTGAAATTAATGCCATCAAATCTTCCTGGTACTTGAATTGTATCAGTTGTGAGTTTCTTTCTTGCATAGGTTGGATTTTGAGTAACAAGTAAAGAAGTTGTATTTTGTAAAGAGAGATTTGTTCGCGTATACATAAAACCTTCTAATGATCTTCCTGATGAAGAAATAAAGATAACATAGTCATTTTCATTAAAAATCATATCTTTATCATACGTATGATATTGGAGTACTGTTTTACCAAAAGAAATCATATCTGTTTGAAATTCAACGGCAATAGACATCGGGTAAAGAGCACCTACTAAAATTACACGTTTTGAATCATGAATTTTTGTACATACTTCTTCAATTTTCTTTAAGAAAGCTTCATTATCATTAGAAACTTTAATACGTTCAACATATGAAGAAACATGTATATTTTTCATACGTTCTTGAATTTGTTCAAAACGTACTTGTTTATGTCGTTGATAAATTTCTATAAAAGAAAGATAATTATCAAAACCTAAGTATTTTAAAAAGTTTAAAATACTTTCAGGTGTTGTTTGTAATTCACCAGCAATATCTTCAATCGTATAACTGTCAAAATCTTGATAATGAAGGATAAAGAATACACAAAAACGATAAGCGTCATCTAAAAATAATGTTCCATTTAAATATTTTAATATTCTAGAAAGTAGTATATTCATAAGCTCCTCCTTTAAATAAAATGATATTTTTTATAATAAGTAACACGCATAATATCAAAGATTGACATCAAGCGATAGTTAAAATCAATACTATCATATCTTGAACTTGCTACATATATCACACGTTCTTCGCCAATTTGACTTTTATACTTTTTATTTTGGGTAATAAGTAAGAATTGTGAACGATTAATATCAAAACCTTGATGTTGCTCCATAAACGCATCATAAGCTCTTCCTGTTGCTGAAACAAAAATGACATAATCATCTTTATTTAAGATAAGTTGATTATCAAAAGAATGATATTGGAAAACTGGTTTTCCAAAAGTAATCAAATCTGTTTGAAATTCAACAGCAATCGATATTGGATAAAGTGCCCCAATAATAACCACTCTTTTAGAAGTAGAAATATCATGACAAATATGATCCAAATCACAAATAAATTTATCTTGATCATCACATAAATGAATTTGTTTAAATAAATCATCCATCTTTAATCCTAACATTCTTGAACGAATTTGATCTTGTCTTAAAATAACATCCGCATAAAGTTGATCTTGAAAAGAAGCATAGTCATCAAATCCTAAATGTTTTAAGAAGTTTAAAATTGCTTCTTGAGAAATTTTTGATTTTTCAACCACTTCTTCTAAAGTCATTTTATAAAAATCTATATAGTTTTCAATAAAGAATACACAAAAACGATAATTATCATCTAAAAACAATGTTCCATTAAAGTATTCAAGTATTCTTGCTAGAAGTACATTTCCCATACGTACCTATCCTTTCTTTATTAAACCTAGTTTTTCAAGACTTAAAGCTATCCCATCTTGATCTGGATCAATAAAAGTATCATAAGAAATATCTAATAATTTTTCTTTAGCACCTTCAAAAACAATTCCTTTATTTACTTTTTCTATCATTTGATAGTCATTCATACTATCTCCAAATGCAATCGTATCTTCCATACTTGCATGATAATAATCGATCACTCTTTCAATAGCATCTGCTTTTGTACAATTCTTTGAAATAATTTCCCCATTAATAAAATCATCTTCTGGCTTTGAAAATAAAACCACATTAAAATCTTTACTTAAATGAGGAACTGTATCAAGCAATGCATATTTATCATATGCAATAAAAACAATTTTAGTCACTTTATCTTTACCAGGATTATATTCTGTAATTGGTTTAAAAGCTTGATTTCTTTTTTCAAAGAAACGTGCAAGTTCTGGATTGGCTTGTGTATCTTTGATTTGTCTTCTTTCCATATATTCTCTAGCATAACCTGATTGAAAAAGTTCATCTTTGGTTTCAAGTGTAAAACCTACCTGCGCATTAGAAAATAAAACAATAGCTTGTTGGAGACGTTTTGAATCAAGAAAGTTTTCATAAATATATTTTCCATCAATTTGAATAAAACTACCTGCAGCTGAAATCACACCATCAAAACCGACATCTAAAATATCTTGAGTAATTGAAACAGGCGCTCTCCCCGTACATAAGAAAGCTTTATGTCCATTTTCTCTTAGCTTACAAATGGCTTCTCTATTTCTTTTAGTAATCTCTCTACTTTTACCACGAATTGTTCCATCAATATCAAAAAATACATATTTCATTGTGCTTACCTCTACTTCATGAATTCTTCAATCAAAATAGGTTTTTCAACAAATTCATCAACAATTGTATAACTTTGATAAATTTCATCTAACAATTCTGGAGATAAATCATCTCTTGCATAAACAGTTAATAATTTTTCACCAATATCTACATGATCCCCTATTTTTTTATTTAAAACAAGTCCCACTGCATGATCGATATCTTCTTCTTTTGTCATACGACCACCACCAAGTTTCATCGAAACAATCCCTAATTTTTTTGCTTCTAATGCTTGAATATAACCTGTTTTCTTTGAAGTTAATTCTATTATAGCACTTGGTTTTTCAAATAGTTCAGTATTTTCTATATATGAAACATCTCCACCTTGAGCTTTGACCATTTCTTTAAATTTTTCTAAAGCTTTTCCATTATCCATCACTTCTTGTAAAGCTTGATACGCTTCTTTTTTATTTGGATAAAGATTTGCTTGAACAAGCATTTCACTACCTTCATTTAAACAAAGTTCTCTTAAATCTTCAGGGCCATTTCCTTTCAAGGTTTCAATAGCTTCAATAACTTCTAAACTATTCCCAATTGCATTTCCTAAAGGTTGTGACATACTTGAAATTGTCGCTCTCGTATTTTTATGACAATGCTTTCCAATAGAAATCATTGTTTGAGCAAGTTCTTTAGCTTCTTCAATGGTTTGCATAAATGCACCATTTCCATATTTAACATCTAATAAAATCGTATCAGCCCCACTCGCTAATTTTTTAGACATAATAGAAGAAGCGATTAAAGGTATACAAGAAACTGTTCCTGTAACATCTCGCAAAGCATATAACTTTTTATCAGCAGGTACAAGTGAAGCACTTTGACCAATAATAGCTAGTCCTATTTCATTGACTTGATTAATAAAATCTTCTTCTGAAATATTAATTTGATAGCCTGGAATTGATTCAAGCTTATCAAGCGTACCACCTGTATGCCCTAAACCTCTTCCTGACATCTTAGCCATTTTACCACCACAGGCAGCCACAATAGGCCCTAAAACAAGTGAGGTTTTATCACCAACACCACCTGTTGAATGTTTATCAACTTTAACCCCTTCTATTTTGGATAAATCTATAATATCCCCACTTTCTTCCATAACTTTTGTTAGCAAGGCTGTTTCCTTTAATGTTAAACCTTGAAAACAAATAGCCATTAATAAAGCAGACATTTGATAATCAGGAATACTTCCTTCAACATAACCATCAATAATAAATTGAATTTGTTGATGATTAAACTCACCATTATTTTTTTTATATTCTATTAAATCAACCATTCTCATTGTTGTTTTCCCCTTTATTTCAATCTAGTTCTATTTTACTATATTTTGTTTTAATTTGAAAACACTTTCATTGGTTCGATAAAATCTTTTCAATAATAATTAAAAAAATCTTCTTTTTTTGAAAAATTAATCCTTTTTTTGTTAGAATGTTTATGGAGGTGGATTTATGAAAATCTTAATATGTGCCCCATTACAAGATGCTGAAATCAAAAAAATCCAAGAACATTTTAAAAATGATATATTCATTATTAATAGAAAACCAACCCAAGAAAATATTGATCAAGTGGATGTTATTATAGGAAATCCAAAACTTAATTTAAACTTAAATCAAGAGCATCTACAAGCAATACTCCTAAACAGTGCTGGTAGTGATCAATATATTAAAACAGGTATTTTAAATGAAAATACCAAACTTACCAATGCTTCTGGTAGTTATGGAAATGCTATTAGTGAACAAGTCATAGGAATGATGATTACGCTTTGTAAGAATTTAAAAACTTATGCCTTACAAATGAATGAAGGTAATTGGAATCCTTTAAAAACAGGAAAAGAAATTTATCATAGTCGTGTTTGCATTGTGGGATATGGTGATATCGGTTATGAAATTGCTAGAAGGTTGAAAACTTTTGATTGTCATATTACTGCTATTAAAAGAAGAGTCCAAGATGATCTTCCTTATGTAGATGAAGTATCTTCTTTAGATCAATTAGATAAGCTTCTACCAACCATGGACTTTGTTATTTTATCTTTACCTCAAAGTAAAGAAACTTATCATCTTTTTAATACAGAAAAACTATTAAAAATGAAAAAAGATGCTGTATTAATTAATGTAGGCAGAGGAAGTGCTATTGATACAAATGATTTAATTGAGGTTTTAAATCAAGAACATCTCTA
The DNA here is from genome assembly GCF_003024685.1 of Faecalibacillus intestinalis. Lineage (GTDB taxonomy): Bacteria > Bacillota_I > Bacilli_A > Erysipelotrichales > Coprobacillaceae > Faecalibacillus > Faecalibacillus intestinalis. Next base: position 274,690 of record NZ_PYLQ01000001.1, on the reverse strand, counting down.
TGGTGTTGGCTTAGATGTGGTTGAAGAAGAACCGTTATCTAATACCTCACCATTATGGAAATTTGAAAATGTTTTAATCACACCTCATAGTTCTGGTGGTTTTGTTTGGCAAAGTGTTAGAAATTATTATACAGAACTTGTTATAAGAAATATTGAACATTTAAAAAATAAAGAAACTTTGGAAAACGAAGTTGATTTTCAAACCGGTTATCGAAAAGTTGTCACATACAAAAAATAGCGCATCTCAGCGCTATTTTAATTATTCAAACTTTTGATCAACTTCAAAGATATTATGCCCATTTAAATAATCTTTAACAAGCATACGTTTTTTACCTTCTAATTGAAATTCAGTAATAATAAAGACACCGTCTTGTACCTTTACACCAATAGCATCTTTAAAAATCTTAACAATTGTTCCTGGTGCTTGATGTGCATGATGACTCATAGCATTTGGACAATTATGTACAAGTCCTTGATAAATCTTTACTGTTTTTCCAAGATATGTTGTATAAGCTCCTGGCCAAGGATTTAATCCTCTAACTTTGTTATAAACTTCTTGAGCAGGTTTATCAAAATCGATCTTTTCTTGTTCTCTAGAAATAACTGGAGAATAAGTTACTAAAGTTTCATCTTGAGGTATTGAGGCATTTGTTCCATCAATAATCGAAGGTAACGCTTCAATAATCGCTTCTGCACCTAAAGTAGATAAACGATCATAAAGTTCTCCTACTGTTTCATCATTAGAAATAGGTGTTTCTTTTTGATAAATAATATTTCCTGCATCCATTTTCTTAACCATATACATGATAGTGACCCCTGTTTTTTCATCACCATTTAAAATAGCATAATGAACAGGTGCTCCTCCACGATATTTAGGTAATAATGAAGCATGAACATTAATACATCCAAGGCGTGGACAATCTAAAACTTCTTGAGGAATCATTTGTCCATAAGCCGCTGTAATAATTAAATCAGGTTGCATATCGATAATAGCTTGATAATCTTCTTTAATACGTTGTGGTTGAAAGACTGGTATATCATGTTCTAAAGCCACCACTTTGACCTCTGGCATTTTTAATTCTTTTTTTCTACCAACACGACGATCTGGTTGTGAGACAACTTGTACGATATTGTAATCGTGTTGAATTAAACTTTTTAAAACAGCTTCTGAAAATGTAGCTGTTCCCATAAATACAATTTTTAATTGATTCATTTTTTTCACATCCTTCTATAAGATATTACTAATAAATTGAGAGATAAGCAAGACAATTGTTTGAATTATTTGGATACATATCTCACTTATTTTTTTAACAATTAAAGAAAGTGTATTATCTTTTTGATTATCATAGAGACCTTCATTTGTTTTAATTTCTTTTTGCTTTTTTATATTTTCTTCAAAAGTAATAATATTTTTAGAAACCAATTCATTTTGTACATAATGATTATTAAATAACCCATTTAAACAAAATAACAACAAGCCAACCATTGTAAAATCAATTAAAAGTTCTTTCATTGTAAATACTCCTTTATCACTTGAGAAATGACTTCTATTGTATTTTGAACTTCTTCTTTCGTATTACTTTGCCCACCAAATTCAATTAAAACCGTATGATCACAAATTCCTTGATTATAATGATTCTTTTTAACCATAATACCTCTTGATAACCCTGGTACCTTTTCATTTGCTTTATTAGATAATTCAGTAGATAATTGATTAACCATTTCAAACTTACCACTGCTTTTTCCAACAACAAACATAATTTTAGCATAACTTTTTTGATTATACGTAAGCGTTGAGTATTTTTTATCCAGACTATCACGATGGAAATCAATAACTAAATCATATTGTCCATTTTCTCTTAATGAATTTTCTAAATACATTTTAGAAACAACATAAGATTGATTATATGCAATTCTGTGCAAATTTTTATAATTTTCAAAATCATTTTGTTCTACATCACAAAAATAGCCTTCTTTATTTAAACAATCCTTTAAATAACCCGCTCCATCTCTTACATTATATCCAACATACTCTTCTCCTTGATGGGTATTATAAATGTGTACTTTTTTATTAGATGTAACCGGTACACTCGTTTGCAAGGCTTCGGTAGTAGAAATTGCTTTAAAAACTTTCACATTTTGATGACTATAAGAAGGTAAGTAGATAATCATTAAAACAATGATCATTATTTTGAAAATAATTTGAATAGATACTTTTATTTTCATAGGCGCTCTCCTTGTATTTATTCAAATATATGAGACAAATCAATAATTATACCTCAAGTCATTCAGAGCCTTTGCTAGAAGAGCACTCATCCTTTCAACTGTTTCATCAATTTGTTTATCAGCCATCACAAAATTACGATCAATCGGTGTCAATATTTCTTGTAATAAAGATTCTAATTCCTCTTGATCAAGACTCCCAATATGACCTAATAAATAACGTTGTTGACTTGATGAAAGAGTCCCTTCATATTTTTCTCTTTTCCCAATTTTTAATCTATTTTTTATATCAATAGCATCTCCAAAATAATCTTTCATTAATTGAAAAACATCTTTAACAATTGAACTGGCATAAATAACAGTCGGTACCCCTATCGCAATGACTGGACATCCTACGGTTTCTTCTTGAATAGCTTGACGGTGATTACCAATTCCACTACCAGGATGAATACCGACATTATTAATTTGGATAACATGCCCTAATTTTTGATAATCTTTTGCACATAAAGCATCAATAACTATCACTAAATCTATTTGAAACTGATCGACCATTGCCTGGATCACTTCAACTGTTTCTACTCCTGTTTGATACATCACACCTGGTGTAAGTGATAAAATATCATAATAATGATTTTCTAATTTAAGACTATCATCTAAATAATGCGTGACGCGAATATCTCTTAAAGTACGTGGTCCAATCGCATCACTGGTTAAATAAGGATTACCAAGTCCTGTAACTAAAATACGAGGATATTCATTTTGATCTATCATTTCTTTTAATATTTTTGTTATTTGTTCACTGATATTAGAAATATGATCTTTAAAAAAAAATTCAATATACTTTCCTTTTTTTAAATACTCCGTATCTTCTAAAAATTCATATGTTTCAATTGAAAAGTCCTCCTTTTTTTCAATCTTTCTTTGATAATGTTTTCCTTCTTTTAATAAATCCAATGATTCTTTCGCTAAATCACTATGTGTATTATACTTATTCATATTCTCACCTGCATAATTATTCCCTTATTTCCAACAAATTACACAAAATTGTTGCAATTCCTTGACTTTTTATATATAATGAAGTGGCAAATTGCAAAGCGAGGTGAAAAATCATGGCAAATATGAAACAACAAATTAAACGTTATAAAAACGATAACAAAAAAAGAGCTAAAAACGCTTCTTATAAATCAGCTTTAAAAACTGCAATCAAAAACGTAAGAGCTGAAGTTGAAGCTGGAAATAAAGAAGCTGCTGAAAAAGCATTAGTAATCGCTTCTAGCAAATTAGATTCTTATGTAAACAAAGGAATCCATCATAAAAATTACGCTATTAGACAAAAATCTAAATTAGCTAAATTAGTTAACTCAATCTAATCATTGAAACCAGACAAATGTCTGGTTTTTTTGTTTATTCTTTCTTTTCTTGATTATAATGTTAATAGACTTTGAAATAAAATAAGAGTAAAATATTTTTACATTACAAGGAGATGTATTTATGGAAAGAAAAGATATAGAAGAAAAATATACTTGGGATCTTTCTAAAATTTATCAAGATCCTCAAGAGTTTTATCATGATATAGAAGTCAGTCAACAATTACTTGATGAATTGACTTCATTTAAAGGAAAAATGACCGAAAGCGTTGATATCCTTTTACGTTTTTTATCAAAGCGTGATGAAATGTCAATGCTTGTAAGTAAAGCTTACTGTTTTGCGCATTTAAACTGTGATGTAGAACCTAAAGAACAAGAATATCAAAAAATGCTTGCTACAGTGATGTCACTGATTCAACAATCAAGTGTTAAACTTGTATTTGTTGATAATGAAATCGTTGAAAACGATGAAACGGTAAGAGAATATTTAAAAGATGAACGTTTAAAATCTTATCGGTATTCTTTAGAAAATGCTTTAGCTTTTAAACCTCATTTATTAGATAAAGAACAAGAAGAATTAGTTGCAAAAGTAGACAATATCTCTGAATTAGCAGAACAAGTTTTTGATTCTTTACGTCTAGAATTTGAAGATGTTGAAGTCAATGGTCAAAAGAAAACATTAAATCAAGCAACACTTAATGAATTTTTAAAGAATAAAAATAGAAACGTTAGAAAACAAGCCTACCATCATTTCTTTAAAGAATATCAGCGTTTTGAAAATACCTTTGCCTCAACTCTTTCAGGGGTTATGAAAAAAGATGCTTTTTATAGTGATATTCGTCATTTTGATTCACCCCTTGCGGCAAGTGTTTTTAATGATGATGTTCCTATCGATTTATTTTTTAAGATTTTAGATAAAGCAAATAATGAATATCGTTATTTATTCCATCGCTATAATCATTTAAAAAAAGAAATTCTTGGGCTAGATGAACTTTATAATTATGATTTATCAGTTCCTCTTGTAAAAAGTGTTTCTAAAAAATTTACAATTGAAGAATGCTTTGACATCATCAATCAAGCTTTAGCTCCTTTTGGTAAAGATTATTTAGCTATTATTAACCGTGCTAAAGATGAAAGATGGATCGATTACTACCCTACTACTGGTAAACGTGGTGGTGCTTATAGTAGTGGAAGCTATTTAACACAACCTTATATCTTAATGAACTTTATTGGTGACTATAATTCATTATCAACAATGATCCATGAATTAGGTCATAGTGTGCATACGTATTTATCAAGCCATAATCAAGACTATATTAATAGTAATTATCGTATTTTTGTAGCGGAAGTCGCTTCAACCGTTAATGAAACCTTACTTATCAACTATATGATGGATCATACTTCATCAAAAGAAGAAAAAGCCTATTATATGTATGAACAATTAGAAAACTGTGTTGGTCTTATTTTTAGACAACCGATGTTTGCGGACTTTGAACATCGTCTTCATGAAATGGCTAAAAACAATGAGCCCATGTCTTCTAAAATCATGACTGATCTTTATGCAAAATTGAATCAAGAATACTTTGGTGAAGATGTAAAAATGGATGAACTTGTAGGTTGGTCTTGTTATTATGTTCCTCATTTCTATTATGATTATTATGTTTATAAATACACTTTAGGAATGACTGTTGCTTTAGCTATCGTTAAACGTATATTAAATGGTGACACGCAACAAGTTGAACGTTATTTAAACTTCTTAAAATCAGGTGGAAAAGAATCTCCTGTTGACTTATTAAGTCATGCGGGTGTTGATCCTTTAGATGACGCTATTTATGATGATGCTTTCCATTATTTTGAAGATTTATTAAATGAATTTGAAAAGCTGGTAAAATAATTTATAATAGTATTAGGTGATAGAAATGAAAAGAGAAGAAACAAGAGCGTTTCAAGTAGGAAATTTAACATTAGGTGGTAATAATCATGTCATTATTCAATCCATGACAAATACCAAAACTAAAAATGTGGAAGCAACCGTTAAACAAATTCAAGAATTGGAAGATGCCGGTTGTGAAATGGTCAGAATGGCTGTTTTTGACAAAGAAGATGCATATGCGATAGCAGATATTAAAAAACAAGTGCATATTCCTTTAGTTGCCGATATTCATTTTGACTATCGTTTAGCTTTGATTGCGATTGAATCAGGAATTGATAAAATTCGTATCAATCCTGGAAATATTGGAAGTATTGAAAAGGTAAAAGCCGTTGTTGAATCTTGTAAAGAACATCATATTCCTATTCGTATTGGTGTCAATAGTGGTTCTTTAGAAAAAGATATCTTAGAAAAATATGGTCGTCCTACTGCTAAAGGAATGATTGAAAGTGCAAAGAAACATATTGATATTTTGGAAAGTCTAGATTTCCATGATTATTGTATTTCTTTAAAATCTTCCGATACAATGCTTACAATTGAGGCCTATACACTTGCTAGTGAAACCTTTGATTGTCCCCTTCATTTAGGGGTTACAGAAGCAGGAACAAAACTTGGAGGAACAATTAAATCTTCTTTAGGTATTGGTACTTTATTATATCAAGGAATTGGAAATACGATTCGTGTTTCTTTAAGTGATTATCCTGTAGAAGAAATTAAAGTAGCAAAAACATTGCTTAAAGAATTGGGGTTAATTAAAAATGTTCCTACCCTTGTATCTTGTCCAACTTGTGGAAGAATTCAATATGATTTGATTCCAGTCGCTAAAGAAATTGAAGATTTCTTAAATAATATCCATCAAGATATTACCGTAGCCATTATGGGTTGTGCAGTTAACGGTCCAGGTGAGGCCAAAAATGCCGATATTGGTATTGCCGGTGGTGTTAAAGAAGGATTATTAATCAAAAAAGGAAAAATTATTAAAAAAGTTAAACAAGAAGATATGGTACAAACGCTCAAAGATGAAATTTTAAAGATGGTTAATTCATAATAACCATCTTTTTTTCATATATATAACTATGGAGGCGTAAAACTATGGAAAATTTATTCATTGAACATTTTTTATCGTATGAAGACTTTAGAAGCAATAAGGAAATACAAGCATTAGAGCTAAATGAAGAAGATTTGAAGGTGATCTATCAAGTGATAGATCAAAACCGTTTTTTACTCTGTAGTGAACATTATTTACCTATTCTATTTCAATCAATTATGAAAAAAACTAGTGTTGCCACTAGTTTAAAATTGAAATCTTTGTTTCAAAATCATACTTCAATATTTCTAAATTCTTGATTTTTCAACATATCTATTTCTTCTTTATAAGGAGCTTTACCATCAATATAAGGTGTTTCTAAAATCTTAGGAACATCTTTTATTCTTTCATTATGAGCAATCCCATTTAAAATATCAAAACCAATCTCACCTAAGCCAAGATTTGCATGACGATCTTTATGAGCTCCTTGAACATTTTTAGAATCATTCAAATGAACAACAAGTAAACGATCTAAATCAATAATACGATCAAATTCATCTAAAATTGCATCAAAATTTGATAAATCGTATCCTGCGTCATGAATATGACACGTATCTAAACAAACCCCTAATTTTTCAGGATAATCACAATGAGAAATCAAATAATTGATTTCTTCAAATGTCTTTCCTAACTCACTGCCTTTTCCTGCCATTGTTTCTAAAGCAATCTTTCCTTGATAAGGTGTATCTTTTAATACTTCATTTAAACCTTTAATGATTTGTTGAAGACCCACTTCTTCTCCAGCTTTTACATGACTTCCAGGATGTAAAACAAGAATCGATGTCCCAATATCTTGACATCTTTGGAGTTCTTGTTTTAAGAAGTTAACAGCTAATTCAAAAGTTTCTTCTTTAACCGTATTAGCAAGATTAATGATATAAGGTGCATGAACAACAACATTTTTTAAATCAATGTTATTTTCCTTCATTAAAGCTTTTGCCTCTTCCACCTTTAATTCACTAATGGCTTTTCTTCTCGTATTTTGTGGTGCACCTGTATAAAACATAAACGTATTAGCACCATAAGATAAAGCTTCTTTTACTGAACCTAAAAGCATGTCTTTTCCAGACATTGAGACATGACTACCAATTATCATTGCCTTCCTCCATACGTTTAGCGATTTGTGCTTGACGGGCACGTTCTTTCTTTTGACGACGGATATCATCACGAATCATCGCACGTTTTTGTTTACGTACAACTTGTTCAACTTGATATTTACGTTTCTTTTTATATCCTGGTTTTACTTTTTTAGGTTTACGGATAATCATTTGAACTTGTTTTTCAAGTTCAGTTTGTTGACGAATACGTTTTTTACGTTTTTCTCTTTGTCCTAAATCCACAAATTGTCCGTTTTTAAGTTGCATATTCTTAAATTCAATTCCTTTTCTTTCAAGAATTGCAATATTTTTTTCATCTGTTGTATCATACATACTATAACAAATACCTGTATAGTTTCCACGCCCTGAACGTCCACTTCGATGAATATAAAAATCAGGTTCTGTTGGAAATTGCATATTAATGACATGAGAAACACCATCAATATCAATTCCACGTGCAGCAATATCTGTCGCAACAATGTATTGATATTCATTGTTATTGATTTGTCGCATCATTTTCTTTCTTTCACGAGGTTCTAAATCTCCGTGGATTTCTCCAACTTTATAACCATCTTCTCTTAATTGTCGCGTAATCTTTGATACTTCTGTTCTTTTATTCGCGAAAATAATACAAATATAAGGATCAATTGTTGCCATGATCTTCTTTAAAACATCATAACGATCTTGATGCTTCGTTGCGAGTAAAATATGTTCAACATTGGCTGTTGTAGCAAGTTTACTATCGATTTCAATAGTAATTGGACTTTGCATATATTTCTTTAAAAATGGTCTTAGATTTTGTGGAATCGTTGCTGAGAAAACCATCATTTGTAGATCATCAGCCATTTTTCCTGCCACAGCATCAATATCTTCTAAATAACCAAATTCTAATGTCATATCTGCTTCATCGACTACAAAAGTTTTTGCTGTTGTAATTTGTAAAGCTTGCGCATCTAAAGATAAATCTTTGATACGTCCTGGTGTTCCAATAACCACGTGTGGTTGTGTTGAAAGTTTATTAACAGCTCTTTGACGATCACTTCCTCCAACAATCAATGAAACACGTAATTCTGGTAAATATTTTGTAAATGTTTTAGCGTTATTAAATAATTGAGAAGCAAGTTCTCTTGTTGGTGCTGTAATAACAGCTTGCACACAATCTTTATTGACATCAATACGAGACATGATTGGTAATAAAAATGCATGTGATTTACCTGTCCCTGTTTGTGAAATCCCGATAATATCTCTATTTTTTAATACAAGGGGAATGACTTTTTCTTGTATTGGGGTTGGCTTTTTAAAACCTAACTCTTTAATTACTTGATTACAATATTCTTGTAATTTAAAATCTTGAAAAGTTGCCATAAAATCCTCCTTTTTTCTTTTTTTAGTCACGTTATTATACCATATTTTTGATACATTTCAACAAATATTATGGATGGATTTTTATAATTATTCTATAATATTCTTGTTGGAGGTGATTAGATGATCTTAAATACTGGTAATCGTACAGATATTCCTGCCTTTTTTAGTGACTGGTTTTTTAATCGTATTCAAGAAGGTTTTGTCTGTGTTCGTAATCCCTATTTTCCTCATCAAGTCACAAAATATATTTTAGATCCTCAAGTCATTGATATTATTTGTTTTTGTACTAAAAATCCTAAACCAATGCTTTCACGTCTAGATTTAATTAAAGACTATAAACAATTTTGGTTTGTAACAATCACCCCTTACAATCAAACGATTGAACCCTATGTTCCCAATAAAAATGAAATTATTCGTAGCTTCATTGAACTATCTAAAAAAATAGGAAGTCATTGTATTGGTTGGCGTTATGACCCTATCTTCTTAAATGATTATTATACCATTGAATATCATCTTCGAATCTTTGAAAAAATGTGTCAAAAACTAACTGGATATACTCATCAATGTGTCATTAGTTTTATCGATTTATATCAAAAAACAAAAAAGAATTTTAAAGAAGTTCAAGAAGTAAATCAAAAAGATCAAATCTATCTTTGTCAAAAATTTGTAGAAATTGGAAAAAAATATAACATTGAAATCTATACATGTCACGAAAATGAATCTTTAAAAACAACAGGTGTTTATACAAGTGGATGTATGAATCAACAAATTATTGAAAGAGCTCTAGGTCATTCATTAAAACTACCTAAAATAAATGAAGCTAGACAAGGATGCCGTTGTTTATTAAATAATGATATTGGCGTTTATAATACGTGTTTACATAGTTGCCTTTATTGTTATGCCAATTACGATCGTGTAACTGTTTTAAAAAATGTTAAAATGCATAATAAAAAGTCCCCTTTTTTAATTGGAGACTTTCAAAAAGACGATATTATTAAAGAAGCAAAACAGGTTTCTTATATTGATCGACAACTTTCCCTATTTTAAGGGATGTGCGTGGCGATAAGCAACACCTCTAGTAATACGTAATAAATTATCTTCTCCAGGAAATTTTACAGGTACGACTGGATTTTCTTGATACATTTTCATTACATCTTCAATATCGACAATGATTTCATCAAATTTCATGAGTCCATACATTTTAGGTGGAAGTAAATAAAGTGGTTTATCAATTGTTTGATTTTTTAAAGCTCTATCTAATTCTACCTTCAAATGTGGACATAAAATAACAACATCAAAACGGTCTAATTCTTTTAATCCTAAACCAAATGGTAAAAATTCAATACTGTATTTATCTTCTAAATTTTTTTCTTTAATTTCTTTTTCCATCCTTGTTGCAATAGCACTTGAGGAAAAGCCCCCACCACAACATAATAATATTCTAATCATTTAAACACCTCACTATTTGTTAGTATAACATACCCTCCATTTCAATGTAAGGGCTTTTATTTTTTTTGTAATTTTTATCTTATCTTTTTAAGTTTCACTTTTTTATCTTTTCATCATATTTTATAGTAGGTGATTTTATGTATCCTTATCAAAACCCCAATTATTATTACTATCAACCTCAGATGTATCCTTATTTTCAAAGAATGCCTAAAAAATTTAATTTACAACATACTCTTCATACAACGATACGAGGTATTCAAATTGCAAATCAAGTTATTCCTATTATCTATCAAGTAAAACCATTAATTGATAATACCAAACAAGGTTTGACTTTATTAAAAGCAATGAATCATTTAAATGACATAGATTTTGATGAAATAGAAAAGGAATTAAAACCAATTTCTAAAGAAAACAATGAAATATTTGAAAATATGTTATAATCATCTTTGAGGTGATAAAAGATGTTAGTAAAAGGTATTGTTCCTAGAGGTTATTGTAAAGGCGTTGTTCGTGCAATTGAAATAGCTAAAAAACAAGCACACCAAACAGCACCTGTTTATATTCTAGGAATGATTGTACATAATCAATATATTGTAAATGCTTTAGAAGATTTAGGAATTCAAACAATTGATATCAAAGGAAAAACACGATTAGAACTATTAGATGAAATCAATGAAGGAAAAGTCATTATTACTGCTCATGGAGCAAGTCAAAAAGTATTTGATAAAGCGAAAGAAAAAGGTTTAGAAGTAATTGATGCCTCTTGTTTAGATGTAATTAAAACTCATGATCTTATTCAAGATAAATTAAATGAAGGTTATGAAATTTTGTATATTGGTAAAAAGGGACATCCTGAAGCAGAAGGTGCAATTTCAATTGATGAAAAAAGAATTCATTTAATAACAAATATAGACGATTTAAAAACAATAGATCCTACTAAAAAATATGTTATGACTAATCAAACAACAATGTCTCTTTATGATGTTTATGATTTATGCGAAAAAGCAAAAGAAATTTTACCTTTTGTAGAAATTGAAAAAGAAACATGCACAGCCACTAAAATACGTCAAGAAGCTATTAAAAACATTGAAGATGATGTTGATATTATCTTTATTGTTGGTGATCCTCATTCAAACAACACAAGAAAACTTGCAAGTATTGCTCATGATTATCATACATGTGATGTTTATATGATTGAAAGTATTGAAGATTTAGAAATTGAATGGTTAAAAAATAAAAGATATGCTGCTGTAAGCTCAGGAGCTTCTACACCAACATATCTTACAAATCAAGTAATTGATTATTTAAAACAATTTGATATCAATGATTCTAAAACATATCAAAAACCTATCATTGATAAAAATAAAATATTAAACCAAAAAGATGCCTAGGCATCTTTTTCTTGTGGTAACCATTGTACTTTGAAAAAATAAATAATAAAAATCAAACTACATACGACCCATGTTGTAGGCCATCCTAAAAAGACATAAACAATATCACTTGTTACTTTTGTAATTAAGAAAAGATAAATTTGTCTTAAGAAAACAAAAGAGAATATCATCACATACATTGGAACAGCTGAACGTCCGGCTCCACGTAAAACTCCATTGATAACTTGATTAATTGGTAAAACAATATAGAATGGTAAGAATGTTAACTGCATCAATCTTCCAGCATCAATCACATCTTTTTCTTGATTAAATAAAGCAATAAAATCACGACCAAAGAAATACATAATTACTACAAAACAAGCAATGGTAAGTGTTGCTAATGCTGTTGTAATATAAGCTCCTTTTTTTACACGGTCATACTGTTTAGCTCCTATGTTTTGACCAACAAAAGTTGTAATAGCCATATTAAAAGCTTGTAAAGGTAAGTTAACAAAACCATCTATTTTAATCGTTACAGAATAACCTGCTATAACAGAGGCTCCATAAACATTAATATAAGATTGAACAATGACATTTGATAAAGAAACAATACTTTGTTGAAAACCTGTAGGTAAACCAATTTTTATAATTTTTAATAAAATTTCTTTGTCAAAACCAATTTCCTTTAAAACAACTTTATAATCATCCTCTGTTTTCATTAAAACATACATGACCATAATTGCTGAAATAGCTTGAGCAATTAAAGTCGCATATCCTGCACCAGCTACACCAAAATGAAAATATTTAACAAATAAAAAGTCTAGGATAATATTAACAACACTTGAAAAAATCAAAAAATAAAGCGGTCTTTTAGAATCTCCCACCGAACGTAAGATACCTGATCCCATATTATAGACCATTACAAAAATAAGACTCCAAAAATAAATAGATAAATACGTTGAAGCTTCAGAAAACACTTCACTAGGAACACCAATTGCTTTTAAAATTGGATCATTAAATAATAAACCAACAATCGTTAAAACAACTCCCATAACAAGAGTTAAAGCGATACTATTATGAATTGCTCTTTTCATTTTACAAGTATTACCAGCTCCAAAGAATTGAGCAATAACAACTCCTGCCCCTGTTGAAATTCCCATAAAAAAACCAATCAACATATTAATGATTGGTGTACTTGCACCAACTGCCGCTAAAGCAACTTTTCCAACATAATTTCCTACAACATAAGAATCGACTGCATTATAAAGTTGTTGAAATAAGTTACCTATTAATAAAGGAATTGAAAACAAAATAATTGCTTTGACAATACTTCCTTTTGTTAAATCCTGTGTATTTCCTTTCATACATTCACCTTCCATTTATAATTTTACTCTTATTTTATTGAAAACAAAAATATTTGCACGAAATGAAAAAAAATAATTTCAATACATTCTTTTCGCTATAATAAAATTAAGTTGGAGGTTAGTTATGAATAAAAAAATTATCTTTTTTGATGTTGATGGTACTCTCGTTGATGTTAGACCTGCAAGAGAATATGTACCAGAATCAACAATCAAAGCAGTAAGAGAAACAAGAAAAAAAGGGAATTTATGTTTTTTATGTACAGGAAGATCACTTGCTGAAATCTACCCACATATTTTAGATGTCGGTTTTGATGGCATCATTGGTGCTGGTGGTGGCTTTGTAACCATTGGTGATGAAATGCTTTATCATAAAAAAGTATCTGACAAAGATGTAAATCGTGTCGTTGATTTCTTTGAAGAAAATGATTATGACTACTATCTTGAAAGTAATGGTGGATTATTTGCTAGTGAAAATTTAGTATCTCGCTTAGAAATGATTACTTATGGCGATTTAGAAAATGACGAAAAGGCTAGAAAGAAAAAAGCTGAACAACCAAGTCATTTTATTACATCTTTAATAGAGGGAGAAAGTATGTATCGTAGTGATGTCAATAAAATTTGTTTTTTAGAAAATAAAGATATTCCTTTTCAAACAATTATAGATAACTTTTCTGATGCATTCAATGTTATTCATTGTACCGTTCCTTCTTTTGGAGATGACTCAGGGGAATTATCCGTTGTTGGTGTTAACAAGGCAAGCGCCATTGAAGCACTTATCAATCATTTAAACATTCCTCAAGAAAACACTTTTGCCTTTGGCGATGGCATGAATGACGCGGATATGTTAGAGTATTGCCATATCGGTATCGCTGTTGGTAACGCTAAAGAAGGTTTAAAAGCAATTGCTGATGAAGTATGTGATGATATTGCTGAAGATGGTATTTATAAAACCATGAAAAAATATCAACTTATATAAAAAAACATTGGCTTTTTTTCCAATGTTTTTTTATTAGAGTAAATGTGTCATTAAAATGGTCGCAAGTCCTAAAAACGCAAAGAAGCCAAACATATCTGTACATGTTGTTACAAAAACCCCACTGGCAAGGGCTGGATCAACATGAAATCTATCTAAAATAACTGGTACAAAATAACCTGCAAGTGTGGCAACGATCATGTTACAAATCATGGCGAGTCCAGCTACAACACCAAACCATGGATTACCAGCAAAGAACCAAGCCCCTACTGAAACTAATGCCCCAATGACAACACCATTTAAAATACCAAGTCCAATTTCTTTTAATAAAACTTTGCGAGCATTTTCTTTATCTAATTCTCCTAGTGATAAACCACGAACAACAATAGTTAAAGTTTGTGTTCCGGCATTACCACCCATTCCTGTAATAATCGGGCTAATCGTTGCAAGAGCAACAACTTTCGCAATTGTTCCTTCAAAAACACTAACAACACTTGAAGCCATAATTGCTGTAAAAAGATTGACAATCAACCAAGGAATACGGTTTTTAAAAGATTCTACAAGTGTTGAATCTAAACGTTCTTCAGAACCAACCCCTCCTAATAAGTTCATGTCTTCTGTTGTTTCTTCTTCGATGACATCCATAACATCATCGATATCAATAACACCTAATAAATGATGTTGTTCATCTATAACAGGCATCAAAATATATCCATATTTACTAAAAGTCTTCGCAACTTCTTCTTGGTCTTCATAATAATAAACAGCTTTAACATTTTGATTTGTAATCTCAAGCATTGGTGTATCAAAGTTACTTGTAACGATATCACCTAAAGAAACAACCCCTTTTAATACATTTTCTTTATCTACAACATAAAGATAATGTCTAGGTTCTTCTTCCGTTGTTTGCAAAAATAACAATGTTTCTTTGACTGTATTATTTGCATGAATATCTAAATATTCAGTTGTCATAATTCCCCCAGCAGTTTCTGGGTTATATTGTAATAACTGTTTGACATCTTCTTTATCGTCATCTTCCAATAACTCTAAAAAAGCATTTTTTTCATCTTCATCTTCGATTGATCCGATAACATCCGTAATAACGTCATGACTTACTTCATCTAAGATTTGTTTTTGTTTGTATTTTGAAAATAAATTCAACCATTCTAAGATAAGTTCTTCATCATCTTCTTCATCTAAAATATCACCAATAACTTCATTTGGTAAATGTTCTAAGATTTCTTTTGATGAATCTTCATCTTCATGCAAAATATCAAGGATATCTGCCGGGTGAATATTTTCTAAAACTTCTTTAATTATTTCTTTATTCCCATGAAGAATTAAATTTTTTAATTCTTCAGAAGTCATTTGTTTTATCATTTATTTTCCCCCTCTTATTTAAAGAGGAACTTTACCGACGGTGGTAAATGATCCTCACTATTACCATTATGTCCACCGGATAACGGGTCTACTATCATTATTACCACCTCCACCTTGTTCATTTTATCATAATGTTCAAACTTTTAAAGAAAAAAATCATTTTTTACATAATAAAAAGATTGATTTTATAAAAAAAGAAGATAACATTTGGTATCTTCTTATTTAGAACACATATTTCTTTGATTTTCTTGATCATAATCAAACAAACCATCATTCTTTTCTTCAAGTGCTTTAATCATATGATAAGTATATTCATTATAAGGTGTAGGAATATGAAGCTCCTTTCCCATTTTAATCAACGCTCCAGAAAACATATCAATTTCACTATGACGTTTAGCATCTAAATCTTGCAATGTTGAATAACGAGCACTTGCTGGTACAGCACTTCCTCGCGATGAAGAAGAATCAGCTTTACTTAAATCAATTCCTTTAGCGTGTGCAATAGTTTCAAGTTCATGACGTAAACCACCTTGAATAAATTTCATATGTTCACTATCTCGATAACAACCTACTCCTGCGCCTAAAATAGCTTGAGGTAAATTATTACAAACATTTAAACGAAATTTACTCCAAATTTCTTCTTGAATATATTCACTTGCACGAAAGTGGATTCCTGTATTTTCAAATAATGATTCTATTGCTTGTACACGTTTGCTTTGATAAGGTGCTTGGAGTTCTCCAAAAACAATTCCAATAGTTGTTTCAGGATCAAAACGATAACCATTTTCTTTACGTGAAGCAATCTTAATTAAAGATGGCATAAGATGTTCTTTTCCAATGGCTTCTCCAATGATTTCTTCACTATCTACGCCATTCATTAAAGACATGACAATTGTATGATCATCAACGATCGTTTGAATAGATTTTAAGACATCTTTTAAAGCACAATATTTTAAAGAAACAATCAGTAAATCCACTCCATGTGCTTCTGTCGGTGACCATACTTCAGGATAATACATTTGATCATTAATCAAACATCCCTTTTGTAAACGTTTAGCACGTTCCCCTTCGCCAATAACACCTAATTTTACTTTTTTATCTAGTCCCCAAATAATATATGAACCTACTGCTCCAGCACCTAAAACAGCAACTGTTTTTATTTCCATTTTTTCATCCCCCATTTATTTTTCTATATTGTAGCACAAAATTTATAAGTTAAAAATGTGTACTGCAATGTTGAAATAAACAAGAATAGAACATGTATCTACAATTGTTGTAATAAGTGGTGAAGCCATAATTGCTGGATCTAAACCAATTTGATTGGCAACTAAAGGAAGAATACAACCAATTAATTTAGATAAAATAACTGTTACAATTAAAGATAAAGCAATCACAAAAGCAATATTAATGTCTTGATACATCACATAAATTCTAAGTCCATTCGCAATTGCTAAAATCACTCCTACTACTAATGCAATTCTAAATTCTTTAAACATCACTTTAAAGATTTCTTTAAAACGAATTTCATTTAAAGCAATCCCTCTAATAATTAAAGTAGAACTTTGAGAGCCACAATTTCCTCCCGTATCCATTAACATAGGAATAAATGAGACTAATAAAGGTACTGCTTGAAAAGCATTTTCATATCTTGTAATAATACTTCCTGTAAGCGTTGCAGAAAACATCAATACAAGTAACCAAATAATACGATGTTTAGCATGTTCAAAAACAGATGTTTCAAAATAACTTTTATCATGTGGTTCTACAGCAGCCATTTTAGAAATATCTTCACTTGTTTCATCGACCATAACATCCATGACATCATCAACTGTCACAATTCCTACAAGCATTTTTTCATCATCTAAAACAGGTAAAACAACTAAATCATATTTTCTAAAAATATTAACAACTTCTTCTTGATCTGTATGAGTATAAACATATTGAAAATCTTCTTTCATAATTTCCTCAATACTTTTATTTTCATCATTTAATAAAATATCTTTCGTCGAAACAATTCCTATTAATTTTTTATCTTGACAAACATAACTTGTATAAATGCTTTTACAATGATTTCCATTTTGTTTAATATATTTTAAAGCATCTTCAAGTTGAGTTTCTTTCTTTAAAGAAAGAAATTCAGTAGTCATAATTGTTCCAGCACTATCTTTAGGATAACTCAAAAGTTGATTGATGACTTGTCTTTGATTTTCATCAACATGTTTTAAAAGTCTTGTTACTAAATTTGCAGGTAATTCTTCGATTAAATCTACAAGATCATCCATATATTGATTTTCAATCAATGATTCTAACTCTTTTTCACTAAACAATTCTACAAGTTGACTTTGCGTTTGAATATCCATATTTGAAAATACTTGTGCTGCTTTCTTTTTAGAAAGTAAACGAAAAGCAATAGCACAATCACCAATTTCTATTTGTTGTAAAAGATAAGCTATATCGACAGCATTGTTTTCCATTAATAAAGTATGTAATTGTTTGTATTGTTTTGTATTTAATAATTCTAGCATTAATTCTTTTTTCATTTTTATATTTCCTCCTTCTTTGAATTTGCCTTTGACAACCCTCGTCCATATAACTCACCTCCTCACAAAAAAACATCGCTGCTTGAGCGATGTTCTATTCTTCATTTCATCCGTTCAAGCTTTAGTATCACAGGGCATATCAATTACATTAAACAAAGCCTTTGCGACTTCATCTGCTAACCAGCGCATTGTGTCTCCACAATTTTGCGGCAGTAATCTTAGGATATCCAAATCCCTGCGGTAACCTCACCTACCGTTGTTTATTCAATTCATGTTCATTATATTTATTAAAATACACTTGTCAATAAAAATTTATCTTTCTCTTTTGATTTTAATGCTTGCAGCAACAATAAGTCCTATTCCCGTCATTAGTCCTAATGCTAGATCAATAAAATCCATTTGACTTTGTAAACCTATCCATTTACCTAGCTATATTGTTACTAATAAAAAACCTAATATTAGTACCAAATACCAACCCTTTTTATTCACAAGTATCTCCTTAATTAGAATAACGATCTAATAATTATTGATTATTTAATTCTTCTAAGCATAAATTTTGATCATGCATCTTTTGTGCATTTTCTTTGCCAACATACCTAAAAATATTACAACTTTCTTTTTGTGTAATTGTTACTTTATCACTTGGATACCTTAAAACATATCCATATTCATAACTATGTTCTAAAAGCCATTGATAAACATCTGTTGAAACAAATTCAACATCTTTTATCCCATTTACTTTTAAAGAAACAGATGTTCCTAATTGAAATTCACTATATCCAGCTTGTGACGTATTTTCTTCTAAATTTAAAACATCATAGCTTTTATAAGCACTTGTCACTAAAAATCTTTTTTTAGTATTTTTATATAAATCATCATACATTTGTTTTAAAGCGTTATAAGCTTCTTCATTTAAATACATGGAATAAGATAATCTTGAAATATTTTCAATCATTGTCATATGTTTAGATTCATAACCACCAATAAAAGTTGTATCATCAATTACTTGAGACATTGTATCTATTTTATATAGTCGAGAAGCATTCGCTTTTAATTCTGTATTCATCAAAATATAAAGACCTTGTGCATCATACGTACTTACCATTTCTTTAAAGAGCTTATATGTATCATCTTTTTCATTTTCCAAAGTATTTACATAATTATTTGTAAGTATAATATAACTATAATCATCATCACTATAAAGTGTCCTTAACAATTGATAATAACGCACATTATCAAAATCAAAATACGTACTTTTTTGATAAGCATAAAATAAATCATTTTTAATTAGTGTTTTAAAATATGTATCTGTTTGCGTTCCAAATTCTACTGTAAGACGATCAACAACACTATTGACATCATTAATTAAATTTTCTAATGAATCATATTTTTTAGCTTCTTTTAACTCATTATAATATTGATAATATTGTAAATGAAATTGATCATATGTAATATAATCAATAAACTCATCTACTGATATTCCATGATCAATTAAATAATCCTGTTCTTCTTTATCTAAATACTTTTCTATTAAAGATCGATTATCATTATCTATACCATTTACTCGATAAAAACGATCATATTTCATATTTAATGATGTAAAAGCAAATAGAAAACATAAGGTTGCTAGAACATAAAGATGCCAGCTTTTTAATTTCATCTTCATCACCATCCCTATTATATAGAATTATAGAAAAAAAATAAAGGAATTAGCTAAAGCTGTAATTCCTTTAACCTAATCAATTCAAATACTGCTTGTATACGCGATTTTACACCTAATTTTTGAATTACATTTGATATATGATTTCTCACCGTTTTTTCACTAATATTTAACTTTCTAGCAATATCTTTTGTAGAATAATTCTTGACTAATAAATGAAATATTTCTTTTTCTCTTGGGGTTAATATAATATTCATAGTCCACTTCCTTAATAGTAGTATATGAAAATTATATTATTTGGTGTTTTGTAAAACAGTAAATAAATTTTTTGCCACTTCTTTAGGTAAGACTTCTTCTAATTGTTCAAGCGTCGCTTCTTTTAATTTTTTAACAGAACCAAAATGTTTTAATAATTCTTTTTTACGTTTTGGTCCAATACCTTCAACATCATCTAAAATAGACTGAAATAAAGATTTAGAACGAACATTTTTATGAAATGAAATCGCATAGCGATGGACTTCATCTTGCATACGTGTTAGTAAAAAGAAGAGTTCACTTTTTTTATCAATACTAATTTCATTAAAGTCACTATCAATTAAAACAGCAGTTGAATGATGATCATCTTTGGCTAACCCACATACTTTAATACCAATATTTAAGCTATCAATGACTTCTTTTGCAACTTTAATCTGTCCTTTACCACCATCAACAATAATCAAGTCTGGTTTTTTTAATCCTTCTACAAGTACTCGATAATATCGACGATAAATAACTTCTTTCATACTACCGTAATCATCCGGTCCTTCAACTGTTTTGATTTTAAATTTACGATAATCTTTTTTAGAAGGTACCCCATCAACAAAGCAAACCATTCCTGCAACCGCATAAGCTCCTTGGATATTAGAGTTATCAAACAATTCAATTCTTCTAGGAGTAATCATATTTAATTTTTCTCCCAATTGTTTAATAGCACCTACCGTTGCCTTTTGATTCTTTTCAATCAATAAAAATTTCTTTTCTAAAGCTTCTTTTGCATTATTTGTTGCCATTTCTACAAGTTTTGCTTTTTGACCTTTTTGAGGTTTAATGATCTTGCATTCAACTATTTCTTCTAACAAAGTTGTATCAATATCCTCTGGTAATAGAATCTCTTTAGGATATGTATTTTCTTGATAAAACCCAACAATAAATTGTGTAATTTGTTCATGGACATCTTGTAAAGGTACTAGATTTAAATCTCTTGCGAGTAATTTTCCATTTCTCATAAAGAAAAGTTGTAAAGAAAGATACCCTTTATCTTGATAATAGCCAAAAATATCTCGATCAATTTGATCTGCAAATTGAACATGTTGTTTACTTGTAACATGATTGATATGCTGGATCAAATCACGGTATTCTTTCGCAAGTTCAAAATTTAAACTTTCTGAAGCTTGCATCATTTTATTTTGTAAATCATCGATGATTTCTTTGGTATCTCCTTGAATAAACTGTGTAATTTGTTTGGTTATTTTTTTATATTCTTCTTCATCTACTTCATTGACACATGGCCCTAAACATTGATTCAATTGATAGTAAAGGCATGTTTTTTTAGGAATGTGATTACATTTTCTTAGAGGATACAAACGATTTAATAATTTAAATGTTTCTCTAGCTGCTGTACCATCTGGAAAAGGACCAAAGTGTTTATGTTTTTTATCTTTAGCGTTTCGAACGATTTTTAAACGTGGGTGTCTTTCTTTTGTTAATTGGATATATGGATAATATTTATTATCCATAAAACTAATATTGTATTTAGGTGCATAATCTTTAATTAGATTGATTTCTAATAAAAGGGCTTCCTTTTCACTATCTGTTACAATATATTCAAAATCAACAATTTCTTGAACAAGCTTTGTTGTTTTATAATTATGACTTCCTGCAAAATAAGAAGAAACCCTATTTTTTAATTTTTTTGCTTTTCCAACATAAATCACCGTACCATCTTTATCTTTCATTAAATAACAGCCTGGTTGCATTGGTAAAAGTGATAACTTATCTTTAATATATTGAAGATCCATTATTCAAAATATACCACTGTTGCACCTAATCCACCTTCATTTGGTCCACCATCTTGATAAGATTTTACATATTTATTTTTATCCAATAACTTTCGAACACCTTTTCTTAAAACACCTGTTCCCATTCCATGGATAATTCGTACTGTTGAATAATTTGATACAAGTGCTCCATCAATAAATTTATCTACTGCATTCATTGCTTCTTCATAACGCATACCAATAATATTAAGTTCATAACTTTGTTTATTAGCTCTTCGTAATGAACGGATATTAGATGTTTCTTTCTTTTCTGGTACTTTTTCATGCATGAATTGAACTTCTGTTTTTTTAGCATTCAATTTTAAACCACCCATTGAGATCATCAACATTCCTTTTTTATTGATGTCAACAACTTCTCCTTGTCGATTGACAGATAATACTTTAACAATATCTCCTATTTTATAATCATGATTTTCATGATTTTCTACTTGTTTCTTTTGATGTTTTAAATCACCTAATTGTTTTTTAGCTTGAATAACTTGATGCGGCTTAATTTGTCCTTGTAATTCTTTTAAAATTGCATCTGCTTTATTTTGTGCTTCTTCAAGAATCTCATTCGCATCACTTTGAGCCTCTTCAATCATTTTTTCTTTTTTAGATTGATAATTATCAATCAATTGTTGATAATGCTTTTCTTTATCTGCTGTTTCTTTTTGTAATTTTTCAAGAGCTTCTTTTTCTTGTAAAACAGCTGATAATTCTGATTGTAATTTTTCTAATAACTTTTGTGATGTTGTCATACTTTCATCTTTGATGATGAAAGCATGTTGAATAATGTCTTGATTTAAACCTAAATGTTTTGAAATTTCAATAGCATAAGAATTTCCTACGCTACCATCTAATAAACGATAAGTAGGTTGCATTTTTTCTTGATCAAATTCAACCGAAGCAATCTTAATATAATCTGATTCTTTCGCAAATTCTTTTAATGCACTGTAGTGAGTAGAAGCTAAAATATAAGCACCTTTTTTATGTAAATAAGTTAAAATAGCTTCTGCTAAACTTTCACCTTCTTTAGGATCAGTTCCTGAACAAATTTCATCAATTATAACTAAACTATTTTTTGTCGCATGTTGCGTAATAAAAACCAATCTTTTCATATGCGATGAAAAAGTAGAAAGCGATTGTTCAATAGATTGTTCATCCCCCACATCTACAAAAACATCATCAAATAATGGAAGTTTTGCTTGAGTGACTGGAATTGGAAGTCCACAAATAGCCATTAAAGAAAGTAATCCCGCTGTTTTTAAAGCAACTGTCTTCCCTCCTGTGTTACTTCCACTAATGAGTAAAATATCTTGTGGTTTCTTTAATACAATATCATTAGCAACAACTTCTTTTTGATCAATCAAAGGATGTCTTGCTTTAAGTAACTCAATTTCCTGACAATTTTCATCAACAATTGGCATCACCATATCTAACTTTTTGCCATATTCACTAATAGCAAAAACAGCATCCATTTCTATCATGATTTCTAAATCTTCATTTAAAACACGATCATAACTTCTTACCTTTTTTGTTAGTTCTAATAAAATACGATGAATTTCTAATTGTTCATCTTGTTTAATTTGTGAAAGTTGATTGTTGTAAGAAACAATTTCTTCTGGTTCTACATATGTTGTTCTTCCTGAAGAAGAATGTCCATGATGAATTCCCTTGATTTGATTTTTATAAGAAACATTGACGGGTAAAACAAAATGATCATTTCTTGTTGAAATGACATCATGAGATAAATAATCTTTATTTTGTGCTCTTAATGCTTCAATTTTCTTTCTCATATTGGCTTCAATCGCTGAAATTTGTCTTCTTAAACGATAAAGCTCATGACTTGCATGATCATAAATATTTCCACTTGGATCGACGCATTTTAAAATTTCATTATATAAATCTTTAGGTAAATAAAGTAATGAAAGTATTTCAAGTAAATGACTTTGTTCAATTTCTTGATCCAAATAAGCTTGTACCTCTTGTACATTTTTTAATATTTGTACGATTTTTAATAAATCTTGAGGATAACAAACACCACCTTTTTGTGCTTTTTGAAGTATTTCTTTAATATCTTCATAAGGGGCTAAAGGAATACGTCCATAAGCATAGATGATTTTCATAGCACTTGATATATCATCTTGATAGAGTTTTAAATCATCTATATCTTGAAAAGGCTGTATTTGATCAATTCGCTTTTTAGCCATTTCACTAAAACAATAGTTTTTAATATAATCTTGAATAAATGAAAACTCCAATGTTCGATAACTCTTTTTCATTTCTAATGTCCTTTCGTTAAAAGATTGATATCAATATCATAATTTTGACATAAAGAAGATATTCTTTGATAATCTTCTTGATCTACTGTTTGTAAATCTATTTCACTATAATAGTTATAAATAAAATCTTTTATTGTTTCATCATCTAACCATTTATTTTGACTTGCTTCTTCTATAAAATTTGTCACCATAGATACTTGTTTTTCATCAGATAAAGAAACATCTAGATGTGTTAATTGATTTAAATCTTTAAAATCAGCAATAGATGAAAAATAATGAGGCATGGTATCAATTATAAAAGAGCCTATATACGTTTGTTCAATTGTTTCTTTTCCTTGATTGATAAAAGGAATAAAAATCATTGAAATAACAAAATATACAATAATGATTCCTTCAATAATTGATAAAATCAAACCTAATAAACGATCTAATAATTTTGTCATTTTTAATAAAGAAACAATTTTCTTTAAAAACGGTTTTAATAAAACACCAATTCCTTTTAAAAGGAAATAGATAACAATAAATAAAATAACAGCAACTAACAATTGATTTACCTTTATACCAATTGGTTCTAATAAACCTTCTAATTGATAAAGTATAATCAATTTAGATAAAGGAAAAGAAAAATTAATTGTTAGAAAATAAGCTATAAAAAGACTAAAAAAGTCATAAAGTCGAATAATGAATCCTTTTAGATAACCAATAAATGTATATATAATAAGGAATAGACCTATAATTATATCGATTATGTAGGGATTATTTAATAAAGCCATAAATACCTCCTTGCAATTATTGTATCAAAACAAAAATATAGTGTCAAAATTTGAAAAATATGCTATAATTAATATATATGGTAGGAGGAAAGAAATGACATGAATGTAGCAAATAATAACAAACCAATGAATATTATAGATATGCATGTTGAAAACTACGCCCCTTTAAGTGATGGTGGTCCATCAAACCAAGAAAAACAATATTATCCTTATTCTCACATTGGTTGTGATGAAACAGGATCAGGTGATTTTTTTGGACCATTATGTGTTGTTGCATGCTATATCGATGAACGCGATTATGATTGGTTAGCGAGCTTAAATGTTCGTGATCCTAAACTCATGACACCTCAAGAAGTTATTGAAATTGCTAGAGAGATCAAAGATCGACTTGTTTATAGTTTGTTGATTCTTGATAATTCTCACTACAATCAAATGGCAGTTGCTGGTAATAATCTAGCAAACATTAAAGCAAAACTTTATAATCAGGCCGTTACAAATGTAATGCAAAAAGTTGCAATAAAAGTTGATAAAAAAGTCGTAAATCAATTTGTTTCACCTAAAACGTATTATAATTATTTAAAGAGTGAAGTAATCGTTGTTAAGGATTTATCTTTTGAACAAAAAGGAGAAGAACAATACTTTGCAATTATGTGTTCGTCTATTCTTTCAAAATATGCCTTTTACCAATATTTTAATAACATGTCTAGAAGCTTGAAAGTAAAATTGCCTCGTGGTAATACAAGCTCAGTTGTCGATCATGTTGCTGTAAGTATTGCTAAAAAGTATGGTAAAAAAATGTTACTTAAAGTAACAAAAACTAATATGACTAATTATAAGCGTATTAAAGATGTAATTTAAGGTCTTCCAAAGAAGACCTTTTTATTTTATAAAATATTTAATTCAAATGCTGGAATTTTTGTGTATTTGACACCTGCGGCATCTAACATACGTTTTGCAGCGCGATCACTGTCTGTTCCATTATATTTATCATCTTCATAAATAATTTCTTTAATACCACTTTGAATAATGGCTTTCACACATTCATGACATGGAAATAAAGAAACATAGATCGTACATCCTTGTAAATGAGAAATACTATTTAAGATGGCATTCAATTCTGCATGAACAACGTAAGGATATTTTGTATCATACAAATCTCCTTCTCTTGCCGCCCATGGAAACTGATCATCTTCGCATCCCCATGGAAGTCCATTATATCCTACTCCTACGATCTTATTTTCTGGAGAAACAATACACGCTCCTACTTGTGTATTAGGATCTTTTGAACGATAAGCTGAAAGCTTAGCAACTCCCATAAAATATTGTTGCCAACTAATAATCTTTTTAGACATTTTATTCTCCTTTCAATTCATCAAGTTTTGCTTGAAAATAATCAGGTAAAGGACATTCAAACTCTAAATATTCACCTGTTGTAGGATGAATAAATCCTAATTTTTTAGCATGCAAGAATTGTCCATGACTTTGATCATCTTTTTTCTTTCCATACTTAGGATCTCCATAAACTGGATAACCAATATAAGACATATGCACCCTAATTTGATGCGTTCTTCCTGTTTCAAGTCGACATTCAATTAAAGACATATCATCATATCTTTCTAATACTGTAAAATTAGTAATTGCCTCTTTACTGTTGTTTTTTGTGACAGCCATTTTTTGACGATCATTGACATCTCTACCAATTGGTGCATTGACTTTACCATGAACATGTGGAATAACACCATGAACTAAAGCCACATAACGACGTGTAACACTATGTTCTTTTAACTGTTCACTCAATGATTTATGAGCTTTATCATTTTTTGCTACCATTAATAAACCACTTGTTTCTTTATCTATACGATGAACAATACCAGGACGATTCACACCATTGATTCCTGATAAATCTTTACAATGATAAAGTAAAGCATTTACTAAAGTACCACTATAAATTCCCGCACTTGGATGAACGATCATCCCTGAAGGTTTATTGACAACGATGACATCTTGATCTTCATAAACGATATCTAAAGGAATATCTTCTGGTAAAACATCCATCTCCTTATTATCAGGAATCGTGATTTCAATAGCATCATTCATTTTAATTTTATAACTTGCTTTTTCAATTTTTCCATTTACAAGAACATGCCCTTCTTTAATATATTCTTGAATAAGTGTTCTTGATAAATCAGAAATTGAATTCATAATAAACTTATCTAAACGTACATTTTCTTCATTAATCTCTAATTTTCTTTTTTCCATTAATATAATCCTCAAATATAATCTCTAAAATAATCAATCCTACTCCTATTACTACTGCCATATCAGCAATATTAAAAATAGGAAAATCATAACCAAAAATAATAAAATCAATAAAATCTCTCACATATCCAAAATAAAGACGATCTGTTAGATTTCCAACAAGACCTGCAAAAGTTAAAACAATTCCATAACGTGTTAATCTTTGAGCTTTGGTTGTCTTACTAAAGTAATAAAACATAAAAATTGCTGCAGCAAGCGAAACAACTACAAACAAACTAATATGTCCTGATAACATTCCCCAAGCTGCTCCTTGATTATGCGAATATGTATAATAAAAGAAATTATCAATAATCGCTTGCGATTGCCCTAGCATCATCGAAGAAGACACTAATATTTTTGTAAGTTGATCTCCAATAACAATCACCAAAAAAGTAACAATATATAAAACCCAATTTTTCTTACTTATATTTTTCATCTAATCACCAAGGACATTATACAATAAAGCTTTTTAAAATCCTAGTATGACTTTTTTAAATATGTAGTATTTAAAACCATTTCAAATAGTTTATATTGCAAAAAAATATGATAATCTATAAAATAAATATGAGGTGAAATTATGAATAAAGAAACACTAGAAACTCTTGTTGAAAAAGAAAGTCAAAAAAGTTCTATTATGTCTAAAGATATTCCTGATTTAGATCTCTATATGGATCAAATTATGACTCTTTTTGAAATCCATCTAGCAAATCATAAAAAAAATGAAGATGATAAATTACTTACTAAAACCATGATCAATAATTATTCCAAAGCAAAAGTCATTACGCCTGTAAAAGGGAAAAAATACACTAAGGAACAAATTATTCAAATGTTAATGATTTATCAATTAAAAAACAATCTATCCATTCAAGAAATTAAAGATTTACTTATTCCTATTTATGAAAGTAATACTGATTTATCAAAGTTATATGATCATTTTATTGAAATCAAACATTCTATAAATCAACAACTGCAAAAAATGATTCAACAAATAATTAAAGATTATCAATTAGATATAAATCAATATCATGATTTATTTTTACTTATTGCTTCTCTTTCAACACTAAGTTATTCTTTAAACAACATTGCTGAATCAATAATAGAAGAAAAATAGTTATAGATTTAAGCTATAACAAACTACAATTATTTAATCATTTACTATTTATTCTTTTTTCAATATAATAATCAATAAAAGTGAGGTAGCTGTATGAAAATTAATGAATTATTAAATAAAAGACCTACATTGTCTTTTGAAATATTCCCACCAAAAAACAATGAAAATGATATCACATCTATTTATGCAACCATTGATGAACTAGCAAAATTAAATCCAGATTTTATTTCTGTTACATATGGAGCAAATGGTTCTACATCTAAAAATACTTGTAAAATTGCTTCTACTATTAAAAAGAAATATGGTATTGAATCTGTAGCTCATTTAACATGTATGAATAATACAAAAGATGAAATCAAAGAAATTCTAGAAGAACTTAAAGAAAATGGTATCGAAAATGTCCTTTCTTTACGTGGCGACTATCCTAAAGATAGTGATGGTATTAATCATGGTGATTTTAAATATGCCAGTGAATTAAATGAATTCATTGAAGAAAACTTTCCTAATGATTTTTGTTTATCTGGTGGATGTTATCCAGAAACACATTATGAAGCTAAAAACTTTGAAGAAGATCTTTTAAACCTAAAGAAAAAAGTCGATGCTGGTGCAAAATACCTCGTTACACAAATTTTTTATGACAATCAATATTATTATCGTCTAGTCAGAGAAGCAAGAAAAATTGGAATCCATGTCCCTATTCTTGCAGGAATTATGCCTGCTCATAATCCAAAACAGTTAAAAAATATCGCAAAAATGTCAAATTGTTCTGTTCCGTTTGATTTAGCAGCGATGATTGATCGTTTTGCTGGAAATCCTAAAGCGGGAAGGGAAGTTGGTTTACACTATGCAACTTATCAAATCATCGATTTAATGACTCATGGTGTAGATGGAATACATATTTATACAATGAATAAACCAGAGATTGCAAAAGAAATTTTAAAAAGAACAGAATATATTCGTGATGAATTTTTCAAAGCTTAAAGAAAATGCTTTAAAGTATTTAGGATATCATCATCAAATACTTGATGAAAAAATGAATGTTTTGATTGATGAATGCATAGAGGAAATTGAAAAAATGAGTTCTTTTAGAGTAACTTATCGTAAATTTCCTCTTTCTTTTCATCCTTTAAGAATTGATGAAATTTCTTTAAATCTCGATTACCCAGACTTGAATGATTTATTTCAAAATTGTCATAATGTTGTTATTATTGGCTGTACTTTAGGATTACAGGTAGAAAAAAGATCTCATTATTACAGTCATATTGACATGACCAAAGCGACGATTTTTGATGCTGTCGCCAGTAGTTTTTTAGAAGTGAAATGTGATGAATATGAAAATGAACAACTGATTGGTAAAAGAACGTTTCGTTTTTGTCCTGGTTATGGTCGTGTCCCTATTGAACTCAATAAAGAGCTTGCTTTCATTATCGAAAGTTCTAAAAAAATTGGTTTGACTGTCCAAGAAAGTAATATTTTATTACCACAAAAATCAATGATTGGTTTGATTGGTTTAGGTGATAACAGAAAAGAAAAAACATGTCAGAATTGTTTACATATAAAAGATTGTAATTTTAGAAAGAGAGGTCAAACATGTTACGCGAAAGATTAAATAAAGATCTTCTTATTTTTGATGGTGGTTTTGGTTCACAACTTCAAGAACTAGGAATGAAGGCTGGAGAAATTCCAGAATATTATAATATTGAACATCCTAAAATAATTATTGATATCCATCATCGTTATTTAAAAGCAGGAGCTGATTTTATTACAACCAATACATTTGGCGCAAATCCCCTTAAATTAGAACAACATAAATATAGTTATCAAGAAGTGATTTTAGCGGCTATTCAAAATGCAAAAGAAGCTAAAAAAATCAAACCAGAAGCTTATATTGCTTTAGATATTGGTCCTATTGGAAAACTGATGGAACCGATGGGAACTTTAACTTTTGATGAAGTTTATCAAAGCGTTAAGCAAATGGTAGAACTTGTAAAAGAGGATATTGATGTTGTTTTATTTGAAACAATGACAGATATTTATGAATTAAAAGCGAGTATTTTAGCTGTCAAAGAATGTAGTGATCTTCCTGTTTTTGCAACAATGACCTTTGAAACAAATGGTCGTAGTTTATCAGGCTGTGATCCTCTTACAATGGTCAATGTCTTAGAAGGATTAAAAGTGGACGCTTTAGGAATTAACTGTTCTTTAGGACCAAATGAAATGGCTCCTATTATTGAAAATATTTTAGAAAGTACCTCTTTCCCTGTGATGATTCAACCAAATGCGGGTCTCCCTCTTTTAGAAGACGGACAAACCGTTTATCCAATGAAAGCAGATAAATTTATTGAGGCAATCGTTCCTCTTGTCAAAAAAGGAATCGCTATCGTTGGTGGATGTTGTGGAACAACCCCTGAATTTATTCAAAAATTAAAAGAAAACTGCCCAACAACAGTGACTCCAAGAGAAGTTTCTTCGTTGACACGTGTCTCTTCAGGAACAACAACTGTTGAATTTGGAAAACATGTTGTTGTTTGTGGAGAAAGATTAAATCCAACAGGAAAGAAAAAATTAAAAACGGCTTTAAAAGAAGAACGTTATGATGAACTTGTTGTAGAAGCCATCAAACAAGAACAAGCAGGAGCTCATGTTTTAGATGTCAATGTCGGTTTACCTGGTATTGATGAACCAAAAGTTATGAAGCATGTTATTAAATTATTACAAGAAGTTATTCAACTTCCTTTACAAATTGATAGTTCTAATTTCCAAGCAATTGAAGAAGCTTGTCGTTATTATAATGGAAAACCACTTATTAACTCTGTCAACGGGAAAGATGAAACCATGGAAGCCGTCTTCCCCGTTGTAAAAAAATATGGTGGTGTTGTCATTGGCTTAGCCTTAGATGAAAATGGCATTCCTCCAAAGGCTGAGCAAAGATTTGAAATCGCTAAAAAGATTATTAACAAAGCAAAAGAATATGGCATTGACAAAAAAGATATCATTATTGACTGTCTTGTTTTAACCGCTTCTGCTCAACAAAAAGAAGTCATGGAAACAATCAAAGCTGTTTCTATGGTTAAAACATTGGGTGTCCATACTGTTTTAGGTGTCAGTAATGTTTCCTTTGGTTTACCTAATCGACCATTACTTAATAAAACATTTTTAGCAATGGCTATGTCTGCTGGACTTGATTTACCAATTATCAACCCATTAGATCAAGAATTAATGAATACAATTGATGCATTTAATGTACTTTATAATTATGATCAAGATGCAACAAATTACATTCAAAAACAAGCTCAAAGTCAAGTTGTATTACCAAAACAAACTACTTCATTTTCATTAAATGATGTTGTTTTACATGGATTAAAAGATGAAGTCAAAAAAGCAACGGAACTTGCTTTAGAAAAACAAGATGGTTTAGCAATCGTCAATGAAATACTTATTCCTGCTTTAGATCAAATAGGAAAAGATTATGAAACAGGTAAAATCTTTTTACCTCAGCTTATTCAATCTGCAGAAGCAAGTAAAATTGCTTTTGATGTTATCAAACAAACTTTTAAAACAACTGAATCTTCTAAAGGCCCTGTTTTAATTGCAACTGTTCATGGAGATATCCATGATATTGGAAAAAATATAGTAAAAGTTGTTTTAGAAAGTTATGGTTATCAAGTGATTGATTTAGGAAAAGATGTTCCTTCTAAAACAATCTTAGAAGCTTATCATAAACATCAACCTAAAGCCATTGGATTATCTGCTTTAATGACAACAACTGTTGTTTCTATGGAAGAAACTATTCATCTTTTAAAACAAGAAGAAAAGATGTGTCCTATCTTTGTTGGTGGTGCTGTCTTAACAGAAGATATCGCTCAAGATATCCAAGCAGACTACTATACAAAAGATGCTATGGCTGCTGTTAATTTATTAAATGATATTATATAAGGGAAGCTTAATTGCTTCCCTTTAGTATATGATTTAATAACAAAAAAACTTAAGCAATAGAAATAGAACATATCGTTAAAAAATTTACTTGTACAACTTTACATATTTTTACCAACTACTTCAAATATTTTTTCAACTACTCTTCGTTATAAAATTCATCTAATACATAAGTTGTAATTGGAGTAATGAACAACTCATATTTTATTATTAATCTTATAAGATCATTCCCATCAATCAATGTTATCGGTGTTCCTTCTCTTGCAGCTATTCTCGCAGCATTTGTAAATCTACTATTTGTAATAAAAACACCATAATCAGCTTGAAACTTATTCATAGCACCCAAAAATTGATTAATATCAGGTTCACTTACAGGTGCAGTATTATATCTCTTACATTGAATTACCACTCGAGTTGTTCTAAAGTCATCATCATCCATATGATACCCATAACCATCAATACCTCCGTCATTTGAAACTTTTATTCCTTTATCGGTAAACTGTACCCCCATCTTTGTAAGTAATGCTCTAGAAAACTGTTCAAACTTCTTAGGTGTCATATTAGCAATAGCACTTTGGAGTTTAACCTTTACATCATCCAGAATATCATCTTCATTAGATTTGATATCATCTTCAAATTCATCTTCTACATTGACTACTTTATCTTTATTTTTATTTTTAGAAGCTTTTTCTTCCCAATAAATTGCTGCCTTTTCACGCACTTCTGTTTTAACGTCGAAATTATCTAAATCCAGAGCGGACCCTTTTGCCGTTAAAGTAACAAGAGGTTTATACTTTTCATACACAAGGAAACCAACGTAACTTAGTTCTTTAAGAGCAAAATTGAACTTAAAATCAAACTTTTTATACTGATTACCTGTCTTAATAGATGTATAAAGTTTTTGTTCAAATTCAGCAATATGCTCGTCTTTTTCACTAATTCTATCTCTTATCTCAGAACGCTCTAATTGACCACCTGCTTCTTGTAGAACTTCAATAATAGGTTTAATTAAAAAAGAAATTTGTTGTTCAGAATTTAATGTGTCATAATACATATTATCCCCCCATTTTTTACATAAACAGGCCCAACATCATAATCTAATTCTTCTATCATGCGAGCAAACTCTTTTTTCAACATTATCATTCTTCTTAATAATTCGCTTGATATATAGATTTTGATGTATCAGCTTTCTTTGTAAACTGAACCTGCATAATTATACTCTCTATGCAATTAATATTTACACCTATATCTATTTTTACATATTATTTCTCTCTTGCATATGATTTATTGTACAAATATGGAAATTTTTTATATTAATAATTTTTCATATATCATAGATTTTGTACCTTAAATATAAAATTTTCTTAACAACTTTGATTACTACTATCCGTTAATTTATGAAATTATTATTTAATTTAAAAGAGGAAAGCTTAATTGCTTCCCTTTAGTATATAGTTTAATATTTGACCACACACATAAGCGTCATCATAAGCACGATGTGCATTTTCATTTTTTATATGCAAATAATGAGCTATTGTTCCTTGCTTATAATTATATGGTCCATGGATATATTTTCTTGAAAGTTGTAAAGTATCTACATAACAAATTTTTCCATCTAAGTCTAATCTATAAAAAGTTTCTCTTAAAAACGACATATCAAATTTCGCATTATGCGCACAAACAATCACTTTGCCTTCAAGAGCCTCTTTCATAAACTCTTGGAACATCTCGTATGCTTTTTCTTCTCGTGGTTGATTTTCTAACATCTCATTGGTAATATGTGTCAAATTAGAAATAAACTCAGAGACTTCTACTTCAGCATTGACAAGTGTATTAAATTTTTGAACAGCTTGTCCATTTTCAAAAAGAACAGCTCCTAATTCAATAATTCTTTCCTCTTTTGGATTCAAACCTGTTGTTTCTACGTCAAAAGCAATAAATCTTTTTTCTAATTGTTTTTTGACATCTTGATCATATTTTACTTTAATAAGTTCTAACATCTTATAATCTCTCTAAAAAATGAATTAATCTTTGATAACATTTATAAAATGAATTCATATTTAATCTTTCATCAGGTGTATGAATATCAAACATATCAGGTCCTAAAGTAATAATATCGAGATTACCAAGTGCTCCTTTAAAAATACCTGTTTCTAATCCACTGTGAGTTCCTTCTTCTTTTAAAGTAACTCCTTCTGTTTCTTTTACAAAATCAACATATTGTTTTCTAAGTTTTGAACCTTCATCGTAATTCCATCCTGGATAGTTATTATCTAAAACATATTTTGCCTGAAACATTGATGCAATTAAACTCAATTTGTTTGATAATTCATCTTTAGCCGATTCCATTGGAGAACGAATTGAAAAATAAATATTGAATTTTTCATTCATTTCCACTACACCCATATTTAAAGAAATATTGGTAAGATCCATTTTTAAAGATTTATGCATAAAGCCATTAGGCATTAAATACATCATTGAAATAATATCTTGGCTTTCTTTAACTGAAATCACTTCATTTAAAGAATCTACTTTTTCTAAACGAACAAATACATGTTCATCACTTTCTTTTAATTCTTCTTTTAAATCATTTTCTACTTTTAAAACAACTTCTTTGATTTTTTTAAAATCATCATTTGAAGCAAAGATACTGACACATTCTCTAGGAATCGCATTATCTTTTAAACCACCTTTAAAACTTCCTAATAAAAATTCAATGTTATTTAAAGAAAGATGATAATAGACACGTGTCATAATCACATTAGCGTTTCCTCTTTCTAAATGAATAACGCCTCCTGAATGTCCTCCTTGTAAGCCACCCACATAAAGTTGATAACAAGGTGATTCGTTTTTTAGATAAGAAAGTTCTTTTTCAACAACAGCTCTTCTTCCTCCAGAACAGCTTACAGTAATAATTTTTTCTTTCCCCCTATCAAGTCCAACCATCTTTTTCGCTTTTAAAATACTTTTATCAAGACCCATTGCTCCATTAAGTCCTACTTCTTCTTGAACGGTAAAAACACATTCTAAAGCTGGATGTTTTAAGCTTTCATCATCTAGTAAAGCAAGCATATAACAAACACCAACACCATCATCCGCTCCTAATGTTGTTTTATTGGCATGTAAAAAACCATCTTCTTCAATAAGTTCAATGGAATCTTTTGAAAAATCATGATCACTATCATTATTTTTTTCACAGACCATATCCATATGTCCTTCTAACATGACTGTTTCATGATCTTCATAGCCTTTTGTTGCTTCTTTAAAAAGCACGATATTATGCATTTTGTCCCTTACATATTTTATATTTCTTTCTTTAGCAAAGTTTTCCACATAATCACAAATTGCTTTTTCATTGTAAGATCCTCTTGGAATCTTTGAAATTTCTCTAAAATAATATTCTACTTTTTCCATATATATTCCCCTATACTAATGTTCTATTCATCCATTTATTGGATTTATATCTAATCATAAAACAAATAGCTCTAAAAATCCAGTCAACAATCATGGCCCACCAAACACCAATGACACCCATGTGTAAATACAAAGCAAAAACATAGCTTAAAGCAAAACGGAATGTCCACATTGAAAATGTAGAAACAATCATTGTATAAGTGGCATCATTGGCTGCACGTAAAGTATTTGGGAAAGAAAATGCCATCGGCCAAATAAAGAAATCAAATACACAATGGAGTGAAACCATTGAAACTGCAAGATTGGCTGTTGCTTGTGGTAAGGCATAAAGTTTTAATATGTATCTTACACCCACTAATAAAATACCAGCTGCTACGATTGTTGATAAATAAGCAATAATCATCAGTTTCTTTGTATAATATTTAGCTTGTTGATAATCATTAGCTCCTATACATTGTCCAACCACTGTTAAAATAGCAAGTCCTAAAGCCATTCCTGGAACAACTGCAATAGATGTTAAACTAAACGCTACCGCATGAGCAGCAATCGCTGCTGTTCCAAAAGTAGAAACGAGTCTTTGAACAAGAATTTTCCCCATTTGAAACATTCCATTTTCTAAACCATTAGGAATCCCTATTTGTAAAATCTTTTTCACTGTTGCAAAATCAAAATGATATTTAAAATATGTATCAATATAAATTGTATGTTCCTTATTTAATAACATATATAAAATAATAAACGAACAGAACATTCTTGAAAGTAAGGTTGCAATAGCTGCCCCTTTAACAGACATATTTAAAATAAAAATAAAGATATAGTTTAAAACAATATTTCCAATATTCATATAAAATGAATTTGTCATTGCTACTTTACTATTTCCCATCGATCTAAATAAAGCAGCTCCTCCATTAAACAAACCAATAAAAGGATAAGACAAAGCAGAAAAGAAAAAATACGTTTTAGCATAAGCCATAACATCATGACCAATATGTCCAAAAATCAAATTTAAAATCTTTCCATTCAATAAAATACATAATCCCATAATAACAAGTGATAAACCTAATATCGTAAATAAAAGTTGTTTAGCACTATGACTTGCCATCTTTTTATCCTTTTTACCAATATACTGCGCACAAACAACAGCTCCACCTGTTGCTAAGGCTGAAAAGATGTTAATGATCAATACATTCAAGCCATCAACAATACTGACACCTGATACTGCACTTTGACCACATTGAGAGACCATCATGGTATCAAACATCCCAATTGTTAATGCTAGAACTTGTTCAATCACTAACGGAATAATTAATTTTTTTAAATCTCGATTACTAAATAACATAACTTCACTTCCTCAAAGCTATTATATACCTCTAAAATTTTCATACTTTCCACTTTCAAAAAATGAAAAAAGATCTAATGCATGTTGCGATCACGCCAACAATCATTAGATCTAGAACTTCCATCATTATAAATAATATAGGGAACATCCCTTCTTTTTTCATAACCTTCTTCATTTTTTAATAAATCTTGAATAATAGAAAGACGTTTATGTCCATCTTTACAATAATATTGACCATCAATAATATTCACTTTAATAGGAAAAGAAAGTCCTATTCTTTTTATGGAATCATACATTGATTGAGGATAAGGACAATACTCAAAATTTATTTCTTGAAAATTTATTTTTCTAATTCTCATTTGATTTTAAATTCCTTTTCAAAAAAATCAGCAATACCATCTTCATCCACTGTTAAAGTCACTGTAGAAGCATGTTTTTTAACTTCATCATCCGCATTACCCATCGCAATAGAAGTTCCTCCAAGATGCAACATTTCAATATCATTTTCTCCATCACCAAAAGCATACGTATTTTCTTTAGGAATATTTAATTTTTGATATAAATATTCACACGCTGTCCCCTTTGTGTAACCTTGAGGATGGACATCCATACGAATATGTCCTGTATCATAAGTATTGATAGACCATTCTTTTGGTAACATATCTAAGGCTTCATGTAAGTCTTTTGCACTATAAAAAAGTGCTGTAACCGTATTGGCTTTGATATTTTGAAAGCGCCAGTTATCATCATAATCATCAGGAAGCTTATCTGTTCCTGTATAAAGCCTTAAATGTTTTTTGATAAGTTCACCATTCATATCACTGAAATAACTTTGATTTCTTTCACTGATAATATATTGTCCATTTGTTGCTTCATAGACACTATTTTGTAGATTTAACTCTTTAACAGTAAAGATATTATTGAGTAAAACTTCTTGATGAAATTCAATATATCCACCATCACAACCAATAAAGCCATCAAAAGGAATTTTCTTTAAACAATCTGGCATTGCTCCTCTAGCACTTGCTACGACAATATAATTTCCTTGTTTTTGAAAATCTTTTAAGGCTTCTATTGTTCTTTTTGTTGGTTTTAATAATTGATGAGGTACATTAATCAATGTGCCATCGACATCAAAAAAAGCAATTTTAGTCATCTTGATGCTCCTTAATATATTTTTCTACTTCTTCTTGGTCAGAAAAATGAATCTTTTCTGTTCCAATAATTTGATAATCTTCATGTCCTTTTCCTAAAATCATTAAAATGTCATTTTCTTTCAATAAACTCATTCCCTTAACAATGGCAAGATGACGATCATTAATAACTTCATAATTCCCACTAACACCTACTAAAATATCATTAATGATTTTTTGAGGATCTTCTGTTCGCGGATTATCATCTGTAATAATCACGTGGTCACTATGTTTGCAGGCAATTTCCCCCATGATTGGTCGTTTGGTCGTATCACGATCCCCACCACAACCAATAATCGTAATAATTTTTCCTTTTTTAAATTCTTGAGCACTTTCTAAAACATTTAAAGTGGCATCAGGGGTATGGGCATAATCTACAAAGATACCATTTGTTCCATAAACAATAAGTTCCATTCTTCCTTTAGGGGCTTTTAATTTTGTATTTAAGGCTAAAATAGCATCAATTTCATATCCTAATTCATGAATTAAAAGCATCGCTGTAAGATAGTTATAAACATTGTATCTTCCTACCATTTGAATATGTGTTTGATATTCTTTTTCTTGATATTTAAAGGTAAAGGTTGTCCCTAAGTGAGAAAATTCAATATTTTGAATGAGAACATCACCTTTTTGATCAGAAATCAAAAGATTTTGATTACCTTCTAATTCAAAATGTGAAGCATGTGGATCATCACCATTTATGACAGCAATTTTATTTCCTCTTGTCTTTTTAAATAAGAGTTGTTTAGCATTCGCATAGTTTTCTAATGTTTTATGAAAATCTAAATGGTCTTGTGTTAAGTTTGTAAAAGCCACTTCATCAAATTCTAAGCCATGAATACGATCTTTCGCAAGCGCATGTGAAGAAACTTCCATCACTAATACTTTACACCCGGCATCTTTTGCTTTAATAAAATAATCATAAAGTACATCAACATCTGGTGTGGTATTAACCATTTTAATAAAGTTCCCACAATAATAAAAACCTATAGTCCCCATATATGCACAAGGAATATCAAGCATCGTCATCATTTGATACATCATATAACCAATCGTTGTTTTACCATTTGTTCCAGTAACTCCAATTAGTTTCATATCTTTGAAATAAGGGTAATAATGTTCATACAAATAATCTTTTAAATATGCTCTTGTATCTTCAACAACAACAGTTTCAACATCATAATTTCCTTCTTCAACAATTACTTTTGTTGCCCCGTTTTTAATAGCTTGAGGAATATAATCATGTCCATCACGATTAACATTTCTAATCGCAATAAAAGTATCTCCTGGTTTAACCTTACGTGAATCTGTTTTTAAATCTATTTCCATAGTAATCTCCTTAATAAACTAATTGAATTTTTTTATGTAAACATTTTAAGTGATATGTTCCTGGTTCATATTTTTCACCATCAATATTAACATATTGATTGGTTTTGACCCAAACATCATCTTCTTTAAAATGTTGAAATTTTTTTGTTTTATGTAATGTATTGGTGATCAGTCCTTTTAAATAATATGGTAATTCTTTTTTAGATATTTCTGGTACCACCGACATATCAATCATACCATCTTCTAAAGATGAATAATAACCAGCTTGATAGCCACCACCAAAATAATGACCATTACAAAAGGTACAAATCAAAACATTACCTTGATAAATATCTTTATTATATGTATAAATATCAGTTGGATAAAATTTTAAATGAAAGATCTTATCTAA
Source organism: Faecalibacillus intestinalis (assembly GCF_003024685.1). GTDB lineage: Bacteria > Bacillota_I > Bacilli_A > Erysipelotrichales > Coprobacillaceae > Faecalibacillus > Faecalibacillus intestinalis. The sequence continues at coordinate 234,744 of NZ_PYLQ01000001.1, read as the reverse complement.
AATCGTTAAACTATACTGCATAATCCTTGGGAATAAGGTTGTCTTACGATTTGTATTCACTAAATTCCCAACATCAGCATCTAAACCACAACAAAAGACATTGATACAATAAAGATCATCTCGACATTGAATCACATCAATTGCTTTGGCTTGCTTATTTAATGACTCTTTAAAAATCTTTATCGCATCTAAATTTTTGTAGATACTTCTAGCAAAATCATTACCTGTTCCTTGCGGAATGACAACAAGTTCATGAAAAGACCCTACCATGCCATTGACCACCTTATGAACAAAACCATCGCCACCTATCGCGTATAAACGACAAACTTCCTTTTCATCTTGATAAGATAAGGCTATCTTTCTTGCATCATCTAAATCTTTGGTATAGCGTAATTCATAACGTTTTCCTTGCATCATTGTTACTATACAATTAATTAAACTTTTAGAAGTATCTGGTTTTAATATAAAGATATGTTTCATGTTTATCACCTTATCCATTATAACATAAAAGAGAATGTCTTTGACACTCTCCCAACTATCTTCTTTTCTTTTTATATAGCTTATAAGCGATGATAAGAAAAATTAAAACAACAAAAAGAATGCTTACTAATGAAACTTCCACAGGTTCATAAAATATCCCAATACTTCCTGATAAAAAAATCATCCCTAATAAACACATTATAAATACAATAATAAGAGCCTTTTTCATAATGACCTCCATATAAAAACGATTGATCTATGATTAATGTATTATAAATCAACCGTTCTTTCATTATCTACAACTTAAACGACATCTTTCAAACATAAATAACACTTTATCTATTAATAGATGAAGCAATCTTATGATATGTATGTCTTTTACCACGAATCGCAATTGATAATGCCATAATGTTTTCAGGTAAAGCAATACCACAGAATCCTGCATCCCCAATATGTTGAATATCAATTCCACATCTTTTATTTAATAAAGCAATTTCACGAATTGTTCCTTCATCTGCACCTTCTTGGCTTGTTCCAATCGCACTTAATGATAAAGCCCCATGAGCTTTAATATAACGACAAGCTTCAGTCACTTCTTGTTCAGATAAACCTGGAACTGTATTAACTGCTGGCATTAAAATAACATCTGCCCCTGCTTCAATGAACTCTTTGATACTATTCATATCAACGATTGGTTCATCGATTCCAGCTGCATGCATTTTCCCTGCAATAATTAATCCTTTAAAATATTTTTTAGCTTCTTTGATTGCTTCGCAAATTGAATGATTTGAAACTCCAACTCCTGGATTTCCTGTTAAACAAATAAAGTTGAAACCTAATTCTTGAGCTTTAATATAAGTTTCTTTTCTTGCTTGTCTACCTGTAGAAATCACACGTCTTTCTTCCATTAATTCAGCCTCTAAATCAACTGGTTCTAGATTACATCCAATTGGACGACCAACGATTTCTTTTAATTTTTCTACAGGATTATCACATTCTGGTAACCCTTTGATTTCTGGATTATTACAATCAAAACAATTTAATAAAACCATGTCACTTCCAAATGAAACAGCAAGTTCAGCATTTGTAAGATCTCCTAATAAAGGTTCAATCGCAACAACTGTTTCTGTCATCACAGTTCTTCCTTCACTAGCAAGAATTGCTTGTTTTAATTCTTGACCATCCATTTTCAACATTTCACTACTTGTACAACTTAATAATCTTTTCATTCCTCAAACCTTCCTTTTCATATTTCTATTATCCTATATGTATATACAAAGGTCAATTATTGATTTTCAATTTGTTCTTGTAATTCTAACAAATAAAGATAACGTTCATTCTTTTCATCAATTTGATTTTGAATTTCATCTCTTTGTTTAGAAAGCTCATCAATTTCTTTAAAATCAGTAACACCATTCATCTTTTCTTCAACTTCATTTAATTTTGTTTCTAAATCCATAATGACATCTTCAATTCCTTCAAATTCTTTCTTTTCCATATATGTCATTTTGATTTTATTTTGCTTACTTTGTTTATAAGCCAAAGCCCCTTGTCCTTTTTCTTTTTCTTCTTTAGTAGAAGTATCTAGATTTTGACTATAACCCCCATTAACATATCTTAAATGTTGATTTTGTAAAATAAATAAACCATCACAAATACGATCTAAGAAGTAACGATCATGACTAACTGTAATAATAATTCCTTCAAAATGATCTAAATAATCTTCTAATATATTAAGTGTATCAATATCTAAATCATTCGTTGGTTCATCTAAAACAAGAACATTTGGCATCATCATTAATACACGTAATAAATAAAGTCTTCTTCTTTCTCCACCAGATAAACGAGAAATTGGTGTATGTTGTAATCTAGCATCAAACAAAAATCTTTCTAACATATCTTTAGCTGATAATCCTTGTCCATCCACCTTAAAATCATTAGAAATTTCTTGAATATAATCAATGACTTTTTTATTCATTTGTAAATCATCATATCCTTGTTTAAAATAACCAAAACGTACAGTTTCTCCAATTTCAACATACCCTGTATCACTTTTTAAACTTCCTGTAAGAATATTTAATAATGTTGATTTACCTGTTCCATTATCTCCTAACATTCCAATACGATCATGTTGTTTAAACATATAAGAAAATTCATCAAAGAGTTTCTTTTGTTCAAAACTTTTAGAAATTTCATGAAGTTCGATCGTCTTTTTACCAAGACGAGAGAACGTATGAATCATTTCAATTTTTCCATTCACTTCTATATCTTTTACTTTTGATAATTCTTCAAATCTTTGCAGACGGTCTTTACTTTTAGTTGTACGTGCTTGTACACCAGCGCGTACCCATTCAAGTTCTTTCTTTAAAAAGAGTTTTCTTTTTCTTTGACTAGAAAGTTGTGTTTCTAATCTTAATTGTTTCAGTTCTAAATATTTTGAATAATTGGCTTCATAGTTATAAACTTGTCCATGATCTATTTCAACAATACGATTTACTACTCTTTCTAAAAAATAACGATCATGCGTTACCATGAGTAAGCCTTTAGACCATTTAATTAAAAACTTCTCTAAATATTCTATCATACCATTATCTAAATGGTTTGTTGGTTCATCTAAAATAAGTAAATCACAAGGTTTAATTAAAGCAATCGCTAAAGCTACTCTTTTAAGTTGACCTCCTGAAAGTTCTTTAATCTTTTGTGTTTCATCTAAAATACCAAACTTACCTAATTGAGCCTTTATTTCAAAATCATGAATATCTTTTGAATCAATTTGTTTATAAACTGTTTCCATAATTGTATCCATTTCATTATACAAAGGTGTTTGTGGTAAATAATTAATACGTAAATCCTTTTGATAAGTCATTTTCCCTTGATAATCTTCAATACCTGAAATAATCTTCAAAAGCGTAGATTTTCCTGTCCCATTAACTCCTAAGATTCCTACTTTATCTTTATCTTCTATATGTAATTCTATATGATCTAAAATACACTTTTCTCCATTATATTTTGTTAAATCTGTCATTGACACTAACATTTTCATCACCCACGCTATCATACCACAAACAAAAACAAAACGCGACTACTCGCGTCTTGTCTTGAAATGTTTTATTAATAAAAGAAGAAGTGTTGAAATTGATAATCCCAATAATACATACCAAAATTCTTGTTTTGTATCATCTCCCGTAGCAACAGGACTTGTCGTTACAGGTGTTGACTTTTTAACTTCCGTTTTAATTGTTTCACTTGGCTTTTCAGGTTCATCAACATTAGTTTCTATTACTTTGTATGAAACTGTTGGGGACAAAAATTCTTCAGGTTCTAATTCTTTAGAAAAACTATCAATAGGATGTAAAATAGCTTGCGTATTTGTCTTTAATCCTTCTTTAAAAAGATGACCATCTTCATCGTATTCCCCATATTCTCCTGCTTTTTTTTGAGGATTTATAAGTTGTAAAGTATAAACAAGTTGAACATGTTCGAATTGACTCACAGGTACATTCATTTTCCAAATAAAATGTTCCTTTTCATCAGGATAATAGAATAATTCATAAGCATAACCATTTTCTTGATGATTAAAACCATAATGATTTTCTTCGATGAATTCTGGAACATATTTGTGATTTCCAACCATCATATAAAATTGTTTTGTATCCGTTATAAAGTCAAAATCATAATCATTTCCATAATTGTCTTTTCCTTTACCCATAAAGTCTTCTACATAAGTTCCTTGATCCAATAAATAATAAATATCATTTTGAATATCTTTAAAAGAAATTTCTTGCCCTTTAGATAAATAATTCATAAAAGATGTTGCCCATGGATAATTACTATATCCATTAGCAAGCATTGAATAACAATGATATCCTTCATCTTTCATTGCTTGGTAAGTAGAAACAGTATAATAAAGAGCTTTATCAACAGAATTTAACCCTTCTTTAGATTCTTCTAGAGACATTATATTTGTTGGAGCCTCACCATAAAGATAATCATACTGATCTCCTTGAATGGCTAATTTTTCTTTTACATCTGTTAAATAATTATCCCAATCAGGGAGAGCTTCTTGACCATATTTTAAATTCCAATTATCAGGTCCTGGCCAACTTGCAACAATGCCATCATTTTCAAATGACCAAGCTGTAACCGTTGCTTTTTGATTATACATATAAGTAATACCATCACTAACAAAGACCATATACTTACGTTTAGCTGCTATCTCTTGATCTTGATCCAATAATTCTTTTCCTGCTAATAATCCTGCATGACAATTCGTTCCAGATGTTATTTCTTTAAAAATCGCCTTTTTGATATCATCCAAATCATTTTCTAGATCAAACCATCCAAAAACATTTGCCTCTTTATTAAAAATAACAATCCCGACTTTTACTTTAGCATTTGTTTGTGAAATTTGTGTTTGTAAATTTTCCAACATATCTAAAGTTTGATTTTCAATTTGTGTACTTGTTGATTTATCTAAAACAAAAACAACATCTGAAACAAGTTTTTCACTTTTAGCAGGAAGCGAGAGTGTCACCTGGCTTCGATAATTTTTATCTAGTTGTGTGGCTGTTTTTGATTTAGAAATATCCCAATTGATGTCACTTGCTTTAACAGGAACTTGCATAAAAAATAAACTTACAAAAACTGTTAAAAGACATATTAATTTTTTCATTTTTTCTCCTTTCCATCTCTACAATAAAAAGAAAAAAATACAAATCATGTCGATTGATTGCCTTTTTAAATAATTATTAAAAATATTTTTACAAGCTATGTCCTATCTTGTAAGAAGATGTCAAAGATTTTCAATTTATCGTATTTTTTAGAGTTCATGTTCAATACATAATTCAAGCATATAATCACCTCATCAAAGTAAGGAGAGATGTTTATGAAAGAAAAATTAATTCAATTCATGCAAGGAAGATATGGGATAGATACTTTAAATAATCATGCATTATTTTTTGTCATCACTTTATTTATCCTTAATATATTCTTTAATAATAGAATCATTATGTTACTTGGATATCTTATTTGGCTTTTAGTTATCTATCGTATGTTTTCTAGACAAACATATAAACGTTATCAAGAAAATGAAAAATACTTAAAAGCAATTACGCCTGTTCAACAATTTTTTAACCTTCAAAAGAAAAGATTTTCCGATCGTAGTCATAAATACTACCGTTGTCCCTCTTGTAAACAAATGGTAAGACTTCCTAAAGGAAAAGGAAAAATTATTGTAACTTGTCCAAGTTGTCATCAAAAATTTGAAAAGAGAACTTAATTATGTTTGGCTATGTCGTTATTAATAAACCAGAATTAAAAATTAAAGATTATGATAAATATCAAGAATATTATTGTGGTTTATGTCAATCTTTAAAACAAAATCATGGTCGCCGTGGTCAATTGACTTTAAATTATGATCTAAACTTTGTAGGAATTTTGCTTTCTAGTCTGTATGAACCAACAGATAAACAATATTTAATTCGTTGCCCATTACATCCTTTTCATAAAAAGAGTGTACGTACTAATCAATATATGAATTATGTCAGTGATATGAATATTGTTTTAACGTACTATAAATTAGAAGACGATGTTTTAGATGAAAATTCTTTAAAAAGTAAAACTTTTAAACAACTTTTAAAAAAAGAATTTAATAGAATTAAAAAGAAATATCCTGATAAAGTAGAAAAAATTAAAGAACATTTAGACCAAATTCATTATCTAGAAAAATCACATTGTTTAGATTTAGATGAAGTTGCTGGTCATTTTGGTCATATCATGGCAAGTATTTGTGTTTATCAAGAAGATGTTTTTAAAGATGATCTTTATCAAATGGGATTTTATTTAGGAAAATTTATTTATTTGATTGATGCTTTTGAAGATGTAGAAGAAGATATCAAAAAACAAACTTATAATCCTTTTAAAAATAAATTTAAAGAGGAACACTTTCAAGAATATTGTTTTAATATTTTAGAAATGATGATTTCTAGAAGCAGTTTTTATTTTGAAAAGCTTCCTTTGATTGAAAATGTTGAACTTTTACGAAATATTATCTATAGTGGTATTTGGACAAAATTTGAACTGATTAAAAAGAAAAGAATGGAGGAAAAATCATGAATCCTTATCAAATACTAGGAATTTCCCCTAGCGCCAGTGATGATGAAGTCAAAAAAGCTTATCGTACACTTTCTAAAAAATATCATCCTGACGCTAATATTGGAAATCCTCATCAAGCAGAATACACTGAAAAATTTAAAGAAGTCCAAAATGCATATAAAACTATTATGGATGAAAGAAAAAAAGGTTTTAGACAACAAAGTTATGGTGGTCAAACAACTGGTGGTTATCAATATACAGGTAATGATCAAGAAGCTTATCAAGAAGCACAAGGATTTATTCAAGGCGGGCGTTATCAAGAAGCAATCAACGTTTTAAATCAAATACGTAATAAATCAAGTATGTGGTTTTATTTATCTGCCATTGCCGAAAATGGTTTAGGAAATAATATACGTGCTCAAGAATATGCTCAAACAGCTGTTCAAATGGAACCCATGAATATGCAATATATTTTATTATTAAATCAATTACAAGGAAATACAAGACAATATCGTCAAACCAGTCAACAATATGGTAATCCAGCAAGTATGATGAATTGTTGTTATTCGATTATGCTTTTAAATTGTATGATGTCATGTTGTTGTGGTGGCGGATATCATTATCCTATTTTATGTTGTTAGAAGGAGAAAATTATGGCAAAGGTTATTGGAATTGACTTAGGAACAACAAATAGTTGTATGGCTTTTTATGAAAATGGAAAAGCTAAAATTATTGAAAATAAAGAAAACCAAAAGACAACACCAAGTATTGTTGCTTTTGATAAAGATGGAAAGAAACTTGTTGGAGAACTGGCTAAACGTCAACAATCAATGAATCCAAAACGTACGATTTCATCTATTAAAAGAGAAATGGGACAAAATTATCATGTAGAAATTGATGGAAAACAACTTTCTCCACAGCTTATTTCTTCAATGATCTTACAAAAATTAAAAAATGATGCCGAAGCTTACTTACAAGAAGAAGTCAACCAAGCGGTTATTACTGTTCCAGCATATTTTAATGATGCCCAAAGGCAAGCAACAAAAGATGCTGGAAAAATTGCGGGATTAGAAGTTTTAAGAATCATTAATGAACCAACCGCTGCAGCATTGGCTTATGGGCTTGAAAATGCTTATGGGCAAAAAGTGATGGTTTTTGATTTAGGTGGTGGAACTTTTGATGTTTCGATTATTGAAATTGGTAGTGGTGTTATTGAAGTTTTATCAACAGCTGGGGATAATCATTTAGGTGGAGATGATTTTAATAAAGCCATTAGTGACTACGTCCTTGATACTTTTTCAAGACAAGAAGGAATTGATTTAAGAAAAGATCAAATTGCTTTATCTCGTATTTTAGAAGCTAGTGAACAAGCTAAAATAGAACTTTCAAGTCAATCAAGTACCATCATTAATTTACCTTTTATTTATCAAGATGTAAATGGTCCAAAAAATTTAGAAATCACCTTAACAAGACAAAAAATGAATGAACTGACAAAATCTTTAATTGATCGTCTTGTTTTACCAATGCAAACAGCCTTAAATGATGCAAGATTAACACCACAAGACTTAAATAAAGTCATTTTAGTGGGAGGTTCATCACGTATTTTAGCAGTTCAAGAAAAAGTAAAAGAAATTACTCAAATGGAACCAAGTAAATCCTTAAATCCTGATGAATGTGTAGCTTTAGGAGCTGCAATCCAAGCAGGAAAACTAAGCGGTGAAATGGTTTTATATGGTGAAGATAATGATGTTTTATTATTAGATGTTACACCTTTGACACTTTCTATTGAAACTGTTGGTGGTGTTGCTACACCATTAATTCCAAGAAACACAACGATTCCAACCAGTCACAGTCAAGTCTTTACGACATCAGCAAACTTTCAAACACAAGTTGAAATCAATGTTTTACAAGGAGAAAGACCACTCGCTAAAGATAATCAATCTTTAGGTAAATTTAAGCTTAAAAAAATCAAACGTGCGATGCGTGGAGTTCCACAAATTGAAGTTACTTTTGATATTGATAGTAATGGTATTGTTCACGTTTCTGCTAAAGACTTAGCTTCTGGAAATAGTCAAAGTATGACAATTGAAGGTTCTTCTAAAATGTCTGATGCAGATATTGAAGAAGCCATTAAACAAGCGAAAATGTATGAAAGCCAAGACCAAGTTACTAAAGAAAATATGCTTTTAAAAAATGAAGTTGAAACATTGATAATCAATGTTCAAAATGGTCTTGCAACGCATAAAAAAGAAATGGATAAAGCTTTAAGAAAACAAATTAAAGGTGAACTTGCTTCTTTAATGAAAATAACTAGAAAATTCAATTATGAAACAGCTTCGCCAGATGAAATTCAAAAAATAAAAGATTCTAAAAATCATTTAGAATCTCTAGCTCAAAATATCATCGAGAGATAATTTATCTCTCGTTTCTTTTTTCTAATATTTCATCATGTTTAATAAAACCATAAGTTGCTACAATTAAAGAGCCTCCTAAATCAAGAGCTAAATCTTTCATTGTATCCTTTAAAGCTTCATGTCCTTTTAAAGGAATATCTTTTTTAGAAACAAGTGTTCCTTTTGTAGAAGCCATATATTGTTGAGCATTGGTATGAAAGAGCCCATCACAACTATATTCTAATAATTCCCAAAAAGCCCCTATTCCTAGAGAAAACACAACTAAAAATAAACATGTAAAATATTTATTCATATAAATATATTTGCTTTTTTCAGCCATCATCACATGAATAAACCATAAGGCTACAAAAGATAAAATTATACCCGAATGGAAATGTAAAAAAGAATCCCACCATGGATATCTTCCATAAAAATCAAGTCCATCTCCTAAAACTAAAGCATTAAAGGCAAAAAATGCAATAACTATATAAAGTGTTAAAGGTACTTGCATCTTAAACCATTTTTGTAAAATTCTAGGTGCTGATAATACAAGTAACATCGCACTAAATTGAAGAATACGAAAAATCATAGTTGTCACATATTTTATGTAAACATCACCAATATGATGGCGGAAAGCAATAATAAAAATTGTCCAGCCTACATGATAAATCAATAATAAAATCGTTAATATAAATAGTATTTTTTTAATAAGCAAAAGTCTTTTTTCTGTTAATTTCTTATTTTTCATAAAAAAACCAATCCCATCCTTTCTTCATTCTTAGTTCACTTTCAAAAAAATGATTTCCATTATTTTTTTGAAAGAAACAATCATTTTCTTTTTGATAGATTTTATAAGCTTCTAAGGTGTTTTTCAATACATTTTTCATCAATGCATTTCTTGTTTTATGTTCCTTACTTCCTAAACTTAAATAGATTCTTTTGTTTTTTATAGGATGATTCTTTAAATACTCTAACCACCCTTCTTGCCATAAAGACCCAGATACACTGATAGCCTCATCTAAATCAAGTTCATGAAGTGAATAAAGACTAAATAAACCTGCTAAAGAATAACCGCTAATATAACATTTTAAATATTTGTTTTTTAATTGTATTTGCTTAATTTTTTCTAAAAGAATTTTCCCTTTTTGATTTGTTAAAGAAAGTTCATTTTGCCAATCATCAATTTCAATTACTTTTAAGACATAAGAACTCTTTTGAAAATAGGCTTTAACTTCTTCTAGCCATTCATTTTGTCCTTTCATGCACAAATAAATCATGATTCCTTCTTTATCCATCTTGAACCTCCACAAAGATTGCTTGATGATTAATGGCTGGTAAAATTTTATCAAAAACATCTTGCATTTTAATTTTTAGACTACTTGTATTAATGCATGGATGACAACCTAGGTATTCATCTTCTAATAAATCTTGATCCATTAATAATTGAACATTGTTTTTAACGTCGTTCATTAGTCCTAAAACACTAACAGAACCAGGTGTAATATCTAAATATTCATGCATTTTTTCATCACTTCCAAAAGAAAGACGGGAACTGTTGATTTGTTTCGATATATTTTTTGTTTTGAATTTTTTATGTCCTTTTAACATTAATAAATAATATTGGCTTTTATTGGAATTTACTAAAAATAAATTTTTGCATATCGTTGCTTGTAAAGATTTTTCTATTTCTAAACATATTTCCATCGTATCTGCTTTTTCATGGTCTATGCGTTGATAATCAATATGTAGTTTTTCTAACAAATCATAAACTCTTTCTTCTTTAGCTATTCTTTTTTCTTGTGGTCTGCCTTGTTTTAATTCCATTTGTTATTCCTCATTTAAATCTATTTGATCTTTGATTTTATTAAATTCAATAATTGGCAATTGATTTTCTAAATGTTCCCCTATAAATTTTTCCATCCATACCATATCATACCAACGATTAAATTTATAGCCACATTGATGAAACTTACCTATCATTTGATATCCCAAATGATGATGATAATCAATACTATTAGTATCCAAATATTCATCATTTTCAATAGGTGAAGAAATACACGCATTTAAATTTGTAATATGTTGTGCTTTTAATGCTTTTTCTAAGGCTAAATAAAGTTTTTTACCAATCCCACATCTTTTTAAATCATAATTAACATAAATTGATGTCTCAACACACCAATCATAAGCGGCCCTATTTTTAAAACAACTTGCATAAGCATAACCGACAATTTGATCATTCTCTTTAGCAATCAAATAGGGATATTTTTCCATAACATGAACCATTCTTTGTTTAAATTCTTCAACAGATGGTACCTCATATTCAAAAGTAATCGCTGTTTTTTCAACATAATAGCGATAAATCTCTACTAATTCTTGTGCGTCTTCTAAAGATGCAATTTCAATTTTCATAACTCATTCCCCCGTTTTCCTTATTATCTATCAAAATAAAAAAGATGTCCACCTAAATGAACATCTAAGATTAAGCTTCTCGCATTTCTTTTGTATATGTAAAACCATTTCCACTAACTTCTTCTACATGAGAAACAATAATAAATGCTTTATCATCAATCTCTTTAATCTTATCTTTTAAATCAGGAAGTTTACGATATGGTAAAATTGTTAAAACAACTTCTGTATTTTCTTTTAAAAACCCTGTTTTACCATCTAATAAAGTTACTCCCGCATCCATATCATTTAAAATCATTATTTTCATCTTTTCAATTTCTTTTGTCATGACAAGAACTTGAACACAACCTTTACCTGATGATAATAAATAATTCATCATATAAGCTGTAATCAAAATTGTCATAATCCCATAAACAATTTCAGGAACACTATGGAAAGAAATTTGTAAAATAAGAATTGTCGCATCAATACCATTAACAAGTAAAGTTACGGGAACTTTAAAATGTTTTTCAACAATAAGCGCTAAAATATCAAATCCCCCCGTTGATCCTCCAGCTTTTAAAACAAGACCAATTCCAAGTCCTAATAAAAAACCACCTAAAATACAAACAAGAAGTTGATCATCTAATAAACCATGTAAATAAGTTTGTTGATTAAAAAACTCTAATAAAACAGGAAATAAAAATGTTGAAATCAATGTTTTCATTGCAAATGTCTTTCCTAAAAAACAAAGGCCTATTAAAAATAAAGCAATATTAATAATTGCGACACATAAAGAAACAGAAATTCCTGTATAAAAATGAAAAACTGTACTAATACCAGAAACCCCTCCTGCCACAATAGAATGATCTAAAATTAATGCGCTAACCGCAAACGCCATTAAAACATTTCCAATAATAATTTGAATCACTTTTTTCATATCTCTCACCTCGCAAGAAATAATAACAGTTTTTCTTTTATCAGAATGTAACCTATGTTACAATTTAACAAAGAAGGTGAAAAAATGAAAATTAATGAAGAACTATTTGACTACTTTAAACAAGTAGGAACTATTAAACATTATCAAAAAAATGAGATTATTTATATGCAAGATGATTGTGCCGATGAGTTATGTCTTGTTTTAAAAGGCAGAGTACGAGTTTATCATATTAAAAAAAATGGTGATGAAATCAATTACGATGTTCTTGATAAAGGACGTATTTTTGGGGAGTCTTCCCTTTATGAAAATGCTTATCGTCCTACTACAGTTTCCGCAATTAATGATGTTGAAATTATTACTTGTCATTTACAAGATCTTTATCCTTATTTATCATCTTCACTAGATTTAACGATTTCTTTATTAAAAATGTTAAATGATAATTGTAATCATTTAACGCAATTACTCAAATGGGCACAAACCTATAATCGTTATGAAAAAGTAGCCGCTTTTCTTTATGATTTATCAAAAGATAATAATAAAGAAAAAAATTTACTTTTTGGTCGTATTCCTTATACGCATCAAGAAATTGCTGATTCTTTAGCTATATCTCGAGTGACCGTTACTAAAGTACTTAATCAGTTTAAAGAAGAAGGACTCATTGATATTCAATACGGTCATATTCAAGTACTTGAACGTCAAAAACTCTATAATCATTATCTAGCAAAACTCGATTAGTGAATAATTAAAAAAAGATATGTTATAATAAATTATGGGAGGGATAATATGGAAAATCACGTTGGATGTTATGAAACAGGATCACTCGATTTTTTTGGACCATTATGCGTTGTGGCTTGTTATGTTGATCAAAAAGATGAATTTTGGTTAAATAAGCTAAATTTAGAAGTTACAAGCAATGAAGAAATAATACAGCTTGGAAAAGTGTTAAAAGAAAAACTTACTTATAGTTTACTTTTATTAGATAATAGCCATTATAATCAATATGTTAGTGAAGGACAAAAACTTTCTTGTATGAAAGCAAATCTCTATAATCAAGCAATGATCAATGTCATTCAAAGAATCAGTCATCCTATTTCAATAAAAACAATCGATGCTTTTTTAGCACCTAAAAAATACTATCGTTATTTAAAACACAAAACCATTGTAGTACGTCACCTTGAATTTAAAAAAGAGGATATATCACCAGCCATGATGTGCGCAAAAATATTATCACAATATGCTTATCTTCAATATTATCAAAACATGTGTGATTCCTTAGAAATCACTTTACCAAGAGGCTTTAATATTCTTGCAAATGATGCTGGTTATCTTTTAGTAAAAAAATATGGACAAGATATTTTAGAAAAAGTATCAAAGACTAATTTTCCAAATTATAAACAAATTTTAGAAAGAGTTTAGACTCTTTTTCTTTTTAAGAAAAAACCATTTCTTATCATCTATTTTTTTTATAATAGAACTATGGAGGAAATGAATATGATTAAAATGATTGTCAGTGATGTTGATGGAACCTTATTATCTCATGGTTACATCAATCCTAAATGTATTGAAAGCATAAAAAAAGCACAAAAAAAAGGAATTGAATTTGTTGTGGCTTCAGGAAGAGATTATTATGGCGTGACAAGTATTTTAGATCCTTTTGATATTAAATGTTCAATGATTTTAGGAAATGGGGCCCAATATTGTAATAAAAATGGAGAAGTATTAATGAATTGTTACTTGGATAAAGAAAAGCTTAAAGAAATACTTCCTATTTTCATAGAACATCAAACCCCTTATATGATTTTTACAACAAATGGTTTTTATAGTACTTTAAAACCGGAAGTAGTTAGAGATCGTTTTGCTTATCGTGGTAAGGTACGCTTTGGCAATAAAATGGAAGATTTTTTACCAGGAGGTCCAATGAGTGATTCCCCTGCCTGTCAAATTCAACAATTTGATTCTATTGATGAATTTATTAAAAGAGACTTAGAAATTATTAAGGTTGAAGCTTTTTCTCATGATGCAGATGAAATACAACGTGTTCTACCTTATTTTAAAGATATGAAAAATATTGCTTATTTATCTTCATATCCTGATAATGTAGAAATTACCAACGAATATGCTCAAAAAGGATTGATTTTAGAAAAAGTAATTGATCAATTAAAAATCAAAAAAGAAGAAGTTATTGTTTTAGGAGATGGCATGAATGATATAACTCTCTTTGAACGTTTTCCTTATTCCTTTGCACCTAGCAACGGTGAAAAAGCAATACAAGAAAAAGCTTATCAAGTTGTTTGTAGCTGTGAAGATGGAGCTGTTAGTGAAGCTATTGAATATGCTTTAGAAAACTTATAAAAGATTCATTTATTTTGAATCTTTTTTATTTGTTTGGAAATTTCTAAAATACTACGATAACTTTTAACATTATCACCATTATAATTTATCCTATAAAAAGTTAAATTAAAATGTTTTGCTAGTAAATAATCAACATGACTATCCCCTATATAGATAGAGTTATTCATATCAATTAAAAAATCTTTTTTAGCTTGTTCTATCATCCCTTGTTTTGGCTTTTTACAGTGACAATGATCTTTTTCATTATGTGGACAAAAGTAGATTTTTAGAATATCTATATTTTCTTCTTTTAATTTTTTTAGAAATTTTCCTGTAAACTGTTGATAATCATTCAATGAAATAATTCCATCATTAATAAGATATTGATTTGTTATAATGATAAAATCATATCCCATCTCTTTTAATCTCTTGAGTCCTTCTATTGAACCTTTTAAAAATTCAGGTTCTTTAATTTCTCTCCATTTTTCATCTGGATAATCTTTAATAATAGTTCCATCTCTATCCAAAAAAGCAATTTTTAAATAGGATGGCTTCATTTTAACTTCTTGATTCATACTTTACCTCCAAAGCTTCTATTTCTAAAATTTTATCATTTATTTTTACTAAAAAGAAGAAAACTCCTCAAAAAAAGACAATATATATATGGAAGAAATCTATATGAACAAAAATAGAGAGAATTTTATAAAATATTCAAATGATTTATGTTTTCATCATTTGCTTGTAGAAAACGAAAGAATAAGGACTCTTATTTGTCAAGAACTCGTTTCAGACAGGAAAATTATTTCTATTAAATTAAAGAATGCGCAACATTATGGTAAAAGCTATTACGAAAAGAAATTTATTTTAGCTATTGATGATATCGGTGATATCTACAACATTGAACTACAAAGCTATGGTTTAAACGAAGAGATACTTGTTCGTTTTGAACTTTATAATGCTGAACTTTTAAGACAACAAGTAAAACAGGGAGAAGATTATACTAGTGCTCATGTTGTAAGATCATTAATTATTAGTTATGGGCATATTTTAGACAATGCTCCTCTTTATAAATATCACTTTAGAATAGTTGATGACGAACATCATATTGTCTATCCCTTTAATTGTGCTGAGATAACAATTATTCAACTTGAATATATCAATCAAGCAATCAATGAAATGACGAGTTTTAATCAGTTAATGTATCTCTTTAAAAATGAAAAAACCATATGATAAAATTGAGATAGATTATAGAATAAAGGAAGCGATACAAATGCATGACAGATATATATCTTCTGATGAATCATACCAAGAATATCTAGATCGTTTGGATAATGAGATATTACTTCATTCTCATGATAGAAAGATTTAGGAAGCAAATAAAAAATTTGAAAAAGCAAGTAATGAAATAGATAGTTTGCTTAGTAAAGCAAATGAAAATATTATTAATTATATTAAAATGCAATTTCACGAAGATATCAGTAATTTTATAAGCACCCTTTCTAAACAACAAATTCTTGATATTCAAGATCGTTTATTTGATTATACAAGTATTGAAGAATTAAAAAAGAGCTTAAAAAAACATCAATAACAAAATATTGATGTTTTTATTTTACTTATCTTTCCAAAAATCAACCGGTTCATATTCTTGTAACTGTGCAAGAAATCCAGCTTTTTGAAGTTCTTCTTGAATTTCATCAAGAATCTCTTCACTGTCTGCATGAACTGTATGATAATGATATCCTGATGTGACATTTTTTAGTAAGCTTGAATGTCCTGTTTGTAGATTTGTCATATAATTTTTAATATCTCTTCTTGAGGCAATATTTAATGTTGCTTTTACAATATTATAAACTTTATGATAAACAAAGACATCTTCAACATAACCACCTAAGTCAACAATTAAAGAAAGTTCTTTTTCTACTTCATTATCATCATGATGTACCTTAAAAATACGTTTACAAACTTTTTGTGTATTTAAAACATATCCTTTATGTGTTGAATAAATATCATAATCACCAGCACGAAGTAAAGCAATGTCTTGAACAATGACTTGCCGACTTACTTGGAGGGTTTTCGCTAAATATGTTCCTGATACAGGTTGTAAACTGTTTTTTAAAATATCAATAATGGCTTGTCTTCTTTTATTTCCATCCATAACTCGCCCTCCTTAATTGATATTATATCACATGTAAATTCTTCAATGAAAGGTCTAATATTGGTGCAGAATGTGTTAGAGCACCACTTGAAACATAATCTACTCCTAAATTTGTAAGTCTTGCAATGTTTTCTTTTGTGACATTTCCTGAAACTTCAATCTCAGCACGATGATCAATATAAGCAATAGCTTCTTTTAACATATCATCATCCATATTATCTAACATGATAATATCCGCACCTGCTTCTACAGCTTCCTTGACCATTTCCATATTTTCTACTTCAATTTCAATTTTTCTAACAAATGGTGCATACTCTTTAGCAAGCATAATGGCTTCCTTAACACCACCAGCAGCACCAATATGATTATCTTTTAATAAAACACCATCACTTAAATTATAACGGTGATTATGTCCACCACCGACTCTTACTGCATATTTTTCAAAGATACGATTATTTGGTGTTGTCTTACGTGTATCTAATAAACGAATAGAAGAATCTTTTAAATATTCTTGAACATTCGCTGTATAAGTGGCAATTCCACTCATTCTTTGTAAATAATTTAAAGCAACACGTTCTCCACTTAGTAAAACACGGACATCGCCTTTAATACGTCCTAAAAGTTGTCCTTTTTCTACGTGATCTCCATCACTAGCAAAGAATTCAACATCACAAGCTTCATCTAACAATTCAAAAGTACGTTCAAAAATTTGTAAGCCACAAATGATACCATCTTCTTTACAAATCAAATCAACAACTCCTGTTTTAGAAAAAGGCATCACACTATTAGTAGAAACATCTTCACTAGTAATATCTTCTTTTAAAGCACTGATAATAAGTGGATCTACATTAAGTTTTAATGTTGTTTGATCAAACATATAATGATTTCTCTCCTTTAAACTTTTTTCAATACGTTTAGCCGCTCTTTTAGCAAAAACAAGACTTTCTAATAATGAATTACTTGCAAGTCTATTTTTACCATGAACGCCATTGCATGCTGTTTCTCCAATAGCATATAAATGTTTCATACTGGTATGACTATCATAGTCTACTTTGATACCACCCATAAAATAATGTTGTGCAGGTACAACAGGAATAGGTTCTTTAAAAACGTCATAACCTTTTTCTTTACAATGTTCAACGATATGAGGGAAATGACTAGCAATTTCTTCTTTACCAATTGGTCTTAAATCTTCATAAACATAATCTGTTTGATCTTTTTCCATTTGTTTAAAGATGGCTTCTGCCACAACATCTCTTGGAAGAAGTTCATTGACAAAACGATTTCCATTTTTATCTAAAAGAATAGCCCCTTCACCACGTACAGATTCAGAAATCAAAAAGCTTCTTTCATGATCTGTTGTATATAAAGTTGTTGGATGAATTTGTACATAATCTAAATTCTTAAGTTCAATTTGATATTTTTTAGAAAGTTCAATACCATCTCCTGTTAAATGAGGATAATTTGTAGAATGTTTATAAAGTCCTCCGATTCCTCCAGTAGCTAAAACAACTTTTTTAGCGTATACCTTTTCTTCTTGATTATTTCTTTTAATCACTCCACCTAAAGCAACATTTCCTCGAACAATTAAATCAACAAGAGGTGTATTTTCTAAAAGTGTCACATTCTTTTTTTGTCTTACTTTTTCTAATAAATGTCTCGTAATTTCTTTACCTGTAATATCTTCATGATAAAGAATACGTTTTTGGCTATGAGCCCCTTCTCTTGTAAAAGCAAGGCTTCCGTCTTCATTTCTTTCAAAATCAACCCCATAACTAATTAAATCTTGAATAACATCTGGTGATGATTTAATCATTAATTCAACTGAATAAGCATCATTTTCATAATGACCTGCTTTCATCGTATCTTCAAAATAACTATCATAGTCATCTTCATTTCTAAGCATACAAATTCCACCTTGTGCTAAAAATGAATCACTTAATTCCGCCTCTTTTTTAGTAACCATTAAAATATTTAAATCTTCTGGTAAATGTAAAGCCATATAAAGGGCTGAACATCCACTACCTACTATTAATACATCTGTTTTCATTTTTTCTACCTACTTTGCAAGTTCTAACATTTTTTCTAAAGGACTTAATGCCTTTTGCATAAATTCATCATTTAAAATGACTTCATTTGTTTCATTTTCTAAAACATCTAGAATTTTTTCTAATGTTACTTTTTTCATATTTGGACATACTTGAACATCCATAATTGTATGTAACTCTTTATTTGGTGCTAATTCTTTGATTTTTGCGAAAACACCGTCTACTGTCCCAATAATAAAATCTTTTGCATCACTTTGGACAACATAGTCAATAATCGCTGATGTGCTTCCTACAAAATCAGCAGCTTCAACGATTTCTCTTTTACATTCAGGATGAACAGCCACTTTTGCTTCTGGATATTTTTCTTTTGCTTCATTTAATTTTTCTAAAGTAATATTGGTATGACGAGGACAGTGTCCATAGTTTGTTATCACATTTTTTTCAGGAACTTGTCTTCTTACAAAATCTCCTAAGTTTTGATCTGGTATAAAGAAAATATTTTTTTGTGGTAATGCTTTAACAATCTTAACTGCATTTGATGAGGTTACACAAACATCTGCATATTGTTTAATTTCAGCTGTTGAATTGATATAACATACCACCGCTAAATCTTCATATTTTTCTTTCATTTCTTTAATTTCTTTAATTGTAATCATATGAGCCATTGGACAATCTGCAAAAGCATCTGGCATAAATACCTTTTTTTCAGGATTTAATATTTTTGCACTTTCCCCCATAAACTCAACTCCTGCAAAAACAATACGATCAGCATCTGTTTGGCTAGCTACTTTGGCTAGATAAAATGAATCCCCAATATAATCAGCAATCTTTTGTACTTCTTCATCTACATAATAATGAGCTAAAATAATTGCCTTTTTTTCTTCTTTTAATTTTTTAATCTTTTCTACTGTATTCATAAAACTTCTCCCTTTTTACGAGGAGAGTATACTCCTTTTGTTTACATCTGACAAGACAGTTGTAAAAAATAAATGTAAAAAAGGTATCTTTTTTCAAAGATACCTCTTACATTTCTTTTAACCCTAATAAAATACAGCCAATCAACATATACTCTTTTAAACTTTCTATCTTGATTAAATCTGGTAAATAACTTTCAGGCATATATTTTTCCATTTCCTTTTTGACATCATCACTTTTAGAAATCAATTTATTATAAATAATAATAGCTTCAGGAGCCACCATCGAAGTAATTCCTAAACAATACTTTGTTGTCCATTCCAGTGCTCCTTCTGGTGTTTTTTTCATTTCTTGATAATTTTCACTAAAAGAAATAGGTAAATATTGAATTTCACCGGCAATATTATGTCTACCCTTGATTAAATGTTCTCGATGAATATGGCCAACGCCACCTGTTCCACCAATACGTGCTTGATATAAAAATGAAATAGATTCATATTCATCTTGAGAAGCAAAATATCCCATGACAATCGTATTGACATCATTATTAATAACAATCTTTTGAGTATATTTTTCTTCAAGATAAGCTTGTAAATGACACTCTTCTAATCCATATTTCTTTAATGTTACAATGCCATTATAAACCACACCAGGAAGTGATAAACTAATCAGTTGAATATCAGGATATTCATAAAGAATCGTATTCAACAAATCTACAATATCATCTACTGAAATCGTATTTTTATAGACTTCAAAATCTTCTAAAATCACATCATTTTCATCATAAAGTCGACTGACGAGTCTTACTTTTTGATCAAGTTGAATAAAAGCAAGGGCTAAAACTTGTTGATGTTTTTTTAAGGTTTGCTTAATTGGTAAAGGACTTTCTTGATGACTTTGGATTTTCTTTTCTTTATATAATTCTTCTTCTAAAAAAGTAATCGTATTTCCTACATCATATTTACCAAATAAAGCAGATGACAAAGCATAAACACGTTTATCTTTTAAAACCCCTTCTACTTCTGATAAACGAAAAGAAACTTGTGGGGCAAGAAGAATCACATCATAGTCTTTGGCTTCATCATAGAGATTGCCATAAGAAACCGCATTAAATTCAAAATCTTTATTTAAAAGTTGTACTCCTTCATTTAACTTTTGCGCAAAGAATCCAGTTGTCAAACCACTTGTACATGATAAAAGAACTCTTGTTTTTTTAGTAGTTGTTAAGGTTTGTAAACAAAATCGCATATCATAAAGTAAACCTAAAGCATGATGAAAATTATTCATTTGAAAATGAATAAAAAACACTTTTTCTTTGGTTATTTTATTTTCAACATCTAATTCAATCATACAATCAGGATAAAAGTTAATGGCTCCAATTCCATATTTTGTTTCAATGATAATATTATCATTGACTTCTTTAACATCCCAATTCTCTTCATTTTGGTTAAGCAACCATCTTTTTAATAAAGCTGTATCAATCTCTTTTAAAAAAGAATCCATAGTCTCACCTCGCCTCTATTATAACGAATTTAAACTTTAAAAAAAACAATAATTCTTGATAAACAAGAATTATTGTTCAGGTACAACTGCAAAATAAACAAGATCTTCTTCATGATCATTAACCATTGTATGTTTATGACCTTTAGGACAATAATGAACACTTCCTTTATGAAGTTCTTCTCTTTGTCCATCATAAATAACATAACCATTACCAGAAATGACATAAATTATTTCACTATTTGTTTCATGAACATGTTCACCAACACTTCCACCACTAGGAACATGACCAATCATAAAACGGTTTAAACCATCAAAATACATCTTAGCTTCAATGTATTTTTCTCCGCCTTTAAAGTTTTTATATTTTTCTAAATTATTTTCATCATATTCAAAAATCATTTTTATATCCCCCATTCGCTTTTATTATAACATACCTTACATAAATGTAAGATGACGAATTAAATATTTTTCTATATAATATTTAAAGAAGGTGATTTTATGTATAAATTATTAATTGTAGAAGATGATTTAATCATCGCCCAAGGGTTACAAAAACATTTTGAAAAATATCATTATGAGGTTTCTTGTGTTGAAAACTTTGAAAATGTCTTAGATGATTTTATTCAATATAAACCTGATCTTGTCTTACTTGATATTCATTTACCTTTTTTTGATGGCTACTATTGGTGTCAAGAAATACGAAAGATTTCTCAAGTTCCTATCGTCTTTATATCTTCATCAAATGAAAACATGAATATTGTTTTAGCGATGAACATGGGTGGTGATGATTTTATTAATAAACCTTTTGACTTACAAGTCGTTCAAGCTAAAATTCAAGCACTTCTTAGAAGAACCTATAGTTTTTCTAAAGAATTTCATCTTTTATCCTATCAAGATGTCTATTTAGATTTATTACAAGGAAAGATAACTTATCATCAAAAAGAACTTGTTCTAACAAAAAATGAACTTAAAATATTAGAATTTATGTTTGAACACGCTGAAGTGATTGTATCACGCGTTGATTTAATGAATCATTTATGGGACGATCATCAGTTTATTGATGATAACACTTTAAGTGTTAATATGAATCGCTTAAGAAAGAAACTTGAAGATATTGGACTTTTTAACTTTATTCATACAAAGAAAGGTTTAGGGTATTTATTATGCTTAGAGAATATTTAAAGAAAACTTCTACTGTTTATCTTCTTTATCTTTTCTTTATGCTAACAAATTTTCTGATTTTACTTCTATGTCAGGTTTTACAAGATTTGATGATTTATATCTTGATTGTCGATTTAGTAATCGTCTTGATTTACTTTATTATTGATTATACAAAATATAAAAACCATCATCGTTATCTTCAATATTTACAAGAAGACAGGGAACTTCATTTTCCTAAAATACGTTATCTTGAAGAAAAAACATATCAAGAATATATTCAAAGACTTCAAAATATAATGAATGATTTAAAAAAAGAAAATCAAATTAAATATAATGAAATGATGGATTATTATACAAAATGGGTCCATCAAATTAAAACACCTATCGCAGGATTAAAACTCATTATTCAAAATGATTACCAAGATGAAAGAATGCTCGTTGAATTATTAAAAATAGAACAATATGTCAATATGGCTTTACAATATATCCGTTTAGATCACATTCATCATGATCTTTCTTTTCAAAAAATATCTTTAGATTATCTCGTATCACAAGAGATAAAAAAACAATCCCTTTTCTTCTTTGAAAAAGATATAAAAGTAGATTATCAAATCAAAGATATACAAATATTGACGGATGAAAAATGGAGTGCTTTTGTCATTGAACAAATACTTTCTAATGCCTTAAAATATACTCAACAAGGAAGTATTAAATTTTATAATGATCATGAAAAACTTTATATTCAAGATAGTGGTATTGGTATTAAAGAAAGTAATCTTCCTCGTGTTTTTGAAAGAGGATTTACGGGGTTTCAAGGAAGAAATGATAAAAAAGCGAGTGGTTTAGGTCTTTATTTATGTAAGAATATTTTTGATAAATTAGGTCATCTAATTTCTATTGAATCGACTATTGGTAAAGGAACAACGGTATGTCTTGATTTTACTAAAAAAGAAATATTTATTGAATAATCTTACAATAATGTAAGATTATTTTGCTTATTTGTAAGATAAATCGATAGGTCATCTTTTATTAAAAGCATAGAATATAGGTGTAAAAAGGAGGAGACAAAAATGTCATTATTACAAGTTAAACATTTACAAAAAATTTATTCAACACGTTTTTCAAGTCAAAAGGTAGAAGCTTTAAAAGATGTCTCTTTTGACGTTGAAGAAGGTGAATATATTGCTATTATGGGTGAATCTGGAAGTGGGAAAACGACACTTTTAAACATTTTAGCTTCTTTAGATAAACCAACAAGTGGCGAAGTATTACTAGATAATCAAGATCTTACTAAAATCTCTGATAAACATATTTCAGCTTTTAGAAGAGATAATTTAGGCTTTGTATTTCAAGATTTTAACTTATTAGATACTTTTAATGTTGCTGATAATATTTATTTACCCCTTGTTTTATCCAAAGAGCCTTATGCTTTAATGAAACCAAAACTAGACAAACTAGCTAAACCTCTAGGAATAGATCATTTATTAGAAAAATATCCCTATGAAATATCTGGTGGTCAAAAACAAAGAGTTGCTGTCGCAAGAGCCTTCATAACAAATCCTAAAATCATTCTTGCCGATGAACCAACAGGAGCTCTTGATTCTAAATCAACTGATCAGCTTTTATCAATCTTTGATCAAATTCATCAAAGTGGACAAACTATTTTAATGGTGACTCATAGTAGTAAAGCAGCAAGTTATGCCAGTCGTGTCTTATTTATTAAAGATGGACAAATCTTCCATCAACTTTATAAAGGAGATATGTCTAATCAAGAAATGTATCAAGCTATTAGCGATACTCTAACAATGCTTCTTTCAGGAGGTCAATAAAATGAAATTTTATTTAAAATTGGCTTTAGGAAATATCAAAAAGAATAAGAAGCTTTATACATCATATTTTGTTTCAACAATCTTTTCTATTGCCTTATATTTTATTGTTAGAAATATTGGACAAAGTCCTACTTTAAAAGATCATCAAGAAATGACGATGTTTTTAGGATTAGGCAGTGGTGTAATAAGTATTTTCTCTTTTATATTTTTACTTTATACCAATAGTTTTGTTATAAAAAATAGAAAAAAAGAAATTAGTCTTTATCATATCTTAGGGATGGAAAAAAGAAATATACGTTCGATGATGTTTCTAGAAACACTCATTATTGCCCTTATTTCTCTTTCATCAGGTATTTTAATAGGTGTTCTTCTTTCGCAAATAACATCGGTTGTTATCTTAAGATTGATTCATAAAAGTGTTCAATTTTCTTTAAACTTTTCATTGAACGCTTTTATACAAACTATTATTATTTTTAGTATCATTTTCTTAATTTCTTTAATATACAATATTACTATTGTTGTAAGAAGTAATCCTATTGAACTTTTAAAAGGACAAAACATTGGTGAAAAAGAACCTAAAACAAAAATAATCTTAACGCTTTTTGGAATGATTACTTTAGGGGCTGGTTACTACCTTGCCTTATCTATCACTGATCCAATGAAAGCAATGACTTTGTTCTTTGTTGCAGTTATTTTAGTCATGCTAGGAACTTATAGTTTATTTACAGCAGGAAGTATTGCTTTATTAAAATTCTTAAAATCAAGAAGAAACTTTTATTATCAACCAACACACTTTACTTCTATTTCTGGTCTTTTATACCGTATGAAACAAAATGCGGTCGGACTAGCAAATATTTGTATTTTATGTACTTGTGTTTTGGTTACTCTTTCTTCAACAATCTGTTTATATAATGGAATTCAAGATAGTATAGACCGTCAATGTTATATGGCTGGTAATATTAAGTTGAATGGTTTTAAAAATCCAAGTTATGTTTTTGATAAAACAAAAGAATTATTAAAAGATGAAAAATATGATTCTCTTTATGCTTTACCTGTTTATGAGTATTCTGGGAGTTTAAAAAAGAATCATGCTAAACTTGATGATTATGATTATAAACATCTTTCTTGCATTAATCTTGTTTCTTTAGAAGATTATAATCATTATTTTGATAAAAATCTTTCTTTAGATAAAAATGAAATCTATCTCTATAGTTATGGAAAATATAATTACCGTTCTCTTTCTTTAAATGGCAATTCTTATGTCATTAAAGATCAAATCAAAAACCGTCAAGTTCAAACTGGTAATAGTTATGCTTTTAATGCTATAACTATTATTATGAATCAAAATAATCTTGATCAATATCAATTAAAACCACAAATATTCTTTATTGGTTTCAATGCATCAAAAGAAGTTGTTAAGAATGTTACAAATCAACTTATAAAAATAGATTATAGTCAACTTGGTGAAAAGAATTATTATTTTACTACTCAAAATGGGATTGAAGATCAAGAATTTATCTATGAAATGTATGGAAGCATTCTCTTTATCGGTATTTTCTTATCAATTATGTTTTTAGTAGCAGCCATTATCATTATTTACAATAAACAAATTTCTGAAGGATTTGAAGATCAAAATAAATTTGAAATCTTACAAAATGTAGGTATGTCACAAAAAGAAGTAAAACAAACGATTCAATTCCAAGTATTGATTTTCTTCTTTGTTCCATTGATTGTCGCAATTATTCATTTATTATTTGCTTATCCGCTTATTTTAAAGGTATTAAATGGTTTATTGTTATGTAATGAAAATATCTATCTTATTTCTACAATCAGTTGTATTACAGGTTTAATTATTATTTATACGATTATTTATTTAATCACTTCTAAAGCTTATTATCGTATTGTGAAAAAATAACATGTTAAAAAGACTTAACCATCATTTGATCATTAAGTCTTTTTTTGCTTTTAATTTATGAATTCTTGTTTGAAGTCCATTAATCAATATTTGTATTTTTTCATCAGGTATCATTGTTATTTCTTGATACTTTAATAACTCCTTTTCCCACAAATCCGGTACTTTTTCCAAAGCTATAAAATCAAGATTTCCAATTAATTTTTCATCACAGGCGAAATCAAGTATCTTTTCAAAATCTATATTTTTATCATTGAAAAAGCATCCTGTTGCATTTTCAAAATTCATTTCATAAACTTCTTTTTGTGAATACATCGCCTGTCCACTATCAAAGTTAAGTGCAATTTTTAACCATTTTAATGTTTCAACATCCCTAATAATACCAAAATTACCTAAATGTCTATCTTGATTAATCATCAAATAATCAAGTATAAACATTTTTCCTATGCTCTCTTTTGCATTTTTAATACCATTATTTTCTAATAAAGTAATATATGCTTTATAAAGACTTAGCCTGTTATCTTTGAAATTGATGTTTTCTTTTTTTAAAAGCGCATAAGCAGAAATAAATTCTGTATGATTATCGATAAAACACTCACATTTAGATAAAGGTGCTTTATTTAAAAGCTCTATCACATATTCAGTATAATCAAGATGAATTGCTTGACTTATCAAACAACCTAAAACTTCATTGAAAGGTTCTAATTCTCTATTTTTAAAAGAACTCTTTAAAAGATATCTCTTTTTATCTTTATCTACGACCCATGCCTTTTTTAACATTCCATCTGACGTATTATTTGGTGAATAAAAATCAATTTTTTCATCCTCTACCAGTTTATTTTCAAATATAGCTTCAATATAGCTTTGACTATTAAAATCATGATCAAAAAAGTTAATATCTTCCCATTTTAACTTAGATTCAACAGGATTCATCCAATAT
Organism: Faecalibacillus intestinalis; assembly: GCF_003024685.1. Lineage (GTDB taxonomy): Bacteria > Bacillota_I > Bacilli_A > Erysipelotrichales > Coprobacillaceae > Faecalibacillus > Faecalibacillus intestinalis. Next base: position 207,659 of record NZ_PYLQ01000001.1, on the reverse strand, counting down.
TGATCAGATAACGATAACCCATATGCTTTATTTAATAAAACATCTTGATTATCAAGTCCTAAATTATCTAAAAAATCATCAAGTCCATCACGCCAAGAAGGAATTCCTCTTCCTCTAAACCATGAATTCATCTCAACAACATTTAGCTTTCCTTCTTTAAAACATTCTAAAGGTGCATAAGATTCATTATAAATTTCTTTAATATCAATTATTCTATTGTTTGTATTATCATAATCTACTCAACAAACCTGTTTATTTTTATTCATTAAATCATATTCAGCTAATCCATTATTAAATGGATTAACTAGGAAATAATGTTCATCAGGAAAACGATTAGAATGTTTTCCATATTTTTCAATCTCCCATGAAAGTGCAGCATCTTCTATTTTTTTTAAAATTAACAGTATGTTGTAAATAATTTTGTTGATAATTTTTATTTTTTTGTTTATAGAGTCTTTCTGCTGAAATTTGTATTCTTTTTTTATTATCGTCTATAAATTGACTCACTTCTTCCATTTCTATTGTTTTATTTTTTATTTCACTTAACTCTTTATAAGGAATGCAAAACATATTTAAAAATAAACATTTTCCATAATATTTATTTCTATGAAAATCATACATTCTAAAAATTGTTGGTGATGATTTTTTTGTGGATCTTCTTTTTTTGATAAACTTATAGGAATAAAATATCCTCGCTTATTTATTCTTAAAGGAAAGCCAATTATTTGAACATTATTAATTATATGTGTATCTAGTCCATTTAAATATTTTAAATACTGTTTTCTAACATAATAAAATTTCATAACAATCCTCCTCGTATAAAGTAAAACAGAGATTTACAAGTTGCAATCTCTGTCGTAAATACTTTCCAACTAAGGCTCTGGTTCTCTGATTTAGAGTTTCCAACTAAGGCTCTGGTTCTCCGATTTAATCCAACTAAAGCATGGATTCTCTAAAGAAAATATATCATATTTTCATTTTTAAAACAATGTTTTAGAGATCACTTACAATATTATGTACCCATATTCCTTTTCTTACAAGAATAAGACCAAGTGTTGCTTTAGGAATATCAACACATTGAACAAGTAAATATATAGTCAATATTGGTAATGATGTTAAGCGTGTAAGTAATAAAGCACTCATGAAAGTAAAAACAAAAGTATAACCACTATCAAATAAGAAGGTTAGAAAAGTTTTGCCTCCTGCTCGCATTGTAAAATAACTACTGTAATAAATAGAAATAATTGGTAACATACATGCCGCAATTTTTAAAAGTTGTGAGGCTAAAGCTTTTACTTCTAATGAAGTATTATAGATTTGTGGTATGAGTGATGAAACATTGAATAATACAATACCTATAGCCAAACACATCACAAAATTCATAAATAACATTTTTAAATCGTAATCTTTGGCTTTTTCAATTTCTCCTGCTCCAAGTTGTTGACCAACTACAATAGAAATAGAGTTACCCATAGCATAACATACGATCATAAAGAAGTTTGTTACTGTTGTTGTTATGTTAATGGCAGCTACCGCTATAATTCCTCTTGTAGAATAGCTTTGAGAAATCAAAGCAATAGAAATAGACCATAAGATTTCATTACATAAAAGAGGTAATCCTCTTTTCAACATTTCTTTAGTTGTATCAAAAGGAACTTTCTTCATCTTAATAGCATCTTTTAAATAAAGATTTCGAGAACCCCCTATAATATTAATACTCATTTCAATCACACGAGAAACAACCGTTCCAATCGCCGCTCCTGAAACACCTAATTGTGGAAATCCAAAATGTCCAAAGATCAAAATATAATTAATACAGAAATTGACAATCACGGCGACCACACTGGCAATCATTGGTAAAACCGTATTTCCTGTTTCTCTAAGTGACGATGAATAAACTTGTGTAATTACAAAAGGAATCAGTCCAATGAGCATAATTTTTAAATAATCCATTCCATAATTTAAAGTTTTTAAACTATCAGTAGGATTATCATTTAAATATAAAGAAATCAATTGTTGTCCAAATGTATAGAATAAAAAAATAGCTAGCAGTGTAATTATAATTCCTATAATCAATTTGATCCTAAAACAATTCTCCACTCCTTCTTTATTTTTCTTTCCATAAAACTGTGCCATAAAGATTCCTGGGCCTGACATAGCTCCAAAAATCGTGACATTAAATACTTGTAATAATTGATTGGTAATAGAAACTCCTGACATAGAAAGTGTTCCTAATTGTCCAATCATAATATTATCTAATAAACTTGCAAGATTTGTAAAACCATTTTGAATAACAATGGGTATACAAATCGCAAGAACCATTTTATAAAATCCTTTACTTCCAATTAGTTTTTTCATATTCCCTCCTATGTGTAAAAGATATTATAATCGATTATGCATTTAAAAAAAAGAGCTTTCGCTCTTTTGACTACTTATTATCTCCTAATAATTGAAGAATATCTAAGAAGATATTAACAAAGTCTAAATAAAGATTAAATGCTCCATAAATACTTAATTTTTCTAACATTTCTGGATTAGATGAAGCATAATTATAAAGTTGTAATGATTTTTGCATATCATATGCTGTAATTCCTGCAAATAACGCAAGTGAAATCAGTGGCATAATAAGTGTTCCCACACCTAAATTAAAAATCATCACAATAACTGAAAAAATAATATAAACAAATAATCCTGCTAGACAGATTGTTCCAATTCTTGTTAGATCCATTTTAATCACTGTTCCTAGTACAACAAGCACACCAAAGTAGATGGCTGCTACTAAAAAAGCAAGTGCCACGCTAAAGGAAGTATAGCTTGCAATAACATAAGAAAATGTCACACCAGTAATGACTGAATAGATCATATAAAGAACTTTTGCTGTAATTGGTTTCATTGTCATTAAACGTCTTGATAAACCAATAACAACCGCAAATTGAAAAATAATTAAAATGAAAGGAAGCATTCCTGCATAAGACATAAATGATGATTTTTCTAAAGCAAAAGCTGTCACAAAAGTTGTTAAAACACCAATAACCATCCATTTAAAAATATTGTTAATGTATTGTTGTATCGTCATTGAACAATCTTCAACATATTCATAAGTTTTGTTATCCATATTCATTCTCCTATCCTTGAATAATACGATTTTCTAAAATTTTCTTTTCAGGTAATGTTTTTTCAACATATCCTAAAATACAACATCCAATACCAACATAATCCTCTAAATGCCATTTTCGAAGATATTCTTGGCCTTTTTCTAATTCAAACATTTCTTTACAACGATTGATCCAACAAGAACCTATATTTAATGCATACGCTCCTGTTTGCATAGCCCCAATCACTAATGAACCATCTTTTATACCATTACTTTCATCTTTTGGGACAAAAATAAAACATACTGTTGGTGCCCCATAGAAAGGATCAACATCTTTTCCAAAAATAATCGCATTGAGTTTTGAAAGTTCTTTGATTTCTTCTTGATTTTGAACAACCACAATTTTACTTGATTGTTTATTTTTACCACTTGGGGCATTTAAACCACAATCAAGGATAGTTTTTAATTCTTCATCTTTGATTTGTTCTTGTTTAAAACTACGACAACTTCTTCTAGTTGTAAGTGCTTCAATTGCATCCATTTTTATCTCTCCAATCCTAAAATATAGTTAACAAATTGTTGCGCTGTTCTTCCTGATGTTCCACCATGAGAAAGTTCCCATTTATTTGCTTCTAATAATAGTTCTTTTTCATCCATTTGGATATTATTTTTATGTGCTAATTCTAAAACAATATGATTGAATTCTTTTTTCATTGGTTTAGAATAATTGATTTTAACTCCAAAACGATTAACTAATGAAAGTTTTTCTTCCATGGTATCTGATTGATGCATTCCATTTTCTTGAACAACATCATTACGATCAGACCAGTTTTCTTTAATAAGATGTCTTCTATTACTTGTTGCATAAATAAGAATATTTTCAGGTTTTGTTTCAACCCCACCTTCAATTACTGCTTTTAAGAATTTATATTCAATTTCAAATTCTTCAAATGATAAATCATCCATATAGATAATAAAACGATAATTTCTATTTTTAATCATCGCAATAATATTTGATAAATCTTTAAACTGATGTTTATAGATTTCAATCATTCTTAAACCTTGATCATAAAATTCATTTACAATTGCTTTAATACTTGTTGATTTACCTGTTCCACTATCCCCATAAAGTAAAACATTATTTGCTTTTCTTCCTTCAACAAAAGCTACAGTATTATCTAATAACTTTTTCTTTTGAATTTCATAACCAACTAAATCATCTAAAACAACTTCATCCATATTATTAATTGGTTTTAATTCTACATAGTTTTCATGACTTGTCGCAATTCTAAAGGCTTTATTTAAACCAAACATACCTACTCCATAATCTTTGTAGAATTGTGTTACAACATCAAAGAATTCTTGTTCATTCTTTGTTTCTTCTAGTTTCTTTGAAAGTTCTTGAACTTTTAAAGAAACATTCTTGTTGTACATCAATTCTGGTTTAGATAAAGCGTGATAATCAGCAAGCGTTGAAAAACAATCAATATTTAATTCTTTTTCAATACTCCTAAAATCATAATGGAAAAGATCATAAAATACTTTAAAATCATTTAAAGCAAAATGATTGACCGTACCTTCTCTTGCACCTTGTTTTTCACAAGTCATACTAAATGGATTTTCATTTGTCATTAATAAATAAGTCAAATAATTATGCCATAAATTATCATTAAATCCATATTGAGTTGCAAGTTCTAATAATCTTTTTATCTGACCATAAATTTCTTGACGAAGTTCATGATTTGATTTTTCATCATCTGATAACAACTTAGCAAGTTGTACTAAAATTTCATCCTTTGGTAAATTCCCATAAAGAATTAAATTTGATATTAATTCATACATATATATAATCCCCCTAATTTCCTTTATTTTAACGCATCTTTTAGGAAAATGAAATAAAATGGTGTATAATAGTTTCAATGAGGTGAAAAAAATGGAAAATGGTGTTTTATTACAAGGGTTTCATTGGTATATAAAACCTGAAGAAAAACTTTGGAAACAACTTCAAGAAAAAGTAAAATCTTATAAAGAAATGGGTTTTTCAGCTATTTGGTTACCACCTGCTTATAAAGGCGTTGGCGGTATTCATGATAATGGTTATGGTGTTTATGATCTTTATGATTTAGGAGAATTTAATCAAAAAGGAAGTATTGAAACAAAATATGGAACAAAAGAAGATTATTTAGCGTGTATTCAAGCTTTTCAAAAAGCAGGAATCGATGTCTATGGAGACATTGTCTTGAATCATAAAATGGGGGCTGACGGTACTGAAATTGTTAATGCAAAAGAAGTCAATCGTCAAAATACTAATGAAATCATTTCTGGTGATGAACAAATTAAAGTCTATACTCTTTTTACTTTTCCTGGTAGAAATAAAAAATATTCTGATTTTATTTGGCATTGGTATCATTTTGATGGGATTGATTATGATGAAAAGACCCATCGTAATACCATTTTCCTTTTTGATCAAAAAAGTTGGGATCAAGAAGTCGATGATGAAAATGGCAATTATGATTATTTAATGGGAGCGGATTTAGATTTTGGAAATGAAGAAACCGTTCAAGAAGTTACCTCATGGCTTTATTGGTATATAAATTTTACTAAAATCAACGGCTTACGTCTCGATGCTGTTAAACATATTCCCGCTTCTTTTTATAAAAACCTCTTGCCAAAAATATATCACGATTTTAATAAAGAATTATTTACGGTTGGTGAGTATTGGCACGGAGATGTGTATCATTTAGAAAAGTATTTAAAAGAAGTCAATTTTGAAATGTCTTTATTTGATGTTCCTCTTCACTATCATTTTTATGATGCAAGTCATAATGAAAATTATGATTTTTCTCATATTTTTGATCAAACGCTTGTTTCCATGTATCCTTCAAATGCAGTTACTTTTGTCGATAATCATGATACGGAACCAAGTCAATCATTAGCTTCTTTCATTCCTGATTGGTTTAAAGGACATGCTTATTGTTTAACTCTTTTAAGAAAAGCAGGGTATCCTTGTGTTTTCTATGGTGATTTAGAAGGTATTGATTATGAAAATGTTTCTTCAAAAAAAGAAATGCTTCAACAACTCCTTTCTTTAAGAAAACAATATAACGAAGGAAATCAAGAAGATTATTTTGATTATCCTCATTTAATTGGTTGGATTAGGCGTACCCAAACAAAAGCAATGGCAATTATTATGACGAATTCAAATGGTGGTATTAAATCAATGTATGTTGGTAAAGAATATAGCCATTGTTATTATGTCAATGTCTTTAATGGTTATCAAAGAGTTCTTATTAATGAAGATGGTTATGGTGATTTTTATTGTGAGGATAAAAACTTTGCTGTATACGTAAAAGAGTAATGATTCAGTTTTCCTGATTCATTACTCTTTTTTATAATTATAAAATTAGTTTTTTTGTCATCTAATCCAGTTAAATTCAATTCAATCTTTACAACAGTTTCTTTTATATCAACATTTTCAAAATCATGCCCACATATTATTGCTTCTAAAACATCAGAAAATGAAACTGAATATCTTCCATCGTTTTCTTTTAAGAAAATGGCAGGATAATATAATTTCATACTCTTTCTCCTTTTTAATATTACGTATTTATACTTGAAGCATGATTATTTTTTTAATCAACACATTTAATTTATTTTAAATATCAAACAATCTGACAAGCCTTACATACTTCTTTGACCCAACGAGAAGCATCCAACAACAATTCTTCATGTCTTAAATCAAATTCAATGATATCAGGTTGTTTGAAATATTTTTCATAACGTTTTCGATACTTTTCACCCATCTTTTTTGAATAGAATACATGAATTGTTGTATGAGGTACTTGGATTTGTTGACCCACTTTTGTATATAAGTCACTACAAAATTGATTTTTCATTGATTCTTTAGAAATAAAAAAAAAATCAATGCCACTTCCTATACCCATGAGTTCCATGAATTTCTTTCGATAATTTGCATTTTCATCTTGAGTATTCATTCTTTTAGAAATAAATTTTTTAGCTAGTCTACTTCCTTTGCCTGTAATTAAAGGATAAATAATGGACATTACAAGTGCAGTTTGTAGTTTTGCAAGAAGCTTAGAAGTTTGATCCATATCACTTGAACCAATAATCGCATGATCGATATGAATGTTTTCTCTACTTAACAGTAAAGATACAAAAGATCCGCCAAGTGAACAACCATAGACAGCAAAAATATGACCATTAAAATATTCTTGAATATATTGTTCAATCTTTTTTGTTTCATCTAATTCAGAGATAAAAGTAGAGTGTTCTGTTTCATCAAAACCACTATAACTGACAATTGTGACATAAAAATATTCTTTTAACCCTTCTATAACATGTCCAAAATTATTTTTCCAATAACAACACGTTCCTGGAAACAACATCATTACTGGCTTTGATTGATCTCCAAATGTATAAACTTTCATAGAATTCCTCCATTAGCTTTAGCTAACATAATTTCAACATACTTTATGCTAAAAAAAGAAGGATTTCTCCTTCTAATATTATAAAGCTCTATATTTAAAATCAAAAATATCGTTGTGCTAGATGTATCGTTCTTGTTATTATTACTATCTTTTACCCAATTTACCTAACTAATAATTTATTTTGTATATTCTTTAATTAATGAATTAATATTTGAAAATCTAAAACCTAATTTTTTAGCAAGAGCTGTATTTATTTGGTAACTTTCTACATCATTGTACGGAGCAATTTCTGTAGTCTTTTTTAAAAATAACTCAGAAATATTTTTATCAAGAACATTTTTATTCGGCTCTAGTATTGATAAAATCTCATACATTGATAAAACCCCATCGCTAGCAGCATTAATACATCCCTTAAAATTATTTACATCTTTTAAAAATGCTAGAAATTTCCCAGCTTCTTTAGAATCTACGAAACTCATCTTATTTTTTATATTATTTACATATAAATTTTTCTTTTCTCTATAACATTTTATATACTTAATCAATCTTCCTGTATAATCATCTTTTCCTATAACAAATGGGAATCTAACACAAATATAGTTTATATCATTAAATTTTTGTAATATTGCAGCCTCAACAAGACGTTTCCCTTCTGCATATTCAACTTCATTTCGTTTACAATTAATATATGGATAAGTTATTGAATCAAAATCAGTTTCTTTTACATCTCCTTTTAAAGGATTGTAAACAGATGTAGAAGACGTAACAATATATTTTCCACAATGAATATGTGGTAATAATATTTCTATATCATTGGAACAATATGCCAAGTTATCATATATTACATCAAAATATTTGTCACTAAGGTTATTAATTATACTTAATTCATCATGTCTATCCAATCTAATTCTTTTAACTTTATTTCCAAAAGAATCACTAGTTAACCCTCTAGTTGCTATTGTTACATCACAATTACTTTTTAATAATTCATCAACCAAATGAATACCAAAGAATCTCGTACCACCTAAAACTAAAACTTTCATCTTACTTTCTCCTTTAATTTAAGACTATTTTGTAGTGTAGTATTTGTATTTTGTGATTGATGAAATATCGTTGATATTAAAAGATAATACATTTGTTTTTTATTTATTTCTTCCATTTTCTTTTTATATTTTCCCTTTCCTTTTTTAAAAATGCATCATACAAATCAATTTGTAATTTATTAGCTATTGAAAATAAAACTATTAATACATCCGCAATTTCTTCTTCAATAGGAGAATAATTATTTATTTTGCATCTATCAATTGGTAAACTTGTTGAATCCTTTCTAATAGACTTTGCTAACTCACCCACTTCTTCCATTAATAACATTAATTTTAATTCTATTGACTGATTGTTGAATCCTCTAATTTCTAAAACATTATTAATATAATTTTGTAGTTCCACTAATGATGTACCTTTCTTTAAATCATTGAAATATTCTTCTTGAGTTTTCATATTACTCTCCCCCCTCTTTTTCACATAAAATTAAAATAATACTTTGCTTTATAAGTTCATTATACTCCAGACAATGCATAAAGTTGAATAAATAACATAAAATAGTTTTTTATCTAAAAAATTGTCTTACTGTTAATTGATAAATTTTGATCTAATATTCACCAAAATTAATTGATTTTCTCTAAACATAAATTGTATCATAGCTATCAATTATTCTTAATATAAACATGTTTAATTTTATATTAATACTGACTAACAATTAGAAACATATAAAAAAAGAAGGATTTCTCCTTCTAATATTGTAAAAAGATTTCTCTAATTTCATCACGATCATGTGTTTGTGTTAAAGCAAGCATGAGTAAAACTCTTGCTTTTTGTGGTGATAATGTATTTGAAGAAATACATAAATGATGTGGATCAAAAATTTCATCATCAAACACAATACCTTGTGAGATACGTGAAGAACGTACAAAAATAGTTCCTTTTTCTGAAAGTTCTTCAATTGCTTTTAGCCATGCTTGGCTATAATTTCCACTTCCTGATCCCGCAATAACAATCCCTTCATGATTATTTGCAAGATCATATAAGATTTTAGCATCCGCACCACTGTAATAAAAAGCAATCGCTACACTTTTAATCGAATCAATACGTTTATTAAAACGTGATTTTACCGTATGAATCTTACTTGTTTGTGTATAGAAATAGACTTCTTGATCTTGCATATATCCTAAACATCCTAGTGATCTTTGATCAAATGCATCGATTTTAAAGTTATTGACTTTTTCAATATCTCTTCCTGAATAAATCGTATTAGAAAATAATGCTAGAACACCTCGATTATAGGATTCTCCATGACATGCTAAACAAATAGCTTGATAAAGATTAAATGGACCATCTGCACTCGTTGCTGTTGCTGGACGCATTGCTCCTGTTAAAACAACAGGCTTTGGTGTATTTAATGTCAAAGTTAAAAAATAAGCTGTTTCATCTAAAGTATCTGTCCCATGGGTAACGACTGCACCATCAATGGTGTCATCAGATAAGATTTCTTCGATGTTATTTTTTAAAATCAACCATTTTTCATGTGTCATTTCATTACTATCAATATTCATTAATTGATATTCTTTAATATGTGCGACTTCATTAATTTCTGGAATTGTTTCAATAATTGAATCAATATCAATTTCTCCTGCATGATAAGCTGCTGTTTTTCCTTTTTTACCTGTACCAGCAATCGTACCACCTGTTGCCACAATAGCAATTGTTTTCATATATCCTCCTTAATAGCGTATTTCAAATGATTTTTCATTTTCTTTAATACTTAACAAATGATAATGAATTTGTTCAATTTCAATAAAAGGTTGTTGATACAATTTTTCTATCATTCTTTCAATAATCATACCTTTTCCTTGAACTTCCATAGAAACCGAACCATCATATTCATTTTTTACAAACCCCGTTAATTTTAATTCATTTGCGATAGAAAAGCAACGAAAACGAAAACCAACACCTTGAACTCTGCCTTTAAATAAATATTTTCTTCTTTCCATAAAAAATAACCGGTTTCCCCGATTATTTTAAACTATCTAAAATATCTTTCATTTTAAAGGCAAGTCCTTGGCATTTTTCAATTGAAAGAGAACATAAAGCAACACGAATACCTTTATTTACTTTAATTGTATAAATATCTTGAGCAATCATTGCTTCATGGAAACGTGTTAATAAATCATCATCTTCTACTTTTAAAGTCACAAAGAAACCTTCTTTATATGGATAATACGCTAAACCACATTCATCTGCTTCTTTTTTAAAGACTTCACATCTTTGTCTTAATAAATCTACATATTTTGCTTTTTCTGCATTAAATTCATCTTTATGTTCTGTTGTTACTTTAACAAAGTTTTCCATTGCTGCATTAGGAATATTTGACCAAGAAGCTCTGGCATGTTTTTCCATCAAGATTTCAAGTGATCTTACATCTTCATGATTTTTCGCTAAAATAACAGCACCACCACATCTTAAACCATAAGAAGTTAATGTTTTAGAACAAGAGAATGCTACAACAATCATGACTTGATCATTCATACGATTAAATGCATTCATATAATCTCTTGATCTTTCTAAGTTATAAGAATAGTCAATATAAGCAATATCATCTAAAATAATAACAGGTCCTTCATTTGATAATTCATTACAAAAATCAATCACTTGATTCCATTCTTCAACTGTCATAGAATATCCTGTTGGGTTATGACATGGATCATTGATAATCGCTAAAACTTTACCTTGTCTTGCCATTACTTCACGACAAGTTTCTTTAAAGCTTGTAATATTGAAAGCATCCCCATCAAACATTTGATAGGCTTGTACTTTACAATTAGCAATCGTTGCCATTGATTTATAATTACCCCAAGCAATATGAGGAATAATTAAAGTTTGACCTTCATCTAAAACATTTAAAATAGTAGAACTAACGGCTCCTGATCCTCCAGGTGTTCCGATAACACTATGACATAAATCAAGTTTTGTATCTTGTACGACCCAATTATAAACCTGTTGTCTAAAGTTAGGATTTCCACTAAAACTTGAAGCATATTTTGCTTTTGTTCTATTATCTAAACTGTTATACGTATTAAATACGGTATCTAATGCAACTAAATTTCCATCTTCATCATATAATGAACCAATTGTCGCATTGACAATATTTTCTTTTCCTTTTTTAGCAATTGCATCATTTGCTAAACTTACGATTTTAAAAACATTATCAACAATTGGTTGATGATCTATATTTTGTCTAATAAATTTTTTCATCATACATACCTCTCTATTTCACTGATTTTATCTTATCACACTTTAATAAAAAATTCTCTAATTTTAAAGATTTTTTTAATTAAATACAATCTATCTTATCTTCCTTGTTCCATCTAAATTTTGATAAGCCATCCAAATCTTTTTAACAAATCGATGTGGTAAAACCTTCATCCCTAATATTTGTATTTTATTTATCGTTCCATAAAGGGAAACATCTTTAGAACTTTCCATATCTTTAATTGCTTTTTTTATGACATCTTTTGCTTGATATACTTTTCCATAACGGATAACCACGGGCTTTTTATCTTTTTCAACAGCACGATCAAAGAATTCTGTTTCAACCCAATAAGGACAAATAGCTAATACATGAATCCCTCGATACTTCAATTCTTCATTTAATGCCCTTGAATAATTAAGAACAAAAGCTTTAGAAGCAGCATAAATATTTAAATAAGGAATTGGCATGTAGCCACTACATGAAGCAAAATTAACAATATGACTTTCTTTATGCATATAAGGTAAAATAGTATTTACCATTTTGACAACTGCCAGCATATTTAAATTCATCATATTTTCAATTGTTTCTGACGACATATTTTCATAATGATCTAATTTTCCATAGCCTGAACAATTAACAAGAACTTTCACTCTTGGTTTTTCTTTAAATAAAGCTTCCTGAAGTATTTCAAATGATTCTTTTTGTGTTAAATCTAAAGCAAGTACTTTTACTTTTGTTTCTAATATTTCTTTTAGACTTTCCAGTCTTTCCTTTCTTCTAGCAATAACCCACAATTCATCAACTTGATATTTCTTTTCAATTTGTCTAGCAAATTCTTTTCCCATACCAGAACTTGCACCTGTAATTATCATTATTTCTTTCATTGTATCACCACATTTATTATAGTTTACAAACAGGTAAAAGAGAATGAATTTTTTCATAAAATAAAAAAGCGCTTACATTTTATGTTTATATGATAAAATAAAGATAACGAATATCAATCAAGGAAGGAAATGTTTATGAAAAAAAATCGTAGTCTAAACTTGAAATATGCGGGAAGTCAAATCTTTTATTTTGCTGCTTTTGCAGCAATGATGGGTTATGCCTCTGTCTTTTTATTAGATAAAGGTTGTTCTAACTCACAAATTGGGATTGCTTTAGCTCTTTCAAGTATTATCGCTGTTTTATTACAACCTATGCTTGCCTCTTTTGCTGACAATCATAAAAATATTGAAATTAGAAATATTATGGCTCCTATCATTTTAGTGGTTATCGCATTATCAGCCATCCTTTATCTAATTCCAGGAAGTGCTTTATTTGTTTTATTTTTAGTTGTTACTATCTTTTCAATTATGTCATCAATTATGCCACTGATGAATTCTCTTGCTTTTGCTTTTGAACAACATGGTATTGAAATTAACTATGGTCTTGCTAGAGGTTTAGGTTCGGTAGCTTATGCCATTGCTTCTTTAGCTTTAGGACATATTGTTGAAAGTTTTTCTCCAGGTATTTTACCTCTTTTCTATATTTTATTTACTGTTTTATTATTTATTGTTGTTAAAATGTTTGTTTTACCAAAAGAGTTTAAAAATGATGTTGAACAAGTAGAAACACCACAAGAAGAAACTGAACAACTTTCTTTTGGTAAATTCTGTATGAAATATAAAAAATTCATCTTATTTTTAGTAGGATTCGTCCTTGTTTATTTTGCTCATACCATCATTAATAACTTCTTTATTCAAATTATTACAAATATTGGTGGTACAAGTGCAGATATGGGAAATGCTGTTTTCGTAGCAGCTATGTTAGAACTTCCAACAATGGCATTCTTTTCTAAAATGTCTGAAAAAATCAATTGTGGAACCCTTATCAAGTTTTCAATTTTAATGTTCTGTGTCAAACATGCCCTTACATATTTTGCGACAAATATGATTATGATTTACCTTGCCCAAGTATGTCAAATGTTTGCCTATGCTTTATTTATTCCTGCTTCTGTTTATTATGTCAATGAAAAAATTGCCTTAGCAGATCGCGTTAAAGGACAATCTTTAGTTACTACTTCAATGACTTTATCTGGTGTTTTTGCAAACTTCGCCGGAGGAATTATGCTTGATGCTTTAGGTGTTGGTCATGTTTTACTTGCTGGTATCATTTTATCTATTGTAGGAGCTGTTATTGTTATTTTAACGACAGAAAAAGTTTAAGCGACTCAACATTGAGCCGCTTTTTTTATAAGCTTATTTCTTTCTTCTTTTGTTAGAAAACGGTAATTTCCCTCTTTTAATGAAGAATCTAATTGTATTTGATCAAAAGAGATTCTTTTTAAAGAAACCACTTCATTATTTAACGATAAAAACATCTTCTTTATTTGATGATATTTCCCCTCTTGAATCGTTACATAACACCAATAATCATCAATGATATCCATCTTTGCTGGTAGACATTGAATATTTTCATCAATAACAATCCCCCTAGCAAAAATCTCTTTATCCTTTTTACTTAGTCTCCTTTTAGCTTCGACCAAATAAACCTTATCTACATGATTTTGAGGTAATAAGAGTTTCTTTAAACTTTTATCATTTGTGAGTAGAAGTAAACCTGTCGTATCTCTATCTAATCTTCCTAAACAAAAACAATCTTTTTCTTCTATTAAATCAATAACACATTTTTCTTTTTCATCTTTATTTGCACATATATAACCTTGGGTCTTATTAAGCATGATATAAGTAAAAGGTTGACTATTTAGTATTCTATTTTGATATTCTATGCAATCATCTTCTGTTATTTTTCTTTTAGCATCTGTTTCAACAAGGCCATTTACTTTAATTAAGCCATGCTTAATGAGAGTTTTGCATTGTTTTACATTACCTAAATGATTATACATTAAAACATAATATAAATCTTTCATATTATCCCTTATAATTTTCCTTCAAATATTGAGCTACACTCTCTTGATCATGATGTCCTATAACACCTGTTGCCTTTTCTTTAAGTTCTCGACAAGCATTTTCAACAGCATAACTTTCATCAGCTATTTCAAACATAGAAAGATCATTTAAACCATCACCAAACACAACTACTTTATCACAGTTTAAATATTCTTTTAATTGTAAAATAGCGTGCGCTTTTGTTGCCTTTTTTGGTAAGATTTCTAACCACCAATCTTGGCTATAAATATCTTTAGAAAATAAGCATTGATAATAATCTTTTAAATCATGATAAAAACCTTCTAAAAGCTCTTTTGAAGCAATGCATGTTATATAAAAGACATTTCCTTTAAAAAGATGGTCTTTTATAGGATTTTTTCTTTGATCATTTCTTGTGTTTATAAAATCAAGTTGTTGTTTTGTTATTTTATCAGGTATATAACTAAATTTTTCATAGTTATTTCTAAAAGCATAGACAATAGGATAGAAGTCTTTTTGTTTAAAATAGAAAGATAAATCATCCACTTCTTCTTTTAAAAAGAAATTAGAAACAAGAATTTCTTGGCTTTGATTATCAATAACAAAAGCCCCATTATAAAGAATTAAAGGAATTTTAGCAGTTAATCCTTTTGTTGCTGGTTTGGCTGAATAATAAGATCGCGCTGTAGCATAAGAAAACAACATACCTACATCTACTAATTGATTAATCACTTGATTAGTATAAGATGAAGTATGTTGTTTACTATTTAAAAGTGTTCCATCTAAATCAGAAACATATAATATTTTCATCTTATCTTATAAAATTTGTATTTCTTTTCGTATTTTGAGGAATATCAATTCCTGCTTTTTTACCAGCTTCAATACACTTTAACATCCATGCCATATTTTTACCTAAAGCATACATTGTATCTAATCCTTCTTTGTCTTGTTCTACTTCTTCTACGGTATTTCCATGAACTTCATTCCAATACATAGAAGAAACAATTGGCATCTGTGAAATACTAAAATATTTATTTAAAACATCCATACTTGTAACACTCCCTGCTCTTCTTGAAGAAGAAATCGTAGCAGCTGGTTTATGAACAAAAGCTGCTTTTCCACTATAAAAAATACGATCCATAAAACTTTGAACCTTTCCAGTTGGATGAGCATAATAAACAGGTGTTCCAAAAATAAAACCATCTGCCTCCTTTGCCATTTCTACAAATTCATTAACACAATCATCAAAAACACATTTACCTATTTTAGCACAAGTTCCACAAGCAATACAATCTTGTAATGGAACATTAGGAATATGATAAATGAGTGTTTCTATTTCCTCTTCCTTTAATGCTTTTTCTACCTCTTCTAAAGCTCTATTTGTACACCCCTTAGGATGGGCTCCTCCATTAACTAATAATACTTTCATTCCTTTTTCCTCCTATTTTTATTGTAAATCACTCTTTATAATATGACAAATAATTATTTGTATAACTTGCTATAAAAAAAGAAATCACTAGAATTTCTCAAATCTTAAAATATTTTCAATGTGGAACGACACAACTGCAAATACGCCTACCCTTTTTACATATGATAAGTACGTATGGTCAATCGTATCTACTACATTATTTAACGATTGAAAAGTTATCGTTAAATGTTATGAGTTCGGATAATTCCCCTTTAGCAACCCATTTCTTCGCATTGTCCTTATCTATCAAGGATAGCTCTTACCTCCTGTTCCAAAACACATCTCCCTATTTTTATAAAACTATTTTTTAAGCCTAACACCTAATAGACTTTCAATGAAATCACGAGTACACTTGCGTTTCAACTTGCTTTGATTTATCTGATTGTGATAGTTTTCAAACTCCAGTAACAAAATGCCAATAGCTTTTTAATCACTTTTTTCAAAAAGGCAAAAAAATAGAACGTCTTGTTTATTTCCATACGCTCTATCTCACATTTCATATTAAATTTTTGAATTCTACAAACTGGAGGTTCTACTTCTTATTATAAATTGTCCTCTCGAATCTCAGATAACGACTGTCCTGAAAGATCAGCTTTCTTTCATCTCCTTCTGCAAGCATCCCATACTTTTTTCCATATACAGAAAACTCCATCCAAGCACCACTTTCCACCTCAAAAATAACGTAATAAGACGTACTGGTGGTACTATGATACCCGTGGACCGCTGAGATGTCTCCTCAACCTGGATCGTACTCTGTCGCTTGGCAGCCACTCTGGCTTCCACCTTTAAACAGAGGAAAAATTATTATTTTTATTCCAACTTCTTGTTCCACTTATAAATATAACTAGAATCATCACCAATATCAGTAAAAACATAACTGAAAAAAACAATCATCATATTCTTAAACTTTCATCCTGCAACTTCCGATTGAGATTTCACCTGTTTTAAGAGAGCTAATAACTGTTATATTTTGTTATCAAATTCTCCGCAAACCCTTGAAAACACTGGATTTGTCGCAGGTGAGCTTTCCCTTATTGTTTCCCTTGTGTTATATCTTCCCACCAGTGTTTACGAACTCTGATAAGGGAAAATACAAGGGCAAAAAAATTATATAAAACAGTATAACACAAAATAAAAGTGACATGGTGGACTGATTGAAATGCTTCTGATTTTTGAAACTGATGATTGAGCGATAAGGAGATAAGATACGATGAGAACAATATTTGCAGAATACAATCCACAGTGCAACAGTATTGATGTTTATACCAGTGCCGGCTATATGCTTCGCATTGACTGCTGGGAAGCCGAAAAGGATTTAAAAACCACACCCGGATCAGACTGTGCATTGACTTCACTTGCAGCCGATGAACCACTTGAATATGCGAGATTATATCTTGAGGGCAATTGACAGATGTGGGTAGATACAGAAGATTCATTAGAGTTATAAACTGCAAGCAGCCTGTATGCTTCATTACATACAGGCTGCTTAATCAAATTTATTATAATTGATGATAAATCGGTTGCATTTTATCAAAAGTACAAAACTTTTTGAAGCCAAGTGCTTTTAATTCCTATTTTGTCTCATTAATAAACGTTCCCAGGTGTTCTGGTTTATGGCTGTCGCTTCCGATGGTGAGTATTTGCCCACCCAATTCCCAATATAATTTTAAAATATCCCTTGACGGAGTGAGATCAGACAATCCATATCTGTAACTGGAAGTATTTACCTCAATTCCTTTTCCGTCAGCAATAACTGTCTTTAAAATTTTAGGACAGGCAAGTTCATCAAGCTGTATTTTAAACATATAAAAAATTGAGAAGACGACAGTTTACATCATCGTTTTCTCAATATCCTATTTATTCCCTAATAATGTCCCCGTTCTTTCACATAACATCTGATTCCGATATAAACCATATGTACCAGCAGCAACAACGTAATGAGATTTATAGGAATAACTGATTTTATCTATTCCCCAAGGTAAATTGCAATAGCTGTACTCGTTATCGCCACTATGCTACTGAGGATATCCCAGCAATATTTGCTATCCCTGATACCTTATTCTTTCAACCAGCGTTTCCTTTTTCAGATTACTGCTTAAAACGAGGGAAAGCACAATCTGCAAAAGACCGACCAGCAAAATCATAGCAAGAATTGGTGTAATTGGAACATGATAGATATTCATTCCAAATATTCCATTATGTTTTGCATAGGAAAAAAGTGCATAACCGAGCGGCAGACCAATGATCAAAGCTACGCATATGGTGCCAACCGTAAAAATCAGTCCCTGTAACTGCAGGCATAAATTTAATTGTTTATTTGTCATACCCACAGCCTGTAATACACCATATTCCTGCTTTTTTGTCGTAATATTCATAATCATGGTGTTTGCCATATTCATAAAACCGATGAGTCCTACAACCGCCATAAACAGATAACAGCCAAGCTTCATCATGCGAGCTGCTAATTCTGCAGATTGTAACTGTGCATGATAGGTATCCATTTTTATATGCGAAGCATTAGAAATCAAAGTATTCAGACTCTGTTCCACAGATGCTACATCTTTTTTATCACAGTCCACCCACAGATAGCCATAGGCTGTTCCTCTCAGATTCATGGAACGGTATACACCTTCCGGAATGACAAGATAAGTGTCCGCACTTACAAAGGATCCTGCAATCTTTCCCTGATAGGTATAGGTTCCACTTCCATTCTCAAAGTTAAATGCAATGGATTCTCCCGGAGTATATCCATCTTGTTCCATCCACGTCGACCAGCCAAAGAAAATATCACCATTCTTTACCGCCTGTTCATAGTCCATAGAGCCAATATCCCCGTCCTGGTGCATAAAATCAAAATCCTTTTTACTCACAATAGCACCCGGAAATCTCGTTCCGTTCAGATTTACAGAGACAATCTCTCTCGTCATGACATCTGTCACTCCCGGAATGCTTTTGATTTCTTCAATCAGCGAATCATTCAATGGATTGTCCGTCAGAATCGTATCCAGATTATTCTCCGGATATCTTTCATCATACTCAGCAGAATAGTCAAGCTGCAGTTCGAATTGTCCATGATTAACGGAAAGACGTGCTTCATGCTCCGTGTCAATATTTCCGACATAATTAGAGATAATCACAAACAATGTGCAAGAAAGCCCCATTGTGAGGATGGTACCAATGGTTCTTTTTGGATTACCCGTCACATTTGCCATTGCCATAGAAAACACAGTGACATTTTTTCTGCCAATTCGCTTTCCCTTTTTTTGTGTTTCTGCATTTTCTAAATACCGTGTTGCTTCGATAGGTGAAATCCGTGAAACAATTTTCATTGGTTTACGCAGTGCCAAAGCAACGGTAAGAAATGATACGAAAATACATAGAAGCATAACAGGCAGGGAATATAGTGGCACCTGCTGATTTTGGACTCCCATAGAGCCAATTCCGGTTGATACAAAGTTTCCCTGTTCTACCAGCCAGTTAAAACCGCATTTTGCAATCAGAAAGCCAAAAAGCAATCCAACTGGTATTGAAAAAATTGTCAAAAAAATGCCCTCTCTGAAGATCAGTTGTTTCATCTGCTTTTTTGTCGCTCCCAGAGCCTTAATTTTTCCATACTCCTGTATCTTGTTGGCAATACCGACCTGAAAAATATTATAAATGACCACAACAGAGAAAAGTACAATTGCAAGAATCAGAATTCCACATACCGCAATCATTTCATAACTCGGCTGCAAGACCCATTGCAAATAGAGATCATTGACTGTAACGTTTTTTTCTTCGATCCCACAAGCTGCTGCAATCTGCTTTATAACCGAATCAATATTATTCATAGATACATTTGCCGAATCATTTAAAGTAAAATAAATATTATACTGTCTGTCATTCTCTGCGACGTGCTCATCATAAAACTCCTGTGACCCGAAAGCAACATAAGATGCCTCGATGGTATACTCATCCCGATCATATAGGATTCCGCTGACAACAAATTCTTCCGGCTTATATTCTGACTGCATCCCTGCGCGGTAATCCAGTGTAACCGTATCTCCGATTTTTACATCATCATATCCCATTGCACGAAAGAATGCTCTTCCTGCGGCAATTTCCTGCGTTCCCCCCGGATACTTTCCTTCCTTCAACTCATATTCTTTATTATAAGGAAGCATTTTTCTTGCAGTCTCATCCATGCAGACAAACCCGCCTTTTTCATTGCCTTTTATGATACCTTCGGTGCACATAGTGCCTGTAGCATCTATTTCCGCACGGCGGTTTACTTCTTTTAACTGCGATCCGTCTGCGGAAACAAACAGACCATAATTGCTTCCATATGATCCTGCCGCCTGACTTTTCTGCAAACGGATCATTCCATTTCCCACAGTACTGATAATCACAAGCAGCATCGTAGTCAGACAGATTGCCATCATGATCAGTATACTTCTTGTCCTGTTCTTTTTGTCATTTCTATATGCAATCCTGCTTATTGTCTTCATCTGAAATCCACCACCTGTCCGTCCTCAATCACCAGAATACGGTCAGCGACCTGTGCAATTTCGTCATCATGGGTAATCATTACAATTGTCTGTCCATATTTTTTTGCTGTCATCTTAAGCAGAGCGATTACCTCATCACTGGTCTTAGAATCAAGATTTCCGGTCGGCTCATCCGCAAATATAATTTCCGGACGATTCACCAGTGCTCTTGCAATTGCTACTCTCTGCTGCTGTCCTCCGGATAACTGATTTGGCAGATTATAAATCCGATTTTCAATCCCCAGAGTTGCAATAATATCATTTATATACGCTTCATCCACTTTTCTTCCATCCAGCCCCAGTGGCAGTACAATATTTTCCCAGACATTAACAGATGAAACCAGATTAAATGCCTGAAAAACAAATCCGATTTTTCTTCTACGGAAAACAGCAAGGGCATCTTCCTTCATCCTGTATAAATCTTTCCTTGCTAAAGTAACATTGCCTTTTGTCGGGGTGTCTAGCCCTCCAAGCATATGAAGTAATGTGCTTTTACCGGAACCTGACTTTCCAACAATTGCAACAAATTCTCCCCGCTCAATCTGAATATCCACCTGATTGACCGCTTTGACCTGATTCTCACCTGCGCCATAAAACTTACAAAGCTGCTTAGTTTCTAATATCACACTCATGTGTTTTGCCTCCTTTTCATCCTACATTCAAATTGTATCAGGACAATCTTTCATTTCACTTTCAAAAAACGAGCAGAAGTCTTACAGAATTGTAAGATTTCTGCTCACTTAAAATTTAACCAACATATGGTAATTGAATTACAAACGTGCTTCCTTTTTTCTTTTTGCCGGAGGTTACCGTGATCGTACCTGCGTGTTTTTCGATAATTTCTCTCGATAGAAAAAGTCCGATTCCTGTACCACTCTTTTCCATGACCTCCCTGGAACTTCCTCTATAAAATCGTTGAAAAATTTTGTGATACTCATTCTGCGGAATACCAATTCCCTGATCCTCAATTTCCATTCTTACAAGATTGTTTCTTTTTTGCAACCGAATAAAAATTTTTGAACCACACGGACTGTACTTGACTGCATTATCCAGAACGTTGATCACAGCTTCACCAAGCCACCTTTTATCCTGCATAATCGTGCATGTTTCCAGCTCTTTTTCATAGTCAAAAACAAATTCTATCTCTTTCTCATCCGCTTTGGGATAAGTACGGTTCACAGCAGATATGACAGTATCCATAAGCGGAAATTTTTTCTTATTCATCTGAATCAGTCCAGTTTCCATCTTGGATATTTCAAGAAGCGACTGCAATAATGTCTCCAGGCCATCCAGAGCACTCCGACAACGGACACGAAACTCCTCCTGTTCTGTGGCACTTAAGTCATTCTGCATCAGCACACTAAAGCATATATCTAAAGCTGCAACCGGTGTCTTTAACTGGTGAGAAATATCAGAAACCATTTCCTTCGTGCTCTCTTTTTCTTCCTGTGCTTCTTCCTTTAGCAACTGAATATGATGTCCGATTGCTTCAAGTTGATCATTCAAATTTTCCAGTTCTGTGTGATTTTCCGTTTTCAGTAAATCATCAAATTTATTTTCACGGAATCTGATCAGAATTTCTTCCAACTGGTCTAAAATTTTCTGATGACACGCATCTTCTTTTTTCTTCCAATAAAGTAAAAAAGTAAAAAGAAGCACGCATATCACAGTGCTTACAGCACCGGTCACCATAACCTGATGCTGGAATTGCGAATAAAATGCATTCCCTTTATTTCCCCAGTATCCATATTGCTCCAATAATTGCCTTCCCTGTTCGCTAGTTTCAATATCCTTATCCTTAAGCAATTCCGAAACAGCATCCAGCCCGGAAAATTCTTCCTTTGCAACAATCTCTGTCATAAGATTCATTTTATATTTATAATCTTCATAAAACACATACGTGGTAAAGCAATTTAATATTGCAAACAATATTATGACAGGCAATACCACAGAGAGCACTACTGTGATCTTCTTGCGATATCTCTTTGTCACTGCCTTACCTCCTGATTCCATATATACCCAAGACCCCTGATATTCTTTATATAGACCGGTGCAGCCGGATTGTCTTCAATTTTCTTACGGAGTCTTCTGATATTGACAGCGATTGTATTTTCATCTACAAAATCCCCTTCCAGATCAAACACATTTTCCAATATTTGTGTTTTTGAAAGAATCTGTTTCGGATTCTGAAGAAAAAAAGTCAGCATTTTCAACTCCGTTTTTGTCAGACTGATTTCACGACTCTTTATCAGGACTTTCATTTCTCCTGCGATAAATACGATATCTCCCGAAATCATCTTTTCGGCTTCCGTTTTCTCCTGTCTGCGGCGGAAATATGCTTCTATTTTCAAAAGAAGTACCGAAAGACTAAACGGCTTTGTAATATAATCATCTGCCCCTGCTTCATATCCCATGACCTGATCCATCTCCTGATCTAGTGCTGTAAGACAAATAATGTATGTATTATAATTGCATCTCATCCACCTTACAAATTCCAGTCCATTCCCATCCGGAAGATTCACATCACAAATGGTAACATCCACATTATGATCACTTGCAATTCTTTTCGCTTTTTTCATTGATTCTGCTGAAAAAACCTCATATCCGGATTTTTTCAGTGAGAATGTAATTCCACGATTTAAATTTTCATCATCTTCAACCACGAGTATACCTGGCATAGCATCTGCACCTCCCTTTATTAATTATTCATCTTAAAATGCTTCAATGCCTCCACAATTGCACTCTCTTTATCTTCTGGACACTGCGGTTGCCTGCTATCTTCATTTTTAGGTAATTATAATTCTTTCCAACCTCAATTCCGCATTTTCTCTGTTAACAACTTCAATCTCACTTGCCTTAAAGGTGTTTTTCCGTTCAGTGACGATTTGAGTGGCTTTTATGGGTTTATCAAAATCCTTTATTGCAGATATGAACAATTTGAGATTTTCCCACCCAGCCTTCACTTTTGATTTTGCCATTGGAACTACTTTCTCTTCTATCCATATCTCCGCTTTTTCAGTTCCATACTCAAGTAGCTGAGTGGTTGCATCTCTAATCACGGGAACAACAACTTCATCAATAAGTCGTTCTCCAAGAGAACGCTCCGCTTGTGGGACAGAAATGTATTCGGTTCTTATTAATTCTTCTTCATCGACTTCCAGCAAATCAACGGGACCATTTAAATCATTATTATCATCGGTGAATTGCAATGCAGATTTCGTACCATCCGGATTCACCTTTGTATTTAAGTGACTGCCATTGTATTTAAGTGACTGCCATCTTTACGAACTACTCTATAAAGATTCTCGTCTGTATGTTTTTCTGCCATATCAAAACCCTCCTGTCATCTATTCCACTGCCAAGTATGCCACTTAGTATCAAGTGGCTTGAACTGCGGTCGACTCTGGCAACAATCCTAGTGCCACAACCTCTGATATCTAATCCACAGCCTAAACCCTACCGCTATTCTCCAACTACTCAATTTTTCTCCAGCCAGGCAGAAAAGTAGATATGTTTCCATATAAGAAAACCGAGCTTTCCGCAAGTCTTCTTACGATGATACCAACCTTACAAAAAGCCCGGAAATGCGCTACTTTTCAGCACTTAATTTTATTTTCTTGACAGCAAACATACAGTCTCCACATGGAAAGTATGCGGGAACATATCTACTGGTTGGCAATGAGTAATTGTATAACCATGTTCATTTAAATATTTAGCATCTCTTGCTTGTGTAGCCACATCACAAGAAATATAAATAATTTCCTTTGGACTTGCCTGTATGAGATGTTCTAAGAATTCTTCTGAACATCCTTTTCTTGGTGGATCAACAAAAACAACATCTAAATGGGTATTTTTCTTAACAAGCTCAACCATATATTTTCCAGCATCATCACAGACAAATTCTGCATTATCTATTTTATTAAGTAAAGCATTATTTTTAGCATCCTCTATAGCTTGAGGAACAACTTCGACTCCATAGACTTTCTTTACATGCTTTGCAAGTGAAAGGGTAATGGTTCCAATTCCACAATACGCATCTAAAACAACAGAATCTTGATTTATATGAGCTAAATCAATCGCTGTTTGATAAAGTTTTTCTACTTGAATAGGATTGATTTGATAGAATGATTTTAAGGAAATTTTATATTGATTGTCTAATAATGTATCATAAATATAACCTTTTCCATACAGTATCTTTTCTTCATCACCTAAAATGACATTATCATGTCTTTCATTAATATTTTGAATAATGGTTTTAATATGTGGAAATTCTTGAATAAGTATTTCTACAATTTGATCAATATGCTTGATTGTTTTTTGATAGGTAATAAAACAAAGCATAAATTCTTCACTATGATAGCCTTTTTTTGTAAGAATATGTTTAATATTTCCTCGATGTGTTACTTTATCATAAGGTTTAATATTGTACTCTACAAAGAGTTCTTTCACTCTTTGAATCACTGCATTAGATTCTTCATTTTGAATCAAACATTCATTACAAGCAATAATATCATTGGTTTTTTGTTTATAAAAACCTGTAACAAGTTGTCCATTTTTATCATAGCCTAAAGGCATTTGTACTTTATTACGATAATACCATGGATTTTCTTGCATTAAACAAGGTTGAACATCAACTTCTAAATGTCCAATTCTTTCCATACAATCCTTTACTCTTTTTGTTTTAAATTCTTGTTGTCCTTTACTTGATAAATGCATTAAATGACAACCACCACAGCCTTGATAAATATGACATTTAGGATTCACTCTTTCAGGTGAAGGCTTTTGTAATTCAATTAATCTTCCTACTCCATAATTTTTTAACATTTTAATACATTTAATTTGTCCAACTTCCCCTGTAATCATGCCATTTACAAAATAAGTAAATCCTTCATATTTAACGATTCCTTTTCCATCATGAGACTGATCAACACATTCTCCTATAAAATAATCATTTTTCTTCATTTTTTCCTCCAAAAAAACGAGCTGAGCTCGTTTATTGATTATTATTTGCGGCAGCTTTATTTGCTGCATCGACTTCTGCTTGTCTTTGAATTGCTTTATCTGCTGATGCTTGATCTTTAACATTTTGACCTGTATAGGTAATTGCATCAACACCTGCATGTTTTGTTCCAAATAATGGGAAATCACTTTCACCATTAGATTTTACAATAATTTCTAAATCATATTGTAAACGTCCATTTGCTTTATTTAAAAGTTGTGACCATGCAGCACCATCTTCTTTACTTTGTCCCATTGCGTCATCAAAAGTATGCAAAGAATTTTCAACTAAAGATTTAGCAGTATCAACTTGAATATTATCTGATAATTGATAAGTAAGCTTAATTGTACGACAACTAACTTTAATTGCAACATCTTGAATATTTTCATCTTGTTCTATTTGTGATTCAACTTGAGTAATTGCATTTTTATCAACAGATAATAATTTCACACATCTTTCTCCATAAACAGGTCCATTATTATTTCCTGAAAAAACAAAAATATAAAGGAAAAAAGCAACTACTGCAACAACAAATAAAGTTAAAACAACATGCCATATTTTAAGCTTTCTCTTTTTCTTTTTTGGTTTAGCCACCTTTTTCTCCTTTACTTCATCATCAAATGTAAATTTCCCTGTATGATTTGCATGAATATCATTATTTGGTTTTAATTCATCTTTATCAAATTCGATTGTATCATCAAAAGAAAATCTTTCTCTTGCCATTCTTTCACCTTCTCTTCTATCATTGTATCAAATGTCTATCATTAATACAACAATGTACTTTGTGCATCCTTTCCAGCATTTTTAATCACAACAGCTTTCAATCCATCTTGATCATTAATCACTGCATAACTATCAAATCCAGAAAAATGATTATCCATTTGGTCTGCAACTGTTTCTACTACATAAATAAGTTCTGTATAACTTTTTACACTCGCAGTAATTTGAATTTTTAAACTTTGAATTGAACCATCTTTATATTTCCCATAACCTACAACACCAACAGCTTCAGTTGAAGCATTTTTTACATTGTTTTTAAAAACCGAAAATTGTGAATATAGAGCTTCATCTGCTTTATTTGCTTCATCACTTGTAAAAATATAAGTAGCATAATCTAAAGATTTAATATTTCCAACTTTTCCATTTTGACAATAACTACTATAAATAAAGCGTCCATTATAACTATTTTCTTCACTGTCATTTTGACGATAAACAGCAATAAAAGTAGGAATATCTTTCACAGATTTTTTTGTTTGTAAGTACTTATACAATCTAGAAATCGTTTCTTTTGCGTAACTGTCTATACTTCCTTCAGATAAAGTTGCATTCGTTCCACCTTTTGGATCTAGAATAATCGCTATAGACATTCCTTTTAAAGTATACTTATCTCCACTTTTTTCATAATAATCTTGTTCACTAATATTTTCTACCATCTTATTAATTTCTTGACCATCAACTAATTCTCCATTTAATGGTTGTAAAGAATATTTTTCTTTCTTTAAAAGTTGATTTTTATCATTTTGAACAAGTTGTAGACCCTCAGACATATAATAATCTGAAGTAGAGAAATAATCTGTCGATAAAGCTTGTAATTCTCTTCCTATTGTTTGAAAATCTTCAGAGGAAGAAAAATCTTGATAAAAAGTTTCTCTTACAAGATTCGTTCCTAAATTAACAATAGGATAAAATGAATCATCTAAAGAATCAGTAGATGATGTATCTTGGCTACTTTTTGTTTCTTTTTTACTTGTTTTTGACGTACATCCTGTACAAAGAAGTAAACATAATATAACTGTAAATAGTTTTTTCATGAGCACCCTCCTTTTTTGGCACATTATAGCATAAAATTATGATTTTATCATTTCCATAAACATTTCTTCCGTTAAAACTGGAATATTTAAAGATTGTGCTTTTGTAAGCTTACTACCTGCATTTTCCCCTGCTAATAAATAGGTTGTCTTTTTAGAAACGGATCCAGAAACTTTACCACCATTATTTTCTATTAAAGTAGCTGCTTCTTTTCTAGATAATGTAGGAAGTGTTCCTGTAACAACAAAAGTCATATTTTCTAATATAGATGAACTTTGAGTATCTTCAATTTCCATCTTTAATCCATAGTGCTCTAATTTATGAATGATTTCTTTATTCTTTTCATCTTTAAAATAATCAATTAAAATTTGTGCACTGGTATCACCAATATCATTGACTTCAATAAGTTGTTCATAAGAAGCATTCATCAATTGATCCATCGTTTTAAATTTCTTCATTAAAGATTTTGCAGCAGATTTACCAATATTTGAAATACCTAAAGCAGTTAAAACCTTCGTTGCATCATTTTCTTTACTTTTTTCAATGGCATTTAATAAATTATCTGTACTTTTAACAAGACCAATTACCTTTTTATCTAAAAGTTCTTGTCTTTTATCTTTTAAAATATAAATATCACTGACATCATGAATATACCCTTGATCTATTAAAGTTTCAACATACGATAAACCAAAACCTTTAATATCCATGGCATCTCTTCCTACAAAATTAACAACATTTCTAACTAGTTTACTTGGACATGTAGGATTAGAACATTTAATATCAACTGTCCCCTCTTCTTGATACGTTGGTGCCCCACATACAGGACACGTATTTCCTATTTGATAAGGAACACTTCCTGCAGGTCTTTTATCTTTATTGACACCTTTTACTTTAGGAATGATTTCTCCTGATTTATAAACAATGATTGTATCGCCAAGACGTACATCTAAACTATCAATAAAATCTTGATTATGAAGCGTTGCTCTTGAAACCGTTGTTCCACATAAACGGACTGGTTCAAAGATAGCTGTTGGTGTAATTCTACCTGTTCTTCCAACTGAAAGTTCTATATCTAAAAGCTTTGTTTCTTTTTCTTCTGGCGGATATTTATAAGCCACGGCCCAACGAGGCACTTTGGCTGTTTGCCCTAATTGTTGTCTTTGTGCATAGCTATCAATTTTAACAACGGCACCATCTATATCATAGCCTAATTGATCTCTACTTTCACCAATCATCTCAATAGCTTTCCATACTTCTTCAAAGCTATGACAAATTTGATAATTATCAATGACTTTCATTCCTTGAATTTTTAAATATTCATAACCTTGACTATGACTCGTAATTTCTTTTCCTCGAATATCTTGAATATTAAAAATAAACATAGAAAGGTTTCTTTGTTTTGTAATACGACTATCTAATTGACGTAATGTTCCTGCCGCACAGTTTCTAGGATTTGCGAAAGTTTTTTTATTATTAAGCTCTTGAATTTCATTTACTTTATCAAAGGCCTCATTTGTCATATAAACTTCACCACGTACTTCAAGATATTCAATAGGTTCCTTTAATTTATTTTTAACATCTTTGATTACTTTAGCATTAACGGTTACATCTTCTCCTTGAATGATTCCATCTCCACGAGTAATAGCCGTTGTTAAAAGACCATTTTCATATCTTAAAGCCATTGAAAGACCATCAATTTTATATTCAACAACAAACACAGGATCAACTAACGTCTCTTGCATTGATTCTACAAATTCTTGGACTTCTTCTTTAGAAAAGACATCTTGTAAAGAAAGCATAGGCACACGATGTCTGACTAATACACCTGCTTCTCTTTTAGCACTTCCTCCAACATGTTGTGTTGGTGAATTTGGTGTGACAAATTCAGGATGATCCTTTTCTATTTTTTTAAGTTCTTTCATCATCATATCATATTCATAATCACTTATTTTTGGATCGTCTTGGTTATAATAAAAATCATTATGATATTCAATTGTTTTTACTAATTCTTCATATCTTTTTAAATCATCCATATTCTTACTCCTTTTTAAAATCTTTTTTATTATAACAAAATAATACTAAAAAGAGAATTCTAAGAATTCTCTAATTTGTAAGTTTTTTTAATGCTTTATGATTGGCCATTAAAGACTTCAGTCCTGCTGGAAGCTCAAAAGCAATATCTAAAATATTCTTATTGACCTTAACAACAACACCCTTACCAAAAATATCATGATTTACAAGGTCTCCTACTTTCCAATCATCAACTTTATTATCTCCAATTAATTCTGCTTTAGACACTGTTTGTTTAGGTACATAATCTGTTGTTTTAAAACGAGGCTTACTTCCGCTATGAATAATTCCTTCATTTCCTACTTCATCAATGAAACGACTAGAAATTTTAGGTGAATCTGTTACAAAACTAAATCCTTCACTATCTGTTAAGAAAAGCTGTTTTCTCGCTCTTGTAAAGGCTACATATGCGAGTCTTCTTTCTTCTTCAAGACCATCATCTCCATCTTCAGCTAAACTTCTAAAGCTTGGGAAAATTCCTTCAGATAAGCCTAAAACAAAGACATAATCAAATTCTAGACCTTTAGCCATATGAATAGACATTAAAGAAACATATTGCCCTTGATCAATAGAATCATTATCTGTATATAAAGAAATATCTTGTAAATAATTTTCTAAAGTTGGTGCATCCTCATGAGAAACTTGAAAATCATAAATAGAACGTTGTAATTCATGAATATTATCAATTCGATTATCTTCTAAATCATTTTTTAACATATCGATGTAGCCTACATCAATCATTAATTGTTCAAACATTTCATGTAATGGTAAAGTTGAACGTCTTGCTTTTTCAATTGCTTCAACTAAAATTCGCACTTCTTTTTTAGATTTATTAGATAGTCTAATTTCATCACTATGAAGCGTTAAAGCATCATAAAGTGAAATTTGATGATTAAGTGCTACTAATTGAATATTTTCTAATGTTTTTTTACCAATACCTCTAGCTGGTGTATTAATAATTCTTTCAAACGCTAAATCTTCTTGATTACAAACAAGTCTTAAATAGCTTAAAGCATCTTTAACTTCTTTACGATTAAAGAATTTTAACCCCCCAAAAATACGATAATCAATTCCTTTACGAATCAATACTTGTTCAATCGTACGTGATAAATAGTTTGCACGATATAAAATTGCAATATCACGATAATTAACCCCATCTTGATTATTTACAATATCTTCGATTTTATTAGCAATCCAATTAGCTTCCTCTTCTTCACTTTTAGCAACATGGTGAATCACATCTTCTCCACCTGTTTGCTTTGTAAAAAGATTCTTTTCTAAACGTTGACTATTTTTACGAATTAAATTATTTGATACTTTTAATATATTTCCAGTTGAACGATAGTTTTGATCAAGAATAATTGTTTTATTAGGTTTGAAATCTTTATCAAAATCTAAAATAAAATGAACATCTGCTCCTCTAAAGCTATAAATTGTTTGATCAGGATCTCCAACGACACAAACAATGGCATATTTTGATAATAATTGAACTAAATGATATTCAATTTCACCTACATCTTGGAATTCATCTACATGAATATATTGGAATTTTCTTTGCCATTTTTCTAATATATCTGGATAATTATCCAAAATATAAACTGCTTTTAATAATAAATCATCAAAATCTAATAAGAAATGATCTTCTTTATAGTTTTCATAGGCTTCATAGACTTTTGCTTTTTTGAGTTCTCCTGAAAATTGTCCAGCTAATTCAATAGCTCTTTGTGGAGAAACTCTTGCTGTTTTATATGAAGAAATTGTATTGATCATACTTTTAATAGAAATAACTTTTGCATCTATTTCTAATTGTGTATAAAGCTTTTTAATAAGTGCTTTTTGATCTTCTTCATCCATAATTGTAAAATTACTTGGATAATTTAAAACATTAATATGTTGTCTTAAAAATCTCACACATAAAGAATGAATCGTACAAATAAGTGTTCCACTTCCATGAATACCTACAACTTCATTCACTCTTTCTTTCATCTCGTTAGCAGCTTTATTGGTAAAAGTAATTGCCAAAATAGAACGAGGATCAATTCCTACATCCTGTATTAAATGTGCAATACGATAAGTCACAACTCTTGTTTTTCCAGAACCTGCCCCCGCAATAATTCTTAAGTGACTATCTAAATACGTTGCTGCTTCTTTTTGATTTTTATTTAACAATGTATCTAAATCCATTTATTTCACCCCTATTTATCTTATTATATTACATGGATAATGATAGAAAAAGAGAAATCTTTCATTTCTCTTTTTATTGATGTGATAATCCAACAATATCATTAATATCTTCAACACCAAGCTTTTCAAGTTCCTTTGGTAAATCTTGAATAATTTTATAACAAGCATATGGATCAACAAGGTTTTGACAACCAATCGCCACAGCGCTTGCGCCTGCAACCATCATTTCAATAACATCATGGGCACTTGAAATACCACCCATACCAATTACTGGAATCTTAACAGCTTTACTTACTTGATGAACCATACGTAAAGCTACTGGGAAAATAGCTGGTCCTGAATAACCACCTGTTCCATTAGCGATAATCGGTTTTCCAGTTTTGATATTAAAACGCATACCTACTAAAGTATTGATCATTGTAATTCCATCAGCTCCAGCTTCTTCTACAGCCTTTGCCATTTCAACGATATCTGTTACATTAGGAGAAAGTTTAACATAAACCGGTTTTTGGGAAACGGCTTTTACTTTACGTGTAACATCCGCAGCCATTTGTGGATTTGTACCAAATTGAATACCTCCACTATGAACATTTGGACAAGAAATATTAAGTTCTAACGCTCCTACCATATCATGTGTTGAAATACGTTTTGCAGTTTCAACATAATCATCAACACAGCTTCCACCGATATTCGCAATGACTTTATCATTATAACATTTACGAAGTTCTTCTAGCTCATGAGACATGACCGCATCAACACCAGGATTTTGGAGTCCAATTGCATTAAGCATTCCACTTGGCCCTTCCGCAATACGTGGTAAAGGATTTCCATAACGTGGTTCAAGCGTTGTTCCTTTAATCATGATACTTCCTAAAACATTAATATCATAGAATCTTGTAAATTCATATCCAAATCCAAAAGTTCCTGATGCTGGAATCACTGGATTTTTCATTTCCAAACCTGGAAGTTTAACTTTTAAATTAACCATTTACAATAACCTCCTCACTTAATAAAATTGGTCCTTCTACACAAATACGTTTATAAGGTTTTGTTTTCACTTTACATGAACATCCCATACAAGCTCCAAAACCACATCCCATTCTCGCTTCAAAAGAAAGTTGTCCGTTTTCTGGATAATTTAAAGCAAGCGCATCTAACATTGGTTCAGGTCCACATGTATAATAATGATCAAATGTTAAATTAGCTTTTTTAATAACATCAATAACTGTTCCTTTAACACCTAAAGAACCATCCATTGTCGCAATTAATACATCTCCAAATTCTTGGAATTTATCAATATAGAAAACATCTTTTTTAGAAGAAAATCCTAAAACAGTTGTCACTTCTACACCTTTTTCTTTTAATTTTTTACCTAAGTTATAAAGAGGTGGTGTTCCAAGTCCTCCACCAATAAGTAAAGCTTTTCCTTCTTGAACAGTAAAACCATTTCCTAAACCAATTAAACAATCCAATTGATCTCCAATTTGTTTATTCTTTAAAATTTCTGTTCCTTGACCAACAACTTTAAAAACAATCACAATTGTATTTTCATCGTAATCTGAAATAGACATTGGTCTTCTAAGATAAGGTTGTAAACTTTCATTGATCTTAATATTAATGAATTGACCTGGTTGGCTAATATATTTAGCCCCTTCTCCCTTTAAAGTCATTTCATAAACATCATCTGCAATGTTTTCAATTTTTGTAATTTCCATTAACCCTTGATAGTTCATAAATTCCTCCTATAATTTTTCTATTTTTCCATCTAAAATATGATACTTCACTAAACCAAAACATTTTGTATCTAAAAATGGTGTGTTTTTTGCTTTTGAATAAATATTATCTCTCGTAATCGTATATTCTTCATTTAAATCAATGATAGCAATATTAGCTTTTTTACCAACAGCCATATCATGATCCAATCCAATTACTTGACTTGGATTGACTGTCATACATTTTAAAACAGTTTCTAAATCTAACAAATTCTTCTTAACTAAATATGTATAAATAAGACTAAAAGCATGTTGATTACCTATAATACCAAATGGTGCTTGATCAATTGGTTTTAATTTTTCTTCATCACTATGAGGTGCATGATCTGTTGAGATACATGTCACTGTTCCATCTTTAAGCCCTTCAATTAAAGCATCTAAATCTTCTTTACTTCGAAGTGGTGGATTCATTTTATAATTTGGATTTAAGTTTTTAATATTTTCATCTGTTAAAATCAAATGATGTGGACAAGCTTCTCCTGAAACAGGAAGTCCTTGTTTTCGATATTCTCTTAATCCTGCCACAGTTTCTTTAGTAGAAATATGACAAATATGATAACGATTACCAATTTCTTTAGATAATTGTAAATCACGTAAAGCATGATTATATTCTGAAGCATTATTGATTCCTACAAGACCATTTTCTTTAGAAACACGTCCTAAGTTAATACATGCTCCTTTTTCAAGTTCTCCTTCATCTTCACAATGAGCAACAATAATACTATTGATTGCTTTTGCTTCTTTCATGGCTTTTGCCATCATTTCTTTACTTTGAACACCTTTTCCATCATCAGAAAATCCCTGTACAATATCAAAAGCATTATTTTCTTTAAAATCAACAAGCTCTTGTCCTTTTAAATCTTTCGTAATAGCACTATAAGTATATGTGTGAATAGAGCTATCTTTTTGAACTCTTTGAATAAAATCTTCAATAGTTTCTTTATCATCCATACATGGATTTGTATTAGCCATCGCTACAATATGCGTATATCCTCCATATTTAGCAGATAAAGTTTCTGTTTTAATAGTTCCTTTATGTTCAAATCCTGGTTCACGTAAATGAACATGAAGATCAACAAAACCTGGTGTTACTAAAAGATCTGTACAATCAATTATATTCTCACCATCTAAATCATGACCTATTTGACTAATTGTTTCACCATCAATTTCTACATCTAATTTTTGAATTTTATTTTGGTAAAAAACATTTCCATTTTTTAATACAGTTTTCATAGTTTCTCCCTTTTTCGATTAAAAACATCTTTATTTTTATCATATAAAGTATACTAAATGATACTTATTTTTTCAATGAAAAAACGGCATAAAAAAACAGCCAAGAAGGCTGTATTTTTATTATCTTTTTTTATTATTTTTTCTTGCTGCTTCAGATTTTAATTTTCTTTTTAATCCTGGTTTAACATAGAATTCTCTTTTACGAGCTTCAGCAAGGGTACCTGTTCTAGATACTTGTCTTTTAAAACGACGTAAAGCGTCATCTAAAGATTCGTTTTCTCTTACTACAGTTTTTGCCATGATGATTCCCCCCTTTGACTCTTAATTTACAAAAGTATTATATAGATAATCTTTCCTAATTGCAAGAAAATATTGTTATTTTTAAGTATAAATATTAATTTTTTGCGTATAATATCCTTTTTTGCCCTATTTATGCAAAAAATCACTAGAATTTGGTAGTTTTATCAACTTCTTTTCAATATAACTACAAGATGGAATTATTTTCAAAGAATTGTCTTTTACATAGCCCATCAAAGCATCAAAAAGCTTTCCTGCCATCCCTTGACCTTGATATTTTTCATGAACAACTGTTGAAATAACATCAATCACATTTTCTTCTTTTCTAACATATTTAATATAACCGACTTCTTCATCCTGATCTTTTAAAACAATAAGACCTTCTTTATATTCTATTTTCATATATGTTCTCCTTTTTATTTCTTTAATAATTTATACACTTTACATGTTTTATCCTTCTTATTTTTTAAAACAAATCTAACATATTATCTAAATAAATAGCTTCTCTTACATGTATTTGATATTCAGGTTTTACCATATAATAAAGTAAAAATTCTAACACTAAAGCACTCCCTAAACTTCTACCTTCTATTTTAAATTGAGAAAAGCCTTTTGGTAGATAATTATTTTGAATATCTTCAACACTGATAAAACTCGAATTTTGCATAGCTTTAGAAAAACGATACCCTTCATGAGAATTCATAGCTTTGCATACATGATCTAAACAATCTTCTCCTAGATTTTGACGGCTAACCGTTTCATAACATTTCTTTCGTTCAAGGCAGCCTATAAAACAACACTCATTACATAAAAATTCAACTTTATCCTTATCTTTTTGTAAAAGACTTTCTAATTGTTGAGCTTTATTTAAACGAAAATCAGGAACAACATATAAAAAGTCATCTCTCTTTAATTCATCTACTAATTGTTCAAATTTTGTAAGAACTTTCGTTGTTGAAGAAACAAAATAAAAACGTGGATATTGTTTTTTTAAATATTCTAGTAACAAATCAGAATGAATGATAATCCCACTTTGAACCTCACTTTTTTCAAATAAAGCACAAAGATCATTACATCTTTTATCTTGAAGATGCTTTTCTTGAAGTAATGAATTACTGAAAGTAAGTCGCGAAGAAATATGATATTGATCCATAAGTGAAAGAACTTCATAAGGATTTTGATTTCCTTCACCAAGACGTCCTCCACCCCATAAGCAATCTTCAGGACTTCCATAAATAGAACCTATTTCACACCAATCATAAAAATATTCACGATGATGATAGAATAATGGTAAAAAGACTTTATATAATTCATAAAATTCAAATAATCCTGGTAAATGAAAATACGCTTTTTCCTTTTTTGACAATTCTATCACCTCTTCTTTAAATGTTATCTAAAAATTTATGAGCCCCTTGTAAAAATAATTCATATCTTTTTTGTGTTACCTCATTATCTTCTTCATCCCAGACTTCAAAGATATATTCTTTATTATTTTGAATTATAGAGCATAATTGTTTTGCCGTATAATATTCATCATTTAAGTTATATAATTTTATAATTCTTTTATCTAAAGTTTTATTATAAACATCTTTACTCGTATATCCTTGTATATGTGTTAATGGATCTATACATTGTTCGTGATACTTTTTACAAGGTTTACAAATATCATCTCCATCAATTGTTAATTTTAAATCAACAGATGGATTATCAATAATTTCATTAGCAACCTTATAAAAATCATGTCCCATTTTTTCATCAGGAACAAATCTATCTATCCCAGATCCATATAATTTAATAATATCAATAAAATGATGTGGTTTAATTAAAATTGAGTTCATTAATTAATCTTCCTTTCTAAAACAATTCGTGTAATAAAATTACTTTAATTTATTATGTTTTTTACTCTCGATAATTGCGGTTCTAATATCACTTTTATTAGTTAAAATATCAAAAGGTTTAAATTTATAATAATTATAATATTGTATATCCGTCCAACTACATATATATTTTTTTAAATCCTCATTTATTGCATCAAATGATTTCCAAAATTTTTCACTATTAAAATTTATTTTTAAAAATGACTTTGCACCATAACATTCAAATTTAAAATTCTCAATAATTGATTTTAAATTTTCATCGTATAATTCATTAATACTCAAAATAAATTGTTGTTTATTTATATAATCTATAGATTTTTCTATTACATCTAAATTATATATTAATTCATCTTTAAAGAATTCTAGTGCTTGTTCTTGTCTTTTGTCATCTAATTCTATAAAACGATTTTTAACAATGCCATACCATTCAGTCCAAGTATGTTTTTCATCTTTGTATTCTTTATCTTTGTATACTATATTACAAAATTGTGCCCAACCATTCAAATACCACAAAATATTAATTTTTAAATCACTATAAATCATTTCATACAAATTATTAGCTTTATTATTTTTCTCTTTGACATTTCCTATTTCAATTAATAAAGCAATAAAAACAGATGCAACACCTCCGTAAGATAAATTTCTAATTATATCAAAAATAATACTTTGTACATTTTGTGCATTAGGGCAACAAAAAGAAGCAAAAATCATTACTAAAATTGATATCACACCTATAAGCCCGTACATTTTCCAATTTACTTTATACGGATTATGAATATGTGTCTCCATTTGCTTTAATCTCCTCTTCTCATTTAATTAAAAAATATTTATATCATCCAATTTTTCACAATATAAATACTTCATTTATACATTTTACAATTCCTACTTATTTAGATTTAGTAATTTTTTAAATCAAAAAAAATTTATAAACAATTGTTTATTCTTCGGTTAATCACTTAATACTTTATCAATGTTATTTTATTTATCTCATACTTTTTAAGAATATGTTACATTATTAATCATGTTAAATATTTATTATAATTTCAAAAAATTCTTCACTATAATATTTTTTATCTAACTTAATAATGTATAAAAATTTGTCTCATTAATGAAATCATCTAAAATTAAAAATGCTTTTGCAACATCATTTAATTCTAATATTAATTGATAGAACGCTACTTCCCCTCCACCTATGCTGTACGGTCTTATATTACAAGGATCACACATCCATTTTTTTATTGGTAGTGCGTCTTTGGGAACAATATATTTAAATTCACTCATATCAAATACCGCACCAACAGAATCAAAATAAGTATATTCAGCTGCTTCATAATCATTATCACGCATTGCTATGCTATCATAATCTTTATAATAATTGTAATCTATAGTAATAAATGCCCATGGAAATAATTCTTGAAAAATTTGATTATACGGCTTTGTTCCAAACCCAATAAATGTACTATTAACAACCTGCCTATCATTACCATTTTTATCAATTATTTTCAGCTTAAAAGTACCTCTACCGGATGATTTATTTATCCATTCTTCAACATTTAAAACAATTCTATTTCCATAAATAATTTGTTTCATCCATGGCTTTGCAAATAAAAAAGTATTGAACTTTTTTTCATACTCTGTTAATCTGTCTGCAATTTTAATCAAAGATGATTTAGAGTTTTCTAAAAGATTAGAAAAAGAAATTTCAATCTTCCAATTTTGTTCAGATAAAATTGCTGTTTCTTTGTTAACTATATTCCAATAACATTTATCTTTTTCTGGATCATACAAAACGATTATCACCGGTAAAGAATGATTCAACCAATAATCATAATGTTTTCGTTTTCCTCTATATATTATACTATTTGGTGTTAATTCCTTAAAATAACTGTTACCCGATTTAATCTGAACAGCAATTAATTTTCCGGTAGCACATTTATTTTCAACAATTTCAATTTGCGCA
The DNA here is from genome assembly GCF_003024685.1 of Faecalibacillus intestinalis. Classification (GTDB taxonomy): domain Bacteria; phylum Bacillota_I; class Bacilli_A; order Erysipelotrichales; family Coprobacillaceae; genus Faecalibacillus; species Faecalibacillus intestinalis. Next base: position 168,710 of record NZ_PYLQ01000001.1, on the reverse strand, counting down.
TCAATTCCATAATCATCCACAGGCTGCTCTCTAAAAATCATTCCCATTTGATTTATAATTTTTTCTACCGATGAAACGCCTATTCTCTCAACTGACATATTACTCTCCTTTTACCTTTTTACACTCCATATAAAAATAAATTAATTTTTGTATTTTTACAATACGATTGAGAAAACCACTTGGTTTTTCATTAATACCTGTGATAATTATAAGATATTTATTAACATTTCTTTCCAACATTTGTTTGATATATGTAAACTATTTTATATAGTATCTAAATATATATGATTTCTCCAATATAAAATACAATATAGCTAATCAGTAAACAAATTGCCAAAATCTTTATAATAACCATCCGTAATAATTTTAGGTTGATTTATAATTGTATTATCACCTTGAAATAATTCTATTTAAATCATCCTTTCTTTAATTCTTCTAATACTTTTCTTACATTATGAGCAGCATCTTCCTGTATTTCGATAATTCTTGCTCCTCTAGCTTTTGCAACTTCTCTTAAATCAACAGATATTCCTGTATGAAATGAACATCCTACTACCAAAAAGATATCTCCTGGTTGTAATTTATAAACCATTTCATAAGCCTTTTGATAATTTGGTGCTGGATCACCATAAAGTACCGGTTTATTATATAAAGAATACGCAATATCCATTTCATCATCTTCTGGTAAACCACCATGTAATTCTAAAGCATCACTTCCAGCTAATTTATGCAATCCATCAATATTCATGGTAATAATTGGTATATGATACTCAGCTAAAGCAATATGAGCATCATTCGGTTTAGCACCGTTCATATTGGCTTTAAGCTGTTTAATAACCTCATTATATTCTTCATGATGTGTATTGGCATAACTTCTAAATAGTTTTTCCCTTACATCTGGTCTTTCCATAAATGTTGGAATATTACTTTGTTTTGATATTCCTGCTCCTGTAAAAGCTAATATTTTCATATAAATCAACTCCCTTAACTACATGAAATTATATCACATATTTCTATTGGTTATCTATAAAGTGCAATGATTAAAACCAATCTCTCTATATATTTGAATGTATCTAACTTAAAGAATCGATATATACTGTTATAGATGATATTAGTGCTTATTATAACCCATTAAAAACATTTCAACAAATAAAAAAGCTGATTAAATCACAATATTTCTACATGTTATATGGTATAATTGAATAAAGATAAAATGACTATTCATAATTTAAAGTTCTTTGATGTAATAAATTTATTTTTTAAAAAGGAGGTTTTTGCAATGGAAGAAAAAAGAATAAAAGCACAATTTTCAGTAACAAGTATTTCTGATGATGTACAACAACTTATTTTAAACGAAGATGCTTTAGTAATTAAAAATGAATCCAACGTAGATATTACCATTCCGTTTAGTAGTATTAATAATATCAAAATTTTACCTGTTAATAGAATCTACAATCCATCTGTAGGTCTTTTAAAAGATGGTTTCAAAGGTTTTATGTCACACCGTAATTCTGGAAAATTTAGTATTTACTTTAATTATTTTGTAGATTTAAACATCTATACAAACACAGGAAATTACTTTTTTGAAAGTTCAGACATCGAAGAAAATACATCTAAATTTATTTTGAAATTAAATGATATTTTTAAAATAGAAGATGATGTAAACTTAATTACCCTATTCCAAACAAAATCAACTAATGAAATAAAAGATTACATGGATAAACATTACAAAGATTTGGCAAAAACTTATAATTTAGAAAACCCACGTACTACATTAGATGATAGCATGGTAAGGTTAGCTAAAAAGAAAATTAAAAAACATTAAGTTTTAAAATCAAAGTTTCTCATAATGGGAAACTTTTTATATATCAACAACCAAATTTAATAATTCCTTTTATACATCGAATTGTCATTTTTCTTTTTTTGAACATTCCTATTTTCTGTAATATCTCTTTTTTATCATTAAACCCTACTTCTGCTTTTCTATAGATATCGGCATATTACTTTATTTTGATATTCCTACTCCTGTAAAAGCTAATATTTCCGTATAAATCAACATCTTTAACTAAATAGAATTATAATATTACACAAATAATAAAAAAGAGGAATTAAAATATCTTCTATGATGTGTTCCATTGACAAATTTAATTTTTAATTATAAAATAACATATGTTACGTAACAAATGTTATTTTATAAGAAAGGAGTTTTGTTATGCCACCAAAATCAAAAATTAATAAGCAAGATATTTTAACTTCATCTCTTGAAATAATAAGAAAAAGTGGTTTTGAGGAAGTTAATGCAAGAAGTATTGCAAAAGAAATGAATTGTTCTACAAATCCTATTTTTAGGGTTTACAAAAATATGGATGAATTAAAAGAAGAACTTATTGAAGAAATATATAAATACTATCGAGAATTTACAGATATTTATGTTGATGAAAATGATGAATTGTATCGCGTTAGCTATGCCTATATCGAATTTGCAAGAAAAGAAAAAAATCTGTTCAAAGCTGTTTATATTTCAGATATTGGTGGTCAAAGAACGCTATCACAAATAATTCAATCATCGTACAATCAAAATATTATTAAAAAGATTGAAAAACAGTATCAAATTTCATTTGATGAAGCTTGCCAACTTTTTCAAAATATTCGATTTTATACGCATGGTATTGCAACTTATGTTCTTGTTGATAGCATTTCACTTTCGCAAGAAGAAGTTTCAGAATTATTAAAAATAGCAATTAAAAATTTTAGAAATGCTAAAAATTAAAAATACTTTAACAAAGGAAACAAAATATTTACTTATTGTAGGAATGTTATTCCTTGCTGGTTCAAATATTGCCTCAGTTTTTTTGAATGTTTATTTAGTAAGACTAACAAATAGTATATTTATTATCTTATTTCAAAATATTCTTAACTATGTTTCTTTGCTTATTGCTTTTATTATTGGAACAAAATTTATATCAAAAATAAATCTTGTTACTTTTCTTAAAACTGGCATCTTTTCAATGATTGCTTATTATTTGCTTATTTTATCATTAAAAGAACAAGCTCAATTATTTTTAATTCCATTAGGTATCTTTAATGGAATTGGTCAAGGTTTTTACTATTTTTCGTTTAACCTACTTACTGGACAACTCGTAAAAGAAAGTGAACAAGGTCGCTTCTTTTCATATCAACAAACATTCAGTTATCTTTTTGGAATTATTATGCCTTCACTTTCAGGTTATATTATTTCCATTTATACTAAACTAACAGGTTATTATATTTTATTTTTTATATCCGCTTTGTTACTTATTATTGGTATTTATATGTCTATTTTTATAAAAGGACTTACTTTAAATCAAAATATTAGATTATTAGAAGTTTTAAAACTTAAAGGTAACAAATATTGGAATGCTAATAAATATTATAATTTTAGTAACGGTATTAGAGATTCAATATTTAATCAGATATTTACTGTTTTTGCTTATACAATTATTTCTAACGAACAAATTATCGGTCAATTTAATTCAATTATGGCTTGTATTGGTATTTTCAGTTCAAGTTTAATTGCTAGTAAATTTAATAGAACCAATCAAAAGAATTATCATTTAATTGCTTCTATGATTTATTTTGGAATAATGTCCTTATTAGGAATTTTTCAATCGCCTAAAATATTATTAATCACTTATATCTTACTTGGTGTTGTCTACTGTTGGAATCAAACAATCTTTCAATCCGTTAAATTCCAATTAGCCAAAATAGCAAACAACGATTATAACCAATACGAATATATTGTTGCATCTGAATTTCCAATTGCCCTAGGAAGAATTATTGGTCTTTCAATTTCACTTATTACCTGCTCATTATTTTCATTAAATAATGCTTATCGTTTTCTTATTATTTTTAATGGAACATTATGGCTTATCGATCACTTTATCATTAACAAAAAAGTACAATGGTTAGAAAAAGAAAAACTTTAAATCATATAAATTCTAAGACATTTTATTTACACTCTCACCTATAAACATGATGTTTTAAAGAAAATATATTAATTTAAAGTTAAAAAAATCCTATCTTAATTTTTAAACATTGTCAAACGATTAAGGAGGTTTTTATGAATAAAGAAAAGATTATATTTACTGATTTAGATAAAACTCTTTTAACTGCTCAACATGAAATTAGTGAAGAAAATTTAAAAGCTTTATATCAATTACAAAATAAAGGTTTTATTGTCGTCTTTGCATCTGGGCGTAGTTATAATGATATTAAAATAAATCTATTAGAAAAATATCATCTACAAATACCTGTTATTGCTTTAAATGGTGCTCAAATCTATTTACAAGATGGTTTCTTACTTGCAAATATGCCTATTAAAGAAAACAAGATTTTTGATATTATCGATCAATGTAATAAATTAGATTACTATTATATTCTTTACGATCAATGTCACTTTTATTATCATAAATCTAAACAATTAATAAAAAGACTTTATCAATTAGCAATGACTAAAACTACTGATATTGATTATGCTCTTTATGGTATGCAAGTTTACTATGATATTATATTTTCAAGTGTCCCTCTTACTAAGCAAATTATCAACGACTTTAAAACAAAAGATAAAGATTTATTTAAATTAGAAATCATTACTCATGATTTTAAATTTATAGAAAGTATAAATAAAAAATATGACAAAGATTTCAAAATCACTTCTTCAGGTCAACTAAACACCGAGATATCTTCTTTATCGGTAACAAAAGCAAATGCTATTGATATTTTATGCAAACATTTTAATATTAATTTAGAAAATACGTATGCAATTGGAGATCATTTAAATGATTTAGAAATGTTAAAAAAAGTAAATTATAGTGGTGCTGTTAATAACGCAGTAGATGATGTAAAGAAAATTGTAAACTACATTTCTACTTCTTATGATAAAAATGGTTTTGCTAACTTTGCATATCACATTATGAAATAAAGTAAAAAAGGAACATTTGTTTAATTAATCTGTTCCTTTTTTAATGAGTTTCTTATCTTTCGTATGATACTTTCCTTTACGATAATATTCTATTGAGATAGTATTTTTATCAAAATCAATCTCATAATATATACCTATAGCATATCGACAAACATGTTCAGGAGATTCTGTTCCATCAAAAGACCACTCGTGATTAAAGCTATCTTTAGTTAAACATTTTAATCGGCTCCTATCTGCATCCTTCTCCTTTTTAGGTCGATAACTTTTCTTCATTTCAAGTGCAAGTAAATTATCTCGTTCTACACATTCGCCTCTACTATGTACAATTAAATCTGTTTTAATTCTTATTATTTCTTCGCCTGGACCCTGTATACTTTTAGACATTTTTTTAAATTTTCCACCTCTATTGCGATTATATTCAATATCAACATAATACTTGGAATATTGGGTATCTTTTAATATATCATGTAATCTTATAGCCAGTGCTCCACAAATTGTTTGTTCAGATACTTGTGATTCAAATAAATCAATATCAAGATTTAATAGTTGTTCATTTGCTTGTTCAAATATTTTTTTTAAATTTTCAAAATCTTTTTTCATTGACGACTCCCCATTAAATATAAGTTATAATTCAACTAATTTTTCTTCAACAAAATAATAAATATTTTCTTTTTTATAACCATATTTAGAATTTAAAACACTTATATGTGGTTCAAACGTAAAATAATTTACATCTATTAATTTTGTTTTATTTCCCTTTTCAATATAAATCCTATCTTCACTTCTATTTACAATAGAATGTCCTAAATTTCCTAAAAAGTCTAAATTTATAAATCCATATTCCTTTATCAAATGATTCATATGAAAATAAAGATCTTCAAAAGTTGTTTCAACAGTAACATATTTCAATAATTCTTGATGAAGTCTATCTTCCATTTGTAATCCTTTTTTCCATTCTTCATTTTCAATATTTCCTACACAATCAACAACTATCCCATTTTCAATAATAATTGTTCTTGCATAGTCTCCCCAAACATTATTATTTTGAGGTGATAAATCAATCGTAATAATATCATTATTTTGTATAGTTTTATTTGCAGTTACATAATGTTTACCTGATATTGAAACATTTGTTTCATCTCCTGAAAAAATAAATGCTCCTACATCCCAATACCAAAAAGAATCTGCGCCCAACTCAAGCATTTTCTTCTCTAAATCATTTCTCAAATCAATAAGGGACATACCAGGTTTAATAATTTCTTTTGCATATTGTATTGTCATTTTTGCTATTTTTTGAACATCTTTATTTTCCATAATATTTTAATTCTCCTTTAAGGTTAAATATTTTTTATAGTTTCATACAACTCTTTTGTTTTTTCTTCACTTTCATAATTAATCAAGCATTTGTCGTCCTTGGTTTCAAAATAAATATATGAATGAATATTTGGATTTATATAAATAAAACATGTTCCAAATTGTGTATCAAAATAACCTGCATAGCACTTATCTTCTTTATAACCTACTTGTTTATTTCCAATTTCAACATTATCCAATAATTTAATATTTCGTATTTTATCTATTTTAATTGTTGGTTCACTACAATTAGGTACAGATGTAATGATTTCATTATCTTTAATTTTAATAGCTGGTTTTTGATTAGAATCTTTTATTAAAGATGTAACGATCAAAATAGGAATCAAAATAACTAAAATAATATCTTTTTTTCATTTTTCTACCTTTCCTCTATATGCTATTTCTTCTTATAATACATGTATTTACCACTTAATTGTAAATACTCTATCTGCTTCCTATTTCTAATTATATAAACTATAGTAGCAAGATCATTAATTGCTCCTAAAATTATAATACTTGAAACTAATCCTATCATTTTTAAAATCAATGGATTTGATAGTTTTACAAATATTACAAAAATCGATAATGGCAATGTAATACATAAATTAGGTAACAATAAAGTATAAAGATACTCTTTTACATTCTTTATTTCTGTGCAATGTGTTATCATTCCAAACCCCTGAAACCAAATATAAATATCTTCTTTTTTAGAAAAAGTTATTGCATGAAAGTATTCATGGACAATCATTAATAAAATTACAATAATAAAACCCAATATATCTATTAAAAATACATTTAAAATTTTTCCATTATATTTAGAAATTAATAATTTTAAGCTTTTTGTTAAAGGATATAAAATAATCAAAAAAACAAATAGATAGTCAATCCATCCAATAGCCATTTTCTCCAATCGTGATTCATCAACACTTTTTAACTGATTATTATTTTTTAAATAACCTCTAAACTTTATTGTCATAGATAACACCTCCAGCATTATTATTTCTTAACAATCCAATCACTTTCTACATTTTCTCTTATTGCATAATAACCTCGTGGCATGTCTTTTAATAAGCAAATAGAATAATCAATGTTATAAACTTCAAATAAAGAAACAATACTTGCATCTTCTATATTATGATTGCTTCCACATAAAAATTGCCACATACCGTCATCTTCATCATGACTTACATATAAAATAGGATGTCCTTCTAAAATATGACAACATACAATGCATGCTGTATTTTGTTGATCATCAAAAGGAAATGATAGTGTTTGTTTTTTCTTCGTAAAAAATCCCATAAATATGCCTCCTTAATCAAAATATGTTTTCCATTTTTCTCCTGCCTTATAAGCATCAAAACACATTTGAATTTGTTCTTCATTATTCTTTTTTGTAGCAAGTAATGAAAGATTGTCTTTTGTAAAATAATCAAAACCTATTGTTTCACTATTTTCTTTAAAAACACCACCTTCTACTTCACAAAGCATAAATATTTTACATACTTTATAAGCATAGATTGGTTGATTATGTTTTTCTCTATCTTGAATTGCAATGACATTTTTAACAACAACATCAAGTCCTGCTTCTTCTTTTACTTCCTTTATCGTATTTTCCATAACTGAGACATTGACATCACACCAACCACCAGGTAATGACCATGTTCCATTTTTCTCTTGTACAAGTAAGATTTTATCTTCTTTAAAAATAGCAGCACGTGTATCAATTTTGGGTGTTTGATACCCTACTTCATTACAAAAAAGCCCTTCTACTTGTTCTACTGGTTTATTTGAAATATCTGCCATCATCATAGCGGAAAGTTGGCGAATACGTTCATAGCGTTCTTGATCATAAACATCTTTTCCATAAGTAAGTCCGGCTTGTGCTAAACTTTGTAATTCAATAATATAATCAATCCATTTTTTATTTTTATCCATACACATTTCCTCTAATCTTTATTGATTTTATTATATCATATTTTTCTCATTGTATTTTTATTGAAAACAGATTTATAATAAAACTTACCCATAAGGAGGAAAATCAGATGAAAGAATTTCGAAACAAACTTATTGTCCATGGTTTAATGAAAATCAATGATAAATACCTTATCATTAAAAGAAGTATTATCAAAAGAGGAAAACCAAATGTATATCCTGAATATTGGGATATCCCTGGAGGTTCTGTAGAAGACTTTGAAACACCTGTAGAAGCTTTAATTAGAGAAGCCAAAGAAGAAGTTAATTTAGATGTTGAAGTAAAACAAATCATTCATGAAGACAGTAATTTTGATAAAGGTAAAAATACGATGTTTACTCGTCTTGTTTATATTTGTACTTTAAAAAATACAAATGATTATGTAATTCAATTAGATCCAGAAGAACACAGTGAATACCGTCTTATTTCTTCTTTAGATGAAATGTCTAATGAAAAAGTTGTTCCATTTTTAATTGATATCTTATCTAATAAAAATCTCTAATAGAAAATAACTCTATTAGAGATTTCTTTTATCTTTTTTTAATTGGAATCCATATTTCACAATAATAATTTTCATCCAATGTACCTTTAAGATATTTTGTTGGATCATCATAATATTCTACACAATATCCAGCAGCAAATTCATAATCTTTTAATGCCGGTAACCACTCTGTAAATATTTTAATATTTACATCTTGCAAGGCTTTAGGCATTGCGCCAACACATGGAAAAATTGCCCATTCAAATTCAGGAATAGTTTCTAACACAAAGCCTTCTGGAATAACTTGTTCTTGATAAGGATCTGCAATTAAATAATCAAAGTTTTCTTGCCCCATTTGTTTATCAATGTTAATTCCATAAACTCCTCTAACAACTTTTCCTTTGCCTGTTTGATAATGCTCTTTCCAAAAATCAGGAATGACTTTTTTAGCATTTTCATAAGCAAACGTTTTTTCATTTGCGATAACTTTAAACGCTTTTTTTCTTTCAATCTTGTAATCCATAAGATATCCTCCTTCTAAAGCTATTGTTAATTTCAGTGGAGCAAAGGATTTCAAAGTTGTATGCTTCTTACGAGCAACTGTTGGTGTTACACCATGAAAACGTGTAAAAGCTTTGGTAAAACTATCTGGCGAATCATATCCATATTTTATGGCAATATCAATAATTTTTATGTCACTTCCTGCAATTTCATTACCCGCAAGCGATAATCTTCTTTTACGAATATATTCACTAATAGTAAATCCACATAACATAGCAAATCCTTTTTGAAAATAATATTCAGAAATATGAACATATCTTGCAACATCTTTCACTGTTATATCTTCTACTAAGTGGTTTTCAATATATTGAATTGCTTTTTCAATTGCATTTACCCAATCCATATCTTTTCTCCTTTTCTCTACTGTACTTGTATTATAGTTAAGAAAAAAGATTTTCTCCCGACACTATTTGCCTTCATTTGTCTGTTTTAATTTTTCATAAGCTTCTAATAACCAAGTATGAGGCATAAGAAGTTGATGTGTTTCAAATTGATAACTTATAAACCAATAGCATCCTTTATCTAAAGAAATATTGACTGCATTTTTTAATTGCTGATAATAAGGCGGTATTCCTCCTTGATCCCAAGCAAGTTTATCTGCCAAGAAAATAATTTTATTATAATCATTTATTTCTTTTTTCAAAGTTGTATGACATTCAATTGCTGATAAAATATCTTCATCTTCAATATGAAAATAGCCATATGCAATTTCTTTAGAAATTCTTTGATGCAATAGGAAATGATATTTTTCTTCACTTGGATCTATTTGATACCCTAATTCTTTAGCATATTTATAAATATCATCTGGTGAAAGGATTGCACTGATATCATGTAACAAAGCAGCTATCATACATTTTTCAATATCTAGATGATATTGAATTGCAAGCTTTTTTGCTTCTTTGGCTACATCCTCTACATGATTCCATGTTTTTTCTTTATGATATTTTAAATAAAGATTTTTGATTTTATCGCATAATCCAATATTCATTTTATACTCCTATTTTAGATATTTAATAAAGCTATAACCTTTTTTAGAATATCCTTGTTTTTCATAAAAAATATGCGCTGTTTTTCTAGAAATCCCACTATTCAAAGTAATCGCAGCCATATTATTTGTTTTGGCATATTTTTCAACCTCTTGTATAAGATGTTTTCCAATCCCTTTGTTTTGATAATTTTTATCAACAGCAAGAGCATTTACCCTCATTATTTGTTTTGGAAGTTCAAAGACATAACTTACTTCTATTCCAATAAAACCAACAACTTTATTTTCTATACAAGCAACATTAATCAAATAATTATTTTTAATCATTTCTTCTACTCTTAAAACAAACAAACTATAATCAACTTCATACCCTAATTCATTTTTTAATAATTCATAAATAGGTTTTATATCATTTTCTTCAAATAATCTTATTTTCATATTTGCTTACCCTATTTTCTTTACCACTAATTTATTCATAGCATGAAGATGCTTAATACCATTTTCATGTTCATCATGAAATTTTTTATTTTCAAACATTAGGGTTTTCCAGTTTATATAATAATCTTTAATTTCTTCATTTTTAAAGACACCTACCATAACATCTTTTAAATCATCTGGAATAGGTTCTTCATCTGTAAATAAAGCAATAACATGATATCCATTTACATTTGTCCATTTCTTTAACAACTCTATTACTTGTGGTTGTTTTGTTTTATCAATAAATTGTAAAACACCATGAACAATTATTAAATCATAGGAATATCTAAAGGGATAATCTAACACATCACATACCCATGTATGAATATTTAAATTATTCTTTTGTTTTAAATAATCTATTTTTTCAATCGCATTTTTTGATAAATCAAATGCATCTACTTGAAAACCCAAGCTTGCAAGGTATAAAGCATGTCTTCCATCGCCACAACCCACATCAAGTATCTTTGCATCTTTCTTTAAATACGGAACAAATTCTTTAACCTCTTTACTTGGATTTCCAAATGTTGATTTTTCTTTATTTAAATATTCATCTTCCCAAAATGGTTTCATTTTTTATCTCCTTATTTCCACATCACATTCATTTTATATTTATCATCGTAAAACGATTCACTTTCTCTATCTTTTAAAGATTACATGCAGGTTCTAATAGTGTAAATGTCTTTTTATCTAAATCTAAACGGCAACGCACTCCGTAAGGGATGACAGCTATAGGAAGTGCATGCCCTATATTAGCATTATATAAAATTGGTAGCTCTGGATGATGCGCTTCTATCCCAATAATCCTTTGATAAACTTTTTTATAAATTTCATATTTTTTTCTTCGTGATGGTTTACCAACAACAATACCATTTATCACATCAAAAAGACCTTGTGCCATGAAATTTCTTAATATCCAAGCTAATTGATATTCTGACATATCTACTTCACTTGTTTCTAAAAACATAATTTTACCTTTCCATTTTTCTTTATCCGGCCATAACTCTGTTCCTAAAACCTCTATAAAAGTATCCAAACAGCCACCTAACAATTCACCTTCAACAACACCATTTCCTTGAATGACCTCATATCCATTTTCATCTTTATGATATTGTCGTAAAACATTTATATTGTTTTCATCCCATCGAATCATTTCATCATCGTCATCGTAGTAATAAGGTGCTTTGTATATTTCCAATTGTTGTACTGGTTCGAATAATGTTTTTCTCATCATTTCCAATGAATAATCATCCATTTTGACATATTCAGATAAAGTTGTTAGCACCGCTAATCCATAATAAGAAACCAACCCTGCTTTATACATCATTAAATGATTAATTGTTGTATCAGAATATCCTGTAAATACTTTAGGATGATTTCTTATAACTTCAAAATCAATATATGGAAGTAAACGAATCGTATCATCTCCACCAATCGCATTAAAAACAGCTTTTATAGAATCATCTTTAAAAGCATCCATTAAATCTTTTGCTCTTGCTTCTGGATGTTCATCAAGATATTTAATACCCTTCAACGTATTTTCCATAACAACCACTTTTAAACCAAAATCATTTTCTAATCTTTCTTTCGCGATATAATAACGATGAATAGCCCATTTTTCTCCTAAAGTTCCTGCCGATAAACTTACAATAGCTACTTTATCTCCTTTTTTTAAACGTTGAGGTTTAATCATTTTTTATCTCCTTATTTCCACATCGCATTCATATACAACTCATTTTGTTTTTCCCACTCAGTTTCATTATGATGACCTCCAGGAATTATATTGATATAGCTTGTTGCACCTTGAGATACAATATAATCATTAAACTCTTGAATATTTTTAATAAAGCGTTGTGGTCTTTTAAATTCTTCCGTTCCTAAAGACATATAAATACGTGTATCAGGATTTAAATTTTGAGGAAGATCTCTTTCTAAACGTTTTTTACATAAGCCAAAGGCTGGTGACAAACAAGCAGCTTTAGAAATATATTGGTTGTATTTGATAACTCCATAAAATGCCATCAAACCACCCATAGAACTTCCTGCAATGGCTGTACATTCTCTAAAAGGATATGTTCTATATTTTTGATCAATCATAGGTTTTAATTCATAAACAAGCCAATCTAATGTTTGAATACCTTTTCCTTGAACACGTCCAAAATAACAACTATTTAAGCTATAAGGACAATACTCACTTAATCTTTCATTTCCTTCATGATTACATTCAATCCCTACAATAATCAATTTCTTATCATAATGATTTAAAAATTCAGCTAAGCCCCATGATTTACCATAAGTAGCATCACTATCTAAAAACAAATTATGTCCATCAAACATATAAACAACCGGATATCTTTCATCACTTTGATAATAATCATTAGGTAAATAAATATGCAATGTTCTTTGACAGTTAAATGGTCTTAAATAAACATCATATTTCTCTAACATTGAAAACACCTCTTTTATAATGAAATAACTTCATCAAGATCACATTGATCTATTTGATTTTTACCACCAATAATACATATTCCACCTTTTTCTAAAGTTTCATCGATTGCTTTCGCAATTTCTAATAGCTCATCCTTATCTACATTTAAAATAGCTTCCAATTGTTCTTGTCTTGCTTTTTCATCTTTTTGATTAAAATAATACAAATCACCATATTTACCAATATTATAAGGCATCATAAGTGGCATTAATCCTGAAAGTGTGCCAATGATAAATCCCGTTAAATCATGATTTTCCTTTAAATAGTCTTTTAAAAATATTCCACATTTTTCATATTTCTTTAAAGATTCCTGACCACTAGGATCACGATAAGAATAACAACATGTAAATCCTGAAGCACGCGATACTAAACCTGTACCATAAGCACCTCCTTGTACTCTTACTACATTCCATAAATACGCTAAAGAAATAATGTTTGAAGCAAGTGGTGTTATTTTAGAAGTCTCTAATAGATAACCTCCTTTAGAGGCATAAGCAATATCTGAAGGAATTATAATTCCTTCTTTTTTAATAGAAAAAGGTTTGATGATTGCTTTTTCTAAAGCATCAGAGATTTTTAATGTTTCTTTTAAATAAAGAACTTGTTTTTCTAAGTTTGTATCATCATTTCCAGTAAAAGATAAAGTTAAACGATTATAGAAACAAACATTTTGATAAACACTTTCTAATTTTTGTTTTAAAGCAACAAAATCAAAATGATCATCTAATTCTTTTAACCATTTATAATAAGCAATTCCACTACTATATTCATCAATAACACCCGAAGAACTTACCATCGCTAAAACTCTTTTCATAGATAAACTATGTCCTGACATAGTAATCGCTTGTTTTAATGAAATAATACGTTGTTTTAAAATATCACGAATCATTTTTTCTTGATCAAAAACAGATTCTTGTAAGATTTCAACAAGAAGTTGTAAAGCTCCTTTTTCATTTTCTTCTAAAGTAGAAAATGAAGCTTTGAAGTAAACTTGATTTTCTTTATTAGTTGTTTCATATGTATTAATAGAATAATTCATTGTTCCACAAAGAAGTCGAATCTTTGTAGAAAGATCTTTAGCACTATGTTTTGTTGTAGCGACATTTCCTAATAAGGAACATATAAAAGATAAGGTACTAATTTGATCTAAATCTAAATGATCTATATTAAAATAAAGAGCATAATAATAAATACCATTGGTTTCTGTTGGATGTTTTAAAACTTTGCATCCTTCTAAATCTATCAACTTTGAAGGAATCTTTTGTACTTTTGCTTCAATATCTTCAAGATTTAATTTTGGTAAAGTATTTAAGTTTTCTAAAGTGTCTGGTGCTTGTTGGAAAGCATCTAATTGTTTTTGTTCTATTTGTAATTGTTGTTTTTGAACATCTGTCATAGAATTTAAAACATTTGTTAATGTCTTTTCTTTTTTTTCACGACGAATCTTTCCTAACTCTTTTGAAGGTTTTAAAACAATTTCACAACTATGATTATTTTCTAAAAGAACTTCTTTGATAAGATTTTCAAAATACCCTTCATTTACTTTCTTTTTCAAATCATCAAAGATCTTTCCATATTCTAAATGGGCTTCTGGTTTTCCTCCATAAAGCCAGCTTTCTAACACTTGAAATCCGAAAATAATTCCTTGAGGATAACCACCAAAATTTCTTTCTTTTAAATTTAATTCTAAATAAGCAAGTGTTGCATCAAGTTGTTGACGATCAATACCTTTCTTAATCAATGTTTGAAGCGTATCAAAAACAATTTCTTTAACTTGATCTAAGTTTTCTTCTTTTATATGATCAACTTCTAATTGACACCAATTTTGTAATTCACCATCATTAATTGCTAAATAAACATTTTCAGCAAGTCCTTTTTCTAAAAGCACTTTATTTAAAACTGCCTGGTTATCACCACATAAAACATCACTTAATACTTGCATTGCAATAACTTTTTCATAGTCTTGATAACTTCCAATCACATTTCCCCATGCCATGCGATATTTATTTTCAGCGTTTTCTTCTTCCCCTATTTCATAATCTACCACTCGTCTAGAAACTTGAACAGGTTGTTGATAAATTGGTCCTTCTATTGGTAAATTAGCTTCCATTGATGAAAGATATTCTTGATTTAAAAGTTCTAAAACATCATCAAGTGGGACATCTCCATCTAAAAAGACAAAGGCATTCGAAGGATGATAATATTTTTGATAAGTTTGGATAAATTGTTCATAGGT
This sequence comes from Faecalibacillus intestinalis, assembly GCF_003024685.1. Taxonomy (GTDB): domain Bacteria; phylum Bacillota_I; class Bacilli_A; order Erysipelotrichales; family Coprobacillaceae; genus Faecalibacillus; species Faecalibacillus intestinalis. Next base: position 153,200 of record NZ_PYLQ01000001.1, on the reverse strand, counting down.
TAAACCGGTAATAGCTTCAGGATCACCTCCTGAAACATATTGATAACAGTTGTCTTTAAATAAAGCTCGATTCAACGCATTCATCATAATTTCACGAGGACTTGAAAAAGCCCCTTTCATTTCATTTAAAACAACCCCTTTATAAGTTGGGCTTTCTGTAGCTTCAATATGCCAGCCTTCTTGTAAAAATATTTCTTTTTTATTTAAAATCAAAGGATTGAAAACTGCATCTAAATAAACTTTTGTTAGATTCATAAAATCTTGATTATTTCTAGATGAAATAGGATAAAAGGTTTTATCTTCAAAGGTCAAGGCATTTAAAAAAGTGCTCATTGAACTTTTCATTAATTCTACAAAAGGTTCTTTAACAGGGTATTTTTTAGAACCACATAAGACCGAATGTTCTAAAATATGAAAAACCCCACTATCATCACTTGGTAAGGTTTTAAACGCAATACCAAATGTTTTATTTTCTTCATCACGTTTTAACCAAGCAAGTTTTAAATGGGTTTTTATATGTTCCATTTCATACATTGTTGCATTAAGTTCACTGACTTCTACCCTTTTTTTAACGACAAAGCCATGTTTTGATTCATTTATTTTCATTGTACTACCTCATTTCTTTACACCTTATTTTACCTTTGAATAGACATTTTGTAAACGAAGACAATATTTTAGTAAACATTGATTTCAAATTTACTAAATGATAAAATAGCTATAGAATGGAGGTTTTTATGGCAACAATAAAAGATATTGCTGAATTAGCGAAAGTATCCAGCGCCAGTGTTTCGCGTATTTTAAATAATGACCCTACTTTGTCTGTTCCTAAAGAAACAAGACAACGTGTCCTTGATGCAGCTAATCAGCTTGGTTATAAAAAGAAAAATAAAAAAGTCTATGATACAGTGATGACATTAGGAATCATTCAATGGATATCTCCTATTGAAGAATCCAATGATCCTTATTATTTAAGTATTCGTCAAGGAGTAGAAGAATATTGTTTTAAAAACAAGATTGCTATCAAACGTGTTTTTAAAACAGATGTTGATTATTTAAATCAATTAGAAGATATTCAAGGTTTAGTTTGTATTGGAAAATATAGTCAAGAAGATATTGAAACTTATAAAAAGATATGTTCAAATGTTATTTTTTTAGATATGAATATTGATCCTATTCATGAATGTTGTATTTTACTTGATTTTAAAAATGCAGTTAAAGATGTGGTTTCTTATTTAAGTCAAAAACATACTTCAATTGCTTATTTAGGTGGTAAAGAAATAATTCATGATAAGCTCTATCATGATCAAAGAAAAGAATATTTTGAACGCTATTGTAAAGAATACAACATTGATTATTTCATAAGCGAAGAAACGTTTTCAATTGAATCTGGTTTTAATATGACTTATGAACTTATTAAAAACAAGAAACTTCCTTCCGCCATTTTTGCGGCAAGCGATCCTATCGCCATTGGTGTCATGCGTGCTTTAAAACAATATGACATCAAAATACCAGAGGAGGTATCGATTATTGGTTTTGATAATATTGAAACAACCAATTATACCGATCCACCGCTTACAACAGTCTTTGCGCCAACATTTGATATGGGCTTTATGGCAGCTAGACAACTCTTTGATGCTTTTAAACATAATGAAAATATTTCACCAATCAAAATTCTTTTACCTTGTTTTTTAATCGAAAGAAATTCGTGTATTTAAAAATCTCTAGATTTTCTCTAGAGATTTTTTATCACTTCAAATTTATAAGATGTTTTTTCGTCATAAGTGTCGCCTGCTTTTAAAATCGTACTTGGGTTTTCTTCTAGATGAATCGCATCCGGCATATTTTGTGTTTCAATACAAATGGCATCACGGGCATTGTAATGTTGTCCATATTTACCAAGACGTCCATCTAAATAATTTGCTGTATAGATTTGTGCTTGTGGTAAAGTCGTTGAAACGGTTAATTTTCTTCCTGTTTTTTCATGAACTAATTCAACTTGGTTTTCTTTTGTATTAAAGATCATTGGATGATCAAATCCTTTACCAAGTTGTAATTGTTCATCATCATTATCGACACGATCTCCAATATAAGCAAATTCATTGAAATCAAAGGATGTTCCCTTGACATCTTTTATTTCACCTGTAGGAAGTCCATCAGGATCAATGCAAGCAAAACGATCAGCGTGAACTTTTAATAAATGTTGATACACATTTTCTTTTTTGCCAGATAAGTTAAAATACGAATGATTCGTAATATTAATAAGCGTATCTTTCGAAGTAGTTGCATGATAATGCATGGTAAGTGTATCTCCTTCAAGTGAATAAATTGCTTTAAAATCTAACTCACCAGGATATCCTTCTTCCCCATCTTTAGAAACATAATGGAATTCAACACTTGTTTCATCAAGCACTTGATAATCAAATACTTGATAAGAAAAGCCTTTGATTCCTCCATGTAAGGAGTTAGGTCCATTATTAATTGGTAAATGATAAGTTTGACCGTTTAATTCAAAAGTTCCTTTTTTAATACGATTAGCTACTCTTCCAACAAGCGCCCCAATATAGGCATCTAATGTTTGATAAGATTTAAAATCATCATATCCTAAAACCACATCATCAACATTTCCTGCTTGATCTTTCATCAACACTTTAACAAGCGTACATCCATAATTAGAAACAACAACTTCTAATTCATCATTTTTGATTGTAATTAAATCAATATTATTTTCTACTTTCTCAATTTTAATCATCTTAAAGTACCTTCATTCCACCAAATTTTCTTACTTTTAAAACATGACAAGAACCTTCACCAAAATACTTTTCAATTTCTTCTTTATAATGATCAACGTATTCATCTTCTACAAAGGCTTGGATTGTTCCCGCAAATCCTCCCCCATGAACACGACATACACCATGGTTTTCTAAAATACCTTCTGATAAAGCAAGGGCTAAAGAAACAGCTTGATTATCTGGATATTTATTTGAATAAACGTTTTGTAAGTATTTATATGAAGAATCTCCTGAATTTTTAATAACTTGTCTAAACGTATCAAAATCATTATTTTTTAAAGAAGATACTGCTTTTTCCACACGTTTATTTTCATTAAATAAATGAATTGCTCTTAAAATCGCACGATCTCCCACTTCTTTTCTTACTTCTACTAATTGATTATAAAAATCTTTTTCATCTACTTCTCTTAAAACTTCTTTGCCAAAGAATTGAGCTACTTTTTTCATTTCATAAGGAACAGCTGCATAATCATCTGTTAAATCTGCATGAGAGGCATGGACATCTACGATACATAAACTATGTTTAAATGAAGAAAACTCAACATCTACTTTTTCGACAACAGGTTTACTATTATCCTTAAAATCAATATGAATCAAACTTCCTACTGAACAAGCACTTTGATCCATTAAACCACATGGTTTTCCAAAATATACATTTTCACTATATTGTCCCACTTGTCCAATCACGACAGGATCGACTTTCATTTCATTATAAAGACCTGAAAGAATAGTTCCAATCATGACTTCAAAGGCTGCTGATGAAGATAACCCTGAACCTTGTAAAACATCACTTGTCATATAGCCGTTAAATCCACCAATGTCATAACCTAATTCTTTAAAACGAGCAAGAACGCCTCTCATTAATCCTTCAGATGTTCCTACTTCATTTTCATTTTTCGATAAATCATCTAAAGAAATAGGTTTTAAATCATAATCATCTGATAAAACTTTCACCACATCATTTTTAGAAACAACCGCAATAATATCTAAATTGATGGCTGCCGCTAAAACTTCACCATTTTGATGATCCGTATGATTTCCGCTCACTTCACTTCTTCCTGGTGTACTATAGATTTCAATTTCCTGATCTCCATAAAGTGAAATAAATTTTTCAATGGCTTCTACATATCTTTGAGGTTGTTTTTCAATACGATTTTCATCAATATAGACTACTTTTAAAATATCATTATAACTTCCTTCTTGAATTTCTTTAATCACTAAACTTGCTTTTTTCATTATTTTTCTCCTACCATTTCTACAAATTTAATAAAAGCTTCTTTTCCTTCTTCATTCATTTTAAAGACACCTGCATCTTCTAATACATTAACGAATTTATGTGTTAATTCTTCTTTAAGTAATTGATCCACTGTATCTTCATTAAAATCATGACTCTTTAATTCATTATACCACGCCACATGTTTTTGCATATTTGAAATTTCTAAAATATTCTTTTTTCCTAATAAACATTCTTTTAAAATTTCTAATTCTTCTTTTAATCTTGCTGGTAAAACCGCAAGTCCCATGACTTCAATTAAACCAATATTTTCTTTTTTAATATGATGTAAATTTTGATGAGGATGGAAAATACCATCAGGATATTTTTCACTTGTTCGATTGTTTCTTAAAACAAGATCCATTTCATACAATCCATTTTTCTTTCTTACAATTGGAGTAATGGTATTATGTCTTGTTTCATGGCTATAAGCGATAATATCCAATTTTTCATGAGAATAATTGATCCATTTATTTAAAGTATCTAAGGCAAATCGAATCATTTGTTCATCATTTGTTGAACGTACACGAATGGTTGATAAAGGCCAATTTAAAACACTGATTTGTAAATCAGGATATTTATCTAAAGAAATATCTTTAACAACTGTTGCTTCTTCTATTGGGAAGTTATAATGTCCTCCTTGATAGTGGTCATGTGTTAAAATAGATCCTCCTACAATTGGTAAATCTGCATTTGAACCTAACATATAATGTGGAAATTGTTTAACAAATGAAAATAATGATCTAAACGTATTTTCATTAATGACCATTGGTTGATGGTTTTCATTAAAAATAATGCAATGTTCATTATAATAAACATAAGGTGAATATTGCATGTAATAGCGATGTCCATTTAACGTTAACGGAATAATACGATGATTTTGTCTTGCGGGATGATTAAAATTTCCTGCAAAGCCCACATTTTCTTTACATAAAAGACATTTTGGATAACCACTAGCTTTGATTGTCTTTGCCTTCATAATTTCTTTTGGATCTTTTTCTGGTTTAGATAAATTAATGGTAATTTCAATATCACCATATTTATAAAATTGTTTGAAACGAATATTTTTATCTGTTCTTGTTTTTCGAATATAATTCGATGCAATAGATAAATCATAGAAATACTTTGTTGCTTTTTTAGAATCTTCTTTATAATACTCTTTAAATGTTTGAATCACTTCACTTGGACGAGGCATTAAACAATTCATAATGCGTGTATCAAAAAGATCTCGTTCTGTAATATTATTTTCAATGAGGCCTTCTTGACAAGCATAATCTAACATTTCTTCTAAAATATCTGTCGCCACTTCTAATTTTTCATTAATTTCTTCTTTAGTAAAATGATCTAAATGAAATAAATCTAATAATAAGTTCACTGCATAAATTTCATCATCTTCACTAATTAAATGATGTTGTAAACCAAAATGAATAAGTCGATTAATTTGATGATTCATTTTATTCTTTCCTCCGCTTTCTTTCTATACTTATTGTATCATTTTAGTAAATAATGTCAAATAATTTTACTAATTTTAGTAAATGTTTTACTAATTTATTGACTATGTTTTACTAAAAGTATAGAATAAAGTCATCAAGGAGGACTAAAAATGAGTGTTTTAGTATTAGGAGGAGCTGGTTATATAGGCTCTCATACAGTTTATGCATTAATCGAAAAAGGAGAAGATGTTGTTATCGTTGATAATCTGCAAACAGGTTTTAAACAATTGATTCATCCTAAAGCAAAATTTTATCAAGGAGATCTACGTGATAAGGAATTTTTAAATAATGTCTTTGAAAAAGAAGACATTAAAGGTGTTATTCATTTTGCAGCAAATTCTTTAGTTGGAGTAAGCATGAAAGAACCACTTGAATATTACAACAACAATGTTTATGGCATGATTTGTTTATTAGAAGTTATGAAAGAACATGGTGTTAAATATATTGTTTTTTCATCTACTGCGGCCACTTATGGTGAACCTAAACAGATTCCAATCACAGAAAGTGATAAAACAAATCCTACAAATACCTACGGGGAAACAAAATTAGCAATGGAAAAGATGATGAAGTGGTGCGATCAAGCTTATGGCATGAAATATGTTGCTTTACGTTATTTTAACGCTTGTGGTGCTCATGAAAATTGTCTAATTGGTGAATTACATAACCCTGAAACCCATTTAATCCCATTAATTTTACAAGTACCATTAAAAAAACGTGAAACAATTTATGTTTTTGGAAATGATTATGATACAAAAGATGGAACATGTATTCGTGATTATATTCATGTAAATGACCTAGCAGATGCACATATTAGAGCTTTAAATTATTTATATCAAGGAAATCCAAGTCAAACATTTAATTTAGGAAATGGTGAAGGCTATTCTGTTTTAGAAATTATCAACGCTGCCAAAGAAGTGACTCAACTTCCAATCCATGTCACAATGGCACCTCGTCGAGCTGGTGATCCCGCTAAATTAGTTGCTGATAATTCTAAGGCTAAAGAAATTTTAGGTTGGCATCCTCAATACACTGATATTAAACAAATTATTCAAACAGCATGGAATTTCCATTTAAAAAACAGTAAATAAAATGAACTATACCTCCAAGTTAGTAACTTTGGAGGTTTTTATTTTGAAATATACTAAAGAATTTAAAATAGAATAGGTACTTTTCAATCCATTTATAACGTGCATGAATCAAGTATCAAAATAAGCAAGACCAACACAAGTGACACAAACAAAATAAGGAAAACCAAGACTGTATAACATCCTCATTTTCCTTTTAATTAAAATACCCGGAGGTATTATAAAAGTTCTTTAAAATCATCGATTACTTTTATAACTCCAGGCATTTTTTCATATTCTTTTTTATTATTTGCAGAATTTACAACAATAATTTGTCTACATCCTGCTTGATAAGCATTTTCTATACCACTTTTAGAATCTTCAACAATTAAACAATCTTTAATATTAACATTCAATTTTAAAGCGGCATCTTTAAACATCGCTATTTTATTTTGATATGTTCCATTATCATAAATAATATCATCTACTTTCATCCACTTATCTAAATGAAATGATTCAACAAAAAAATCAATATTTTCTTTAATAGATGCACTAGCTATTGTAAAAGGAATTTTTTGTTCTTTAAGTTGTTTAAAATAATCATAGCTTCCTTCAACTAGATGGAATGTAGCTTGATCTTCTTTACAAAATTGTCGATAGTATTTCTCTTTTAATTTTGAATAATAGTCAATATCTTCTTTTGTTGCTTGGTTATTTTTCATGTATTGGATTATTTTTTGATTAGGAACTCCATTAAAATGTTTATGAAGTTCCTCATCTGTAATATCTTTATTTCTTAATAGCCTTGATATCGCACCCCAGGCTTTGACATGTTTATCGTTATCAAAAAACAACGTTCCGTTAAAATCAAAGATAACACCTTTTATCATTAAAACAATTCCTTTGTTTGTGAAATGTATTTATACCAATAAGCTGAAGCTTTTGGATATCTTTTTTGCGTTTTATAATCAATATAAAATAATCCATATCTTTTATTATAACCATTTGTCCAAGAAAACATATCCATCAATGACCATATAAAATATCCTTTAACATTAACACCCGCTTCAATCGCTTTTAACAAGTAATAAAGATGTCTTCTTACATAATCAATACGTGGTGTATCATCAATAATACCATCTTCAAAATCATCTTTATAACCCATTCCATTTTCAGTAATATAAATTGCTTTATATTGTGGATATTGTTGTTTAATACGCACAAGCATATCAAACATACTTTCAGGATGAATCAACCAATCCCAATCTGTACGATCAATACCTTCTTTATTCATTCTTTCTCCTACACCTTTTAAGCGGAAACGAGAAGTTCCTTTTTCCCCTGTACCGTTATGATAGATATCATTTTCACCATCGTAAGCTTGGATAAAACGGCTTTGATAATAATTCATTCCTAAATAGTCATTTTCTTTAGCGGCTTTTTTCATAATTTCTAAATCAGATTCTTCAATATCTAGCATTCCTTGATTAAGGGCACATAATTTTTGTGCAATTTTTAAAGTTTCATCACTGTAATATCCTAAAAAAGTGGCATCTAATAAGAATTGATTTTGTAAAACATCTTCATTTTTCGCTGCAATAATATCTTCTAATTTATTTTCATTATAAGGATATTTATATTCTAACGATTGAACAATTCCTATCTTTCCTTTATAGTCACCTTTTTTATAAGCTAATACTGCTTTACTGTGAGCAAGCATCATATAGTGCATTGATTGAAATGCTTTTGTCATATTATACTTTTCTCCATTTGGAAAAGTTCCTTCAATATACTGATTTGTACAAACTGCCCAAATTTCATTAAAAGTAAACCAATAGGTTACTTCATCTTTATATTCTTCAAAACAATAACTTGCATATTTTTCAAAAGCATCAACTGTTTCTTTATTTAAAAAATCACCTTTTTGAAATAAAGTATTTGGTGTATCAAAATGATGTAATGTAACAAATGGTTCTACCCCTTTTTTATGACATTCTTTAAATAATTGATGATAGAAATCAACACCTTGTTGATTGATTTTTCCTGTACCATCAGGAAAAATACGACTCCAGGCAATAGAAATACGTATACCATTAATTCCAAACATCTTACATAATTTTAAATCAACAGGATATTGGTGATAAAAATCACTTGCTGGATTTGCTTGAAAACGACCTTTTTCTGCCAAAAAGTCATCCCAAGCAACTTTTCCTTTCCCATACTCTCTTGTACTTCCTTCACATTGATAGGCTGCTGTAGCCCCACCAAAAATAAAATCATTTGCAAATCTCATCATTATTCCCCCATAATCTTAAACACAAATTCTAAAGCACCTTTTGGATTACGTGTTAAATCAATATATTGTTTTCCTTCACAAGCAATACATTTAACACCCATACGATCTGCATCTTTCTTTAAATCTTCGTAATAAGAAGCTACTTGTGGAGCTAAAATAACAAGGTCATAATCACCCATAATATCTAAATGTGCTCCATAAGAACCGGCAGCTGTAACTAATGGAATTCCTTCTTCTTTAGCACCTTTAGCAAGGGCATTGGCAAGTAAACCGCTTGTTCCACCACCAGCACATAATACAAGAATTTTTTTAGAATCTAATACTTTTCCATCAACTTCAACACTGTCATCTTCTTTTACTTCAAAGTGATTGTTTTTTTCTTCTTCTAATTTTTGATTATCATAAACTTTAAAGAATGGATAATAAATAACAAAATCCATTACTAAAACGATCACCAAGAAAATAACAGGTAATAATTTAATACCACATCCAAGTATAATTCCAAGAGGTCCTGGTGTTGTCCAAGGAAGCGTATAGATGAAACCATCCATATTAAAAACATCTACAAAGATTTTAAATAACCAAACATTAGCGATTGGAGCAAAAATAAATGGTACAAAGAATACTGGATTTAAAACAATTGGTGCCCCAAACAAGAAAGGTTCATTAACATTAAATAGTACTGGAATCGAACTTGCTTTTCCAATTGCTTTTAATTCTTTTGATTTAGCAAGGAAAGCAAACATCAAACAGATAACAAGAGTTGCTCCTGTACCCCCTAAACAAACAACAAAATATTGTGCTCCTAAAGTTAAAACTTTATCAGCATGTTGTCCTGCTTGAACAGCAGCTAAATTGGTAGACATATTTAAAACTAATGCTGCTGAAATTGCTGGCTCTACAATTGATGGTCCATGAACGCCAATAAACCAGAATAAAGACATTGCTCCATAAATAAGTGCTAAACCGACATAACCATCTGCGGCTGAAAATAGTGGTTGGAATACTTGAATAACCCCTTTAGCAAAACAAATACCTGTAGCCATTCTAAAAAGATAATCAAATAGCCAAATAATAATCATTGAAAAAGCAAATGGAATAACATCTTTAAATGTTTGAGATAAATTTGGTGGTACTTGTTCAGGCATTTTGATCGTAATATTACGTTTAATACAGAATTTATAAATACCCCCTACAACAAAAGCTGTCATAAAGGCTGTAAGTAACCCTTTTGAGCCCATAAATTCACTTGCAAAGCCACCTTCTAAAGCATCACTACTTAAAATTAGAAAACCACAAATGGCACAAATCATTGTTGAAATACTATTAATTTGGTTATTCGCTGGCATTTCACGGTTTAAAGTATCTGTAAAATGCTTTGTCGTTGTTGCTGCTACAGCAATCGCTAAGATTCCCATAGAATAGTTGTAAGGTTTCATAATGATTGTTTCTATTTCTTTTGACCAATAAAAACCAAAAACATTTGGAACATAAGCAATTAAAAGAAAGATACTTGAAAATAAAATAATTGGCATACTTGAAATAAAACCATCTTTAATTGCTTTTAAATACTTATTTCTTGCCACTTTATCAAAAAATGGTTTCATTTTTTCAATTGGCTTAATAATTGCATCCATACACATTCTCCTTATTTTTTATAAACATCAATGAGTGTTGAAATAATATCTTTTAATAATAAAGTTGTCATTAAATGGTCTTGTGCATGAACCGTAATAAAGCCAACTTCTACGTGGTTACCACGTGCTTCTTGTTGTAATAATTCTGTTTGTGATTTATGTGCATCAACTAAACACGCATTGGCTTCTTCAATTAATTGATCACATTTATCAAAATTTCCTGTTTTTGCATTTTCAACTGCTAATAATAATTTAGATCTTGCATCTCCTGAATAAGCTACAATTTCAAAACCAATCATACTTGCTTCTTCTTTTGTCATTGTTCTTTCCCCTTTATAATTGAAATAATGGTTGCAGCTTCTACATCACTAATAGTAATACGACATATTTGTTCTATTGGTAAAAGAATTTCTTTCACTTTTTCAACAGTACTTCTATCTTTTGTTAGAATATCACTTGCTGCTTGAAAATGAACAGCTGGTGAAAGATGTTTTTTCAAACGATCAATTAAACATATAATATGAATTAACAATCCAATAAGTGTATCATAATCTATTTTTTGATTTAAAATGATTTCAAGTTTATTTGCAAAATGGATCAATGGTTGTTTTAAATCTTCTATTTGAATATCTTCAAATTGTTCTTGTAGATAATCAAATAAATTTTCTAAATCATCTTCATCAGTAAATAAATCATCTAAACTCTTGGCATTTAATTTATAAACATTTGAAAGTGGAATCATTGTATATTGTGATAAGTGTATTTCTTGTCTAGAAATAAGTCCTTTAATTTTATATTGACTAGCAATTTGATCAATACGATTATAAATAGATTCAATTTGACTTTCTTGAATCAAGAAAATTTCAATATCTTTCAAATCAAAATGTTCTAAAAGATAATTCTTTGCCTGTACTAATTCACTTTCTAGCGAAGAAATCAATACAAGCGCTTCTTTTTGACTATTGTTTCTTACATATTGAAGATCTTTAAAATGTTCTTGTAAATATTGATATGTTTCATTAAGCGATAATAATTCATGTGCTTTATTAACACTCGTCATCGCAATAAGTGTTAATGGTATTTCTAAAAATTCAATATCGATATTAAGCTCAATCTTTATTGATTCTGCCATTGTACGAATAGAACCCATATCATAAATAAGAATCATTCCTTTTCCTTGATGAATATGTAAAATATATTCTTTCAATTCTTCATAAGATTCATTAATTGTTTGATCTAATTTTAAATCATAGCCATATATTGATTTCTTTCCACTTAATTTTTTAACAACATCGACAATAGAGGTTGCCGTATGTTCTCCATGCATCGCAATAAGTGTGACAACTTCTTGATGATGTATTTCTTCTTGCCCACAAATAAGAAACAACATCACCATAATAACTTCATCATTAGGAAGGTGTATTCCAAAATCATCATTAATTTTTTTAATAAATTGCTGTGTTTGTTTATAATATTCTGGAAATTGTTGAATAAAGTCATTTTTTTCTTTAGGTGATAGTCTTTGTTTTTTAGAAGTCTGAATAATCGCTGTATCAATATGTAAGGCTAATCCATATAAAGTTTTTGTTTCAAAAAGTATATTATATTGATTAGACATTTGATTTAAAAAATCTTCTACATCCTGTATTAATTTTAATGATACTATTTTTTCTAATTGTTCTTTTGAATAAATATTTTCAGTAATACGATAAAAATATTCTTGAAAATCTTTTTTTAATTCTACAAGAATTAAAGAATCCGTTTCTTCTTGTGTTAATTGTTGTTTCTTTAATTCTTTTTTCTTTTCGTCTATCGTTGAATAAATATGTTCTTTTTGTAGAGCTGTACTTTTTAATACTTGATCACCTGTAAATGTATATTGACTATTTGATGAAACAAGTTCATCAATTTCATCTTTATAGTGTTTGTAATAAATCATCCCTTTTCTTACATGATTTGGAAAATCAGAGAGAAGTAATTCAATGTGTCTTTCATTTTTTTGAATACGTACATAGCTGTTAGCACAAGCATTATGAATATCATTTTTTAATTCTTTAATTTGTCCCGAACATTCATAAAGCATTAAAGAATGTAAAACAGTATTTGCGAGTTGAATAGAACATTGAATTTGTTTTGCTTCTTGGTTTAAAAACATCTCTATTAAATCAAATCTTTCTTTTAAACTTCTTGATTTTAAGGGTGGAATAGAAATCGTGTAATCCAATTCATTCATAAGCGTATAGGATGTTATTTTTTGAAGTGAATCAATATGACAAATGAAAATACATTTATACTTATCATTTGTTGCAAGATGTTGCATTGATTGTAAGAAATCAGATAATAAGTAATCATCTAATAAATGTGCATTTTTCAAAAAAAGTAATCCTGTATTTGCTTTTTGAATTAAACCTTGATTTTCTAAAAAGATGTCTTTTATTTTATTTTGATTTTCACTATAAGATTGACAATCAAAAATAATATAAGGTGCATTATTTTTTAATACTTTTGACTTTACAGCAAATTCATAAATACTCTTTACAAAACAATCAATACCACTTCCTCTTTCTGCAGTTAAGAGAATCTTAGGTAAAACAGAAGGATATAAAATGGCAGCTTTTGCTAGCATAATAGCTTCTTTTAAAGATTGATCATGACCAATTAAACTTTCAAAATCACGTTTTTCATTTTCATTAAAAACCAGTTGATATAAAACAGGTCTTCCATCAATCTTCTTTACTTTTCCTTCTTTTACTAATTGATTCAAAAGAGTTGAAATATTTGTTCGCTGCATATTCAATTTTTCGGATAGAAACAAAGTTGTTAGTTGGGGATATTCTTCCATTTGATATTGGTTTGAATATTCTTTAATAAATTCTAAAAGTATTTCTTTTTTTGTTTTCATGTTGTCCTCCGTTACAACCGTTCTAACCGCTTACAACTATAAAGTATTTTGTTAGGGCTTACAAATCCCTAATATTCTTTATTTTTATACACTATAGAACAGTTTTTCATATACTGTATAGATTCGTTTTATTGTTTTATACATTTATTATACACTATTGATGATAAAATCACAGTATTTCATACACTGTATAAATCATATAATATAATTTATACACTATTAAAATTAATAAAAAAACTGCTATTTTTATAATAACAGTTCCTTTATACGCTATTTTTTTTATTTTCAATCTACAAAAACTATCACTTATCTTATTTTTTAATCATTTCTTTATCGTTTTGAATCAATTCTCTTTGATTTTTATAAGAAGGAAGATACCGAAACACAATAAATTCTACAACTTCATCTGTTTGATTTTCAAAAGTATGTATATCTTTTTCAACCAAAAGTAAATTTCCCTGTTTTAGTTTTAAATATTGTTCCTTATTTGTTTTATCCAAATAACGATAAACAAGTTCTCCTTTTAAAACAAAAATGTTTTCTGAAATATGACGATGTCTATGCCACTCTTGTGAAGTATGAGGATTGATTTTATTATAATGAATTTCGGCATCATCTAATAAATAATAGTCCACTTCTGTGCCGTTTGTTTTATCTACATGAATCGCCTGATCTTTCCTAATTAATTTCATACAATTATTCTCTCGCAAATGAATTTACATATAAAGCCTTTAATTCTTCATCATCCATTTCATCAACTTCTAAATAAAAATGTTTGATCCCTACTGCATCATAATATCCAATCACACGATCTTTCATTTCTTCTTTGCTAACTTCTTTTTTTACACCATTAATTGTTACTTCCATAATCATTCTCTCCTTTTCTCTATTCTATCAAAAAAATGGACTCTTCGTCCATTTTTACAACAATTATTTCTGTTTCATAAATCGTTAAATCATCCATAACTTTCCTCCATAGCCCTACTCTAACAAAAAGAAAATATTAAAGATGTTTTTATCTTTAGTTAAACCACAAATAAACGTATTTAAATATGATTTGTATCTTGAATAATTTTTCCGTCTTCAATCGTAATAACGCGATCAGCAATAGAGGCAATTTCTTGATCATGAGTTACTAAAATAACTGTTTCATGATATTTTCTTTGGGCGATTTTTAATAAATCAACAACTTCTTTAGAACTTTTAGCATCGAGGTTTCCCGTAGGTTCATCCGCGAAAATAATCGCTGGTTTACTTGCAAGCGCTCTTGCAAGGGCAACTCTTTGTTGTTGTCCTCCTGAAAGTTCATAAATAAAAGAATTCTTCTTTTCTTCTAGACCTAATAGATTAATAATTTCATTTAAATAATCATCATCAATCTCGCCATCATCTAAATGAATTGGTAAAACTATATTCTCTAAAACATTTTGTGTGGAAATAAGATTGAAGAATTGAAAGACAAAACCCATTCTTCTTCGTCTAAAACGCGTTAAAGTATGATCATTCATTTCATAAAGAGACTTTCCTTCTAAATAAACTTCTCCTTTTGTTGGTTTTACTAAACCTGCCAAGATATGAAGAAGTGTACTTTTTCCACTTCCACTTCTTCCAACAATAACTATAAAAGAGCCTTCTTCTATTTGTAAATCAATATGATTAGTTGCATAAATTTTATTATCTTCATAACCATATGTTTTAACAATATCTTTTGCTTCTAAAATAACATTCATATTAGTCATCTTCCTTTCTTATTTCTTCATTTTGATGTGCTTTTAAAACAATTAATAAAGGAATATTATAAACACATAAATAAACTAGAAAAATAATCCCTACTAAAAGTATTAATTGCGCTATTGGGAAATAATGATCGATACTTCCTCTTAATAAAATCAACTCATAAAAACCACAAGGAATAAGTGTATATAAAAACATTTTTATTGATTTCCATACTTGTTTTATTTTAATTTCCCGATAACTTAAACCTATAACATGATACATAAAATAATCTTGATAATTATTTTCAATATGATTGTAATTTAAAAACATCATTAAAATAAAACCTACAGCTAATGCAAGTATTAAAAGATGTTTAGGAATATTTAATGTAGAAAACAAACTTACTGAAAGTTCATCACTTGTTACCATTTCATAAACTCTTGCTTTATAATGTTTTTTCATGAACTTTTCTACTTTTATAACATCTTTTATTGGATACCAATGATATCCTGAATAATATTCATCACTTGTATTGAATCGTTTTAAATCATCTTCAAACATATAAATCATTGAATCATTATAATATTCATTTTCATTGATTCCAACAATGGTATATTCTTCACCTGCAATTATCACTTTTTCATTGAGTTTTACTTCATCAAGAGCAATCTCATAATTGTCATCTCCTAAATAATTTCCTTGATCACCATGAGAAGATGTTGAATTTTCTACTTGATATTTTTTCCCTTTAAAAGTTACTTGATTCGCTTCAACTTTAAGATTTGGATACCGTTCTTTTGAAAGAATAACATGATTAAAATGATTACCTACGACAATTTCATGACTTTTTTGAGGAAATCTTCCTTTTAAATCATCTTTATTACTTTGATAATAATAAAGTTGGTAAAGTTTATAAACAGATTGAGGAATTTCTCGATAAGTCATAGTTATTCCTTCATCAATATAATGATGATTAATAATAATGTCATTTTGAGAAAATTCTTTTAAAAATAAATTTGCTTCTTTTTGAGTTGCCATCATAAGTTCTACCTGACTTTGTTCATTTTGATCTTTTGTTTGAATGGGATGTCCTTGATAGAAATAAACAAGTCCATATAAAGAAAGTATTAAAACAAATACATAAAAACAGATATTCATTCTTTTATTTGCCCATAACTCTCTCGCACTTAAGGAAGCAAGTGTTTGTTTTTTTAATTTTTTATATCTTACTTGAATATAATTAAACTTTTTGCTATCAAAAGTACCTGCCAAAGCATTCTTAGAGCTTGAATAAATGGGAATGAGAACCGTTATAAAAATACAACTCATCAATACCAATACTAAAAATAATATTTCTTTAAATGAAATTTGATAAATAAATGTATGATAGGTTTTACTTTGAAGATAGAGATAACCTAAAGATACACATACACCTATTAACAATCCTATTAAAATAGAAAGAAAAGAAATCAGCATGTTTTCTTGCATGACCATCATCATTAATTGATTCGTTGTCATTCCTATTCCTCGATAAAGAGCCATTTCTTTCATTCTCTTCTTTAGGGAAGTAGAAGTTAAAGCGAATAAAACAAAAAGTGTAATTATAATAAATTCAAACATTTGTTGGAGCTGATTGGTTGCTTTTTCTACTTGATTATGAATTTCATTTTGATCATAACCATAAGGATTATAATCATAATGAATTTCTATTTCTTGATAGTTATTTCCATCATTAAATTGAATATAATGATTATCTGATAAAACAGACATATTCGAATAATAATCTTTTGTTTGATACGTCTCTAAGTTTGTATAAATATCAGGTAAGTTTTTATTGGCGGTTTGTAAAATACCAACAATCGTATAATTTTTTCCTTCTATTTCTATTTGATCATAAAGTTTATACTTTTTAGAAACTTTTTGATTGATTAAAATTTCTTGATCATTTTGTATTTTTCTTCCTTTAATAATTTTTACTCGACACAATGAATAAATATTCTTTTCAATATGACCTACTTGGTAATTATCATATTTTCCTTGAAAATCTACATAACCATATTTAATAATATCTTTAAAATAGTCTTTGCTGTAGATTTCAATTCCTTTTTGAGTTTGTTCATCAATATTTTCTATTCGTGTATACCAAGAACCATAGGTTGAAATATGATAATTCTTTTTCATCTGATACAGATTATCAACAATAAAAGAACTTGAAAAAATAAAAGTAGAAACAATTAAAAGAACGATTAAAACAATAAGATAATGCTTTTTATACTTTTGAATATTTCTTTTTGCGAGCATATTGATCGTATGTGACATATTCTTTCCTCCTCTAACTTTATCTTATAGTTCAATCGTGAAAACTAAGTGAAATTAGATTTTTTTCTTCATTTTCATTTGAGGAAGTACAATTTCAAAGCAAGCACCTTGTTGATTATAAGCTTTAATAAAACCGTGATGAGCCTCTATTATTTCTTTAGCTATATAAAGCCCTAATCCTGTCCCTTTTGAATTTTCCCCACGATAAAATCTTTGAAATAAAAAAGGAAGATCTTTTTCCTTAAAACCATTTCCTTGATCTTGAATCATCATTTTTAAAGTTGTTTCATTTTTATAAGCAAAAATAGAAAGGGATGTAGAATTTTTTTCTAAACAATTCTTAATAATATTTTCTAATGCTTCTATAAACCATTTTTCATCACATAATACTTTTATATTTTTATTTAAATGAATTTGCGGATTTAGGTAGTCTAGATCTTCTTCTATTTCATCAATAAGCATTTGTAAATCATATTCTTTAAAACAATATTGGATATTATGAGAATCTAATAAGGCGATGGTTTGTAAGTCATTGACTAAAAGTTGTATTCGTTGTATTTGATGTTCTATTGCATAGAGTTTTTTATTTTGATTTTCTTCAAGTAAAAGTTCTGTTTGTATACGGATAGAAGTAATTGGTGTTTTTAATTGATGAGAGATATCTTCGATATAATCCTTTAGTTTTAGCTGTTCTTTTTTGATAGCTTTTAAGGATTGATGATATCTTTTATTAAGTAAAAATAATTTATTAGATAATAAACTTTCTTTGGATTCACCATCAATGATAGAAAAATCTTTTTGTTCAATAATGGCATCACAACACTGTATTAAATAATTCATTTGTTTCTTTTTATTTTTTTGTTCCAAAAAATAAAAAAGAATACTTGTAAAAATAAAGACATTAAAAATATTACTTACCAAAAAAGAATAGATTTCTACAACAATCATTAATACAAATGAAATAATCAGACAAACATGATTATTCTTTTCTTTTTTTATATTTTCCATCGATACCCTACACCCCTTAATGTTTCAATATATTTTCGATTTTGATATTCTCCTAATGTTTGTCTTAATCTTTTTAAATGAGCTGTTAACGTATTATCTTCCACTACATGCCCCGTTATATCTTCAATCAACATTAATAAATAATCTCTGGTAAGCACCCTTCCATGACCTTCTACCAAAGCCACTAATAAAGCAAAAGTAATCGTACTCAATTCTAATTCCTTATTATCTTTAAAAACTTTATGTTTTAACGTATCAATAATTAAATCATCTATATAGTAAACCCCTTGTTGCTTTGTTACTTTTCTAAGGTTACATTCAATTCTGGCACAAAGTTCTTTAATACCAAAAGGCTTACATACATAATCATCGCCACCTTCGTTTAATCCCCTTACAATAGTTTCTTCATCACTTAAACAACTTAAAAAAATAATAGGCACCTCATACTTTTCTTTAATTTCTTTACATAAAGAAATTCCATTACCATCAGGTAATTGAATATCTAAAAGAATGAGATCAATATATTCATTTAATTTCTCTAAAGTTTCTTTTTTAGAATAAGAAACTTCCACAATATAATCCTTATGCTCCAACATTTCCTTTAAAGAATCTGCGATACTTTCATCATCTTCTACAATTAATATTTTTTTCATAATTATCACCATCTCTATCATACCATGCTTAAATGAAAAAAAGATGAAAGCAGTCACTTTCATCTTAAAATTATTTTTCTAAAACAAATAATTGTTTCTCTTTAATACAAATAAGTAAATGTATTAAAAAACAAATACAAACCATTTTCATAGCAGGTGAACTTACTAACATAGGAATAATAAAAAAGCCATATAATACAAGATCCATAAAAACGATTCCAAATAATAAACCTGTATTTTTCTTTAAATCAATACTTTCATGATGCCCTACTTTATAAATAAGCAACAAAATATAAAGAATTCCTACAATAAAAATCATACAATAAGCGATTTGATAGATATTTTCAAAGATTTCTATTTTATGTGTTACTATCGAATTATTAAAATACATGGCACTCATTGTATAAATTAATTCAAAAATATAAATAAGATAAATCAAATACATGTCTAACTTCTTTTTCATAAGACTTCACCCTTCCTTTATTTAAGTATATAAAATAGATGTGTAAATCTTGTGAAAAGAAAAGAACCAAAATGGTTCTAAAGACGTTTTTTCAACATTGTAATATTTTCTCTTGCCCAAACTTCTTTAAAGCCTATATCAAGAAAAAGATTTTTAGCTGGATTATTTGTTTCAATATCATCACATAAAAAGCGTAGACCACTTTCTTTAGCTTGTTTACATAAAAGTTCTAAAGCAACTTTTCCTTTTCCTAAATGTCTATAAGGATATTCAATGATAATATTTAAAACATATTCTCGATATTCTTCTTCAAAATAATAAGATACTTCACCAATATATTTTTTTATTTCATCATCATAAACATAAGCATAATAATGTTTAGTATCATTCATCCATAATTGATACCAAGACTTCCATATTTTTTCATTAAAATCAACAGTTCCCCCATTGATTTTATTAAAAGCCATTGTCTTTTTATCTTTTAATAATTTTTTTCTATATTTTAAATCTGTTATTTGTGGTTGTACTAATTTAATCATATTCTTCTCCATAAACAAAAAAATCCTTTATTAAGGACTTTATCTTCACTAATGGGGCGGACGATGAGAATCGAACTCACGAATGCCGGAGCCACAATCCGGTGCGTTAACCACTTCGCCACGTCCGCCAAGTATCTATATCAAACAGTTAAAATATGGGGCGGACGATGAGAATCGAACTCACGAATGCCGGAGCCACAATCCGGTGCGTTAACCACTTCGCCACGTCCGCCGTATCAACTGCATGTATTAATTTACACTATTTCGTATACTTTGTAAAGCTTTTTTATAAAAATATCTACATTATTTTCAATAATTATTATACAATAAAAAAAACAAATAAATGAAAAGGATAAGTATATGAACGAATTAGAAAATTACTATGGAAAATTTTGTGAAGATAAACGTCTTTTAAGGAAGCATGGTCAAGTAGAATATCGTACCTCTATGAAATATATTCATGATTATTTAAAACCAGGTGATCATATTTTAGATATTGGTGCTGGTACTGGTAGATATTCTGTTGCTTTAAATCAAGAAGGTTATGAAGTCGATGCTATTGAACTTGTTAAATATAATTTAGGCATGTTAAAAGCTAAAAAAAGTACTGTTAAAGCTTATCAAGGTACTGCTTTAGATTTATCTAGATACAAGGATGAAACTTTTGATATAACTTTATTATTTGGACCTATGTACCATTTGTTTAGTTATGAAGATAAATTAAAAGCATTATCTGAAGCAAAACGTGTTACTAAAACAGGTGGGACTATTTTAGTTGCCTATGTCATGAATGATTATAGTGTTTTAGTGCATGGCTTTAGAGATGGACACATTAAAGAAGCTCTAAAAAACGGAAAAATTGATCAAAACTTTCAAACACAAACAAATATTGATGATTTATATAGTTATGTAAGAATTGATTTAATTGATCAATTAAATCAAGATTTGAACTTAGAAAGAATAAAAATTATCGCGGCTGATGGTCCAGCAGACTATATGCGTCCTATTTTAAATAAAATGGATGATGAAACTTTTGAACTTTTTATGCAATATCATTTATCTACTTGCGAAAGACAAGATATGATAGGTGCAAGCTCACATACATTAGATATATTAAGGAAGGTGTAATTATGGCAATTATTCAATTAAATTATTTATCAAAAGCATTACTTAGAACAGTTGATGTCACTGTTATCTTACCAACCGATACACTTGACATGGAAAATATGACATATACTAAAAGAAAAGAGTATAAAACACTATATTTACTCCATGGCATCTTTGGTGATCAAAATGATTGGCTTTATGGTACTCGTATTCAAAGATTCGCAAATGAAAGAGGATTATGTGTTGTTATGCCTAGTGGTGAAAATATGTTCTACGTTGATCAAGCAAACACCCATAACCACTATAGTCAATTCATAGGTGGAGAACTTGTAGAAATGACAAGAGCCATGTTCTCTCTTTCTAATAAAAAAGAAGATACTTTTATTGCTGGACTTTCGATGGGTGGCTATGGAGCAATTGTTAATGGATTAAAGTATTATCAAACATTTGGCTATATCGCAGGACTTTCAAGTGCATTAATGTTAGAAGACTGGCTTGATTGTAAACCACCTATCATACAAGGTGTTGATGCTAAAAAATATTATGAAAGTTTATTTGGTGATATAACAAAACTTAAAGGTAGTGATAAGGATTACTATACATTAATTAAACAAATTCCACACGATCAATTACCTCACATGTATATGTGTATTGGAACTGATGATTTTTTACTTGAAACAAATAGAAAATATCGTGATTATTTACTTCAGGAAAATGTTGATTTAACTTATGAAGAAGGACCTGGAAATCATGAATGGGATTTTTGGGATCGTTATATTTTAAAAATTTTAGACTGGCTTCCTTTAAATAAAAAAGATGAAAGTTTAAATAGTGGTCACGTAAGCAAATAAGAGCAGGATAACCTGCTCTTATTTTAAATCAATGTTTGATTAAGTCCCCAATGATCAAATTCATGGAAAATAACATAAATATTATCAGCTTCGATTTTCGTTGTTTCATGAATCATTTGAATCATTGCTTCTGTAAGCCTTTTTTTATCCTCAAACTCTGCACTTTTATAAAGATTAATTTCAATCATCATACAAGTTAATTCTTCCCCTTTAAAGTACATAATTTGATCATCTTCCATATGAATCATTAATGATTTTTCAAATTTTCCAGGAATTAATGAAATAAGTTCACCTGTCTTAGATTTTATAATATTTTCTTGTCGTAATGTTAATTTATGATTTGTTTTCAATGATATATATGGCATAATAATTCCTCCTTTCTATTATTTTATCATTAAAAAAATAAATTGAAACTGTTTACAAAATATTTTTTGTAATGATATAATAGACATGCAAAGGTTTTATATAATTTTCTAAAATATCTCAAATATGAAGGAAGTTGTATTTCACTTTATGTACACAATCTCATATTTGCGATTTTATACATAGAGTATTTCCATTTGTAATTTTTATAGGAGGTACCAGACATGGCTGTCGGAAAAGTAAAATGGTTTAATGCCGAAAAAGGATTCGGATTCATCACTAGTGAAGAAGGAAAAGATATTTTCGTTCACTTCTCTGCAATTCAAGCTGATGGATACAAAACATTAGAAGAAGGTCAAACTGTTGACTATGATGTAGTAGAAACTGATCGTGGTCCACAAGCTCAAAACGTTGTTGTAAAATAACAAAAAAGAAAGCTGATACGAATAATCGTTCAGCTTTTTTATTTTATCGATAAACAACAACTGGTAAATTAACATAAATTTGTGAATATAAGCTTCCAGCAAATCCTGTTGGTAAGTTAATACATCCATGTGAACCGCTATTAATATAAATATTTCCACCAAATGTACTTCTCCATGAAGCATCATGTAATCCAATACCTTTATTAAATGGCATCCAATATGAAACTGGTGATTCGTATTCATATTTCCCATTTGGTTGTTTTGTTCCTCTTAAAACTCTATTTCTTTCCTTATTATAAATATAATATGTACCATTTGGTGTAAGTCTTGAAGGATCACTTTCTTTACCACTTACAAAATCACTTTCTAAAGCAACCGCTCCATCTTTAACAAGCCATAAATGTTGTTTTGTAATATTGATTTCTAAATATGTCGTTCCTAGTCCACCATTTTCTCCTGATGGAAGTTGTCCTGTATGTTCAGGTGTTCTATTATTTTCACTTTTATTTTCATTGATCATTTTTAATAATGCACTTACTTCACTATCAGTAGAAACTCTAAATCCATAAGTTCCTCCACTGACTGTGTGACTTTGTCCATCTTTTCCAGTAAACGTTCTTGTTGCGCCAATGGAATTATATTGACTTGCAAGTTCTTTAACAAAGGCAGTTAATTTTTCTTTAAAAACACTTTCATCTTTTGTATAACTTCCATCATCTTGTTTACTTAACCAAGTAATAAGTGTACTTCCATCTAAAGCAATTTCTTTTCCTTTAGGTGTTGTATATGTAATTGTTGATAAACAATATTCATTTGCTGCCTTTAATTGGTTATTCAAATCTTGATCATCTTTGTAAACTTGAGGTTTAACATAACCATTAGCTTTTGTAACATCTAATTGTTGTTTTCCTTCACTTAAAGCTACCTTGATATTTTTAACTAATTCTTCAGTATTAAATTTTGATCCTAACGTTTCTTCAATAATTGAAAAACTTCCATCTTTATATTGAATATAGGCATCTGTTGGTGCAATTTGATTTTCTTCTTTAGCATGTTCCATTGATGCTATACCATTTGTTAAGTTTTCATCACTGATTTGTATTAAATCAGTTAAAGTATTTTTTTCATTTTTAAAGAATCCTATAAACCAAGCCCATTTATTTTGATTTTTCATTAATTGATTCAATGAATTATCTTTATTATAAGATACACCTAATTGAGCTGATTGTAATACTTCACTTTGTCCATCATTAAAAATCAATTTTAATGATTGTCCATTTACTTTCTTAGATAATTGATCATTTGCTTTTTGTAATGTCATTCCTCCAACATCACTCCCATTGACCATTGTTCCATTTAAAAACTTATCATTGTAATATAGCATTCCTGCTAAATAAACAACAAGAAGAACCAAAACAACAATTCCGCAAATTAAAACAGGCTTTTTATGATTCGAATACCAATTATTCTTCTTTTTTTTCATAAATATTCTCCCTCTCTTACATTTCCGCACCTATTTTATCACAAAATATTTATAGGTAAAGAAAAAGTATGGTATTTATCATAAAAAATGATAATCCATACTTTTATAAGATATTTTCTATATATTTTTCTAACTCTTGTATATTTTGATGATAAACAAAGCCTTTCATACCAACTTTTATAGCTGCGTCTATATTTTCTTTTAAATCATCAACAAAAAGGCATTCATTAGCTTTTAGATGATAACGACTTAAAAAATCTTGATAAATATCTAAATTTGGTTTTATTTTTTGATATTTTGCAGATGTATAAAGCTCTTTAAAATGTTGAAAAATAGATTTTGATTGATAATATTGATAAAATTGCATTGAGCAATTAGACAACAAATAAAATTGATATCCTTTACCCTTATATCTTTTAATAAATTCTTCCATTTCATCAAACTGATCAAAATAATCAAACCAATGTTCAAAAGCATACACAATTAAATCTCTTTTTTCATCAGGAATTTGTTCAATTAATTGTTTTTTGGCATCTTGTAAAGAAAGAACCCCTTGATCAAGTTGTGCCCATTGTTTTGTTTGGAATAAATGTTTAATAATATAATCTTTTTCTTCTAAAGAAGATGCAAGCTGACTTGCAATATAGGAAACATCCCATTTACAACAGACATTTCCCATATCTAAAACAATATTTTTTATCATATGTAAAAAATAGGCAAACTGCCTATTATAATAAAGGATTAAGTTTTTCTAAGATAACATCTTTTCCAACAAAACCACTAATTTGATCAACGGCTTGACCATCTTTAAAAAGAATTAAATGCGGAATAGATTGAATTCCATATCTTCCTGCTAATGAAGGATCTTGATCAACATCTACTTTTGCAAATGTAACTGTTGGTAACTCTTGAGCAACTTCTTCTAAAACAGGAGCTAACATTTTGCATGGTCCACACCAATTAGCAAAGAAATCAATCACAACAACACCTTTAGAAACAACTTCATCAAATTGTACATTTGTAATAATTTCCATAATTTCACCTCCATTATATTATGCCAAAACTCTTTTTTTTTACAAGTGATATGCTTATATTATTTGAATTTTATCGCTATAACTGTTATTATGTGCTTGTGATTATACTAGAAATGGAGTGGTATTATGAAAAAGGTCGCAGTTGTGACTGATAGTAATGCAGGTATTCGTCAAAAAGAAGCAAAAGAACTTGGTATTTTTGTTTTGCCAATGCCTTTTACTATTGATGATCAAACATACTATGAAGATATAAATTTAACTCATGAAGAATTCTTTGAAAAACAATTAAATGGTGCAGAAATCTTTACTTCTCAACCTGTTGTAGGAAACGTTAAAGAATTATGGGATCAAATTTTAAAAGATTATGATGAAATCGTTCATATTCCAATGTCTAGTGGATTAAGTGGTTCGTGCCAAACAGCTATGATGCTAGCACAAGAATACGATAATCGTGTTTTTGTCGTAGACAGTCAACGTATTTCTGTTACTCAAAAATACGATGTCATTGATGCTAAAAGATTAGCTGATCAAGGAAAATCAGGACAAGAAATTTGTGATATTTTAACTGAAAATAAATTAAATGCTTCTATTTATATTACTGTTAATACACTTGATTATTTAAAAAAAGGTGGTCGTATTACCCCTGCTGCTGCTTTATTGGGTGGGATGTTAAAAATTAAACCTATTTTACAAATACAAGGTGAAAAATTAGATTCTTTCGCTAAAACTAGAACAATGGCTAGAGGAACTAAAATCATGAAAGAAGCAATCGCTAAAGATATTAAAGAACGCTTTGATGATGACTATCATAACGTGCATATTTGTGTCGCTTACACTTATGATGAAGCACCCGCTTTAGAATTAAAAAAAGAACTTGAAGAACTTTATCCAGGTGAAAATATTATTTGCGATCCTTTATCATTAAGTGTTTCTTGTCATATTGGACCTCATTCTCTAGCAATTGCTATATGTAAAAAAATTTAAGATTCTCGTTTGAGAATCTTTTTTATTTTTGGGTATAATAATTTGACTTTTTTCATTTTGATAGTCTATAATACATTTTAAGTTTATGCTATAATAAAACAAAAAAATATAAGGAGGTCATTTATGCAAGAAAAGCCAATCCATAATAAATATAATGGCAATAAAAATACAAAAAATAAAAATTTTAATCATCATAGATCAACACATAAAAACTATAAAAATACAAAACATAATAAAACAATCGATACTAAAGTTTATGCTTTAGGTGGTTTAAATGAAATTGGAAAAAATATGTATTGTGTTGAACACGATAATGAAATTATCATTATTGATGCTGGGGTAAAATTTGCTGAAGAAGGTTTACCTGGTATTGATTATGTCATTCCAGATTATAGTTATTTAAAACGTAATGAAAACAAAATTAGAGGATTATTGATTACTCATGGTCATGAAGATCATATTGGAGGAATTCCTTTTTTACTACAAGTTGTAAAAATACCATTCATTTATGCTTCTCCCCTTGCTTGTGCGATGATTACAAGAAAGTTAGAGGAAAAGCGTTTAACAAATGCAACGCACTTGATTCGTATCGATGATGAATATCAAATAAAAACTAAATATTTTAATATTGGTTTTTTTAAAACCAATCATTCTATTCCTGAAAGTTTAGGAATTATTATTAATTCTCCTAACGGACGAATTGTTTCAACAGGTGACTTTAAGTTTGATTTAACACCTGTAGGAGATCCTGCTGATTTCCAAAAAATGTCGTTTTTAGGTGAAACTGGTGTTACTTTATTATTAAGCGATTCTACCAATGCTGAAGTTCCTACTTTTTCTAAAAGTGAAAAGCAAGTAGCATATGCTGTTCAAGAAGAATTTAGAAAAACTGAAGGACGTTTAATTGTAGCAACCTTTGCTTCCAATGTTCACCGTGTCCAACAAATCGTAGAAGCAGCAGTTAAATTTAATCGTAAAATTCTTGTTTTTGGTCGTTCAATGGAAAATAACATCCAAGTATCAAGACAAATGGGTTATATTAAAGCACCTGATTCTTTCTTTATCAGTAATAATGAAGCAAAAAAATTACCTGATAATGAAATCTTAATTCTATGTACAGGAAGTCAAGGAGAAGCTTTGGCTGCGTTAAGTCGTATTGCTAATGGAACACATAAATTCGTTAAAATCAAACCTGGAGATACTGTTGTCTTTTCATCAAGTCCAATTCCAGGAAATGCATCAAGTATCAATGTTGTTGTTAACCGCTTATTTAGAGCAGGTGCCAAAGTTTTAGTCAATACAGCATTCAATAACTTGCATACTTCGGGACATGCTAGTCAAGAAGAACAAAAATTAATGTTATTACTTACAAAACCGAAATATTTCTTCCCAGTGCATGGAGAATATCGTATGTTGAAAATTCATGCGGAACTTTCTCAAGAAGTAGGTGTTCCAAAAGAAAATTCTTTTGTTTTAAGTAATGGAGATACTATTTTATTAAATAAAGGGATTGCTCGTTTAGGACCAAGAATTCATGTAGATGATATTTATGTTGATGGTAATGATCTTTCAGGTTTATCTACAGCTGTTTTAAGGGATCGTCAAATTTTATCTGAAGATGGAATGGTTTCTGTTTTAATTTCTATGGATTCTCATGAAGGAAAATTATTAACTAAACCGGTTATTATTTCCCGTGGTTTTGTTTATATGAAAGATAGTTTCCCTATGATTCGTGAAGCAGAAAATTTAGTAGGTCAAGCTTTAAGTCAATTACTTGCAGGAAAAACAACTTTTGGTGAAATCAAAAATACAACAAGAGATGTTCTTTCTCAATATTTTTATCGTAAAACAAAAAGAAATCCAATGATAATTCCTGTTATAATGAATAAAAAATAATGAATAAAATTAAAAAAATAATTTTAATTATTCTTTCTTGTTTTTTAGTTATTTGCCTTTATCAATGGTATATTCAAAGTCAAAACACATATCATTTTAAAGAAACCGCATTTACTCAAAAAGCATTACCAAAAGAATTTAATGGTTTTACGATTGGTTATTTTTCTGATTTAAATCTTTCTTCTAAAGAAGATTTAAATCACTTAAAAGAAGCTGTTAAAGATTTAAATAAAAAAGATGTTGATTTAATTTTATTTGGTGGAGATATTTATAGTAATGATTCATTTGAAACTGATCAAGTAAGTCAAATATTAAAAAATATACACTCTCGTTATGGTAAATTTGCTGTTTTAGGAGAAAAAGATCAAGGTGATTCTACTAATAATACAAATTTATTAACTGAAGCTGGATTTGAAGTTTTGCATAATGAATTACGTTATATTTATTATAAAGGTTCTATTATTGATTTATTAGGATTAGAAAATTCCGGTGATTGTTCAGGTTTAATCAGCGAAGACAATAAGGATCATTATAAAATTGCTTTAGTTCATCAACCTGATTATTTTACACAAATTAAAGAAAGTTCTGTCCAACTTCAATTATCTGGTCATACTTTAGGTGGATACTATAAGATTCCTTTTATTGGCGGATTAGAAACAAAAGAAATGGGTAAAAAATATGTAAGTGGTAAACATACTAATAATGGAACTACCCTTCTCATTTCTAATGGTTTTCATAAAGAATCAAATGATCAACATCGTTTTATGACATATGATGAAATCAATATTATAAAGCTAAAAAAATAGAACTCATATTTGAGTTCTATTTTTTAATCATTGTTCCAACACCTTTTTTAGTAAAGATTTCAATAAGTAAACTATGTTCTAATCTTCCATCTAAAATATGAACACGTTTAACATCATTTTGTACTGCCTCTAAACAATTCTTCAATTTTGGAATCATTCCTCCAGTAATAACACCATTTTCAAATAATTCTTTAGCAGATGCTGTATCAATCTTTGAAATCAATGTATTTGGATTATTTGGATCTTGTAAAACACCTTCAATATCTGTTAAGAAAACAAGTTTACTTGCTTTAACAGCACGAGCAATCGCTGTAGCTACATCATCTGCATTAATATTATAAGCATGATATTTTTCATCTAATCCAATAGTTGAAATAATTGGTGTATATCCTTGTTCTAATAAAGCATTAATAAGTGTTGTATCTACTTTAGTAATTTTACCAACGTAACCAATATCTTCACCTTGAGGCATTACTTTTTCTACCGTAATCATATTTCCATCTTTACCAGATAAACCAACAGCATGTGTCCCAATTTGTTCAAGATGTGTCACTAATCCTTTATTAACCTTTCCAGATAAAACCATCTCAGCTATTTCTAAGGTATCACAATCTGTAACTCTTAAACCATTTTTAAATTCACTTTTAATTTGTACACGATCTAACATTCTATTAATGTCTTTACCACCACCATGTACAATAATTGGTTTTAACCCTACAGATTTCAAAACAGCAATATCTTTTAAAACGCTTTTTTTGATGATTTCATTTGTCATGGCACTTCCACCATATTTGATGACAACAATATCACCTTCATATTTTTGCATATACCCTAAAGCTTCAACTAATATTTCCGCTTTATTAATTTCTTTTGTAAACTCTTGTTGCATTATATTTCCCCCTACGAACGATAATCAGCATTGATTTTGACATAATCATAAGTCAAATCACAACCCCAGGCAGTTGCTTTTTCATTTCCCATTTTCATATCAATATTTGTCTTAACATAATCACTTGATAAAATTTGTGTTGCTTTTTCTTCACTATAATCAGTAGCCATCCCATTTTCTACAAGTTTTAAATTACCAAACTCACTTTCAATATACAAATCAACTTGATAAGGATCAAATTCTTCTCCAGAATATCCCATTGCACATAAAAGTCTTCCCCAGTTTGCATCATTTCCAAAGATTGCTGTTTTAACAAGTGGTGATGTACAAACACTTTTAGCAACTACTTTTGCTTGTTTAACATCTTTTGCACCATTTACATTTATTTCTAATAATTTAGTAGCCCCTTCTCCATCACTTGCAATACATTTAGCTAAGTATTCATTAACATAATATAAAGCTTCTTTAAATGTTTGATAATCTTCATCTTCTTTTACAATTTCATCATTACCAGCTAAACCATTAGCGAGTAATAAAACAGTATCATTTGTTGAAGTATCTCTATCTACAGAAATCATATTAAAAGTATCTGGAATAACCGATTTTAATGCTTTATTTAATAATTCTTTAGAAATATTTAAATCAGTTGTAATAAATCCAAGCATTGTTGCCATATTTGGATGAATCATCCCTGAACCTTTACAACATGCTCCAATAGTTACCGTTTTTCCTTTTACTTCAATTTCAACAGCTAAATGTTTTGGTTTTGTATCTGTTGTCATAATTGAAGTAGCTACATCAATTCCTGCTTGATGATCATCTTTTAATTGTTTTAAAGCTTCATCAATTCCTTTTTCAATTGGATCAGTAGATAATTGTTTACCAATGACTCCTGTTGAACAAATCAAAACTTTTTCTTTTTCTACATTTAAAGCATTTCCTACAATATTTGCGAATTTTTCATTTGCTTGATTTCCAAGTTTTCCAGTACAAGCATTGGCAATCCCACTGTTAATCGCAATAGCCTTTACTGTATCACTGTTTTCTACAACTTGTTTATCCCATAAAACAGGAGCCGCTTTTACCATATTTGTTGTAAAAGTTCCTACTGCTTTTGCTTCAACATCAGAAACAATTAAAGCAAAATCTTTATTTCTCTTTTTAATACCAATATGTAATCCAGCCCCTTGATATCCTTTTGGATTTGTTACTGTACCATTTTCTATTACTTTCATACTCTTTTCCCCTTATAACATAGCAGGTGCTAACATAAGCCCTGTTTTTTCATCTAAACCAAACATAATATTCATATTTTGAATAGCTTGACCAGCAGCTCCTTTAACAAGATTATCCATAGCCCCCATCATAATCACTCTATGTGTACGAGGATCCACTTTATAAGCAACATCAACAAAGTTTGAACATTTTACATTTCTTACTTCTGGAACATTTCCTTCTTTTAAGACACGTACGAAATATTCATCTTTATAAATATCATACGCTTTTTTAACATCTTCCTCACTTACTCCTTCTTTTAATGAAGCGTAAGCTGTAATTAAAATTCCTCTATTCATTGGAATAAGATGAGGTGTGAAGTTAAGTAATACTTTTGATGAAGAAACATACCCTAATTGTTCTTCAATTTCTGGTGTATGACGATGACTTGCTACACCATAAGCTTTAATACTTTCATTCACTTCACAATAAAGATTTTGAACTTTTGCTCCTCTACCAGCACCACTTGTTCCACTCTTTGCATCAATAATCAACGTATCCATATCAATAAGTCCTGCCTTAGCAAGTGGATAAATTGATAAAATTG
Source organism: Faecalibacillus intestinalis (assembly GCF_003024685.1). Classification (GTDB taxonomy): domain Bacteria; phylum Bacillota_I; class Bacilli_A; order Erysipelotrichales; family Coprobacillaceae; genus Faecalibacillus; species Faecalibacillus intestinalis. The sequence continues at coordinate 121,388 of NZ_PYLQ01000001.1, read as the reverse complement.
AACATGTTGGATAACATCCAGGATTAGCAATCAGTCTTGCATTTTTAACATCTTCTCTATTGATTTCACATAATCCATAAACAGCTTCTTTAATAAATTCAGGTGAAGCATGTTTAATTCCATACCATGATTCATATGTTTCTACATCTTTAATACGATAATCTGCAGATAGATCAATTACTTTCACTTTCTTTAAAACTTCTTCACTTACCATCTTAGCGCAAACCCCTTGAGGTGTAGCAAAGAATACAACATCAACATTATCTAAATATTTTTCAATATCTTCATCTACACACTTTTGATCTAATAAAGTGAAATACCCCTTATAAACATCACTATATTCTTGATCACTATATGTTCTTGATGAAACCCATTCAATATGAACATTTGGATGTGTTAATAAAAATCTAACAAGTTCACATCCTCCATAACCAGTTGAACCAACAATTCCAACATTAATCATTCTACTTTTCCCCCTATAAAAAATAAAAAGCCGTCTCTAAATAGAGACGACTGATCGCGTTACCACTCTAATTGTTGTAAGTTGACCTTACAACCTCTTTCATCTTTAAGGCAGATCTACCAAAAGATATACTTAATTTCCATCTTTTCTCTCGTAAATGCGCTTCATCTTTACTTCCATTCCTATCTTCCATCAACATAGGATCGCTCTTATTTCCATAAAGACTACTCTTTTAGTCCTCGAGTTTAAAATCATTATATGACAAATTTCCATTTTGTCAATAATGATTTATTAAGAAAAAAATTTTTTATATATAATAAAGATACGTTTACCTTTTTTAACATCCAACATTTCGACAAGGATATTGCATATTTAAAAAAAGTAGTTTATGATAATAATAATTTATAATATAAAAACAAGGGGGAAACTATAAATGAAAGAAAAAGTTGTTTTAGCTTATTCTGGCGGATTAGATACAACTGCAATCATTCCATGGCTAAAAGAAAACTATGATTATGAAGTTATTTGTTGCTGTATTGATGTTGGTCAAAAAGAAGAATTAGATGGCCTAGAAGAACGTGCAAAAGCTTGTGGAGCAAGTAAACTTTATATTGAAAATGTGGTTGATGAATACGTAGAAAATTACATTATGCCTACTGTTCAAGCAGATGCTGTATTTGAATACAAATACTTATTAGGGACTGCAACTGCTCGTCCATTAATCGCGAAAGTATTAGTTGATGTTGCTCGTAAAGAAGGTGCTGTTGCTATTTGTCATGGTGCTACTGGTAAAGGGAACGACCAAATTCGTTTTGAATTAGGAATTAAAGCTTTAGCTCCAGATTTAAAGATTATCGCTGCTTGGCGTGATCCTAAATGGACAATGGATTCTCGTGAATCTGAAATTGAATACTGTAGAGCTCATGGTATTAATTTACCTTTCTCTGCTGATAATAGCTATTCTCGTGATAGAAATATTTGGCATATTTCTCATGAAGGATTAGAATTAGAAGATCCATCATGTGCTCCAAATTATGATCACTTATTAGTATTATCAAATTCTCCAGAAAAAGCTCCAGAAGAAGATGTTCACTTATCAATTGATTGGGAAAAAGGTGTTCCTGTAGCTTTAAATGGTGAAAAATTATCACAAAGAGAAATCTTAGAAAAATTAAATGAAATCGGTGGTCAACATGGTATTGGTATTATTGACATCGTAGAAAACCGTGTTGTTGGTATGAAATCAAGAGGTGTTTATGAAACACCAGGTGGTACTATCTTAATGGAAGCACATCAACAATTAGAAGAACTTATCTTAGATAGAGAAACACTTAAATATAAACGTCTTGTTTCTGTTGAATTTGCTGAACTTGTTTATGCTGCTAAATGGTTCTCACCACTTAGAGAAGCACTAACTGCTTTTGTTGATAAAACTCAAGAATATGTAACAGGTACAACAAACTTTAGATTATATAAAGGTAATATTATTAAAGAAGGTACAACTTCTCCTTACTCATTATATGATGAAGATATCGCTTCATTTAAAACTGGTGATTTATACGATCATCATGATGCTGAAGGATTCATTACTTTATATGGTCTTTCAACTAAAGTACGTGCAATGAAATTAAATAACAAAAAATAAAAAGAGCCCACTGCTCTTTTTATTTAAAGGAGGAAATTTATGAATTTATGGGGTGGAAGATTCACTAAACCTACAAACCAACTTGTTTATGATTTTAATGCTTCTATTAAATTTGATAAGACTTTTGCCAGTCAAGATATCAAAGGAAGCATTGGTCATGTAAAAATGCTAACAAAACAAGAAATCTTAACACAAGAAGAAGGTCAACTCATTGAAAAAACTTTAAAAGAAATTTTAAATGAAGTTGAAAATGGAACATTAGAAATTGATGAAAGCTTTGAAGACATTCATAGCTTTGTAGAATCTACATTAATTGATCGTATTGGTGATACTGGTAAAAAATTACATACTGGTAGAAGTAGAAATGACCAAGTTGCTTTAGACATGAGACTTTATACAAAAGATCAAATAGAAATGTTGAATACTTTACTTGTTGATTTATTAAAAACCATTCATAAAATCATGAAAGAACACGTAGATACTATCATGCCTGGTTTTACCCATCTACAAAAAGCACAACCAATTACTTTAGCTCATCATATGGGAGCTTATTTTGAAATGTTTAAGCGTGATCAATCACGTTTACATGATATTTACGAAAGAATGGATTATTGTCCATTAGGTTCTGGGGCTCTTGCTGGAACAACTTATCCCTTAGATAGAGAATACAGTGCTGAAATTTTAGGTTTTAAAGGACCTTGTTTAAATAGTATTGATGGTGTTTCAGATCGTGATTATTTAATTGAACTTTTAAGTGCAATGTCTACTATGATGATGCATATGTCTCGTTTATCTGAAGAAATGATTATTTGGAATACCAACGAATATCAATTCATTGATCTAGATGATACTTTCTCTACTGGTTCTTCTATTATGCCACAAAAGAAAAACCCTGATATTTGCGAGTTAATTAGAGGAAAAACAGGACGTGTTTATGGTGCTTTAATGGGATTTTTAACAACAATGAAAGGTTTACCTCTTGCTTATAATAAAGATATGCAAGAAGATAAAGAAATGTATTTTGATGCTTTAAATACTACTAAAGGTTGTCTTCAATTATTAAGTGATATGTTAAAAACAACAACATTTAATAAAGAAAAAATGAAAAAATCAGCAACTGGTGGTTTTACAAACGCTACTGATGCTGCTGATTACCTTGTCAATAAAGGTGTTCCTTTTAGAGATGCACATGGTATTATTGGACAACTTGTCTTATATGCAATTAGTCAAAATAAAGATCTTGATGAACTTTCTCTAGAAGAATTTAAAAATATTTCTGATGTTTTTGAAGAAGATGTTTATCAAGCTATTGATGTTAATACGTGCGTTAACAAAAGAAATACTATAGGTGCATGTGGACAAGATATGATGAAAAAAGTTATTGCTTTAAATGAAGAATACTTAAAACAATTTTAAAAAGGGCGTTTGCCCTTTTTCTTATGCTCTTCCATATTTTATATGATAAAGCGCTTCTAATAATTCAAAAATATAGGTAATCGAAAACTTACCAATCAAAGATAAATGATCTGTTCCTACTTGAATAATCATATCAAATTGCTCTTGATATGGTATATTTTCTACTTGAGTAATACATATTTTATGTGCTCTACTTTTTGCAATCTCTCTTAACATATCTGGATGATCTTGCCAATAACCTCCTGCAATCGAAGAAACAATAATCAAATCATTTCCTGTTAAATCACGAACCACTTCTTTTTGACTTTGTAAAGGATACATTCCTGTACATTTCTTTCCTAAATAGGATAATTCAATTTGTAGTTGCATGGAAACAGATTGGGTAAAAAAGTTACCCGCAAAACAAATTTCATTACTTTGATAAATAAGATCTACCAGTTTTTCTAATTCTTCAAATTCGATCATTTCATAAGTTGATCTTAAGTTTTGTACAATATTTTCAAAATGATCATTAAATAAATCTTTAGTTGTTTTTCCTGCAACTGGTAAAACAGGAAGTTGATGGTCAAATTGCATACGCATTGAATCATGATTAAAATAACGTAAATTCATGGTCACATCCATTTTAAAATCACTGAAGCTTTCATAATTAAGTTTTCGACATAGTCTTGAAATTGTTGCTGTAGAAACAAAACACATTTCTGCAACATCTGTAATATTTAACTCTGGTATTTTATTAATATTTTCTAATATCTTTTTAGCTGCATTTGCATAAACATCATCTACTTTAGCCGTATTAATAAAATTAATTAAATTATAAAAAGCACTACGCATGATTAACCTCACTCATTTTGATTACAAAAACTTTATCATCATCTAAACATATACAATTCAGTTGTCCTCTTTCTCCTAAAGCAAGACCACCATCTATACCTATCTTATTATGAAACTCATCATCATACCAAACATCAAAACTTTTATCTCGATTAATAAAACAAAGTGGTGTATGTCCAAAAATATATGTCTTTTTTAAGTCACATTCACTTAAAAAGAAATAATCTCGAATCCATAAAAGCGTATCTTCTTCTTGATCTTCTAATGAATTTTCGGGATCTATTCCTGCATGTACTAATACATAATCTTTATGATTAACAGTAAGTTCAATATATAAAGGTAAGTTTTTAAGATAATTATAAAGATTTCTCAAAAAGACATTTCTTACAATTGTATAATCACAATGATACAAATTCTTTTTACATAAATAATTTCGAATATTTTCTATTGTTTTTTCTCCACCATTTTGTGCCCATAATTTAAATTCACAACTAGGAAAATCAAAATCATTATGATCAATTGCTTCTTTTAAAGCTTCTTGCATCATATATTCATGATTGCCTTTAAGTAAAGTAATATTATCAAACTTTTGAATATAAAAATAGATATCTAAACTGCAAGGTCCGCGATCACAAATATCTCCAAGTATATAAAGTTGATCATGACTATTAAATTGTATTTTTTCTAACATTCTTTTAAATATTTCAAAATTACCATGAATATCAGAAAGTACATATGTCTTACCTTTCATATTGATCACCTAAAATTATCATAGCACAAAATTAAATAATTTGCTTAAAAAAGAAACAAATTTAAAAAAGATGCCTAAGCATCTTTTCCAATTGTTGCGACCATGACAGCTTTAATTGTATGCATTCTATTTTCAGCTTCATCAAAAACTACAGAATTTTTTGATCTAAAGACTTCATCTTCAACTTCTCGAATATCAATACCTTCTTCATGTTTTGTTTTTGCTACAGTTGTTTCAAAATCATGGAATGAAGGTAAACAATGCATAAATAAAGTCGAATCCTTACCTGTTTTACTCATCATTTCTTGAGTTACTTTATATGGTGATAACATTTCTACTCTTGGTTTATATAAGCTTTCATCTTCCCCCATACTTACCCAAATATCTGTATAAATAACATCAGCTTCTTTAACTGCTTCATCAACATTATCTGTCACTTCAATTGTTCCACCTGATTTTTTAGCTTCTTCTTTACAATAAGCTAAAACTTCTGGATCGATATGTAATGATTTTGGACCTAGACAAACAAAATGCATTCCCATTTTGACTGCTCCATACATCAAACCATAACAAACATTGTTACGAATATCTCCAGTAAAGACAAATTTAATATCTTCTAATGGTTTATCTAAATGTTCTTCGATTGTTAGAAAATCAGCAAGTGTTTGAGTTGGATGATCGACATCTGTTAAACCATTCCATACAGGTACTCCTGAATATTTTGCTAGTGCTTCTACTGTTTCTTGTTTAAATCCTCTAAATTCAATACCATCATACATTCTTCCTAATACTTTTGCTGTATCTTCAATAGATTCTTTTTTCCCCATTTGTGAGTTACTTAAAAATGTCGCATGTCCACCTTCATCTAAAGCAGCCACTTCAAAAGAACATCGTGTTCTTGTTGATGTTTTTTCAAAAATCAAACATACATTTTTCCCTAATAAATGTTGTCCAATTTTTCCCGCTTTTTTATCTACTTTTAATTGATGTGCTAAATCTAATAAGTATTTAATTTCTTCTTTAGAATAATCTTTTAATGTTAAAAAATGTCTATTTTTAAGATTCATAGTAATCCCCCTTTTAATAGTATCTATTCTATCAAATTACTGATATTTCTTCAATATTGATAAATAATTATTATTTTGTTTAAAAATCAAACAATTTATATATAATAAGGAGCGGGGAGAAAATAAAAGATGAGAAAAATTGGATTTAGTAACGAAAAATATATTGAATTACAATCAAAACATATCAAAGAACGTATCAAACAATTTGATAACAAACTTTACTTAGAATTTGGTGGTAAATTATTTGATGACCACCATGCATCTCGTGTTTTACCTGGATTTGAACCAGATAGTAAATTAAAAATGTTATTAGAATTGAAACAAGATGCAGAAATTATTATTGTCATTAACGCCAATGACATTGAAAACAATAAAATGCGTGGTGATTTAGGAATCACTTATGATTTAGAAGTTTTAAGATTGATTGATGCTTTCCAAAACATTGGACTTTATGTTGGAAGTGTTACAATTACACGTTTTGAAAATCAAGTACATGCTATTGCTTTTCAAAAGAAACTAGAAAACTTAGGAATTAAAGTCTTTAGGCATTACCCTATTGCAGGTTATCCAAATGATATTGAAAAAATCGTTTCAGAAGAAGGATTTGGAATCAATGATTACATTGAAACAACAAAACCACTTGTTGTCGTAACAGCACCTGGTCCAGGAAGTGGAAAAATGGCGACTTGTTTATCACAACTTTATCATGAATATACTCATGGTATTAAAGCAGGATATGCGAAGTTTGAAACATTCCCTATTTGGAATATTCCTTTAAAACATCCAGTCAATTTAGCTTATGAAGCAGCAACTGCAGATTTAAATGACGTCAATATGATTGACCCATTCCATTTAGAAGCTTATAACGAAACAACTGTCAACTATAATAGAGATGTTGAAATCTTTCCGGTTTTAGAATCAACATTCAAAAAGATCATGTCAACTTGTCCTTATAAATCACCTACTGATATGGGTGTAAATATGGCTGGAAATGCAATTATTGATGATGAAGCATGTAAAGAAGCAAGTAAACAAGAAATTATTCGTCGTTATTATCAAACAAAACTTGATTTTAAACGTGGTCTTGTTGATAAATCAGCTATTTCTAAAATCGAAGCCATCATGCTTTCTTTAGCTTTAAAAGCTACAGATCGTAAATGTGTCAATCCTGCATTAGAAATCGAAGAACAAACCAATGAACCAGGATTTGCGATTGAACTTAATGATGGACATATTATTACTGGTAAAACAACATCTTTACTTGGAAGTGCTTCAGCATGTTTATTAAATGCATTAAAATATCTTGCCAATATTGATGATGATATTTTGCTTATTGAACCTGAAGTTATTGAACCCGTATCTAAACTAAAAAAAGGAATCTTAAAGAATAAGAATCCTCGTTTACATACAGATGAAGTTTTACTTTCATTATCTATTTCTGCAAATAATAATGAAAATGCTAAAAAAGCTTTATCTTGTATTGAACAATTACAATATTGCGAAGCTCATTCATCTGTTATCTTATCTGAAACTGATATTGATACTTTAAAACGTTTAGGTATCCGTTTAACTTCAGAAGATAAATTCCAATTTAATCGTATATATCAAAAATAAGCCAATTTTGGCTTATTTTTTTAATGTTTTAAACAATAATGTAAATAGTTCTTTATTTCTTGTCTTCTTGCTTCTATTTTTAAATAAATACTCTTTTCTAAGTATTCTATTTCTTTTACATAACAATGTTGATGTAAATATTTAAAATCTTCTCCTTGACTATAAGGAATAGAGAGTTCAAATACTTCATAATCTTTAAAGAGCAGATGTGAGATTTCATCTTCTAATAAATCAAAACCTCTTTTATATTTTGCAGAAATAAAAACATACGGTGATTGTGGTTGAATATAAGCATATTTATTTAAATCAATTTTATTATAAACATAAATCATTGGTGTATTTTCAACCCCTAATGATTTTAAAACCTCATTCGTTGTTTCTACTTGCATTTGATAGTCTTCAAAACTTGTATCTACAACATGTAAAAATAAATCTGCTTCTTTGACTTCTTCTAAAGTAGAGCGAAAAGCTTGAATTAAATGATGTGGCAATCTTTCAATAAAACCAACCGTATCCGTAAGCAAACAATCATGATTTTTCATTTTAATATGTCTTGTGGATGTTTCTAGAGTCGCAAATAACATATCTTTTTCAAAGACTTTCTTTTGTTTATCCTGGCATAAAGTATTCAATAAGGTCGATTTGCCACTATTTGTATAGCCAACTAAAGCAATAACAGGAATTTGATTATTCTTTCTTCTTTGTCTTTGTACTTGTCTTTGTTTGACGATTTCAGCAAGTTCTTTTCGAGAACGGGCAAGCTTTCTTGCAATGATTCTTCGATCAAGTTCAATTTGTTTTTCACCTGAACCCCTAAAACCTGAACCTCCTTGTTGATGAGACATATGTTCTTGCATTCCCACAAGACGTGGTAATAAATACTGATCACGAGCAATTTCTACCTGTAGTTTAGCCTCTTTTGTTTTGGCTCGTTCATCAAATATACGTAAAATTAAATCTGTACGATCTGTTACTTCTGTTTCTAGAAGATCTGTTAAATTCTTTACTTGTAATGGTGTAAGTTCATTATCAAAGATAACCATTTCATCTTGAAGTTTTAATTTAATTTCTTCAATTTTACCTTTACCAATATACGTTGCTGGATTTATTTTTTCTAATTTTTGAATCACCACATCTACCACTTCAATATGACACGCCTCACATAAAGATTTTAATTCTTCTTCATAAAAAGGATTTGTTGATGTTAATACTAAGATTGCTTTCATTCTTTCACCTCTTTAAGTATTCTACCAATTAGGAGACGCTATGAAAAGATATAATGACTATTTTACTTTACTCTTTGTCACATTTTTAACACTTTTTTCTTTTTTTCATATGTCAACAATTGTTGATGTCAGCCATGATGTCATTACCATTGTCTTTAAAAATCTTCTACCCTCTTTACTTCCGTTCATGATTCTTGTTTCACTTTGTTTAAATCTAGGTATTTTAGATATCCTTGCTTATTTTTTACAAATTCCTTTTTATAATTTATTTTCATTGACACCAATGATGTCCTCTCTTTATTTTGTTTCCTTTTTTTGTGGCTATCCAACCAATGTAAAAATCATTAAAGAAGCTTATGAATTAAATTATATTGACCTTGATGAACTTCAACATCTTCTCTCCATTGCTTCTTTTAGTTCCATCTCTTTTATTTTTGTTTCCTTAAACACACCCTATTCTCTTTTAATTTTTATTTGTCACCTTCTACCAAGTCTCATACTTGCCTTATTTTATCACCATCCTCAAAAAAAACTTACCTTTAAACAAGTACGACAAACTCTAAAACAACCACATCTTTCTTTTGTAAAAGCCTTTAAAAAAAGTGTTCTTTCCAGTGTCTATGCTTTCCTCTTTATTTTAGGATATATGTTGATTTTCCAATTTTTTGTTTCTTTTTTACAAGATGTTTTTCCTCAATTTTCTTTTGATTATCTTAAAGGAATTTTAGAATTTAGTAGTGGCTCTTTAAAGATCATTCATCAGTCCAAAAAAATGCTTCCTTTTGTATGTTTCTTTCTCTCTTTTAGTGGTTTTTCCGTTATGATGCAAGCTGATAATCTCTTAGAAGCTATTCCCTATTCTTTTAAAAAATATTTTCTTTCTCGTCTCTATCATGGAATTCTTTCTTTTATTCTTTGTTTACTATTTCTTCAATTTGGATTGATTTGACAGATATATGGTATTTATTTATAATAATAGTAACCATTACTATTAGGAGATACTTATGAAAGAAATTAAGATTAGATACTCTAAACAAAGAGAACTCATTTTCAACAATTTAAAACATAGATATGATCACCCTACTGCAGAAATGATTTATCAGGACTTAAAAGTAGATTATCCCCATTTAAGCTTAGGAACAGTATATCGTAATTTAAATCAACTTGTTGAAACAAAACAAATCAAGAAACTCGATTTAGGAGATACCATGGTTCACTATGATGGCAATATTCAACCACATATGCACTTTATGTGTAACTGTTGCCAAACAATCTATGATCTTGATAATAATGATGAAAAAATTATTAAACAATTTGAAAAAACGTACAAGCATCATATTGATGTTATTGATATCAATATGTCAGGTATCTGTGAAAAATGCTTAGAAAAAAAGGCAGCTTAATTGCTGTCTTTTAATTCACTTTAGATGGATTATAAACACTTGGTCTTTTTAAAGTTTTAACTAGTATATCACTTTGTTGCTTATTTAAATCTATTGCATCAATATGATAATAATATTGACTTGCTGCTTGAATCCCATAATTTCCTTCACCTAAATAAGTAATATTTAAATACATCTCTAATATTTCATCTTTACTATACATTTTTTCTAAATCCCTAGCGATAAAGACCTCCGCAAATTTACGGGAAAGATCTTTTTCAAAGGAAAGACATAGATTTTTTGAGAGCTGTTGAGTAATGGTCGATCCACCCTCTTTAAAAGAAAAGGTTGTAAGGTTTGTCAACATCGCACGTGCTAAACCATAATAATCTACAGGACCATGTTGATAAAAACGTCGATCTTCGCTTTCTAATACCGCTTCTTTATATATCGGTGAAATTTGATCAAGCGTGACATAATCTTCTTTACTCTTTAGTTGATGGACTCTTTCAGATAAAGATTGTTCTTGGATTTTATCTTGGTAAATTTGATAGCCTAAATAACCATAGTATCCACAAAAACCAGTAATAATAACTAATAATATTATAATCATTTTAAAAAGTAATTTTTTCATAGAATGCTCCTTATGTTATAATCTCAAAGAGGTGAATTTATGTCTTTTATTTATAATTTTTTTCTTTTATATCCCTATTGGTTTATAAAAACAATCATCCATTGGATTTTACAATTTTATAAAAATATTTTTTGTTTACATATCAATGAAAATAAAATTGATCAACTTTCTGGTTTTGAATTTGAATTACTCGTTCAAAAACTTTTGATTAAAAGCGGTTATCATGATGTAAAAATCACTCAAACAAGTGGTGATTATGGAATTGATATTCTTGCAAAAAAGAAGCATGTTTTTTATGGATTTCAATGTAAAAGATATCAAAAAAATATTGGTGTCAGCGCTATTCAACAAGCATATGGTGGTATTTCTTACTATCATTTAGATCGAGCAATCGTTATTACCAATTCTTATTTTACAGAAGCCGCTTATCAATTAGCTGCTATCAATGATATTTTATTAATTGATCGTCAAAAGCTTTTAAAAATGCTTAAAAAATCCAAATTTTTTTCAAGTCAGATTCCTTTTTATTGTTATATTGTTGATATCTTCATTATTGGCCTTTTTTACTATATATACTTACAATTGCGTGATCTTATTTATTTGAGTCTCTGTCTTTTTCATCTTCTTTTACTTATTTATATGTTTTTTAAAACATTACGTTATAAAAAATATAATCAAATTAAAGAGTATACGATTCATGATTATCAATAGCTAGAATCGTTTTTTGATAATGTTGATAGATTTTATAACAAATAAATGCACTGAATAAAACAATAAAAACAATCGACATAAAACAATGCATAAAAAAGTTTTCAGGCAAAATATTAATAATTGGATCTAAACGAGGATTAAAAAGCCAATAATCATTACTAAACACCAATTGATGAAACATCACAAATAAACAATCAAAATCAATAAAAGCAAAGAAGCCTAAAATCAAAGGAATGACAATCGTTAAAATGGCTGTCAATTTAAAAAAGCGATATTCTTTTTGTTTAATTTGTCTATAAACCAAATAAGAAGTTGTACAAAAAGTAAGCAAACATACTATTTGAATCATTTCAAAAATGCGTTTCACTTCTTCAAAATGAATACGTCCACCTTTTGACATGATAAAATCTTTAAAAACAAGTTTTCCTTGATAAAAGATAGATTGATAATGTATTAAGATTTGATAATTTTCTTTAATTTGTTGATATGTATAATGTGTATTTTCAACAAGTTTTAAATGATGAATATCAAAATAATAAAGTGGTTTAAAAAAGACAACAAAAACAACAGAAAAAGAAATGATAAATAGCATGAAAGATATACTTGTCAGTATATCTTTTTTACTATAAGTCATATAAAAATTCTTCACCTTTTTGAACTTCTACTTTAGAAAGGTTTGGATAATCTTGTTGTCTTAAAACTTCATAAATCGTAAGCGCTGCACAGTTAGATAAATTAAGACTTCTTACTTTATCTGACATTGGAATACGTACACAACGATCTAAATTTTCTTTTAAAATTTCTTTAGGAATTCCATCATGTTCATGTCCAAAGAATAAATAATGTTCCTTAGAACTATCACTATAATCTTGATCCGTATAACAAAGTTTTGAATAACGTGTAAAGAAATGATATTCTCCTGGGTTTTTAGCTTTGAATTCTTCATAAGATTCATAAACATGTAAATCTAGATCTTTAATATAATCAAGTCCTGCTCTTTTCATTTTTTTATCATCTAATTCAAATGACATTGGTTTAATAATATGAAGTGATGTGTTGGTTGCAACACATGTTCTCATGATATTTCCAGTATTTTGAGGAATCGCTGGATGTACTAATACAATATGGTTCATTTTTTTCTCCTTCTATAATTCTTTTAAAATCGTATATAATTTTTTGAGCGCTTTAGCTCGATGTGAGTACTTATTTTTTTCTTCTAAAGTCATCTCTGCACTTGTTTTTTGACAAGGTGGGAAATAGAAAATTGGATCATAGCCAAAACCATTGACCCCGGCAATATGATCATGAATTTCACCTTCAAATGTTTCTTGAATCAAGATAGGTTCTTGATCTGGAATACATAAAGCTAGAGCACACACAAAGCGGCATGTTCTTTCTTTACCTTCAATTGCATCAATGATTGCTTGATTGATAATTGGATAAGGGGTATCTTTTCCTAAAAAGCGAGCAGAATAGATTCCTGGAAGCTTTCCAAAAGCATCGATTTCAATGCCACTATCATCCGCTAAAACAATTTTATGTAAATCATCAGCAACATATTTCGCTTTAATCAAAGCATTTTCTTTAAATGTTTTTCCATCTTCAACAATATCTGGAACATCATCATAAACATCTTTTAAAGATTTGACTTCAATATTTAAATCCTTTAACATTGCTTGAATTTCTTTGACTTTTCCTTGATTGGTTGTCGCCACTATGAGTTCTTTCATATTTTCATCTCTCTTTCTTTGTATGTATTTTAGCATTTTTTGTATCATAGTTCACTTATTTTCTTTATAATATAACTAGGAGGTTTACTATGATTAAAAGATTAATTGTAAATGCAGATGATTATGGTTTATCTGAAGGTGTTTGTTTGGGTATTTTAAAAGCGCATAGAGATGGTATTTTAACTTCAACTACTTGTATGATGAATATGGAAAACATTGAAAAATATTTAGAAATGACAAAAGACTATCCAAATTTAGGCTTAGGTGTTCATTTGAATATTACAGTAGGAAAACCTTTAACAAATGTAAGTTTTGTTGATGAAAAAGGAAATTTTAAATCAAGAGATACTTATACAAATAGAGAAGCTATCGTATCTCAAGAAGAGCTTTATCAAGAATGGAAAGCTCAAATTGAAAAATTTATTAAAATCATGGGCCATAAACCAACCCATCTAGATTCTCATCATCATGTTCATTTACTTAATAGTAATATTGATGTTGCATTAAAGCTAGCTCATGAATATGATTTACCTATTCGTCAAGAAACATACTTACAAAAAGATTTTGAACCTGTTTATTTTGAAGAACTATTCTATAACCAAGATGCTACATTTGAAATGATTGATACTATTTTACATAAAGATGTTAAAAATTATGAATTAATGTGTCATCCTGCAATGATTGATTGGAAACTTTATCAAATATCTTCTTATAATTTAAGACGCGCTCATGAATTAGATATTATATGTAGCCAAAAAGCAAAAGAAATGACAAAAAAGATTGAACTCATTAATTATCAAGACATAAAAAAAATCTAGCAATTAGCTAGATTTTTTTAGGTCTAATCATTAAATAAATTGGTAATCCAAGTAAAATACTTCCACCTATAATATTTCCTAAAGTTGAAAGTAACATATGTAACCACACACCACTCCAAGAAATTTCTGTACCAAGAGCTGTAAAAGTCATCGAAAATGTTCCCATATTGGCAATACTATGTTCAAATCCTGGTAAAACAAAAGTCATAACAATAATCATCATAATAAATGTTTTAGCTGTTTCTTCCTTTAGCTTCATTCCTACAAATGCTGCTGCACAAACAATGAAATTACATAAGATTCCTTTAATAAAAAGTTCTAAATAATCAAAATTTAACTTATTAGAAACAACACTTGCAAGATATTGATTCATTGCTTCATGATTAACACCACTTTTAATAAATAAAAAACAAATCAGCGCAATGCCTACAAAGTTTCCTATATAACAAATCCCCCACATTGGTATAAGATCAATAAATCTTAACCTTTTATGATAAACAGGAAACATCGTGGTAAAACAATTTCCTGTAAACAATTCTGAACCAAGTAAAACAATAATTACAAGTCCAATTCCAAAAGCTCCTGCAAAAGCAATTTTAGATGCAATTATATGATGATCAATTAATAACACTGCTAAAGTATAAGATAAAATAGTAGCAAGTCCTAAATAAAGCCCTGCAACGATACTTCTCATAAAAAAACAAAATGGATCATTTTTTGCCATCTCATATTTTGTCATTCCTGCTTTTTCCAATAATTCAAAGTCCATAAAATTTCCTCCGTTTCTTACAATAACATAATTTCAAAATATTAGAAACCCCTTTCATTGTTTCTTTTTTACTTTCATGTTATTTTATATATGAGGTGATTATATGTTTCAACATATCATTCAAGAATTAATAACAAAAGCAATTACTCAACAAACAGAAAAAATCATTGAAAAGAAAACTAAGAAACAAATAAAAAAAGAAGAAGTTTATTTCCAAAAACCTCATCTTTTTATCTCTAATTACTATCAAGCCTATGCTTTTTTATTAACTCTTCCTTTTTTATTAATAATTTTAACTCTTTGTATGATTATTCAATTTAAAAATAATCACTTAGATATGGTCATTATTTGTGTTCTTTTAATTCTTTTACTTATCACTGTTACCTATAAACAAAATCATAAAAAATTAATGATTGCTTATTGGCAAGATATTCTTATTATTTATAACGCTAAGGGCACTCAACTTATTCAAATACCCGCTTATTACTTAAAACAAGCTATCATAAAACCCAATAAACTCATTATCCCTTATCATCAAGAAACTTGGGTTATTCAAATAAACAAACATGATAATTTAAAAGAAGTTGAAGAAATGCTTACGTATTTCCAACTTCTTTAAATCAATTTTCATATTCATCTTGCTGTCTAACTTCATCTAATAAAATTTGTTTTCCACATCTTTTAAATTTCCAATATTCTACAAAAACACCATCATAACTTTCAATCACTTGATTTTGTTGGTCTATTGTTACATCATTCATTTTTCCTTCAATATATACCCAAAAATAATCTTCATTATCATTCTCACTATCATATAAATTAACTACATTTTGTTTAAGAAGATGAATATGACTTAATTCATTTCTCTTCCCCTGAAATTCATTCCAATTTATCTTAGCCTCCCAAGCATCATATAAATTCTCTGTCAAATATTTTTTTAGTGTCTTTAAATCTTGACGCCCCCAAGCTTCTTGTATTAAATAATAACTCTTTTTTACCTCTTCTTTGATTCTTTTTTCATTCCAAAAATCATCTTGATCATCTAAAATAGCTAATTGCTTTTTGGCTCTTTGATGAAGCTTATTAGCTTTATATCTTCTTTGAAAAGCATATACCCCATAAATCGTTCCTATCAATAAACCTACTGAAACAATCGAACTTACTGGATTATATGAACGACGTCCATAATAATAATGATCATGATAATATGAAGGTGAACTACTACTTGAAGAACTTCCTCCACCTCCACTACTTCCCGAGCCACTGCCACCACCAGCTCTAGCATAACAATTTCCTGTAAGTAAACATATCATAATTAGAAATGTTGAAATGATGATTCTTTTTTTCATACGTAACCTCCGTTTGATTTATTATAACATATCATTGACATCTAGAAAAAGAAGTATAAAATATAGTTTGAATTCAAACTATATAGGAGGCAACTATGTTAGAAGATAAATTTTATCATCAATTACTTAAATGTTTTAATCAACAAAAAAGATGGATTAATCAACAAACAAATCAAATTGATGTCTTACCTGGGCAAAGTAAGTTTTTACTTTGTTTAAAAGAATATGGTCCTTTATCTCCTAAAGAATTAGGTAATCATTGTTGTATTGATAAATCGACAACCACTACTTTATTAAATAAAATGGAAAAAATGAATTATATTGAAAAGAAAACTCAAAACCAGGATAAACGTTCTATTCAAATTCATTTAACCAAACGAGGTTATGAAAAAGCATTACAAGTTGAAAAAATATCTAATGAAAGTGAACAATTATTTCTATCAACACTTTCTAAAGAAGATCAAGTAAAAATTATACAACTACTTAAACAAATCAATTTATTTATGGAAGGAGAACTTAATAATGGAAACACAAAATAACTTTGCGATAGGAAGTATTCCTAAACATATTATGTCTATAGCTGGACCAATGATTGTCGCTCAACTAATAAATGTTTTATATAATGTTATTGATCGTATTTATATTGGACGTATTCCTCATGTAGCGACCCTTGCTATGGGTGGTCTAGGAATTTGTTTACCAATTATTTCCATTGTCATGGCTTTTGCTAATCTCTTTGGTATGGGTGGTTCTCCTTTATGTTCGATTGCTAGAGGTCAAGGTAAAAATGATGACGCTGAAGAAATCATGGGGAATTCTTTTGCGTTGCTTGTCATTTTTGGAATTATTTTGACCATTATTAGTTTTATCTTTAAAGAAGATATTTTATGGGCTTTTGGTGCCAGTAAACATACCATTAGTTATGCTTTAGACTATCTATCAATTTATTTAATTGGAACGATTTTTGTTTTAGTCAGTCTAGGAATGAATAGTTTTATTAATAGTCAAGGATTTGCGAAAGTAGGAATGATGACTGTTCTTATTGGCGCTGTTTTAAATATCGTTTTAGATCCTTTATTTATCTTTGTATTACATATGAATGTTAAAGGAGCTGCTATAGCAACTGTGATTTCTCAAGGAATTTCTGCTTTATGGACCTTACAGTTTTTAACAGGAAAACAAACTATTTTAAAACTTAGAAAAAAATATTTTAAACTTAATTTCTATTATGTCAAACGTATTTTTTCACTAGGAACTGCTGGTTTTATGATGGGTATTACCAATTCGATTGTAACTATTGTTTGTAATTCTACGCTACAAGCTTATGGTGGAGATCTTTATATCGCCATCATGACTATTATTAACTCCATTCGTGAAATTGCTCAACTTCCTGGACAAGGAATGGCTAATGCTTGTCAACCTGTTTTAGGATACAATTATGGAGCCAAAGAATATAAACGTGTTTTATCAGGAAT
Organism: Faecalibacillus intestinalis; assembly: GCF_003024685.1. Classification (GTDB taxonomy): domain Bacteria; phylum Bacillota_I; class Bacilli_A; order Erysipelotrichales; family Coprobacillaceae; genus Faecalibacillus; species Faecalibacillus intestinalis. The sequence goes on along the minus strand of NZ_PYLQ01000001.1, from coordinate 103,504 downwards.
TAAATTTGTTACTATCGTTGCTTTTTTAATGATGTTTGTTATTTGGCTAGCAATTACCCTATTCCCTGAATTTTTCATTCAAATCTTTACGCATAATCAAAAAATAATAACTCATGGTATTACTTCTTTACATCTTTATTTCTTTGGATTCTTTATGATGACTTTTCAAATGGTCGGACAATCAACTGCCGTTGGTTTAGGAAAATCAAAACAAGCCATCTTCTTTTCTATCTTTAGAAAAGTAATCATTGTTGCACCTTTAACTGTTATCTTACCAAAATTTATTGGCATCAATGGTGTCTTTATCGCTGAAGCAATCAGTAATTTCATTGGTGGTGGCGCTTGTTATATTACAATGTGGTTGACTATTGGTAGAAAACTTCAACAAAAATGTAAGGAGACTGTATGAATACTCCAAAATTAGAAACAAATAGACTTATTTTAAGAAAATTTAATGAACATGATTTAAAAAGCATTTTATGACATCTTTTCTGACAAGGAAGTTAATCTTTATCTTCCTTGGTTTCCTGTAAAGAATTTAAAAGAAGCAAAAGACTTTTATCAAGAAAAATACGCTTCTATTTATCAAAAAGAACAAAGATATGCTTACGCTATTTGTTTAAAAGAAAATAATCTTCCTATTGATTATGTCAATATTGATTTAGATGATAGTCATGATTTAAGTTATGGTTTAAAAAAGAATATTGGCATCAAGGAATTGTTAGTGAAGCCGTTGAAGCTGTTATTCAACAAGCAAAAAAGGATAATCTTTGTTATTTGACTGCAACCCATGATATTAAAAATATTCATAGTGGAAATGTCATGAAAAAGGTTGATATGCATTATTGTTATTCTTATAAGGAACAATGGATGCCTAAAAACAGACCTGTTATTTTTAGAATGTATCAAATAAATCTTGATGGAAAGAAACGGATTTATCAAAAATATTGGAATCAATATGAACATTTTATTGAAGAAAACATATAAAGGACAAGTTATTTAAAACCTGTCCTTTTTCCTATATAACAATTAACTTGTTGATAATATTGAAGGTATTGTTCTTTGAATTCTTGTTTTAAAAAAGGCTCTTCAACATATTTAATTTGAAGATGAAACATCATCATTGCAAGCAATGAAATAATCAATAAAATTGTATTAAAAAACATTAAACACATCCCTAGATAAATAAGATCAAAACCTAGAAAGGCTGGATTACGACTAATTTGGTAAATACCATTTGTAATCAAATCTGTTTTTTCTTCATAGCTCACTCCTGCACGCCAACTATCTTTCATTGTTAAAACAGAAGCAATAAAAACAATATCTCCTATGATTCCTAAAAATATTCCCATGATGCGAATTATCAATGGAAAAGTCATTGTATTTAAATAAATACTTAGTATTTCTATGATAAAAGTAGCTATCGTTGTTCCTTTCATCATTATTTCTATCTTCTTTTGAATTCCTTGTTTTCCTTTCCCCATATGATCTGTTTGAATTCCTTGTTTTCTTTGTTGAAACATCTTTATAAAATAACAAAGATAAAAGACAAGCAAAATCATATATCCTACTATTTGCATCTTAATTCCTTCTTCTACTTATTAAATCTATAATGATCATCACGACACCATATAAAACACCAGCTATTGCCCAAATAATCCAACTATATTGTATTTGTCCATTACCATTTTCACCAAAAGTATAATAAAGAAAAATAGCAGTAACAACAAGCCAATAGATGGTACTTATTTTTGATTTTAAAGCATTTTTCTTTTTTTGTTCAGGTGTATAATCCCCTGTTTGTAAAATCTTATCTAAAGCATTTTGATAAGTTCCTGCTAAAACAAGAAAAAAACAACCAATACTTACAAACAATAAAAGAAAACAAACAGCAATACTTTCTAAAAATTCATAATTTAAAAAGATAAAAATAGGTAAAACTGATAAAATACATAGAGCAATGCCTAGAATTTGATAACGGTGATAGTGATCTTGATAAGCTTCTTTTTCTTTAACTGCGTATTCTTTTACACTATTTTCAAGAGAAAAATCTTCTTTTTCTAAAAAATCATATTTTTTAACTTTAAAAGCACATAAACAAAATAAGATAACTGCTATCGTTATACAAATAATTAAAAAACTAAGACCTATACTTATTGCTAAATTTTCTGCCATATGAAATCGTTGGTACTGACATAGCGTTGTAAAACCAATTAATGGAATAGGTGAAATCACACATAAAAAGGTTGCAAAGGCAATTTTTAAAGATGATTGTTTTCTAATCTTTAAATATTCTTGTACTTGTGTCAAAGATAAATAAATTCCTGTTTGAATGTTCCCTTCATTTTCCTGATCTAATAATAGATAATCTGTCGTTACATGAAAGAGTTGGCTAAGTTGAATAATTTTATCGGTATCAGGCATCGATTGACCTGACTCCCATTTTGAAACAGCTTGTCTTGAGATTTGAAGATGGTTAGCCAATTCTTCTTGTGACCACCCTTCTTTTTTTCTTAACATCATTATTTTTTCTGATAAATTCATAACTTCCCTCCTGTTTCTATCTTAGAACAATTATTCAAAAAGTACTACCAACTCTACTTTTCGTTTTGTCAACTATCAGTTGACATTTAGATATTTGTTTTAAAAAAGCTTATAATTCCTACAACAATTAATAAAACAAAGGCAAAATAAAGCAAACCACATGAGACCATCACCATTAAAGTAATCGGCAATAAAATAATCGTTAAAACAAATTTTGAAAGTCCCCAAGCTGCCTTTAAGCCAAAGAAAAATAATTTTCCAAAAATGTAAAACATCAAAATCATAAATAAAAAATAGAACATTTTAATCTCCTCTTATCCTAAAAAAACATCCATTAACATCATGATCACAAAACCACTCAAAACACCAAAAGTTCCGACATGACTATGTTTACCAAGTTGTGCTTCTGGAATGAGTTCTTCTACTACAACATACATCATCGCTCCTGCAGCAAAGGATAAACAAATAGGTAATATTGTTTGCATAATATGAATTGTAAAACCAGCAATAACTCCTGCAATGGGTTCAACAATCCCTGAAAGACTTCCATAAACAAAAGCCTTTGTACGTGACATTCCTTCCTGTTTTAAAGGAAGAGAAATAGCTGCTCCTTCAGGTAAGTTTTGAAGTCCAATTCCAAGAGCTAAAGCAAGTGCAGAAGCAAATGTAATACTTGAATTACTTGCAGCAATCGCAAAAGTCAAACCTACCGCAAATCCTTCAGGAATATTATGTAAAGTGACTGCTAAAACAAGCATCGTATTTTTCCCCAACATACTTTTAGGTCCTTCAGGCTTGTCTTCATTTAAGTGTTGATGAGGAATCACATGATCTAAAAAAAGCAAGAATAAGGCTCCAATGATAAATCCTCCACCTAAAATAAGGGCACTATTTTGACCATTGGCTTCCGCCATTTCCATGGAAGGAATCAATAAAGACCAAACAGAGGCCGCAATCATAATTCCTGCCGCAAATCCTAAAAAAAGTTGTTGATAAAAATCTTTGATTTCATCTTTAAAGAAAAAAACCAACGCACTTCCTAAAGTAGTCATTAAAAATGTAAATAAGGTTCCAAGTAATGGATAAAGTATTGTATTCATAAATCCCCCTTCTTCTTTTATTATAAAGATTTTGAATATTTTGCATAATGATATGCTAAAATAATTATGTTTTTGTTATAATAAGGACAAATGGAGGAATTTTATGAAAGATGGATATATAAGAGTTGCCAGTGCATCAATTGATACACTTATTGGCAATGTTAAACATAATGCTAACGAAATTAAAAAGGTCTTAAAAGAAACAAGAGAAAAGAAAGCACAAGTGATTGTTTTTCCTGAACTTGTTTTAAGTGGTTATACTTTAGAAGATTTATTTTTACAAAATCGTCTTTTAAATGAATGTCTTGTTCAATTAGAAGAAATTATGCATGATACAAAAGGACACCAACAAATTGTCGTTATTGGTTTACCTTTTCATTATCAAAATAATTTATATAATGTATCTGCTGTTTTATATGATGGAAATATTTTAGGAATTGTTCCTAAATATCATATTCCAAATTATAATGAATATTACGAAGGCAGACGTTTTACACCTTGTTTTGAAGATAATATTGAAATTGAGCTTTTTGGACAAATTGTTTTATTTGGTCGTAAAGTAGTTTTTGCTTGTCAAAATTTACCAAGTTTTACATTAGGTGTAGAAATTTGTGAAGATTTATGGCTTCCAAATGCGCCAAGTAATGAACTTGCTTTAAATGGAGCAACGGTCATTTGCAATACATCTGCCAGCAATGAATTAACTGCTAAAAAAGATTATCGAAGAAACCTTGTTTCAATGCAATCAGCAAAACTTGTTTCAGGATATGTTTATAGTAATGCAGGAAGTGGAGAAAGTACAACCGATGTAGTTTTCTCTGGGCATCATTTAATTTGTGAAAATGGAACGATTATTAATGAAAGTACTGGTTTTGATGCTGAAGTGATTTATGGTGATTTAGATGTTGAAAAACTTATTAGTGAAAGAAGAAAGATGACAACTTATCAATCTCATCATGAATATGACTATGTTTACTTTGATATGGATTTGATTGATATTGAAACAAATCATTATTATGATCCTCATCCTTTTGTTCCAAGTAATCCTGCACTTCGTGAATTACGTTGTAAAGAAGTCTTTGAAATTCAAACAAGAGGTTTAATGCAAAGATTAAAAGCTACTCATATAAATAAAGTCGTAATTGGTATTTCAGGTGGCTTAGATTCAACACTTGCACTCCTTGTTTGTGTCATGGCATTTGAAAAATTAGGTTATGATAAAAAGAATATTTATGCAATTACCATGCCTTGTTTTGGAACAACATCACGTACAAAAAATAACGCTTTAGGTCTCATGGAAGAACTTGGAGTGACAAGTCAAACTGTCAATATTGCTAAAGTTGTAAGAATGCAATTTAAAAATATTGATCAAGATGAAAATGTACATGATGTTACTTATGAAAATGTTCAAGCCCGTGAACGTACTGAAATCTTAATGAATAAAGCAAATCAAATTGGTGGACTTGTCATTGGAACAGGTGATTTAAGCGAAGTTGCTTTAGGTTGGTCAACTTATAATGGTGATCATATGTCCATGTACGCTGTCAATGTTTCAGTTCCTAAAACACTTGTACGCTATCTTGTAGACTATGTTTCTTCTCTTTATAAAGGTCAAGTTCTTGAAACAATTTTACAAGATGTTTTAGATACACCTGTATCTCCTGAACTTCTTCCTCAAGAAGATGATAAAATTGTTCAAAAAACAGAAGATATCGTTGGTCCTTATGAACTCCATGATTTCTTTATTTATCATATGGTACGTTTTGGTGATGAACCTCGTAAACTTTATAAAAAGACAAAACTTGCCTTCAAAGATAAATATGATAAAGATACAATTAAAAAATGGTTACGTTTATTCTACTGGCGTTTCTTTAGTCAACAATTTAAACGTAGTTGTATCCCCGATGGTCCAAAAGTTGGATCTGTCGCTTTATCACCTCGTGGTGATTGGCGTATGCCAAGTGATGCCAATGTTCAAATATGGCTTGATGAAGTCGAAAGAATTTAGAACTGCTTGCAGTTCTTTTTTTATTAACTCCTTATTTTATCCTTTTAATAATAGTTTTCACTAAATATTTAAATCCATCTATGATAAAATAAAGCAAGAGGTGACATTATGCATATTTATAACTCAAATCACTATAGTTCAGCAATGAAACAAATCATAAATGATTGTTTACACTCTGCAAAAGAAAATCCTTTTGCTATTCATTACGTCATTGTTGATGATCCTAAATATTACGAAGAAATTTTCTTAAAACATACAGATACCATTTTTAATATTGAACTCATGACATTATCGTCGTTTTATCAAAAGCTTCTACAAATATATCATCAAGATTTTAGAAAAAAAACAGATATTCAAAATCTTTTAGAAATTATTAAAATGAATAAAGAAGATACCTCTTCTTTATTTCATTTAAGCGCTAATCATGTTTTAACAGCTAAACAAATATTAGATATTTTTAAAAATTTCTATCTTTATAATATTCAAAAAACAACAAAAGAGTTACCAGATTTATCAAAAGAAAAAATTAAAACACTTTTCAATTTATATCATCAATTTGATCAAACTCATTTTTTAGAACATGATCTTATTTATTCACTTATTGATGAAAAGTGCCACAATTATTATTATTTTCTAACAAATCAAATAACAATTCCTAAAAATCAAGCACTTATTCAAAAGCTTGATCAATATGGTCATGTTTTTATTTATCAAGATACAAAAGAAAATGAAATTCTTGATTATACAGGTTACGTCACAAATCATTTATTTGATTCATCACATACAAAAAGTGACTTTGAACATCCTTATCAAATCTTAAAAGCATCAACGATTCAAGAAGAAGTCAAACAAATTATTTTTGATATTAATACATTACTTAAAGAAAATGCTTTACGTGATTTTGTGATTTATTACCCAAATGATGATTATTATCGTCATCTTTGTCGTATTTTAGATCAATTTAACCTTGCATATAATCGAAAAGAAACAATCACTAATCAAGCTTTTCAAGTCGTTAATATGCTTTTACAATATTGCCTAAGTAAAGATGAAACATATCTTTTAGATGCAATCAGTTCTTTATATTTATTAAATTTTCAAGATCATCAATATGTATCTTATTTAAAAAATTTATATACTTTACAAGGTTTTATTGATGATGAAAATTATCTAGTATTAAAAAAAGCAGTTTTAAATATTCAAGGTCATGATTTATCATCCTATTCTTTATCTTTGATTGATTTTATTGAACACTCTTTTTGTAAAAATGAACTTGTTTATGCTTTACTTTCAAGTTTAAAACTTGAAGGAACTGAACCTCTTTCTTTAAAAGAATATTTAAGTTTACTTCAAGAAATGTTTTCTAAAAAAACACATTCTCTTAAGGAAAGCTATGACAGTCTTTATTTACTTAATTACAATCAACCTTACAGTGAACTCTTACAAGCAAAATATGTTTATTGTTTAGGTTTAAATGAAACAATTATTCCTCAAGAATTTAAAAATACCAATTTACTTTTAAATCAAGAAGCACTTGCATTAAAGTATCCTACAACCTATGATGCACTAAATAAACATCAAAATACTTTAAGACACCTTTTTTCTTGTCATCATCAAAAAATCATTTTAAGTTATGCATTAAGAGATTTAAATGGTGGAGATTTGGTTGTTTCATCGATTATTCAAAAATTAACGAAATTATTTACGATACCAACTTTTAAAAAACATATACTTATTCATCCTTCATTAAAAGAAGATTATTATTTAAAAGGACATCAAGATGATTCATTATCTGTTTTAAATCATCATCTATTGGTTTACAAACAATCCCATCATCAAGTATTACCAATGCATATCAATCATCAACATAATCCTCTTTCCGCAAGTAAATTAGAGGTCTATAACCAATGCCCTTATAAATACTATCTACAATATATATTAAAAGTAGATTCTATAAATAATTCTTTAATACAAAGTAATGAAATCGGTACTTTAGTTCATTATGTTTTAGAAAAAAATCATCATTATTTCAATAACTATCAAGCTAAAAACTTTGATTCCTTAAAAGAAGATATTCATTTAAGTATTCAAAACTATTTAAAGACTCATATGTTAAAGAAATATGCTTTGAAAAAAAATCAATTCTTTTTAAAACTGATTGAAGATGATTTATATAATACAATTATTGTTCTAGCAAAACAGATGCAACATGGTTTATTTGAACTCTCTGCTTGTGAAGAAAGAGTTTATGATAAGATCCAAGATATTGAACTTAAAGGTTTTATTGATCGTGTAGATTTATATCAAAATTATTTAAAAGTCATTGATTATAAATCTTCGAATAAAGAATTGAATTTAGAACTAGCACGTTTAGGATTTAATATGCAAATGTTGATTTATTTAGAAATGTTATCAAAGAATAAAAACTATGATAAAGGCGCTGTTTTGTATTTTAATACAAAGAAAAGGATATTAAAAAGTGAGATTTCTATTTTAGAAAAACAAGATCCTGAAAATTTTTTTAAACTTTATAAAATGGACGGCTATAGTGTAGATGACACTTATTTAGAAATTGATCATGAAATAGAACAAGAAAGTGATATTATCAAGATCAAACTTAAAAAAGATGGTAGTCCTTATAGTAACGCTAAAATTATTTCTCATGATGAATTAGATACCCTTTTACAAGAAATCACTTTACACATTCAAAGTCTTTACCAACAAATGATTACTGGAGATATTCGTATTTATCCAACACGTAGTGATAATCCAAACATTGATATGCATATTAATCCTTGTCGTTTTTGTCATTATAAAGCCATTTGTAATTATGATATTTTTTATAATGAAGATCATCAAATTGAATTAGGAGGTCAAAATGAAGAAAGATAAAAGTTTAAATGATGAACAAAATCTCGCTGTTTATAGTCGTGGAAGTTCTATTTTAGTTTCAGCACCTGCTGGCTCTGGAAAAACAAAAATTCTTGTTAATCGTATGATGTCTTTAATTGAAGATGATCATGTAAGTGTAGATTCTTTACTTGTTTTAACTTTTACGAAAGCAGCTGCTTTAGAAATGAAACAAAGACTCGTAGAAAGTTTAAATAAAAGAATTCATGTTGTTGATGATTCTTTAAAAGTACATTTAGAAAAACAAAAGATATTATTAAATGATGCTTATATTACAAATTTCCATTCTTTTTGTAGTGATTTATTAAGTCAATATGGCTATACAATTCATTTGGATTCTAAATTTGAAATTCTTGAAAATCCTACTTTAATTAAAGAAAATATTTTAAATCAATGTCTTGAAAAATGGGTTCAAGAAAAAGAATTTTATGATTTTTATCAAGAAAATTATACTGGTTATCAATTTAATTCTTTTAAAGAAATTCTTTTTCAATTAGATAATTTATCACATACTGTATATCATTTTGATGATTATTTAGATCAAGTGAAAATAAAACTTTATGATCGTGTCATCAACGATCAAACAATTGAAGATACGCCTTTTGAAAAACCATTAAAAAAATTATTACACGAAGCTTTTCAAGAAGCCTATGATAGTTATTTAAAGCTTGAAGATTATTGTCAAACATATGGTTTAGGTTTTTACTTTGAAGAAACAAAGAAATTACCTGCACCACATACTGTTTTAGAAAATTATTTTCAAAATTTAAAAGAATGTATTAATCAAGGAAAATATTTTTCAATGGGTATAGAAATTGAAAAACATCGTGCAGCTAGTTATAAAGATGTTGATGATTCAATCAAAGAAACATATAAATCCTTATTAGATCAAACTAAAAACACTTTTAGTAAAGCTTATCAAAAATGTATGCCTTCTTCGATTGAAGAATTAAGTGAGGTTTTAAAAGTTTCTTATCGCCATTTAGAAATCTATTTAAAATATCTTAAAGAATTTCAAAAAAAATACCAAGCTTATAAAAAATCTCTTTCTTATTTAGATTTTAATGACCTTGAACAATATACCCTTCAATTATTAAGTGAAAATCAAGGAGTTGCTCAAACTCTTTATCAACAATTTCATGAAATTATGATTGATGAATACCAAGATACAAATGAAATTCAAGAAAATTTGATTTTATTAATTTCTCGTTTTCAAGAACCTGAAATTAATCGTTTTATGGTTGGGGATATGAAACAATCGATTTATCGTTTTAGAAAAGCAGATTTAGATATTTTTAATGAAAAATATCTCACTTATGGTCTTGAAGATAATAATCAAAGAATCGATTTAAAATTCAATTATCGTTCAAATAAAATTGTTTTAGATAGTATTAACTATATCTTTAATGCGATTATGGATCGTCGTTATGGTGGTTTGGAATACGACAATGATCCTCATGCCCAACTAAATTACGACTTTTTACGAAAAGAAAAATGTGATACTGATGAAAAATTACAAAAAGCCATGTTACGTTACGATCAAGAAAAACGTTTCGATAGTGAAATCATGCTGGTTTTAAAACCCGAAGATGAAACAGTGGATATGATTGAATATGAAGCAAAAATGATTGGTAAAAAAATTCATGAGATGGTTGGTCATCTTGAACTTGATTTTTATACTGGAAATCGTTTAGCAAAGTATCAAGATGTTGTTGTTTTGATGAGAAATGTTGCTAATTTTATAACTTATAAAAAGGTCTTTGATGCTATTTCTATTCCTAATTTAATTGTTCTTACTAAAGGATTTTTTGAAAGTAATGAAATTTTAGATTGTGTTTACTTTTTAAAAGCATTAGATAATTGTTTAGATGATTTGGCACTTATTTCATTACTTAAAGGAAATTATAAAAAAACACGCTTTGATGAAAACTGGCTTTACCTTCATAAAATAGAAAATACATCTATGTATGATTCTTTAAAACAAGCAGCCGATCAAGAAGCGATTGATTTTTTAAACTATTATCATGAAATGCAAGAATTTGCTAGAAATCATCCAGTATATGAAGTTTTAGAAAAATTTATTAAAGAAAACGAATACGATCTATTTATCAGTTCTCTTTATAATGGTAAACAACGCTATGCCAATGTTCAACTTTTAATTGAAATGTTGAAAGCAGATGAAGGTCTTTCTTTATATCAAATCGTTCATAAATTTGAACAAACAATGACTTTAGGAATTGATTATAAACCTGCTACTCTTTCAAGTGATGGTGATGCTGTTACTTTTATGACGATCCATCAATCAAAGGGACTTGAATTTCCTATCGTAATCGTTAATCAAATGAACCATCAATTTAATTTTTCTGATGGAAAAGCACCTTTAATTCAAGATAAAAATTTAGGAATCATTTTAAATCCTCATCAAAAACAAAATTTAGGAGATTTTCAAAATGTCCTTATTGAATATCCACATCCTTTACGTGGTATCTTTTCAACAGTTCTTGATAATGAAACCATTAATGAAGAAATGCGTATTCTTTATGTAGCTCTTACAAGAGCATCTCAAAAGTTGGTTTTAACGGGTGGTTTAAAAGAGATTAATATGATTGAAAAATGGCAAAAGCAAGTCATTGATTACGCGCTGGATGCTTCATGTCATCTTTTACCTGCAACGATTCGTAAATCAAATCAAATGTTGAATTGGATCATGCTTGCTTTAATACGTCATCCTGATTTTATTCAACAATGTATTGATTTATCATTATTTGATGAAAAAATTAAAAATTATTATGATTTGGATCAAGTAAAAAATAACGCTTTACAATTAAAACTTTATCAAGAAAACACGATGCAACTTAATACCTGTCATTCTAAATTTCATACATCAATTATTGATGTTCATACAATTGATGAATATATCTATCCAACAAGTCAAATAGAAAATAATGATCGAGAACTTTATTTAAAAAATAGTCAATTTAATTATCAAAACAAAGCACCTTTTGATAAAACAGTAGCAGTTACTTCTATTATTGATGATGGAAATCGTTTTTTTGAAAGAGATGATGAAGAAAATGAATCATTAATGAAAGCAACTGATCGAGGAACTCTTGTTCATTTATTTTTAGAATTGTATCCTTTAGATAAAGAATTAAATTTTGAAGAGTGTTTTCAAAATATTATACAAAGATCTTTATTTAATGAAGAAGCGAGAACTCTTTTAAATCAATATAAGGTTCATTTAGAAAGCTTTATTGAAAGTGATATTTATCAATTGATGTTAAAAAGCTCATATTGTTATAAAGAAAAAGAATTTTCATTTTTAAATGAAAATAAACAAATTATTCATGGTATTTTTGACGTTTTATGTATTAACGAAGATAAAATAACAATCATTGATTATAAGACAGATACATTAGCTAAAAATAGTTCTGATGAACTCTTAAAAGAACTTCATCAAGGTCAAATGTATTATTATAAAAAGATTATGAAGCAAATATTTCCAAATAAAGAAGTGGAAGCTATTGTTTATTATTTACACATTCATCGTTATGTTACACTTTAGGAGGTTTCTATGAAAATATTAATTGCAAGTGATTCTTATAAAGGAAGTTTATCTTCTTTAGAAATATCTAAAAGTATTCAAAAAGGATTTAAAGAAGTTTTTGAAGATGTTTCTTTTAAAACGCTATCAATGGCTGATGGAGGAGAAGGAACAACACAAGCTATTGTTGAATCCTTAAATGGTCAATATATAACAATTGACTGTCATAATGCCTTACAAGAGCTTATTCAAGCAAGCTATGGTATCACTAGTCAAGGAGCTATTATTGAAATGGCAAGTGCTTCTGGACTGCCTCTTGTTAAAGAAAAGAAAATTAGAGAAGCAAATACAAAAGGAACTGGTGAACTTATTAAAGATGCACTAGATCGTCATTGTCAAAAAATCTATCTTGGAATTGGTGGTTCAGCTACCAATGATGGTGGGATTGGAATGGCTCATCATTTAGGAATTCGTTTTTTAGATAAAAATCACCAAGTTTTAGAACCTATTCCTGAAAACTTACCTTTCATTGAAGATATTGATACTCATCAACTTGATTCTCGAATAAAAGATACACAAATCATCGTCATGTGTGATGTAACAAATCCACTTTGTGGTAAAACAGGTGCCAGTACTATCTATGGCCCTCAAAAAGGAGCTAATGAAAAGGATATTCAATTTTTAGATCAAGGATTAAAACATCTTGTAGAAATATGTATTAAAAAAGGCTATCAAGATTATAGTGAAGAAACTGGTTCTGGAGCTGCTGGTGGTTTGGGATTTGGTTTAATGACGTTTTTAAATGCTAAACTACAAAGTGGAATTGAAACTGTTTTAGATGTTGTTCATTTTGATGAATACGTCAAAGATTGTGATCTTGTTATTAGCGGTGAAGGACGTATTGATCATCAATCAATGTATGGAAAAGTACCTACTGGAGTGAGTCAAAGAGCAAAAAAATATGGTGTTGACACAGTTTGTATTGTTGTCTCTATTGGAGAAAATGTTGGTGATATTTATAATTATATTACAACGATTGAAAGTTGTATTGATCATTGCTGCTCTTTAGAAAATGCTTTAGAAAACGCCAGTGAAAATGTTTATAAAGCTGCTTTTAGGCTTACAAGAAGTATCCAATTAGGACAAAAGATGCGTCACTAAACGCATCTTTTTTGTTTCATAAAATTCCAAAAAGCAACTCCGATGATAATTATATAACCGATTACACTATAAACATCAGGTACTTGATTTAATAAGAAAAAGCCAAGTACAGCTGCAAAAATAACTTGCGTGTAATCATATATCGATATTTCTTTAGCAGGTGCATATGTATAAGCATTCGTAATTGAAAATTGTCCTCCTGCTGCCATTAATCCTGCCATGAGTAAACAACCAATTTGTTGAAGTGTCATAGGTTGAAAATGAAAAATTAAATAAGGTACAACAGATAAACATGAAAATAATGAGAAAAAGAAAACAATTTTTGCTCCAGCAACACCTTGTTGTCCTAATTTTCTAACACATGTATAAGCAATCCCTGCTCCCATCGCTCCTAAAACTCCAATAAACGAATTGATATTACTTACAAAATGAATAGAAGGTTTAATTACAAATAAACTTCCTATAAAAGCAATCACAACTGTTACTTTTTGAATCGTATTTGCTTTTTCTTTTAAAAATAATGAAGAAAAGATAATAACGAAAAATGGTGATAACTTATTAAGCATAGATGCATCACTTACTAATAAATGATCTACTGCATAAAAATTACATAAGATACCTAACGTTCCAAAAGTAGAACGTAAAAGCAACATCGGTATATCCTTCTTTTGATAGGTAAAACCTTCTTTACTTTTAATTAGAATAATAAATGCAAAAAGTGCTGCAATTAAATTACGAAAAAAACTTTTTTGAATAGATGATAAATCACCTGATAACTTAACAAAAACATTCATACTTGCAAAAAAGAACGCTGCCATTATAATAAATAACATTCCTTTTTTTGTATCGTTCATAAAATACCCCCTTAAAACAAAAGAATAAGGACACTGTCCTTATTCAGTAATTTTAACAACTTGATGTGCTTGAAGACCACGATCTCCTTCAACTAATTCAAACTCAACCTTTTGTCCAGGATCAATTGTTTTAAATCCTTCTTGAACAAGTTGTGAATAGTGGAAGAAAATATCTCTTTCTTCACCTTCCATGTTGATAAATCCAAAACCTTTATCTTTGTTAAAATTCTTTACAATACCAATAGCCATGAACACTTCTTCTCCTTCTTTTTTATCTACTTAATATTCTACATCATATTGCTTATCTAGACAACTACATTATTCTAAAATTAAAACATTTTTCACCAATTTTTTTTCTACAAGTTCTTCTATTAAATCTGTTGGTGAAATAATACGATATTTAAAAACTTGTGTTTGTTTAGAAAGAGTGATATTCATTTTTTTTAATGAACAAACCACCAGCTCACTACAATATAATTCTTGATCACTTGATAAATCCATTTGATAATCATAAGGATAATTTAAATAATCTAAAGCATTTTTCAAAAAATCTTTAATAAAAGTATTCTCTTTTAAAAAACGAAAACATGTCATGGCTTTTAAATATGACTCATTTTTTAAATTAGCCATTTGATCAAAGGTACGTATCTGTACGCCTCCAACATTTGCATCTAAAACAAGTATTTCCTTTTGCGTTTTATACATCTTCACGATTTTTTCATAATATGGAAAAGAAGTATCCAAAAGTTCTTGAACTTGTTTTAGACTTCCTAAATAGATAAGTGTATGTTTCCACCTACCAGGAATCGCAATATTTGAAATATAATGGCTATTTTCAATATTAATAATATCCCCACATTGCAACTTTGAAAAATTTTCTGAAACCTCTTCATAACTAAAATTTTCCTTTTGAGTTGATACCTCGATATCTTTTTTTTGTGTACATCCCACAAGACATAAACATAATATCAAAGCATATATTCTATACACATCATCACCTAGATCATACTTAAACTTACTCTTTTTTTATTTAAATCAACATCTATGACATTGACTTCTACAATATCCCCTATACTTAAAACATCTAATGGATGTTTAATTCTTTGTTTTGACATTTTTGATATATGCACTAAACCATCATTTTTTAAGCCAATATCCACAAAAGCTCCAAAATCAACAACATTTCTAACAGTTCCTTCTAAAACCATTCCTGGTTTTAGGTCTTCTATATGAAGAATATCTTTTTTTAAAAGTGGTGTTTGATATTGATCTCTAATTGAACGATTTGGTTTAATTAAACAATCAATAATATCATCTAATGTATATTGGTCAATTTCTAAAGTTTCTATAACTTCTTTTTTATTAATTTTTAATAATTTATCTTTAAGTTCCACTGTTCCTAAATCAGCTAATGATAATTGACATAAATTTAATAAATCTAAAGCTTGTTGATAATTTTCAGGATGAATAGCAGTAGCATCTAATGGAAGATCACCATCTAAGATACGTAAAAAACCTATTGCTTGTGTATATGTTTTAGCTCCTAATTTTTTTACATTTTTTATTTCATTTCGATTATGAAATTTACCATGTTCATTTCGATATAAAACAATTTGTTGTGCTACACCAGCATTTAATCCTGCAACATATTTAAGTAATGACTTAGAAGCTGTATTGATATCAACACCTACATTATTTACTGTTTTTTCAACAACGAAATCCAATTGTTCTTCTAAATCTTTTTCAGGAATATCATGTTGATATTGTCCAACTGAAATTGCTTTGGGTTCAATTTTAACAAGTTCAGCAAGTGGATCTTGTAAACGTCTTGCAATTGATACTGCAGATCTTTCTTCTACATGATAATCTGGAAATTCTTCTTTAGCAATTTGACTCGCTGAATAAACAGAAGCACCTGCTTCAGAAATAATAGCAAATTCTACATTCAAATGATGTTCTTGAATAAGTTTGGCAATAAAGGCTTCTGATTCTCTTGAAGCAGTTCCATTTCCAATAGCAATAATTTCAATTTTATATTTTGAAATAATATCTAATAAAGTTTTAATATCTTTATCATAATTATCTTTAGGTAAAGTAATAAAGACTTTATCAATGTGTAAGACTTTACCCGTTTGATCAACAACTGCTAATTTACATCCTGTTCGATAAGCAGGATCAACACCTAAGACCATTTTATTTTTTAATGGTGCTTGTAATAAAAGATTTTCTAAATTGACTGAAAAGACTTTTAATGCTTGTTCATTAGCTTTTTCTGTTAATTCTTTTCTTATTTCTCTTTCAATAGAAGGGAATAATAATCTTTGATAACTGTCTTCTACTGCTTTTTGAATATATGGTAAAAGATTTGTTTCTCTGTTTTTTGTAACACCTCTTGTAATGTATTGTAAATAATAATCTTTATCTCCTTCTATATTTACATTGATTACTTTTTCTTTTTCAGCTCGATTGATTGCTAAAATACGATGTGATACTAAAGTTTTTACTTTTTCTTGATAGTTATAATACATTTCATAAACTTTATTTTCATCATCATGTTTTTTCTTTTCACTTGTTTTTAAAATACCACCTTTATATAGCATATCTTTTAAAAACTTACGATATTTAATATCATCAGCAATATCTTCAGCAATAATATCTAAAGCTCCTTGAATGGCATCTTCTACATTTAAAACATCATCATTTAAATATTTTTTAGCTTCTACTAAAATATCTCCTTTATTTAAAGCTAAGATCCATTTAGCTAAAGGTTCTAATCCTTTTGCTTTAGCGGCTGTTGCTTTTGTTTTTCTTTTTTCTTTATAAGGACGATAAAGATCTTCAACTTCACTTAATTGTGTAGCTTTTAAAATATCTGTTTTTAATTTTTCATTTAACATTCCTTTTTCATCAATTAAACGAATAACATCTTCTTTTCTTTTTAATAAATTCACTTGATATTGATAATATTTATCAATTGTACGTATTTGATCTTCATCTAAAGCACCCGTCTTTTCTTTTCGATAACGTGCTATAAAAGGAACTGTATTACCTTCTTCTAATAAAGATAACACTGCTTCAATTTGATGTACTCTTACATTTAATTCTTCACTTATTGTTTTAATAATTTCTTGATTCATATAAACCTCTTTAAATACTTGTATATTCTTTTAACGTATAGATAATATCTTGGTAAATTTCATCACATAAATAATCTTTTAATTCATCAATTGAACACCATTTATAATCCGTATGTTCAAAAGAAATAGAAACATGATCATCATCTGTAGATGCTAAATAACCAATACCTACTGTTTGATAATCCTTTCTTATTTTGGTAAAAGTATATGCTGGTTTAACAACATCGATCGTTAAACCCGTTTCTTCTTTCAATTCTCTTTTTAAAGCTTCATTCGGTGTTTCCCCATATTCTAAACCGCCCCCAGGAAGCTCCCAATATCCTAGTCCATCACTAGATGGTCTAACTCTTTTCATTAATAATACTTTTTGTTTAAAAACAACAATTCCTTTTACTGTAATATGAAATCTTATATTTTCCATTGATATTTCCCCCTATACTGTCTTTATCATAACATTATTTTATCAAATGTGTTTAAAAATTATTATGAAAAATGTATAATATATGCTGAGGTGATTTTAATATGATTAACTTTAAAGAAGAAGTCGAAAAAAGAAAGGAACAGCTTATTCAAGATATTGAAACATTATGTGCAATTCCTTCCGTTTATAATGAAAAAACAATTGGTGAAAACCAACCTTATGGAAGTGAATGTAGACAAGCTCTTGATACTATGTTAGCAATTGGAAAAAGAGATGGTTTTGTTGTACATGATGAAAATGGTTATGCTGGACATATAGATATTGGTGATCAAGAAGAAAGTTTTGGTATTTTAGGTCATTTGGATGTTGTTCCTGTTGATTCAAGAGGATGGGACAGCGATCCATTTAAAGTGGTTCAAGCTAATGGTAAACTTTATGGTAGAGGTGTTGCTGATGATAAAGGACCTTTACTTGCTGGATATTATGCTGCTAAAATCATTCATGATTTAGATTTACCTGTTAAAAAGAAAATTCGTGTTATTTTTGGTTGTGATGAAGAACGTGGATCTTCTTGCGTTGAACATTACTTTACTAAGAATCCATATCCATCTATGGGATTTACTCCTGATGCTGAATTCCCTGTTGTTTATGGTGAAAAAGGAATTGTTCGTTTCCATATAACAGGAAATGTAAAAAAAGATGGATTGATTGCAATGGTAGCTGGTGATCGTGTAAATATTGTTCCTGGTGAATGTGAAGCAATTATCGAAGGGAATCATAAACAATATGAAGAATCATTTAAACAATTTTTAAGTGATCATCATGTAACTGGTATCATTGAAGAAGAAGGAAATTGTACAAAGCTTGTCTTAAAAGGAAAAAGCGCACATGCTTCTTTACCAGAAGAAGGAATTAACGCTGTAAGTTTACTTGCAACTTATTTAGATACTGTTATTAATAATAAACTTGTACATTTTATTGCAACGTATTTAAATGATTATTATGGAAAAGGTTTACAAATTAATCATGAAGGATTAATGGGTAAATTAACAATGAATTTAGGTGTTGTCAAATATGTTAAAGAAGATGCTGATATTGAATTAGACTTACGTTGTCCTCATGAAATTGATTTAAAGAAAATGTGTGATAGTGTAAAAGAATTATGTCAGTCTCTTGGATTAAATTTAGAAAGTGATATTCATGAACCACTTTATATAGATCCAAACAGTGAACTTGTTCAAAAACTTCATAAAGCTTATGTTGAAGTTTCAGATGATACAGAAAGTCAACCACAAGCAATTGGGGGAGGAACTTATGCTAAATCAATGCCAAATTGTGTAGCTTTTGGATGTGAATTCAAAGATGAAGATAACGCAATTCATGGTAACAATGAAAACATAAAGATTGACTCATTATTAAAATCAACAGAAATCTTTGCTAAAGCAATTTATGATTTAATTAAAGAATAGAAATTTCTATTCTTTTTTTATACAAAAAAACTTATCTTTAAAGATAAGCTTATCAACTCTATGGTGCGGCCGACCGGACTTGAACCGGCACGACATAAGCCATAGGTCCCTCAAACCTACGTGTATACCAATTTCACCACGGCCGCATCTAACATATTTAATTTACCACATTTTGAAGATAAAAACAAGACGACTATTTGTTAGTCGTCTTCATTTTTAATAAATCATCTAAGTTATATGGTGTATTTTGATATACATAATAGTTAAGCCAATTTGAAAATAATAAATAGGCATGACTACGCCACTTAACTAAGATTTCATCATTGACATCATCATTTTTATAATAGTTTTTAGGCATTACACAATCCCCACCTTTAGCTAAATCACGATGATATTCCTTATCTAATGTATCTGGATCATATTCTGGATGTCCTGTAACAAAAAATCTTGACCCGTCCTTTTCTGCTACCAAATAAACACCCGCATCGTTTGAAGAAGCTAAAATATCTAATGAATCAATTTTTTCAATATCTTCTTTTTTAACAGAAGTATATCTTGAATGGGGTGCATAAAATTGATAATCAAAACCTCTTAGAATTCTTCTTCTCATCTTTTCTGGATTTGTATGATGATGATAAACACCTGTTAATTTTTCTTTCAATTGATATTTTTCAACACCATAATAATAATATAAAGATGCTTGAGAAGCCCAACAAATAAAGAATGAAGAAAAGACATTTGTATTGGCCCAATCAAAAATCTTTGTAAGTTCATCCCAATAATCTACATCCTCAAATTTTAATTTTTCAACAGGAGCACCTGTTACAATTAAACCATCATACTTATTATCTTTAATTTCATTAAAGGTTTTATAAAATTCCATTAAATGTTCTTGTGGTGTATTTTTAGAATTATGACTTTCCATACATAACCAATCTACTTCAATTTGTAAAGGTGTATTAGAAAGCAATCTTAATAGCTGTGTTTCTGTCACGATTTTAGTTGGCATAATATTAACAATAATTAATTTTAATGGACGAATTCTTTGTGATAAAGCTCTTGTTTCATCCATAACAAAGATATTTTCTTCTTTTAATATTTTACTTGCTGGTAAATCATTTGGTATTTTTATTGGCATATGTAACTTCCTCTCTATGAAAATGAAATAAATTCATTGAATATTTTTAATATATAAGCATCTGACATTCCTGATAAATAATCTATAATACTTTTAGCCATTGCATTTTTATCGTGTTCAAAATCATAAATAATATGATTTTGATATAATGGATTTCTATTAAAATACTTCATTTGACTATACTTTTCTAACCAATGCATATATCCTTGAATAGTTACAGGATATTTTTTTTGATCTTTCTTTAAAGCTTCTAAAACATTTATTTGTTTATCATTTGCTATCTTATCATATTTATATAAAAATTGAAAAATAGAATTTAAAATAAGTTGTACATAATTTGTGTGGACTTCTATACGATCAATTAGATAAATATTTTGATAATTGAATTTCATAATATACTTCATGACTTCAAAAGCTTCATCTGATAAGCATATTCCTTTCTCTATAGAAGAATTTTGACAAACATCTAATATAAAATAATTAACAATTGTTCCATTATTAATAGCATCAAAATGAGAGTTTGTTAATTGATTTAGATGATTTCTTAAATCTTCTACAAGCTGTTCATCAATAATATTTAATCGTAAAGCATCTTCAATATCCCTAGCAAGATAAGCAATTTTATCTGACATTTTAACAACACAGCCTTCCCAAGTATAAGGATTGTATTGCCCAGGATATAAATAATCTTTTAAATCAATAGATTCATTCCTTTTAATAATTGCTTTTTGATTCATTTCTCCACAATGAGAAATAATTCCATCTCTTACAGCATACGTTAAATTTAAATTTCTACGAACATGATGATCATCTTCCAAAGTTTCAATTTGATCTACAAAATATAAACTATTTTTTTCATGCCAAAAATCTTGTAGACCATGTTCTTTAGAAATCTGATTAATGATCTTTTCTCCACCATGTCCAAAAGGTGCATGTCCTAAATCATGTCCAACAGCAATTGCTCTTGTAAGTTCTGTATTTAATCCTAAATAATGAGCAATGGTATAACTTACTGAATCTACAAGATTTACATGCTCACTTCTTGTACAAACATGATCATCTTCAACTGCAAAAAAAACTTGTGTCTTATGTTTCAATCTACGATAAGCAAGAGAAAAAATAATACGATTATAATCTCTAGAAAAAGGACTTCTTAAATCATTTTTTCTTTGATAAAGTGCTTCATTTCTTGAAATTGCTTGTTGATATTGAGGATGATTTTCATACATTGCTTCTTTTAAAAAACTATTTTTTGACATTTTTTATACCTCGCTTTTTTATTATATAAAAATTAAAAAAAAAGATAAAGAAAAAGATTATCTTTCGATAATCTTTTAGAATTTTAAGAATCTTCTCATTGAAACAAAACTTCCAATTAAACCTACTCCAGCACCTAAGCCAGCTAAAATAAATGAGAAATCTCTAATAAATGGCATTGGGGCTTTTAATACAAGCATTGATGACATTAATGAACCACCTGTATAGTTATATAACGCTCCATAACCATAAACAAGAACAAGAATTGGAATAATTGCTCCAAACAATCCAATGAGCATACCTTCTAACATAAATGGAATACGAATGTACCAGTTACTTGCTCCAACCATTCTCATAATTGAAATTTCAGTAGATCTTGCTGTAATTGTAATTTTAATTGTATTAGATATCATGAATAAGGCGACAATAACTAAACCAACAATAAAAACTGATCCAGCTTTTTGTATTGTATTCAATGTTGTGACCATACTTTGTGTAGAATCACCACCATAATTAACAGAATTCACATTAGGAATATCTTGAATTTTTTTAGCTAAACTTGCAAGTTTTGTTGGATCTTTTGCTTCTACTTCATAAGCAGAACCTAAAGGATTATCTTCACGATAAGACTCAAATAACTCCTTACCATCTTTACCTTGTTTATCGATAAGTTTATTCAACTCTTCATCTTTTGATGAATATGTAACAGATTCAACACCTTTAAGTTTTTTGATTTGATTTCCTACTTCTTTTTCAGCATTTTCATCAATCGATCTTTCTAATTTAACATAAATACGCACACCATCTTCAATATTTGCTGAAATATCTTGAACATTAAGTGCTAAAACACTAATAACACCAATAAGTAATAAAGTAATTGTTACAGCAAAAATTGAAGAAAAAGACATTGCACCATTTCTCCATAAATTAACCAATGATTCTTTAAAATGTTTTGGTAAATTTTTTATACAACTTATTAATTCTTTCATTATAAATCATATCCTCCTAAAGATGTATCAGCATTAATGCAACCATCTTCCATTAAAATTGTACGTTTTTTATGTTCTTGTACAATCTTTTGATCATGAGTTACAACTAACACAGTTGTCCCTTGTTCTTCATTAATACGCATTAATACATTAATAATTTCTTTTGAAGTTTCTGGATCCAAGTTTCCTGTTGGTTCATCAGCAATTAAAACTTTTGGACGATTTACAATTGCTCTAGCAATTGCAACTCTTTGTTGTTGACCACCTGATAATTCATGAGGGAAAGCATTGACCTTATCTTCCAAACCAACAAGCTCTAATGTTGCTCTTACACGTCTTCTAATTTCTACACGTGGTGTATCAATAACTTCTAAGGCATAGGCAACATTTTCAAAAACTGTTTTTTTAGGTAATAATCTAAAATTTTGAAAAACAACACCTATATTTCTTCTAAAATAAGGTACTTTACTATTTTTAATTTTTGAAACATCTTGTCCTACAACTTCAACTTTTCCTGAAGTTGGTTTTTCTTCACGATATAATAACTTAATAAAAGTAGATTTTCCTGCACCAGTTGTACCGATAACATATACAAATTCTCCAGGTTCAATTGTAAGATTTACATCATTAAGTGCCCTTACTCCTGTTTTATAAATTTTTGTAACATTTGTTAGTTTTATCATTTCTATTCAGCTCCCAGGAGTATTATAGCACAATTTGTAAGTTTTGTTTGAATATTAAGTCTATTAATTATGTTTTTTCATGTTATAATATGTTTATTGAAGGAGTGGCTAAATGAAAAGAATATGCCCTAGATGCAATAATGAACTATCTACCAATTGTTATGTAAAAGACAAAGGAATCAATACTTTAAGCTATCTAGAATTAATTATAAAAAAAGATCAATTCAATAAAGAACATAAAGAAATTAAATCATGTTACTGTCCTAAATGTGGTTATGTAGAACTTTATGTTGATGTCGATCATCAAAATCAACATTTAAAAAAGGATGATGATTTAAATTCTTTAAGACAAACTGTAAGGCAATATGCGATTGATTATCATCAACACATAGAATTAGAAAGAAAAAAGACTGAAGAAAAAGAAATTCTAGATAAAAAAAGAAAACTTGAATCTCTTATTTATCAATCACATATACAAAACGATAAAAAAAGAAAACGTAAAAAAACTTTACGTAAAACACATTTACTAAAAAAAGTGCTAAGAAAATAGCACTTTTTTTTATAAATCTATATTAGGTAATGTAAATCCTCTTCCTCTTACATTATGTGTCTCATTTGTAATAATAAATGCTGCCTCATCAATTTTTAAAATTTCATTGGTAAGTGTCACTAATTCTCGGCGGCTGACAACAGACATCACCGCATACATATCTTGTTTTTTATAACCTGTGGTAATATTCATAAGCGTGCATCCTCGATCTATTTGATCATAAAGCATACTTTGAACCTCATTCCATTTTGGTGAAATGACCAATACTTGAATTTTAGATTCACCTAATAAAATCATTTTATCCATGACCAAAGCAGTAATCAAAACAACTAAAATACCATAAAGAATTTGTTCAACATTTGAAAAAGGAACTTGTAAAGCTAGGATAATACAATCAAAGCCATTAATAAGTACAGTCGTAGAAATACCTGTTTTTTTATTTAGAACTAATGGTGGTATATCCATTCCTCCGGTACTTGCTCCTATTCTTAAAACAAGTCCTAATCCTCCACCTACAAAAATTCCTGCATAAACAGAGGATAAGAGTAAATCATTTGTAAGATGTGTAACCCCCGGAGTATTTTCAAATATTGTTAAAAATGTTGGGAAAATAATTGTACTTAATAATGTTTTAGCTGCAAAAGATTTTCCTAGAAAAAAATAGCCTGCAATAAACATAATAATATTGATTACATAAACAACAAGCGATAAAGGAATTCCTGTTATTTGTTTGACAATTAATCCTAACCCAGAAGCGCCACCAACAATAATCCCGTGAGGGGTAATGAAAGCACAAATTCCAAATGCTAGAATAGCATTACCAATAACAATCACAGCAATTTCTAAACATTTTTTTAAAAATTTATTCTTCATGACCACCCTCCTGTATACGAGATTTCAAATATGCATAAATAAAATCATCTAAGTTTCCATCTAAAACATCTTTAGGATTATTAGACTCATATAATGAACGATTATCTTTTACTAAAGAATATGGATGTAAAACATAAGAACGAATTTGTGAACCCCAAGCAATTTCCTTCTGCTCACCTTGTATTTCTTTTAATTCTTTTGCTTGTTTTTCTTCCATTAAAGCAAATAACTTACTTTTTAACATCATCATCGCTTGTTCTCTATTTTGAATTTGGCTTCTTTGACTTTGACAAGTAACGACTGTTCCTGTAGGAATATGGGTAATCCTAACTGCTGAATCTGTTTTATTAATATGTTGTCCACCTGCTCCACTTGCACGATAAGTATCAATTCTTAAATCTTCTGGTTTAATGTCAATTTCAATTGTATCATCTAATTCAGGAATAACATCAATGGATGCAAATGAAGTATGACGTCTTTTGGAAGAATCAAATGGAGATATTCTAACAAGTCGATGAACACCTTTTTCAGCCTTTAAATGTCCATAAGCATATTTTCCTTTAACCAAGAAAGTAACTGATTTAATACCTGCAACATCTCCATCTAAATAATCTAAAACTTCTATTTTAAAATCTTTCGATGAACAATATCTTTGGTACATACGATACAACATTTCTGCCCAATCTTGGCTTTCTGTACCTCCTGCACCTGGATGAATTTCTACGATGGCATTAGCACTATCATACTTTCCAGATAAAAGTAAAATTTTTTCAAATTCACTCATTCTTTGTTCAAAATCTTGATAATCACTTTCTAAAATAGTTTGAAATTCTTGATCATCCGTTTCTTTAACTAATGTATATGTTTCATCTAATGAATTTAATGATTGACAAAGATTTTCATATTCATCAGTAATTTTTTTCATATCATTTAATTCGTCATAGATCTTTTTAGCTTTTGTTGGATCATCCCAAAAGCCATCTTGCATTGTTTGATATGAAAGACCTTCTATTTCTCTTAATTTTTCATCAATTTGTGCAGATTTTCTATATTCGTCTATTAATAAATGGGCTTTATCAAGCCCATTTTTTATTTCATATAATTCCATTATTTAAATTCTACTTCTAATTTTAAATGAGGAATATTTTCTTCTGCTGAACTACCAGGACGAATACCCATATGCACAATATTTTTAGAAATCATATCAACAATAGAAAGTTTCATTTGTTCAAACATATAGAACGCTTCTTCTGTATATTCAGAAAGTGGATTCTTTTGTGCATACGCACGTAAATAAATACCATTTCTAAGTTTAGTCATTGCATCAATATGATTGATCCAAGTATAATCAATAACTCCTAATAAAACACTTCTTTCATAATTAACGATTTTTGCATGATCAATATCTTTATTTAATCTCATTTGATATTGAGAGAAGCAAATTTCTGTTAAAGTTTCTAATAATTTCTTAGGATCATTTTTAACAACATCTTTATTCTTAGCATCAATTTCAGCAAGTAACATATAATTTTTAGCTACAAAATCTAAAACAGCATCCACATCAACTTCATCATGTTTACCATGAGTTGTACATCTATTGATTGTCATTTCAATTGCTTGATTGAACATACCTTTGATAATATCATCTAAATTATCTAATGACATGATTTCATCACGTTCTTTATACATAATTTCACGTTGTTGTCTCATAACATCATCATATTCAAGAATATGTTTACGTGAATCAAAGTTTTGACCTTCAACACGTTTTTGTGCATTTTCGATAGCTTTTGAAACCATTTTATTTTCAATAGCCATATCATCATCTAAATAATTACTAAATGATTGTAATTTTTCACCAGCAAATCTTTGCATTAATTCATCATCAAACGAAACATAGAATACAGAATATCCTGGGTCACCTTGACGTCCAGAACGTCCACGTAACTGATTATCAATACGTCTAGATTCATGTCTTTCAGAACCAATAACTGCTAAACCACCAATTTCAGGTACACCTTTACCAAGTTTAATGTCAGTACCACGACCAGCCATGTTTGTAGCGATTGTCACCGCACCTTTTTGACCTGCTCTTGCAATGATTTCAGCTTCTTTAGCATGGTTTTTCGCATTTAATGTATTATGTTTAATTCCTCTTTTATCTAACATTTTTGATAAAATTTCTGAAGTTTCAACCGATACAGTCCCAATTAGAATTGGTTGACCATAAGCATGTCTTGCAACAACTTCATCACATAATGCTTTAAATTTATTTGTTTTTGTAGAATAGATCTTATCATTACGGTCATCACGAATAACCGGTTTATTTGTTGGAATTTCAATAACACGCATGTTATAGATCATCATAAATTCTTCTTCTTCTGTTTTTGCAGTACCAGTCATCCCTGCTAATTTATTAAATAGTCTGAAGAAATTTTGATATGTGATTGTTGCTCTTGTTTCTGTTTCTTCTTTAATTGGAACACCTTCTTTAGCTTCAATTGCTTGATGTAACCCATCAGAATAAGCACGACCTGGCATAACACGTCCAGTAAATTGATCAATGATCATGATTTTTGCATTACGAATATCTCTTGTACCATCATCTGTCGCAATCATATATTCAACATCACGAGTCATCGCATAGTTTGCTTTTAATGCTTGATTGATATGATGAACTAATGAAGTATGTTGAATATCATATAAGTTATCAATCTTAAATCCTTTTTCTGCTTTTTCGATTCCTTTTGGAGTTAATGAAACAGTTTTTGTTTCAATATCAACTTCATAATCTTTTTCAGCAATTAATGATTTAACAAAACGATCTGCTTGTAAATATAAAGCAGCTGTATTTTTCTTACCACCTGAAATAATCAATGGTGTTCTTGATTCATCAATTAAAATAGAGTCAACTTCGTCGATCAAAGCATAGTTAAGTCCTTTAACTAATACTTTATCTTCCATTGAAGTAACCATATTATCTCTTAAATAGTCAAAACCTAATTCAGCATTTGTTGTATAAGTAACATCACAACCATGTGCTTCTTGTTTTTGTTGAGGTGTTAATTCTCTTTTATTTAATCCAACTGTTAATCCTAAAAATTCTAATACTTTACCATTATTTCTAGCATCACGTTCAGCCAAATAGTCATTAACAGTAATAACATGAACTCCTTTTCCAGTTAATGCATTTAAATAAACTGGGAAAATAGAAGTTAATGTTTTACCTTCACCTGTTTTCATTTCAGCAATATCACCATTATGTAATGCAATACCACCCATTAATTGAACTTTAAAAGCTTTTAAATGAATTTGACGCCATGCAGCTTCTCTTGCAACTGCAAAAGCATCAACTAAAATATCATCTAATTCACTACCGCTATTTAATTTTTCTTTTAATACATTTGTTTGATTTGCTAATTCTTCATCAGACAAAGCACTATACTTATCTTCTAAAGAAATAATTTCTTGAGCAATCTTATCTAATTTTTTAAGTTGTTTTCTTTCATCATCGAAAACACCTTTAATTTTTGAAACAAAGCCTTTTTTTGTTTTTTGAGGTGTTGTAGAAAATGGAATAACTTCTCCATTATATTCTTCATTTTTAAAATCTTCTACATGTATATCTTCACCTTGTTGATCTTGTAAATCAACAATATTTTTAGCTGCTTCAACATCGATTCCTAATTTAGCGTTTTTCTTTTTAATTTCTTTTCTTATTTCTTGCTTTCTACTAGCCATACATACACGCTCCTTTTACGCTTGTAATCAAGTTTAATTATATCAAATAATTGTGATTATTAAAAGCAAAATTTAAATATCCCTACTTAAAATAAAAATCTAGAGATTATCTCTAGATTTTTACGACATGTTTTGCCTGCATACCGCGTTCGCTTTGATATAATTCAAACTCAACTAATTCGCCTTCATTAAGTGTTTTATATCCATTTTGAACAATTTGGCTATAATGAACAAAGACATCTTTTCCTTCTCCTCGATCAATAAATCCAAATCCCTTTTCGGCATTAAACCATTTGACTCTTCCTTGCACTTTCATCATCCTTTCCTTGTCTATTTCAGTATATTTAATATTTTATAAAAAAGTTATCATTTTCATTCGACAAATAAATTTTACGTGTCATTTATAACAAAAAAATGTCATCTCTATTGTCAAATAGTTCACACTATTTTACATATTTGTTGAAAAAGTAATAAAAAACATTTCTAGCAAAAGCATAAAGCTTACCCTTACTATTGGTTAGTGGTTTTCTTAGTGTCTACAATAGAATTGATTATTTTTTAAAATAATCAATATGAGGGCAAGCCAATACTAATGCTTTTATTTGTTTAGGGTGATATTTTTCTACTTGCTGAAATGCTGCTTGTAAAGTATTTGATGAAGTCATCACATCATCAAATATTAAAACATTCTTCTTATAAAGAAGATTTCCCTCTTTAATAGATAATATTTTCTTTACTTGGCTTCGATCTTTTTGTTTTGTCTGTTTGTAGTCTTCTTTTTTATACAAACCTGTAAAAATATGTTGAGAAAATGTCTTAACAATTTCAACATTAGGACAAAAGCCACGTCTTTTATTATCTTTTTGACTACTAGGAATAACAACAATGATATAATTTTTGTAGGTCCTTTTTAATTCTTGAAATGATTCTATAAAACAATCTTTTAAAGCATAATCATCTAATGCTTTATATTGAAAAAGGAGTTGTCTAAAAAAATCATTGTATTCATATAAAACCTTGACATGATATCCTTGAATCCTTATATCACTATTTATTATTTTAAATTTTCTTATACAGCTTAAACAAAGAGAAGAATTATTCACCAAGTGAAAAAGATCTTGTTGTTGATTTAACTCTTTATGGCAGATAAGGCATTGCTTTGTTGAAGATCCTTGATACATTCTTTAATAGCCTTCGTTTGTCTATTTGTATAAATGATAATATCTCCATTTGTATAGGGTACTTTTCGCCCTGTTCGCCCTGCTATTTGAATAAGTGTTTCTTTATCAAAAAGGGGATGTTCACCATGTAAAATAATAACTTGTACATTTTCAACAGTCATTCCTCTTTCTAAAACTGTTGTACATACAATAACATCTATTTCATGGGATTTAATCATTTCTAATGATTGATGAATATTTTTTTCTTTTGATGTAGCACAGTGACTTTTAATAGAAAAGAATTTAAGAAATTTTTGTACTTGTCTTGTCATTTCAATACGTGGTACAAAAAGAAATACCGGTTTTTTATCTTTTTGATACTTTTTTAATTGATAAACAAGATGACACAACATCATAAAGTTTCCCATTACCTTACAAGTAGGAATTGGTAATGGTTGATGATGAAACCTTTGTAAGACTTGTACATCTCCACTTTCAATCGTTGCAGACATAAACACATAATTTCCCTTTATACTATTCATTAATATATTTTCCAAAACTTCATTATCACGATATGGAAAAGCATCATACTCATCTAAAATCAATAAATCAAACATTCGTGGATACCGATACAGCTGATGTGTTGTACAAATAATAAATTGTCCTTCTAAACACTCTGTATGTCCTCCATAAACAAGAATGGGCTGAATATTAAAAAATTGTTTTTGAATTCTCTTTGCTAATTCTATAACCAATTCTTTTCTTGGCATCGTCAAACAAACATGATGTCCTAAATTCAATGCATATTCAATGACACCATAAATCATTTCCGTCTTACCTGCTCCTGTTACTGCTTTTAATACTGAATTTTGATGATTTTGATATCTTTCTATCAATAATCTTGAAGTTCTTTCTTGTTCTAAGTTTAATGAATAATTTAAATGATAGTATATTTTCTTTTCATTTTTAACAGATTTTAAGTTAACTGTCTTTGTAGAAAAAGCAATACATTTTCTACAATAAATACGCCCATTGTTTTCAAAAAAATATTGAACATCTTCATTTTGACATCTCGAACATTTCATCTTCTTCACCTACATCTATTTTAATACATTTTACAAAATAATTCGTCTCGAATTTGTTTCAAATTTGTCTCATTTTTGTCTCAAATTTGTTTCACATTTGTCTCACGATTTTTTCAATAAAATCATTTTTGTATTTCTTAGAAATAGGAATAACTTGTTTATTTTTAGTGATACAATTCATTCCTTCTATTCTCTCAACATATTTTAAATTAACAATATAGCTTCGATGACAACGACAAAAAGAATCATCTAATTGTAAAGCTATTTCTTTTAAACTGAGATAATTTCTTTTTGTCATATCATTTTGATGAATCATAACATGGTGTTGATAAGCTTCTATATAAATAATGTCTTCATAAGGTATTTTGTGAACTTCTTTTTTAAACTGATAAATAAATGTCTTAGAATGTTGATGTAATAAAACGCAATCAAGTATTTTATATATTTCTTGTTGATCAAGCGGCTTTAATAAGTAGTGCATCGCTTGTACTTGATAACTTGCTATCCCATAATGTGTATTTTTTGTTTGAAAAACAATCGGTATTGATAAATCCTTTTTTCTTAAGATCTTTGCAAATTCAAAACCATTGATATGTTTCATATCTAATTCTAAAAATACAAGATCACAGTTTTTTAAACATTTTGGTAATTGATAATAAAGCTGTTTATACCAATGAAAATAGATTTCTTGTTGTTTTTCTATACCCCATTTTTCAATAATCGATTTTAAAAAAACATAATCTTTTAAATTATTTTCTCCAATAAAAATATTCATTTAATCACCTCTTTATCAGTGTATATTATTTACAATCTACTCTATGATTTTAGAACAAATTGGACTAAAAAAAATCGCCGAAGCGATTTATTGATCTTGATATACTTTTTTTAATGCATCTTCAACACACTCTGGCACTAAGCCTGTAAGTGGCTTATGATAACTAGCTATTTCTTTAACGACAGATGATGAGATAAAAGAATGTGATGGCTTTGTCATTAAATACATTATTTCTATTTGACTATTTAAATATTGATTAGATTGTGCATATTGTAATTCATAATCGAAATCTGTTGTTGAACGTAAGCCACGGATAAGCACTTGTCCATTGACTTTTTTTACATAATCCATAAAAAGTTCATCTGTTGAATCAACAATTACATTTTTTAAATGAGCTGTTGCTTTTTTTAAAAGTTCTTTTCTTTGTTCAATCGTAAACAAACCTACTTTTGTTGGATGAATAGCTACCGTTACATATAATATGTCAAATATCTTTGCAGCACGTTCAATAATATCTAAATGTCCATTTGTAACTGGATCAAACGATCCATTATATACAGCAATTTTCTTCATGATTTAATCCTCATAATAAAAAATATTAAGAGCTGTAATTCCATACTCTTTTCTTTTATTTAACTCAATTCCTTCTATTTCTTTAAACTCAACTTCTTTTAATTCTTCTACTACAATACACGCTTGTGGATTCAACATTTGGTGATCAACTAAATATTGAAGAATATCATCAACAAGACCTTTTCCATAAGGTGGATCTAAAAAAACATAATCAAACTTTATACCTTTTTCATACAAATATTTTAAAGCTTTTTTATAATCCATTTTCAAAGGAAAACAATTTTCCAATTTTAAAAGAGAAAAATTTTCTTTAATTGTTTTAAAAGCTTCGTATTGATGATCCACACTATAAAGTGTATCACATCCTCTAGAAATAGCTTCTATTCCAAGTCCACCACTACCTCCAAATAAATCTAATACCGTTCCTCCTTGAAAATATGGCCCAATCATATTAAAAAGGTTTTCCTTATTTTTATCTGTTGTCGGTCTTGTTAATTGACTCTTAGGAACTTTTAATTGTCTTTTTTTATACTTTCCTGCAATCACTCTCATAATTTATACCCTGATGTATCTAATGAATCACTAATATCTTTAAAAACAATTTTTGTTACTTCATCGAGTAATTCATTGATTTTATAATAACTTTGATAATATTTTTGAATGTTTTCATTTTGTGACATTCTTTTTCTTACTTCATTTAATTCTTGTCTTTTCTGTGTCAAATCAATATATTTTTCAAACTTTTTCAAATCATCTAATTCTTGTAAAAGATTTTGATAATTATCTAATAATTCTTTTGTTTCTTGATTTAATAATTTTAAAGATTGCTCTTTAAATTGTAGATAGCGCTTATCTTCTTTGATAGCATCTATTAAATCATATATTGTTTCATTCATTGTAACATCTCCAACATACTCATTAGTATTGATATTCTTTCTAGCTTTTCTAAAACTGTACTTTGTTTTTTTTGATGTATTTCATCTAATAAATCATCATATTTTTCTGGATAATGACATAATGTAACATACCAAACAGGATGCTTACGTATATAATCTAAAACATCTTCTTTCATTATTTACCTTCTTTATTTTTATCTAAAAGATTAGAAACAATTCCTAAAACTTTTTCGATTGATTGCAAAGAAGAAGATAATGCTTCCAAATCGACATTTTTGATAATTTCTAAAACATTCATATTTTCTATTGGATGTTCCTTATACGGTTTGAAAAAATGATCATCTTCTCCATACATTGTATAGATTTCATATATTTCTTGCCAAGTATAGCGATGATTTAATACATCTTCTTTAATACTTGGTATTGTCTTTAAAAAAGCTTTAAACTCTTTTAAATTATCCATCAAATCACCTAATATATCATATGAAACATTTATAATTGTGTGTCTGTTTTTTCTAGTTGTTCTTTGTTGAACTTGGAAATAATTGCTTGGGCAATACCTATTGCTATTAAAGCAGCAATCGTTGAAGATCCCCCAGATGATACTAATAATAATGGAACACCTGTCATTGGAATCAATCCTGAAACGCCACCTAAATTAACAAATAAATGTAACATAAAATATGAAGCTATTCCTATCAAAATAACTCTTGATTTATTATTTTGAATTTGATCTGCATATTTTAATAATCTAAAAATAATAATAGCTGTTGGAATAATCATTAAAGCCAACCCAAAAATACCAAGTTCTTCATAAATAATGGCCCCTATAAAATCATTATGTGCCTCTGGAATATAATCATATTTTTGAATAGAATTTCCTAATCCAAGTCCAAAAATACCACCATCTGTAAAAGCAATCAAAGAATTGACAAGTTGCCATGAACTATCATAAATATTTTCTATTTTTAATGGTTTTAACCAAGAATCAATACGTTGTAATTGATATCCCTGTAAAACAGCTGTGATTAAGAATCCTAAAATAATAACCGCTACAGCTAAAGCAATCCAAACGAGTTTTTTATATTTTTTATAATAATCTCTTGGTGTTGACATAAAACAAATAAAACAAATTGCTGCTAGAATAAGAGAACTTCCTAAATCCTTTTGTACAATAACTCCTATTCCAAATGCAAAAACCATAAGAGCTAAAGGGAACAAAACACATTTGTTAAATTTATCTTTATAAAATTTACTTTTTAATTCAGCAGTTCTAAATTTTCCTTTTACTACAAATGCTGAATCAGTTTCTGTAAGCATATAAGATAAAATAAGAACCATACCAATTTTCATAAATTCTGCTGGCTGTACTGTAAAAGAACCTAAATGAATCCAAGCATGTGAACCTTTAGTCGTCCAAAAAACACAACCACACATTGAGATGATTCCCATAATATATACAGCCATTGAACTTCTGTAATTAATCATTTTCAATTTAAAACCCTTTGTAAGAACCATCATAATAAAAACACCTATTGCTACATAAATAGATTGTGTAATCATATTTTTTATTGCAAATGCCGTTCCTTTTGAAGAGACCGCTCCAATTGATGCTGAACCAATCATTACAATTCCTAAACAAATCAATACAAAAACTGCAAAAAAGATAGGCTTATCTGCCCCTTTTTTTCTAAAAAAAGCTTTTATTCTTTTTGTCATTATAATTTGATCCAATCATTTTCTTGACTTGCTTTAAAAACTTTATAAATAGAATATCCAGAAACATCTTGGAATTCTTTATCAATTTGCTTTTCTTCACTCTTTGTCCCAACAACATTTTTAAATTTTCTATAAGCATTTAAAAAATCTGTTTTACTTATTCCTTCTTCATATGCTTTTTCTACTGCATTATATAAAGACATAACATCAATAATATCTTTTGTTGACCATGTATAGTCTAGTGGATAATTATAGTCCATCATTTACACCTCATTTCAGTAAAATATTATAACTTAAAAAAGTATAAAAATAAATGACTTATGATAAATCCCCCATACAATTATTTGGAATCATAATATGGTAATAGTAAAGGAGGGATAAACAATGAACTGTGATTATAACTGCAATGGATATGTCAATAATCCATTTGGCTGTGGTGGATGTAACACATGCGGCTATACACCTATTATGGGTGGCTTTGGTTGCAACAATACAGGATGTAGTTGGTTTGCAATTGTTTTAGTTGTTTTCTTATTATTAATCATTTGTGGTAATTCAAGAATTAGACCTTAGATATTTCAATCACCTCAAAATATGTTATAATAACC
Organism: Faecalibacillus intestinalis; assembly: GCF_003024685.1. GTDB lineage: Bacteria > Bacillota_I > Bacilli_A > Erysipelotrichales > Coprobacillaceae > Faecalibacillus > Faecalibacillus intestinalis. The sequence goes on along the minus strand of NZ_PYLQ01000001.1, from coordinate 68,309 downwards.
ACGAATGAGGTGAAAAAAATGTTATTAATGAAAGATATTATAGATGATTCAAACGAATTAATTAGAACAGTGTCAAAAGAGGTTGAACTTCCTCTATCCAAAGAAAATCATGATTTACTCATGAAAATGCATGAATTTTTAGTTGCAAGCCAAGATGAAGAACTTTCTGAAAAATATGATTTAAGACCTGCAGTAGGTATTGCAGCTATTCAACTTGGTATTCCAAAAAGAATGTGTGCCATCCATGTTTTAGATTATGATGAAGAAGGAAATGTAACAAAATCTTCTGATTATGCTTTAGCGAATCCTAAGATTGTTTCTTATACACCTAAACAATCTTATTTAAAAACTGGAGAAGCATGTTTATCAGTTCCTGAAGATGTAAAAGGTTATGTTCCACGTCATGCTAAAATCACTGTTGAAGGATTTGACGTACTTACAAACAAAGATGTAAAAATTGTTGCTCGAGGATTTTTAGCTATTTGTTTACAACATGAACTTGATCATTTTGATGGTGTTTTATATTATGATCATATTAATAAAGAATATCCATTAGTACCAATTGAAAATGCTATGGTTATTGAATAAATAAAAGGTTCTTTCGAACCTTTTATTTTACTTTAAAATAATGAATTGTTTTGGGTTTTAATACTATTTGTCCTTGATTTTCAATTTCTTGTTGATCAATTAAAGAAATAAGATTTTCATTTAAAGAAATGGTAAATTCTTGATCATCTAAATTTAATGCTACAATAATTCTTTCTTGTTGATCATTTCTTTCAAAAACAAATTGTTTATTTGTTAAAACCAATTCTTTAAACTCACCTTTTTGTAAAGCAGATGATTGATTTCTAATAGAAATCAATTTTTTTATATATTTTGTTAAACCATTAGGCATTGGTTTGGTAAACTCTGGTCTTAAAGAATCATCACTTTCCTGTTCTTTCTTTCCGGTTTGTCCCCATTCACTTCCATAATAGATACATGGTATTCCTGGTAAAGAAAATAACATACCATAAATAAGTGGTAATTTTTCTAAATCTGTTAATTTAGATGCTATTCTTTCTACATCATGATTATCAACAAAACTAAATAATGTTTGTCCTTTATACATTTCTCCATAATTACGTTTTATTGTATGAGCCATTTCAAACATATTTAATGAATTAAACGAAGACCAAAGTCCTTTAAAACCAGGATAATCAGTAATACTATCTAAATGTGCTTCACTAAACATATATCCTGCATTATCACCTAAAACTTCACCTAACAAGAAAAAATCCGCCTTTTTTTGTCTACAATGATCTTTTAACATTGCCATAAACCATCTTGGTAAACTATAGGCAACATCTAAACGAATACCATCAATATCAAAGGCATCAATCCAATAATCAACAGCACTTAATAAATAATTTTGAACATCTGGATAATCTAAATTTAATTTAACTAATTCATAATGTCCTTCCCATCCCTCATAATAAAAACCATCATCATAAGGTGAATTGCCGTTAAAATCAATTCTAAACCAATTTTTATATTGACTATTTTCTCTATTATTTAAAACATCTTGAAAAGCAAAGAAGCCTCTTCCTACATGATTAAAAACACCATCTAAAACAACACGCATCCCTCTATCATGTAAATTTTTACAAATTTCAATAAAATCTTCATTTGTTCCTAAACGTTCATCAATTTTACAATAATCTCTTGTATCATAACCATGATGATCACTTGAAAATACAGGATTAAAATAAATAGCATTTATCCCTAAATCTTCAAAATAATCCATAAAATCATTCAATCTTAAAATACGGTGTTCCACAATTCCATCATTATCACGAGGAGCCCCACAAAAATTAAGAGTATAAATTTGATAAAATACACTTTCATTAAACCACATTATAAAAAACCTCCTTATACATCTATCTATTATTATACACTATTTAGTTAGAGTTATTTAAAAAATATGATATAATATACTATATAAGGAGGTTCTTATTATGACTCAAAAAATTATTACTATTACAAGAGAATATGGTTCTGGAGGAAGATTGATTGCTAAAAAAGTAGCTGAAGCCTTAAATATTGCTTTCTATGATAATGAACTTATTGATGAAACAGCGCGCCAATTAGGTATTGATATTGATACAATTCGTAAAGCATCCCAAGAAAAATCATCAAGTTTTGCTTATTCACTTAATAATGGTCCTCTTGTTTTACCAATTAATGACCAAGTTTATGCTACACAAGCCAAAATCATTAAACATCTTGCTGAAAAAGAAGATTGTATTATTGTTAATGGATGTGCAAACTATATTTTAGAAGACTATCCTCATGTTTTAAGAATATTTGTGTATGCTCCTTTAGAATCTAGAATTGAACGTGTTGAAAAAGATTATAAAGAAGAACATGAAAATACTAAAAAATATGTTCAAAAAAGAGATAAACAAAGAAAGAGTTATTATAATTATTACACAACAAATACTTGGGCAAATATGAAAGACTATGATTTATGTATTAATAGTGATATGGGAATTGATGAAATCGCTCAATTAATTGTTAAAGTTTATCAAAACGGAAAATTATGGAAATAATATAAAAAATATTCAGGACACCCTGAATATTTTTTATTCTGGTAAAAATTGAATTGCTACTCCTAAAAGTCCTGAACCAAGATAACAAGATAAAGCAGCACCAACATGACCATCAATTATATATGTAAATTGAGGAAACCTTTCTTTTAACATTCCTTCCAAAATATTTCTTTCTTCCAAATTATTAGCATCTGCAATAGCCAATGCAAATTTTTGATGTGGATTTTCTTCAAGATGACTTTCTATTAAATCTATCAATTTTGATTTCACTTTCTTTGAACCTCTCACTTTAGCTGGAACATAAATTTCTCCATTTTCTTTTTCAAAAGAAAGAATTGGTTTAATCTTTAGTGTTGTTCCTAAAAATGCCGAAGCCTTGCCAATGCGTCCACCTTTTTGTAAATAATTTAAATCATCTATTGAAAAATAAGCATAATTTTGATAGCACAAAAAATCTGCAATTTCAATTAATTCATCAAAAGATTTTCCTTCTTCTCTATATTTAGCAAGACTAACAGCAATAACTCCTAATCCCACTGATGCACTTTGACTATCAACAATATAACATTTTAATTTCTCATAAGTTTGACAAAATAACCTCATTTGATTACCTGTCCCAGATATACCACTAGATAAAAATAAACCTATAACATGAGTATATCCTTTATCTTTTAGTTGATCTAACAAATTAAACAAATCTTCTCCAACTGGTGAAGAAGTTTTAATTACTTTTTCATCTTGAATCGCATAAATATCAGTAGAAGTAATATCTACACCATCTCTATAACTCTTTCCATCATATTGAATTTGTATTGGTAAAACATGTATATCATATAACTCTCTATATTCTTTTTTTATATCACTACATGAGTCTGTTATAATTGCAATTTTTTCCATTTGTATCTCCTTAAGGTTACTTTGAACTTCATACTAATGGAACTTATTATAACTATTTGCATATAAAAAGCAAGATTTTTTAAAAAATAAGTATCGCATCAATGATACGCGAAACACATTGAACTACTACCGATCCCATCATTAATGCACCTAAAATGATTGTAACTAATCCCTTATTTGATAATTTTTCCATAATAGTTCCTCCTTTTGTTTCTTTAATTTCAACTTTTAAAATTTATTTTTATTATTGTATCTTTTTAAGACACTTATAATATAACTCCGTCACTAAGTTTCGTCAATACTTTTGTGTCTTTTTTAGATATTTTGTTTACTACATAGTCTATAATATGGTAATATTAAGACACAAGGAGTGATAAGATGACAGGTGAACGTATTAAAAAATTAAGAAAAGAAAAGGGTTTGACTCAACAACAACTAGGAGAAATGCTCGGTGTTCAAAAATCAGCAATTGCTAAATATGAAAACGGACGTGTTCCTAATTTAAAAAAGGAAACACTTTCCCGACTTGCAGAAATATTTAATGTTACTCCTAATTATTTATTAGGTATTGATGAGCCAGCCTATCATGGACATAGTCATAATATAGATATTCCCTTATATAGTGATGTTTGTTGTGGAGATGGTATTTTTGTTGAAGACAATATTGAAGAATATATTTCTTTACCTGAATCTCTATTAAGTTCTCGAAAGGATTACTTTTGTCAATATGCTGATGGAGATAGTATGATTGATGAAAATATTCAATCTGGGGATCTTATTATTTTTGAAAAGACACAGCAACTTAATAATGGTGATGTGGGATGTTTTGGCATTGAAGATAATATTGCAACATGTAAAAAATATTTTAATGATTCTAAACAAAACTGTATTATTTTACAACCTGCAAATGATAAATATTCTCCAATTATTATTAATGAATATAATTATCATGAATTTAAAATCATTGGAAAACTTGCCCTTGTTATTTCTAAAAGAAACTAAAATTAAAACTCCGTTTCAAATGAAACGGAGCTTTTTTTATTAATTTTAATTATTTTACTGTAATTAATTCTAAATAAGAAGTAGTTCCAGCAACACCTGGTGTACCAGCAGTAACAATGATTTGTTCACCTGGTTCAACTAAGTTTTCTTTAGCGATAACTTGAGCATATTCAATCATAGCAGCTCTTGTATCCATTTGTTTACATAATACTGATTTAACACCCCAGTTGATAGCTAATGCTCTTGTAGTTTGTTCATTTGGAGTAGCAGCAATAATCATAGATTTAGTACGATATCTAGACATTTTTCTAGCTGTAAATCCTGAATCAGTGAATGCAACGATTGCAGCAACGTTGAATTTAGATGCGATTTCAGCAACTGACATACAGATAGCTTCACTTTGATCTAATGGAGCAGTTCTGATTGCTTTTCTTTGTAATGAAGCATAATCTAAAGTTCCTTCAGTTTTTAAAGCAATTTTAGTCATAGTTTCAACAGCTTCTACTGGATATTTACCTTGAGCAGATTCACCAGATAACATGATTGCATCAGTACCATCATAGATTGCGTTAGCAACGTCAGATACTTCAGCACGTGTTGGTCTTGGGTTTTCTTGCATACTATCTAACATTTGAGTAGCAGTGATAACGATTTTACCTGCAGCACGACATTTATTGATTAATTCTTTTTGAATTAATGGTACATCTTCAGCAGGAATTTCTACACCTAAGTCACCACGAGCAACCATGATACCATCAGCAACTTTTAAGATATCATCCATGTTTTCAACACCTTCGCTGTTTTCAATTTTAGCGATGATTTGAATTTCAGGACGACCGTTTTCAATTAATAATTTTTTAACATCTAAAACATCTTGTGGACGTCTTACGAAAGATGCAGCGATGAAATCAACACCTTGTTGACAACCAAAAGTTAAATCTCCGATATCTTTTTCTGATAAGTAATCGAATCCTAATTTGATTCCTGGAACGTTGATTCCACGTTTGTTTTTAACAACACCATCGTTAGCACAGATACATACGATATCAGTACCATCAACATGATCAACTAATAATTCTACTTGACCATCGTTTACTAAGATGAAACCACCTGGTTTAACATCTTTATATAAATCTTTATAAGTGATTGTAAATCTTTCACTTGTTCCTTCAATATCTTCTACACAGATAGTAGAAACTTGACCTTTTTTGAATTCAGTTTTCCCACCAACGAAATCACCAGTTCTAATTTCAGGTCCTTTAGTATCTAATAAGATAGCTACGTTTTTGTTTAATTCTTTGTTGATTTCTCTTAAAGTTTTAATTCTTCCCCCATGTTCTTCGAAATCACCATGAGAGAAGTTTAATCTCATTACGTTCATTCCAGCTTGAACTAATTTAGTTAAGACTTTTTTGTCTTCAGAAGCTGGCCCAATTGTACACACAATACGTGTTTTCTTTTTTCTTTCTTTTTCTAATACCATCCTAATATCCTCACAATCATATTTTCATTTAAGTTTATATTAACGAAGTTTAATAGCATCTTCGTAAATACTAAAATCAGTTTCACGTTTATGTCCTAATACTTCAGTAATTGGTAATCCTTTGATTTGACCATTTACTTCACTTACACATAAACCACCTTTTCCAGCTTCAAGTAATTCAACGGCATAAACACCCATTCTTGAAGCAAGAACTCTATCTCTTGCTGATGGTCTACCACCACGTTGCATATGTCCTAAAACGTTTGCACGAGTTTCAAACCCAGTTGCAGCTTCAACTTTTTTAGCTAATTCATGTACATCTGTAATATGTTCTGTAATAACCACGATTGCATGTTTTTTATCAGATGCTTTTGAAGCTTTTAATACTTCAATCACTTTATTTTCATCAAAACCAATTTCACTAGTGATTACCATTTCAGCACCATCAGCGATACCAGCATTGATAGCTAAATCTCCACATCTACGTCCCATAACTTCAAGAATAGTACATCTTTGATGAGAACTTGATGTATCTCTTAATTTGTCTAATGCATCAACAATTGTATTTAATGCAGTATCAAATCCAATTGTATGATCAGTATCAGGAATATCATTATCAATTGTTCCTGGAATACCGATACAGTTGATACCCATTTCAGTTAACTTTAATGCACCATTGTAACTTCCGTCACCACCGATAACAACTAAAGCTTCCATTCCTACTTCTTTCATTTTTTCAATTGCTTCTTTTCTTACTTCAGGATCTTTGAATTCAGGGAATCTTGCTGATTTTAACATAGTACCACCAATATTAATAATGTTACGTGTGCTATGACGATCAAACTTAATAAATTCTCCATCGTGTAATCCTTTATAACCAAGTTTTACACCATATACTTCAATTCCTTTATTTAAGCATGTACGCGCTACTGCTCTTACAGCAGCGTTCATTCCTGGAGCATCTCCTCCAGAAGTTAAAACTCCTATACATTTAACCATAATGTTCACTCCCTATTTCATAACATTTCATACATAGTGATTTTAGCACAAATCATGACTTTTCTACAAGAATTTTTACACATTTATTATGCTAAATCTTATTGTTTTATCATAATTGGCATACTCATTGTAAATATTGTGTTAAGTAAGCGCTCTACTTTTATTTTTTCACGCGCATCTTTTTTCAAAGTATAGATTTTAATTAAATCATCTTGGGTGTATTGACTGGTAAATAACGTTATCTTTTTATTTTGATTACGATATGTCAATACAGCTGCTAAAACTTCATCTCTTGACCAACTTGTCACATTTTCTCCACCTAGATCATCAATCACTAAATAATCTACATTACGAAGTTCCTCTATATTATTATCATTTCCAAATTCACTAAAAGAATTCTTTAAATCGATTAAATATGTAGGAAAATGCACATATCCTAAATGATACCCTTGTTTAGCAAGTGATCTTGTTAAAAAACCAGCTAATGTTGATTTTCCACAACCAGATGGCCCACAAATAAATAAACCTTTTTTTGACGTATTCGATAAAAAATGATCAATTGTACTTGCAAGTTCTTTGTTCATAATATCTTTAATTGATTTTAAATCAGATAATAATAAATCATCACTCACATTCGAAACAGTAATATGACTTAAAATATTTTGCTTTTCTAATATTTCTTTTCCATACTTACAAGGGACAAGTATTGTTTTTAAATGATGATTTTCAACATGAACCGCTTGCTTCATTCCTTTAGAAACTTTATGACATTGATAAAGCCCCCTACAATCTTTACATTTTTGCATATCTTCTTGAAAATCTAAAAATTCAACCCAATTTTCTTCTATAAAATCTCGTCCTACTTGTCCATCAGATAAAACTTTCATTATGTACGGATCCTTTATAAGTTCATTGATACTTTCTTCTTTTTGTTTTTGAAAATTTTGATCATCATCAAATAAATGTAAATCTTGTAAACTTTGCATTTTTTCTCCTCCTAGTCATATTTTTCTAACATTGCAAGAGCATCTTCATCAATATTATCTGCTGTTGATTTTTCTTGAGAAACAATTTGAATATCTTTTGTAAAATCATCCCAGTCATGATGTTGTTGATTTTGATATTTCAAATAAGCTTTTCCTTCTTCTATCGCTTCTTGAACCGTTTTTATTTTTTTTCTTTTCCATTGACTTCCTAAAGCTTCTATAAAATTTTTAGGTAATGATTGATTACACTTTTGAAGTGTTGTTTCTATTAAAACATTGACAACTCCTGGCTCTAATTGTAACGTTGTTAAAACAGATTCGACAACTTGAAGATCTCTTTTTAATGGTTCTTTACCACCCGTTTTATCTTTTAATAAATCATAAGGTGAAATATTTTCTAAATAATAAATATGTTTTTGTAAAGAAGATTCTCCCTGTTTTTCACTTTGAAGCAAAGGGGATTGCTTATGAAATACCTCTGTAAATTTTTCCGGCATTTTTAAATCATAATAGTTTCGGCAGTTTTGAGCCAATAACCGACTATTTAAATGATTTTCAATCATTGATTGTTTGACAAGATCTTGCATATCTAAAGCATTGATATGATATAAAATTCCTAATTGTTGAATTATTTTTTCATCTTCTTGATCAAACATTTTCTTAGATAATTGTAAATTTTCAATGCCTTGATAAAACAACGTTAGATCGTAACTATTTTCAATAGAATTTTGTATTTTTTGTTTATATTTTTTTTCTTTTAATATATTTTTTTCATGATGATGAATTTCAAAAACATCTGTAAACGATGCTGTCATTTCTTGATAATCATTTAAATTAACATTATACGTTTGAAAAATCGCTATTGTTTTTTCATATTCATCTTTCAATCTATCTTTCAATAAACGATCAAGAATTTGATGATTAATAAATTCTTGAGGTGATAACGGCATTTTCAAATCAAAAAGATAACGATTATCATTCGTTTGTTTAACATATGAACATACAAGTCCTACAGCTTCTAACTTATCAAAAGATTCCTGTAAAGAATTTAATGAAAATCCTGATAATTTACATAATCTAGAAATCAAAGAAGGACTTTTTGTAAGTGTCATTTGATCCAATTCACTATTGAGTGTTAGATAAAGAGCAGTAGCTTCCATCCCAATCAATGGTTGATAAAGTTGTAAAACTGTTTTATAACCAGTTAAATCAAGCATATAACTACTTCTTACTTGATAAACATCACTCGTTAATAATTTCTTCATGACTGATCCTTTCTATAAATTCATCAATTTGTTTATATAACTCTTCTATTCCTTGATTGTTATCAAAAACAATATCGGCCATTTTTCTTTTCTTTAAAGAAGAAATTTGGTTATTGATAATTGTATAAGCATAACTTTCATCAATATGATCTCTTGCCATCAATCTTTGAACTTGTCTTTGTTCATCTAAATAAACAACAATAATTTCATCACACAAATATTCTAAATGAGATTCATATAATAAAGGAATATCTAAAAAGATACAATCTCTCTCTTTATTTTTTTCAATTTCTTCCTTCATTTTAAAAATCACATAAGGATGTATAATAGCCTCTAACTGTTTTTTAGCATTTTTATCATGAAAAACAATTCTTCCTAATGCCTTTCGATCAACAATTCCATCTTTAACACATCCAAATAACTCTTGAACCTTCAAAATACATTCTTGATCAATTGTTAGAGCATTTCTTGAAATCAAATCCGCATCAACAACAAGATAACCTCTTTCTATTAAATAATGTGTGACTGTCGATTTCCCACATGCAATACTTCCTGTTATTCCGTATACTTTCATCGTTTTGCCTTTTGACATATTGGACAATAATATGTTCCTCTTTCATTAATCATTACTTTTTTTATCTCATGTCCTAATGGACAATGCTTTTGCATATGCACTTTTAATTGCACTTGAAACAAACCATCAATTCCATTAGCACTAAAAGAATGAATTGTCGTTCCACCTTGTAAAATAGCCTTATTTAAAATCTCACAAGCAACATCCACTAATTCTTTAACTCTCTTTTTACTTAAAACATTGGCTTTAGTATAAGGATTTAAATGCATTTGATAACAAATTTCATTTGCATAAATATTTCCTATCCCTGTCATAATACTTTGATCTAGAAGAACTGTTTTAATCGCTTTATTTTTCTTTTTAAGCTTTTGATAAAGCTCTAAGTAATCTATTTCAAAAGGTTCAGGGCCTAATTTACTTAAAGGCAGTTGATTTTTATAATCATCATGATCCACCAACTTCATTCTTCCAAACTTTCTAACATCATTATATCTTAACTCCATACCCTCTTCTAATACAAAGATAACATGGTCATGTTTAGAAAGTATATCCCCTTTTTTACATATTTGATACTTTCCTTCCATTCTAAGATGAGAAATAAAGGCAACATCCTCCAATTTAAAAATCAAATATTTCCCTACACGATCAATCTCTGTAAAAGTCTTATTTTTTAAAGTTTGTACAAATTCTTCTTGATCATCATCAATGATTTTAGGATATAAAATTTTTATATCTTCAATTTTTTTATTTAAAATAAAATTTTCTAATGTTCGTCGAACCGTTTCAACTTCTGGTAATTCTGGCATTTTTTCACCTACTTTAACTCATACCAATTTTTAGCGTAAGTTCCTTCCGCTTTTAATTCCACTTTCATTTGATAAGCACTTTCCATTCCTTCTTTTACAAGTTTCATCATTTTATCCAATTCATCTTGATAAACATCAAAAATCAACTCATCGTGTACTTGTAAAATCATTTTTGATTTCATATGATTTTCTTTTAATAATTGATCCACTTTGATCATTGCAAGCTTGATAATATCAGCGGCTGATCCTTGAATTGGAGAATTCATCGCTAATCTTTTTCCAAATTCTTGTCTCATATAATTCTTTTCATTGATTTCTGGAATATATCTTTTTCTATTTAAGACAGTTGAAACATAACCATTTTCTTTTCCAAAAGCAATGCTTTTATTCATATAGTCTTTAATCTCAGCATATTTTTCAAAATATTTTTCAATAAATGATTTAGCTTCTTTAACAGTGACACCTAATTGTTCAGCCAAACCATAATCAGACATTCCATAAATAATTCCAAAGTTAACAGCTTTTGCATTTCGTCTCATTGTTGATGTAACCTCTTCTTCACTTACACCAAAAACAACACTTGCGGTATGACGATGAATATCTTTATCATGATTAAAGGCATCTATTAAACTTGTGACATTGGCTAGATGAGCAAGTACACGTAATTCAATTTGCGAATAATCAAAAGATATTAAATAATCATATTCAGGAACAAACGCTTTTCTAATAAGTTTTCCTTCTTCTGTTTTGACTGGTATATTTTGTAAGTTAGGATCTGTTGATGATAAACGTCCTGTTTGAGTTAAAGCTTGATTATAAATAGTATGTGTCTTTCCATCAATAAAGATTTGTTCTTGTAACCCAATAATATAAGTTGAATAAAGTTTACTTAATGTACGATAATTTAGAACTTTATCAATAATTGGATGAACATTTTTTAATTTATTTAAAACATCTACTGATGTGGAATAACCTGTTTTTGTTTTCTTACCATTAGGTAATCCTAAATCCTCAAAAAGAACTTCTCCTAATTGTTTAGGAGATGAAATATTAAATTCTTTATGTGCCAATAAATAAATTTCTTTTTCTAATTGATCAATTTGTCCTTTAAAAGTATCTCCTAATTGTTTTAAAACATCTTTATCCATTTTAGCTCCTTGAAATTCCATATCCGCTAAAATATACGCTACAGGCATTTCAACATTTTTGTATAAATCAAATTGTTGATCTTTTTTCAATCTTTGTTCTGCTTCATTTTTTAATTCATAAATTGCTTTAGCTTGTAAAACATAATGTTTCGATAAGACATCTTCTTCAGGAACATGTTTTTTAGCACCTTTTCCAAAAACTTCCTCATCAAATTGTAAATCAAAATATTGATAATAATCACAAACGATTTTAATTTCATCTTTTAAAGAAGAATTTAAAATATAAGAAGCAAGCTGTAAATCAAAAGTATACCCTTTAACTTCTAATCCATGCCAACGACAAGCATTGATACATTTTTTTATATCATAACCATATTTTTCAATCTTTTCATCTTTTAAGAAAGCCTTAAAGTTTTCATCATGCATAGCATTTTCTAAAGAAATATAATAGGCTTCGTCTTTATTATAAAGACCAAATCCCAAAATAGCCGATTTATGATAATTCGTATCATAGACTCCTGCAATTAAAGCTGTATTCTTTTTAATATTTGGTAAAGTTTCAACAATTTTATATTCTAAAGGTTTACTTTGCTTTGTTTCTGTAGAAAGAGACATTCTTTTAAGTAAAGAGTTCATATCATAACGTCTGTAAAACTCCGCAAGATCATCATTATATTCTTGTCCTTCATATTTCCAAGCATCTAAATCTAATTCAACAGGTGCATCTGTTATAATTGTGGCAATCTTTTTAGATAAAAGGCCCAATTCAATATTCGTTCTAACTTTCTCACCCATTTTACCTTTTAATTCATCCATATGTTCCTTTAGATTTTCTATTGTCCCATATTGATTTAATAACTTCAAAGCCGTTTTTTCACCAATTCCTGGAATTCCTGGAATATTATCAGCACTGTCTCCCATAAGACCTAAAAGATCTCTCATTTGATCAGGTTCTAAATTATATTTTTCTTTAAAACTTTCAACTGTAATAACTTCATAATCATTGGTCTTTTGAGGCTTTTTGTATTGTTTAACATTTGAATCAATCAACTGCATCATATCTTTATCATTTGTATAAACAGCTACTTCCATGCCTTGATTTGACGCTTTTTTAGAAATCGTTCCAATAATATCATCACCTTCATATCCTTCTTTTTCAATATAAGGAATATGATGAGCTTCTAAATATTCTCTAACCATTGAAAACTGACAAACAAGTTCATCCGGTGTTGGCTTTCTTGTCCCTTTATATTCTTCCAATAGCTCACTTCTAAAAGTCTTCCCTTTTGCATCAAAAGCAACCACAATATACTCAGGATTTTGTTTCAATAAACTTTCTAATCTATTAGCAAAACCATAAACTGCATTGGTTGGTACACCATCTTTATTGACCATTAAATTTCCCATAGCAGCTGTTGCATAATAACAACTAAATAACCAAAAATTCCCATCTATTACAACTAATTTTTCCATTTTATACCTCATTTACTTCTTTAACATTTTGTACCACTAAAGAAAGCTTATCTCGATAATTCATCTTTCCTTCAATACATACAATCTTATTTTTTTCTAACAATGTCTTATATCTTTGATACGTTGAAGAAAAAACGACTCCCTCAACATTTCCTGTTTCATCAAATCCTTCAATAAAACACATTTCATTTCCTTTTTTATCAACGATCACTTTGACCCTTAATAAAGATAATAATACTCTCACATTTTTTGAGACATACTCATTTAAATTTGCGACTGCAAGAATTGGTTGATTGATTTTTTGTTTCATATAAGCTAAAGGATGTTGTGTTAAATACACACCTAACGCTTTCTTTTCTAATTCTAAACGCACCATTTTATTTTCTTTAATAATTTCTAAAATAGGTGGTTCATCAATACCAATCATATTTTTTAAATGTGCATACTCTGTAATCTTTTCTAAATTAGCTTTTAAAGTCGCACGATTAAGTCCAAATTCATCAAAAGTACCCGCATCAATTAAACTTTCTAACATTAAACTCGTGATTTTCTTTCCTTCCATTCGCGAAACAAAATCAAAAATATCTTTAAACAAGCCATTCTTTTGTCTTTCTTCAACAATTGCTAGATAACCTGCCTGTCCTACATTTTTAATAGCTAATAAAGAAAAACGTAAATCACCTTCTACTTGTTTAAAATAATGTTCAGAATAATTAATGGATGGCGGTAAAATTCTAATTTGATATTTTTTAGCTTCTGCAATATATTCCATTTTATGAACATCACTATTTTGTTCATTAGAAAGAATTGCTCCATAAAAAGATAAGGGATAATTAGCTTTTAAATACGCAAGTTGATAACCAATTAAACCATAGGCAATTGCATGAGCTTTATTAAAGCCATAATCTGCAAACTTTTCAATTAATCCAAAGATATATTCTGCCTGATTTTTTTCATAACCCTTTTTTAAAGCCCCACTTATAAATTCCTCTTTCATTGATTCCATTAACCCAAGTGTCTTTTTAGAAGTTGCTTGTCTTAATATATCTGCTTTGGCAAGTGAAAAACCAGCAATTTTTTGTGCTACTTGCATTAATTGTTCTTGATAAATAATAATACCATACGTTGATTTTAAAATATCTTTTAAATCATCATGTGGGTATTCCACTTTTTCTTGATGAAATTTTCGAGCAATATAATGAGGAATTTGTGACATAGGTCCTGGTCTATATAAAGCATTGGCAGCTCCAATATCTTCAATACTGCTTGGCTTTAATTTTCTAAATAAATTCTTCATCCCTGGTGATTCTAATTGAAAAACACCTAACGTATCTCCATTTGATAACATCTTAAATGTTTTTTCATCATTTAAAGGAATCGTATTTAAATTTAAATGAACACCTTCATACTTTTCAATATTTTTTAAAATATCAGAAATTACAGTTAAATTCTTCAATCCTAAAAAATCCATTTTTAATAAACCAACACTTTCAATATAATTTTTAGAATACTGTGTCAATACATTTTGATTAGGACCTTTTGTTAGAGGAACCACTTCATTTAAACAATCTCCTGATAAAACGACCCCTGCAGCATGCATTGAAATATTACGTGGTAAACGTTCTACAAGATAGATTGCCGGTAAAATCTTTCGTAACATTTCTTCTTGATTGACCATACTTGCAAAAGCATAGGAAGATTCATAAACTTCTTTTACTGTTTTTCGATTTTTTCCTTGTGTTGGAATATACTTTGACATCATTTCTAATTTAGGTAAAGAAACTGAAACGACTTTTCCTAAATCTCTTAAAGCAACCTTAGGCCCATAGGTGGCAAAAGTAACAATTTGTCCAACATGTTCTTGTCCATACTTTTCTGTAACATATTTAACAACTTCATCTCTTTTATCATCTTGAAAATCAATATCAATATCAGGCATTGAAACACGCTCTTCATTTAAAAAACGTTCAAATAATAAATCATATTTTAAAGGATCAATATTCGTGATTCCTAAAACATAACTCACTAAACTTCCAGCAGCACTTCCTCTTCCTGGACCGACTTGAATATCATGTGTTTTCGCAAATCTTACATAATCAAAAACAATCAAAAAATAATCATTGAAGCCCATTTTAGCAATGACTTTTAATTCTTTTTTTAAACGTTCTATATAAGATCTAGGAACTTCTTTTCCTTTAAATCTTTTCTTTAAACCAACAATACAAAGTTGCTGTAAATAATTTTGGCTCGTCACATTTTCAGGTAAAGGATAGTGTGGTAAATGCATTTGATTGGTTTCAATAGTGACATTGCATCTTCTTAACAAATCATTTGTATTTTCTATAATTTCGCGATCAAACAATAAAGACATCTCATAAGCATCTTTTAAATACATCTGATTTGTTTGTACTTTATAATTTCGATCAATTTTTTCGCCATGGATACTTGCTTGCATTAAATCAACCGCTATAGCATCTTGTGGATATAAATAACGTACTTCATTCGAAGCACAAACCTTCACTTCTTGTAAAGTGGCAAGTGCTTTTAAACGTTCATTTAAAAATGATTGCATTTTTAAATGATGATCTTGAATACAAATATAATAATTATCTTTAAACATCTTTTTAAACAATGCAATATATTTTAAAGCCTCAGATTCTAACTCTTTTAAAACAAGCCTTTCAACAATTCCTTCTTTACATCCAGAAAGAATAAAAAGATGTTCACGATATAAAAATAATCTTTCTAATTCAATCGCTTTATGTTCACTTAAATTAATATCACTACATATTTTCATTAAATCATGATAACCAATTTGATCTTTTGCATAGAATAAAAAAGGATAAACTTCTTGATCAATAAGTACATCCCCTTGCATTCCAAAAATAGGTTTGATGTCATAATGATGACAAGCATTAGAAAATTCAATCGCACCATACATATTATTGATATCTGTTAAAGCCAATGCTTCCATATGCAATTCTTTCGCTCTTTTACATAAATCTTGAATCAAAATCGTACTATTTTGAAAACTATAACAACTATAGATATTCAATTCACCAATCATGTTGCCACCACCTTTTTCCATATTATACGCTAAATCATCCTTGATTAAAAGAATTACAAAAATGTTTTCAAAGATAATAAAATTAAAATCAAACCAACATATAAAGTTAAAAATAAATACAGCATTTCAAAAAAAGAATACGTTAAAACAAGCATAACAAACAACCTATAGATATATAAAATAACTGTATAGTAATGATAACGAATCTGTAAAACACAAAATCTTCTTTGCCAAATGATAATGACAATAGATAAAAACATCGCTATAAAATGAAAAGGTAAAAATAACGAAGACAAAATAATTTGCAAAATCAAACAAATCCCTACTAGAAACTGCATTTTTTTGATTCTAATTAACATAACACCACCATTTTATTTTATGAAAGAAACAAAAAAAGAGCACTTATTTAGCATGCTCTTGTAAACTTTTTGCAAGCTGTGCTGGACAACTTGTTGGTTTTGCTCCACATTTGATGTCTTTTAAACGTTCAATAACTTCATCAACTTTCATACCCTTTGCTAGTGCAGCAACTCCTTGAGTATTTCCTGAACATCCACCTGTAAAGATAACATTTTTAACAATCCCATCTTCAACTTCTACATGGATATTTCTTGAACAGACACCTCTTGGTGTATAATCGTATTCCATTTTTATTCCTTCCTCCTATTTTTTTGTAAGTTTAGCAATTGATGTCACATATGATTGATACATATGACTATCTACTGCTTTAATCTCTTCTACTTTATAATATTTTGATAATTCTTGCAAATCTTTTGCAAGCATAGATGTTGAAGAATTCATATAAATGACTGTTTGTACTTTTCCAAGTCTTAAAGTATCCTTTAATTCATTAGAAATCCCATTGACTCCTTGAATAATCACTGTATCATACACTTTCTTTTTTGCAAAAGTAACCATTTTTTTAATTGGTTGACCATAAACAAATTTAATATTTTCTTTTCCTAATAATTTAGCATTATAAGTAGCACTTTCAATATTATCTTTCTTTTCATCAATAGCAACAACTTCTTGATCTAAATTCATTTCTAAAATACCATTTTCACAATTAATAGAAATAATCTTTTTACTTCCTTTGACCATTGTTTTAACAATCTTATTTCTAATTTCAAAAGATTCTAAATGATCTGGTAAAGTTGTTTTAACAGACATAATATATTTTTTACCATCACAAATAAATTCTTCTTTCGTATTTCCAAAAATCTTCTTATAACCTTGACTTTCAAAATCTTGATATTTAGAAGTATTAATTGACATAAATAAACCATTGACTTGTTTTAATTTTTTAATATCACTTACCACTTCATCTTTTAAACCGTCTTTCCCTGTAATAATGATGACTTGTACTTTATCTTGGAAAACACGTAATTTAATAAATCTTAAACCTGTTCTAAATTTATCATTATATGTTTTGCATTGATGATTATTAAAAACTTCTTCCAATTGTAATAATGTTTGATTAATTAATGGATGTTGTTTCATACACCCTGTCATCACTGTTAAATATTTTGTTTCTCTTTGATAAATCCCAAAAGTAACTTTTCCTTTAAAATCTACAATTGGTAAATTAGCTTGTGTAAGGAAACCATTTTTTTGATTCATCCCAATAATTTGATCAATCTTAATTTGTGAACGATCTAATTCTGTATACTTCTTTAAAGATTCTTTAATTAAATCTTTTTTATGTTTTAATTGTGCTGGGTAAGCATAATGTAATAAATTACACCCCATACATTCTTTATTCGCACGACATGGATTTTTAACACGCATTGGTGAAGGTTTAATGACTCTAATTAAATCACCAAAATAATAATTTTTATTATTGTATTGTTTGGCATCAATTTCTACTTCTTCATTTAATAATGCCCCTTTAATAAAGACAATTTTACGATTAATGTAACCAATACCTTCTCCATTGATTCCCATTTTTTTAATTTCAACTGTTGTTTTCATATAGCCTCCTTAAAAAAGGAAAAGCATCTTATTGATGTTTTTCCTCTCCTTCTTCCTCTTCTTTCATTTCATGTATTATTAATCTAAGAAGTTCAATTCGATTCTTATGCATCTTTTCGATAATAATTGTAACTCCTGGAAATTCAATTTTATCTTTTATTTTAGGAACACCACTAAACTCTCCTAAAACAAGACCACCGATTGATTCAAAATCTTCCGATTCAAAATGAGTATCAATTTCATCATTGACCTCATTTAAATTTAAACTACCATCTACTAAATACTCATGATCATTGATTTTAACAATATCATCACTTGTATCATCATATTCATCATCAATTTCACCAACGATTTCTTCAACAATATCCTCAAAAGTAACAATTCCACTCATAACACCATATTCATCTAATACAATAGCAAGTGTTGCATGTTCCTTTCTCATTGAAGCAAAAACATCATTGACTTGATTGAATTCATAGACCACAAAAGTCTCTCTCATATACTTTTTAACATCAAAATGTTCTTTATCAATATCGATAAACAACAAATCTTTCATATTTAAAACACCTATAATTTCATCAAAAGACTCATCATGAATAGGATATCTAGAATACTGTGCATCATGATAAACATTCATTAATTCATCATATGTACAATCATCCGGTAAACTTTCAACATGAATACGTGGTGTCATAATCTCTTTGATTTCAGTTTCACCAAATTCAAAAACATTATGTATCATTTCTTTTTCTTCTTTTTCTAGAACACCTTCTTCATGTCCAACTGTTACAATTGTTTTCAATTCTTCTTCAGTTAAACTAGGGCCATGTTCTTGATTACCACCTAAAAGTTTAATAATAAATCCTGTAATAATATTCAACACAAAAACAACTGGTTTAGTAATTATACAAACAAAACGAATAAATGGTGCTAAAGCAAAAACTAATTTATCAGCGTTTTGAGTAGCAAGAGATTTAGGTGTGATTTCACCAAAAATCAAAATACACAATGTTACAACACCTGTTGCGATTGCAACTGTTTGTGCACCATCTCCAAAAATAGCCATAATCGTTGCTGTTGTAAGTGACGAAGCACCGATATTTACTAGGTTGTTTCCTACTAAAATAGCACTTAATAAACGATCTTGATTATCTAATAAAGACTCTACTAATTTTGCTTTTTTATTTCCTTCTTCAGCAAGTGTACGTATTTTAATTTTACTTACCGATAAAAAAGCTGTTTCACTACAAGAAAACAACGATGATAAAATTAATAAAATGATTAATGATATGATATTCATTATCTGGGCAGAATCCACTTTTACATTTCTCCTTTGATTCTATTATTGAAAATTATAATAGTATAATTACAAAAATTTGTCAATATTCCATTATTTTTGTATAAAGTTTATGTAATGATGATAAAAATCATCAATATCTTCATCATATACAACTAACACTTTTTTACCTTTGATTCCTAATTGATAATGGTCAATTTCAACAACTTGGTCAAAATACATTGATTTTCTTTTTTTAAATTTCTTTAAAACATTTTGATATGTATTATATCCAATTTCATCACTACGCCATGAACCTTTTTCTTCAACGATTTGGTCAATCTCTTTATCACTTGGCATTCTTGTTTGTCTTTCACGTTCAAGAACCAATTCTTTAAAAATATTTTTTGAAACAAAAGTATTTAAACATTGATAATAACCTTCAAAAGAATAAATTGCTTCTCCATCATCTTTATCTTTACCTATTTTTTGAATAAAAGTTGTCGTATCAACAAGTAGATTTGAATTATTTTCATCTATCCTTTTATTTTTTGGCAAAGTGATCGTCATTTCTTGTTTATCTAATTTTGAAAAATCAATTTCATTATACAAAAAGTAAACACCTACAAAAACAGCAACAGAAACAATCACTGCTATTTTCTTTTTGATTGGATTTTTAATTAAAGGAATTTTTGTATTAATAATTGTCGCAAATAATGTAATTAATATAAAATAACCCAAAAAGCTTAAAAGTGAACTTAAGTTATTCATTTTTAAAACAAATAACATTCCAATCATCAAAATAGCTAAAATATCTATAACAATGCGAACAAAACCATCTAAATATTTAAACTTTTGATAAGAATACGTTCTTTTCTTTAAAGCACGTCTCTTTAAATAAATAAACAATGCTGCAAATAGCCATAAAAAACAGCCTACATAAATAAGAAAAAAAATGAAACAAACATTTAAATTTAAAAATATCGAACCCCAAGAAAAACGATACAACCAAGAAAAGAAACTTGTAAAACCATAAAAGATCATAGTTGCAAGAATGCACATAGCAATTGCCCATGGTTTAAACATTTTTAATTTTGCCTCACATAAAACATCTTCATCACTTGATAAATCTTCCGCATCTAAATTAACATTTCGATAAATATGCATATCTTGCATACAACAAACATGTTCATATCCTAAATGGTCTAAAGTTTCTAAATAGTCATCCGTTAATAGATTATAGTCAACTTGATATTTATAAACTTGTGAGGATTTTTCAAACTTAAAAAATGAATTAACTGATACAAGATTCCATCCTTTTTTAGACATTCTATCTAGATAAGGAATTAATATTTCATCATAAAACAATCTATTTTTTAAAAATGTATACTTATATTTCATCTTCATAATCCTTTTTCATAAACAAAATAATTTGTTTTTGCATCCTTTCCTTTTCTAATTCAAGTCTTTCTTTTCCTTTTTGAGTAATTATGTATATTTTTCTTTTATTTTCTTCTTTTAATAATTGAATATATCCTATATTTTCAAAACGTGGTAACAATGCATAAAGTGTTCCAGCACCAACTCTAACATCACCTTCCGTCATTTCATTTACTTTTTCCATAATTTCTAAACCACATATGGGCTCATATAATGAAAGTAAAATATAAAACATTTGTGGAGTTAATGTTTCAAATTCTTTTCTCGCCATTTTCTCACCTCTTTTATCGAATATCGATAAATATTTCAATCCCATTATATCGATATTCGATAATAAAAGCAATATAAAAGCGAACTTTTGCCCGCTTAATTTCTAACATATGCTTTAATAACTTTTATTGTTTCATCATTTAAAGGTCTAATTGTATATTCTTTAACATTTGCAGGAACAATAAATGTTTCTTGATTTCTGGATATTCTTTTTTTATAAGTCTACTGCTTGCTGATTTATAAGCATTGATAAATTTAGAAATCTCACTATTAGGCTGTCCTCTGAACAGTACATGAACATGGTCTTTATCGTGGAGCTAGACCCCTCCCTACGCTTCGCTTAGAGGAAGGGGATTGCGCTCCTGTTTTTGTTCAATAAAGAAACCTCTCTTTATCTTCTTTAAAACATCTTCATCATCATTATCTTGTTTAAAATTAGGCATCCCTTTTCGATATCTTAATTGAATTTCCCAACGAGCAAGATCATAATAAATCAAAGTATCACCTTTATGAATGTAACTCGCTCCAATACCATAAATCAAAGCCCTGACTTTATGACTAGCAAGTGTGATTGATATTGAGCCAATTTTATATCATCAATAAAATCATCCATCTTTCCATAATATATGACTCCTCTTACACGATTTTCTGTTAAAAAAGGCTTCATCATTTTATTAAGCTCATCTTTTTCATAAAATACATCTTCACTTTTAATCACGAAATCAGGTTTATAAATTTCTTTAATTAAATCAAAGATTTCGTCATCGACGCCAGGATAACAATCTACAGTTAAACAATAATTTTCTTCTTGTCCTAGATTTTCTAAATATTTTTTATTTCTGTTTTGCCTGTACAAGCTTCATTTTTATATCCACTTATATTTATTTCTGGAAATTTATCATAATTCATTACTATCACCTAAATTCCTTTACACTTGTTATTTTATATTTAAATTATATCCCATATCATCATATGAATCTACAAATCTCAAAACATATTATTCCCCTAACATAATAACAATCGTATCTCCTTCTTCAACATACTCACCTTTTCTTGGTAATTGATCAATGACCTTATTTCCTTTACCAACAAAAGTAATACGTAAAGAAATATTTTGAACTTCACTTCTTTTTTTACCTATATAATTTTCTACTTTGATTGTTCTTTTATCCATTATAGAATATGATTTTTGTCTTTGAGATTTTACTTTTTTGACATTTAAAGCAGGTAAAATATCAACAAACATCTTTCTAGCGATAGGAGCAACTGTTGTTCCACCATATTGAATACAGTTTTTTGGATTATCCATTGCCACATACAAAACAATTTGTGGATCATCAATAGGAACAACGCCAACAAAAGAGAGAATATAACCACTTCCAACATAGCTTCCATTAACCGCCTTTTGCGCCGTTCCTGTTTTACCACCAATACGATAACCGTTTATATAAGCATTTCTACCTCCACCATCAGTCACGACACTTTCTAGCGCATCTCTTACTTTTTTAGATGTTTCTTCTTTAATAACCTGTCTTTTTACTTTCTTTTTAACTTGTTCAACAATTTCATTATTTGAACTGTTACTGATTTCTTTTAAAATATGCGGTTGTAACAAATAGCCACCATTGACACAAGCACAAATAGCAGTTACCAATTGTAAGGGCGTTACAGATATGCCTTGTCCAAAAGCAACGGTCGCTTGTTCAAGTTCATGAAAGTTTTTATAATCAAACATAATCCCACATGATTCTCCAGGTAAATCAATTCCCGTTTTTTCAGTTAAGCCAAAATTTTGAACATATTGATACAATCTCTTTTTTCCTAATCTCCTACCAATTTCTACAAATCCTGGATTGGATGAATTTTGTAAAACTTCTCTAAAAGTCTGTAGTCCATGCCCTCCTTTTTTCCATGATTTGATTCTTGCACCTGAAACATATTCATATCCTTTATCATAATAAGTATCTTTATCCATATCAAATAAATTTTCATTTAAAGCACTTGAAAAAGTTATGATTTTAAAGGTTGATCCTGGTTCATAAGTTTTCCAAATAGGAATATTTTGATTATAAATATCTTTATCCTCATTTTGATAATCATTAGGATTAAAGTTAGGATAACTGGCGATTCCTAAAATCTCTCCATTTTTAGGATTCATCGCTAGTGCCCAAATACCATCTGGATGATACGTATCATAAGCATTTGATAATTCTCTTTCAAGGACATCTTGAATTCTTTTATCTATGGTCAAAGTGATATTCATTCCACTTTGACTATACGTATAATGACTTGGATACATTTTTAAATTATGACTTTTAGCATCCATATAATAATCAATCGAACCGTTTTTTCCTTTTAAAAACGAATCATATTCTAACTCCAATCCTAATAATCCTTGATTATCAATTCCAACAAAGCCTAAACAATGACTTAAATAATTATTTCCCGGATAATATCTTTTTGTATCTTTAATCAAATAAACACCTGATAAATGCAATCTTTGTATTTTACTTGCAACTTGATTATCAAGTTGTCTTCCTTCTGGAGAAATTCTTTGAATCGACACCTTTTTATTTAATTTTTCTTTCAAAACATTGACATCTACATTTAAAATTTTACTTAATTCTAAAGCTGTTGTTGCTTGATCCTTTATTTGACTCGGTACAACAACCAAAGAAGCCGTTGTAAGATCTGTTGCCAGTACATTTCCACTTCGATCATATATTTTCCCTCTATTAGCTTGTACAGGAAAAGACCTTTGCCAAGACTCTAATGCTTTATCATAAATTTTTTTACGATCAATGATTTGAATATACCCCACTTTAAAAATAAGCGCTAAAACAATGAGATAAATACATATTTTAATGATTTTGATCTTATTAACAGATTGTTGAAACAACATAAATCTCACCATTATAAACTATGAAAAAAAAGAGGAATCATTCCTCTTTTAAGATATTACTACAGTTAAACTATCACCGCTATGAACAACTGTATTCTCGCCAACACTTTGAGCAGTTACATGTCCACTTGTGCCATCAATCGTTAATTGAATACCAGCAAGTGAAGCGTAAGTTTGTACTTCTTTTTTAGACCATCCTATTAAATTAGGAAGTGTTATATCTTTTCCTTCTGTTTTGATAAATACTTTATCACCACTTGTCACTTTGCTTTTAGCAAGTGGATATTGTTCAATAACAGAACTTCCATTACCGATAATTTGAACACTTAATGATTTTGATTCTAATTTAGATTTTACATAATTAACAGATTGATTTGTATAGGAATCTAAAGTATAGCTTTGATCAACTGCTGTCGTATTTTTAGCATTATAGCGATTTACTACTTGAAGTGCTTCATTCATTGTTTGTTTAACAATATTTGGCATATATTGAGCATATGAATCTCCTGATTTAAAAGTTAAAAACATCACGACTTGAGGATCATCATAAGGAGCAATCCCTACAAATGAATGCATATATAAAGTTGTACTATAACCACCATTTTCAACAACTTGTCCTGTCCCTGTTTTACCAATCATACGAACATCATTATCTAAACGATAAGTCTTCCCTGTCCCTTGTTCATCTTCAATAACACCTAACATTAAATCTTTTACTTGACTGATTGTATTTGTTGAAAAGATTTGTTTTGAATATTTCGGTGTTGCTTGATAGACAACTTTATTTGTTTTAGGATTGACAACTTTATCTACAATATGTGGTTGAACCGTTTTCCCATCATTTCCAAAAACACTATATGCTTTTAAAAGTTGATAAGGAGTGACCGTAGAACCTTGACCAAATCCTGTCGTTAAATATTCAAGTCTTCCAGCATTTTTTCTTGTATAAGCATTGATTGATGATGAACATGTAAGTCCATCCACTGTATCACCTTGGAAAAAGCCTAAATCATTTAATTTCTCTGTTAAAACATCTTTTGTAACATAACCTTGATCCAATAAATTACAAATAGCTACGTTACTTGAATGATACAATCCTTGATCATAAGTAATTGTACCCCAACCTTGACCACCATTATGATCTTTAATTGTAGCAACTAATTTATTTCCATAATAAACATTATAACTTCCTGAATTATAATAAGCATTATGATCATATTTACCTTCTTCAATAGAATCAGCATAAATAAATGGTTTAAAAACAGATCCACATTCAATTGTTCCTTCTAAAAAATAATTGTTGAATGTTGATATATTTCTTTCATTAGGATTAAAAGATGGATAGGTTGACATTGCTAGAATCTTTCCTGTTTTAATTTCCATCACTCCAGCAGTCACAACTTCAGCACCACTTTCACTATAAGCATTAGACATCAAATAATCTAAATTTCTTTGAAGACCACTATCAATCGTTAAATAAAGATCATTTCCATTGGTTGGATCTTTCTCTCTTAAAGTTCCATCTACTAAAGCATATCCATTAGCATCTGTTTGATAAACCTTGTAGCCATTTTTACCTTTTAATTGTTTATCATAAGAAAGTTCAAGTCCCATTTCTCCAACCATTTTCTTAACACTTTGATCATTATAACTTTTTGCATACCCTACAACATAGCTACAAAAATCACCCAATGGATAATATCTCGAATTAGACTCTACAAACTCTATTCCCGTAAGATTACAATCTTCTATTTGTTTTTTTACTGACGCTGATAAATTATTTCCTTTTGTCCCAAGTTCAATTTGATAACGTCCTTCATCCTTTGCTGTTTGTAATTTAGATGTTAATTCATTGACATCTATTCCTAAAATAGGACCTAGTTGACTAGCTGTTTTATTAACATCTTTAACATAAGCAAGCTTTTTACCATAGCCTGTTCTTTGAGATGAAAGCACCAAAATAATTTTATACTTTTTAACATTAATAGCTACTTTTTCATGGTCACATGTATAAATTTGCCCTCTTTGAGCATATTCAACAACTTCTTTCTTACTTCTATTTTTCGCAAAAGAGGCAATGTTCTCTCCACTGATCAAGTGTTTTCCCGTTGCCCCCAAGTATAAAATATTAACTACCAATGAAAAAATAAGAACTGCAAAAATAATACCCGTTACCTTTGCACTTTTGTATTTCTTCATTATTGCTGAGCTCCTGTTGTTGATGCTGTTGCATCATTTTGATAAGTATATCCTTTAGAAGTTGCAACTTCAGCAACACGATTGAATGAAACTAATTCTTGTTTTTGCATTTGTAAACTATCTATATCTGATTCAAGTGTGTCTATTTCATTTTGTAATTTTTGAATGGTTCTATTATATGAAGATTCAACTGATTTAACCATAATAATTCCAAAAACAAAAACAACAATTGTTACAATTAAAAACACTTGTGCAAAAGATTCAAATCCTGTCTTTCTCTTTTTCATAAAATAACCCTCTCTATAACTCTTAATTTAGCTGAATGTGCACGATGATTATGAGTTAATTCATCATCCGATGCTATAATCGGTTTTCTATTAACCAATTTAAATTTAGGTTGCATTTCTAAAGGAATAACTGGTAATCCTTTAGGAACATCTTTTAATTTTGAAACTTCATTAAATGTATATTTACATATTTTATCTTCTAAACTATGGAAAGTAATAACCGAGATTCTTCCATTTAAATTTAAAAGATCCAATGCATCTTTTAAAGCAATATCAAAAACATTTAATTCATCATTAACCGCAATTCGAAGTGCTTGAAAAGTACGTTTTGCTGGATGTCCACCTTTTCTTCTAGCATAAGCAGGAATTGCTTCTTTAATAATATCTACAAGTTGAAAAGTTGTATCAATAGGATGTATTTCTCTTTCCTTTTCAATTTTTCGAGCAATCTGTTTTGCAAATTTTTCATCCGCATATTTATATAAAATTTCTACAAGTTGTTCATAACTATAATGATTAACAATATAATGTGCATCCAAAGATGCCTCTTGGTTCATTCTCATATCTAATCGAGCATCATAGTTATAACTAAAACCTCGATCCCCATCATCAAATTGAGGTGATGAAACACCCAAATCAAATAAAATTCCATCTACATGTTCTACACCACGAAGATGGAGTTCACTTTTTAAATTCTTAAAATTGGATTGGATAATTGTAAATTGATTACCAATTTTCTCCAACCTTTCTCTTGCAGCTTCAATCGCATGAATATCTTGATCAAAACAATATAAATGGCCGGTTGTTAACTGTTTTAAAATCAAACTTGAATGACCAGCTCCTCCAAGTGTACAGTCTACATAGATACCATCTGGTTTGACATTCAATCCTTCAACTGCTTCATTTAATAAAACTGTAACATGGTTGAACATTCAAAATCCTCCTATAAACTAAAATCATCTAAAGATTCTAAAATATCGTCATAACTATCCTGATTGTCATTATAGTATTGATTCCATTTTTCTTGTGACCATATTTCACCATGGTTTCCTGCCCCAATAATGACACATTCTTTTTCTAAGCGTGCTAAAGTGCGTAAATTTGTAGGAATGTTAATTCTTCCTAATTTATCAAATTCGCACTCACATGCACTTGAAATGGTAAAACGAATTGCTTTTCGAACTTCTTTTTTATTAGAAGGTAAAGAAAGGAGTTTCGCACAAAACGGATCCCATTCTTCTTTTGTATAAAAAGCAAGGCATCCATCAAATCCACGGGCAACATAAACAGAACCTTGACATTGATTCCTAATTTTAGATGGAATCGTCAAACGTCCTTTTGCATCAATCGAATGCTTAAATTCACCCATGAACATCACTATCACCCACTTTTTACCACTTTTATATTCATTTTTACCACTTTATACCACCATTATATACTTTTTAAATCACTTGTTCAATAAATAGATGTGAATAAAATATGGAAGTTCACATTTCTTGTGAACTAAAAAAGGTAAAAAAAAATCACCCTTTGGGGTGATCTTCTTATTTTACTTTTACACCTTTGTAAGTTCCACAATGTTTACAAACTCTATGAGACATTTTGTATTCTCCACATTCTGGACATACAACTAAAGTTGGTGCAGATAATTTATCATGTGTTCTTCTTTTATTTCTTCTTGTACTAGAAACTCTTCTAAATGGTACTGCCATCTTTATATCCTCCTATTGTTTAAAATAATCTTTCAATTTTGCTAACCTTGGATCAATGTATTCTTCATCATTATCCTCTTGACCATCGAGTATCTTCCAACCCTTACCTGATTCCTTGATGTTAGCATCATCTTTTACGACCCTCATAGGCACTTCTAACATGATATTTGAAAATACGACAGGCGTAAAATCAACAACATCTTTCTTTGCTTCATGAACGTCTTCAAGCGGATCAGGCTTTTCAAATGAAAATACTTCCGTCGAATCGATATCAAATGGATAATCAACATCTTCCAACGTTAACGCACACGGAAGAATCATTGTTCCCTTAATATTTAAATCAACATATAATCGTTTATCTCTTGTATCAAGATTCCCGGTACCTGAGACGATGACGTCTTTAAGGCCGTTAATATGGGCATACTTTTCAAACATTTCACATGGAAAAGTTATTTCTTCTTCAAAATCAAATGTTCCTTTGTGTTTAATAATCCACTGCAAACTATACTTCATATTAATCACCTTTCCATAACCGCAAAATCTATTATATAGAAACTCACATCATAAGTCAATCTAAAAATGGCCTAAAACAACATTTTTCACTTTTTAATGAAGTTCTTCTCCATTATAACAAAAACTTTAACTAAATCAACACTATTTTAAATCATTTTTTCAACATCATTTAAAACATCTTTATTTTGCATAATTTTAATCAATTTATCAATCTTTCTTTGATCTAAAGATTGATTTGTTACTTTTGCAACCGTTTGAATAAAATCTCTCATATCTTTTTCATTATTTAAATCTTTTCTTTGTAAATCATTTGCTAATTTAAAAATATCTTCTTTTTTCACATTTGTTTTTTTAGATACACGATCTACGAGTAAATCTTTATCTTTCATAATATCACCACTATATACTATGAAAAAAATAAATAAATGTTAAAAAAAGAGACTTAGTCTCTTTTTCTACAAATGATATGAATTGGTGTTCCTTCAAACCCAAATGCTTCTCTTAATCTATTTTCTAAGTAACGTTTATAACTAAAGTGTAAATATTGTGGATCATTTGAAAATAAAACAAATGTCGGTGGGCAAACCGCTACTTGATTAGCATAGAAGATTTTTAATCTTCCACCATTAAATGTCGTTGTTGGATTCATTAATTGTGCATCCACTAAAACATCATTTAAAACGCTCGTTTGCACTCGTTTTCTTGAATTTTCATAAGATTCTTGAATTAATGGGAAAATTTGATCCACTCTTTGACCTGTTTTAGCTGAAGTAAAAACAATACGTGCATAATCTAAATATTTAAATTGTTCATAGATTTCTTTTTGTTTCTTTTGCATTGTTTTTTCATCTTTATCAACTAGGTCCCATTTATTATAAACAATGACAACGCCTTTACCTGCTTCATGGGCATATCCAGCAACATGCTTATCTTGTTCTCTAATTCCTGTTTCACCATCAATGACAACAAGAATAACATCACTTTTTTCAATTGATGTCAAAGCTCTTAAAATTGAATATTTTTCAATATTTTCATAAACTTTACCTTTTTTTCTCATTCCCGCTGTATCTACAACACGATATTTTTGTCCATCTTTCACAAAAGGTGTATCAATGGCATCACGTGTTGTTCCTTCAATATTAGAAACAATAACACGTTCTTCCCCTAAAATAGCATTTGTAAGAGATGATTTGCCAACATTTGGTCTTCCAATAATTGAAAAACTGATTTCATCTTCATTAGTTTCTTCATCTTGTAAATCTAATTGATTAATAATTTGATCTAATAAATCTCCAATTCCAATCCCATGTGAACCAGAAACAGGAATAGGATCACCAACACCTAATGCATAAAATTCATATATATAATCTCTAAATTGATTATCATCAATTTTATTAACAACTAAAATAATTGGTTTTCTTGATTTTTGTAAAAGACGCGCTACATACTCATCTTCTTTAGTAATACCTTCTCGACCATTAACAACAAATACAATAACATCTGCTTCTTCAATTGCAATTTCTGCTTGCATTTTAATTTGTGTTGTAAAAGAAGCATTTTCTAATTCAATACCTCCTGTATCAATTACACTAAACTCTTTTGTAAGCCATGAAGCTTTAGCATAGATACGGTCTCTTGTTACACCTGCAACATCTTCAACAATTGAAATTCTTTCTCCAACCATACGGTTAAAGATTGTTGATTTTCCAACATTAGCACGACCAACAATTGCAACTACACCTGCCATATTATTCCTCCCTTGTTTTATTAATTAAAGTTAACACTTGATCAACAACTTCTTCTAACGTCATATTCGACGTATCAAGTTCAATTGCATCATCCGCTTTTTTAAGTGGCGAAATAGCACGATGCATATCTTGATAATCTCTTTGTTCAATTTCTTTTTTGATTGTTTCTAAATCAGCCTCTAAGCCTCTTTCTTTATTTTCTAAATAACGTCTCTTCGCACGTGTTTCTACACTTGCTATTTGATAAATTTTTAAATCTGCATGTGGTAAAACAACTGTTCCAATATCTCTTCCATCTAAAATAACATTCCCAGTTTCAGCCACTTTTCTTTGCTCATCAACTAAAAATGTTCTTACCGCTTGATATTTAGAAACACAGCTAGCTCCAAGTGAAACTTCATCTGTTCTAATTTGAAGGCTAACATCTTCATCATTTAAATAAACTTTATTATCAGCTGTAAGACGTATTTGAATATTTGAAATTGCTTGTTCAACAGCTTGTTCATCATTTAAGTCAATGTGATTTTTTATACAATAAAATGCAACAGATCGATACATTGCACCCGTATCAATATAAATGAAATTTTCCTTTTTAGCAACCATTTTTGCAATTGTACTTTTTCCTGCAGCACTAGGCCCATCTATTGCAATTGAAATTTTTTTCTTCATAAAATAAACACCCTCCTAAAAAACTAAGGTCTTCCTTAGTTAAAAAAAACTTTGATATAAGATAACTCCAAGTAAAGCAATGAAAATAATGACTAAAATAACAATAATGACATTCATGACCTTAACAGCTTTACTTTCACCTTTATTTTCAATAATCTCTTCATCTTCAATAAAAGTATCATTTTCTTCAATATCTTCTACTGGATTTTCTTCTATCGTTTCAACGATTTCTTTCGTCTCTGTGATTTCTTCAGCTTGTTTTTCTTCTACTTCTTCAGATTCTTGTTGTAAAAATTCTTCTGCTTTTTTCACATCTTCTTCTGGTGACATCGCAGCTAATTTTTCCATAAAAGTCATTTTTTCTTTTGACTCTTCTTCAACTTCATTATTTACAAACATTCCTTTAGCAAATTCTTGTGTAGAATAGCTTTCAACTGAATCTATCTTAATTGTATTTTTTTCAGGTTCTCTAATTTTACTTAAAATATCCATTCTTGTATTATATTGATCTTGTTTACCAACACTTTCTTTCGCACTTTTAAGAGCTTTATCAAGTTCAGCTGAGCCTTCTTCTCTCATTTGTTCAAATGTTTTAGTTTCTGTTAAAGTATCTTCTAAATTTACTTCTTTTTCTTCTTTATCCTTTTTCATAAATGACAAAAAATCATCATCGTCATCATCATTTTGAACTGGTTCTACATACTTTTCTTTAGAAATGCCAACTTCTTCCTTAAGTCCATCTCTTAATTCTTGGTATTTTTTTACTCTTGAATACGTCATTTTCCCACCATCCCTCGCCATTATAACATAATAATCACTATAAAAAAATAAAAGAAGCCTAAGCTTCTTTAATATATTTACTTTTAAATCTTTTTTCAACCGGTCTTACAAGATAATAAACAATTCCTGTAATAATTCCTTTAATAAAATTAAAAGGAAAATAAATAATAAAAATAGCTTGTCCATAAGGTGATAAAAAAGATAAAAATTTCGGAATTGAAATATTTGAACCATATTGTTGATTAAATGCTTGAATATCAACTGCAAAAGGTAGATTTGTATACCATGTCGGTTTTTGCATTAAATAAGTAGGTGTCACAAAGAAATAATTGATGACAAACATAATAAAAGCAAAAACAAGCATCGTTAAAACCATATCTAAAAAATAATTCTTTAAATTCTTTTCTGGATCAATTTTTCGAGCAAGCAATGAATATGTTACACAAATTGATAACGATGCAATCAATGCTGCAATTTGCCCAATAGCCATTGGTCCTACAGGTCCTTTAAACAAAATAGAAACAACAAATTTACAAATACAGACAAACAACGCTGGTATAAATCCTAAAGTAGAAATCGCTACAAGAACAACAATTTCTGATAAATCAAGATTTAACCAAGGAGCAAAGGGATAAGGAATCTCAATGAGATTTAAAATCATCCCAAGTGCAGCCAGCATTGCTGCTAAAACCATTTTTTGTGTCTTAGTACTTTCCATAATAATTCTCCTTTAAAATAAAAAATATCATGAAAATACTAATCTCCATGACTAAAAACATTATATTAAAAAAATGTCTTTCTTCCATCTAGACTCTCACTATCGGTAAAGGAATTGCACCTTTTCTGCATCTGCTCGTGGACTATCACCACCGGTCGGGAATTTCACCCTGCCCTGAAGACTTTCTTTTCGTATATATATTAGCACTTCAAAAAAAAGAAATCAAATCATATGATTTCTTTAATCGTAAGGTTTATATTCAACTGTTTTCTTTTTAAAATCAATAAACAATTGAAAAGCCTTTCGATCTTCATCTTCATCCCAAATTTCCACAAACTCAGGAGTCACTTCTATTAAAATTTCACTATCAACGTGAGAATAAGCATTATAACTTTGCCATAAATACTCTTTATATTTCTTTTCAAAAACTCTTCCTGGTTCATCAACGACCAATCCTTTATTAACAGCAATCCCTTCAACTTGTGTTCCATTAAAACACATTGCAACACGATTATTTTTAAACAACTGCTGTGTCTTTCTAAAGTTCTTATCTGTCTTAAAATAGATTTTATCATTATAAAAAAGACAACTGACATTTCTCACCATCGGATAATTATCCTCGCAACTGGCAAGTGCCATAATTTTCCAATCTCCCATTTTTTGTTTCATGATTTCTTTAGCTTCTAAAAATTCCATCTTATTTCCTCCCTATATAATTCCTTGATATCCTAAAACAAACAAAATCATTGTCACTAAAACAACACCTACGACAAAGACATAACCTTTATAAACACTTCCTTGTCGATCAGCTTTCTCCACTAAATGACTTCTTCTTAATATTTGAACCACTGGTTTATATAAGAAAAAGACAATGGCAGCATTCATCGTTGCTTTAATTAAATTAAAAGGTAATATTCCTGGAAGCAACATTGGTACAATAGCACTTCTTGGCATTCCATAATAAATAGGTGTAATGATATAATTCCAAATAAGCATAGATATTGTTGTACACATAACACCTAGAACAAGTCCTAAAATAGCTCCTTTTTGATTATGTACTTTTTTATATACAAAAGCAGCCATACAAGCAAAAGAACACGTTGAAACCATGTTCATCAAGACATCTAAAATATTGCCTCCCTTTAACATGATTTCAAAAATCGAACAAATAAAACTCATTAATAATGATGTCATTGGTCCATAAATAAATCCGCCAATAACAATTAAAATATCCTTGGGATCATACCTTAAAAAAGATACCGCTGGAACAATTGGAAATGAAATAAATACATTAACAATCATTGCCATGGCACAAAGCATCCCTACTGTTGTTATTTTCTTTGTACTCATTTTATATACCTCCTTTAACAAAGAAAACGCACCTAAAATAATCTTCTAGGTACGTTTTTGTATATAAAAAGTATTACAAAAAACACTTCTTTCATCCAGACTATAACTGTTGCTACTGGAATTTCACCAGTTCGGCCATCTTTAGCTCGCGGAGTTTACCGCCAGTAGAGAATTTCACTCTGCCCTGAAGTATTATTTTATTGCTTCTTTATTATATAATAATTTTTCTTATTTTTAAAGGTCTATCAAAGCATAATGTTTTAATGCATAGGTGATGCCATCTAGCGAAATATAACAAAACTACTGAAGACTTTAAAAGAAATTATAAAAAATTGAGTCCAATAAAAAAAAACAAACCTATTCTATCTAATTTTAAAATCAAAACTAGTAGTCTTCAAATCAAAAATAAATGAGAACAACCATATCATCATGATTGTTCCCTGAATTATTTAGTTACTCTTTATTATTCTTTTCTTATTTCTTTTTTATAATTGCTATCTGTTTTTCAGATTTGATTGTACATTCTGCCTTAATCGTTTTTGTTCTATACTCTTCATCTTTTTTCTCCCATAAACCAGATATAACAATTATTCCTGTATGTCCCGTATCATAAAACCTACTATACTCTTTTTTAAATAAATCCTCATCTTTAAAACATAAACGCAAATAGTACTTATTATTAGGTAAAAATGGAAAATTCATTATTATTGTCTTTTCTTTTTTATCAAAGCAGTAGAAATTACATTCAACTAGATGATACCCATCAATACCATCTTTATAATCTGAATAACTTCTTACATCTGCCAATATATTTTTTATTTTTACTCCATTATAGCTGTCATTTGGTGGAGTATTTGTAGCCATTTTATATATTTCTTTAATAGTTTTTAATGCTTTTTCTCCACCACTCGTGCTTTTCCCTTTTTTTGGCGAAGATTTTCCAGTTGGCTTTGTACCTGACGGTTTTGATTCTAAATTCATTAACACTTCTGGAAAACTAAATAATTTTTCATCATATTTGCTATTATCAAAATGATTATAAATAGACCCGCAACTTCCATTATGAGATGGTTTCCCCGATGCTTGAAAATACGCAAAATTCGGGTGTTCAGGATTATGTATAAACATTTTTGCATTGCAGCTTGGATTTTTACAATAACAACGTACACCTTTATATTTTATAATATCAGAACTATCAGCATAAATTATTTTTGTTCTTCCTGTATCTTTATATGCATAATTCATTATCCTTTTTCTCCTTTTTTCTTCTAATATATTATTTGAATTTTTAAAATTTTATTTGTTATGTAATGGATCAAAAAATTATTTCCGTATCATAACTGTTTTTGTTAATATTTAAACATATATTTATTATTCTACATTTGTTGAATAAATAGGTTAGGTCTTATTTCTAATTCAACTATTTTCACTTTGTTAACTAATTTTCAGGTTATAACAACACGCATTTCCCAGTCGCAAAATATGTATCTTCTTTTTGCTTTAGCATTTTTGAAATAGAAATAATAGGTAATGTATCAATTCGTTGGATCATAGCATCATATTCTTTAGCCTCGTCTTCATTATCAAGGTCTAAGTGTTCAGATTTTTCAATTGCTTCAGAAAAAGGAATGTTGAAATTCATTTTGTAAGCATCGATACATTTGTATTCTGAATTATAAAATTTATCTAGACCTAACCAGATGAAACCGTTTTTTATATTTTTAGTATTTAAATTTTTATTAGTTTGGGTTAGTGCATACAAACTAAATGATAACTCTAATTGGTAGTCACCGTCTTCTATTTTATAATGAGTTGAATTAGCTTTACTCAACCTTATTCCAAATACTTCCGTTCCATTATCATATTGAGGATGCCAATTTTTTTCGGCTGAATGGTCTATTAAAACATTTCCAAAATATTTTTTTATATTCTTTTTTAAATAATCATATTCATCTTTAGCTTCTTTATAAGATAGGGTTTCTTTAATTTTAATAAACGAAACTTTTGCACAAGCTGGTAAATCATCATACATCCCACCTGTCTGGTCTTTATTTTTATAATAATCATTAATGATTTGGATTCCAGAAGGCGTACTATCTAATGAATGTTCATTAGGAATATTATTCAACCAATTGTATTTATTATAATAGGTTTCTGCAATATCTTGGCAAAATTCTCCTGTTAATTTATCAGCATTAATATTAAAATCGTCATCTTTTGGAATATTTTTAGCTTCTTTGAAATTCTTTTTTTCAATTGATTCTACAGAGTATTTATCTTCTTTTTTTGAAAAGATAGATGAAATTGGATTTTTAGAATTTGAATCTGATTTATCTAAGTTTGATGAGCATCCATTTGCAGTTGCTAATAAAAACATAACGCACATCATAGTTAATAATTTCTTTTCCATAACATTTTAATAAGTGGCTACTCAATGAGCGAAGATTATTTTTTTACACCATCCTTGTTATTTAGCCACACATTTCTGTTCTTCCTATACATTAATATATCAATTTTTTCTAAAAAAGACAAAAGAGGAGCATAAATTTCCTCCTCTACACTATTACTGTATCATAGAGTTTTGAAAAAACAAAAAAATTAATAAAAAGTTATAATTTTATTAAAAATGTTTGTTTTTTATGTTATAAGAGATTTTTATAAAAAAGATTGCAAATGAAAAGACCTCTTTAGAGATCTTTTCTTATTCGTTTGTGTATACCATATAATAATATTCTAACATTTTCTTTAAAGATTTTTCTGTAATTTTATTGTTTTTAGTTTTTACATCTTATGTATCAGCGCAATCCTTAATTGTTTTGTTGGTTGCTTTAAATGAGTCTAAAGAATAATCATAAATGGCAGAATATGCGGTTTCTTCACCGTTTGCAGCCATAGCTTGTTCTTTTGTTAATTCGTCTCCCATTGTTAAAGTAACCGAATATCCTTTTTTAGAAATTTTTTCTTCTTTTTCTCTTTTTGTTTTCCAATTAGGAATTTCAGATTCACTTATGTAGTATACTTTTCCATCATTAGCATCTGCTGTTTTATCTCCATCAATAGGTGTTTCGCCACTCACTTTATGGAAATTAAGTGTATAAACATATCCTTCTTTATCAACAGTATACTCAATTGTTGTACCTTCTAAATTAGAACTTTTGAAATCTTCTGGAACATTCATAGTTCCCTTAACAGTAATTAAATCTTTAGTATCTACTGTTTCAGAAGTTGAAGTTGTATTATCATCTACTTTTTTATCATTTTTAGAACTTGTAGAACTACTTGAACATCCACATAGCATTACTAATACAAGACATACTGGAATTATTTTTTTTAATTGCATAATTTTCTCTCCCATTTTTTATTAATATTTAAACGTATAACTATTATAAAACATATTTATTTATAATTCTACATTTATCAAATATTTGCTTTATTCTAATCATTTTTTATACTTACTATGTTCCTATATGAATTTAAAGTTTGTTGTGTAATTTTTCCTTGTAATAATCTTTGATCTATATTATCACAATATTTTACAACTTTGTTATTATCAATAATAAAAACTACAGGTATATACATTACTGTTTTATCTTCTAAAAAATTCCTTAAATAATATTTAAGTTCATCATTTAAATTGTCTTTGCCATTATATTTTGAATCATGTACATTTATGTAATATGCATATAGTTTCTTTTCTTTTAATACATAATTAAGAATTGGAACAACATTTTGACAACTATAGCATGTGGGATTTCCTATATAATAC
Organism: Faecalibacillus intestinalis; assembly: GCF_003024685.1. Classification (GTDB taxonomy): domain Bacteria; phylum Bacillota_I; class Bacilli_A; order Erysipelotrichales; family Coprobacillaceae; genus Faecalibacillus; species Faecalibacillus intestinalis. The sequence goes on along the minus strand of NZ_PYLQ01000001.1, from coordinate 30,414 downwards.
ACTCCATTTTTTACTTTGTTATTCTTTGTCATATTGATAAAATCTAATAATTTCATTTTTGAAAAAGCAGGTTTTTTATCATTTAATCTTTTATACTCATTCATATTAGCTCTATTTGGAACTTTCATGTTTATGTTATTTAATATATTTATATTGACATAATCATTCTTTTTTTGAAACATACTAAATATAATAAAACAACATAAGATTACTAATACAAATAATTTAATCTTTTTTATATATCTTTCACTTTTTTTCATTTATTTCTTCAATTGTCCCATATTTTCTTCAAAAATTTTTTGTAAAAAAGAAGCATCAACCGTTCTAAGAGATTTTGATACTAACAAACCATTTGGATTTGCTTGAATATCATTTTCTAACGATTTAACAAGTTTTTCATTGCTATTCCCTTTTTCATATTTTAACAACATTAAATCTGCTTCTGATGAATATTTCGTTAAGTATGTATTTTTAGAAAAATTACTTGAACCAATTAAAATTGCAACAACTTCTTCATCAACTAAAAAATATACCATCTTTCTATGGTCTTTTTTATCCTTTGGATTCAAATTTATAGATGTTTGATATTTTTTTATTGCATCATCAACTGCACTTCTTCCGCCTTTTGTATATTCGCTTATAGTCCCAATATTATATTTTCTTACTGTACCAAAGCATGCGCTTACTATTTTCTCTGCTGTGTCCTTTGATGAACTATAACACGCCCCAGCTATATAGATGTTATTTATTTCTTTATTACATGTTAAATATGCATTAACAAATTCTGCCAAATTTTTAAATGGAATCCCATTCAAGTAACATGGTCCATTAAAAAAATAAACATCTTTATCTAAAAAAATTGAATACACTTGCATATAAATCACCTCTATTTATTTTTTACTATCTATACTATTACTTTATCACTGAATTTTATTTTTTCAAAAAAATAATGAAAAAATATCCATTTATAAAAAAAGACTTGTTAGCCAAGTCTTCCTAGATCAAACCATAATATTTTAATGCATAGGCAATACCTTCATCATCCACATCTTTTGTCACAAAATCAGCAATGCTTTTTAACTCATCTCCCGCATTTCCCATTGCTATAGCAGTATTTACATGCTTTAACATTTGCATGTCATTTCCCCCATCACCAAAAGCCATCGTATCTTTTAAATCAAGACCATAATATTCTAAAAATTTATCAATTCCTAATTGTTTTGTTCCACCTATTGGTGAAATATCACAAAAAGTTGGATGCCATCTTGCTGAAATACAATGAGGCATATGACTTAAGATTTCTTTTTCTTCATTTTCATCAACAAAACACATAATTTGATAAATCGATTTATCAATGACATGACTACAATCTCCGGCAGGATGATCATCATTATGAGTAATAGCGTGAATTGCATCAACACGCTCATCACGATAGTTGAAGTATTTTGTATTTTCTTCTGTAAAGCCACAAGGAACTTGATGATCTTTTAAATAATCTAATAAAGCTTGTAGATCTTCTTTTTTGATTGTATTTGAATAAATAATTTGATTATTTGTATAACAATATTGTCCATTTAACGTAATATAACCATCAAAAGGAAAATCATTTAAAACATCTAATCCATCTTTTCCTCTTCCTGTTGCTATAAAAAGCTTGATTCCCTTTTCTTTTAACTTATATAAAGCATCAAATGTAGATTTAGGAATCTGATGATTTTTAAAACTAACAAGTGTTCCATCGATATCAAAAAAAATTGCTTTTACCATATTATATACCTATATCTTTCATATTTTTTAAACGTTCTAAATAGCGTTCAATACGTTTTAATTCTTCACCGCTTACTCTTTTAGCAGAATAATAATATTCAACAGAACTTTCCAAATTTTCTAATTCAATATTTTTCATTAAGTAATTAATTGTTCCTCTATTACCATCTAATAAATGGACATGCGGTAATAATTGATGAAAACTATCTTTAAAATAATTAAAATGTGTACATCCTAAAACAAGAGAACCATACTCTTTAAAATCAAATTTCGAAAGTGCCTCTTTTAAATAAGCAAGCACTTCATCACTATTAAACTCTTGTTTTTCAGCAAAGCGGACAAGTTTTGGTAAAGCAACCAAATCAACTAAATGATCTTTATCAACTCTTTCTACCAAGTCCAACATCTTTTTACCTTTAACTGTAATTGGTGTCGCACACACCAATACCTTTTGATTCCCATATAAATCAACTGCTTTTTTTACTGCAGGTTCCATTCCAATGATAGGAATATCATATTTTTTCCTCATTAAAGCAACTGCTGCACTGGTTGCTGTATTACAAGCAATGACAATGGCCTTACAATTATGATCAATCATAAATTGAATAATTTCATCTACATAGCCAATGATCTCTTCTCTTGTTTTTTCCCCATAAGGAACATGTTTTTCATCAGCATAATATATAAATTGTTCATGAGGTAAAAGTTGCATTGCTTCATATAATACTGATAAGCCACCTATTCCCGAATCAAAAATACCTATTTTCATATAATTCCTCTTTCAATCATTCTACATTAATTATAAAAAAAGATATTGCGTTAAGCAATATCTATTTTTCTTGAAGCGTAACTTCAATTGTTTTTTCTGTGCCACTACGATTAACAACAACTTTTACTTTATCTCCTGCTTTATGCGAGTAAAGTGCTGTTAAGAACGATTTATAAGTAGTAATATCTTTACCATCTAATTTAACAATAACATCACCTTGTTGGATTCCAGCTTTACTTGCAGCACCATCACTTGTTAGTTTAACAACATAGATACCTTCATCAACAGATACTTTAACACCATATCTTTGAAGTTCATATGAAGAATAATCATTTAAAGAAACACCTGAAATACCGATAACTGGATGAGATACTTTACCATTTGTACGAATTTGTTCTGCAACTGTAATAACATCATTAATAGGAATCGCAAATCCCATACCTTCAACGCTTTCATCAGAGAACTTCATGTTCGTAATACCTACAAGTTCACCTTTCATATTAACAAGCGCTCCACCACTATTACCTGGATTGATAGCTGCATCTGTTTGGATAACATTCATATCCCAATCATCAACTTTATCATCATTTAAATCAACAGAAACTGTACGATCTGTTGCTGAAACAATACCTTGAGTAACAGTTCCTGAATATTGAATTCCTAATGGTGAACCAATCGCTAAAACTGTTTCTCCTTTATCTAATAAATTAGAATCTCCTAAATCAATAACACTTACATCAAAGCTTGGTTGACATCTTAAAATAGCGACATCACTATATTCATCACTACCTACAACTTCTGCATCTACATATTCATTATTTGAAAAGACAACTTGTACTTTGTTTGCACCATCAATAACATGGTGGTTCGTAATAATATAGGTATATTTACCAGTTTTATCATAAACGACCCCACTACCACTTCCAGATTGTGTTTCACTCGAAGAACTTGAATTATCACCAAATCCAAAAGCATTATTTGTTGTATTTTTATAAACAACAACTCCTACAACACTATCACTCGCTTTTTCTACAACACTTGTTGTATCTGTTTTAACATCATAATTGACTTGTTTTACAGTTCCTTTATTTGTAACGGTCGTTGTACTATCACTCGATGATGACATCATATTATAAAAAACATAGCCATTCATTGCAAAGGAACAGACAATAGCAACTACTAATAAAATTTTTACTATTTTTTTCCATTTCTTTTCTTTAGGTTTATCTTCATCAACTAATATAAAATTATTTTTATTATCTTCGTTCATAATATTTCCTCCTTTTGATGCTATTATCATAAATAATAAATATGTCTAAATTATATCCTCATTGTGGGAAACTTTGGGATTTATAGGCAACTTGACAGTAAAAGTCGAACCTAGCCCTAAAGTACTTTCAACATCGATCGTTCCTTGATTCAATTCGACGATTTTTTTAACAATACTTAAACCAAGTCCCGTTGATATCTTTGAACTTCTTGATTTATCTACTTGATAAAAACGATCATAAATATAATTCAGCTTATTTTTAGGTATACCCATTCCTTCATCTTGTACACTTAAAACAAACATATTATTTTCTTTTTTAGTTTTAATTGTAATAACACCATCATTAGAGTATTTAATTGCATTAGAAATAAAATTACTTAAAATTGTTTTAACCGTTGAATAATCTAAAATAACAGGTTTTTCTATTTTATTATGATAAATAAGAGAAATATGTTTTTCTTTAGCCATTGGCTCAAATAAATCAATACTTTCTTTGACAACAGCTTTGACATCTAATTCTTTAAAATCCAATTTAACTCTTGTTTGATCTAATCGTGATAATTCTAAAATATCATTAATGATATTTTGCATACGATAACTTTCTTTCAACAAGATATCCATAAACTCTTGAAATATTTCTGGTGAATCTAAACCATCCCTTTTTAATATTTCTACACTTCCAATAATAGCTGACATCGGTGTTTTAAGTTCATGAGAAACATCTGATAAAAATTGTTTTTGCATATCTTCAATTTCTTTCATTTTAGAAACGTCTGTAAATAAAACAATCGTTCCATCAAAAATAAGATGTTCTTTATCAGAAAAAACAGGTGAAGATTCTACTTGATAATATCTCGACTGTATTTTTACAACCGACGATAATGGTCTTTCAAAAACATAGCATTGATCTACTAAATCAAGCATCTCACCTACAAATATATCTTTATAATATCTTCCTTTTAAATGTGGTATTTCAAAGCCTTTTCTAAAACTTTGATTGGTAAAAGCTATTTTCCCTTCTTTATCAATAAATAACATCGGTAAATTCATTGATCGAATCAATTGACTTAATATCTTTTCATGATATTTATTTTCAATTTCTACTTCCTTTATTTCATTATCCTTTTCTCTTTGAAAAAAACGTCCCATTCGTTGATAATGACTTTCTAATTGATAAGCATTGATTGCACATACAAAGATAAAAAGAAGCATAATATAAAGACTGTAAGCCTTATTAAAATAACAAAGTAATAAAGTAACAACTCCCATCAATACAACTTTCAAATAACTTTTAGTCATCTTTTTTCACCAACTTATATCCAACTCCCCTTACAGATTTAAAAGAAACTCGACTTTCTTTTAACTTTCCTTTTAATTTAAAAACATGAACATCAACAATACGTGTATCTCCATCATATTGAAATCCCCATATAGACTGTAATAAAGTTTCTCGAGAAACAGCTTCTTTAGGATGTTCCATAAACATTTTTAATAAATCATATTCTACTTTTGTTAGAACAATAACATGATCATCAATTGTCACTTCTCGATTTTTAGTATTCATCATAACATCTTCAAATTTAATTTCATCTAAAAAATGTTTATGATGTCTTCTTAAATGTGCTTCAATTCGCGCTATTAAAACTGCTGATTGAAATGGTTTTGTTAAATAATCATCTGCTCCTGCTTCTAATCCTTTAATAATATCTTCTTGTTCACTGCGTGCCGTTAATAAAATAAGTGGTTTAACATAATCATTTTGTCTTACTTCTTTAATAATAGAGACACCATCTTTATATGGAAGCATCCAATCAATCAAAACAAGATCATAATCATTTTCTAAAATCTTCGAAACAGCCTCTTTTCCATCATATAAACTATCTACTAAATAACCTTTTTTTCTAAGTTCATAGGCAAGTATCTTATTGATGGACATATCATCTTCAATTAATAATATATTATTCATTATTCCCATCGTATCTTTCTATTATTCTTTGAACAACAGGGTGTCTTACGACATCCATCGCTGATAAATGAATAAATGAAATCCCTTTAACCCCTTCTAAAATATCTAATGCACGAATAAGTCCAGAAGTTGTATTTCTTGGTAAATCGATTTGTGAAATATCTCCTGTTACAATCATTTTTGATCTGAATCCTAAACGTGTTAAAAACATTTTCATTTGATTATCTGTTGTATTTTGCGCTTCATCTAAAATAACATAAGCATCTTCTAAAGTACGACCTCTCATATAAGCAAGAGGTGCAATTTCAATAACGCCTTTTTCCATAAGCTTTTCAGTTTGTTCAACACCTAACATATCGTATAAAGCATCATATAAAGGGCGTAAATAAGGATCTACTTTTTCTTTTAAATCTCCTGGTAAAAATCCCAAATTTTCTCCTGCCTCAACAGCTGGTCTTGTTAAAATTATTTTTTTTACTTCATTATTTTTTAAAGCTGCTACTGCAAAAACAACAGCTAAATAAGTTTTTCCTGTTCCCGCAGGTCCTATCCCAAAAACCACATCGTTATTTTTTAAAGCATAATAATAACTCTTTTGTCCTAATGTTTTAGGATAAATAAGTTTTCCATTATATGTTCTAGCTATTTTTATATGATAAAGTTCAGATAATTGATCCAACTTATCTTTTTCTACAAGTTTTTGAGCATAGATAACATCTCTTCTTGAAATAGAAACCCCTGAAACAATCAGTTTTAACAAAGAATAAATGACTTTTTTAGTTTTTTCAATTTGTTGTTGACTTCCAACAATTGACATTTCATCTCCTCTTAAAGAAATTTCAACTTGAAAAAGATCTTCTAAAACTTCTAAATTTTCATCTTTTACTCCAGATAAATTAACAAGTTGTTCAATGTTATAAGCTTCTAACTTAACAATTTCTTTCATGAATCCTCCCTAATTGCAATATTCTCTATAAAAACATATTGCATCTTTAATACATATTTCTTCTCTATTATATCATATGATAGTACTTTTTCCCTGTCAATTTTTACATCCTTTGGTAATTGACTTCTTATTTTAAAAAGCAAATACGCAAATATATCTTTATCTTTAACATTTGATGATGAAGCCTCTATATATTGATAAGTATAAGCTTCTACACTTCCTAAAGTGGGAATCATTTTTATTTGTTGTTTCGTATCTTCAATTTGATGTGAAATCAAAACATCTCCTTTTTTTACATACTGATTCACTTTAACTAAAACATTTCCTTGTTTGACATCCAATTGACGAATAATCCCATCTTTTTTAGCGATATAATCTTGATATTTTAAGACCGTCTTTTGATTATGACTAGCGGGTGTATATTCAACATGTAAAACACTTCCCTTTTGATAAACATTTAAATAATCAATTTCGCTTTGATATTTTCTTTTTAAATGATCATAAAGTTTATTGATTTGAGGATAAGTCAATTTAGGATGCATCATTTGTATTTGTTTATTGAGGTCTTTTTGAAGTTGATTGTTCACGATAGAAAGAGAGCCTGTTATTTTATAGTCATAAATATAATGTGGTAAAATAAAAAGTGTGCTTATAAAAGCGAGTGTAAAAATGATTTGTGGAAATTTAAAGATAAGAAATAAATAATGAAGTAGGCCTATACTTTTTTGAATGGGTAAATGCATAGAAGATGTGATATATCTTTGATAAATAGGAACGTAAAATGAATAACGTAATGCATCAAGTTGATGTAAATGGAAAAGTGTGAGCTGATGTTTTTTGGTTTCTTTTAAAAATGAAACAATATCATTTGTTTCAATAACAATATAATCATAGCCTAAATTCATGAAAATATAATTGATGTAAACTCACCCATTAACATAATTTCATCTTGACTATAGTAACGTATTTCAATATTTTTTCCTTTTATTGAAATAATTTGTTGATTCATTTTACATTCAAAAATCGTTGATTCTAATGTAATAATCAACTGATAATGTTTAATTAAAATTCTATTTTTTTGTATACAAAGCATTCTATCACCTATTATAAGCTATGATATTTCCTTTTCATTATGTATAGAATTTTATGATCCAATCTTTTTATAACATCAAAAAAGTCAACTTGTAATGTTGACTTTACTTATTTTGATCTTTTCTTCTTAATAATTCATTTCGATAAACAACGAGATCTTTATAAATATCACTTAATGTTGAAAAAACCCATTCTACTCTTTCATCAGGAATACGATTTCTATAAATAGAGTCTAATTCATGATGAAATTGTTCATGAACTTTCAAAGCTTCTTTTCCTTGATTTGTTAATCTTAAGTAATAAATACGTTGATCTTGAGTAGATTTTTCTTTAATAAGAAAACCTTTTTCTACAATTTTTTTAACAGCTGTCGTAAGAGTTCCAAGTGTTACATTCAAATGATTTGCAACAGCTGACATTGAGGGACTTGATTCTTTATCAACAGCTTCTAAAACATGCATTTCAGACATCGAAAGTTGTTTAAAAGGCCCTTGTTTTAAATATAATTCCTGTATATCCATCGCAATATTAAAAACATCAACAACTGTTTCTATCGTATCTACTCTTTGTATCATCTTTTTCTCCTTATTACTCTTCGTATTTTCTAATATATTGATAACCAATACCACCAATACCCATATGAGCTCCAACCACAGCTGGTAATTCTCTTACAAGTATTTCACATTCTCCAATTTGTTCAATCAATTTTTGTTTCATTTCTAATGCTAGATCTTCACTTAAAACATGTTCGATTGCAAAAACATAATTCTTATTGTTAACCTTACATTCATTGACCATGTGATCAATAATTTTTAAATTTGCTTTTTTAGCTGTTCTTACTTTACCAAAACTATCAATTTTACCACCTAAACTATAGTTTAATTTCATAATTGGCACAATTTTTAAAAGTCCAGCTAGCGCTGCAACAGCAGGAGTAATACGTCCTCCCTTTTTTAAATGCTCTAAATTAGGAACCATAATAATCGTTGCTGAATCTTCTACAAGTTTTTCTAGAATATCTTTTATTTCTTCTGGTGATTTTCCCTCATGAGCAAGTTTTGCTGCTACTTCTACAAGATATTTTTGATTACTTGCTGTTCCTTTTGTATCCACTAATGTTACTGGCATTTCTAACATATCACACGCAAGCTTCATTCCATTCATGGTTGAAGAAAGTCCTGTAGCGATAGGTAAACCAATAACATGACTATATCCTTGATCTTTGATTTTTTGAACTGCTTCTTGCAGTGAACCTGTTGATGGTTGAGAAGTCATCACCATAATATCGTCTTTTTCCATACGTTCAAAAACATCTATACTATGAATTTCAATATCATCTAAATAACTTTTACCTTCCATAGTGATTGTTAGTGGTGCAATAAATATTCCTTCATTTTCTCTTGAACCTACAGGAATTTGACATCCACTATCCGCTAATATAGCAATTTTTTCCATACTCTCCACCTCTTCCTCATATAATATAACAAATTATGGATTATTTTTAAAGTTTTATGTTATCATAAAAGTCGGAAGGTGAAAAAATGAAATCTATTGAAAAAATAACTGAACACACATTAGTCATTAAAAAATCAGAGTTTATTTGTACGCTCATTCCTTTAAATGATGAAGAAAAAATCAATGAAATTATTGATTATTATAAAGAAAAATATAAAGATGCTACACATAATTGTGTTGCCTATCTTGTAGGTACAAAAGAAAGAGCCAATGATGATGGAGAACCATCAGGTACTGCAGGTCTTCCAATGCTCAATGTTTTAAAAAAACAAGAACTCAGTAATATCATTGCAATTGTTACAAGATATTTTGGAGGCATTAAATTAGGGGCTGGAGGTTTAACACGCGCCTATAGTCAAGCTGTGGCTGATGCTTTAAAAGAAGCTAATATTGTTGAAAAACATTTAATCGATGTCTATGATGTTTCTCTTGATTATAGTTTTACTAAAAAATTTGAGCATCTATTAAAAGTAAATGACATTGATTGTATAAATAAAGAATACGATGAACAAGTCACTTATCGTCTTTATATTGATGATTTATCTTTCTTTGATACAATTCAAGATTTAACAAGTAATCGTTACAGTAAAGAATTTATAAAAAAAGAATATGTTCCTGTAAAATAAATATGTATTTAGCCTGTTGACAAAATAATTTGTTGACAGGCCTTTATTGTATAAGAAACAATTATTCATTGGACTATCCGTCCATTGAAAGAAGGAAAAAGGAAAGCTAAAATGATCTGTCGACCTTGATAGGAAATGTAGATGATCCAACAGAGATCAAAAGATATCGGGATGTCGTAAGAAAAGCAGGTATCCATGGAGATTATGTGATTATCGGAATTGAACACCAAAGCACTTTTGATAAAAATATGATCTTTCGCATACTCAACTATGATGCGACAACTTATATCAATCAAGTTGAAAGTAAAAAAGAAGTCCATCCAGTAGGAAGTTTTGTGTTCTATACAGGAGATAAGAAATGGAATACCCCTTTAGAATTAAATGATTACTTTGATATACCAGAAGAATTAAAAGCGTATATAAATGAATGGAAATTTATATTTGTTGATGTCAAAGAAATAGATACCAGTAAGATCAAAGATGAACAAACAAGATATTTTATAGAAGCTATCCAAGAGATGTATAAAGGAAACTTTGAAGGATTACACCGAAGAATAAAGATGAATAGAGATAACTTTATTTATGCAGCCATCATTACAGGAAGTTTAGATTTAATTAGAGATTTACCAGAAGGAGATGAAATCGATATGTGTGAAGGAATGGAAAGAATGGCAGAAGGATTTAGAAATGAAGGAAGAAAAGAAGGTGAAAAACGAGAAAAGAAAACTGTATTATCATTATTGAAAGTAAAATTAGGAAATGTATCAAATCAACTCGAACAAGCGATACAAAATAGCTCAATAGAAAAACTCAATACATTAACACTTTCAATTTTTGATATCACAAACGAAGATGACGTTTTAAAAATCATTAATTAATAAGTTAATATATAAACAAGAAAAAGCAAGGCATTTTATTTGGCTTGCTTTTTTTATAAAAAAGAAAAGTACGGTTTTGTCGTACTTTTCTTTCGTTTATTTTTTTGATAACGTTTCAATAAACTCATTTAAACGATTAAGCCATTGATCATGTTTATTGATTTTAATTGTTATTTTATTATCTAAAGATTTAAAGGCTGGCTTTGTAAAAAGTTGATTAGCAAGCAAGAATAATTTATCACCTGAAATTGTTTCAAAAGCGTTTGGTGAAAAGATAATTTCTAGTTGTTTACCAGAATCTTTAATATCTTCAATAATAGAATAATGTGAAAGAATTTCAAGTTTTCTCTTTTCAATCAATGTTAAAATAGCTTCCGGTAAATTTCCATAATAATCATCAAATTCCGCTTTTAAACTATTAAGTTCACTCATTGTTTTTGCTTTATCTAAACTTTGATACAATTCAAGTTTTTCATAATCACTTTCTACATAGTCATCAGGAATATAACCATCTACACTCACATTTAAGTTTTTAACCTCTTCTTCAGGCTTTTCATCTTTATGCATTCTTACATTGATGGCATCTTGTAAGATTTTCATATACATTTCAAAACCAATATCATCAATAAACCCAGCTTGTTTACCCCCAAGAATATCTCCTGAACCACGAATTGATAAATCACGCATGGCAATTTTATAACCACTACCAAGTTCAGTAAATTCTTTAATCGCTTTTAAACGTTTTAATGCATCATCTTGAATAGACTTATCCTTTTTATAAAGAAGATAAGCATAAGCGCCTCTTTCACTACGACCTACACGTCCTCTAATTTGATAAAGTTGGGCTAAACCAAATTTATCAGCATCTTCAACAATCATCGTATTAGCATTAGGAATATCAATTCCTGTTTCAATAATTGTTGTACAAATAAGAACATTAAATTCTTTATTCATAAAACGAAGCATAACATCTTCTAGTTCATTTTTATCCATTTGACCATGTCCTATAGCTACTTTTGCATTAGGAACAGTAGAAGAAATTTTATAAGCGACATTAGCGATTTGATCTGTTCGATTATAAAGATAGAAAACTTGTCCATCCCTAGCGAGTTCTCTTTCAATAACTTGTTTAATTAACGTATTATTTTTTTCAACAACATAAGTTTGTACAGGTAATCTATTTTTAGGTGGTGTATCGATTTTCGATAATCCTCTAATTCCCATTAAAGACATTTGTAATGTACGAGGAATTGGTGTAGCTGAAAGAGAAAGAACATCAATGGTTTCACGGTATTCTTTGATTTTTTCTTTTTGTTTAACACCAAAACGTTGTTCTTCATCGATAACAAGTAACCCTAAATCATTAAACGCGACATCTTTTGATAAAATACGATGTGTTCCTATTAATAAATCAATTTTACCTTCTTTAACTTCTTTTAAAATACGTTTCTTTTCTTTAGATGAAGTAAAACGATTGAGTAAAGCAATTTCTACAGGGAAATTTTTAAAACGTTCGGTGGCTGTTTTAAAATGTTGCATTGATAAAATAGTTGTTGGACAAAGAAAAGCTACTTGTTTATGATCTAAAATTGCTTTAAAAGCACCACGTAAGGCCACTTCGGTTTTACCAAAACCAACATCTCCACATAAAAGGCGATCCATTGGTTGAGGTTTTTCCATATCCAATTTAATCTCATCAACACTTCTTTGTTGATCAGCAGTTAAAGCATAACCAAATTGATTTTCAAAATCGATTTGTAATTCATTATCCTTAGAAAAAGCAAACCCTGGTGAAGACATTCTTTTAGCATATAATTCTATTAATCGATCAGCAATATCATCAATTTTATTTTTAGCCTTTTGTTTAGCTTTTGTCCATTTGCTACTTCCAAGAGCATGGATCATTGGTACTTTACCATCAGCACTTGCATACTTACGAATCATTTTAAATTGTTCAACTGGAATATAAAGCGTATCATCTCCAGCATAAGCCACATATAAATAATCTTTATGATATCCTTTAACATCAAGTGTTTTAATTCCTAAATATTGCCCTATTCCATAGCTATCATGAACAACATAATCACCAACATTTAATTCTTGGAAGTTACGTAATGTTTTAGCATCTTTAAATCTAAAATATTTTGTTTTAGAAACATTGACTTCTCCAAATAATTCATGGGCTGTTAAAATAACTACTTTTTCTTCAATAAGTTCCAATCCTGATGCAAGTTTTCCTACATAAAGATTAATACCTGGATAAATTACTTCATCAATTCCTACAAGTGTATATTTCATTTCATGACGATCAAAAAGTTCCACCATCAATTGAAGTTGATGTTTATTTTCTAGAGAAATTAAAATTTGACTATTCTTTAAATAATCATTGATTTGTTGGATGACACGTTTTTCATCATCTCGATTAAACATCACATCGTGACTTAAAAAGACAACATCATCTTTATTTGTTGTAAAGGTATTAATGGCTTGATAGTTATCTTTAATAATGCTATCAAAGTCTTGATAAAGTTGATTATCTTTTAAAAAGCGTCCACTTTGGCTTAATTCTTGATAATAATAGAAGTTTTCTGAAATATAGTTTTTGATTTGAAAATGAATATCTTCTTCTTGACATAAAATAGTAATTGGAGCATCTAAATAATCTTTAATACTCGTCACATTTTTAAAGAGATGATAATACGCATATTGACTACTATCTGTAGCATGTGCTTTTAAGTTTTCAATATCGATCATGATTTTTTCTTCAAAATCATCTTTAAATAAATCATCCATCTTTTGATATTGTTCTTCAAAAGAATCTTTGATTTGTGTAACAACTGAACCTACTTCTTGATCTAAATAAAGAAGATCGGTAGCTGGAATAATTTCAATTTCATCCACTTTTTCAATCGTTCTTTGTGTTTTTTCATCAAAAAATTTAATATAATCAATTTCATCATCAAAGAAATCGATACGAATAGGATGGTCATATTGCATTGAAAAAATATCAACGACTCCCCCACGTTTAGAAAAATAGAAAGGTTGATCAACACGTGTTGTATGCATATAACCTGCTTGCGCTAAAAATCTTTGTAAATCATAAACATCAATATGATCTCCTACTTTTAAAGTCATACAGTTTTTCTTAAAAACATCAACAGTTGGAACATATCGCATCACACTATGACCATGACTAATCAAAAGATGTGGACCAGGTCGTGTAAGTTGATACATCGTTCCTAATCTTTGTCCTAATAATTCTCCTGAAGCAGCTAAACTTTCAATACGATAAGATTCATCTACAGGAAAATAAAGAGCTTCATCAATCATTTGAGAAACTTGTTTATAAAGAAGATTAGCTTCATATTGATTTGATTTAACAATCAGCATATCTTTTTTTAAAGTCAAAAATGCGCTAGCAATCAGTAGCGCTTCGCTGTTAGAAGAATTGACAACGATATTTTGTTTATTCAATAAAGCATTAAATGCTTTATTATCTTTTAATAAATGTAGTATCTTTTTCATATGTGCCTCTAATTAAAACGATTCATTGCATGGTTAAATCCATGATCCAAATAATCAACGACTGCATCACTGGCATTTTCAATCCCTTGATTGATAGCATCTTGTTCATCTTTTGTAAAACGTGATAAAACATAATCAACAACTTTTATATATTTACTACGATCAATACCTACACGAATACGATTGAAATTTTGACTTCCAGTATGCAAGATAATATTTTTAATACCATTATGTCCACCAGCACTACCACTTTGTCTTAAACGAAGCTTCCCTACTGGCATATCTAAATCATCATAAATAACTAAGATATCTTCTTGATTGATTTTAAAGAAATCCATGACTTGTCTAACAGATTCTCCAGATAAATTCATATAAGTTTGTGGTTTTAATAAAATCACATCTTCACCTTTATATTTACTTTTTCCATAAAGTCCTTTAAATTTGTTTTGTGTCATTTCAATATTTAATTTTTCACTTAAACGATCTAATACCATAAATCCTGTATTATGTCTTGTATTTTCATATTCTTTTCCAGGATTACCTAAACCAATAATTAATTTCATTTTTTACCTCTTTAATCCAAATATTTTCATCGAAATAGGAGCTAAATATGTGCGTGATTCATGATCATTATAAATCACTTCATATTCATCCATATCATTTATTTCAAAATCATAATACGAAGGATTAAAATATGCAACAATCTCTTGATATTTTCCTTTATTTTGTTTCACACAATATCTTAAAATACGATAATCAAAATGATTTGTACCTACATATTCATTTACTTCTTGAATTGTTTCATACTTAAATCCACCATTTTCTTTTCTAAGTTGAATCATTTGTTTAAGAGTTTCAATATCCTCTTGATTTTCATCAACTAAAGACCAATTGACTGCATTAATATGATCTAATGTATTATACGTATTTCCAAGTCCATCTTTACTACGATAGAACTCTTGACCACAATGAATAAAAGGAATTCCTTGTGATAAAATAAGCGCAACATTCAACATCAATTGTCTTTTCTTACGGGTTTCAAGTGGTTCATCTCCATTACTAATTGCAAATTTATCAAATGTTGTCGCATTATCATGGCATTCAACATAATTAATACTTTGATCAACATAGCTGTAGCGATTTGTATTTTTCATACATTCACCACCAATTTCACAATTATACATATTCCCCGCAAAATAACCTTTATCCTTTAAAGCAGAATCTCCACTACCACCCTTTAAAGTTTCACGATAATAATCATTAAAGAAGCCAATATTTAACATCTTACGATGATTATCTTGCATTCCTTTTTCATGATCATCCATAGCTGTAGGCATATTCCATCCTTCGCCATACATAATAAAACTATCATCTATTTTTGAAGCTTGATCATAAACTTGATTTAAGGTTTCAATATCAATAATACCCATTAAATCAAATCTAAAACCATCTACTCCATAAAGTTTTTGCCAACGCAAACACATATCTTTAATATATCGTCTTACCATTTGATGTCTTGATTCTAAATCATTCCCACACCAAGAACCATTAGACATTTCTCCATATTGATTCTTTCTAAAATAATACCCCGGTACTGTTCTTTCAAATGCACTTGTATAATAATCATACATATGATTATAAACAACATCCATCACCACTCTTAAACCTTTTTGATGAAATGTTGAAACCATATGACGACATTCTTTAACTCGCGAATAACCATCTTGAGGATCTAAAGCATAACTTCCTTCAGGAACATTGTATTGAATTGGATCATAACCCCAGTTATACATCACTGTAGGATGAAGTTCATCTACTGTCGCAAAATCATACATTGGCATGATTTGAACATGAGTGACACCTAAATCTACAAGATAATCAAACCCTGCTTTATTACCTTGTGGTGTAACTAAACCACTTTCTACTAAAGACATAAAAGTTCCTGGATGTGTTGCGTTAATTGTTTTAGACATAGTAAAATCACGAACACTTAATTCATAAATGATCGCTTCTGTTTTTCTTTTCATATGTGGTAAGTTTTCTAAATAAAGTGGTTCATTGATTTTATCAACATCAATGACAATATTACTATTACTATTAGCATTAGAAGCATAAGCATAAAGATCTAATGTTTCATGAAAACTTTTATGATGACGAATCAAATAATTATATTCTTGATTATCCAAATCTCCTTGGATCGTTACTTCAAAAACCCCTTTTTCTTTTCTTTCCATTTGATAAGCTTCATTTCCTACTTTAACCATGACTTCTAAAGCCGTAGGCGCCCATACTTTGAAAGTTGTCTTTTCTTTTTGATAAAGAGGTCCTAATTTTCCATCATAATAAAATAATTCATCAAAATCATCCAATTCAGAAAGTCTTACATATTGTAAAATAGCACTTAAACCATAATTATCTACCATCTCATAATGATGCGTTAAATCAATATGAACATTTTTAAAATAATATTTAACACAAATATCATCTTCACATGTTTCAGCAACAGGAATTTCTACAAGTGTTTCTTTATTTAAATCTCTCAAATAAAATTTTGGAGAAATTCCCCCATAATATTTTTTTGAAAGTCTTACTTCTATTTTATTTAGCTCTATTAAATTGGCGAGCATACGTATTTTGCCTTTTTCCATTTTTAATCACCTAATCGTATTATACGCAAAATATATATTTTATTCAAACATCTTCTTTTTTGCTTTGATGTTCAAATTTTATGATATAATACCCTCGGTGATATAAATGAAAGTTGGTTTAGTATTAGAAGGTGGCGCTATGCGTGGTTTATACACAGCGGGTGTCATCGATACATTTTTAAAAGAAAAGATTGATGTTGATACAATTATTGGTGTTTCAGCAGGAGCTTTATTTGGAATGAATTATAAATCAAAACAAATAGGACGCGTTTTGAGATATAATAAAGCTTACGCTGGAAATAAAGATTATATGGGTGTTTATTCTTTTTTAAAAACAGGAAATGTCATGAATGAAGAATTTTGTTTCGAAAAATTGATTGATGATTTAGATCCAATTGATTATCAAAGTTATCAAGAATCTCCTGTTGATTTTTATGCCGTTGTGACAAATTTACAAACAGGAAAAGCAGAATATAAGTTGTTGGATACTTTAGATAATTATGATCAAGTTGAATATTTAAGAGCATCAGGTTCAATGCCTTTTGTATCTCATATCATTCAAGTCAATGGTCATGAATATTTAGATGGTGGCTGTAGTGATAGTATTCCTATTAAAAAAATGTTAGAGATGGATGTTGATAAAATCATTGTCGTTTTAACAAGGCCCTTAGATTATCGTAAAAAGCCATCCAATAAACATCTTAATAAACTCTTTTATCATCAATATCCTCATTTTGTAGAAACCTTAAATAATCGTTATTTAAATTATAATGCGTCTTTAGATTTGATTACAAAATTAGAAAAAGAAAAGAAGATTTTTGTTTTAAGACCTAGTCAACTCATCCCTATTGGACGACTTGAAAAAGACAAAGAAGTCATTCAACAAATGTATGACTTAGGTGTAAGTGATTGTAATAACCAATTAGAAAACTTAAAAAAATACTTAAGAGGCTAAATTAGCCTCTTATTAATTGGTATTTAATTAAAAGTTCTTTAATTTCATCTGGTGAAACACATCCATTTTCACCTAGATGAATTGCTGATTTCGTTTTACCATGAAAATCACTTCCACAAGTAAATCAATATAACTTTTATTCATTATTCATCTCTCCTATCATTTGATTCTTTCCTATTTGAAAAAGTCCTTCTTTAATTAATTTATATAGTTGATTAATTTTAATTATTTGAGGTTGATGTTTTAAAGGAATCGTTGGTAAAGATATTTGTATGTCTTTTAAAACATCACTACAAATACCAATAGCTTCTGGATTTAAGACACAACATAAAGTAACAATCTGTTTTTCTAATAATTCTTGAGGAGCATCTTTTAATAAGCGCTCTTGTTGTAAATGATCATAAAAAGGTAAGCATCGAAGTTCTCCCGCAAAATGACTAAAGCCATTATAAAGTTTCCCTTGAATGATCATTCCACAGCCTACATAATCAACCGCAGGCTGATAAATCAAAGCACTATTTTGATAGTGTGAATATTGATGATAAAAACCAATGCTGGCACAATTGACATCATTTTCAATGATTATTTTTTGTTTTATTTCTTTTTTTAAAATTTCTAATATATTTTTATTTTGAAAATCTTCAAAATCACACAAATCAATCATTCCCTGATCACAAACCCCTGGCAGTGATAAACAAATGACAGCAATTTCTTGACCTTTCTTTAATACCTCTTTTATTATTTTTAAAAACTCTTCAACTGTTCCTTTTAAAGAAGAATGATTTTTTTGATAAACAATTTGATCATATAAATCTATGATTTCAAAAATAAATTCATAACTCTTCTTATTCTTCTTTAAAACTATTTTTAACAGATGCTTATAATCCTTATATAACTGATATTCTTTAGACTTTCTACCACCCGTTGACTTAGAATCACTTACATATTCAATTTCATGATTTTTCAACATTTCTTGTAAAATATTAGTAGTTGTCGCCAATGAAAGACTTGTTTTATACGCTAAGTCATTTTTTGTCCAAATTCGTCCATCATAAAGGCATTCTCTTATTTTTATTTCGTTTTCTTGTTTTAAATCATTTACTTTTGACATACTATCGCTTAACTTTCATCAACTTTTGTCGAAAGTTGTTATAACATATCATTTTATTAAAAGGAATAATTTATAAAGAGTCTATCATTATAAATTATTCCTTAATATTAGAATATTTCTCTCCTATTTTAAATAAGGAACAATAGCATCTATAAATTTCTTACTCCATTTTGCATGAAATTTAGCTATTTGTAACCAATCATTTTCATTATAAATACTTACATTTTCCAATCTATACGAAATTATTGATCTTTTTACGTCATCTCCTCTATCCCACTCTAAATTAACACCTAAATTTGATTCTATTTCTAATTTATGTAACATAACATTATCAAATGCAATTTTATTTTCATTAGCATTAGTCTTTCCAAAATATACATCTACTCTTGCAAAGTCATAATTAGCAATACAACATATAGCAAAACCACCTATACCAAAAGTACCATTTATCCAATTTTCCTTTGAAGTATTTACATTATCAAAAGATTTATTATCAAAATTTTCTTCTTTTATAAATTTTAAAGCGTACCCCCAATATCTTCGACGTATTTCAAATCTCGTTCCTTTTTCAGCTTCTTTATCATTAGAATCTCGCAAATAAAAAACTAAATCAGTTGGATCCATACCATATAACTTATACAATCTATTTAGAACAGATAATTTACTTTGTGTATTTGTATTAGTTTGCACATAAACATTATCCCCTATTTCATCACATTTTTTAAAAATCCTTTTATTAGTTGAAAAATGAATAGATAAATCATCATCTGTTGATAATGCAATCTTGGTAATAATCGTTTTATCCTCTAAATATAAAGCTCTTAAAACTTTCGTATACATTTCAACCCAACTTACAACCGGTTGTTCAATTCCTTTATATACAAATTTTGCAATCTGTCTACCACTTAAAAA
This sequence comes from Faecalibacillus intestinalis, assembly GCF_003024685.1. Lineage (GTDB taxonomy): Bacteria > Bacillota_I > Bacilli_A > Erysipelotrichales > Coprobacillaceae > Faecalibacillus > Faecalibacillus intestinalis. The sequence continues at coordinate 10,434 of NZ_PYLQ01000001.1, read as the reverse complement.
AGATGCTTCATCATCTAATGTATAAGAATCCAATTGTTTTTCTTGCGGTTTATAATTTGTTGATGGAAATGCCCAAATATCTAGCGCTCTTTTCAACAAATAATCATTCCTATCTCGTAATTCAGCTAATGTCCATTTATCCTTTTTAGAAACATATGTATTTAGACGAATCCCACTATCTTCAAATCCATTCTTCATTGTCTTTTTTTCTACAAACGTACTATTGCTGTACTTTGAATTATATGCTGTTAACGTTAAATTAGCTATTCTATGAAGCCAAGTATCATGAATTTCCTCATAGCTATCACCTAATTCTTTAATCCAAGCAGGTGTAAGATGTTGTGGCATAATATGTTCAATAGAATATTCTCCTTCATCATAATGTCTATATATGTCTTTATCTTCTAATGTTCCAAAATTTTCTAATCTTTCTAAAATATAAATTTTATTTTTACTATTCATTTGATAAATCGGTTTTTCTGTGAACATTAAAGAAAAGTCATCATCATTTGGAAATCTAGCTCTATCTTTTTTTGATAATAAAGCAAATTTTAGTTTTTCTATGTAATTACTATCCGTACCATCATATCTCATAATTTCTCTATTAAGTAAAAGAAATATTTTATTTAATGCGTTTGTAGGCAAATCGCATATTGTTCTTCTAAATAAATAACTTTCTGTTATAGAAAATGCTTCTGTGACTTCATTCAAATTTATTTGATTTTCATCATAAAGCCTTAATACTTCTAGAAAAAACGGTCTCGTTACAGTAGTTTCCAAACGATTTAGTCTATTAATACAAGAATTTAGTTCTTTACTACTTGTTTTCCCACATAACAAAATATTATATCTTTTTGCATAACTAAGTAAATCTTCTAATATTTCAATAATTTTTAAAGAAGAATCCTCAACATATTTTTTGAAATTTATATAAACTTTTTTTTGCGAGGGTATAACAAGTTGTTTAACACTAAGATAATCTCTAATGAAAGAACTAACATCATATTTAGTACATTTTTCTATACAATTCCAATATTTTTCATAATACTCATCTTGCTTTTGTTTTGGAAGACCCATTAATATATAATTTCTAATTTTATCTCCTTCACTTAAGTCAAGCCCTGTGGAGTTTAAACTTTCAAATATCAACTGTGGATTATCTTCATTATTTAATGTAATATTAATAATTTCTAAGCGACAAATTGCATCAAAAAGTTCATCAATCGTAATCTCTTGTTTTTGAATTCTTTCGTAAAAGTAACTATAATTTATCGTTAAATTTGAATCTTTAATATAATCATCTTTACTATTAAAAAGCTTACTAAATGCTTTTTGATCATTTTTAATAGGCTTTAGTTTCATTCTTTTTTCTTGAGGTTGGTATTTATCTACCAGAAAATCTTCATATATCTGATCTTTTAAAGACTCATCCTCAGAAATTATTATTTTTTCTTCAAGAAGGTTATACAAAGCCAAAAAAAGCAGTGACATTGTTGTTAAACGCTGCTGCCCATCGATAATAAGAAATTCTGTATTTCTTCCCGATGGTTCATATACTGAAACTATACTTCCAAAAAAATGTGTTTTACTATTATTTTTTATTACTTGAATAAGATCATCATAGAGCTGCTTGCAATTTTCAATTTTCCAATCGTAATTACGTTGATATACTGGAATAATAAATCTTTTTTTAGATCCTTCCATGTATTCTATTAATCTTAATTCTGATCCTTTCATAAATAACACCTTCCTCATTAATTACAAAACATTTATTATATATGTATATATTTTATCATTTAAATTTAATTTTTGAAATAACTCATGTAATGTAACTCTTTATAACTTATAACAAAAAAATGAACTAAATAAGTTATTAGTTTAACCTATTTGGTTCATTTAATTAATTTTTAATTATTTTCTACCATAATAAATATCTCGATCAACTGCTTTATTCATTGAAGCAACAACTGTTGTACATACTGCATCTCCAGTAATATTAACAGCTGTTCTTGTCATATCTAAGATACGGTCAATTCCCATAATTAAAGCAATTCCTTCTACTGGTAAGCCAACGGAATTAAAGACCATGGTAAGTGTAATTAATCCAACACTTGGTACCCCTGCTGTTCCTATTGAAGCAAGCGTTGCTGTTCCAATAACTGTTGCATAATCCATCATAGATAGATGAATTCCAAAGGCTTGAGCTGTAAAGACAACCGCAACACCTTGCATAATGGATGTTCCATCCATATTGATTGTTGCTCCTAATGGAATTGTAAAGGATGAGATCTTTTTAGAGACACCCATTTTTTCAGCTAAAGTATCAATATTCATTGGAATTGTTGCATTGGATGTTGATGTTGAAAAAGCAAAAGCCATTACTGGGAAAAAGTTTTTAATAAAGATAATAGGATTTAATCCTGAAAAAATCTTTAACATTGACATATAAACCCCAAAACATTGAACACCTAAAGCAAGCAATACACAGAACATATATTTTAATAATGGGATGAAAACATCAAAACCTATTTCTGCAAATGTTTTAGAAATCAAACAGAAAACACCTATTGGTGCTAACTTCATAACAGCCATTGTCATTTCCATCATAATATCATTAAATTGACTAAAGAAGTTTTTAACAATATCTACACGATCTGACATATTTGCAAGAATAACACCTAAAATAAGCGCAAACAAGATAATTTGTAACATTGTTCCATTTGCAAGTGATTCAAAAATATTTGTTGGAATAATATTTAACAATGTTTCTGTCACACTTGTTGCTTGTGTTGACTCTGTTACTTTTGAAGTGATTTTAATTGCTGACATATCTAAACCAATACCTGGATTAATAACATTAGCGATACATAAAGCAACAACAACGGCAAGTGCTGTCGTACATAGATAAAAAAGCATTGTTTTAAGTCCTACAGCTCCTAATTTTTTAGTATCTCCTACTGCCATACTTCCACAAACAATTGAACAAAAGACAAGTGGTACAACTAACATACGCATTAAACGTATAAATCCTTGTCCTACAACATAAAATAAACCACTAACAATAAAATCATCAACGATTTTATTACTAGGAATACAATAATTAATAATAATTCCGGTAATTGCACCTGAAATAAGTGCTATAAAAATCAAAGTTGTTAAACCTAACTTCTTTTTATTTTTCATTATATAAACCCCTTTCTTTAAAATATTCTTTTAAAGATTCTTTCCATGAAGGAAAAGTATAAACTGGAGTCATTGACATAATAAAATTATCTAAGACACAATAAGCTGGTCTAACTTTAGAAAAATCAGATAAATGAGTAGGTACTGCCTTCATTTGAGCTTCTTTTCCTGTAAGTTTTAAAATCTCATGAGCGAATTCATATCGACTACATACCCCTTTATTTGTCGCATGATATGTTCCATATTCATTTGTATCAATTAAATGTAAAATAAAACGTGCAAGTTCTTTAGCACTTGTAGGTGATCCAAATTGATCAGAGGCAATTGCTAGGGTTTCACCTTTATTTACTTTTTCTAATAAATCATTAATAAAATTATTTCCTAAACCATAGACCCATGTACTTCTAATAATAAAATGCTTATAAGTAAATTCTTTAACATATTGTTCTCCAGCTAATTTAGATTTACCATAAGCTGTTTGTGGTCTTGTTTCATCAAACTCATTATAAGGTTGATCACTTTTCCCATCAAAAACATCATCTGTAGAAATATGAACCAATTTAGCTTCTAATTTTCTAGCAATAATAGATAAATTTCTAGCACCTAAAGCATTAACTTTATAAGCTTTAGAAATATCATTTTCACATTCCTCTATATTTGTAAGTCCTGCACAGTTAATAATAATATCTGGTCTATTCATTTCCCCAAAACGTAAGACCTCATCTGTGTCTGTAATATCCAAATCGTCTATGTCAGTATCAAGAACTTTGAATTCAAGTTTATCAATAATTTCATTGATTGCTTGTCCAATTTGTCCTTTAGCACCGCATATCCAAATTTTTCGCATAATTTCATCCTCCTTTAAATCTTGAATATTATATCTAGAGGGTTATTTGATGTCAAATTCAAACCTAGTTCATATTTCGTGATATAATAGTATTGAGGTGATTTTTATGAATGATTTATCTAAAATGTATCAAGTTTACGTAAATAAAGAATTACAAGTAAACAAAAATGAAATTTTAAATGTCGCTCGACTTAAGCAAAAAACATTATCTTTCTTACATGATTTAGGAGAAGTTTGTCAGGATTCAAGATGTTTTATCTTTTGGGAAAAAGAAGAAGCTATTCATCACGATGAACTATTAGAACATTATTTAGATGGTTTAAAAATGTTAATGTCTATTGGTTATGAATTAAGAATTGATACTATTAAAAATCATACTGAAATTCCTAATCGTTTATCTTTAGAAGACTTATTTTTAAAAATTTATCAATCAATGATGAATGTTTCATCAACTTATTCTAGTCAAGATTACCAAAATACAATTGATGACTATTTCTCTTTAGGATTTCAATTAGGTATTGATTTAGATGAAATTATTGATCATATTTAATTTGTGAGATGGAAACATCTCACTTTTTTATTTTTGACAGATACCACAAGGAGTATATCCTTGTTGTTGTAATTTTTTTGAAGTTGAAGTAACTACTTCTTTATTTTGTTCGCTCATTTTTGAAACACTTGAACAATTTGGATCATGATATTTTTTATTTTTTATATTAATAACATACTTTTTACTTTTATTACTTGACTTATTATGATAACCAAATGGATCTTTTGCTTCTTTGATGCCATAAGTTGGTTCTCCTTCTTTGGCTTTTCTTGAAGTTCCATTTTGATAATCAATAGTAACACCCGGTTGTACATTATAAATATAAACACAGAAACGAATCGTTTCATCTTCAATAGAAGCTGCTTGTAAGATCAAACCTCTTGCTACTAATTCATCTTTTTTATATACAGGAATAGCTTCATATAAAACATGATGATTCGTATTTTTAATATAATCTCTAACCTCTTCTTCAAAAGGCAACATACCTGTAACATTAAAATAACGTGTTCCCGTCATTAAATTTCTTTCTTCAGCATTTAAACCACTTAAAGCAAAACCAATTTGATGACAACGATTATATAAATATTTTGTAGAAATCAAATCATCATATCTTTGTATTTTCCATCCGGACGGTTTAACCATTCCAATAGATTCCCTTTTATTTGTTGGAAGTGTTTCAGGACCTAAACAAGCTTGATCTTTTTGAGTACGTCCATATTCATCTAAATCATTTAATTGAATATATGTTTTTGTAGTATATTCATTTTCTTTAAAAGTAGGAGTATTGTGATTGATTTCAATATATGGTTGTCCACTATATTCTTCTATTTTATTTAAAATATCTTGAACATTATTTTCATCAAAAGAAACCTGATCTGTTTCTATTTGTAATTGGTTTTCTATATTTGTAATTTGATAATATAAGGTTTCTTTAGAGTCTACATAAAACGATTTTTGAGTTTCTTCACCATCTTGTACAACTTTTAACTCATGATTTCCTTTAGTTAACTTTAGCTCATAAGTTCCTGCACCTTGACTTTTTAAAGTATCAATTTGATCTTGATCAACATAAACATCTACATCCTGGCTACTTGTTTGTTCTAAAGAAAGTATTACACTTTGCTTAGAAGATGCTTTTTCTACTTGTTGATTACATCCTGTTAAAGTAAATGTCATCAATAATGAAAGTAATAATAAATAGAGTTTTTTCATCATAGTTCCTCCTTGGAGTACAAGTATATCATAAATTTATATTTTTTCTTTTCTATTTTTTTTAGTAGAAACCTATTTCAAGGTTTTATTGGATAAAATATAAAAAATAGAAAACATGATCAAATACAAAAAGTATCATGACAATCTACTTTTAATCATTGCTAAATAAAGATTAACATATTAAAATAGTAATAAAAATATTATCTTACTTAATCAAATAATTAGGAGAAAAGAAATGATAGATACTAAAAAAATTAGAAATAAACATGGTTTTACGCTTGTTGAAATAATAGTTGTTCTTGTCATTCTTGCAATTTTAGCTGCTGTGGCTATTCCATCCGTTTTAGGATATGTAGATGAAGCAAAAAAAGCAGGTATTATACAAGAAGCACATGGGATTTATGAAGCAGCGCAAATTGCTGCTACAAAATGCTATGCAACAGATGAAGATGAATTTAAAAAACAATCAATTTTTAAATATAACTACACATTACCTGCAGATTTTCCTTATAAAAAGACAACAACAAATCCAGTTGGAAGAGTGTCTGATTCTTTAATGAGTTATGGACAAAAAGAGCCTGACAAGTATCTTAGTGATAGCTATTCTGGCGCATCATATATCGATAAAGAAATTGTAAAAAATGTATTACATTTTTTACAAAGTGAAAATAAAAATTCAGCTATTTATAAATACAAAGTACAAACTGACTGCCTCAACGGTCAATCCCTTAACGATTATAAGCCTAGTAAATTCAATGGATTTGCTATTAATATATTCTATAACCAACAAGGTAAGATAGAAGCTATAAATTTTGCGAGAGATAATTATATGGTTACTATTTATAATGGAAAATTAAATTGTGTTAAAGGTGGTAAATCAATAAAATCAATAGAAAAGAAATAGTATAAAAAATAATTTTTTTGTTATAATTTCTAACTAAAAATAGGATATTGATATCATACCCATGATATTTATTTCCTACTAATTAATTTCTCAACGATAACGTTTGAGGAATTATTGTAATTAGAAACAATTGCTTCTTATAGTAAAATAATTTTAATATATTTTTATTTTACAAAAGAAAAGGCTGTATGAAATTAATTATTTAATTTCATACAGTCTCTTTTTTATATGGTTTTAAATTTTTTACGATATAAGATATAAGCTACAATACTTGCAATTGCTTCAGCAATAACAAATGATAACCAAATACCTTCAATCCCCATGACATTTAATAAAATGTATGCTAATGGTACTGTAATCAATAATTGTCTAAGTAAAGAAACTGTTAAAGAATATTTTCCTAAACCTAGAGCTTCAAAAACACCTGACATTAAAACTCCAAAAGATGAAACAATAAAACTTAAAGATAAAATTCTAAGCCCTGTTTCTCCTATTTCTAACATGCCACTACTTGCATTAAATAAAGAAAGTAAAACATTTGGAACTATAAAGAATAGTAATGTTCCTGCTCCTAAAATAGCAGCAATGACCAAACCAGATACTTTTAAAATTTGATGCATTCTTTCTTTTAACTTAGCTCCATAATTATAACTCATTAAAGGTCTCATTCCTTGTACAATTCCTGATGTTGGCATATAAATAAATGTTTGTAACTTATAATAAACCCCGAAGAAAGCAACTGCACTTTGTGAAATAGATGAAAGTATACCATTTAATAAAGAAACAAGAACAGATGGTAAGCACATCATCACACTTGAAGGAATAGCTATACTATAAAGTTGAGAAATAACATGAAAATCTACTCTGAATTTCTTAAATGAAATATGAAGATGTGTATTGTATTTTTTAAATAAGACAAATGATAAAGAAGCTGCTGAAAATTGACCAATTACTGTCGCAATAGCTGCTCCAGCAACACCAAAAGCAGGTAATCCAAAATAACCAAAAATCAAGATTGGATCTAAAATAATATTAATAACAGCTCCAAAGATTTGCATGATCATGGGCATCATCATGTTTCCAGTTGCTTGAAACATCTTTTCAATAGCTAGATGAATAAATTGACCAATAACTAATGAGACAACAATCATTCCATATTGCATTCCATAGTTAATTACATTTTGATTTGTTGTAAACATATTTAAAAATGGTCGAATAAAAAATAAACCAATAATTAAAAATAATAAAGAATGTGCAAGTGACATCACAATTCCTTGAGTTGCATAATAAGATGCCTTATTATCATCTTTAGCTCCTAAATGTCTTGCAATAAAGGCATTCATCGCAATCCCTATTCCACAAGAAATGGCTAATGATAAATTTTGTAAAGGGAAAATCAATGATACTGCTGTTAAAGCTTCTTCTCCAAGTTGAGAAACAAATATACTATCTATAATATTGTATAATGATTGAATCAACATTGAAATCATTGGCGGAATCGCCATTGACATTAATAAAGGAAATACAGGCTTGTATTCCATTGGGTTTCTATTTTCCATATAAGTCTCCTTTCCATAAAAAAAGCTATAGATGTCTATTTATGATCAGAAATAGAGAAATCTATAGCTTACCTAAGCAATATTTAATTTGCTTGTTTATATTAATAAATATTTAATTTTTTGTCAATTCTTTTATGCAAAAATTAATTCTTGATCCAAAGCTTCTAAAGCCATAATAGCATCCCAACAAAAACTATCTTTTCCAACATATTCATCAAAATGATTACGTTTAAATTGAATCATAACTTCTTCTTGAATACCACTAAATTTAATTTTACAATTTTGTTCTTTTAAACGATCAACAATTTCAAAGAATTCATGAATACCTGAATCATCTATTGAAGGAACTCCCCTCATAGAAAAAATAATTGCTTCTAAAGAATTATCTAAACTATCTAGAACTTGTGTCATTTGTTCTTGTGTTCCAAAGAAAATAGGACCACTTAAATACATAATTCTTGTTTTTTGATGATGATGTTTTAAATCTTTTCCTACACGATCTTTATCAATATCACGTACTTCTATATGTAAATGAGAATTATTTAAAACAAATAAAATAATTGAAACCATGACTCCAATAACAATCGCAACAGTTAAATCAAAAACAACTGTCGCACACATTGTAATTAAATATTGTGAAATATTTGTTTTAACTTTATTATGAAATAATGTTTTAATTTCTTGCCAATCATTCATACGCCAAGCAGTAACCATTAAAACACCCGCTAGTGCAGATAATGGAATACGCGACATTAAAGATCCAAGTAAAAACATTGAAATTAAAATAACAACTGAATGAAAAACACTGACTAATCTTGTTTTTCCACCTGCTTTAATAGCTACAGATGTTCTAGCAATTGCAGCTGTAGCAGGAACGCCACCAAATAAAGGAATCAACATATTTCCAATACCTTGAGCCATTAATTCACGATCAGCATTTAGTTTTTCATTTTTCATTTTACCAGCACTTGCTCCACATAAAAGTGATTCAATCATTCCAAGTGCAGCAATACTTAAAGCAGGTAACATTAATTGTGTAATTGTTCCAAGTTGAAGTGAAGAAAAAGATAATCTTGCTTCTGGAAATAAAGTACTTGGAATTGTACCAACTTCATGAACTGGTAAATTCATACATAATTGACAAATTAAAGCAATGATAATTCCAGCTAGTGAGGAAGGACAATATTCTCCCCATTTTTTAGGCCAAATAAGCATGATCACAACAACTAAAATTCCAAAGAAAACAGTTGGAAGTGATACAGGAAAACCTAATTTTAAATATGAAAACAGTTTTTCTAAAGCACTTGAACCAACAGATGTTGTCCCAAAGAAATTATCAATTTGTCCTAATGCAATAATGATTGCGATTCCACTTGTAAAACCAGTAATAACACTAGTTGGAATAAAAGAAACAATTTTTCCAAACTTAAATAATGAAGCAATAATCAACATACATCCAGATAAAAAGCTTGCGATGAAGACACCTTGTAAACCATATGTTGTTGAAAGTCCAATTAAAATAGCTGACATAGCACCTGTTGGTCCAGAGATTTGGTAACTTGCTCCCGATAAAACACCAATCACTAAACCAGCAATAATCGCTGTAATTAACCCAGCACCTGCATCAGCCCCACTACTTACACCAAACGCTAAGGCAAGTGGTAAAGCAACAGCAGCTACTGTTAAACCTGCTAAGATATCTTGTAAAAGAGTTTGCATGTTATAACCTTTAAACTCATTTTTCAAGTCTCTTATATAATCTTTAAACATAAAATCCCCCTTTTTTACCCCGTGTCATTATACACATTTAAAGAACATTTGTTAAGAATGTATCGATATAAAAAGGATAATGTTGAACCATTATCCTTATAAACATTATAATTTAAAATATTTTTCTATCTCTTTCACTTCATCTTCAGGTATATCTAAAAATTGAATAGCTTCTTTAAATGACATTTTTAGCTTTATCATTAGTTTTCTTATATTTTTAATTCTTTCATTTTGTGTTCCTTGTTCTATTCCTTTTTCAACACCTATTCCAATTCCTTTATTTAAATATTCTTTTTCTAGTATATTTGCATAATCACACACTTCCCTGACCTCCTTTTCTATTTCTTTAAATCCATATTCTTTCATGATTCTTATTTTTCCTTGATAATCTAATATATTATTCAAGAAT